>CAYMDA010000098.1:0-1539 GCA_964389135.1 uncultured Verrucomicrobiota bacterium | reverse complement strand
ACCGCGCGGCCCGACGCGGTGAAGATGTTGCGCCCGTTGATCGTGGTCGTCACGTCCGACAGGCCGCGGATCGAAACGGCGGAGACTTCGCCGGAGCCGCGATCCGTCACCTGCACGCCGGGGATGCGCTGCATCGCCTCGACGACGTTGTTGTCGGGAAACTTGCCGATGTCCTCGGCGACGAGCGCATCGACGATCGGTATCGCGGCGCGCTTGGCCTCGACGGCTTGTGTCAGGCTGAATTTCACGCCGGTGACGACGATCTCCTCGAGCTCCGTCTCGTTGTCCTGTGCCATCGAGGCGGCCGACCACAGGAGCGCGAGTCCCGAAGCAGCGAACAGGCTAAGCCGAGCTTGGTGATTCATGGTGTTCCCCCGCATGTAAGGCATCGATCGGCACAGGGTTCGAGTCGATCCTGCGAAGCGTTTGCCGGCACTCGCCGGAGCGATCGGACGCCGGGATCCCGCCCGGGAAGCCGGACGGGTTACAACTCCAATTATATTACAATTGATTTACAATATAATATTCCCACAGGCAGGCTTCAACAGGAGTACGGGCGGCCGTCCTCGATCACGAACAGCGCGTCGTCGATCAGGGCGCGCATGCTGCGGCGGGCGCGTTCCGGGTCGCCGTTCTCGATCGCCCGGTAGACCTTGGCGTGGGCGTCCACGGTGTCGGTATAGCCGCTGGCTTCCGGCGTGGTGAAGCGAATGCTGACGTCGAGCGCCGTGCGAATGAAGTCGCGCATCCGGATGTAGAAGCGGTTGCCGGTCGAGTACAGGACGGCGACGTGGAACTCGACGTCCGCGGCGCGCGCGACGTCGGAATCGCGCGGCGCGCTGCGCATGTGCTCCAGTGCGAGCGCAATGGCCCGCTTGCGCTCGGGCCTCGAGAACCGGGCGCCGAGCGCCGCCGCTTCCGGCTCGATGGCGACCCGCATCTGGAAGAACTCCTTGAGGATCCTGCGCGTCGGGGTCCCTTCCAGGGACCACTTGAGCAGGTCCGGGTCCAGGATGTTCCAGGACTCTTCGGGCAGGATACGGATGCCCTGGCGGGGCTTGCTCGAGACCAGTCCCTTGGCGGACAGCATCTTCACCGCCTCGCGCACCGCCGTGCGGCTGACCCCGAACTCCAGGCACAGCTCGGCTTCCGTCGGCAGGGATCCGCTCGAACCGTAGTCGCCGCAGACGATCGCCCGCCCGAGCTCCTCGGTCACGCGGTAGGACAGGTTCGGCCTGCGGGAGATTGCATCCATCGTCGCTTGCCTGCCCGACCCAGGGTGGACGCCCCTGCTCCGTGCGCGAGGAGGAATCCGCCCGGGCCGCTCTGCGGGTTCAAATTCGTCAGATTGTATTACATTTTGTGCCGCGCGGTGGTCGCGCGGATGTCCATGGGAGCGGGCAGTCGATGTCCCGGAGGGCGCAAACGCCCGGGCGTGCGGCCCGGCGCGCGGCCAGTGCATCCCTGGAGGAGAACCCAGAAGGAATGGCGCGCCCGGCGTGATTCGAACACGCGACCCCTGCCTTCGGAGGGCAGTAC
>CAYMDA010000097.1:0-1956 GCA_964389135.1 uncultured Verrucomicrobiota bacterium | reverse complement strand
GTGGTGCGGGACTCCAGCACGACGGCGCAGCCTACGGCGGGGAGGCGCTCGTCGTGCGCGCCCGCCCGGCCCCGCCCCCGGGGGCGGGGGTGGGGAGGGGGCGATCTTCGGGCGAACGGTTGGCGCCGGTGGGCGGGTCCGGGGGGATACGCGGCGCGGATCGGGGGACGGGCCGGCGTGGCGGCTGGGGAAGAGCGTTCACCGGCGTTTAGTAGAGGACTGTTTAGTCAAATTTCGCGCGACAAAAAAAATCATTCGCCGCCCGTCGCCGTCAGCCCGCGCTCGTGCCCCTCGCCCCGCCCTCCGTGCACGCGCTGGCAGACTTTCACCCCGAGAATGTCCAGAATCCCGCACTCCATCGAGCGCAGCACCTCCAGGTCATCCTTGATCCGGGCCTGGGACAGCACGCCCTCCGTGTATGCGTACACCGCCCGCGCCTTCGCGGCGGCGTCCGGCGCGTCCACAACACCGGCCGCGTGCGCGTCGCGGATGGTCGTCTCCAGGTACTTGCAGGCGAGATCCATGATCTCCACCACCTTGTCGCGCAGCTCGGGTTCGAGGGTGCTGACCTCGGTGCCCAATGTGCACAGGGGGCATCCGAGCACATGCCCGAATTCCCGCTTCAGCTCCACCTGTTCCCGGTATTCGGTCTCGCAGTACCGATGGAAGCGCTCCAGCGGCGGCAGCGACGGCGAGAAGACCTGGTCCAGCTTCAGGCGGTATTCCTCCCAGTCGGCCTGAATGGCCTCGCAGGCGAGGGCAGCCTTGCTGGGAAAGAAGTAGTAGAAGCTGCCTTTCCGCACCCCGGCGCGCTCGCAGATCTGGTCGATCGTCGTGCTGCCATAGGAACCCGTCCAGATGAGCTCGGTCACGGCTTTCATCAGTCGTTGTCGGGCATCGCTTCGTCGGCCCATTTCGCTGCGGTCGGGTGGGTGGGTGGATCCGCGGGGTGGCGCGGACGAGCGTCACGGTGCGGGAACTTGACCTGTCGGTCAACTAAAAATGCACCGGCTCGTCGGATTTCATGAAGGAGCTCCACGGTGCGCCGTCGGGTTGCGACAGTGCCTGGAGAATCGCCCGTTCCACCGGCGAGTGCGCGCCTCCCGGTGCGAGACGCAGCGGCTTTGCGGGCAACAGCGGCGGCTGCGCCATGAACTTCGGCCGGGTGCCGCGGTGCACCTGCGCCGCGTGCACGAGGAACGGATGACAGAGATACACCGTGCCCGGCTGGCCCGTCGCGAGGCATTCCTCGCAGGAGCTCGTGGGGGAGTAATCGATGGTCATCGGGCACAAGCCCTTGTCTCCCGCGGGCTGGAGCATGCGCGCGATGACGCGGTGGGAGCCGACGCGGATCCGCGTGGGCGCGTCGTTGCGGCCGACATCCGAGAACAGGAAGAGCATCAGCAGGGCGCGGCCGCGGGACTCCACGTTCACCCGCCACGTGCTGAAGTCGGAGGCGGTGGACGAATCGCCCGGGAAGCTGGCGTCGATATGCCAGCCGGTGTCGCCGGTGTCGGCGACGTCCGTGGGAAATCGGATTGGAAACACGCCGAGAGAGTGGCGGGGCAGCCAGCGCCCCTTTCCGACGAGCTGATCGAACGCCGCGTGGAGCTTCGGTGTGTTCACCGCGGCGCGGAACGGTTCCGCGCTCTGTTCGCCCAGCCAGACGACCGGGCGCGTCCATGATTCGGGGCGGTTGGGATCACAGCCGGTCTGTGGCCACAGCAGATCCTGCGCGGCCTTCGCGACCTCGCGGGGGAAGGCCTCGTCGACGCGCACGAAGCCGTCGCGAATGAACTGCTCCACCTGATCCGGGGTGAGGGCATCCATGGTGCTCCGAACACCAGCATGTTTCGCGGGTGGAGGCGAGCCCCGGCGTGGCGCGGGGGGCGTGTTCCAAGGGGTGCGCGAAAAATTTGTATTCACAGGGTTGACGTCCCCCGGTGGATCCGCATA
>CAYMDA010000096.1:0-2234 GCA_964389135.1 uncultured Verrucomicrobiota bacterium | reverse complement strand
CGATCTTCGATTCCTCGAGCTTCTGCTGCCGGATCACGCCGGCCTCGGACATTTCGTGGTAGAGATCGTTGCCCTCGCGGGTGCGCTCGCCGACGCCCGCGAACACGGAGACGCCGCCGTGGAGCTTCGCGATGTTGTTGATCAGCTCCATGATGACGACCGTCTTGCCGACGCCCGCGCCACCGAACGCGCCGACCTTGCCGCCCTTGAGGAAGGGGCAGATGAGATCGATGACCTTGATGCCCGTGGTGAGGATCTGCGGCGAGGGGTTCTGGTCGGCGAGCGACGGGGCGGGGCGATGGATCGGATAGCGCTTCTCGCTGTGGATGGGCCCCCGTTCGTCCACGGGTTCGCCCGTGACGTTGAGCACGCGGCCCATCACGCCCTCGCCCACCGGCATGGAGATCGGCGCGCCGGTGTCGATGACGGTCATGCCGCGGCGGAGGCCGTCGGTCGTGGACATGGCGACCGTGCGCACCCAGTTGTCACCGAGGTGCTGCTGAACCTCGAGGGTGAGGCGGGTTCGCCCCTGGAGGGGAAGATCGTACTCGACGACGAGGGCGCCGTAGAGCTCCGGTAGCCTGTCGGGGAACTCGACGTCCACGACAGGTCCGATGACCTGGACGATTCGGCCGGTGTTCATGGGGGCGGACGATGCAGTGGGATTGGGAGTGGACATGCTGGATGTGTGGCGGGCACGGATCATCCGAGGGCCATGGCGGCGCTGGAGATCTCGAGAAGTTCGTTGGTGATGCTGGCCTGGCGGATCTTGTTGTACTCGAGGGTGAGATCCTTGATGAGCTGGCGCGCGTTGTCGGTCGCGTTCTTCATCGCGACCATGCGCGCGCTGTGTTCGCTCGCCTTCGCCTCGAGCAGAAACTGGAACATCTGATAGTTCAGGTAATGCGGGAGGAGGGCGGAGAACACGCCGGCCGGATCGGGTTCGAACAGGTACTCGAAGCTGGGCCCGGCGAGCTCGCCTCCCGTGGATTCCCCGGTGACATCGGCATCGACCGCGGCGACCCCCGACAGGGGCAGGAAGGTGCGGACCTCGGGCCGCTGGGTCATGACGTTGATGAAGTTGGTGTACAGCACCTGCACCCGGCCAACCTCCCCGTTGAGGAAGAGACCCTGCACGAAGCGCGAGATCGCCCGGGCCTCCGCGAAGGACGGCGCGTCGCGATAGGTGAACTCGGCGGCGAGCTTCCGGCGGGTGCGGGCGAGGAACTGCGACGCCTTGCGCCCGGCCGAGATGAAGCTCGTGGTCGCCGGGTCGAACCGGGCGGCCTCGCGGAGCAGGTTCGCGTTGAGGGCGCCGCAGAGCCCCTTGTCCGTGCTGATGATGACCAGGGCCGTCCGGGGGTTGTCGGACGCCTGCATCAGCGGATGGGTGAACTCACCGGCGTGCGCGGTGACCGAGGCGAGGACCTCGTTCATCAGCGCGGCGTAGGGCCGGCCCGCGATCGCGGCATGCTGGGCCTTGCGCATTTTCGCCGAGGCCACCATCTGCATGGCCTTGGTGATCTGCGCGGTGTTCTTGACCGAGCGGATGCGGCGGCGGATGTCGCGCGTGCTGGGCATGCGTCAGCGGTAGGTTTGCTTGAACTCCGTCACGGCGCTCCGGAGTGCGGCGGTGGTGGCGTCACTGAGGGCCTGCTCGGTGCGGATGGTGGCGAGGAGGTCCGGCTTGCGCGTGTTGAGGAAGTCCGTCAGGCGGTTCTGGAAATCCTTGATCGCCTCGACCGGCACATCATCCGTGAGCCCGTTCTGAACGGCCCAGAGGACGGCGACCTGGATCTCCAGCGGAATCGGGTTGTACTGCGGCTGCTTGAAGATCTCGACGATGCGCTTGCCGCGCTCGAGCTTGGCCTGCGTGGCCGCATCGAGGTCGGAGCCGAACTGCGCGAACGCGGCGAGCTCGCGGAACTGCGCGAGGTCGAGCTTCACGCGGCCGGCCACCTGCTTCATGGCCTTGACCTGGGCGGCGGATCCGACGCGGGAGACCGAGAGACCGACCGAGATGGCGGGGCGGATGCCCTGGTAGTACAGGTCCGTCTCGAGGTAGATCTGGCCGTCCGTGATGGAGATGACGTTCGTCGGGATGTACGCCGAGACGTCGCCCGCCTGCGTCTCGATGATGGGCAACGCCGTCAGGGAGCCGTTTCCGTTCTGCTCGTTGAGGCGCGCGGAACGCTCGAGCAGCCGGCTGTGCAGGTAGAAGACATCGCCGGGAT
>CAYMDA010000095.1:0-2321 GCA_964389135.1 uncultured Verrucomicrobiota bacterium | reverse complement strand
CCCGCAAGACGCGAGGGCCGGCCGCGGGGCGTATTCATCGCCCCGCGATCCGGGGATCACGCCGCGAGTCGGGCCAATGGATTTCAGATGACAGAACCCGCACGCATGGACATCGTCGGCAGCGTGAACCACCGGAGAGTCACGGTGATCGCCCTTGCATCGGTGATTCTCGGGTGGTGGCTCGGCGCCGTCACTTCCAGCCTCCCGGATTCCCGCCGAACATCCGCCGCTCCCTCGCGAAGCACCGCCCCCGCGGAGGAGCCGCGAGGGGAAGCGCCCCACTCACCCCCGTCGCGCGGGTCTTCGCCGCCGGCCGGATCGCTGAACCCGCAGGCGTTTCCGAGCCTCTCCGGTCTCCTCGCGCTCCTGGGCCGCATCCCGTCGCTGTCGAGCGACCAATGCGCCGAGGTCCTCGATGAGATCCTGTCTCTCACCGGCGGCAAACGGGAACTGGCATTGCGCGCCCTCGGTGATCACTGGGCCTCCATCGACCCGGAGGGAGCCCTCCTCGTGGTGCGCGGGACGGTCGATCCCGAGGACCCCCGCTGGATCCTCGCCGAACGGGCGGCCAGGGCAATCGCCCGTTCCGATCCCGACCTTCTCCTCGAGTTCATCCACACCTCCGATTCACCCGTCGCGCGCATGACGCTTGCCTGGATCATCCTTCCGGAGATCGCGGAAGCGGACCCGGGCATGGCGGCGCGATTCCTCGCGGAAGCCCCGGCGTGGCTCCGCTGGGACAAGCTCTGCACGGAACTCGCCCATCGAATGGCGCTTCGCTCACCGGCCGAGGCGCTCGCATGGACCGAGTCGATTCCGTCACTCGCCGTCCGGTCCCAATCCATTGCGCGGGTCTGGCAAACATGGGCTGAAAGGGATCCTGCGGGCGCGGCGGCCGCGTTCGGCGCCGCGGCCGTCCCGGGACCGGGACGGCTCGCGCAGGCGATCGGACGTTCATGGAGCGGGCTGGATCCCTTCGCGGCGCGCACATGGATCGAATCCCTCTCCGATCCCACCTTGCAGCGCGAGGCATGGACGGATTTCCACCTGCCCGTCGACCAGCTCGGTCCCGACGGAGCCATGGACTTCATCCAGTCCACGATGTCCGAGGCCGCGCGTGAACGAATGGCGGAGCGCGTTGCGGGGGATCTTGGCCGGAAGGATCCAAGGGCCGCCCTCCTTTGGGCGGAACAGTTGCCGGAGGGCAAAGTGCGGTCGTCGGCCCTTCGATCCGTGCTCTCGGACTGGTCCTCGACGGATCCCGCCTCGGCAGCAGCGTACGCGTCCACGCTGCCGGAGGAGTCATGGCGCGCCGACATTCTCCACCGTGCGATCGATCGCTGGAGCGTCGTCGATCCGGACGCGGCACTCGCATGGTGCCAGTCCCTCCCACCGGGATCCGAACGCGATCGAGTCCTTGCCGCGGCCATCGAGAACCTCAGCGAGATCGCGCCGGACGGCGCGTCGGGCTGGCTCGCGCTGCTGTCGGACGAGCGTTCACGCACCAGGGCCGTCTCTCAGGTCGCCGCCCACTGGGCCCGGCACGATCCACTCGCCGCGGCCTCGTGGGCAGCCACGCGGCCGTCGGGCGAACAGCCAGCCGTCTTTCACTCCCTGGTCCGCGGCTGGGCCTTCTCCGAACCCGAAGCCGCGGGCTCATGGATCAACGCCCTGCCTCCCGGCAGGCCGCGCGACGCCGCGATCGAAGCCTATGTCTCCGTGATCGACGGGATGGATGCCGGCATGGCAACCCAGTGGGCGCTCGCGATAGACGAACCGGGGATGCGGGATCGCGCCGCCTTCGAGATGTTCCAGCGATGGCGTCACGACGACCCCTCCGCCGCGGACGCATGGCTGGGATCCACGGAGATCCCCGAAGCCCTGAAGACCCGGATCGCCGCTTCCCTCACCCCTTCCGGCGCCCACGCGGAGTGATCACTCGGAAGTCACATTGACGTCGATCTTCTGTGTCGCCGTCGTCGGCACGAGGCCCATGTGGAAGAAGATGCGCTTGGGTACCAGGTCCTCGGACGTGAACCAGCCGCCGGTCCGAAAGACCTTCGTCTGCACATACTGCCCGTGGCCTGTCGGATACGCCTTGATCACGTATTCGTACCTTCCGAAGTTGTGGAAGGTTCCGTCCTTGTCACCGAAGATCTTCAGCGTAAGCGGGGCCGTTCCGACATCCTCCCCGTTGACCTCGATCCGGGCGCCGGGCTCGCTCGCCTCGACCCGGACCATGTAGGCGATCGTCCCGTCCGGTCCGCGTTCAGGCCTGGACTCAGACGTCTTGGAAGTGGCACAGCCGGGCAAACCCAGCA
>CAYMDA010000094.1:0-2558 GCA_964389135.1 uncultured Verrucomicrobiota bacterium | reverse complement strand
CCCTGCCGCGGGATCAACGCCGCAGGTGCCATTCCGGGCGCCCGTAGCGCTCCGCGACCAGCGACGCGATTCGTTCGGACAACGGGATGTCCCACGGCTCCCACGCGTCCCACGCCTCCCGGATGCACTGCTTCGCCTCGGCGGTCTCGATTCCGAGGTTGGTCACGAAATCGCCATGGCGCCGTCCACGGCGGTAATCCGGCTCGGCGGAGGGCTGGCGCAGCAGCCGTTCGATCAGCGGCAGGTCGAAATGCAGCAGGAGGGTTCCATGGAACAGGAGGGCACGCCCACGCCGCCGCTGCGCGTTACCCGAGACCTTCAGGTCGCCGAGGGTCAGGTCGGTGTGCCCCTGGACGCGAAGCTCCCCCGGGACACGCTTCTGGAGGGCGCCGCGGATTCGATGCATGATATGGCGATTGGCGCCCGTCACCGTGGCGAGGTCCGGATGCGCCTCGACGGGAAGGGCCAGGGCGTAGGCGAGGCATCCCGGGCCGAGGGCGACGGTTCCGCCGCCGCTGAGCCGCCGGAGAATGGGCACGCGCGCCGCCGCGCATGCGTCCACGTCCACCTCGACGGCGACGCGGTTGCCGTAGCCCACGATGATGCAGGTCGAGGCGGGTTCGTACACCCGAAGCACCGCGCCCTCGCCCGCCTCGCAGGCGTCGAGAAGCGCCTCGTCGCACGCGAGGTTCTCGGCGTGTGTGGGCAGGGTCAGGTCGAGGTATTTCATTTGAGCCGCATGCAGCAGCGAGTATCCTTCCTGTGTTTTCGGCCGCCACAGGCTGCCGCGTTTCCTCTGTGAACACCAAGACCCACCGTCCACGCCTCGCTGCCGCCGCCCTCACGGCGACGACCATGGGGAATGGCGCCCCCGACGACGACAGCACCTGGCTCCGCCTGATGGAGCATGTTCTCGCGCGCGAACTGAGCCGCCAGCGCCCGGAGAACACGACCGGATTCCTCGAAGGCCTGATCCGCTCGCTTCGCGCGTCCGGAGCCCCGATTCCCACCCTCACCTCCACGCCGTATCGCAACACGATCCCGCCGCACGAGCAGCCGGAGTATCCGGGCGATCAGAAGCTCGAGCGCCGCATCAAGAGCATCTGCCGCTGGAACGCGATGGCGATGGTCGTGCACGGCAACAAGCAGTCCGACGGCATCGGCGGCCACATTTCGAGCTACGCCTCCGCCGCGACCCTGTACGAGGTCGGGTACAACCACTTTTTCCGCGGCGGCGACGACGGCCAGCTTCCGGACTTCATCTACTTCCAGGGGCACACCGCCCCGGGCAACTACGCGCGCGCCTTCCTCGAGGGGCGGCTCACGAAGCAGCACCTCCTCAATTTCCGGCGCGAACTCGCCGAGGGCGGCGGACTTCCCTCCTATCCGCATCCGTACTGCCTCCCGGATTTCTGGCAGTTCCCGACGGTCTCGATGGGCCTCGGCCCGCTGAACTCGATCTATCAGGCGCGCTTCCTGCGCTACATGAAGGCCCGGGGGCTGCTCCCGGAGGGACGCGAACCGCGCGTCTGGGCGTTCATCGGCGATGGCGAGGTCGATGAACCGGAGACCCTCGGCTCGATCACGCTCGCGTCGCGTGAGCAGCTCGACAACCTCACCTGGATCATCAACTGCAACCTGCAGCGCCTCGACGGCCCGGTCCGGGGCAACGGCAAGATCATCCAGGAGCTCGAGGGCGTGTTCCGCGGGGCCGGCTGGAACGTCATCAAGCTGATCTGGGGCCGCGACTGGGATCCCCTCTTCGAGTCCGACCACGACGGCCTCCTCCAGAAACGGCTCGACGAATGCGTCGATGGCGACTTCCAGAAATACTCCGTCGAGACCGGCGCCTACATCCGGCGGCATTTCTTCGGCAAGTACCCCGAGCTGAAGGCGAGGGTCAACCACCTCACGGACGCCCAGCTCACGAAGATGCTCCGTGGCGGCCACGACCCGCTGAAGGTTTACGCCGCCTATCACGCGGCCATCCACCACAAGGGGCAGCCCACCGTCATCCTCGCGAAGACCGTCAAGGGCTACGGCCTCGGCGAGGCCGGCGAGGGGCGGAACATCTCGCACCAGCAGAAGAAGATGAACGAGCGGGAGCTGCGCGACTTCCGCTCGCGCTTCGAGATCCCGATCTCCGACGAGGAGATCGCCGAGCTGCCGTTCTATCGTCCGCCCGAAGACAGCCCGGAGATGAAGTACGTGCGCAAGCGCCGCAAGGCGCTGGGAGGCGCCGTGCCGTCCCGGCCGACGCAGCACCCGACGCTCGACGTGCCCTCCCTCGAGGAGTTCGGGAAGGACGCCCTGAAGGGCTCCGGGCATCGCGAGGCGTCCACGACGATGGCCTTCGTCGATCTGCTCAAGAAGCTGCTGCGCAACGAGCGCATCGGCCGGCACATCGTCCCGATCATCCCGGACGAGGCGCGCACCTTCGGGATGGATTCCTGGTTCCCGACACTCAAGATCTACAACCCGCACGGGCAGAACTCCACCGCGGTCGACCACGACCTGATGCTGAGCTACAAGGAGTCCGAGAGCGGCCAGATGCTCCA
>CAYMDA010000093.1:0-2641 GCA_964389135.1 uncultured Verrucomicrobiota bacterium | reverse complement strand
CGTCGCTGCTCTTTCGGCCCGGCTCGGTGCCGGACCTCGCGTGCCGCCTCCGCCTGGCGCTCACGCGTCCCGATTCCCTTCCGTCCAGGCAGGCATGTGCCGCCTACGCGCGCGCCCGGTTCTCATGGGACCACCAAGTGTCCGCCTGCGAACGCATCGCGCGCGAACTGCTCGCTTCATGATGTGATGGTTGCCAGGGGATGAACATTCTCGTGCTCGGGAAGTACTATCCGCCGCACCGCGGCGGGATCGAGACGCTCACCCGCAACTGGTGCGAGGGATTCGCCGCGCGGGGCGCGCGCGTCCGCTGCGTGGTCGCCCAGCCCCGGCCCGTGACGACTCGCGAGACGATCCGCGGCGTCGAGGTCGAGCGCTGCGGGCAGTTCGGCACGCTGCTTTCCACGCCGGTGAGCCCGGCCTACGTACTCGCCGCGCGCCGGGAGCGGGCGGACATCGTCCAGCTTCACTATCCGAACCCGCTGGCGGATGTCGCGATGCTTCTCCGGCGCGGGAATCCCGGCCTCGTGATCACGTGGCACAGCGACATCGTGCGCCAGGCGACGCTCATGGGACTGTACCGGCCGCTCCTCGAACGGCTGCTTCGCCGGGCCGACCGCATCGTCGTGGCGACCCCGCCGCAGCTCGATCACTCGCCCGTGCTCGCGGCTCACCGCGACCGCTGCGAGGTGATCCCGTTTGGCCTCGACCTCGCCGGTCTGGCGCGGCCGCCCGAGCCGACGCCCGAGATCGCGGCCGCCCGCGAGGCGGCGGCCGGACGACTCATCCTCCTGAACATCGGGCGTCTCGTCGGGTACAAGGGCCAGCGTCACGCGATCGAGGCGCTGGCGCGCCTCGACGCGGTGCTCTGGCTCGTGGGCGCGGGCCCTTTGCGGGGGGAGCTGGAGCAGCACGCCGCCGCGGCGGGGGTGGCCGATCGCGTGCGCTTCTGGGGCGAGGTGGACGATTCCTTGCTGCCGGGCCTGCTGCATGCCTGCGACGTGTTCGTCCTGCCGTCGGTCACCCCGAACGAGGCGTTCGGCCTCGTGCAGGTCGAGGCGATGGCGTGTGGCAAACCCGTCGTGAGCTGCCGGCTTGCCTCTGGCGTCCCGTATGTCAACAAGGACGGTGTCACCGGGTTCGTGGTGCCTCCGGCTGACACCGCGGCGCTCGCGGCCGCGATCCGGAGGCTTGCCGCGAGCCCGGACCTGCGCGCGAAAATGGGCGAGGCCGGAAAGGCGCGGGCCCATGCGGAGTTCGCGCTCGAGGTGATGGTGGACCGCTACTGGCAGCTCTTCCACCGGGTGATCCAGGAACGGAGGGCCGCGTGAGAACCTACTTCACCATGCTGCTGGTCGGGATGGTCGTCGCGTTCGTCGCGACGCCGCTGGCGAGCCGGATCGCCTTCTGGGTCGGCGCGGTGGATCGTCCGGACCCGCGCAAGATCCACCGCGAACCGACCGCCCGCCTCGGGGGTCTCGCCGTGCTCGCGGGGTTCTGCGCCCCGTGGCTGGCCCTGTACTTCCTCGACAACCGCGTCACGGAGATCTTTCAGCAGAACCAGGGCCTCATCTTCGTCCTGATCCTCTGCGGAGCGCTGATGTTCGTGGTCGGAGCCATCGACGACGTGGTCGGCCTGAGCCCCGGACGCAAGCTCGTGCTCCAGATCCTGATCGCCGCGGGCATGTACGCGGGCGGATTCCGAATCAGCGAACTGAGCAATCCGTTCGGCGGCACATGGCTCCTCGGCTGGCTCGCCGCACCCGTCACCATCCTCTGGATCGTCGGTCTGACGAACGCGACGAACCTCCTGGACGGAATGGACGGCCTGGTCGCCGGGGTCGCCGCCGTGCTCGCGCTGTCGCTCTCCATGATCAACATCATGGGCGGCAACACGGTCGTCGCCCTCCTGACCTTCTCCCTCGCCGGCGCAACCCTCGGTTTCCTGCCCTACAACTTCTCCCCGGCCCGCATCTTTCTCGGCGACAGCGGAAGCCTTTTCGTCGGACTCGTCATCGCCGCGATCAGCACCCTCTCGTTCTTCAAGGCGGCCACCGCGACGCTCGTGCTGGTTCCCCTGCTGCTCTTCGGCCTGCCCCTGTTCGACACGACGCAGGTCGTCATCGGCCGGCTCCGCCGCGGGCGGCACCCGTTCTCACCGGACAAGACCCACGTCCACCACCGCCTGCTCAGCCTCGGGCTCAACCAGAAGGAAGCCGCCTTCTTCCTTTACGTGATCAGCCTGTTCCTCGGGGTCGCCGCGATCATCCTGAGCTGGCGCTTCACACGCGTGGCCTTCCTCACGCTGATCGTCTTCGGCACCGCGCTGGGCGCGGCACTGCTCCTCTGGTCGCTGCGCCTGCGGCGGCAGCGCCGGGAACGCCAGGCGATGGACCCCACCGACGACGACCACGTCGATCATCACGAGGTCGAGAACGCCCACGCCCATCCCCCCACATGATCACGCTCGAACAGGCGAGGGACGCCATCGTCGGCGCGCTCGCTCCCCTGCCGGCGGAATCCGTGCCGCTCACCGCCGCCCTGCGCCGGGTCACGGCGGACGACCTGCACGCCGCCTGCGACGTGCCCCCCTTCGACAACGCCGCGGTCGATGGCTATGCCGTCCGCGCCGCGGATCTCGCCC
>CAYMDA010000092.1:0-3199 GCA_964389135.1 uncultured Verrucomicrobiota bacterium | reverse complement strand
CCCATGGCGCACCCGGCGAAGGGCGCAAGGAACTGCTCGGTGGCGGAGTTGGACGCGGCGGCGACGACCACGATCGTGTAGGGCATCGCGCCGGCCTCCTCGAGCACGCGCAGGATGTTCGCGACGTTCGACTGCTTCTGCCCGATCGCGACGTAGATGGAGTAGAGGGGCCGGTAGTCGGGGGTGCCGGCCTCCTCGGCCGCCTTGTTCAGGCGCGCGTTGCTGATGATCGTGTCGATCGCGATCGTCGTCTTGCCCGTGGAGCGGTCGCCGATGATCAGCTCGCGCTGGCCGCGGCCGATCGGGATCATCGCGTCGATCGCCATGATGCCGGTCTGCACCGGCTGGCTGACGGATTTCCGCTTGATGATGCCGGGCGCGATCTTCTCGACCGGATAGAACGCGGTCTCCTTGATGGGGCCCTTGCCGTCGAGGGGTTCGCCGAGGGCGTTGACCACGCGGCCGAGCAGGCCCTTGCCGACGGGCACCTGGAGGAGACGTCCGGTCGTGCGAACCTCCTGGCCCTCGCGGACCCACGTGTAGTCGCCGATGATGATCGCGCCGACCTCGGTTTCCTCGAGGTTCTGGACGAGGCCGGTGACGCCGTTCCCGAAGTCGAGCATTTCGCTCATCATGGCATCGGTGAGGCCCTCGATCTTGGCGACGCCGTCGCTGATCTCACGGACGGTGCCGACGTTCTGGCGGGCGACGCCGCCTCTTACCTGCGCGATCTGCGCCTCGATGTCCTGCAGAAGGGTGCTCATGTCGGATCGGATAAAGCTGGGGCGAATGGAATGGGGGGATGTCAGGCGAAACGGGACTGGAGTTCCTGGAGGCGCGCGCGAACGCTGCCGTCATACACGTCGCTGCCGACCTGGACGCGCAGTCCTCCGATGAGGGCGGGATCGACCGCGTAGGAGAATTCCAGGCCGGGGCCGTAGCGCCGCTCCAGGGCCGCCTCGAGGGCGGTCTTCAGCTCGGGGGCGGTCTCCACGGCGTCCACGACGCGCGCGCGCCGGTTCTCCAGGTGCAGCTTCACCAGGCGCTGGAACTCGCGAAGGACCGCGACATACCCGCGGGGCCTGGCTTCGAGAACGCGGGCGACGGACTGGCGGACGCGCTCCCCGTCGAGGCGCCCGTCCAGGAGGCAGGCGCGGAAGAGGGCCTTGGCGTCGCGGCGGGCCTGTTTGGAAATCCTCATGCGTGGCCGGGTGTTGGGTCGGGTCAGGCCGCGATCTGTCTCTGGGTTTCCTCCGCGAGACGCCGCTGGTCCTCAACGCTCAGGACCTTGCCGGTGACGCGCGCCGCGAGCTCGACCGCAAGGCGGCCCATCTCGTTGCGGAGCTCCTGCCGCATCCTCTCGTGATCCGCCTGCGCGGCCTCGCGAGCCTTGGCGATGATCTGCTCGGCCTGCGCGATCGCCTTGCGGGTTTCCTCCTCCTGCACGCGGGCCGCGGCGGCCCGGGCCTCCTCGATCAGCTTGCCGGCCTCGACACCGGCCTTCTGGAGGAGATCGCGGCGGGCGGCCTCGGTCTCCGCAAGCTGCTGCTTGATCTTCTCGGCGTTCGCGAGGCTCTCGGCGATGCGCTGCCGGCGCTCCTCGAGGACGTTGAGGATCGGCTTGTAGGCGAATCGATGCAGCAGGAACGCGACGATGGAGAAGCTGACGACCTGCGAAATGAAAAGCTGCCACGTGAGGCCGAACTGCTCGGCGACCCCGGCGGCGCGGTCAGCGATGCCTGCGGCGGCAAGGAGGGCGTTGAAGGGCATGGGCGCGATGAACGAATGAGTGTTGAAAGCTGGCGGAAGGCGCGGGGACCGGCCCCGCGCCTTCAAGTGAATCCTAGCCCGCGAGGAAGATCGCGAAGAACACGATGCCTTCCGCGAAGGCGGTGCTCAGGATCGACTGGACGAGGATCTTGGTCGCCGCACCCGGGTTGCGGCCGACAGCTTCCGATGCCTTCATGCCGATGATGCCGACGCCGATCGCGGCGCCGAGACACGCCATGGCGACATGGAAGTTGCCGGTCAGGCCGGCCGTTGTGACGACCTCGGTCGCGGCCGGAGCGGCCGCGGCGAGAAGGGGCATTGCCATAGTTTGGTCCTTTCTTGTTGCAGCAGCGGCCCCCGCAGTCCTGCCACGGTCCGGCCGCCGCAATGGGTTCCCGGGTCAGTGCTGCGGCGCCCCATGCGGGGTCGCGTGACCGGGGCCGTGTTCCTCATCGTGCTGGCAGATCAGGAGGGTGAACACCGCCGTAAGCAGCATGAACACCAGCGCCTGCACGAGGCCCACGAGAAGTTCCATGAAATAAAAGGGAATCGGCAGCAGCCAGCCGAACGCCGGGCCGCCCAGCAACGCCATGGTCTCCAGCATGTTCTCCCCGGCGAAGATGTTGCCGTAGAGACGGAAGCTCAGCGAAACCGGCCGGAAGAGGATCGAGACCACCTCGAGCAGGCCGACCATCACGAACACGCCGATCATCAGGACCTTCAGCGCGCCGGTGGTCTCCCCCTTCGGCCCGAACAGGTGCAGCAGGAAACCCCCGGGCCCGTTCGCCTGGAGCGCCCACACGATCCAGCAGGCGAAGAACACCATCGCCATCGCCAGCGTCATGTTCAGGTCGGCGTTCGCCCCGCGCAGCAGGGGCCGGGTGAGATGATGCAGGCTGCCGTCCGCCTCAGGAATGCCCCAACCGATGGAGCCTACACCCGGGATCAGACCGAACCAGTTGGCCGCCAGGATGAAGATGAAGATCGTCGCGAAGAACCAGAAGGTCTTCCGCGCGAGGTCCGCGCCGATCAGACCCTCGAGGAAATCGCGCAGCGTCTCCACGATCCATTCCCAGAAGTTCTGGGCCCCCTCCGGCACGGCGCGAATGTTCCGCGTGGCGTACTGCGCGAACACGATCAGCGCCACGGCCACGATCCACGTGAGCACCATCGAGTTGGTGATCTTGAAGAACCCGAGATCGACGACGACCGGGGCGTGGGAAGGGAGTCCTTCGGCGGCGAGAGCGCCGCAGGGAAGGGCGATCAGCCAGCACAGACCGAGGACGATTCGCAGCGCGCGCATGATTTGGTGGTCCCTTGCGCGAACCGGCGTGCGTGCCGGGGCATCGGCGCCTGCGCAACGGGGCGCGCAAAATGCCCCGTTGTGAAAAGTTTCACAAGCCTTTTTTGGAACCGGAAATCCGCCGCC
>CAYMDA010000091.1:0-3262 GCA_964389135.1 uncultured Verrucomicrobiota bacterium | reverse complement strand
CGGCGAGAGGAGGCCGCTCACTTGATACCGATAATATACAAGACCCTTCGACTGTTCCAGCCTGACCAGCGTCGGCGGCTCGTGTGGCTCGTGGCGGCGATGGTCGTTTCCGCGCTGATCGAGACGGCGGGGATCGCTTCCGTCATCCCCTTCCTCGCGGTGGTGGCGAACCCGTCCGTCGTCACGGAGAACCCGTACCTCGCGTACGCGTACGAGCGGTCCGGCGCAGCCACGATCGATGGCTTCCTGATCATCCTGGGGCTGTTCTTCATCGTCATGATGGTCGCGTCCAACGCGGCCCGGGCGCTCACGATGTGGGCGACCGTCCGGTTCCAGTGGAGGAATCACGAGATCATCTCGCACCGGCTCCTCGAGAGCTACCTGCGCGCCCCCTACGCCTTTCACCTGCGGCACAATTCGGCGCGGCTCGGCAAGGAGCTCCTCGGCGAGGTCAGCCGGGTCGTGGGCCATGTCTTCATCCCGCTGACGCGTGTGGTCGCCCGGGGCGTGGCCGCGGTGTTCATCGTGGCGCTCCTGATCATCGCGGACCCGCTGCTGGCGATCCTGGCCTCCGTCTTCATCGGGGGGTTCTACGCGCTCGTGTACGTGAAGGTGAGGCGAAGGCAGGGGGCCCTCGGCGAGGACGTGTCGCGCGCGAAGACGCAGCGCTACCAGATCGCGAACGAGGCGCTCGGGGGTGTGAAGGAGCTCCAGGTGCTCGGCCGCGAGGGGCTGTTCCTCGAGCGGTTCCGGAGCGTCTCCGACCGCCACGCGCGGGCGCACGTCGCGAATTCGGTCGTGGGCCTGGTCCCCCGTTTCGTCCTGGATACGCTCTCCTACGCCGGCATCGTGGCCGTGATCCTCTACCTCCTGACCACCAGGCAGGCGCTGGATCAGGTGCTCCCGCTGCTGGCCCTTTACGCCTTCGGCGCGAACCGGTTGATTCCGGCGGCCCAGGAGATCTTCGGCTCGCTCGCGGAGGCGCGCTTCAATGCGGCGCCCCTGGACGAGCTCCTCGCGGACCTCTCGATCCAGCCGCGGCGGTTCCTCCCGGCGGCGGCGTCCGGCACGCGGGCCAAGCAGCCGCGGTCGCTCGCGCCGGAGCGGTCCATCCGACTGGAAAAGGTGACGTTTTCGTACAGCGAGGATCGGGGCCCCGTCCTGCACGACCTGACCCTTGAGATCCCCGCGCGGTCGCTCTGCGGACTCGTCGGCGCCACCGGATCGGGGAAGACCACGCTCGTGGACCTCCTCCTCGGCTTCTTCGTGCCCACCGGGGGCACGATCTGGATCGACGACGAGGAGCTCGTCGAGGCGAAGATCCCGCTGTGGCGGCGCGAAGTGGGATACGTGCCGCAGCACATCTTTCTCTGCGACGCATCCGTCGCGGAGAACATCGCCTTCGGAGTGCCGCGGGAGGAAATCGATCAGGCCGCGGTGGAAAGGGCCGCACGGGCTGCCCACATCCACGACTTCGTGCAGACGCTTCCGGATGGGTACGAGACGGCGGTGGGCGAACGCGGGGTCCGGCTCTCGGGCGGCCAGCGCCAGCGGATCGGCATCGCGCGCGCCCTGTACCACGACCCGTCGGTGCTGGTGATGGACGAGGCCACGAGCGCACTGGACAACGCGACGGAAGACCACGTCATGCAAGCGATCCGCGAGCTCCGTGGAGGGCGGACGATCCTCATGATCGCCCATCGCCTGTCGACCGTGAAGGAGTGCGACATCGTGTTTCATCTCGAGGGCGGGCGTCTCGTCGGGCAGGGGACCTTCGACGAGCTGATGGCCACGGACCGGCAGTTCCGCGTCGTGGCCCGGAGCGCGTTGTAGATGGAGGCGATCGAACGTCCCGCGGCCGGGGAGGGATCACGGGGCGCCGTCTATCTCGCGTTCGGCGCACCGTACCTGGCGATGGCGCTGGTCTCGGCCGCCTCCCTGCGTGCCACGAATCCGTCCGTCCCGATCTGCATGCTCACGAACGTGACGGAGCACCCTCCGGACATGTCCTGGTGGGGAGGCCACGCCGAGGACCGCTGGGTCTACATCGAGGACCGCAGCGAGATGAATCGGCACTACAAGACGGACATGCTGGCGATCACTCCCTTCGACCGGACGCTCTTTCTGGATTGCGACACCTTCGTGGTGGGCGATGTGGGCCGGATCTGGGGATTGCTCGACCACTTCGATCTCGTGCTGCGGCCGGTCCCGAGGCCGGGCGACCGGAGCGTGCGCATCCTCCAGGGCTCTCTGCGACTCGGCGACGTCACGCATTTCAACACCGGTGTGTTCGGGTTCCGCCGGACGGATGCGACGGCCGACTTCTTCCGCCGCTGGAACGATGGCTTTCGCGCGATGAAGCTCGGGGTGGACCAGCCCGCCTTCGTGGAAGCCCTCTTCACCAGCCGGGCCCGGCTCTATCCCCTGAGGTCCGAATTCAACGAGGAGGAGGTCTGGAACCTCTCCAGAGAGGCGCGGGAGCGGGTGGTCATCTGGCATTACAAGTGCCGGACGGCGGACCGGCGCACGCGGCGGCTCATTCGTTCTGCGCTGACCTGGTTCGGTGCGACGGAAGCGGATCGTGAGCAGCTCGAGGCGCTCTTCCGCGGTCGGCGCCGCCTGGAAGGAGGTCCCGTGCGCAGGCGGATCCGGAGTCTGCTCACGGAGCTCCGCGGTCCCGTATCCCTCCGCCCCGCGCGATTGATCGGGGCGGCCCGCTGGCGCGAGATGACGTCGCCGCGGGTCTCGCCGGCAGTCCCCGTCGCCCGGTCGGCCCGGCCTCTGTCGGGCCCGGACGCCTGAGCCGGCCGGCTCGCGGAACGAGCAACGGCGCGATGCCGCCCGAAGACGCGTGCCCACCATGGACCT
The DNA here is from genome assembly GCA_964389135.1 of uncultured Verrucomicrobiota bacterium. Lineage (GTDB taxonomy): Bacteria > Verrucomicrobiota > Verrucomicrobiia > Limisphaerales > CAIMTB01 > CAIMTB01. Next base: position 394 of record CAYMDA010000091.1, on the reverse strand, counting down.
CACCCGATTCATCGACAAGCACGTGCACCGCCTGACGAACCACGCCCTGGTTCACCGGATCCGCTGGAAAGCCCGGTACCTGAAGTGGCTTCTGGCCGGGTCCGGTCCCTACAGCGATGAGTACGTCGAGCAGGTGACGGCGTCCATCGCGGCCGGGAACCGGCACGGGACGCTGAGCGTCGTGCTCCACGATCCCGAGGGCGCGCGGCGGGAGGCGGACTTCGTGGCGGAAACGGTCCGGGAGCTAGGGCTCGAGCCCTCGGACGTGTGCATCGAGTACGGCTGCGGCGCGCTGCGGATCGGCGAGCCCATCATGAAGCTCCTCGAGCCCGGGAACTACATCGGGCTCGACGTCACCGACCGCTTCTGGAAGAACGGGATCCAGCGGCTCGGG
>CAYMDA010000090.1:0-3385 GCA_964389135.1 uncultured Verrucomicrobiota bacterium | reverse complement strand
TCCGGTCTTGTACCTGACCAAGCGGGCGATGGAGAGCATCGCTGCAGAGCAGGGGCTCTCCTCCATCATGGCCATGACATGGTTTTGCCATCGTCCGCGCCGGAGGAAGCCCTGCGGGAGCTGCAATCCATGCATCTACACGGTGGAGGAGGGGCTTGGCTGGCGAATCCCCCGCGGTCGAAGGATGCTTCATCGCGTCACGTCAGCACTGAAGATCCCCACCCGGATCCTGAGGAGGCTGCTGACGTCGGCAAGGCGCTCGAACCTCTGAGCGACTCGTGAGACGTTCGACCGTTCGACCGCCGCACCGACCCGGGTGGACCTCGGCCCCGCGGTTTTGCGGTGGGCCGGCCGGAGGCAGGCACCGCCGGAGCCCGCCGACTCTCAGTACGCGTTTTCCCGGCGAACAAAGGTCATCGCCATGATCTGGAAGTCGAGGAGAAGGCTCCAGTTCTCCAGGTAATAGATGTCGTACCGCACCCGTTCACTGAGGTCGGTGTCGCCGCGGAGGCCGTGGATCTGCGCCCAGCCGGTGATGCCCGGCTTGGTCGAGTAGCGCGCGTTATAGTGGGGCACCTGCTCGCTCAGCCGCTCCGAGTGGAAGGTGCGCTCGGGCCGGGGCCCCACGAGGCTCATGTCGCCCTTCAGGACGTTCCAGAACTGCGGGGTCTCGTCGATGTTCCACTTGCGCATCCAGCGTCCCACTTTCAGCACCCGCGGGTCGTCCCGCAAGGTGGACTGGTTGACGTGGTCCGTGAGTTCGGAGCCCAGGCGCATGCTGCGGAGCTTCCACATCCGGAACGGCTGCCCGTTGCGGCCGATTCGTTCCTGGCCGAAGAACACGTTCCCCGGATCCTCGCGGCGAATGCGCCAGCCGCAGTAGAGAAACAGGGGAGCCGAGATCATGAGCCCGACGATGGCGCCCACGATGTCCACGCAGCGCTTGAGGAAGCGGTTGCTCAGCCGGTCCAGCGGCAGACGGGTGACGCCAAGCACGGGAACGCCGCTGATCGTCTCGAGCTCGAGCCCGGAGATCAGGATCTGGAAATAGGAGGGAATGACCTTGAACTGGACGAAGTGTCGCTCGCACAGGTTGGCGAGGGACGTCATCTCGCCCGTCGTGGGATCGAGGTCGGCCACGACCACCATGTCCGTGCATCGGTCACGAAGGATGTTGCGGAGCTCGTTGTAATCCCCGAGCAGCGGAACGTCGCCGGGAGGATCCACCGCGAAACGCCCGTGTGCGGAGGGCACGCACCCGACGACCTCGTAGGGGTGGCTCGGGTCCGAAAAGATCGAGCGGCACAGCTTCGTCGTCTCCGCGTTCCACCCGACGAACAGCACCCGGGTTCGCAGGCGCGGCGCGACTGACTCGCGCTGCAGCAGTGAATGGAAGGCGCCCCGCCAGAGGAGGAGAGACACTCCGCAGGCCATCGCCGAGGTCGCCGCGTAAATGCGCGAGATCGGCGGGTCGAACTTCAGGGCGAGGCTCACGCCGAGGTACAGCACGAACCAGATCATCAGCGACCGGACGATCAGCAGTGCCGTGCGGCGGTATCGCAGCAGGTGGCGGGAGTGATAGAGCCCGCCGTGGGTCAGGATGCCGAGCAGGAAGACGGTGCCGACGGCAAACAGGCCGGCATAGTCGCGCAGCGACGGCGGCCGGGGAAGGTCCACGCCGAACGTGATCCAGCCCGAGTGAAAGCGAACCCAGAACGCGACGAGCAGTCCGCCCAGAATCGCAAAGACGTCGCCGACGCAGGCCACCGCGGAGAGGGTACTCAACAGATTGCCGCGCGACGCGCCGTTGGAATCGGTGCGGAAAGAGCGTTCAGGTGACACCTGTGCTGTGGTAACCCCCATCCCGGGTTGCGTTCATACCGCTCGGCCCAATTCACGGCAAGGCTGATCGTGAGCGATCTTCGCTGCCGGGATGCGAGTTGGACCGCGAAGAGAATGCGAAGCCCGACGGAAAGACTGTTCAGAAAGCGTCGGGACGTCCGGCGCGCTCCGGTGTCATACAGGCCCGATCGGCCTGAGCAACGATTGCGCAACCCGGGTATCCCCGCGCGTCGCACCCGCGTTCCCGAACAATCCCATCAACGTGCAGGCCGCCGCGCGCCCTCAGACGTTCGTGGCGCGCCGGATGATAAGACCGCCCGGTGAGGACACCGGGTCACCGGTGATGGGTCTACCTGGAATGGCGTCGCGCGCCGATGCCGTGCGGAGCCGGTCGGCCGGGCAAACCGTCACATGCCCCATGCCCCACGCGGCGTCCGCAGGGTGCTGGATGCGGGCCACCCGGTGACCGGGCCTGCGGAGGACAGGGTTTGCCCGGCCTGAGGCGACGTGCCAGGCGCAGCATGTCCGACCGCAGTGAGATGGTTCCCCGGTCCTGTTCGCCGTGAGGTGTGTTCCGTGAGTTTCGGATGCGCCCCGATCCAGGATGAGCGGTATCGCAATGATCATGGCCGCGGCCGCGGCAAGCAGCCCCGCGAGTCCACGGCGGGTTCTCATCGCCGTGACGGATCCGGGTCACCACGGAGGCGCGGGCGCCTGGCGGGAGGAGGGTGAGTCAGGTGGGGGGCTGACTCAGGGCGCACCGACGCGCTCCGTGGTGAGAATCATGGCCTCATTCCCCGCGTCCCCGGCGCCGCCACAGCATGAACCCACCCAGCAGGGATGCCGCGCACAACGCGTACTCCGAAGGCTCCGGCACGGCGGCCTGTCCCGGGTTGATCACGCCCGGCGACGCAGTCAGTGAAGCCCACGTGAACGCGTCCGCGGACAAGCCGAACCCGACCAGGCCGATCGACGATCCCGCCGGGGTGGTGTCAGACTCACTCAGGCCCACATCGATCGAAGTGAGTCCTTCCGCGGGTCCCGACGTCGCCGTGAAGGAACCTTCGTAACTGATGAAGTGCAGCACCGATCCGTCGAGATCGAGCGCGAAGCCGTCGGGCGCGCCGTTCTGAAGGCCGCTGATCGCCTTGGAATAGAAGGCGAGCCCGTTGACGACCTGGCCCGGCGTGAAGGAACTGAGATCATGCGCGGATCCGTACGGGGCTCCGTCGCCGCCGTTGTACAGAGTGAGGCGGACCGAGGCGAGCTCGGTGAAGTCCGCCGGGGCGACGATCTCGACGAACTCATCGGTGTCCGACCCGGAGTTGTCATAGTGGAACTCATTGATCCAGATAAGCTGCGCGACGGCGGGCGGCCCGGCGGAGGCGAGCAGGGAGAGTGGGATGAGGGCGTGAACAATGCGTGAAGACACGGTGAGTCCGTGCATGGAATCCTCCTGTGCTTGTTTGTGATTGGAAGGCCTCCTTGGTGACCTTCCTCGGCAAGTGAAGTAGGGAAAAGAAGAGAAGGCAAGAAGAAAATT
>CAYMDA010000089.1:0-3840 GCA_964389135.1 uncultured Verrucomicrobiota bacterium | reverse complement strand
GCCCCGATCCGGAGCCACGCGAGCCGCGAGCCGCCCCCCTGCCGCGCGGATCGGACGATGGCGCGCGGGAATGCTTCCGCTAGCGTCCCGGCATGCAGATCCTTCTCACGGGCGGCACGGGATTCGTCGGTGCGGCGGTGCGACGTGAACTGCTCGCCCGGGGCCATCGCGTACGCGTGCTCGCCCGCCCCGGCAGGAGGCGGGAGCTCGAGCCGGGCGCCGAGCTTCATCTCGCCGACATGGAATCGCCCGGCGCGCTCACGGAGGCGGCGCGCGGGAACGATGCGGTGATCCACCTGGTGGGCATCATCAGCGAGGCGGGATCGCAGACCTTCGAGAAGGTTCATGCGGACCTCACCCACCGGATGGTGGAGGCCTCGAGGGCGGCGGGAGTCCGGCGCTTCATCCACATGAGCGCGCTCAACACCCGTCCGGACGCGCCGTCGCGCTATCACCGGACCAAGTGGGCCGCGGAGGAGTACGTGCGGGGCAGCGGTCTCGACTGGACGATCTTCCGGCCGTCCCTGATCGAGAGCCCGCACGGCGGCTTCGCGGAGCTTTTCCGGCGGATGTCGCGATGGCTGCCGGCCGTCCCGGTGATCGGGAACGGCCAATCGCTGGTCCAGCCCATCCGCCTGGAGAAGGTCGCAAAGGCGTTCGCGGGCGCCCTGGAGGAGCCGGCGTCGATCGGCCGAACCTTCGATCTCTGCGGACCCGAACGGCTGACCTTCGAGGAGCTGGTTCGACGAATCCTGGACGGAACGGGACGCCGGCGGGCGATCGTGCACATTCCCCGGCCGATCGCCATGGCGCAGGCCGTCGTGCTCGAGCGCGTGTTTCCGATGGTCGGCATGGCGCCGCCGCTGAATCGCGACCAGATCCTGATGCTGGAGGAGGACAACGTGGGGGACGGGGAGCCCGCGAACCGGCTGTTCGGGCTCGAGTGACGGGCCTTTCTTCCGCGCCTGCACCCGGGGCCGAGCGGCGGCAGTCGCGCGCGTCCGACCTTGCGCCACGGGGCGGTGTCGAGTAGCGAGGGGTGCGCCGGGTCCGGTGCTGCGCGCGCCCTCGCGGCGGCCGTTTCATGAGAAAGCCATCTCTGCTTGTCATTTTCATCACCGTCTTTGTGGACCTGATCGGGTTCGGGATGGTGCTCCCGCTGCTTCCGAAGTACGTCCGGGATTTCGGGGCCCCGGGATGGATGCTCGGCGCGATCGTCGCGTCGTACTCGCTGATGCAGTTCCTGTTCGCGCCATGGTGGGGACGGCTCTCAGACCGGATTGGCAGACGGCCGGTCCTTCTGGTGAGCACCGCCGGCTTCGTCTTCTCCTATGCGCTGTTCGCCGTCGGATCGGGCATGGCGAACTCCACGGCCGCGCTCACCGTGATCCTCCTGTCGCGGATCCTCTCCGGGATCTGCGGCGCGAACATCACGGTGGCGCAGGCGTATATCGCGGACCTTTCGGCGCCGGAGGACCGCTCCCGGCGGATGGGCCTCATCGGAATGGCCTTCGGGCTGGGCTTCATCTGCGGCCCCGCGATCGCGGTGGCAGCCCTGCTCTGGCTCGGGCTGCCGGGTCCGGGCTGGGTCGCGTCGGGCATCTGCCTGGGCAACTTCGTGCTCGCATGGTTCCTCCTGGGGGAGAGCCGGAAACCGGGATCGGAAGCCGCGCCGCGCGCCGGAGGCCGGTTCCAGCACTGGGGTGAGGTGCTGTCTCGGCCGTACATCGGCCTGCTCGCGGGCGTCTACTTTCTGTCCACATTCGCCTTCACCTGTTTCGAGACGACCCTCGGCCTGCTGGTGGCGCGGAACTTCCATTTCCCCGCGGGCGAAAGCACGGATGACGAGATCGCGATCGCGTTCCTGTACGCGTTCTGCGGGCTGATCGGCGCGTTCGTCCAGGGAGGCCTGATCGGGCGGCTGGTGCGGAGGATGGGGGAGGTGCGCCTGATCGTGCTGAGCCTCGTGCTGATGGGTCTCAGCCTTTTCCCCCTGCCCTTCATCGGCGGGGAGCTGGCGGTGTCGCTGAGCGGCGTGTGGAACAATCCGGACGTGCCCGCGTGGCGCTTCGTGCAGGCACTCTTCTTCGCCGGCGGACCGGGATGGCTGCTGCTTCTCGCCGTGCTCGCGGTGCTGAGTGTCGGCTCCGGTCTGACGCGGCCGCCGCTGTTCGGCCTGATGTCGAACCTCACGGCCGCCGGCGAGCAGGGATTCACCCTCGGTGTGGCACAGAGCATGGGATCGCTCGCGCGCATCACGGGGCCCGTGTTCGCCAGCGCCTTCTACGACTGGCACCCCGCGGTACCGTACGCGGTGTGCGGTCTGATGACGCTGGGCGCCTGTCTCTGGGCATGGGCCGGGCTCCGGCTTCCAGACGGCCGCGCCGCCACGCAGCCGCAGCCTTCCTGAGCAGATCCGCGTTTCCCCCGGACGCCGCTCCGGCCATGCTGCCGGCATGCACTGCGTGATCTCCACCCTGCGCCGCCCGGGGGCAACGAGGGCGTCGGCGACGGTCGTGCGGACCGGCATGGCCATGGCGCTCGCCCTCCTTGCCGCGACGGCGGGAGCGGCCGCGGACGCCGCCCCGGACCGGCCTGCTTCCGACCCCGGCGCGGCACCTCGATCGCTCACGGTGATGACATGGAACATCCACCACGGGGAGGGCACGGACGGTCGCCTCGACCTCGAACGCATCGCCGCGCTCATCCGCGAGGCGCGCCCGGACGTCGTCGCGCTCCAGGAGGTGGACCAGGGCGTCGCCCGCACGCAGGGCCGCGATCTGCCGGCCGAACTCGGCGCGCTCACGGGCATGACGCCCGTCTTCTCGCGCAACATCGAGTTCCAGGGAGGAAGCTACGGAAACGCCACGCTCAGCCGATGGCCGGTGCTCACCTCCACGAACCATCACTACCGGATGATCCGGGACGGCGAACAGCGCGGCCTGCTCAAGACGCGAATCTCCGTGCGCGGCCGCGCGCTCGAGTTCTGGAACACGCACATCGATTTCCGGCCGGACGATGTCGAGCGCCTCTCGAATGTGGCGGAGATCCGGGAGCATCTCTCCCGGGCGGACGCACCCGTGATCCTGGTGGGCGACTTCAATGATCATCCGGCCAGCCGGGTGTACGCCGCGATGGCCGAGAGCTTCACGGACGCGTGGTCCGCGGGCGGTGACGGGGACGGCTCGACCTTCCCGGGGCGCGGGAACGCCCGCCGCATCGACTACATCTGGATCTCCCGCGGCGCGCCGATCGAGGTGCGCAGCGTCCGGGTGGTGCGTTCCGACGCCTCGGACCACTGGCCGGTGATCGCGGAACTCGAATGGACCGGTGTGCCGGAGGCCGCCGCGGAGTGAACGCCGGGCCGGGGGCCGCCCCCTCGCGGGGATCGGCTCACTGGCCGGATTCGTTGAGGTAGAGCTTCACGTTCCGGGTCGCACGCCCGGCGGCGACGATGTCGATGTCGCCGTCGCCGTCGATGTCCCCGACGGCGAGGTCCTCGCAGGCCATCTGATTGTCGTCGATGACATGCGGGGTCCAGCGTTCGCCGTTCCCGTTGTCGGCGACGTAGAGACGGATGCCGACACGCGCCCCGGGCCGGTTCATGGCGCGCCAGCCGGCGACGATCTGGTCGCGGCCCTGCCCGAGAAAATCCGCGCAGGCGACGGCGTGACCGTCCACGAGGGTGTCATCGATGACGTGCCTCACCCAAAGGGGCGACTCTTCATTGACGTGGGGCGCGGTGTAGACGACGAGCTGGTTGCCATGCATGGGCTCGATGGTCGCGACGAAGACGAACGGCAGGCCGCCGGCGCGGCCCCCCCCCCCCCCCCCCCCCCC
>CAYMDA010000088.1:0-3871 GCA_964389135.1 uncultured Verrucomicrobiota bacterium | reverse complement strand
GTCGTGAGTTCAAATCTCACCGTCCCGACCATTTTCTTCCAACTGGTTCTCCCGCAGCCACTTCGAGTGGTTTCTCGAGGTGCTTCCGCGACCCCCGAAGCCCCGGTCCCCGCATGCGCCCAAGACCAGGCCGCTCGGGAACCGGCATAGGCTGCTGGATTCGACCGCTTGTTTCCCAATGGAGAGTAAAACCCGCGAGGCTGCGGGCCACCGTACGCGCGAGGGCAGGGGGCGGGCGATTCGACCTCCGCCTGAAGACGGGAGCCGGCAGGGAGGAGCTGGCGCGCGGCGGCATGAGCAACGTGAACGCGCGGGAAGGCGGAAGGCCGTGCCCCGTGTCCGAAACGCCCGCCGGTTTCCTGGCGGGGAAGCCGCGGCAGGCGAGACCCCGCCGAATCGCCGGGCGGCGCGGTGCGCCCGCCCGGCTTCGCATTCACTTGTGGACCATGACGTCCACGTTGCCCTTGCGGGCGAGCACGTTCACGCCGACGTCGCCCACATCGTGGCGCGTGATCAGCAGGTCGAGCTGCGCCTCCCCCACCTTCAGCCCCCGGATCGAGATGCGTGCGAGGCACTGGGGCAGGTACGGCTTGGTGAACACCACGCGACGTTCGATGGCGTTCACCTTCAGGCCGAGGCAGCTCTCCAGGAGAAGAAAGATCGCGCCCGAGGCCCAGGTTTGCGGCGCGCAGGCAACCGGGTAGAGCGTCGGCGCCTCGCCGGGGCGGCGCGGGAAGCCGCAGAAGAGTTCGGGAAGACGGTGGAGGTCGAAGAAGAGGCTCGCATCCAGCAGCGCGGTGAGGATGCCGGCAGCCTGTTCGTTGAGGCCGTATCGGGCGAACCCCGCCGCGATGAGGGCGTTGTCGTGCGGCCAGATCGAACCATTGTGGTACGACATCGGGTTGTAGCGCGCCTCGCCGGCGGCCACGGTCCGAATTCCCCAGCCCGAGGACAAGGCTTCGCCGGTCAGTGTCGCGGCGACCCGGATCGCCCTGCTCGGCTCCACGATTCCGGCAAAGAGACAGTGTCCGGCATTCGAGGTCCGGACCCGGCATGGGCGCTTGTCCCCGTCGAGGGCGATCGCATAGGTCGAGAGATCCTCGCACCAGAACGCCTCCTCGAACTGGTGTTTCAGCCGGCGGGCCTGGTCCATGAGCGCCTCCGCGCGGGAGGCTTCACCCAGGGCCCGGGCGATCACCGCCGCCGCCTGCTTGGCGGCATAGACATATCCCTGCACCTCGCACAGCGCGATCGGCGCCTTCGCGAGCCGCCCGTCCGCGTGAAACACGGAATCATTCGAGTCCTTCCAGCCCTGCTGGATCAGGCTCTTCTCGCCCCGCGGCGCATACTCGACGAAGCCGTCCCCGTCGATGTCGCCGTACTGGTCGATCCACTCCAGGGCCCGCTCGATGTTCGACCAGAGGGAACGGATGAACGCGAGGTCGGCCGTGCGCTCATAGTATGCGCCCGCCAGCATCACGAACAGCGGCGTCGAATCGATGGACCCGTAGTAGTTCTCGAACGGCACCTCCCCAAGGGTCGCCATCTCCCCGGAACGCGTCTCGTGAAGGATTTTGCCGGGCTGGGCATCCTTGTCCGGGTCATCCCGGTCTGCCTGGCGGGAAGCCAGATAGTTCAGCACCCCGCGCGCAACCACCGGATCGAAGCTGAGGCATTCGCGTGCCGTGATGAGGCCGTCGCGCCCGAACGCGGTGCAGAACCATGGCACCCCCGCATAGGGATACGAACCGTGCCCCGTCTCGGTGCGCATCAGGTGCAGATCCGCAAGGGATCGATTCAGCCAGTCATTGAACTGTTCGTTGGATGTGTAGATCAGCGGACCCGCGTTGCGCCCGTGAATCAGGGCGGAGGTCGCCTGCTGCGCCGCCTCATGGTACCGGCGCACCGGGATCGGCGGGCCTATCTCGAGGCGCACATCCTCGCGCGGGCGCGGGGTGCCGTCCACCCAGCAGGTGATCACGAGCTGAAACTCCTGCTCCGCCCGCGGAGGCAGCCGGAGCTCAAAGGCGGCGACGGACTCAGTGAGTTTCGCGGGAGCGGGATCCATCGTGATCCGCGTGGTCCGCATCCGGCCGTCGAGACCGAGGTAGCCGAACAGGACTGTGTCGCCGCGGAACTGCACCGGAAACCTCTCTCCGGATCGTGTCCTTCGGGCGCCGCGAACCTCGAAAATGTCCACGAAGTCCGCGTGGAACTCCAGGGTGATCGGGAGAGTGATCTCGGTTGTCCCGTAGTTGTGAAACCGTATCCGTTCGTGACATGAGTCACTCCAGAGGACCTTGGAGCGGAAGATGTGCACCGTCCCGTGGGGAATCACGACGACGCCGTCCCTGCGAATGTCCGAGTTCATGGCGTCCACCGCCAGGATCGCGTTGTCGTCCCGAATGCTGGAACTGAGCAGGAGAGGCCGGGTGTTCTCGATCCTCAGGCTCAGGCGCGAGAGGAACCGGGTGTCCTTGTGGTACAGGCCGAGCTCCCCCGTTCCGATCGGTTCGATGTCACCGAAGCGATCGAAGACCGCAAACGTGTCCCCGTGCTTCAGGACACGTGTGCGGTCGTCGATCCGGGGCGAGGTCGCAAGGATGTAGGAGTCTTCTCGGATCCGTATGATCTCTTCCTTGATCCCGGTCATGTCACTACCGTGGGGCGGGGACTCGACGAGGACTCAATCAGCCGTTCATAGACGGCGACGTAATCGGCGGCCATCCTCCTGGCCGTGAAGCGCTGGTCGAATACCTCGCGGCAGCGCTCCCTGCTGAGCTCGGGGATCCGGCGGGCGGCCTCGATGGCATCCTCGAGTTCCCTCACGATGAAGCCCGTGCGCCCCTCCTCCATCACCTCGGGCACCGACCCGTGCCGGTAGGCGATCACGGGCGTGCCGCATGCCATCGCCTCGATCATGACCAGCCCGAACGGCTCGGGCCAGTCGATCGGGAAGAGAAGCGCGTACGCGTTCCCGAGAAACTCGTCCTTCTCGCCGTCTCCGATCTCACCGATGAACTCGACCAGGGGATCACGGACGAGCGGTTCGACCACGCCCTCGAAGTAGTCCTGGTCCACCGTGTCGACCTTCGCGGCGATCTTGATCGGCATGCCCACGCGCTTCGCGATCTCGATCGCGCGATCCACCCGCTTCTCCGGAGAGATTCGGCCCAGGAACGCGAAGTACTTGCCGGTCTCGGGCCGGAAGCGATAGAGATTGTCCGGGAGTCCATGGTATACCGTTCCGGCCCAGTTGACCCAGCTCAGGGGCTCCCGCTGCGCGTTCGAGATGGACACCAACGGCATTTCCGCGAACTCACGGTAGAGTGGTGCGAGGTCGGGGATGTCCAGTCGGCCGTGGAGCGTCGTCACCTGCCTGATCGGATGGTGTCGTGAGAGGGGGAAATGAAGATAGTCGATGTGGAAGTGAACGATGTCGAACTCGTTCGCGAGCTGGAACACCTTCTCAAGCATGAGGACGTGGTGAGCCATCTGGTCCACACAGTGTTTGTCCAGGCGCAGGGAGCGCCGGCAGGGGGCGATGAGATTGGCCTTGGTGACCGAATCGCCGCTCGCGAATAGGGTCACCTCGTGTCCCTGTTTCACCAGTTCCTCAGTCAGATAGGACACGACGCGTTCGGTGCCGCCGTAGTATTTGGGCGGCACGCTCTCGTATAAAGGGGCAACTTGAGCGATTCGCATAGGGAAGATACGACTGCAACCCTTCCGGCGCCCTGGTCCCTGGCGCCAGAACGGCGCAGATTCTAGCGCGTTTTGGCAGGCTGTCAACAAACCCGGGAGGTGGCGGACATTGGTGGCGGACATTGGTGGCGGACATTGGTGGCGGACATTGGTGGCGGACATTGGT
>CAYMDA010000087.1:0-3924 GCA_964389135.1 uncultured Verrucomicrobiota bacterium | reverse complement strand
GGCGCGTGCGCCGCCCCCGTCCCGTGGGCGAATCAGAGGCCGCCGTAGAACTCCTCGACGACCTTCGCGAACATGTTCTCCTGGCCCAGCTTGATGATGCCCATCTCGCGCCGTGCGCTCTCCACGGAGTCGCTGGCGTGGGCGGCGTTCACCATGATGTTCGACCCGAACTCGCGGCGGATGGAGCCCGGGGGCGCCTTTGAAGGATCGGTGGGGCCGAGGACGTCGCGGATCTTCCGCACGGCTTGCGGGCCCTCGTACACGATGGCGATGCACTTCTCGCTGCCCGGCTCGTGTTGTTTCTCGGGCGGACAGCGTCCCGGCGTCGAGCCGGACATGAACTCGATGATGTTGTCGAACTGGTTGTCGCCGTAAGGCGGGCAGAGGAGCTCTCCGAGGCCGGCGACGGTGTCGGGGCCGAGGGTGAAGCCGAACTCCTTCTCGAGGACGGCGGCGGCCTTGCGTCCGACCACCTCGGTGAGGCGGGTGCGAAGGAAATCCCGCACCGGGCCGTAGAACTCGATGGCGTCGGCGACGCTCATGCGGTGGACCTTGATGGCCACGATGTAGAGGCCGGTGCGCGAGAAGAAATCGATCACGTTGCCCGGGCGGCCGGAGGGGAAGCGGAAGTTGTCCGGCTTGATGAGCACGAGGGTGCGCTCGATCTGCTCGCCGGGCGGATGATGGATGACGTTCTCGAGCAGGCCGCCGTCGGTGGCGGAGTGCCGGGCCCAGATCTTGAGCTTGGCCTCGACCTCCTCGGCGGTGGGGGCGGCGAGGACGGCGGGCTCGAAATAGCGGACGGCGCCGTGCTCATCGAAGATGAGGTCGCCGAAGGAGTCCCGGATGGTTTCGCCGCCGCCGCGTGGGGTTCCACTGAAGGTGCCGACGACGGAGCGGACCTTGCGCACGGCGTCCTCGCCTCGAAAGAGGAGGACCATGACGCGGCGGCGCTCGCCGGTGGTGGGATGGGGCGCGATGTTCTGGAGGACGTAATCGCGGATCAGTTCCTGGATGCGGCGGTCCTGGGGGTCCGCGGAGGAGACGACCTGGGCGGCGTACTCCTCGACAAGCGGCTTGCGGGGGGCAAAGACCCGCGCGGCGACGAGCTCGAGGCCCGTGCGCGTGATGAGCCGGGCGAAGATCCCGCCGGTGCGGGACTTCAGCAGCGTGTAGGGGGTGAGGATGACGTAGGCGAGTTGGTCGGCCATGGGAGAACGGCACCGACGCGATCCGAGGCTCGCGCGGGTGGAATGGTTCAGGAGTCGGCCCTCGGGCCGAGGAGAGGGGCAGGGGCGGGGGCGGGAGCCTCCGGGGGAGCGGTGTCGGGCGAATCGGAGTCCGGGTGTTCGCCGGACTTCGGGGGCTGCGGGGGCTGTTCGGCGGGATCGGGAACGGCGGGCGTGACGGGGGAAGAGGGAGCGGGAACTGCCGGGACGGCTGCTGCGGCCGGGGAGGGGCCGGAGGCGGGGGCGGCGCCGGAGATCTTTCCGCCGAGGATCTTGAACATCACGGCGCCGCACACCGGGCATTTGCCTTTGACGGCCTTGCGCCCGTTCTTCATGAGCTCCTCCACCGCGTCAGCGATGGGGCGCCTTGCTTTGCATTTGACGCAGTAACCTTCGATCATAAGCCCGTGCCGATGCGGCGGGGTGACGCCGCTCGCGGCTTGGGGACATTACGAATCGGGCGGAATTAGCGTCAACCGGCAAAACCCTGTGCCACAGGGGGCCGTTTTTTGCAACTTCCGAGAAATCAGGGAGATGTGCAGCGCCGCCTACCAGATCACCGCACGTTCCTCCGGGCTCTTCCACATCGGGTCGCCCGGACGGATGCCAAAGGCCTCATGGAACTGGGGAAGGTTCACGAGCGGGCCGAAGGCACGGAAGCGCGGCGGGGCGTGGGAATCGACGACGAGCCGGCGGCGGATTTCAGCCTCGCGGGCGTTGACGCGCCAGACCTGGGCCCATGCGAGGAAGAACCGCTGCTCGGGGGTGAACCCGCCAATGGTCCTGCGCCGGGACGGATCGCGCTCGAGGGCCCTCTGGAGCGCCTCGAACGCGATGGAGACGCCGCCGAGGTCCGCGATGTTCTCGCCGAGCGTGAGCTGGCCGTTGACCCGCGCGCCGGGGAGGGGTTCATAGGCGCCGTATTGCTCCACGAGCTTCCTTGCGCGGGCCTCAAACTCCCGGGCGTCGGCGTCGCTCCACCACGAGTTGAGGTTGCCGTCGGCGTCGAACTTGCGCCCCTGGTCGTCGTACCCGTGGGTGATCTCGTGCCCGATGACGCCGCCGATGGCGCCGTAGTTGACGGCATCGTCCATGGACAGGTCGAAGAACGGCGGCTGGAGGATGCCCGCGGGGAACACGATCTGGTTGAGCGACGGATCGAAGTAGGCGTTGACCGTCTGCGGGGTCATGAACCATTCGTCGCGATCCACCGGCCTGCCGACGCGGCGGAGCTCGCGATCGAAGTTGGCGGCCGCGGCGCGCTGGCGGTTTCCGAGGTAATCGTCCGGGCGGATGTCCACGGTGGAGTAGTCGCGGAACGCGGGCGGATGTCCGATCTTGGCGGTGAACCGGCTGAACTTCTGGAGGGCCTTCTCCCGGGTCTCGGGGCTCATCCAGTCGAGTTTCTCCAGGCGGCCCCGGAACACCGCCTTGAGGTCCTCCACGAGCTGGAGCATCCGGGCCCGGGCCTCGGGTGGGAAATGTTTCTCCACGTAGATCTGGCCGAGGGCCTCGCCGAGGCCGGTGTGGGAGAAGCCGCCATCGATGACCCGGGCGGCGCGCTGCCATCGCGGCTCGGGCTCGGGCTGTCCCTGGAGGACGGTGCCGTAGAATCGGAAGTTCTCGCCGGCGGCGGCCTCATGGAGGAAGGGCGCGCAGGAGCGCACAAGGTGCCAGCGGAGGTAGGCGCGCCATGTCTCCCCGGAGGCTTCCTCGGAAAGTTGGTTGAGCGCCGTGAAGAACTCGGGCTGCCCGACGATGAGGCGGGGCGGGGGGCGGACGCCAAGGGTCTCGAAGTAGGTGTCCCAGTCGAGTGCGGGCGTGAGCCGGCGGAGCTCGTCGTAGGTGTGCGGGTTGTAGTTCTTGTCCGGATCGCGGAGGTCCGTGCGCGATCGGCTGGCGCGGGCGAGCTCGGTTTCGAGGCGGAGGATGGAATCGGCTGCGGCCTCGGCGTCAGCGCTGGAATCCCCGAGCTGGACGAGCATGCGCGCGACGTGGTTGCGGTACTCGTCGCGCTGGGACGCGAATCCGTCCGCGAGATAGTAATCGCGGTCCGGCAGGCCGAGTCCGCCCTGTCCGAGGTACAGGGCGTAGACGGAGCTGTCCTTGGCGTCGGGCTCGACGCTGATGGAGAAGGCGGTGTCGATGGCGCGGCGATGCCAGTCGGCGACGAGGCGGGCGGCGTCGGAGGGGCCGCCGATTTCGTCCACGGCCTTCAGGTCGGCCTGAATGGGCCGGAACTGGAGAAGCTCGAGGCGATTGGTGTCGAGCGCGGAACGGAAGAAGTCGCCCACCAGACGGGTGGGCGATTTCGGGGCGGCGTCTCGATCCGCGGCGGCGGTCTCGAGGATGTTCCGGATGAGCCGCCAGTTGCGTTCGGCGAGCTCGTCGATGGCCGTCCAGCGCGCCTTGTTCGACGGGACGGGGTTCTCCCGGACCCACGTGCCATTGGCGAACAGGAAGAAGTTGGTTCGCGGGCTGACGGATCGGTCGAGGTATTCCAGGGAGAATGCCGGGACGCGATCCTCCTCCGCAGGGGCGGACGCGGCCGGTGACGAGCCTCGGGCCGCGGCAAAGGCGCAGGCGAGCGCCGCGACGGCGGCGCGGAAGGCGGGGCGGCGGAGCGTCATGAGCGCGGACGTTACGCCCGGGGCCGTGCCGGATGGAAGTTCCGGGTTGCAATGCGAACGGCGGA
>CAYMDA010000086.1:0-4872 GCA_964389135.1 uncultured Verrucomicrobiota bacterium | reverse complement strand
CACCCCTCCCAAGCCAACCCTCCCCAGTGTCAAAACTTTTGAGGCAACAGGCGGGTTCCCCCCGCCTCAAAGCCGCGCTTGCGGGGGGACGACCGCGATGCTATCAGTCCCGCGAGTACGTCAATGAGATCCTCTCTCGGAGACGTGATGGTGGAAGCCGGCCTCACCCCCGGGGCTGAAACGGGCTTCCATCGATTACTCGGAAGGCGGATGCCCGCTTCGGGCGTTCCCAACATCAAACCACAAATCGTGCCATGGTGAAGTCTACCCAACAGTTCGCCGACGTGGTTCAGAACCACCGCTATCACCCCAGAAACGTGGACAGCCGGCCCCAGAAGGCCCACAAGCACCGGTACGAACGCCGAAAGATCCGCGAAATCATCCGCCTGAGTGACTGGGCCGGTGATCAGCCCGAAACCTGAACGCACCGAAGACAACCTCCGTTGAACGAGGGCCACGTGTCATGCGCGTGGCCCTCCGTCTTTTCGCTCCCGACGCCGCGAACCGCGCCCGGTCGCGGCGGGCGCGGGGCGGCGTTCCCGCCGTGCGCGCGCATCCGGGCCATCCGCCTCGATCGCCGCCGCGGGCCGGCCTGCCTACTGGCACTTCGGACAGACGCCGAAGAACTCCAGCTTGTGGGTGACGTCGGTGAACCCGCTGCGGCGGGCGATCGTCTCCTGCCATTCCGCAGCCATGCAGTCGGGAATCTCGATCACCTCGGAGCAGGAGGTGCAGACCAGATGGTGGTGATGCACGGGGTGCCCCTCGCGGATCACCTCGAAGCGCGCGATGCCGTCGCCGAAGTCGTAGCGGGCCACGAGGCCCATGTCCTCCAGGAGGTGCAGGGAACGGTATACCGTGGCGAGATCGCACTCGCCGCGCGGCAGCGCCCGGTGGATGTCCTTGTTCGACATCGGCCGGGGGTGGTTCTGGAGCACGCGCAGGATCGCGGCGCGCGGCCCGGTCAGGCGCCGCGCCTCGCGCCGCAGCCGCGCACGCAGATCCTCCGCCACCGGCTTCTTCTTCGGCCGGCTCATGCCGATCGCGGCCTCGACAGGCTCCAGCCGCCCATGCAGTGGATCCCGAGGCAGCCGATGAACATCGCGATGGTCACCAGCACGATGGCGGGTCCGCACGGCAGGTCGGCCGCATAGGACAGCGCGACGCCCGCCAGCCCGGCGATCGTCCCGATCGTGAGCGCGAGCCAGATCTGCTGACGCAGGTTCCGGCTCAGCATGCGCGCCGCCGCCGGCGGGATCACGAGCAGCGCGCCCACCAGCAGGATCCCGACGAGCCGGATCGTCACCGTCACGGTGATCGTCAGCAGGGCCACGAAGGCGTAGTTGAACCACCGCACGTGAATGCCCGCAACGTGGGCGAGGTCCTGGTTCGCGGAAATCAGCGCGATGGGGCTGAGGAACCGCGCCGCGCCCGCGACGACGACCGCGAGCAGGCCGGCCGCGAGCCAGAGCTCGACCGGACCGACGGCCAGCACGTCCCCGAAGAGCACCCGGTGCAGCTCCCCGCCGTAGCCCCCGAGGCGGCTGAGGATGGTCACGCCGACGGCGACCGACCCGGTCAGCAGCATCGCCATGATCGTGTCGTGGTACAGGCCGCTGCGCTCGCGCAGCCAGATGATCGCGGCCGCGACAAGCAGGCTTACCGTGAGCATGGCCGGCGTGGGTTCCGTCATCCCGGTGAGAAACGCCAGCGCCGTCCCAGCAAGCGACGCGTGCGCGACGGTGTCGCTGAAGAACGCCATGCGCCGCGCCGTGACGAACACCCCGAGCAGCGCGCAGAGCGGCGCGAGCAGCAGCGCGCCGAGGAAGGCCCGCTGCATGAACGGTTCAGTGAGCATGATGATGGTGGTAGGAGGTCACATGGAGGCCGTACGCCTCGCGCAACGCCTCGTCCCGGATGACCGCATCGGGATGTCCCTCGCAGCACACGCGCCCGTTCAGCGCGACGACCCACGAGGCATGGCGGTGCACCATGGAGAGGTCGTGCGACACGAGCATCACGGTCAGTCCGTGGTTCCGGTGGATGTCCGAGATCACCTCGTAGAAGGTGCGCTCGCCCGGTGCGTCCACTCCCTCCGTGGGCTCATCCAGAAGCAGGAGGGCCGGGTCGTTCAGCAGGCCGAACGCGATCAGCACGCGCTGGAGCTGCCCGCCGGAAAGGGTGGAAACCGCCTTGTCGAGGAGCGGCCGGATCCCGAGCTCGACCGCGATCGGCGGAAGCTCCTGGTCGAGGCTCTCCCTGCGGCGCCAGAACCAGCCGCGGGTGGTCTCGCGCCTGAGCGCGAGAAACTCGCGCACGCTCAGTGGAAGGCCCGCGTCGAGCGCAAGGCGCTGCGGCACGTAACCGACGCGCGGCAGCGCCTTGCGGAGCTGGCGCTCCCCGAAAATACGCACCTCCCCCGAGCGGACGGGCACGAGGCCGAGGATGCTCCGCAGCAGGGTCGTCTTGCCCGCGCCGTTCGGCCCGATGAGGGCGACCAGTTCGCCCTCGGCGATGTTCAGGCTCACGTCCCGAAGAATCGTCCGCCCGCCGAGCACCACGTCGAGGTGCCGGATCTCGAGCGCGTTGCGCACTGGTTGGCTCATGGCTGGCGGGCCGTGGCAAGGGCGGTTCGCAGCGACTGGAGGTTCCGGCGCATTCCCGCCTCGTAGGCGCCCGGGGCGGCCTGCCCCGTCTCGAGCGTTTCCAGGGTGGCCATCTGAAGTCGGAGGTCCCTCACGAGCCGCCGGGCCATCCGGGTCGGCTGTCCGTCCGTGAAGAGCACGCGCACGTTCTCCCGCCGGATCCGCTCCGACAACTCCGAGAGCCGCCGCGCCGAGAGCCCCTCGCCCGGGGATGACTCGACCACGCCGACCATGCGCAGCTTGTACCTCCGCGCCAGGTACGGGAACGCGTTGTGATACGTCACGAACGGCACGTCGGCGACCTCCGCAAGGCCTTCCTGGAACTCGCGGTGGAGGCGGTCCAGCCGTTCCAGCGCCACCCGCGCGTTCTCGGAGTACGCCTCGGCGCCCTCCGGATCCAGCTCGGCGAACGCCGTCGCGAGGTGCGCGACCACGTGGGAGACAAGGACCGGATCCAGCCAGAAATGGGGATTGGGAACGCCGCGGGGATCGGGGGGCTCCGGACCGGAGTGCTCCTCCGCGTGATCGTCGTGATCATCGCCGCCGTGGCTGTGCGGGGCCGAATCGTGGATCAGCTCGTTGGGGGGCAGAAAGGATGCCGCCTCGATCACCCTCAGCCCGGGATTGCCCGAGAGGCGCCTGAGCTGCGCCGCGTCCCAGCCTTCGAGGCCGAGTCCCGCGGTGACGAGGACATTCGCCGCGCGCAGACGGGCGAGATCGCGCGGGGAAAACTGGAACTCGTGCGGATCGACGTTGGGCGGGAGCCAGTTCTCGACATCGGCCCGTGTCCCGGCGACCGCGGCGGCGACCGAGTGGATCGGGAGGAACGACGTGAGAATGCGCAGCCTTCCCTCGGGGGCGGCGGCCCGGGAGGTGGAGGCCGCGAGGAGGATCGTCGCGACCGCCAGGTGAAGGCGGAGGCACGCGCGCGCAGGGAGACGCATGCCCGCAGGTATGGCGTACCTGCAAACGATTCGCAAATGAAAACCGGCCGGGAACCCCGGGCGGAGGGGCGCGCCGCCGCCCTGTCGGGAACGGGGGGGGACACCGCCGGGGCGAGGCCCGGCGGCGGCGTCACTTCATGAGGAGCATCTGCCGCGCGCGCTTCACCGCATTGGTGAGGCGGCGCTGGTAGTGGGCGGGCAGGCCCGTGTACTTGCGCGGGAGGATCCGGCCCTGCTCGGTGACGAACTGCCGGAGGAGGTTGACGTTCTTGAAGTCGAGCGCGTCAACGGTGAAATCGATCTTGGGCTTCGGCCGGGGCGTCCGCATCTCGAGGGTGCGGGTGCGTGCGCCGCCGTCACGGTCCGTACGGGTTTTGCGCGGCATGGCGGATTACTTGATCTCGCGGTGGAGGGTATGCCGGCGGAGGAACTTGTTGAACTTCATCAGTTCCACCTTCTCGGTCTGGGTTTTCTTGTTGCGAGTGGTCGTGTAGCGGCTGGGGGGCTTGCCCTCCTTGCGCGCCTCCGTGCACTCGATGGTCACGATTTCTCGGGGCATGATTATTCCTTTTCCTTGGCGGGCCGTTCCTCGACGTCATCGTCCTCCTCGATGTCGGCGGGGGCGCCGGCGTCGAGGGTTCCGAGGGAGCCGAGGCGCCGCTGGCGCATCGCGCCCTCGCGTTCGAGCTGGGCCTGCGCCTCGACGGTGAAGCGGGCCCAGGGAATGGCGTCGAGGCGCGCCTTGGGAATGGGCTTGCCGGTCAGCTC
Organism: uncultured Verrucomicrobiota bacterium; assembly: GCA_964389135.1. Taxonomy (GTDB): domain Bacteria; phylum Verrucomicrobiota; class Verrucomicrobiia; order Limisphaerales; family CAIMTB01; genus CAIMTB01. The sequence goes on along the minus strand of CAYMDA010000086.1, from coordinate 515 downwards.
GCACACTCCGTAGCTGCCGCGCTCGATGCGCTTCAGCGCCTCATCGATCTCGTAGATCGCGTCCTGATCACTGGAAAGCAGGCTGAGAGCGAAATCACGGTCGAAGTTGTCCGTGCCGGAATCCGCCATGTGCATGCTGTAACCCGGGAGCTGCTCCGCGGATTCCTTGGCGAGACCGTTCATCTGACGGACGAGCTGCTCGCGCAGATCGAGCAGGATCTGGCGATAGCGTTCCCATTCCGGATCGTGGGCGCGTCCCTTGGACGCCGCCTTGCCCGCGGGCGAGGCGCCACCGCCCAGAATCGCGGCGGCGGTCGCGGCGCCAACAACTTTTCCCCGGCCTGGTCCGGCCGGCTTTTTCACGGCGTGCTTCTTGGAGCTCACGTCGGCTTGGTCTTCCTGTCCTTTGGTCGCCCTCGCGCACCCGTTCCTCACGGGCGCGGTTGAACAAGGGCCGGGGAGGATACCAGAGAACCTCGCTTGCGCCACAAAAATCTGACGCGCCGCGCCGCTTC
>CAYMDA010000085.1:0-5088 GCA_964389135.1 uncultured Verrucomicrobiota bacterium | reverse complement strand
GCCCCCTCTAAGCCCGCCCCTCCCACACTCGAACCCGCTCCCCGTTCCCACGACCCTCGGCCGCGCCAATCGCTCATGTTCGAAAAGGTCCTCGTCGCCAACCGAGGCGAAATCGCGGTGCGCGTGATTCGCGCCTGCAAGGAACTCAACATCCGCACCGTGGCGGTGTACTCCGAGGCGGATGCGAATTCCATGCACGTCCACCTCGCCGACGAGGCGATCTGCATCGGCAGGGGGCCCTCCTCGGAAAGCTACCTGCGCATCGACCGCATCATCAGCGCCGCCGAGGTCGCCGACGTGGACGCCATCCATCCGGGATACGGGTTCCTCTCCGAGAACCCGCACTTCGAGGAGATCTGCACGAGCTGCAACATTCGCTTCATCGGCCCGAGCGCCCGGGCGATGACGGCGCTCGAGGACAAGAACGTCAGCCGCGCGCTGGCCCGCAAGGCGGGCGTGCCCACGCCGCCCGGTTCGGACGGCGTGGTGGACAACGAGCAGGACGCCAAGACGATCGCCGGCAAGATCGGCTATCCCGTCCTCATCAAGGCGGTCGCCGGCGGTGGCGGCCGCGGCATGCGGATCGCCCACAACGACATGTCGCTCGTGACGGGCTATCACACCGCCCGCGCCGAGGCCGAAAAGGCCTTCGGCAACTCGGCGGTGTACATCGAGAAGTTCATCGAGAACCCGCATCACATCGAGTTCCAGATCCTTGCCGACAGCCGCGGCACGGTGATGCACCTCGGGGAGCGCGACTGCTCCATTCAGCGGCGCAACCAGAAGCTGGTCGAGGAAACCCCCTCCCCGCTGATCGAGGGCAAGCACCGCGACCTCCGCAAGAAGATGGGCAAGGCCGCCGTCCGCATCGCGGAGGAGGCCGGTTACTCCAACGCCGGCACGGTCGAGTTCCTCGTCGATGGCCAGGGCAACTTCTACTTCCTCGAGGTCAACAAGCGCATCCAGGTCGAGCACCCGATCACCGAGGAGGTCACCGGCGTGGACCTCGTGAAGCAGCAGATCCTCATCGCCATGGGCGAACCACTGCGCCTGCGCGACGCCGATGTCGCCTTCAAGGGCCACGCCATCGAGTGCCGCATCAACGCCGAGGATCCCTTCGACGACTTCCGCCCCTCCCCCGGCCGCATCGAGATGTACTACCCGCCCGGCGGGCGCGGCGTCCGCCTCGATTCCCACGCCTACGCGGGCTACGTCATCCCGTCCTACTACGACTCGATGATCGGCAAGCTGATCACCTTCGGGAAGGACCGCCGCGAGGCCATGGACCGCATGAGCCGCGCCCTCAGCGAGTTCCTCATCACCGGGGTGAAGACCACCATCCCCTTCGAGCAGGCGATCCTCCAGGATCCCAACTTCCGTCGCGGCGTGTACTCGACGAACTTCATCGAGCAACTGCTCACCGGCGGCCGCCGGGATCTCCTCGAGGAACGCTCCTGATCCGCTCGCGGCGCGGCCGCCCGCTCCCGCTCAGTCCGCCTCCGGGGGCGCCACCTCGATCTGGTCCGCGATCTCGCGCGGGATCGTCGTCGCCTTCATGCTGCCGTCCGGGTGGTGCGCCACGCAGACCACCGTGAGCCGCCCGCGCGCCACCTCGCCGGCTCCCGGCTCGTTCAGCTTCCGGAACCGAAACTCGTAGGTCAGCGCCTTCGACTTCTTCTCCAGCACCCGGAGGTGAACTTCCACCTCGTCCTCGAACCGCAGCGGCCGGTGGTAGTCGCAGGTCGCGTGCACGCGCGGCCAGCCCACCTGCGGCGCCCCCGGCCGCGCCGCGACCGAGTACCCGAGCGACCGCATGAAGGCGTGTTCCGCCGTTTCCATGTACCGGAAGAAATTCGAGAAATGAACGATGCCCGCCATGTCGGTCTCGGAGAACTCGACGCGGCGGGTGATCACGTACTCACACGGCATGGGATGGATTGGGACCGCTGACGGAAGGCGACGGCGGCTGCGGCGCTCAGGGGGTTGCCGCCGCGGGCGCCGCCGGACGCAGCGCCGCCTCGTACAAGGCCGTGATTTCCCGCGCGCACGCCTCGTTGTTGTACCGCTCGGCCACCGCGCGCACCCCCGCCTGCGCATGGGCGGCCGCGCGCGCCGGGTCGAGCAGGAGTTCCTCGATCCGATCAGCGAGCGACTGCGGATCCCCCGCCTCGCTGATCAACCCCGCCCCGGACTGCTCGATGATCTCGGGAAAGGCGGCGGTCCGCGGCTGGACGACCGGCACCCCGCTCGCCATCGCCTCCAGGAGGTACAGGCCGAACGCCTCGCCATAGTGCGCCGGCACGGAGAACACGGTCAGTCCCCGCATGAACTCCTGCTTCGCCGCATGGTCCACGTTCGGGTGGAACTCGGTCTCGCCGAGCAGCCCCTCGGCGCTGAGACGCCGGCGCTGTTCGGTCACGAAATCCTGATCGCCCGGCCCCAGCCCGCCCCCGATCTTCAGCTTCAACCCGGGCACCCGTCCCGCGCGCCGGATCCGGATGTAGGCGTCCACGAGAAGATCGAGGCCCTTCTCGGCGCACATGCGGGCGAAGTAACCAAGGACCGGCGGCTGCGGCGGGTGTTCGGCCGGGCGCCAGCCCGTCCGGCTGATGCCGTTGGGCACCACGCGGATGCGCTCCGGGGGCATGCCGAGCCGGCCCGCCATGCGGTCGGCATAGTACCGGCTGGGCGACACAAGGACGTCCACCTCCGCGAGGCGTTCGGCAACGATCTCCCATGCGGGCCCGCGGTCTGCCGGCGGCAGCGCGTCCAGGAAGGAATCCTCGCCCTGGAGGGTCACGGCCACGACGCAGCCGAGCTCCTGCTTGATCTTCCGGGCGCACCCGACGAGCAGCGCGTTCGAGAGGCTCACGACCTCGGGCCGCTCGTGTTGGGCCAGCCATTGCACCAGTTCGTCGATCTCCCTCGCCTGCCGCCCCTGCTCGCCGCGGAGCATCGACAGCGTCAGGTCCCCGACCTGTTCCGGGCGCGTCTTCGCCGCGAGCGTGCCGATCCGTCGCAGCAGCCCTGGCGAGGCCAGCGCGCGGTGCAGCCAGCGCGGGAGGCGGCTGAACCACGGGGACTTCTGCTCGAGGTACACGTTGATCCCGCTGAAGAAGACGGGCGCGCCGCCGCTCTCGTCCGGCTCATCCGTCTTGAGCGGAAGATAGAGCGGGAGCATCGCGACGGAATGCCCCTGGCGCCGCAGAGCGGCCACCAGGGCGTTGTCGCGCAGACAGTTGCCGCAGTACATGCCCCCGGCTCCGGGGGTGAGTTGAGCAATCCTCATGAGATCCCGGGTCGCAAACCGCGCCTCAACCTAGCGACTCGACACCGATGCGCCAGCCCCGGATATCCATCTCGTCCATCTCCGCGCGAGGTCCCCGCCCGGCTGGCCCGCAGGACCGGGAATCCCCTGGCCCCGCCGGCGCGGGTCCGAAGGGCGCGGAAACGGAAGCAATGCCGACGATCCTCCCCAGGTCCCTCCCGACTGGAGTTCCCCTCCCGGATCGTTCCGGTTCAGACGGCCGCACCGCGGCATGCACAACTGTGATCCCGCCCGTTTTGGCACTTGCGGCCCGCAGAGTACCGGCGAAGCTTGGGACGCGACGATGGAGGCCCCCGAGCATCCCCAGCACTATCCGAAGCATTACTGCGGCGTTTTCGGCGTGTACGGCAGCCCGCAGGCCGCCGAGCTGACGTACTGCGGTCTGTATGCCCTCCAGCACCGCGGCCAGGAAAGCGCGGGCATTGTCAGCAGCGACGGCACCCAGTTCCGCCGGCACATCGGCATGGGCCTCGTGCCCGCCGTCTTCGACGGCCCGACCCTCCGGGAGCTCACCGGCCACATCGCCATCGGTCACACGCGGTACTCGACGACCGGTTCCTCCGTCCTCCAGAACGCCCAGCCGCTCGTGGTGAACTGCGCCCGCGGCCAGATCGCCATCGCCCACAACGGGAACCTCACGAACGCATGGCAGCTCCGCGATGAACTCGAGGAGCGCGGCTCGATCTTCCAGACCACGGTCGACAGCGAGATCATCCTGCACCTGATGGCGCAGCCGCCGATGAACGGCGAGCGCAACTCCCTCATCAACGCCCTGCGCCGCATCGAGGGCGCCTATTCCCTCGTCATCATGACCAACGAGGAGCTCATCGGCGTGCGCGATCCGTGGGGATTCCGGCCGCTGGCCCTCGGCAAGGTCCACGATGCATGGGTGCTCGCGTCCGAGACCTGCGCGTTCGACCTCATCGGAGCCACGCACGTGCGCGACGTCGAACCCGGCGAGGTCGTCATCATCAACCGCGACGGCATCCGCAGCATCCGGCCCTTTCCCGACCAGAACCAGCGGGCCCTCTGCATCTTCGAGTACGTGTACTTCGCGCGGCCCGACAGCCGGATCGACGGCCAGAGCGTTTACCGCGCCCGCGTTGAGATGGGCCGGCAACTGGCGCGCGAGCATCCCATTGACGCCGACATCGTCGTTCCCGTGCCCGACAGCGGCAATTACGCGGCGCTCGGCTATTCCCTTGAGAGCGGCCTGCCGTACGAGATGGCCTTCGTGCGGAACCACTATGTCGGGCGGAGCTTCCTTCAGCCGACCGAGCTGATCCGGGATTTCAACGTCCGGGTGAAGCTCAACCTCATCGGCGAGCTCGTGAAGGACCGTCGGGTGGTCATCGTGGACGACTCCATTGTTCGCGGCACCACCTCTCGTGCGCGGGTGACCAGTCTGAAGCGGGCGGGGGCCCGCGAGGTGCACGTCCTGATCAGCTGCCCGCCGCACATCAATCCGTGCGTGTACGGCATTGATTTCCCGGACCGCTCGAAGCTGATGGCGGCGAACCACAGCATCGACGAGATCCGCCGCTATCTCGACGCGGATTCCCTCGGGTACCTGTCCACCGACGGCATGGTGGCGGCGGTGGGCGCCCCGAGGGATTCCTTCTGCATGGCCTGTTTCACCGGGAAGTATCCCGTTCCGTACAGCCCCACCGTGCAGAAGCACGTCATGGAGCGCCGCGCCGCGCGCACCGAAAGCTTCAGCGAGACCTTCGACAAGCTCTCCCGCCAGAAAACCCTGCTCT
>CAYMDA010000084.1:0-5799 GCA_964389135.1 uncultured Verrucomicrobiota bacterium | reverse complement strand
CCCCACCTCTCCGGACCCCTCCCGGTGTCATCTATTTTTGAGGCAACGGGCGCGCCGCGCCGTGCATTCCGACATCGCATGGGACGCGGAAGGCGTCGCCCCATGTTTCCGGCGATTCAGTGTGCGGCGTGGCCCTCCACCACGAGCTCCAGCGGGATCGGGATCGATTCGCCCTGGTGGATCCCCGGAAGACGGAGGCGCACCGCCACATGATCGGGGACGGGTTGCGTGATTCTCGGTGATTCGTCGGACGCGCCGTCCACCGGCCGCAGGCTGAGCACGATCGGATGTCCCGTGGGGGTTTCGCGGCCGCTTGCCTCCACCATCTCCTGGTAGCCGCGGATCGCGTCGGGGCCGGCATCGTGCTCCGCGGGAATCAGGACGAAGAACCATGCGTAATCGGACGTGCCGAGGTGATCGCCGTCCTGCGGCTGGTACCCCATTCGAACGGTGTAGAGCCCGGAGAACAGATCGTTGTCGCGGTAATCGCGGAGGTCGTTCGGCACGGAAACGACGCCGAGCGGCGTGGCCTGCGCGACGGAATTCAGCGCCGTCGAGGAGGAACCCGATTTTCCCGTGAGCGGGACATCGTCCCGGAACCAGAACTCGAAGGCGGCTTCCCTGTTCTTCAACACCCGCACGACTTTCTCGCGGAGCACGCCGCGCCATCCCGCCGGCACCTCCGCGGGCGGTTTCCTGTCCGCCACCTCGACCGTCCACTCCGCGGCGCGCAGCGCGGGCGGGAACGCGAGAAAGGCGAGGCACAGGGCCGCGACTGCCAGGGGACGGCCCGCGCGAGCGGGGATGCGGGGGCCGGGAAGGAATGGATTCAGCACAAGCCGCCTCGTTGGAGCCTCAGAGGGAGAAATTGCCGATGAAGACGTTGCGCTGATCGCGCCCCTCCCAGCGGACATTCAGGCCCTCGCCGCGAAACGCCGCCATTTCGGAGAAGGCGGCCGTGGCATGGTCCAGCGGTGTCAGCGGCGGGTAATAGGTGTCCTCGTTGCCGCAGAGGTGGTCCCCGTTGCCGAGGCAGCGCGTCGTGATTTCGATCAGCCCGGGCGAGCTCACGGAGGCACAGCCCATGTTCCCGCACCCGGCGATGCTGACCGAGACCGGGGCGGGACGAACGTCGTTGATCTGATCAAGGAGGGATCCGGCCATGGTGCGCGCGAAGGCGACAAGGGCATCGCGCTGGTCCGGCGTGGCGCGCGCATCCGTGATGAGCACGGCGCGGCCGCTGACCGGGTGCTGGCGGACATCGCCGAGCGTGGCGTCGGCCTCGATGACCGCCACGACGCTGAGGCCGGCGAGATCCGCGCCGTTCCATGATCCCTTGTCGATCGTCCAGACGAGCATGCCTTCCCGGCCGGCGATGCCCATCTCCGCGTTGGCGAAGCAGGGCCCCGTGTACACGTCACAGGAGCGTACCTCGAGGTAGCGCCCGCGGATCCGCGAGCCGGTCTGGTGTGTCGCGTGATCGCGGCCGGGGCCATCCGCGATGGCGAGCGCGAGGGCCGGGGCGAGGCACACTCCGAGTCCGGCGAGGAACGTCCGGCGCGCCATCGATCCATGAGGGATGTGAATGAAGGATGTGAGGCGAACTGAATGCATGGCGTCAACCTAGGTAGCAGGGCCGATTGCCGCAACAGTCGATTCGGCTGACCTCGTCGCCGTCCGGGCCGAGGACCTCCTGCGTGCGGGCGCACCAGTACACCCCGCTCGAACAGGCGTCCTCCTCGTCGCCCTGATAGAACATCTCCTTGCTGCGCAGGTGCCGGCACGGCGGGAGGCGCCGTTGGTTCTCGGGCTGGGTCTGCATGGTTCGCGGACTCTGGAGACGGAAGGCGCGACGTGAAGGAAGGAACTGCCTCAGAGATCGGCCGCCTGCAGGATGGCCCGCTGCACGGCGGCACCCACCATCTGGACCTTGTAGGCGTTCTGACGGAGCGGTTGCGCCCCGGTGGCGGCCGCCGCCCCGCAGCGGGCGGCCAGGCCCGCGTGCAGACGCCCCGATTCCAGCGCGCCCTCCGCCTCGCGGGCGCTCCATGGCACTGGCGCGACGTGACCGAGCACCACGCGCGCATCCCGCGCGGTCTGATCCTCCATCCGGAACGCCACGGAGGCGGTGACATACGGCCAGTCGAGTCCCCGTCGGTGGCGGACCTCGAACGTCGCGTTTCGCAGGCCGCGATCGGGGATGATGATCGCGGTGAGAATCTCGCCGGGGCGAAGCGCGTTCTCGCGTTCCTCATCGGAGGCGGGGATCCGGAAGAATTCCGCCACGGGAATCGTGCGTTCCGAGTTGTCGGGGCCGGCGATGACGACGCTGGCGCCGAGTGCGATCAGGGGCGGGCCGAGGCTCGACGGGCTGACGAAGAGGGCGGGACCGTCGGTCGCGAAGATGGCGTGGTAGCGGTTCTGGCCCTCGCGCACGAGGGACGTCCCGTCGCGCGTCGCGGTGAGGCCGTATCCGTGGCGGAAGTACCAGCAGCGCGGCCGCTGGCAGAGGTCGCCTCCGGCGGTTCCCATCGCGAGGAGCTGCGGGCTGCCGATGCCCGTGATCGCCGTGGTGACGGCGGGGAAGCGGACGCGCACGACGGGGGCGTCGCGCAGTTCGGCGAGGGATGTCATCGCGCCCACGCGGACGCCCTGGCGCACGGCGGAGACGCCCCGCAGGTCCTTCACGTGGCGAAGGCTCACGAGCCGCTCCGGTCGCATGATCCCCTGCTTCATGCAGGTGATGAGATCCGTGCCGCCGGCGAGCACCTCCGCCTTCCCGCGCTCCGAGGACAGCAGCGCGAGGGCTTCGCTCAGGGTGGAGGGGGCCGCGTACTCGAAGGATTTCACGCGAGGGTGGCTTTCTGGGACAGCGCCGAGAGGACGCGGTCGGGTGTGAGGGGAAGGCGGGGAACGCGGACGCCGCAGGCGTTCGCCACGGCGTTGGAGATCGCGGCGCCCGGGGAGATGACCGGCGGTTCACCGAGGCCGATGACGCCGCGACGGTCGTACTTCGGACCGGTCATCATGTGGACCCTGAGCTGTCCGACGTCGGCGATGCCCGCGAGGCGGTAGAATTCCATGTCCGGATTCAGCATCCGCCCGGTGTGCGCGTCGTACACGGCCTCCTCGAACAGGGCGTAGGTCACGCCCATGATGAGACCTCCGAACACCTGGCTTTCGGCCGTCTTGAGATCGACGATGAGCCCGCAATCCTGCACCGCCACGATCTGCTCGAGCGTGACGACGCCCGTCTCCACGTCCACGGCGACCTCCGCGATCTGCACCCCGCCGACGTTCTGGCTGATCATTCCGTCGCGCTCGGCCTCGTTCGGCTCGCACACGCCGCGGCGGGTGATGGGCGAGGCTCGAAGGAGGGCGCAGGCATCCGCCCAGCTCATCGACGGGTCCTCGTGCCCCGTGCGGCGGATGCGGCCCCCGGAGGCCTCGAGTTCCTCCGCGGGCACCCCAAGCCGGCCGGAAACGCGTTGGAGGAGGTCGTTGAGCGCGGCGATCGCGGCCATGCGCGAGGACGTGGACACCCCGCCGATGGTCGTGCTGCCGCCGGATCCGCCGGACGGGGGATAATCGTTGCGGCCGATGTTCACCGTGACAGCCTCGAGGGGCAGACCGAGCGATTCGGCGACGACGATGCCCACCACGGTTCGGGTCCCGACGCCGAGGTCCTGCGTGCCGATGCTCGCGGTGACCGAGCCGTCGGGGTTGATCGTCACGTCGCACTGGGAGGCGTGCCCCCGTCCGCCCCAGGTGTGGATGGAGATGCCGAGGCCCCGTTTCACGGGCCCCTCGGCCGGGTCGCCGCGGAGGTGCGCCTTCCCGGCGTAACCGACGAGGTCGGCGGCGATGCGCAGCTCCTCCTCATAGACATCCGGCCGGTCGGTGAACGGGAGGTTCTTCAGGAAGAACTCCAGGGGATCCATGCGCAGCGCGGCGGCGAGATCGTCCATCGCGCACATGGTGAGGTAGCAGCCCTGGGGATGCCCCGGGGCGCGCCATGCGCGCTGCGGGCCGCGATGCGTGCGGATTCCCTTCCCGACGACGCGCGTGTTCGGGAGCCTGGTGAACACGTAGGGGACCGGGGGCGGATTGTAGCCGCCGGGGCCGCTGGTGCCCCAGATCTCGGCGTCCATGGCCGTGACCGTCCCGTCCCGCCGGGCGCCCGCCCTGATCCGGGCGAAGGCCGACGGCCGGTTGCCCGCGATCATCAGCTCGAGGTCGCGGTCGAGCATCAGCTTCACGGGGCGGCCGGTCTTCTTTGCGAGTTCGGTGCAGATGGTGCCCCACTTGTCGTAGGTGAACTTGGATCCGAACCCTCCGCCCATGTACTGGCAGTCCACCCGGATCCTGCTGGCGGGAAAGCCGGACGCCTCGGTGAAGGGCGGGTCAATGAACCCGGAGACGTTCTGAGTGGACGGCCAGATGTGGAGGGTGTCGCCCTGGATCTCCGTGACCTGGCCGTGGGGCTCGAGGCAGCAGTGCGCGATGACCGGGACTCCGTACTCGCCTTCGATCGTGACATCCGCCGACTCGAGCGCGCCCTCCACGTCGCCGGCTTCCCGGCTGGCCGCGCGCCCCTGGAAGCGCGCGGGGTCATCATCCACGACCTGGTGTTCCTGCGGCCGGGCATCGATGCGGACGAGGGCGGCGGCCTCGCGCGCGATCTCCTCGGTGTCCGCCGCCACGGCGGCGAGGATCTGTCCCGCGTAGTTGACCTGCCGCAGCTCGCTGTCGATCCAGACGGCGCGCACCCCGGGCACGGACTCGGTTTGCGAGGCGTCCACGCCGCGGATCTCGGCGCGCGCGTGGGGGCAGGGGACGAGCACGGCATGGAGCATCCCGGGCCGGTGGATGTCGTAGGAGTACCTGGCGGCGCCCGTCACCTTGGCGGGGCCGTCGGCGCGGCTGATGCGCTTTCCGAGCAGCGTGCGCTTCTCAGGCTCGGGCCATGAGTGACGAGCCATCACGCACCCCCTTCCCGCTTCGCCGCCTCGGCGACGGCGAGGATCATTCCGGCGTAGGTGCCGCATCGGCAGAGATTGCCGCCGAGCCCCGCGCGGACGTCGTCGGGTGTCGCGCCCGGATGACTCCGGACAAAGGCGGTCGCCGCCATGACAAACCCGGGGGTGCAGAACCCGCACTGCTGGGCATCGTGCTCCACGAACAACTGCTGGAGCCGCGTCATGCGCTCGGGGCTGCCGATGCCTTCCACCGTCGTGATTTCCCGGCCCTCGGCGTCGATCGCCAGCATGGAGCACGAGTACGCGGGGTGCCCGTCCACGAGCACCGTGCAGGCGCCGCAGGTTCCCCGGTCGCACACCTTCTTGGCCCCGGTGAGTTCGAGGCGATCCCGGAGGGCGTCGAGCAGGGTGACTCTCGGTTCCACTTCGAGCCCGCGGCGCTCTCCGTTGACCTGAAGCGTGACCCTGACCGCGCCGGGGCCGCGGAGGGCGTTGTCCGCGCTCTCACCGCGTTCCGCGGCTTGCGCGGCGGTGAGCACGCTCGTGGCCACCGTTCCGGTGCCGAGGCCTTTGAGGAATCCGCGCCGGGTCCAGCCGGAAGACTGGATGGGTTCGCTTGGGTCGAGCATGACGGGACGGGAGGCTTGGAGGGTTGAAGGAGGAACGCGATGCGGGTTCGCTCCGCGACCGTTCTTTTCCGAGGGATCGTCGGCGACATTAGTCGGCGACCCTTCGAGGTCAAGTCCGGAGCGAATCCGCGACTCACCCCTCGGCGCGGCGTGAAGGCTCGCGGGGATCCGCACGCGGCACGGCGGCATGC
>CAYMDA010000083.1:0-5997 GCA_964389135.1 uncultured Verrucomicrobiota bacterium | reverse complement strand
CGACCCCACCTCTCCGGACCCCTCCCGGTGTCATCTATTTTTGAGGCAACGGGGAGGGTGAGCTCCTCCGCATGCCAGCCGCCGCCCAGCGCGCGGATGAGCTGAACCGATGCGATGAGTCGCTGCGCCGTGATCTGGACGTTCGCGCGCTGGCTGGCGTGGGCCGCGCGATCGGCGTCGATCACCCCGAGGTAATCCGTCAGACCGGTCGTGAATCCCTCCATGGCCAGGTCTCGCGCGCGCCGCGCGCTCGCGAGCGCCCGCTGCTGGGCCTCGGACTGCTCGGCCAGCAGGCGGATGGCGGCGAGGGCGTTCTGAACCTCCTCGAAGGCGATCAGCACCTGCTGGCGGTACTGCGCCACGACCTCCTCGTAGCGCGCCTGCGCCCGCTGGAGGTTCGCGCGGTTGCGGCCGCCCGTGAACAGCGGGATGGAAACGCTCGGCCCGAGCGCCCACGCGCGGCTCTCCCAGTTGAAGAGGTCCTCGACCTCCGCGCTGAGGAACCCGCCGGAGCCCGTCAGGCGCACGGCGGGGAAGAACGCGGCGCGGGCGACCCCGATGCGCGCGTTCTCCGCGGCGAGGCGACGCTCGGCGGCCGCGATGTCGGGGCGCCTCTCGAGCAGGCTCGAGGGCAGGCCCGGCGGCACCTCGGGCGGCTGGATCGCAAGGCCCGAGGCGGCGTCCGCGAGGGGCTCGACGCGGAACGTGGGGGGAGGCTCACCCACGAGGACGGCCAGCGCGTTCTCGAATTCGGCGCGGCGCAGCGCGACCGCGGCGAGCTCCGCCTCGGCGGTGGCGAGCTCGGTCGCCGCGCGGGCGACGTCGAGTTCGATGCCGAGCCCGGCCTCCAGGCGACCGGTCACGACGTCAAGCTGTTCGCGCCGCAGCGCGAGGGTGGCCTCGAGCACGGCGACCTCCGCGTCGAGCGCGCGCAGGCCGAAGTAGGTCTGCGCCACCTCCGCGTGCAGGGCGAGCAGCACGTTCTGGAACAGGGCGGCGGTGGACTGCGCGTCGGCGCGCGCGCCCTCGACGGCGCGGCGGACGCGCCCCCACAGATCCACCTCGTAGGTGAGGTCCAGCGGCACGACGAAGGTGTCCACCGTCTGCGCGCCGAAGTCGGGCTCCTGGTTGGGCGAGAAACGCTCGCGTCGGTAGCCCGGGCTGGCCTCGATGGTCGGGAACTGCTCGCTGCGCGCGATGCGCGCGATCGCGCGCGCCTGGTTCACGGCGGCGAAGGCCGCCCGGAGATCCTGGTTCGCGTTGCGTGCGCGCTCCTGGAGATCGTTGAGCACCGGATCCCCGAAGAGCTCCCACCACGGTCCGCGAGCGAGATCATCCATCGGTTCGCCCGGTTTCCACTGCACCTCCTTCCAGGAGGGTGCGGTGGCCGCCTCCGGGCGTTCGTAGTCGGGGCCGACGGCGGCGCAGCCCGCGAGGAGCAGGGCTCCCGAGACCGCCGCGAGCCTCGCGCCTCCGCGGCGGGTTCTTCCAGTGATGCGGAACAACATGTCGGTCATGGGATGAATGCGTGATCAGACGGCGGGGGCGGGCAGGGGCTCGCCGATCGCCGCCGCGGCCTCCTCGAACTCGCCGACCGCCGCGTGCCGCGCCGCGAGCAGCGAATAGAACACGGGCACCACGAACAGCGTGAACAGGCTGCCGACGATCATTCCCGCCACGAGGATGATGCCGATGCTGTTGCGGGCCTCGGCCCCGGGCCCGGTGACGAGCACGAGCGGGAAATGGCCGAACACCGTCGCGGCCGACGTCATGAGCACCGGCCGGAAACGCGTGAGCGACGCCTCGCGGAGCGCGGCGATCTTCGAGAGACCGCGTTCCTGGAGCGTGTTGGCGAACTCGACGATCAGGATCCCGTTCTTCGCGATGAGGCCCACCAGGGTGATCAGGCCGACCTGCGAATAGATGTTGATCGTTGTGAGGTCCAGGAAGCTGAACAGCAGCGCGCCCGAGATCGCGAGCGGGACGGATCCGAGGAGCACGATCAGCGGATCGCGGAAGCTGCGGAACTGCGCGGCGAGCACGAGGTAGATCAGGACGACGGCGAATCCGAGCGTGACCGTGAGGGCGGAACCCTCGAGGCGGAGCTGGCGGGATTCACCGGCGTAATCCATCTGCATGCCCGGGCCCATGGCCGCGCGGGCGGCGTCCTCGAGGACGCGAAGCCCCTCCTCCTTCGTGACCCCCGGCTGGACTCCGCCGAAGATGCGCACCGCGTTCTTCTGCTGGAAGCGGTTCAGCGAGCGCGGCGCCGTGTCGAACTCCACGTGGGTGAAGGAAGAGACCGGGACGAGGTCGCCGGCGGGCGTCTTGATCTTCAGGTCGAGCAGCGGGCCGAGGGTGGAGCGATCCTCGTTGCCGAGCTGCGGGATGACCTTGTAGCTGCGGTCGAAGTAGTTGAAGCGGTTGACGTACGCGCCGCCGAGGACGGTGCCGAGCTCGCGCCCGGCGGTGGCGAGGTCGAGACCGAGATCGGCGAGGCGCTCGCGGTCGAGGATCACGCGCGCCTCGGGCTGATCCACCTTGAGGTCGGTGTCCACGTAGAGGAAGCGGCCGCTCTGCCAGCCCGCGTTGACGACGCTGTGGGCGATGTCGAGCATGTCCACGAGCGGCGCGTCGCTCTGGATGACGAGCTCGACGTCGTACTGCCCGGGGGTGGGCAGCGGCGGGTCGAGGCGCGGGAACACCCGCAGCCCGGGCACCTGGGACACGGCCCCGTACACCTCGCCGTACATCTCCTCGGTGGACCGGGAGCGTTCCTTCCAGTCCTTGGTGACCATGCCGCCGAAGCCGCCCCACGCGGCGGTCAGGGACCACATGAACTTCGCCTCATCGAAGCTGGTGATGGCGCGCACCACCTCGAGCGACTGGCGGTGGGTGGCGCTCAGCGTCGAGTCGGGCGACGCCTCGAGGAAGAGGCTGATGTGACTCTGGTCCTCCACCGGGGCCAGTTCCTTCCGGGAATGCGTGTAGAGCGGCCATGCGGCCAGCATGATCAGCAGCGCCGCGCCGGCGATCGTCCAGCGGATCTGGAGTGCGCCGTCCAGCAGCCGCGCGTACACGCGCCGCAGGCGGTCGAAGATCCGGTTCACGAAGGCCGTCAGCCAGCCCTCCTTCCCGTGCGGATGCACGAACCGCGAGCTCATCACGGGCGAGAGGGTGATGGCGACGATCCCGGAGAACACGACCGCCGCCGCGAGCGTGATCGCGAACTCGAGGAACAGCATGCCCGTGAGGCCGCCCTGGAACGCGATCGGCGTGTACACCGTCGCGAGCGTGATCGTCATCGCGACGATCGGGCCGAGCAGCTCGCGCGCGCCGATGATCGCCGCCTGCAGTCGCGTCTTCCCCTCGCGGACGTGGCGCTCCACGTTCTCGACCACGACAATCGCGTCGTCCACGACCAGGCCGACCGACAGCACGATCGCGAGGATCGTCAGCAGGTTCAGGCTGAAGCCGAAGGCGAGCATCACGATCACGGCGCCGATCAGGGACACCGGCATCGCCACGAGCGGCACGAGCGCGGTTCGGATGGAGCCCATGAAGAGGAACACGACCAGGCCCACGATCAGCATCGTCTCGACGAGCGTCTTGCTGATTTCGCTCAGGGCGTCCCGCATGAACACGGTGGCGTCGTACGCGAGCTCCATCCGGATGTCCGGCGGCAGCGTCGGCCGGATGCGCTCCATCTCGGCGCGCAGGCGGTCGGACACCTCGATCTCGTTGGAGCCCGGCAGGGGCCACACTCCGAGGTACACGGCCTCCTGGTCGCTGAATTTCGCGATCCAGTCCGGCTCCTCGGAGCCGAGCTCCACGCGGGCGACGTCCGTCAGGCGGACGATCGCCCCGTTCTGCTCCGACACGATGAGGTTTCGGAACTCCTCGACCGTGCGAAGGTCCGTGTTCGCGAGCAGGTTCACCTGCACGAGGTCGCCCTTGGTCTGCCCGACGGCGGCGAGGTAGTTGTTCCGCTGCAGGGCGGCGTGGACATCGCCCGGCGACAGGTTCATGGCCGCGAGGCGGTCCGGATCGATCCAGACGCGCATGGCGAGCTGCTGCCCGCCCTCGAAGCTGACGCGCTGCACGCCCTGCAGCGTGGAGAGCTGCGGCTGGAGCGTGCGCGCCAGCCAGTCGGTGATCGCCGGCACGTCCCGTTCCGTGGACGAGAAGCTGAGATAGAACGAGGCGTACGGCCGGTCCGCGCGCTGCACCTCCACGACCGGCGGCTCGGCCTCCGCGGGCAGTTCGGTCCGGACCTGCTGCAGCCGCGCCGTCACCTCCGCGAGCGCGGCCGTGCTGCTGTGGTTCAGTTTGAGGCGCACGGTGACCTGGCTGATGCCCGCGCGGCTGGTCGATTCCACGTAATCCACGCCGCTGATGGCGGAAACGACCCGCTCGATCGGCGTCGTGATGAAGCCGCGGATCGTCTCGGCGCTCGCGCCGGTGTACACCGTCGTGATGAGGATCGAGCTGCTCTCGATGCTCGGATACTGCTGCACCGGGAGGCTCGTCAGGGAACGCCAGCCCACCAGCACGATGACCAGGTTGACCACGGCCGCGAGCACCGGGTGCCGGATGAAGATGTCGGTGACGGAACGCATGGGGCTGCCCTCGGTTCGAGTTTCAGGGGATTCAGTTCAATTCCGCCGACGCCGGCGCGCCCGTGATCGCCACAAGCACGCCCTCGCGAAGCTTGAACGATCCGAACGCGGCCACGTTTTCCCCGGGGGAGAGCCCGGACGCGACCAGCACCTCGTCGCCCAGCGTCGCTCCGACCTGAACCCGCCGCATCTGCGCGCGGGGCTTGCCGGTCGCGTCCTCCGAGATCACGAAGACGTGATCGCCGCCCGGTCCCTTGCGCAGGGCGCTCGCCGGGATGCTCACCGTCATGAGCGGTTCACTCGCCGGCACGCGCACGCGCACCGAGGCGCCCGGGGGAGGGATCCGGCGGTCATCCGCCACGAACGCGCGCACCGTCGTGTTGCGCGTGGCGGGATCCACGCGGGCATCCAGCGCCACGATGCGTCCGGTGACCGGCTGCTGCCCGCGGGTCGTGACGATCTCGACCGTGTCGCCGTCGCGCAGTCCCTGCGCGATGTGCTGCGGCACGGCGAAGTCCACGTGCGCGCCCTCATCCACGCCCTGGAGCGTCGTGAGCAGGGTGCCCTCCTGGAGGTACTGGCCGGGGTGCAGGTCGCTGATGCCGAGGCGCGCGCGGAACGGCGCCCGGATGGTCTTGCGCGCGATGATCGCCTCGATCCGTGCGATGTGCGCCATCGCGACGTCGTACTCGGCGCGGGCGCGGTCGAGCTCCATCTGCGAGGTGGCACGGCTTTCCACGGCGCGCTCCATCCGTCGCATGAGGGTTTCGGCGAGCGCCGCCTGGGCCTGCATCGCGGCGAGTTCCGCCTCCTCCACCGAGACATCAAGGGCCACCAGGAGTTCCCCCTCCTCGACGATCTTGCCCGGCGTCAGGTGCACCTCGCGAACGGTGCCCGCGAGTTCATTCCGGAGTGTGGTGGACCGCAGCGCCAGCACGGTGCCGATCGAGATCGTCACCGGCCGGTGCTCCCGCTCGATCGCCGTCGCGACGGAGATCGCTTCCACGGGTTCCGGCTGGCTGGCGGCCGCGGCATTCGAGATCGCGGTCTGGCGGGCCTTCCACCACGCGAGGCCGGCCGCGATCACGCCGAGAAACACCAGGAGCAGGATGGAGGCGATCCACGAACGCGCGGACCGCCGGGGCGGCCGGACCCGCGGTGGGTGCCGGTCCAGCCCTGAATCCGGCCGGTTCCATGACTCCGCGGGAGTGCGGTCTGTGGACAGAGTAGCTCGTTCCATAACTCAACGACGATTCGGTTCTGAGGTTTGGGACAAAGAAGAGGAACTGCCCCCCGGTGCAGCATGACGTGCGGCGGCTTGAGACGCTGTGCCCCGAATGGGGGATGCGCAGGGGGAGGGGATGGAGAATCGGATGGT
>CAYMDA010000082.1:2658-6254 GCA_964389135.1 uncultured Verrucomicrobiota bacterium | reverse complement strand
ATGTCAACGGTCGCTTCCTCTGTGAACCGAGACCGACCGGCACACAGCGCAGTTCGACCCACCTGCTCCAGGCCCTGAGGGAGAGCCTTGCCGCGACAGGGCGCGAGCACCTGCTCACGGTCAGGAAACCGGGCGGGAGCGGCCGTGGAGCCCTCGCGCACCTCTGGGAGCAGTTCTGGTTCCCGCTCCTGGTCCGGCGCGGTATCGGAATTCACTTCCAGGGCACCGCCCCGGCACTCCTCCCGACGCGACGGCAGGTGATGTTCGTTCATGACCTGAACTATGAGCTCCTTCCCGAGGCGTTCTCCCCGGCCTTCCGGCGATGGTACCGCTTCGCCTGCGGAGTGGCCGCGCGTCGTTCCGACCTGATCTTCTGCTTCACCCGTTTCGTCAAAGCAACGATCCAGGAACTTCTCGGAGTCCCGGAAGAGCGGATTCGAGTGATCCCGCCGGGGCCCGGCATCCGGATCACCGGCGCGCCGCCACCACCCCCGGAGCCTGTCCGATACCTTCTCTGCGTGGGGAGCCTGCAGCCGCACAAGAATCTCGAGAGAATCGTGCAGGCGTGGCGCCGCCTGCTGGACAGCGGGATGCGGGTGCGCCTGGTGGTCGTGGGACGCCGCCAGGATCGGTTCGCTCCGATGAGTCTCCCCGGGGGAGACGAAGGGCGCGAGGGCGCCCATCCGGAGTTCACCGGCTACATTGACGATCACGCCCTCGAACAACTGTATCGTGGCGCGGCCGGTTTCGTGTTCCCGTCCCTGATCGAGGGGTGCGGCCTGCCCGTCATCGAGGCGTTCCATCTGGGCTGTCCCGTCGTCACGTCGAACTGCTCCAGCCTGCCGGAGGTCGCGGGAGATGCGGCACTGACCGTGGATCCGCGATCCGTGGACGAACTCGCCGATGCCATGCGCCGTCTTGTGGAGGATGAGGGCCTTCGGCGCCACCTCAGGGAACGCGGCCTTGAGCGCGCAAGGGACTTCACATGGGATCGCGCCGGACGCGCGATGGTGGAGGCGCTGGACGAACTCGCGCGGGCGGACGTCGAATGAGGATTCTCCAGGTAGTCGAGCCCGGCGTGGACGGTGTCTTCCGACACGTTGAGGGATTGTCCCGATACCTCCTCGAACAAGGGGATGAGCTGGCTCTTGCCTACTCCTCGAGGCGCGGTTCGGATCGCCTCGAGGCATTGGTTCGCGAGATCCGAGAGAGAGGATTCCCCGCGGTCGATCTTCACGTGGGCAGCATGCCGGGACCCGGGGACGGTCCGGCCCTTGTCCGTCTGTGGAGGCTGATTCGAGACTTCCGGCCGGAGATCGTGCACGCCCACAGTTCGAAGGCCGGCGGGTTGGTTCGCATCCTGCGCGGGGTCTTGCCGTGGGTTCCCGTCTTCTACACTCCGAACGCCTATTACGGGATGGGAAGGAGGGCGACGGTGGCGAGTCGCCTCTTTCACATGGTCGAGCGGCTCCTCGGGCGCGTCGGCACCACGATTCACGTCTCCACGGACGAGGCGGACTGGGCGCGGACGGAACTGGGACTTCCCGCGGCCAGATCGGTCCTGATTCACAACGGGGTGGATACGACGAAATTCGTTCCGGGTGATCCCTCCACCCGGCTGGCGTGGAAGCGGAAGCTGGAGATTCCCGATTCGGCCCTGGTCCTCGGCACGATCGGCCGGCTCAGCGCCCAGAAGGATCCCGTCACCCTCTACCGGGGCGTCGCGCCCTCCCTGCGCGAAGTCAGCGAACTGTACCTTTGCCAGATCGCGAATGGCGATCCGGAGGAGATTGCAAGACTTGAGGCGCTCGCGGCGGAACTCGGAATCTCGGCCAAGATCCGACGTCTGACATATCTGGCGGACGTGCTGCCGTTCTACCAGGGGATCGATGCCTTCATCCTGACATCACGATACGAAGGTCTGTCCTATGCCGTGCTGGAGGCCCTGGCGTGCGATCTGCCGGTTCTCCTGACGGATGTGCCAGGCAATCGCGAGTTCACCCGGTTCGGCCTCTCTCATGCATGGTTCGCGCCGGCAGGTGAGATCGAACCGGTTGGAGGAATGGTCAGTCGCTGGCTCAAAGACCGCCCGGGCGAACGTCCGAAGAATCACCGCGAGATCGCCGTGGCTCGGTTCGATCTCCGGAACACCTGCGGGAGGATCCGCGCGCTCTATGAGCGTTCACTTCAGGGAGGCGGAGACTCGGGTTCTCAGCCCGGCTGAATTCGCGCAAGTCTCCCGCCTCTGGCGGTACTGGCGGAATGGAATGGGCGCTCCCCATCAGGGGGGACGCCCATTCTGTCTTTCCGGGACGCGCGCGGAAGGCGGGATGCGCCTCAAGAACCTGTGCAGAGTCCGACGACCGACCGGAAGGGGACGGGCCCCTCGCCGGTGGCGGCGGATTTCGTCGGTGAAACCGGGGTCTCTGCGCGCGCGGAGCGGCATTCTCCACCCTCCCGGATCGTGCAATCGGCATGCCGGCGGGAGCCCGTTTCCCGCAAGGGAGGACCGGTGCGTTCAAACTTGACTCGCTGAAATCGAATTCCCGACGATCCCAAGCCTCGGTGGTCTGAAGCCTATCTGACAGATGCAGCACTCAAGACGTATTCTGGCGATTCTCGTCCTGGCCCTGGCCGGATTCACCGTCCGCGGTCTTTCCTCAGTTCCACCCGTCAATGTCCCGCTGACACCGCCTGACGCGACCTCATGGAGGGCGGTGAGTGCATATCCGAACGTTCAGGGGCTCTCGATTCTGGTCGGGACCCTGATTCATCCGGTCACAGGCGAAGTGATCGGCTTCAAGCAGAACGGGATCGTGTATGCCTTTCGAAATTCCACGGCCGACCGGAGGGTGTTCCTGGACATCTCGTCGCGGACCTTTCGGGGGGATGACTGCGGCCTGGTGAACATGCTGTTTCACCCCGAGTTCGGAAAGCCGGACTCCCCGAACCGGGGATACTTTTACGTCTGGTACAGTTATCATCCTGACCCCGCGTCGCAGTCCGGCAAGGAAGTCACCACGGAAACCCGCCTTTCCCGTTTCACCGTGCCCGATGGCTCGGATGTGGCGGATCCGGATTCGGAGCTGGTGCTCATCGCGCAGGAGGACCGTCACGCCTATCACGCCGGGGGCGGCATGTTCTTCCATCCCGTCGATGGCTTTCTCTACATCGCGCTGAGCGACGAGGGCGACTCCAACGACTCACTGAACAGTGCGCAGCAGATCGACCAGAATCTCTTCAGCGGCGTGATCCGGATCGACGTGGACAAGCGGGGCGGCTCGATCAGCAAGCCCATCGAGCGCCAGCCCGTGCGCGGCAGGACACAGGAGTACTACATACCCCTGGACAATCCCTGGGTCGGTGTTCCGGGGGCGCTCGAGGAGTTTTACGCGATCGGCCTCAGGAATCCGCACCGCATGACCTATGATGCAACCCTGGGGATCGCGATGATCATGGACGTGGGTCAGAACCAGCGCGAGGAGATCAACCTGCTGGAGAAGGGCGCCAACTACCAGTGGCCCTTCATGGAAGGAACGCGCGTCAACAGCCGTCCCCGTCCCGCGCAGGTCATCGGCAATGAACGGGGACCGATT
>CAYMDA010000082.1:1185-2558 GCA_964389135.1 uncultured Verrucomicrobiota bacterium | reverse complement strand
AATTCGCCGCTCTGGTCGGACGGCGCGCACAAGGAACGGTGGTTTGCGCTGCCGGAGGAGAGCCGAATGCAGTTCGCCTCGTCGGGTGAATGGAAGTTCCCCGCGGGCACGGTCTTCGTGAAACACTTCGAACTCGCCACGAACCATGCGACACCCGATGCGAGGCGGCGGCTCGAGACGCGCCTGTTCGTGGTGAGCACCAACGATGCCGCCTACGGGGTGACGTACAAGTGGAACGAGGAGGGCACCGAGGCGTTCCTTCTCAACGAGGCCGTGGTGGAGGAGATCGAGGTGCACGATGCCGACGGGGTGCGGACCCAGAAATGGCTCTATCCGAGCCGGCAGGATTGCATGACCTGCCACACCCGGCAGGCCGGCTACGTCCTCGGCCCGAAAACCCGCCAGCTGAACCGACCCGTCGAGCGCGACGGCGGTGTGGTCGAGCAACTCGCGTGGCTGAGCGCGCACGGGTACATCGACGCAGCCCTGACCGAGGCGGACTGCGCCAGCCTTCCGAGGCTCGCTGATCCGGCGGATGAATCCATTCCGCTGGTGGAGCGCGTCCGATCCTACCTCGACGCGAACTGCGCCGGCTGCCATCGGCCCGGCACGGTCCGCGCCCAGTTCGATGCCCGCTACGACACCGAAATCAATCTCCAGGGGCTGGTTCAGGGCGCCGTCGGCAATGATGATTTCGGCATCCCCTCCGCGGCACTCATCGCTCCCGGCGACCCGGACCGGTCGATCATTCTGCACCGGGCCGAAAGGCTGGGAGACGGTCAGATGCCTCCGCTGGCGCGAAATCGCGTGGATGACATGGCGGTCTCGCTGCTTCGCCGGTGGATCCAGAATCTTCCGTCGGTGGAGCTCTCATCCTCCGACCCGAATCCGTTCATGGGGGAGAACCTCAGGCTGAGAACCGAGATCAACGGAAGCCGTCTGGAGGGGGTGGAGGTAATGCTCACGAAGGACGGTCATGCGCTCGGGCTGTCTCGCCAGATTGTTCAGGACTGGGTGGTCTCCGATCCGCCGGACGGCACCGCCGTTTTCGAGGCCGTCGCGGTCGATGCGGACGGCGTCCAGGTGCGCAGCGATCCTTTTATCGTTCAGGTTGAGCGAGCAGCGCCGATCATCGTGCTGACGCGACCGGCCGGCCTGTATCAGTGGGCGAATGACTTCCAGGTCAGCGCGAACATTTCCGTGCAGTCGGGCCGTCTGCTCAGCGAGGTCGTGCTGAACCTGGATGGAAATTCCTATCCCGCGACTCCCGCGCCGTCAGTGACCTGGGCTTTCCCGGAAATCTCCCCGGGCGTGCATACCCTCCAGGTGAGTGCGACGGACTCGGAGGGGGTGCGCAGCACGACGGCACCCGT
>CAYMDA010000082.1:0-1085 GCA_964389135.1 uncultured Verrucomicrobiota bacterium | reverse complement strand
CGATCTCGAGAATGATGCGTGGGAGATTGCCTTCCCGCAGACATACAAGGTCGAGCCCGCGACGTTCAACCTGGCCGTTGACCTGCCCAGTGACCTCATTCTGGACACGGAGTATCTGCTGGATGACGTTTCCCTTGGCTTCTTCCCCGGGTTCCGGTCATCCATCGAGTTTGAGCCGCAGCCGGGGGCGCGACGCATTCGGGCCCGCCTGCGGACCGCCTACGGCCTGACCGCGGTGATCGACGGTCCGATCCTCGGGATGGGGCCGGAACCCACGATCTCGTGGGTGGACGGCGCCACCCGGCTCTTCGTCCAGGCGTACCCTGGCGCGAAGGTGGTCGTGCAGCGCACCACGGACTTCGAGCAATGGACCGACGTGCTGACTCACCAGATGGGCGGAACGTACAGGTACGTGGACATCGATCCGCTGTTTCACAATTCCAACGAGCGAGCGTTCTACAGGCTTCAGCTGCTGCCTGAGTAGAAGCCTGCGAAGTCGCGGACCCATCAACTCCATGCGGTTCCACGGTCGCGAGCGGACAGCGTCCCCGTCCGGGGACGCTGTCCGGGAAAGGATGCTCCAGCAATGGTTGCAACGCAGATCCTCTGGACGGGTGGATGGGATTCAACGTTCCAGCTGCTTCAGCTGGTGCGCTGCCGACGGCACGTCACCCCGCACTACATCATCGACGAAGACAGGGAATCCACGGGAGTCGAACTCCTGACCATGAGGGACATCAAGGCCGCGCTGTTCTCCCGGTTCGAGCACGCGCGCGCGCTTCTCGGTCCCACGGAGTTCCACTCACGGTTTGATATCCCGCCCGACCCGGTCATCAGCGACGCCTTTCAGCGCATCCGCGGCAGGCAGTTCATCGGGGAACAGTATGACTGGCTTGCGCGTCTTTGCGCATGGAGGGAAATCAACGAACTGCAGCTCTGCATCCACAAGGATGACAAGGCGGAGGCCGTCGTTCGCAGGCTGGTTGAGGAATGCGAGGAGGATTGCGGGACTACCTGCCGGATCGCTCCACAGCACTCCGGCACGGACGAATTCCAGCTCTTCAGACGCTACACCTTTCCGGTCT
>CAYMDA010000081.1:0-6628 GCA_964389135.1 uncultured Verrucomicrobiota bacterium | reverse complement strand
GGAGCCTGTGGCGCGGGCAAAACGGGCTTGCGCGGAATCGTCGGAACGGGCAACGTTGCGGGCCGCCGATTGGGCGCGGTTAGCTCAGTGGTAGAGCACCTCCTTGACACGGAGGGGGTCAGAGGTTCGAGTCCTCTATCGCGCACCATCTCCCCGTTTCTCGCAGTTCGTAAGCGGTTCCCGATAAGCCAGTTCTGTTGCTTCAGCCATTCGGGTTCAACCGGATCCCCTCTCGTTCCGAATACCGGAGGTGAATCGGATGTCGCCGCCGATCCCGCAAGGCTTACGCTTGAGGGCCCTTTCCGGGAGATTGCTGGAAGCCAGGCCGGCCGCTCGCCTGCGTACCTGGGCAGCCTGGGTTGATGTCCAGGCATGCATCGCGCCTACCGAGCCGCGCCGCGTGCAGCCGGGCAACAGATAGCGGGCGGAGGGGCCCGGAAAATTCTCGAACTGCATCCGTCCGCCTCGACGACGCCTGAGGCGAAGCAGGGGAGAGCGCACCGCATCAGTCCGCCAGGACGGTCCCGCTGAAGTAGTAGGAATCGTAGCGAGACCGGCGAGGCATGGCGTAGTGGCCGGACACCCATGGGGACCAGTTCGTCCCGTCGCCGGCTCTCACCCACAACGTCGCGCTGCCCTGGATCCGGATGGTGATGGTCGTGTTCATGACGACCTGCGGGGACCACCCTGAGCCACCCGGCGCGTCCCGGCCAAGGTTGGTCAGCCCCCACTCGATCCGGTTTGCCGGCGCCACGGCAGTGACCGGAACGTCCACCGGGGCCAACGTGCATTGTCCGGATTCCCTGCCGAGTACCGGTGCCAGCAGTGGCGGTGTCGTCACGTTGCGATTCTGTACGACGCGGTCGGTGGACACGAGAATTCCGGTCGCATCGGATGCTCATCGGCATCGGCGGCACGATCACGCCCATGGGAAGACGGACGCAGCATGGGTCCGGCCATCGCGGCGGTTCTCGTTCGACCTTCAAGTCCGCCTGCCGGGGGCTCTCACCCGGTCCTTTTATACCGCTAAGGGACGGTCCGGACCTGCCGATAATCCAATCGCAAGTGCTGAAGGTATTCTACGAACTCAAGTACGCGGGGAATCTGCCCTCGCCGGCGGGCGTGGGAATGCAGATCCTTCGGCTCACGCAGGAACCGGACTGCGGCCTCGACGAAATCACGAAGGTGATTCGGTCGGATCCGGCGCTGACGGGCCGCGTGCTGAAGGTTGCGACCTCCGTGGCGCATGGGGCCGGCGGGCACGCGCCCCCGCTCGAGGAGGCGGTGCTCCGGGTCGGCTTCGGAACCCTTCGCAGCCTCGTCCTTGGATTCTCGCTGGTATCGAGCAACCCGCGCCTCGTGTGCCGGGCCTTCGACTACAACGCCTTCTGGCATCGATCGCTCGGACGCGCCGTGGCCTCGCAATATCTCGCGGAGCGCTCCGGCCTGGGCATCGCGTCGGAATCCTACATCTGCGGATTGCTGGCGGAGATCGGCCGCCTCGGCCTCGCGTGCGCCCACCCGGACCGGTACGCGGACCTGCTCGAGAGCGCGGGATGCTCGGAGCTCGAGCAGCTGATCGCGGTCGAAAGTCGCGAGTTCGGCATCAATCACCGGGAGCTCACCGAGGCGATGCTGGTGGACTGGGGCTTCTTCGCCTCGCTCGCGCGCGCGGCCGCGATGTATCGGCACATCGAGTCGCAGGCCCGCGACGCCATGCCGTTCCCGACCCTGCGCCGCACGATCCGGCTCGCCGAGGTGACCGCGTGCGCCCTGGAGACCGGATTTCCGGGGCCCGCGGAATTCACGGAGGAGCAGCGGGCCGAGTTCGAATCCTTCGGGATTGATGAGTCGGAGCTCGGGGAATCGATGCTCTCCATTCAGCGAAGCTGGCGCGAGTGGGGAGTCCTCCTGCAGGTTCCCGCGCCCGGGACGATCCACAGGCGGGAGACGGCGGCGACCGGCGGCAGCCCCGCCCCCCGGATTCCGCCGGCCGGTGAACGCGGCATCTCCTTCATGACTTCCCCGACTGCAGCGGAACGCGCCGTCACGCCGCCGGATGGCGCGAACGGGTCAATGCCAACGCCCGGTCCCGGTCACTCCGTGCTCCTGTTCGAGCCGGATGACGCGATGGCCGACATGTTCGTGCGCACGCTGCGCGCCGGCGGATACGAACCGCTGCGCACCCGGAGCGTGCGCGAGGCCGTCAGCCTTTCGGTCGTGTACGCGCCGCCGATCGCCATTGCCCATGGCGGTTCGGACAACCGCGAGTCCCTCGAACTGTGCCGCATCCTCCGAAGCTTCGAGGCGGGCCGGAACATGTTCTTCATCCTCGTGACGACGGATCGCTCCCCGGACCGGCTGCTCGCGGACATTGATCGCGGCGTGGACGACCATCTCGTCCTGCCGTTCGATGACGGCGCCTGCCGCGTTCGACTCCGCGCGGCCGCAAGGTTCGTCGAGACACGCGCTCGCCTCGTGGAACAGGAGAAGGCGCTGCAGCAGCACCTCGCCGATCTCGCGGTCGCCAACCGCAAGCTTCATCGAACGGCGATGACGGATGAGCTGACGCAGCTCCCCAACCGCCGCTACGCCGATGAAGCAATGCGCGAGGCATGGAATGCCGCGTGCCTGACGAACGATCATCTCTCGCTGATCGTCGCGGACATTGACCACTTCAAACGCGTCAACGATCGGTATGGTCACGCCGCGGGCGACGCGGTGCTCTCCACGATCGCCCGGCTCCTGCGGAGGGAACTGCGCGCCACGGACATCGCGTGCCGCCTTGGTGGCGAGGAATTTCTCGTGATCTGTCCCAACACGGACATCCACGGCGCGAGAATCTGCGCCGAGCGGCTGCGGCAGAAGGTCGCGGCGACCGAGATCCCCGTGAACGGTGGATGGGTGCGGGTGACGATCAGCCTTGGGGTCGCCTCGAGGGTTCGTGGAGAGTCCTCCGCCTCCTCGATCGAGTCCCTGATGAAGGCCGCGGACGATGCTTCCGCGGTTTCCAAGCGCAGCGGACGCAATCTGGTCAGCGACCGGGAGGCAGACTGAATCGGAGACCGGCGTCCCGCCGACCGGGACGGACGAGAGTTCCCCCGGGCCCCGGTCATTCCCTGCTCGATCGCGATCGGCCTCCGCCGGAAGCACGGGCGTTCCACGCTTCGTTCCCCGGATTCCCGGCCGGGCTCACCGCATTTCGCGAATCCGATTGACTCCGCGCCGTGGGTCCGGAGGGTTCTCGCCATCTCCGGCATATGGAATACCACGCGGTGAAGGATATCGTACGGACCTGCCCGATCCTCGAAGGACTGTCCGAGGACGTTCGTGCCAGCATCTTCTGGCATGGGGAGGAACGTCAGGTTGCCCCGGGCGAGGTCGTGTACGAGCAGGACACCGAGCTGGACGACACGTTCTGCCTTCTGCTCGACGGTGCGATGCTCGTCGAGCAGAAGGGTCGCGAGATTGGCCAGATCCAGCCGCCCCAGGCGTTCGGGGAGATGGCGTTCTTCACCACGCTGCGCGCGCGCACCGCCACCGTCCGGGCCGGTTCACGCGGCGCGACCTTCCTTCGCATCCGGCTCAAGCCCGAGATTCTCGGCGAACCGTCCCATGCGGAATTGAAGCGGCACCTGGGTGTGCAGGCATGGGATCGTTTCGTGAACACATCGCAGGCGGGGACCTGAACCCGTCCGGGGGTTGCCGGCGAGGGCAGCCGATTCGTTGAAGGCGCCGCGTGCGCGGCGCGGCCACGGGATGCGGTGCGGTCGCGCGCGGACAGGCTCTCATCGCGCCGCTTCCTGGGTCGCGGGCATCAGCCACGCCAATAGGGTGTTGAAGTTTCGCTGAAATCAGGTCCAATCCACGGGAACAGCGCTCCCACCCCATGAAGCACTTCGCCTTCCCGGCGATCCTTGTCATGGCGCTCCTCGCACCCGTGTGCTCCGAGGCGAACGACGCGGTGCGCACCTTCGTCCTCGAGCACTGCCTCGACTGCCACGACGCCGCCACGCGGAAGGGCAATCTGAATCTCGAGGCGCTCGATCTCGACTTCGGCGATCCCGCGATCCTTCCCGCGTGGGTGAAGGTGCACGACCGGGTGAAGGCCGGTGAGATGCCACCGGACCCCAGACGGCATCCCGGGCAGCGAGTTCGCGACGAGTTTCTCCAGGCACTCGCCGGAGGCATCACCCGGGCCGAATCCGCGCGGATAGCCACCGAGGGGCGCGCCACGCGCCGAAGGCTCAACCGATACGAGTACGAGAACGCGCTTCGGGACCTGCTGCGCACGCCGTGGCTGCAGATCCGGGATTCGCTCCCGGAGGACGGCGAAGCGCATGGCTTCAACAAGGTGGGGGACGCGCTCGACGTTTCACACGTGCAGATGGCGCGCTACCTGCAAGCGGCGGAACGCGCGCTCCGGGAGGCGATGGCCCCGTGGGCTGAGCGGCCTTCGGGAGAAGTCCGGCGCTACTACACCCGTGACCAGCGGAGCTGGACGGGGCCCATGAAGTTCAGCGTGTTCAACACGGCGCCGGAGCGGGCGACGTTTCCGGTTCTGGGGTTCGATGGCCAGCCGGGAGTGCGGCGCGGGGAGGAACCGATCACGGTCGGAACCAACGACCCTGTGCTTCGCGAGCTGGAAGGGGTGGGCGTGGTCGCCAGCGCCTACGAGCCGATTGAGCCCAAATGGAATCAGTTCAAGGCTCCGGCTTCGGGCCGCTACCGCCTCCGGTTCATGGGCTATTCCGTATGGGTCGGACCGGGCCCCAGCAACAAATGGTTCATACCGAACCTCGATGACATTTCGAAGGGTCGGCGAAGTGAACCCGTGTTCATCACTGCCGAAACGCCGCCGCGCATCCTGCGCACCATCGGGCAGTTCGATCTCACCCCGGAACCCACCGTGCATGAGGTCGAGGTGCATCTGCTGGCCGGTGAACTGATACGTCCCGACGCGGCCAGGCTCTTCCGGTCCCGGCCCGGCGCTCGGCGCTGGCAGAACCCGCTTGCCGAGGAGGACGGCCAGCCCGGCGTGGTGTTCCGCTGGATGGAGGTCGAGGGGCCGATCCACGAGGAGTGGCCGCCCCCGGGGCATCGGTTCCTCTTCGGGAACCTGCCGATGACGGAGCGTCCGCCGGAACCGGGAGACCTCCGCCCCGATGACGACGGCGACCCGCGCCCGAGGAGATTCCAGCCGCCGCCCGGGGTCATCGTTCATCCGGACGATCCCGTCGCCGACGCGCGCGAGTTGCTGAGCCGTTTCATCGGCGAGGCCTATCGCCGGCCCGTGGAGATGGAGGCGGAGGTGGAGCGCTTTCTGGAGGTCTTTCGCCATGCCCGCGGGAAGGGAAATGACTTCACCGACGCCATGATCGCGGCGTACACCGCGGTCCTTTGTTCGCCGGAATTCCTGTGGCTCCATGAGTCGCCGGGGCCCCTCGACGACCACGCGCTCGCCACCCGCCTTGCGTTCTTCCTGTGGAACTCGCCGCCCGACGCGGAGCTTCGGCGCCTCGCCGATTCCGGGCAGCTCCGCGGGCGCGTGCACGAGCAGGTCGATCGGATGCTGGACGACCCGAAGGCCATGCGATTCGTGGAGGCGTTTCTCGACTACTGGCTGGATCTGCGCCGGATCCACGCCACCGCCCCCGACGCGAATCTCTACCCGGACTATTACCTCGACGACCTGCTCACGGAGTCTGCCGCCGCGGAGCCGAAAGCCTTTCTTGCCGAACTCATTCGCGAGGACCTGCCGGTCCGGAACATCGTCGATTCGGACTTCGCGATGCTCAATGAACGGCTCGCGGTGCACTACGGCCTCCCGCCGGCAGAGGGGATCGCCCTCCGGAGGGTGGATCTTCCGGAGGACTCCGTGCGTGGCGGCTTTCTCACGCAGGCGGCCGTGCTCAAGGTGACCGCCAACGGCATCACGACCTCGCCCGTGGTGCGGGGAGCCTGGGTGCTGGAGCGCATCCTCGGCGTGAAGCCGCCCCCGCCGCCGCCGAACCTGCCGGTGGTCGAGCCCGACATCCGGGGAGCGACCACGCCGCGCGAGCAGCTTGAGAGGCATCGATCGCAGGCCTCGTGCAATCGCTGCCATGAGAAGATCGATCCACCCGGCTTCGCCCTCGAGAACTTCGACGTGATGGGCGGATGGCGGGAGCGATACCCCTCCGAGGACGCCGGGGAACCCGTCGAGGGAATCGCCAAGAGCGGGCAGAGGTTCGCGTTCCGGCACGCGCTGCCCGTGGACGCGGGCGCGACGCTGGCGGACGGACGCGCGTTTCGCGACATTCGCGAGTTCAAGCGGCTGCTGGTCGCCGATCCGCGCGCGATCGCACGCGGCTTCGCGTCGCAACTCGTCGTGTACGCGACGGGCGCGCCCGTGGGGTTTGCCGATCGCCGCGAACTGGAGGCGCTTCTGGACCGCGCCGCTTCCACTCACTACGGGGTGCGGACGCTGATTCACGAGGTCGTACGCAGTGAGTTGTTCATGAACAAATGATGAACCCATGACGGATCCACGCTGATGACTGCTCCCCACATCACCACCCGACCGGCCCTGTCCCGGCGCCGTTTCCTCCAGGGTGCGGGCGTCCTGCTCTCGCTCCCTCTCCTGGAC
>CAYMDA010000080.1:0-6706 GCA_964389135.1 uncultured Verrucomicrobiota bacterium | reverse complement strand
CACCCCTCCCAAGCCAACCCTCCCCAGTGTCAAAACTTTTGAGGCAACAGGGGGATTGGCAGCCAATGCAGAGTTGTTGGCCTGGGAATGCATTCTGGTTATGCTCACCAGATGGAACTGCGCCAACTGCGCTACTTCGTGGCGGTGGCCGAGACGGGCAACATCAGCCGCGCGGCGCAGAGGATCTTCCTGACGCAGCCCGCGTTGAGCCGGCAGATCAAGTCACTGGAAGAGGAGATCGGGCAGAGTCTGCTCGAGCGTTCGGCGAACTCGATCCGTCTGACGCCCATGGGCGAAGCGTTTCTCACTGAAGCGCGCGACCTGATTCAAAGAGCCGACGGGCTCCTGGCAAGGGTTCGCGACATGAGACGCAACGTGCGACTCCGCGTCGGCTATGCGCCTTCCCTTGCCAGCGGCCTTCTTTCGAGGGCCATGGCGACCTTCTACCGGCAGCATCCGAATACACACGTGGCATTGTTCGACCTCTCCACCAAGGAAATGCTCGCCGGACTGGAGGACCACACACTGGATGTCGCGCTCACGGTAGGGTCGGGCCGCACCCATGGCGGCCTCAAATGGATGCCGCTCGCGAGGGTTTCCTGGCAGCTGGCGGTCAGCCGCGGCCATCGCCTTGCGCGGAAGGCGCGCGTTTCCCCCGCGGACGTGGCCCGGGAACCGTTGTTGGTGTTTTCCCAGCGAGACTACCCCGAGTACTGGAACATCGTCATCGCCTGGCTCCGCGGACAACGGCAACTAACGACCATCGCTGGCGAGTACGATGGCGTGAACAGCCTGCTGTCGGCGGTGGCATCCGGACAGGGCGTCGCCCTTGTCACCACCTGCACCGCGTCGCTCGTTCCGAGAAATGTTCGGCTGAGGACATTGAAGACGCCGCCGAAACCCTTGTGCATCGCCGCGGGCTATCACAGGAATGCCCATGCCGAACCCGCTCTCGCTGCGTTTGTGAGTGCCCTGTCTCACGTGGCGAAGCGTTCGCGCGAAGGGAACACTGCGGCGGATGGGCTCCCTGTCGCTCGGCTCGCGCGGCCGGTCCCCGGCACCCTGCTCGCCCGGGCCCAGCCCGAATCCTTCGGCGGAGGTCAGGTTGCGAGCGAGTTGTCGTGAGCCCCTCTCGAGAGGGCGGGCGCGGCAACCGCACCGATGGGGAGGCATGGATCGGGGGAATGCCATGGAGCAGGGGTGGCATTCCATCGGGAAGGGACAAGAAGGGAAGCCCGGATGATTCAGAAATCATCCGGGAAGCGGGCGTCACAGGCGGCAGGCTCGTTGGTGGACTGGGTGATTGGGTTGGTGGCCCGCACGTTGCCCGTTCGCTTCGCAGGGGATGCATCGGCGGTTCGCGCCCGTTCTTTAGGGGAAAGTTCGGATGCCTCCGCAGCCGACGAGCTCCCCGGCGGGCCGGGTCCGCTCCATGACTCCGGCGTCTCCGGCGACCAGCGCCCCGGAAGAAAGGGGACCTATGACCGATGGAACACGGCGGGGGGAAGAATTGCCGACTCGCCTTGATGGCGCGGGACCGCTACGGTGGGCGCCAGCATGGGCAAACCTTCGCGACGACCGGGGAACGTGACGGCGGAGGCACTTGCACAAGAAAGCCATTGCCGCCCGACCCGGACCGATGGATGCCGCAACTGGTCAGGAAGCTCGGCCCGGCGGCGCGCGCCTTGTGGCTGATGCATGAACCCACGGCCGGCACGCCGCTTTCCGCGCCTTTCAGGGCCGATCGCGGGCAACCGGGAGTGGACGGACGCGATCCATCGATTCAGTCCCTGGCTCGTGATGTGCGGCCATGACCACATGACGCCCGTGCGGAGCCGGACGTGGAATCACCGGGTTGGGAACACCCTCGTCGTGAATGTTGGCCAGCCTCACGACGGCGAACGGCGCCATGCGCTCGTGAAGGCCGAGTTCGCCGCCGACGAGGCGGGCCTGCCTCGCGCGATGCGTGTGCGGGCCATGCCCTGCGGCGAGTCCGTGGATCTGCCGCTGCGGTGACGTGGAATGTCCCTTCAGCGGACCGGGAAGCGCCATTCGGCGAGTTCGGTCCTGATCCCTGACCCGCGCCGATCCGGCTCGGGCGGCCGCCTCACTGCGAGCGCGCCGCGTTCTCGTACTCCTCGACGGCGCGGGGCATGATGGCGCGGAGACGTTCGATCCGGGTCCCGTGGGCGGGATGGGTGCTGAGGAACTCGGGGGCGGCCTGGCCGCCGGCCGCCTGCATGCGCTCCCAGAAGGGGATCGCCTCGCGCGGATCATATCCGGCCCTCGCCGCGTACAGGAGTCCGCGTTCGTCCGCCTCGCTTTCGTGCTCGCGGCTGAAGGGGAGGATCACGCCGACCTGCGCGCCCGCCCCGATGGCGGCCATGACTGCCCGCTGCTGCTCGAAGGACATCTCACTCATGGACACGGACACGGCCGCGCCCTGGAGCAGCGTCTGCGCGACCTGGGATCGAAGCATTCGCTGGGAACCGTGGCGAAGTGTGGCGTGGGCGATCTCGTGTCCCATCACCACCGCGAGACCGTCCTCGGTCCGGGTGATGGGCAGAATCCCGGAGAACACGACGATCTTGCCCCCGGGCAGACAGAAGGCGTTCGCGCTGTCGCTGCGAACAAGGCTCACATCCCATTCAAAGCCGCTGCCGGCATCTCCCACGACGCGCACAAGACGCTGCGCGACGCGGCGGACCATCTCGTACTCGGGTCCGGTCTCGACGACGCTCTCGGTGGCGAGCACCTGGCGATAGGCTTCGAGCCCGAGCGCGGCCCCCTGTTCGTCGGTGAGCGCGCCGCGGATCACCTGCCCGGTCTCGGGATCCACGGTCTTGTGGGAGGAGAAGTACTGGAAGGCCGCCACGACGAGGGCGATCACCAGTGGCAGGACGACGAAGCGGCCCTTCCGTTTCATATGGGGTGCACGGTAGGGATCCCGCGGCCGCTTGCAACCGCGCCGTTACACGGGCACAGGCATTCGGGAAGGAGAGAGATGCGGCCCGCGACAGCCTCGCCTCGCGGGTGACGGCGGGACGACGTTCGGACCGGATCGATTCACCACTGGCCTTCGATCTCCGGAACCGCAAGCATGGCACGCCGACGGAGTTGGAGCCTGGCTGCGCGACGCGATCGAGCACCGGCCGCGCGACGCAGCGCTGCGTCGTTGCGCGGAAGCCGATCGCCTGGAACATGGCGGCCGATCCGGCCTGAGGCGCCAGCCTGTGTCCGCTGCATCCAACGCACTTCACCGGACGGCCCCGGAACGGCGGGGGATCTGGCATCGGATTCGCCGGATCTGGGCGACGGTCGGCCTCGCGATGCTTGCCGACTTCACCGGCTGGTGCCTGGTCGCGTACCGGGCGGACGCCGTCGCGCGTCGGGCCATGGAACCCGGCGACGATGGAGTGACGATCTCCCGGGGTTCCGGGCACTGGCGATTCACGCCTGCAGCGACACGCTCGAGACACCCTGCCGGCCTGGTGTTCTTCGCCGGGGCGCTGGTGGATCCGATCGCCTACGCGCCGCTTCTGCGGGCGGTTGCGAGGGACGGCCACGAGGCAGTCCTTGTCGAACTGCCCCGCCGCGGGTTCGCCGGCGGCGCGGACGGGAATGCCGTCCTCGAACGGGCGCGCGCCGCCATGGGGCGGGTCACCGCGGTTCGCGAGTGGGTGATCGCGGGCCATTCACGCGGTGGAGCCGTGGCCTCACGGCTTGTCCTCAAGGACGAACGGGGCGTCTCCGGCCTTGTTCTCATCGGGACCTCGCATCCTCGCGACTTCGACCTTTCCAGGACTTCCATCGCCGTGAGCAAGGTGCTCGGGACACGCGACGGCATCGCCCGACCGGAGAAGAGCGAGCGCAACCGGGCGATGCTGCCGCCGGACACGAGCTGGATCCTGGTCGAGGGAGGCAACCATTCGCAGTTTGGCTGCTACGGATTTCAGCCCGGTGACTCCCGAGCCACGATCAGCCGCGAGGAACAGCAGCGGCGGACGCTGGAGGCGCTCCTGGCGGCCCTGCGATCCGCGGACACGGGCGAACGAACAGGGAGAGAATGACGCACGGCGGCCATCATCATCACGACGCGAGCCGCAATCTCCGGGTCGCGTTCCTGCTCAACCTCGGATTCGTCGGCTTCGAGGTCGCCGGCGGACTGTGGACCAACAGCATCGCCATCCTCACGGATGCCCTGCACGACAGCGGCGACTGCTTCTCCCTGGGTCTCGCGTGGTACCTCCAGCGCCTGTCCACGAGGACGGCGGACGCGAGGTTCACGTACGGGTATCGGCGATTCTCCAGCCTCGGCGCGCTCGTGACGGGACTGGTGCTGATCGCGGGGCTCGTCGCCGTCGTATGGAACGCGGTCCGGCGCCTCGGCGCGCCCGAGGACGTGCATGCGCCGGGGATGGCGGCGATCGCCGTGGTCGGGGTCCTGGTGAATGGCGTCGCCGCGTGGAGACTCCATGGCGGCCACTCCCTGAACGAGAAACTGGCGAGCTGGCACCTGCTGGAGGACACCCTAGGATGGGCCGCGGTGCTCCTGGGCAGCGTCGCGATGTCGATCTGGAACGCGCCCCTCATCGATCCGCTGCTCGCCCTCCTGATCTCCGTGTTCGTGCTCTGGAACGTGCTCCGGAACCTGAAGCGAGTGGCCCTCGTCTTCCTGCAGAGCGCCCCTCCCGACTTCGATCCTGCGGAGTTCGAGCAGCGGCTGGCCGCCATTCCGATGGTCGTCGGCGCGCATCACACGCACACATGGACCCTGGACGGCGAGGTTCATGTCTTCTCCACCCACCTCGTCATGCGCCGGGAGAGCAGCCGCGAGGCGGTCCTCGCCGCCAAACGGCAAGTGCATGAGCTTCTCCGCCCGCAGCACTTTCAGCACATCACGATCGAGGTGGAACTCGAGGGCGAAACGTGCAGCGACGCCTTCGGGTGAACGCTTCGCCGTCCTCCCGGGAGGGGGAATCCCGCCTTGTCCGTTGCCGTCGCACCCGTTCGCGGACAACGTTGCGGCGCGAGGAGAGACGCGCCCCGCCAATTCCCGAAGGCCCTATGGAGAACGCCGCCCCCACACCGTACGCGATCGGTTTCTCGACGCTTGACCGGGAGGTTCGGGACCTGGAACTCGCCACGTCGGGCGACTGGCCGGATTGGCTGGACGGCACGCTGATTCGCACAGCGCCCGCGCGGTTCGAGGTCGGATCGAGATCGTTCGAGCACTGGTTCGACGGTCTCGCGATGCTCCACGCGTTCGATTTCGGAGGACGCGGAGTGCGCTATTCGAATCGGTCTCTGCGCTCGAACTCGTTCTGTGAGGCGATGGAAACCGGGAGGATCCGCCGCGGCGAGTTCATGACGGACCCGTGCCGCAGCCTGTTCGGCCGGGTGATGGCCATCTTCCGCCCCCGCAGGACGGACAACGCGAATGTCAATGTCTCCGTCCTCGGGAACAGGCTGGTCGCCCTCACCGAGTCCGTCCTCCCCGTCGTGTTCGACCGGGAGTCGCTGGAGGTCCTCGGCCACCTGGAGTACCCGCCGGAAATCGGCGGACACCTGTCCACCGCGCACCCGCACCACGACGGCCGGCGAGGCTACTCGTACGTGATCGTGATGGGCCGAAGGAGCACGTACCGCCTCTTTGTGGATGAAGGGGGATCACAGCGCGTGCTCGCGGAGATCCCTGTGGATCGTCCGGCCTACATGCATTCCTTCGGCATGTCGGAGAACCATCTCGTGCTTGCGGAGTTCCCGCTGCGGGTGAATCCACTGCGTCTGCTGCTCGGAAGCAGGCCCTTCATCCGGAACTACGAGTGGTCGCCCGGGCTGGGGACCCGGTTCACCGTGGTCAGCAAGACCAGCGGCGAAGTCGTGGCGACGGCGGAGGCGGACGCGTGCTTCGCCTTCCACCACGTGAACGCCTTCGAGGACGACGGCCACGTCACCGTGGACCTGCTTGCCTATCCGGACTCCGCGGTGATCGACGGCCTCAGGCTCTCGCGTCTCCGGCATGGGCCGCCCGTGGACGCCTTCGCCGTCGCGACGCGATTCCGCATTCCCCTGACCGCCCGGGGATCCGGCGGCAGACGGATCCCCGCGGCCGTACTGAGCCCGGCACGGCTCGAATTGCCGCGCATCGATTACGCGCGCCGCGCCGGACGCCCCTACCGCCATCTCTGGGGCGCGGGACAGACGGCGCCCGGCAACTTCCTCGACAACATCACCCGGATCGAGCTCGACCCCGGCGGGACAGCGCGCGTCCTCACCTGGCAGGAGGAGGGGTGTTACCCCGGCGAGCCGGTCTTCGTGAACCGGCCGGGCGGGACCAGGGAGGACGACGGCGTGCTGCTGTCCGTCGTGCTCGACACGCGGCGCGGGCACTCCTTCCTCGCGGTGCTGGACGCGTCCACCCTTCAGGAACTTGCACGGGCGTCGGTCCCCCACCACATACCCTTCGGGTTCCACGGCCAGTACTTCCACTGAGATCATCCGGCACAGGCAACTCCTGCCTGCGTTCCGGACCCCGTCGATGCCTCGGCGGCGGGGCGTTGTCTCTTCCGCAGCTCCGTTGCGGAAGACTTCAACCGGTGGGCCGGCGGGTGGACCTGTTGTCGCGCCCGCACCGCACCACCTCCTCCCGCGCACACGTCGTGCCGCGCGAGGCCGCCATGTCATGCACCAGCCATTCCCGCGT
>CAYMDA010000079.1:0-6824 GCA_964389135.1 uncultured Verrucomicrobiota bacterium | reverse complement strand
CCCGAGGTAGAGCCGGTCGGAGCTTGAGTCACCCACTCCGATCACCCGCAGGCCACGGTAGATCAGAGGCCACGAACGGCAGGCGGTCTGCACCCGTGGATCCCGCCCGCTGTCGTACGCCGCAGCTACAACAGCAGAGATCACAACCGGCCAGCGCGTGCTCAGGCGCGCGATGTGCGGGAAGCTTTCGTAGCCGCGAGCGATGGCGCCGTGATCTGCCATGGTCAGTTGCGGGGAACAGTGTCCGAGGTCTCGATCACGAAGTAGCCGCCATTCTGGACCGCAGCCCCGCTGGCATATCCGACCCACGCGAACGATTTCCCGGCGAGATCGCCCGTACCGGCGAAGGTGTCGCCGATGTTGAGTCCGGTCAGAAGCCCGTGCATCGGGCACCACATCCCGCGCAATCGGCCGCGCAGGAGGATCCCGGCTGTCTCCGCGGTGCGGACGTAGATGGGCGTCATGATGAGGGAACCATCCGCGAGATTGGGGAAGTAGAAGGGGCCGTTGGGCAGGCCCTGGTTCCCGCCTCCGGACATCCCGATCACCTTGTCCGCCGGTACCTGCTTCACGAGCGTCGTGGTGTCCCGCGCCACGTAATGACCCTGAAAACTGCCGAAGCTCATCGAGCCGGACACCAGGCCCAAGGCCTCGGTAGTCTGTGTGTAGAACGTGTTGTTCTCAACGAAGCGGGCGATGAGCATGACGCCGTAGTCGTCATTCGGCATGAAGGAATAGAACTCGCCGAAGTAGGTGCCCGAGTAGCTGGGGCTGTTGTCCCAGCTCTGGATCAGGATGAAGGTTCGATCATCGGCGACGGCGAACCAGTTGCGGGCTACGGCATCGAGCGAGGAGGACTTGCGGATGACGATGAAACCGCCACCACCGACGATATTGTTGGTCCCGGTGTCCACGTCGGTCATGGACTCGAAGCCATTGATCCGCGCCTCGCGCGGTCCCTGTCCGCCGGGGCCGGAGTCGTCGATTCGGGCGTACATCTGGGAACGCCCGCTGCCCATCCGGTAGGCGGCCTTGTTGGATCCGGAGAAGGCCTTGGTCCAGCCAGCGCCCGGCTTGCTGCCGTAGCCGGTCACGAGAATGGCGTCGAGCAGGGCGATGAGGGAACCGACCTGGCCGGTGAGCGCCGGGGCCGAGGCATCCGTCGATTTGTAGTAGGTCCAGGGCATGGTCGTGGGGTCGGTTACGGGGCGATGACAGGTGAGCCGCCGAGCCAGAAGCCAAACTCCTGTCCGGCGAAGAAGCGGGGAACGGGCGCGCCGTGGAGCCAGTAATCGAAGGCGAAGGCGGGGATGGGTTTGGGTTCGGTCCTCAGTTGCAGCACGGCGATTTCGACCGATTGCCGCCAGTCATCGAGCGCCTCGAGTTCACCAATCTCCAGACGCCCGATGACGCACGGGTAAATCCCGGTTCCAGCGGAATAGGTCCGCGACAACGGTGCCCTGAGATTGATGGTTGTTCCGACTGCACTGGCGACTTCCGCAACATCCCACAGTTCCCACCCGTCGATGTCAGGCTGGCCGATGAAGACGGGGTTCCCGGAATGGATCGTGAACGCCGGGGACGCGATTGCGAGCGAAGTACCGGAGGCCCCGGCAGCGAGGGTGGCGCCGCGTCCCCAGTTCGGAACGAGAACCCGACCCGCCTTCACTCCAGCTTTGAGTCGCTCCAGAAGCCGGATCCGCTCCTCGGCGTTCCACGGGATGACCCGGAACACGATCCGCTCGCGGGGCTTCAGACGCATGGCGCGTCGGTCCTCGGCTCCGGTCAGGCCTGACTCAATCGAGGTGTCCCACGCCCGCGACCACGCGACCCGCTGCCGCCAATCGGGCCGGTGCGGGATCACCACGTCGCCATTGTAGGTTGCCAGTGCCATCAGCTTCGGATGCCAAGCTCGACCCGACGCCGCCGGACGATGTCCATGATCAGCGCCTCGCCGTCGGTGCTTTCGATGAAGTCCCGGGCGTGCCGTCGGCTGTCGACCAGGACAAGGTTCAGGTTCGTGTTGCCGCCACGGGCGGAAGCGTCCGATGACGCACCTCGGTTCGCGGTGCGTGGCGCCTCCCCCGGCTCGCCCGAATAGAACGCGAGCGTCGGCGCTGCGACCGCGGCCATAATCCGGTGCGTGATGTCGGCGGGAAGGATCAGGCCCGGGCGATCGGGCACGAAGAGTTCCGGACCAGATTCGCCGACAAGCGCCGGGCGGCCGGGCTCTGGCCGTCCACCCTTCGCGAACGCGCCTGAGATTGCAGCCAATGCAGCGAACATGGCGGCCATGCCCACGACGGACGCCACGCCAAACGAGGAGATGGAGGTCATCATCGCTCCGGGCGCCTTGGCCACGGCATCGGCCGCCCCCTCCTGTTGCGAGAAGAAGATGTTCTTCACCGCCATCAGGGCGCGCTTGGCGATCCACTCGGCGAACATCCGGGAGATGGCGGAGGTCACTCCGTTGAGGATCGAACTGCCGATGCTCCGAAGCGCGGTGCCCCAGTTCATCGTCCCCTGAACCAGTCCCTCAATTCCCTGTTGGATTCCGTCGATGGCAGTGCCGATCACGCCGGAGAAGGCGCGAGCGATTGACTGCGCCATCGTTCCGATCCGGTTCTCCAGGCCGGTGACCGTCGCCAGCATCTGATCGCGGAGTGAGTTCGGGTCCGGCGCGCCTTCCAATCGCATGAGCTGGCCGCCAACTCCGTGGCGTTCGCCTCCCAGACTCCGAATGGATTGGGTCAGCGCTTCACGGACTTCGGCGTCTCGTTCGAGTTCGAGGCGGGTGCGGAGCCGCTCAATCTCCTGGTCGATCAGCGCGATTTCCTCGCGAAGAAAGGCTATGCGCTGGTGATGCTTCTCTGCCTCGAAGGTTGCGAAATCCGTCTCGAGGCGAAGGATCTCGTCCGCGATTTCCTGCCGCTTCTGGCGCAGCGCGAACTCGGCATCCCGAAGTTCCTGCGCGACGCGGCGGCGGCGCTGTTCGGTGGGATCAAAGTCGGGATCAAATGAGCCAGTGCCAGTCGGCGCTGGCGGTAACGGTGAGGGAGACCAGAGCGAGCCCGCCAGTTCCCGCAGTTCCTCGAAGCCCTTCTTTGTCTCGGCGATGACGGTCTTGAACGCAGCGGCCGCGCCCTGAGCGGGAATCGCGAGGGCATCCCGCAGTGCGTCCGCAGTCAGGTCGGCGCTTTCGAGCAGTGCCTTGCCGCTGGTCACGACCGAACTTGCGAGATCCGAAGCAGCAAGCGTCGCGACGCGAGCGGCATCGCGGAACCTTCCGGCCGCAACCAGTGCAAGCGCCTGCGCGAGTTCGGCGGCTGAGCGCACCGCCTGCCGCATCTGAAGAACAAGAATCGCGAGCACCTCGATGGGCATCTGCCACGCTCGAGCCATCAGGCGTCCGACGGCGGCAACCGACGCGGCGACCGCGGCGTTCTGCGCGGACCACATGGCCCACCAGGCGCGAACCGCGACGATCAAGGCCTGAAGATCGAAGAGCAGGTAACGCAACGCTTCGGCGAGCAAGGCGGCGCCTCTGCGCACCGCGTCATTGGCCTTCAGCCACTCGACGAAGCGGTTCGTGAGATCGACAAGGGCCGGCAGAAGTTCCGCCAGTGCGGTTTGAGCGAGCCCCTGCGCCGCCATCTTCAGGCGATTGATATTGTCACTGAGCTGGCTGGCGGCTGCTGCGGCCTCGGGCGAGACCACGACGCCAAATTCCCGCGCCTCTTCCATCATGGCCCGAATGCCCTCCGCCCCGGAGTTGAGCATCGGGATCATGGTCACGCCTTCCTTGCCAAAGAGCTTCATGGCGAGGGCGGTCTTCTCGATGCCATCAGGCATCGCGGCGAAGCGGTCGGCGATCTCCCCCAATAACTCACGCTGCGGTCGGAAGTGCCCGTCCAGATTGCGAATCTCGACGCCGAGGGTTGTGAAGGCCTCGGCGTCCTCTGACACCGAGCGGGCGAGGAACTTGAGGGCGTTCTCCAACTTCTCCGCCGACGAATCCGCCAGCGTGGCGGCAAAACCGAGGGCGGTCAGTTCATCCGCCGCGAGACCAAGCTTCTGGGCGACCTCATCGGCGCGATCCATTGCGCCAAGCGCACGGTTCAGTTCAGCGCCAATCCGGTACACGGAGAACCCGGCGAGAAGCGTGCTGCCGAGCCCGAGGGCAAAGGTGCGAAGGCGCGTCGCGGCAGCTTCCAAGGGACCGTTAATCGCGGCACGGAACTGGCGCATGCCGGCCTGCACGGCTCCGAGGCCGGTCAGTTTCACGACAACTTCAACGGTGTCAGCAGGCATGTCAGTGAAAGGACGATTCTTCGACGAGCGCCATCCTCCGGGCCGCGGCGTCCAGGAACGCCATCAACTGGCGAAGGGTCAGGTTCATCACCCAATCCGGCGGGTAGCCCTGCCAGACCAGGAAATCGACCGCACGAGTCAGCGGGCGGTCGCCGTCAGCGTGCCTCGCAGGGCGGCGCCGACCTTTCGGAGCTTTCCCAGGACCTCCTCGCGGAAGTTAAGTTCAACCGCCGTCTCGAGAAGCGAGAGCGCCTGCGAGGCGGACAGCGATTCGAGCCGCGCATGAGGCAGGCCGGTGGCTTTGACCAACAGCGTATTGGCCAGCTCGCCGCCGGAGAGCACGGCCTCGCGCAGCTTCTCCGCGTTCAGTCGCACCGACCCGTCTGCGCCGATCGCCTGAGTGCCCACGACCTGTTCGATTCCGCCAGCGAGGGTCTGCAGGAACCCAAGCGCATCGACCCAGCGCAGTTCCCGCACTTCGACCTGCTCGGTCCCGATGTCGATCCTTCGCACCGGGTCCAGGAGTTCGAGTTCGGCGTTCATACTTTACTGAGGCGGATGGATGACAGGGACGCCATTGGCATCATTGCCGCGAGTGGCGGTCCACCCGCAGTAGTTTCTGAGGAACACGGCCGCGGCCGTGGCAGCGGCGACTTCCTCCGGGCTGACGGGACGCGCCTCCATGCTGGCGCGGTAAGCGGTGTACACTTCCTCATAGGCGGCGCAGCGCTGCTCCTTGTCCTGGAACCAGGCACAGCCCGTGAAGAGGCCGATCGAAAGAATGGCGATGAGTGTTTTCATAGTGGCGGTTGGATGGGGCGTATGCTGGGTCAGACCTGGCTGCGGCGCCTGATCACGGGTGAACTGGTTGCCGTGGCGCGCACGGTGTACTTCCCGAACTCACCGGTTTGTTCGGGCCAGGTGGTGACGGAGAGGACACCGCTGAAGCTGATCTCGCGCAGCGGGACCCCGCTGAACTGGTTGGTTTCGAGGATCCGAACCGAACCGCGGAAGAGGATCTGGCTGTTGCCCGAGTAGCTTTCGAACTCCACTTCGCTGTTGCCGAACGTGACGCTCAGATCGTCGCCGTCCTCAACGGTCACGCCCGTGGGTAGGAAGGTCAGAACACCAGCGCCGAGATCGATGGTGTAGTCCGTGCCTTCAACCAGAGTCGCAACACCCTTGGTGACGACGACGGTATTCAACCCGACTGCGCCGATGAAATAACATCGGCCCTTCACCACGCCTGTCAGGCTGGCGGTTCCCGCCGGCGCGGTGGCGGCCGCCTGACTCGCTGCGGACGGCGCCTTCGCCAGATGCAGCAGCCGGTGGTTGAAGGCGTCCATCTCATCGAGCGTGAACTCCCAGCGGTCATGCACCGTGTCCACCTGCTCGTCGTTGACCCGGCGGAACCCGCCTTCGGCCACCATCCGCGTCCGATACTGCTTCTCGGGCGCGTGCTTGTAGTCGGCGACGTTGCCACAGTCGATGTAGCCCGATTCGCCCGTTGGCTGGACGTACAGGCGGGCCGTCAGTTTCTCGTGGGCCTCGATGTGCCCGAGGGCGATGTGAGTAGGCATGGGTCAGTTCGCGGTGGCGGTTTCGGGTTCGTCGGACTCCTTTGGTCGGGCGGCGCCGACCCTGATCAGGTTCGAGCTGCACGCGGACGGCAGACAGAGAACGGTCCCGGGAGGGAAGCGTTGGCCATTCACCCAGTGCTCGCGCACGAGTTCCACTTCCTGGATCTGCCGGACTTTGAAGGATCGCTTCATGGATTGGGGCGCTGGCGGAAGCGTTCGAGTTCGGCCTCGCGGTAGAAACACGGACGGCCTCGCAGTTCCTGACTCAGCGCATTGATGGCGGCGATGGTGGCCGTGATCTGGTGCAACATCTGGCGGACCAGCCAGGCACTGAAGACCAAGGCAACGATCGCAGTGAGGAGACTCAGCCAGACAACGTCCTTCTCCCGGGCCACATCCGCGATCCGTGTGGCCGATTCGATTGCCTCAGTCGTTGCAGCGAATAACGCGAGGCCATGAAGAACCCAAAGCCAGATGGCGATCGCGCAGAGGCGGCGAAGGGTGACGACGCTTCTCATACGCTTCCGGAAGTCCCGAGGGGCTTCACGTAGGAGGTGCAGAGGATGTTCAGAACGACCCGGTTCACCCCGTCGATCTTGCCGAGGTTTTGCCAGGCGGGGTCGTACATCTGGAACTCGAGGCCGTCCTGGTGGCGGCCGCTCAAGGCCTCAAGCCCGTGCTGGAGAAGCCGCTCCCACTGGATGCCTGCACCGCCGCTGCGGTTGCGTTCGACATTCTCCTCGATGACCACCGGCACATAGACCAGGTGCGCGGCAACGCCATCTCGCGCCTGAGCGGGAATGCCGAAACTGGCAATCTGCCAGACGATCATGGCAATCCCCGCTGTCTTCAGCGCGGCCTCGCGCCCGGGAGTGCGATCGTAGGCGCCTTCCCGTCGATCCGCATCCCGTGGAGGTACGCGGCGGTGCCCGT
>CAYMDA010000078.1:5077-7453 GCA_964389135.1 uncultured Verrucomicrobiota bacterium | reverse complement strand
GTCGATCCGCAGGATCTCGAGGGAATCGAGTCGATCCGTGCCGAGCT
Source organism: uncultured Verrucomicrobiota bacterium (assembly GCA_964389135.1). Classification (GTDB taxonomy): domain Bacteria; phylum Verrucomicrobiota; class Verrucomicrobiia; order Limisphaerales; family CAIMTB01; genus CAIMTB01. The sequence continues at coordinate 7,406 of CAYMDA010000078.1, read as the reverse complement.
CGAGCAGGCGCGCGTTTTCGTAGAGCGGGAGACCATTGGTGACGGCGGGAACGTTGTCCGCGGCGCGGATCCGGTTCAGCTCGCGGATCGCGAGGACATCCAGGGCCACCGGATCATGGCCGAACCAGAGTTCGTTGGGTGTGCCGGAGTAATGCAGCAGGCTCTTCTGCCAGCCTTCGTACTGGCCGACCAGCGCATCCACGATGTTCAGGGCCACGCGGTCCGCGATGTTCGTCTGGCCGTAGATCTCGGGGACGGCCACCGCCATCACCTCCGGCCGCGACTCGAACCGGATGAAGTTGTCGGTCGCGGAGCTGGCGACCGAGTACAGGACGCCGCTCACGCCGGCATGACTGTGATTGAGCAGCGGGGTGATGTTGATCAGGCGTGTGAGTTCGCGTGTCAGCAACCTGCTCAGGTGCGACTTCCGGGCGGCGACCACGTTGGTGGAACCCTGACCACGGCGGAACTCGAGGTCGCCATAGACGAGCTGGCCCAGGAGCGGATTCTGGTAATGGACGTCCGGGTCGAAACCCGACTCGACCGCGCCGGCGACGCGCACGCCGAGGGAAGCTGCCAGCTCGACGAAGCCCGCGCCGCGCAGATCGCTCATGCGCCGATCCCAGATGACGATCCGCGACGGGGGATGGCCCGCGTCGAGCAGCCCCCGGACGACGGCAGCCGCGACGGCCGGGCGCGTTCCGCTGAGCGGTCCCGGCGGGGAATGCACCTTCACGCCCACCACGTCCTCCGGCTGGACGAGCGCGCGCCATGCGGCCGAGACGCTGTCCTGCCCGGTGACGGCCATGACTCCCCGGGCGACCATGTCGGCGACCACGTCGGCCTGGGCGGCGAAGGCGACGGTCGCGCGCGGGTCGTGAACGATGATCACGTCCGGCATCGCCTTGCCGAGCGTCGCGAGACCCGGTTGGGCGAAGCCGATGTCCCGCGCGTCCTGCGCGCGCGCGCGCGGACAAAACAACTGACAAATCAGAATCAGGACTAGTATGACTCGCGTCATGACCCGTCGATCCCCGGGGCTTTCTCGCCGCCGGGTCTGCGCAGCTTAGACCCAACCCGCATGTTGACGAACCTAAAGCTTCATCGGGCGGCACCGATCCTCCTCGCAGCCGCGCTTGGCGTCACCGGTTGCACGCCCCCGGGCGCCCGCGCCCTCCTCGACGGCGACGAACTCCTCAAGGCGGATCGGCCCGCCGACGCCGTCCGCCGCCTCCGCACGGCCGTCGAGCACCTGCCCGGGAACGCCCGGGCATGGAATCACCTCGGCCTCGCCCTGCACCGGAGCGGCCAGGCGGCCGAAGCCATCAGCGCCTACCGCGAGGCACTGCGGCTTCAGACGGATCTCGCGCCCGCGCACTTCAATCTGGGCATGCTCTATCTCGAGCAGGGCCGGCCCGAACTCGCGTCCGAGTCGCTGATGCGGTATGTGGAACTGAACCCGCAATCGCTCGAGGGCTGGCGCGCCCTCGGTCAGGCGCAGCTTCGGACCCGCTCATGGTCCCTCGCCGAACGCAGCTTCCAAAGCGCGCTGCGTCTCCAGCCGAACGACCCTGAATCGCTCAACGGCCTGGGTGTCGCCCTGCAGAACCGCCGACGGTTCCGCGAGGCGTGGGATTGCTTCAGCGGCGCGATCCGCTCCGAACCGGACTTCGCGCCGGCATGGCTGAATCTCGCGGTCGCGGCGCAGAACGCGAACGCGAGCCCCCAGGCGATCCAGGCGTACCAGCGCTACGCGAGCCTGCGCCCGGACAAGGCCAGTTCGCTGGGCGTCCCGGATGTCCTCCATCGCCTCACGGCGCCGCCTCCCCAGCCCGATCTCACGAGCGTCCTCCAGGGCAGGTCCCATCCCGGAAGCCTCGCGACCACCGTGGAATCACCCATCCTCCGCAACGGGGGCGGGACCACCCGGTCGCAGGGCGGCGTCACGCAAGGCCCCGTTTCGAACTCCGTTCGTGATCGCCCGGTTGCCCGCAGCGACGAAAATCCCCGCCAGCCCGCGACAGGCGCACGCACGCAACAGGTCCAGGAGCTGCCCCCCGCGGAACCGGACATCACCCCGGAAATCCTCGACGACGACGACGAGGAACCGGTGTTCGCCGCGGACATCCGAACCTCGCCGCCCCCGGCCTCGGTGCGGTCATCGACCCCACCCGCCGCGGCATCCGCTCCAGCGACCGCCATCCCGCGCCCCGCCACCGGGCAGGCCCAGGCCAGCCCGCCGCCCGCCCGCCCGGGTTCAGCGCCTGCGCCGAACGCGGTTGCAGGCACTCCCCAGGTCAGCACTCCCCAGGTCAGCACTCCCCAGGTC
>CAYMDA010000078.1:0-4977 GCA_964389135.1 uncultured Verrucomicrobiota bacterium | reverse complement strand
AGCACTCCCCAGGTCGCAAGCACTCCCCAGGTGGCGGGCGCGACGAATCCTCCCGCTTCGGGGCCGCAGCTCATCCTTCCGCCCATCTCGGTCGTTCGCGCCGATTCCGCGACGAGGCCCCAGGAACCGGCGCAGTCGGAGGAGCCGCCCCTCGTGCGCCCGGTCAGCGAGCAGCGCGCGGACGGTCGCCGCGGATTCTGGGACCGCGCCAACCCGGCGACATGGTTCCGGGACGAGTCCACAAACACGCGCACCCAGGTCGCGAGCGTGCCCGCGGAAACGACCGGCCGGTCCATGATCCTCACGGGCCCGACGATCCGGGTCATTTCGCCGCAAACGAATCTTCCGACGGCCGCGCCTCCGGCCCCGGCCGCGCCGGAACCACGACGCTACGCCTATCTGCGCCCGCAGGCGCCCGCGGCCGGCAACACGGCAGCCGCGCGGCCGATCGTCGCGCAGGCGATCCAGGAACATCAGCGCGGCCGCATCGACGCCGCCATCCGCCTCTATCAGCAGGCGCTGGCGCTCGACCCGGCCTACTTTCAGGCGCACCAGAACCTCGCCGCGGCCTACCTGCGCCAGGGCAATGTCACGCAGGCCCTCGCCGCGAGCGAACGTGCGCTCGCCCTCCAGCCGGATTCCACGCTCGCACGCCTGAATTTCGCCCTCGGCCTCGAGCGCGCGGGCTTTCCCGCGGACGCCGCGATCGAGGCGGAGCGCCTGCTCGACCGCGACCCCAATCACGTGGAGGCCCATCTGCTGCTCGGCAACCTGTACTCGCAGCGTCTCGGGCAGATCGAGCGCGCCCGCCTGCATTACCGCCGCGTGATCGAGCTTTCACCCACTCATCCGCAAAGCCCGGCCATCCGGGCATGGCTGGCCGACAACGAGTGATCACTCGCCCGGCGGGTTGAACCCGGCGCGACGAAGCAGCGACCGCACGCGCGGGTCGCCGGGACGCAGCCGCTCCGCGCGATCCAGCACCTCCCTCGCCCGGGTCCGGTCGCGCTCCTGCAGGTGGAGATCCGCGAGAAGAAGGTAGCTTTCGAGGTGCTCCGGGTTGTGGCGCAGGACATTCCGAAAGGCCTCGATCGCCTCCGCCCTGCGCCCCATGCGCCCGAGGGCGTACCCCCGGTTGTGCCACGCGGGCCCCGAATCGGGCTTCCGCCGGATCGCCTCCGAGAAGGCCTCCGCCGCGTCCGCATCCCGCCGTTGCGCCAGCAGGGACATCCCGAGCTGGAACCACCCCTGCACGGAATCCGGGTCGAGCTCGAGATGCCGGCGGAACAGCCGCTCGGCCTCCGTGGCGTTGTTCCGGAGCAGTTCCATGCGGCCGGCGGCGAGCCATGTGTCCGGAAACTCCGGATGATCACGCATCATCCGGTCGATGATCTCGCCCGCAGCGCGAAGGTCCCTGCGTGCGAGCAGCGGATGAACGCGGATGCTCAGGATGGCGGGGCCCTCCGCGAGGGCAAGGGCGCCGGCGAGGAACGGGTCGGGCATGGCCTCGTCCGGCGGGGATGCGCGTGACACCTCCGCGGCGCGACGCGCCCCCTCCGGGTCGCCCTCGCGGAGCAACAGCCGCGCGAGCAGCGCGTGCGCGCCCGCCGACGTCGCGGGCTGGCGGGCCGCCGAGCGGGCAAGCTCCATCGCCCGGGCGACGTCCCCGTCCTGTTCCGCGACGCGCGCCGCGAGAAGCCGCACCTGCGGCGCCACGGCGGACCGTTCCAGCAGGGGTCTCAGGGCCTCGCCCGCCTCGGTCCAGCGGCCCTGTTCGGCGAGCAGTTCCGCCATCCGATACCGGACACCGGGAGGATCGACTCCGCAACGATCGGCCGCGCGGCGCAAATCCTCGAGCGCGCCGTCCGGATCCGATTCCAGCCGGGTGATCGCCCGGAGATGGAACCAGCGCGGGTCGGCCGGCTCCAGCTCCGCGGCCCGCGAAAGGGCCTCGCGCGCCGCGTCCACCCGGCGATAGGCGAGCAGCGCCGAACCGAGCTCACCCCATGCCGCGCCCGAACGCGGATTCCGGCGCGCGGCATCCATGTACCTCTCCAGCGCGGCGCGCACCGCTGGCGAGGCATCGGCGAGGTCCACCCGCGGCAGGGCTGGGCCTCGTCCCGGGAGCGTGATGATCACGGCCGCCGCGGCGGCGAGGATCAGGGAGATCGCCCCGGCGATGCGCCATCCGGCCGGACGCCATGCCGGCCGGGGCACCGGGGTTCGTGCGGTTCGCCGGGGTTGGGATCGCTTGCCCATGACCGTGTTCCGAGGTACGCCCCGTCCGCCTCCGGGATCAGGGCTGGCCGACGACGGCCGTGGGCAGACCTCCTCCCTTCTCCAGGACGAGGTGCCGGTTCGCGGCGCCCCCGGGGAAATCCTCGTCGCCGCCGTCGGGCCAGCGCACGCGGATCGCATCCACGCTCGCCGCGTCGCCGAGGCCGAAGTGCACGCGGGGATCGTGGCTCGACAGGTAGCTTGTGCTCGGCTGGAGCAGCCCGACAAGCTCGCGCCCGCCGGCGCGCACGACGATTTCGGCGCCGATCGCGTCGCGGCGCCCGGCATCGGGCAGGACCGGCCGCACCGTCAGCCAGTTGCCCGCCCGCGGCGCCACATTGCGGAACACCTGGGCGGGACCGCCGGTGGACGTCGCCACAAGATCCACGTCCCCGTCGTTGTCGAGGTCACCCATGGCCAGCGCCCTGCCCACGCCTGCGCGCTCCGAGAAGTCCGGATTGTGGAGACTCACCTCCTGGAAGCCGCCGCTGCCGTCACCCACGAAGAGCTGGTAGCGCTGCGCGTACGGATGCCAGAGGGGATGCAGCCCGGGAAGGCGCGGTGCCACCTCCTCACCGCGCAGCACACGGCCGTTCACGAAGGCGAGATCGAGGGCGCCATCGAGGTTGAAGTCGGCGAACACGGCGCCGAAACCGGTTCCGCGCCACAGCGGGTTCACGAGCCCCGCCTGGGCGATGCGATCCTGGAAGAGGCCGCGCGGCCCCTGCATCCAGAGCGAGTGCTGCTCGTGCGTGAGATGGGTGACGAACACGTCGATCAGACCGTCCCCGTTCACGTCGCCGGGAGCGACCCCCATGTTCGCGGCGGTCGCGCCGAGCGCATTGTAGGCGATGCCGCGCAGGGCGGCCTCCTCGGCGAACGTTCCGTCCCGCCGGTTCATGTAGAGGCGGTTCGGGCGGCCGTCGTCCGCGACGAGGATGTCCACCCACCGGTCCCCGTCGAAATCCGCGCAGAGCACCCCGAGGCCCGGGCCCGTCGCGACGGCGAGGCCCGCGGCGACGGTCACATCCTCAAATCGCACCGTTCCCCCGGACGAACCGGCCCCGAGGTTCCGGTACAGGCGGGTCACCGTGCCGGGAAAGTCCTGCGGACCGCAGAACTCGCGCGCGCCGGAGTGATCCCGGCACTCGCGGGCGGGGTCGTAGTCGAGGTAGTTGACGACGACGAGGTCCAGCCAGCCGTCCCGATCGTAGTCGAGGAACGACGCGGCGGTGCCCCACCGCGGGTTGTCGATTCCCGAGGAATCGCTGACCTCGTCGAACTTTCCTCCGCCGCGGTTGAGGAACAGGCGCGTCCGCCCGTACTCGGTGAGGACCATGTCGGGGCGGCCGTCGTTGTTCACGTCGCCGGCGATCGCGCCCATGCCCCATCCGGTCACGTCGAGCCCGGAACCTTCCGTGACGTCGATGAACCGGCCGTCGGATCCCATGCGGTACAGCCGGTTGACCGCGACGGATTCCGGGCCGCCGCACTGAACGAGATACAGGTCGAGCAGACCGTCATTGTCGAAATCGAACAGCGCGGCGCCGGAACCGGTCTGTTCCCACATCCTGTACTCACCGGTGGACCCGGACTCGTGGATGAACCGGATGCCGAACTCACTCGTCGCATCGGCGAACAGCGGCGCCACCGCGCCGGGAGCGGACCGCGGCGCGGCCGGATCGTTCCCCGACCCGCGGCCGCATCCCCCGGCGCCGAGGCACAACGCGAGAACGACGAGGCACACGCCCGGCCGGCGCACCGTCACATCGGGAAGCATGCGGAAAGGATGCCGGTCGCCTTTGAAAACGGAAGCGCTCGCTCGCCGCCGCGCGTCTCCCGCGCGACGCGGAACGCGGGCCCGGAAAGAGCACGGGCCGCGATCCGGATGGAACCGCGGCCCGTGACCGTGAAGGGAGGGAAGGCTCAGTACCGGTAGTGCTCCGGCTTGTAGGGACCTTCCGGCGAGATGCCGAGATACTCGGCCTGCGACTTGGTCAGCTTGGTCAGCTTCACGCCGATCTTCTCGAGGTGCAGCCGCGCGACCTCCTCGTCGAGGCGCTTGGGCAGGCGATACACGGTCTTCTCGTACCGATCGCGATTCTGCCACAGGTCGATCTGCGCGAGCACCTGGTTCGTGAACGAGTTGGACATCACGAAGCTCGGATGGCCCGTCGCGCAGCCGAGGTTCACGAGGCGCCCCTCGGCCAGCAGGTAAACGCTGCGACCGTTCGGGAGGTGGTATCGGTCGTACTGCGGCTTGATGTTCTCCACCCGGACACCCTTGTGCGCCTTCAGGCGTTCCACCTGAATCTCGTTATCGAAGTGCCCGATGTTGCAGATGATCGCCTGGTCCTTCATCCGCAGCACGTGCTCGAGCGTGATCACGTCGCGGTTGCCCGTGCACGTCACGTAGATGTCGCCCGTGCCGAGCGTGGACTCGACGGTGTTCACCTCGAAGCCCTCCATCGCGGCCTGCAGCGCGTTGATCGGGTCGATCTCGGTGACGATGACCCGGGCGCCGTACGCGCGCAGCGAGTGCGCGCTTCCCTTGCCCACGTCGCCATACCCGCAGACGACGGCGACCTTGCCCGCGATCATCACGTCCGTCGCGCGCTTGAGGCCGTCGGCCAGCGACTCACGGCAGCCGTAGAGGTTGTCGAACTTCGACTTCGTGACCGAGTCGTTCACGTTGATCGC
>CAYMDA010000077.1:0-7517 GCA_964389135.1 uncultured Verrucomicrobiota bacterium | reverse complement strand
GAGCGGGCGCAGCTTCGCGGAGAGCCGGCGGCGGTTGATGCGCTGGGCGGCGGCATCCTCGCGCGGGGCCTCGTAGGTCTCGTTGAAGTCGGCCTGCGAGCCGAGGTACCCCGGCTGGATGAAATCCACGATGCTCCAGAGATCCAGGAGCCGGTTCTCGAGCGGCGTGCCGGTCAGAGCAAGGCGGGTCTGCGCCTTGAGCTGCTTCACGCACTGGGTCACCTGCGCGCCGGGATTCTTGATGAACTGCGCCTCATCGAGGACCAGGGCCTGGAACTCGAACTTCTGAAGCTCCTCGAGGTCGCGCCGGAGCAGGGCGTAGTTGGTGACAACGATGTCGAAGTTCGGGATCTGCTTCCGGAGCTGGTGGCGCATGTAGCCGCTCTCGAGAACGAGGACCCGCATCGCGGGCGTGAACTTCTCCGCCTCGCGGCGCCAGTTGTGGAGCACGGAGGCCGGGCAGATGACGAGGGCCGGTTTCGAGCGTTTGCCGTGCTTCTGCTTCAGCCACTGCAGCCATGTGAGCGTCTGCAGCGTCTTTCCGAGACCCATGTCGTCGGCGAGGATTCCGCCGAGCTTCACGTTGTGCAGGTGGCAGAGGAAATCGAAGCCGTCCTTCTGGTAGGGACGCAGCTCGGCCTGCACTCCCGTGGGAAGGTTCACCTCGGGGATGCCCTTGAACTGGCTGAGCCGCTGGCGCAGGGCGCGGGCCTCGGGGGTGTCGCCGAACTTCTGCAGGGAGCCTTCATCGAGGGCCTTCGCCTGGACGAGGTCCACCTTCTGCGCGATGGGGACCAGGCCGTCCACGCCGAGCTCGGCCATGGTCTCATGGGCCTGCGTGACGGCCTCGGTGTCGAGCTCGACCCACCCGGCGTCCGGGAGCTTGACGTAGCGGCTGGTGGCGGTGGCGAGCCGCTGGAGGTCCGCGGAGCTCAGGCGCATGCCCTCCTGCTCCCACTCGGCGGAAACGGAGAGCCAGTCGATGCCGCTGCCGCGCACGAGGAGCTTGGGCTTGAGCTTGCGCGGCTGCAGGAAGAGCCGCTGGAACGCAGGGTTGCCGAGGAACTCGGCGCCGCTCGGGCGGCTCGACCACACGAGCGAGAGCGTCGCGAGGAAGTTCTCGTTGGCGTCCCCCACCCACAGGCCCGGCTCCGGGGTGAACCAGTCGAGCTTGCGCAGCCATGCGATGGCCTGGTCGAGGCGGGGGTCGTCGAGGAGGTCGGGCTTCTCCGTCCGCCGTGTTCCCTGCCCCGCGTAAACCCATTCGTGGCCGTTCCACTGCCACGTGGACTCATCCCGCTCGCTCACGGCCATGAGCCGGAGCCGGACGACCTCGTCACTCAGCTCGAAGATGAACTGCGGCCGGGCGGTGTGCGTGACGCACAGGCTGTCCCAGCGATCGTCCTCCGCCGCGTGCGCGCGGCGGAGCTGGGTCAGCAGGCGGTGGCTCAGCTTGCGGATCGGCAGGACGGGCTTCTCGAGGAGGCCCGCCAGCAGCCGCGGCGACGGCGGGTTCTCCAGCAGGTAGAACTCGCCCGCCGCAAGCACGAGCGGAAGTTCGCTCGAGAAGAAATGGGCGTCGGCCAGTTCGAAGTTGCCGGCCGGAGTGGTGAGGGCGTGGGCGAGGCTCAGTTCCTGGTTCCCGTTGTCGAGCTTGTAGACGAAGCGCGCGAGCTGCCCGCGGAAACGGAGCGGGCTGAGGTCCGCCGCGCTGAGCATGCGGCCCTGGCGGGCCCATCGAACCAGCCACCGCAGAAGCTCGACGCCGTCCAGCAGCAGCGGGTCCGGCATCGGATCGCGGTGGCGGTAGTTGTCCGCAAGCCAGCGGATCAGCTCCCAGTCCTCCGGCGGGAAGAGCTCCTGCTCCTGCGTGGCGCGCAGCGTGAGTTCGATCACCTCCTGGAGCGTGCGGTCCTTCTCGCCCGTGCGGCTGCGAACGATGTTGAACGAGACGGCGACCTTGCTGAAGCCGTCGCCGGCCTCGCCGCGGCGCGGCTCGCAGAGCACGCGCAGGCCCGCCCGCGGGGAGTCGAGGTGATCGGGAGCCGGCGGGAAGAGCCAGCGCTCGAGCTCGCCGACGAGCTGCTGGTCGCGCTCCGCCTGCTGCTGCTGGGCGAAACGCTCGAAGTTCGCGTGCTCGAGAAGCTCCGTGGGGAGGGCGCGGTTGGCTCGCAGGAACAGGTGCGCCGTCTCCTCGAGCCGGTTCTTGCCCTGGGCACCGACGAGCCGCGGCCACCAGTCCTCCCCGGGGAAGTCGCGCCGCGAAAGGCTGAGCTTCTCGAAGTAATCCTCCAGGAGAAGCCATGTGCGCTGCGGATCGGCGCAGGTTGCGAACTGGTTCAGAATCTCGGTGCGCTCGGCGACCGCGGCCTTGGAGTCCGACAGCTCGCGCCGGAGGTCGGCGAGAGCGCCATAGGCGCGACCAAGGACATTGTGATGTGCGTCGTAACGCGCCGCGGCGGCGGATGATCGTATGATCGGTGTCCCGCTGTTCTTTCGACCTCTGGGCATGGCTACTTCAACAGACCCGACAGTGAAGTTTGATTGCCGCACACGAGGGGAACGGGGGTCAATCCTTATTCGGGTTGTGTGAAGCAGTTGGCGCGATCCTGCGTGCGATCATCCCCGCCCGATGCCCCCGGCGCGCGCAGGCCGCGGCCGCAAACCACCCTCGCGGCCTCCCGGAAATGAATTGTCTCCAGTGCTGCCGGTTCGTTAGACGAAGCGGCCCATGAAGCGCCTGGCATGAAGCTCACCCCGGAGATGCGGATCGGGGCGATCGCCGCCGCGCTCCTCGCGGCCGATCAGTTGACCAAGTGGACGATCCTCCACCTGCTCCCGCGCGGTGGCGAGATCCCCGTGCTGCCCGGCTTCTTCAAACTGGTGCACTGGACCAACACGGGCGCCGCATGGAGCCTGTTCCATGGCAACAACAGCGTCCTCGCGGCCATCTCCGTCCTCGCCCTCATCGTCCTCTTCCTCGCCCGCCGCCATTTCGAGTCCGACCGCGTTCCCGGACAGGTGGCCCTGGGCCTGATCTTCGGCGGCATCACCGGAAATCTCTTCGACCGCCTCGTGCACAGGCACGTCGTCGATTTCCTCTACTTCCACCTCATCCGCAGGGATGGCGTGGAGCTCGGCTTTCCGGCCTTCAACATCGCCGACACCGCCATCTGCACCGGCGTCGGCATCATTTTCCTTCTCTCATGGTTCCTGCGGCCGCAGGAACCCGACGGCGCGGAGGGCGTCAATCGCGGTTTGAAAGGAGAAGCTCGGCGATCTGAACGGCGTTCAGCGCCGCGCCCTTGAGCAGCTGATCGCCCGCGACCCACAGCGCGAGGCCGTTGTCCAGAGCGCAATCCCTCCGGATCCGGCCCACCTGGCAGTTGTACCGGCCGGACGCGTGCAGCGGCATCGGGTACTCGTTCTTGGCCGGGTTGTCGACCACGTCGATCCCGGGCGCGCGCGCGAGCACCTCCCGCGCGGCCTCCGGCGTGACGGGCTTCTCGAACTCCGCGTTGATGGCGATCGAATGCGCCCGGTATACCGGAACGCGCACGCACGTGACGCTCGCCCGGAACGTGGGATGATGCATGATCTTCCGCCCCTCGTTCTCGAGCTTCATCTCCTCGCGCGTGTAGCCGTCCTCAAGGAAACTGTCCACCTGCGGCAGGAGATTGAACGCGATCTGATGCGGGTACACTTCGCGCGTGGGCTGTTCCCCCGCCGAGATCTGCTCGACCTGACGGCGCAGTTCCTCGATCGCCTTGGCGCCCGTTCCCGAGACGGCCTGGTACGACGCGGCAAAGATCCGCCGCAGGCCGAACGCCTTGTGCAGCGGGTACAACGCCATGACCGCGATCGCGGTCGTGCAGTTCGGGTTCGCGATGATGCCCCGGTGCCCGCGCGCGTCCTCCGGATTGATCTCCGGAACCACGAGGGGCACGTCCGGATCCATGCGGAACGCGCTCGAGTTGTCGATCACCACGCAACCAGCCTCGGCCGCGCGCGGCGCGAACTCGCGAGAAGTCCCCCCACCCGCGCTGAACAGCGCGATGTCCACACCGCGGAAGGAGTCCGGCGTCAGTTCCTGCACCTGGACACTCGTGCCGTTGAACTCCAGCGTCCGCCCCGCCGAGCGCGCCGACGCGAGGAGCGTCAGTTTCCCCACCGGAAAACGGCGCTTTTCCAGCGTGCGCAGCATCTCGACGCCGACGGCGCCGGTCGCTCCAACCACCGCGATGTGCGGAGTGCGATTCATAGGGCCAGCCAGCATACGTCCCTCCGACCGCGTGTAAAGCGACAGAAGGCCGCAAGGCGGCACCCACCGGCCTCATGCGGAGGTCAGCGGATCCGCCCCGTGTCCGCGCCACGGGACACGATCCTCACCACGGCGGCAACTCGGGCAGGACGGCATTGAACTCACGCAGGAGGTCCGCCTCGTACTCGCCGGCGTACTGGTCCGAGAAGAAGACCTCGAGCGCCTCCTCGGCCAGGCGCTGCCATGACTGCTCCTCGCGGCCGGGGATGATCGGGTAGAACAGGGCGTCGATCGTGCGCGCGGCGGTGAAATCGCCCGGCGCGTCGCCGATCATCAGGATGCGGCGGGACGAGTACTTGCCCGCCGCGGCCTGGCGCAGGTGGTCCTTCTTGGTGCCCATTTCCTGCCCGGCGATCTGCGCGACAAATCGCGCGAGATCATGCTCGGCCCACTCGCGCTCGAGAGCGGCCACCGGCGTCTGCGAGATCACCATGGCGTCGGCACGGCCGCGCAGGCTCTCGAGGCACTGACGCACGCCCGGAAACGGCGGCACCCCGCGCACGATGTCCTCGATCTGCCGATCCACCGCGGCGGACCATTCCAGCACCCGCGCGAGGAACTCGTCCCCGCCACTCTCGACCTCCCGGCGGAGCATCTCCTGCGTATGCCTCGGCTGCGACGCCATCCACGCGTCGAGCGGGTCGGGCGACGGCACCTTGGCTCCCCGCGCCTGAACCTCGCCCCGGCGGCCGAGGAGATCCAGCGCGTTCGAGAGCGCCGGGTACCGATTGATCCCGCGCGACTTGGAATAGAGGTTCACGAACTCCCACACCTCGCGCGCATAACGTGAGACCGGCTGCAGCCCGAAGTGCTTGATGAACATCGGAGCGAAGCACTCCTTGTGCTTGATCTCCATGGAATCGAACACGCAGCCGTCCGAATCGATCCCGACGAAAAACTCATGACTCGGGGCGAAGGCGCTCAGGGCATTCGAGGCATCATTCATGGCCAAGGGCCGGCCAGTGTGGGAAGCCGACGAGGCGCGCGGAAGGCAAAAAGCCCCGTCCCCCGTCGACCGCTCCGCACCCATCGCCCTGTCGCCGCTCGGGAGCCACCGTCCACCGCCCGCCAGACCCGCGGGCATCAGGGCATCTCCCGTCTCGCGGCCCGGGGTTCGGGTACGCGAGGCCGCGGCGGGCCACGGCGGGGGCGCACCTGGTTCGAGGCCGGTTCGCCATCATGCAAGCCCGGATGGATCGTGCAGGACGGCCAGGGCGCCGCCCTGTGGCCTTACGCGGCCGGGTTCCTCCTGCTGGCCGCGGGATCCTCCCGCCATGCCGATCTGGCATTCCTCACGGCCTGGAACCGCACCGGTTCAAGGACTTCAGCGTCATCACCGCGAGCAAACCGGTCAGGGACGATGACACGGCGAGCCGGATGCTCGAGCGAAGTCCCCGCGGTCTGATTCGCACCGGATCAGACCGCCTGCGTCCGGACGCGGGGCGGGAGCCCCGACGACCACGACCGGAGGAGACACGGCGGGCATGGGTGCTTTGAACCAGCGCAGACGAGGGGAAGTTCGTGACCGTTCGAAACCGGCCGCCCCACGTCGTGCAACCTACTCGACCGCCGGCGGCGTTTCCGCACATGGCCCCGCGGCGCCCAAGGCCGCGGTGAGTGCGGGCTTCTGGCGCCGCTGCCGGAAGCTCGCGCCGGGGTGCGTGTCATGCAGCAGCGCGCGGCCCGGCCCGAAGAGTTTCTCGCGGAACGTGCCGGGACTGTACTCGGTCTGGTACAGTCCCCTTCTCTGCAACTCAGGCACCACCCACTCGACGAAATCCTCGAAGTCGCCGGGGACGATCGAGTACACCAGATTGAATCCGTCCACCCCGGTCTCGGCGACCCATGCCTCCAGCGCGTCCGCGATCGTCTGCGGAGAGCCCACCTCATGCGGCGCACCGATGCCCGCCCGGCGCGCGAAATCGCACAGTGTCCACACCCGGTTTGGATCCGAACGGGTGGCATTCTCCACGAAGGTCTGGATGGCGTCGGTCTTGAAGTGATTCACGGGGAGGTCGAGATCGTAGGTGGAGAAATCGACGCCGGCGTACCCGCTGATGAGGGTCAGGGCCGCCTCCAGGTCCATGTGCCGCCGGTAGTCCTCGAGCTTGGCCTGTGCCAGTGCGTCCGTGCGGTCGACGATCACCGACAGCGCGATGTAGATGAGAAACTCCGACGGATCGCGTCCTCTGGCCGCCGCGCGCCTGCAAAGGTCCGCGACGGTGCGCGCGACGGTGGCGCGGTCGCGCCCCGCGATGAACACGCACTCGGCGTGGGTCGCGGCGAAGTCCCGTCCGCGCTGGGAGGCTCCCGCCTGGAAGAGCACCGGCGTTCGCTGGGGCGACGGTTCGCACAGGTGGTACGCCTCGAGGTCAAAATACTTCCCGTGGTGGACGATCTTGTGAATGCGCCCCGGATCGGCGAAGATCCCCTTCTCCTTGTCCAGTAGAACGGCGTCGTCATCCCAGCTTTCCTCCCACAGGCGGTAGAGGATCTCCATGAACTCGTCGCCTCGATCATACCGCTCGTCGTGCGAGAGCTGATCCTTCAGGCCGAACGCGCGGGCGGCGCTCGCGAGGTACCCTGTCACGATGTTCCATGCGAAACGGCCGCCCGTCAGGTGATCCAGGGTCGAAACCCTCCGGGCGAAGGAGAAGGGCGCCTCATACGTGAGTGTCCCGGTAACTCCGAAACCAAGGTGCTCCGTCGCCGCCGCCATGGCGGAGACGACCATCATCGGATCGCACAGGGGAAACTCGACGGCATGCCGAAAGGCGGGCGCCGGCCCGCCCTGGCAAACGTCGTACACGCCGAAAATGTCCGGGATGAACAGACAGTCAATGAGCCCCCGCTCGAGCAACTTGGCGAGGTCCGTCCAGTACCTGAGTGTCTTGTAGCCGGCGGACCGGTCTCGCGGATGACGCCATACGCCCGGCGTGCATCCCATGCACATCATGTCGATGGCATTGAAACGGATCCGCTTTCTCACCGGCGCCTTCCGGAACAGCTGAGGGACGGCGCCTCAGTGGCGCCCGCTGCCATTGCCGTCGGCATTGATCCCGCCGGCGCGCGCCTCGACATGCCCGAGCATCTGGGTGGCATGGACCAATGTCACGCCTGCCGCGAGGGCGACGCTCACGTGCCTGTTGCCTCAAAAGTTTTGACACTGGGGAGGGTTGGCTTGGGAGGGGTGGAG
>CAYMDA010000076.1:0-8402 GCA_964389135.1 uncultured Verrucomicrobiota bacterium | reverse complement strand
GCGCCGCGAATGCATTGTCTGGCACCGTCCCGGACCGCGGGGATGGATTGTCTGGTACCGGGGAAGGTGTGGTGCCGGGGATGGTGATGAGTCAGCGATCAGGGGCGTGCCTGGGTGGGCGCGTGCTCACTCATGTTTCATTCGATCCCGCTCGGGCTGGAGTGAATGCGGAGGTTGGGCCGGTTCGTCCATGCTTGAACGGCCCGGGGCGGACGTGCTGTGCTGCGTGACATGCACCTTCGCCTCTGCCTCGTGCTTCTGTCGTGCGTGTGCGTCGCGCAGGATGTGCCGGTCGTGCCCACCGGCCTCGATGCCTACCGCTCCTGGGACCGCTGGCACCAGCAGAGGATCGGCGTCCGTGCCTACATGCGAAGCACCTATGACCGCCGCGGCGCCAACGAGGCGGCCGACGCCAGCCACTTCCTCTACCAGCTGGCCGATGACTTCAATGTCACTCTCGATGTCGAAGGACCAGGCATCCTCTATTTCGCCCGTTACAATCACTGGCACGGGAGTCCATGGCACTACGTCGTCGATGATCGCGAGCACGTGGTCCAGGAAAGCAGCACGGCAGACCCCAACCACCCGGTGGAAGGCTCCGTGTTCCTTCCGGAACACGCCTTTCCAAATCCGCTGACCTGGACCTGGTCCATCACCAAGGGCGCCGATCTGATGTGGGTGCCGATCGCCTTCGAGCGATCCTTCCGCATGGCGTACTCCCGCACGCACTACGGGACGGGATATTACATCTACCACCAGTTCGTCGAGGGCACGCCGCTCTCGAGCCCGATCCGCTCGTGGGAGCCTTCCATGTCCCCGGATCCTGCGGTGCTGGATCTGATTCGTCGCGCCGGCGAGGATATCGCGCCTGTGCCGGGCACTGGGGAGGCGGAAGCGCTCGGACTCCGGTTGCACGCGGGCTCCCTGAGCCTGCCCGCGGAGGGGCGGGCGATGGTGCTGGAGTTGAACACGGGACCGACGGTTCTGCGCGCACTGGAGTTCTCCGTGCCGCGGGACGAGGCGATCGCGTTCGGCCGCGGCCGGCTGCGCATCACGTGGGACGAACGCCCGCACGCGTCCGTGGACGCCCCGATTGCGCCCTTCCACGGGGCCGGCACGCTCTACAACCGCGACAGCCGCGAGTACCTGGTGAAAGCGTTTCCGGTCCATATCCGGTACACCGGTACGAACGTGCGCCTTGCGTGCTACTTCCCCATGCCGTTCTTCAGGAGCGCAAGGGTCGAGCTGATCGGGGGAAGGGACGGCGTGTCACGGGTGCAATGGGCGGCACGCACCGTCCGGTACGACGGCCATGCCAGCCACACGGGATACTTTCACGCGACGTATCGTGACTTTCCGGAGCCCGAGCCGGGAAGGGACCTCGTCCTGCTCGACACCCGGCTGACGGAGGGAGGCGGAAGCTGGTCCGGGCAGTTCGTCGGCACGTCGTGGATCTTCTCGCACAACGCGGTACTCAACACACTCGAAGGCGATCCCCGCTTCTTCTTCGACGACAGCCTGACGCCACAGGCTTATGGCACAGGCACGGAGGAATGGGGCGGGGGCGGCGACTACTGGGGCGGCCGCAACATGACGCTGCCCTTCGCCGGACATCCGACGGGCGCCCCCAACGCGAAGGAGGCCCGGGACCCGGAGGATCGGATCCAGTCCGCTTATCGCTTCCTGTTGGCGGACCTGATGCCCTTCGGCCGCAACGCGGTCATCCGCCTCGAGCACGGAGGCGAGAACCAGTCGAGGGAACATTACGAGACGGTGACTTACTGGTACGGCCTCCCCGCGGAGTCGCTGGTGAAGACGGACGAGTTGCGGATCGGGGATCCAGCAAGCGAGAGGGAGCATGACTACGCGTCTCCCGAGGCGTCCGAACCGTACTCGATCACATCACGCTACGAATGGGGCGTGGACACACTTGATGGAAGGGAGACATTTCCGGCGCACACGGACGTCGGACGGGTGACCCGCGGCGCATCGGAGTTCACGATCCGGCTGGATCCTTCGAACGTGGGCGTCCTGCTTCGGCGGAAACTGGACTACCGGTATGCGAATCAGAGGGCGGAGGTCTTCGTCCGGAACGACAATTCCGGTGAATGGGATTCGGCGGGAATCTGGTATCTCGCCGGGAGCAACACCTGCGTGTACTCGAACCCCAGGGAAGAGCTTGGCGCCACGGAGCACCATGTGCAGACGTCGAACCGCCGGTTCCGCGATGATGAGTTCCTGGTACCCAGGCGGCTGACCGAGGGCCGCGAGCGGATTCGGGTCCGGGTGGCCTTCACGCCCGTGCGTCGTCCGCTGCATCCATGCGGGCCCATGGGGCGAGCTGGGCTGGAGCGAGATCCGATACAGCGCCTACTGCTTCAGGGTGCCTGACTTTGACCCGGCCGATCTGAGCCGTCCCGCGGGGGCTCGCAGATAGCGACCGCCGAACGCCCATGCTAGGGCGGCGAGCGCGAGAGCGGCGGCGGCGCGGGGTTCCGGAACGGTCGTGCGTTCATAGGCGAATGCCCCGCCCGGCGCGGAGATTCCGTCGGCCCACGAGAGGAACCGGACACCGATATAGACGTCATCGGTGATGAGATGGAGAACCATGTCCCTGCCGACCAGATCGGGCGGGTTGCCTGCCGCGGCCTGCATCCATGGACGATATTCGAGTGTGTCCCACTGATCGAGAGTGCCAAGCGCCCATTCGGTGTCCGCTGGAGAGGTAGGCGAGTAGCCGTTCTCGACGCGGATATTGAAGAGGCCCCGGATGTCGGCGCGGGTCAGCCAGACGTTATCCGTGATGCGATCCTGATGCTGGGGAAGGGTCCAGTCGGCGTTCGAAGGTTTCGTGAACGTCGTCAGGGGGCCGTTCCAGATGACGACTGCGGGACAGGGCAGTGCGCCCGTCGTGAGGGCGGCGGTCAGTAGAAGGAGAGACATCCCCCCGGGCGGAGCGAGCGTGATCTTCATGGATGGACGGGATTGCAGCCCACGCGAGCGCTAGCCCGGACGCACACGTGGATGGCTGTTGATGCATCGGCGGGATGCGCGGGTCAACAGCAAACAGGCGGCCGCCGGCAGCGGGGGTGGAGGCGCCAGCGCGCGGATCACCGCTCGAGCAGGACCCGATAGAAGCGCGCGGGTGCGTCGTTCTTCGCGGGGAGGGTCCAGCCGATCTGATCGGACTCCGCGCGAATGCTGAGGATCGTGGTCCAGCCGGACAGGCCGCTCGACTCCTGAAGGTGGTAGGTCGAACCGGGTTCCGCGGGCACACGAAGGCGCAGCCATCGAGAATCGAAGTCGCGAATGACAAGGACGGGTCTGGCGGGGGGTGTACTCGGCGGCCGCCCGGGCGAGCCGTGCATTTCAGGGCTGGCGCGCCACGAGGCGGGATCCGCCGGATCGTCCCCAATCAGTTCGAGCGAGGGTCCGTCGCCGTCGGGATCCGTTGGCCATGGTGGGTCGTCGTCGTAGGTCACAGAGACGATCACGTGACCATCGCCGCGGAGCAGAGCGATGCGTTCCCCCGCGTTGTCGAGGGCACCTTCAAAGTAGCCAGCGGGACGCACGTCGGGATAGCGCGCGGCGAACTCGGCGGGATTCTGTCCGGAGGCGATGACCAGCATTTCGCCCGGTCGAAGGATGGTTCCCTCGGGGAAGACATAACGCACCCCTGCGAAATGACAGCCGGAAAGGTCGACCGCGGTCGGGCCGCGGTTGTGAAGTTCCAGGAACTCGCAGGCGCCGCCCGGGAGGGGGTGGTAGTGAATCTCCGAGATGACGATCCGCGCCGGTCCTTCAAGGACGTGAAATGCTGCCTCGGACAGCGCGCTCCATTCGGAGCCGGCCAGCGTGCGGGCCCTGACGATCATCGTCTGCTCCATGGGGAACGGTTCCGAGTATCGCGCGGCGGAGGGATTGGGCGCGCCGCTGCCGGCGATGCGGGGGTCGGAGCCGTTGGTCGTGAAATAGATCGTGCCGGAGGGAGCGGAAAGGGTCAGGAGGGTGCCGGGGGCGACGGGCCCGGGGGCAGGATGGAAATCAGGCGCGATCGCCACAGACGGGTAGAGACTGCGGGCCTTGAGCTGATCGAGCACGATGCCGGTGCGGGCCGGAAAGTACTCCGACAGCAGGCGCGATCTTTCGCGCCGGAAGTGATCGTCGACCGTGTAGAGCAGGTACGGACCGCTGGAATAGCGATGCACGTCCCTGCGGTAGTCACCCCAGCGGGCGGACTCGGCGACCATGGCCTGCTCCACCATGGAACTCCAGTGCTGGTAGCGGGCCGCGGCGGCGGCCGGCGTGAGCGCTCCGGACTGGAAGAAGTGCCGCTGGACGCGGTCCGCGAAGGCGAGTCGGTACTCGGGATTGCGGACGAGTTTGGCGTGGAGGTTGGACGGCTGGTCGTTGCGGGTGGTGATGTCCTGCGACGGCGAGTTCAGGATGAGTTCGCCGTCCCAGGGCAGGTAGATGAAGCCGGCGTCCGGAACCCGGCGCCGGATGGCGTACCAGTTCTTGTCGGTGAACCAGTCCTCGTGGCCGGCATAGAAGTGGAGGAGGACGTAATCGATGTAGGCTGGGACATCGAGGAACTGCCGGATGCGCGCGAGGCCGGCGGGGGAACTGACGTCGTCGATGGCGCGCATGGCACTGTAGGCTGCGGGGTCTCCATCGACGACCTGGCCTTCGTTGATGACGTCGTACTCCTCCCCGGAGCCCCCGAGGTGGGAGGCCGCGAAGGCGGCGTCCGGCCGCTCGGTGATGTCGTAGATCCCCCAGTAGAGTCCGTTCAGGTAGAGATGCACCATGCGGCTGCGCGGGGCGAGTCGTCCCATCTCGCGGAAGCTGTGCTTCATCCACGCGTCGCGGACGCGTTGCCCGCGGAGGCGCTGGGCGCCGTCCCAGTGCATCCAGGAGTTGTTGAAGTCCGCGCGGAGAACGAGGGTGTTGTACTCCGTCACCTCCGAATCCGGGAAGACGGGATGCCGGAGCACGGAGGGTCCGTATTCGCCCTTGAAGACCAGACGGAAGGCGTGCTTTGCGGTCTTCACCGGATCGCGAACGGAATTGCCCTGCATCTGGATGCCGCAGTCGATTTGGAAGCGATCTTCCGGAGCGGGTCCGATCAGCTCGGCCGAGGCGGGTCGTTCCCATTGCGGGCCGCGCGCCTGTGCCTTTGGGTAGATGCCCGTGGAGGGATCGAACAGGTCGCGCGGGTCCATGACGATGGAGAGGGTGGGAAGCGAGTGGAGTGCGGGTATCAGGCGATCCCGGTAGCGGGGGTCGTTCACGATTTCCGGATCCATCTCATAGTCGGCGGTCCACGACCGGCCTTCCGTATCGATCCATTCGGAGGGCAGGTGAGGAGGGGCGCGCTGGAGGGCGACGCCGGCAGGAAAGACGAAGGTCCGTGTGAGAACCGGCGCGGGAAGATGTCCATCGAGGAGTGCCGTGGCCCGGAGAACGGTCGTGTTGGAGATGCGCAGTGAGGCGGAATAGGTGTCCGAGGCGCTGCGCGACGGGTCTGATCCATCGAGGGTGAAGCGGATCGTTGCGCCCGCCTGATCGCACGTGAGGGTGAGGTCGAACGGGGAGTCGAAAAGACCGGACGGAGCATCGGCCCGGACAGGAGAGACGATCCCCCGGATCTCGCTGGTTGCGTTGGATTCTCCGGGAGTGGGCCGGTCGAAATATCGTGGTTCGCCCGCGGCATCCGCACCGTAGGAATAGCCGCTGCGCTGCGGGGGGTAGGCGGGCGAATACTCGAAAGCGACGACCCCGTCGGGGCGGATCAGGGCGAGATACTCGCCTTCGGCGGCGAGCCGGAAACTGGTGTGGAGCTCGCGGCCGGGCGTGGCTCGATCCTTCCCGGAGGCGAACAGCAACAGGAACTCCCCGGGCCCGATGACGACGTCCGGGAAACGCCATTGGTACGGCGTCTGGGGATCATCCGTGAGAAACCAGCCTGCGAGCGGGACAGGCTGAGCGCCGGCATTGTGGAGTTCGATCCAGTCATGGGCCTCGCCGTCTTCATCGAGAAGAGCGGCGGTTCGCGATGGGCTTGCGAGGATCTCCGAGATCCGCACCTGCGGATCGGGGAACACGTCCGAGGAGAATGCGGCCCGGATCCCCGCGAGGGCCAGGAGGAGCAGCATCCTGCCCGGCGCATGCGTCCGTATCGGGAAGACTCCGCGGGGAGGGAGGGCACGCAACCACTTCATGGGACGCCTTAATGAAGCGCACGACTCCCGAGGCGTAAAGGGAGGGGATCCACGCGACCGCGGTCGCGCCGGGACGAACCGCCGTGCCGCGAGACCAGCGGCGGCGTCGGGATCAGCCTCCGGGGACAGGGCTGCTGAGCTTGAGTCCGATGATCGCCGCGAGAAGAAGAACCAGGCAGGCGAGCCGGGCTGGAGTCGCCGGTTCGTCAAAAAGGACGATCCCGAGCAGTGCCGCGCCGAGTGCGCCGATGCCGACCCAGACGGCATAGGCGGTTCCGATCGGGATTCTCCGGACGGCGAGGGAGAGGAGCACCATGCTCGCGACGATCGCGATGCCGACGATGATCGACGGGAGGGGCCGGCGGAAGCCGTCCGTGTACTTGAGCCCCACGGCCCAGATGACCTCAAGGAGACCGGCGATCAGGAGCAACAGCCACGACAGCACGCGGCCAACGATGCGGACGGAGCATGGCCGGCGCAACCTTCAGGGGAGCGCGCGCCGGGCGACGCCGCCCGGGAACCGTGATCGAGCAAGCGCCTCAGGACGAGCCGATGCGAGGGGCTCCCTTGTGGGAGCGCATTTCCAGCTTGAGGCGTTCGATTCGCGCCTGTGCCGTGGCCGCCAGGGCGGAGCCGGGATTCGCATCCACGATGCGTTGAAGGCACCCGCGCGCGGCGGCTTCGTCACCTGCGCAGCGGATGTGGAGATCCGCCATCTGATTCAGCCAGCGGGCGACGACCTTCGGAGGGCGATTGGGCTGGGCGAGCAATCGTTCGAATTCACCGATGGCCCAGTCGAGGCGGCCCATCTGGTGGGCGTAGAGGAGCGCAAGCCGTTCACGCGCCTCGGCGTCAAGCGGGTGACGGGCCAGATGAGCAAGAAGCTGATCAGCCTCGAGCGCGGGGTCCGGCTCCGCCTCGGGTTCGCTCCGGGACTCGAACGTGCCGTGATCCGCGGGCGACGGACGGATGCGGATGCGCACCGGTTCGCGGCGGGAAGCGCGCCAGTTGGAGTCCTCCAGATGCCCCATGCGCTGGGCGGCCTCCGTGGCCTCGGGGGAGTCCGGGAACAGCTCGACGATGCGCTGCATGCAGCGCCGGGCGGACGGGATGTCGCCGGCCTTGTCGAGGTGCCAGTCCGCCAGCGCCTGCAGGGCCCGGGCGCGGGTCGAGGTCGGGAGGCCATCCTCCGCCACGATCTCCTCGATGGCATCCGTGGCGGCCTGCCAGTCGCCGAGATGAACGGCGTGGATCTCCGCCAGGAGCAGAAGCCCCTGAACATCGCCGGGAAATCGCTGGAGCTGCCTGTGGATCTCGGCGATGGCCTCCGGATAGCGGGCCTGCTTCCGGTGGGCGTGCGCAATGGCATAGAAGGGGGCGGGCTCGGCGGCCTCATCCCCGCCGTCGAACATGTCGGTCAGGGGTCTGGCGAGCCAGAGGCCGACGTTGCGCCCCCAGAACAATCCGACGATGACCCCGCAGACGGCGGCCAGGGGGACGCCCAGGTAGGGGGAGAGGTTGAGCATGCACCAGACGGCGCCCAGGACCAGGCTGACGGAGAGCAAGATCTTCAGCAGGAGCACATGCGGCAGATCCTCGCTGCGGAGCATCCAGCGCCAGACGATCCAGCCGATGAGCAGGCCGAACGCGAGCACGCTGAGGAGGGCGCCCGGATGGAGCTGGATTGCGAGCGTGGTCATGATGGGCCGGGGGTGGCTGGTGGAGCTCGCCGGTGGCGGTGCGGGGAGTCAGGCACTTGACTCCGGCGAAAGCGAGTGAAAAGTGGGGGCGTTCTTTGAGTGGGGGCGTACTGGTTTCGACCTGGACGACCTGTCAGCAGCGGCATGCCGAGGACGATCCGTTGGCCTCGTTAATCATCGGGTCAAAAATCAACTGCCAACGAAGAACTGGCACTCGCGGCCTAATTGAGCCGTGACGTCTCCCGGGGACACCTGCTAACCGGATGAGGCGCTGAAGCAGGTTAGGTGGATGACGGAGACCGCGCGTCATTCGCCGAAACGATTGCATGCGGACTTACGCGGCGCGATTCGCTGTCGGGACGCTATCGCGCGGCGGAAAACTCTCTCCCGACTAAGCATGTAGTCGCGGCCGGCAGACCGGCCATGGGACGCGGGTTCAACTCCCGCCGCCTCCACCATCCTTGCCTCCACCATCCTT
>CAYMDA010000075.1:0-8786 GCA_964389135.1 uncultured Verrucomicrobiota bacterium | reverse complement strand
GTCATGCCGGGAGACAACGTCTCGGTCGAGATTTCACTCATCGCTCCGGTCGCCATGGAGCGCGGTCAGCGGTTCGCCATCCGCGAGGGCGGGCGCACCATCGGTGCGGGCCGCATCACGGAGGTCATCGCCTGATCCGCACCCCCGGATTTCGGGCGGACCGGGACCGCTCGCGCGGTTTCGGTCTTGCCCCCGGGGGGCAGGTCGGGTTCAGGATACGTCGGTTGTCGCACGTCAGGGCGTTAGCTCAATTGGTAGAGTAGCGGTCTCCAAAACCGTTGGTTGGGGGTTCGAGTCCCTCACGCCCTGCCAGCGCCGTCCCGCGGAGGGGTGGCAGAGCGGTCGAATGCGGCGGTCTTGAAAACCGCTGTGCGGGCAACCGTACCGGGGGTTCGAATCCCTCCCCCTCCGCCACGATTTCATGAACAATCTGACAAGCTTCGTCGTCTGGTGCGTCGTCTTCATCGTCGCCTTTGCCATCGCATGGCGGCTCGGGTGGCTGAACCGCATCGCCCAGTACGCACGCGAGACGCGCGAGGAGCTTCGCAAGTGCACCTGGCCCAGTGGCAATGAGCTCTGGGGTTCCACCGTCATCGTGATGGTGGCCACCGCCCTCCTCGGCACCTTCACGGTCGTGGTCGATCTGCTCGCCGCCTGGATCGTCCGCGCCATCGTCTGATCCCTTTCCCACCCCATGCGCCACCTGTGGTTCGTCCTCCACACCCTCTCCGGACAGGAGCAGAAGGTGAAGGAGAACATCGAGAAACGCGCCCGCGCCGAGGAGATGACCGAGTACATCTCCGAGGTCCTGGTGCCGATGGAGAAGGTCGCGGAGGTCCGCAACGGCAAGAAGACCGTCTCGCTCCGCAAGCTTCACCCCGGCTACGTGTACATCCACATGGCGCTGGTGGACGAGGAGCACCGCCTCCTCGATCGCCCATGGTACTTCATCCGCGAGACTCCGGGCATCATCGGCTTCGTCGGCGGTGAACGCCCCGTCGAGGTTCCCGAGGACGAGATCGCCGCCATCAAGGCGCAGATCGCCGAGTCCGAGGACGCGGAGCGCCCGAAGGTCAGCTTCGCCGTGGGCGAGACCGTCAAGATCAACGACGGTCCCTTCCTGAATTTCAATGGCGTCATCGAGGAGATCGACGCCGAAAAAGGCAAACTCAAGATCACCGTCAACGTCTTCGGCCGAAACACCCCAGTCGAACTCGAGTACTGGAAGGTCGAAAAGGCCTGATCCTCCCCTCGCTTCCACATGGCTAAAAAGGTAACCGCCCAGATCAAGCTCCAAATCCCCGGGGGCCAGGCCAATCCCGCCCCTCCGGTCGGTCCCGCCCTCGGTCAGCACGGCGTGAACATCATGGCCTTCTGCAAGGAGTTCAACGCCCGCACCAAGGACTCCGGCGGAATGATCGTCCCGGTCGTCATCACGGTGTACCAGGACAAGTCCTTCACCTTCATCACCAAGTCGCCGCCCGCCTCGGCCCTGCTCAAGAAGGCGGCGGGACTGGCCAGCGGCGCCAAGGCCACCGGCAAGGAGAAGGTCGGCAAGGTCACCCGCCAGCAGATCCTCGAGATCGTCAAGACCAAGAAGGACGACCTCCGCGCCACCTCCGAGGAGGCCGCCATCCGCGTGATCGCGGGCACCGCCCGCAGCATGGGCATCGAGGTCGTTGACTGATCGGATCCTGATCCCCTTCCCCTGAACCAACCGGCGGGAGGACGTTCCGTCCGCTTGCACCGCCCCCCATTCCATGCCCCGCAAACCCAGCAAACGATACCAGAAGGCCCTGTCCCTGGTGGACCCCGGCCGCACGTACAACCTGAAGGAAGCGATCGAGCTCCTCGGCAAGCTGCCGAAGGCGAAGTTCAACGAGACGGTGGACCTCTCCTTCCGGCTCGGCGTCGATCCGCGCCAGTCGGACCAGATGGTTCGCGGAACCGTTCCCCTGCCCCACGGCAGCGGCAAGACCGTCCGCGTGCTCGTGTTCGCCAAGCCGGGTGCCGCCGCCGACGCCGCGCGCGAGGCGGGCGCCGAATACGTCGGCTTCGAGGACATGATCAAGAAGTGCACCGACGGCTGGACCGACTTCGACATCGCCATCGCAACCCCCGAGGCCATGGTCGAGGTCCGCAAGCTGGGTAAGGTGCTCGGTCCCCGCGGCCTGATGCCCAACCCGAAGACCGGCACGGTCACGGACGACACCGCCCGCGCGGTGAGGGAGTTCAAGGCCGGCCGCGTCGAGTTCAAGGTGGACAAGACGGGCAACCTGCATGTGCCGGTGGGGAAGCTCGGGTTCCAGCCGGAGCAGCTCGAGGAGAACGCCCGGGCCGTCTTCGACGCCGTCAGCAAGGCGCGTCCCGCGTCCGCCAAGGGCATCTTCATCCGCAGCTGCGTGCTCTCGAGCACCATGAGCCCGGGTCTGCGGCTCGACACCCGCGAAGTTCACTGAGTCACCCCTTTCCATCCCGCTCCCATGCGCCAAGAGAAGAAGTCGATCAGCGCCGAGTACATTGAACGGCTGAACCGCTCGCCGTTCTTCATCGTGACGGATTACTCCGGCCTCCGGGTCGAGCATTTCAGCGAGCTGCGTTCGCGGCTCGCGAAAGCCAACGCCGAGATTCACGTCGTCAAGAACACCATCTTCAAGCTGGCCGCGCGCGAGGCGGGCCTGCCGGAGCTGGGCGCGCCGCTGACCGGCCAGATCGCGGTCGTCACCGGCCCGAACGACATCTCCGCCGCGGCGAAGGTCATCAAGACGTTCGCCGCCGAGTTCGAGCGGCCGAAGATGCGCTTCGGCATGCTGAACAACCAGCACCTGGACGCCGAGGCGGTCTCCGCGATCGCGGACCTGCCGTCGCTCGAGGTGCTCCGCGGCCAGTTCCTCGGCCTGCTGCAGGCGCCCGCCGGCAAGCTTGTCCGGGTGCTGAATGAGCCCGGCGCGTCGCTCGCCCGCGTGCTGAAGGCGAAGGGCGAGAAGTCCGAGAACGCCTGATCCCCCTTACACCGATCCCCTTTCCCGGCCGTGCCGGGAATCCACAACCAACCCCAACAGTAAATCGTCGGCGGGCGGGCTCGCCCGCTGAAATCAGCCGCGGCCGCGGCTGGCGACGAGACTCAGCGCAAACATGGCAGACATCAACGCAATCGCAGAACAGCTCGGCAAGCTCACGGTCCTCGAGGTCGCGGAACTGGTGAAGAAGCTCGAGAACGACTGGGGCGTCAGCGCGGCCGCTCCGGTCGCCGTTGCCGCCGCCGCTCCCGCCGCGGGTGGCGCCGCCGGTGCTCCCGCCGCCGAGGCCAAGACCGAGTTCGACGTCATCCTTGCCTCGGTCCCGGCCGACAAGAAGATTGCCGTCATCAAGGTCGTCCGCGAGATCAAGTCCGGGCTCGGACTCGCCGAGGCCAAGAAGCTCGTCGAGGAGGCTCCGAAGGCCGTTCTGGAAGCGGCCACCAAGGAGGACGCCGACGCCGCGAAGAAGAAACTCGAGGACGCTGGCGCAAAGGTGGAAATCAAGTAGATTCTCCACCGTCGCAGTTGGGGGGCGCCTCGCCGCCCCCTCCGCCTTTGCCGTTTAATCACGATCAACGACATCAGCCCGCTGCGTCCGATAGCCGTCCCGGGCGGAGGGACGCAGGGGGCTCAAAACCAGAGAAGCGGGAAGCCGGCGCCGGCCGGCCTTCCGCTCTTTTATTCTGCACCCCGGGAATCAGCCGGCACACGCCTAGATCCTAGCACCCAAGACCATGCCACACCGCGCGACGGAACGGACTAACTTCGGAAAGATCCGCGAGGTCATCGCCCCACCGAATCTCATCGAGCTGCAGGTCAATTCCTACGAGGAGTTCCTCCAGCGCGATACCGCCCCCTCCCGGCGCAAGAACACCGGGCTCCAGGCCGTCTTCACGGAGGTGTTCCCCATCGAAAGCTACGACGGCAAGGTCGTTCTCAAGTTCCACAGCTACGATATCGGCGATCCCAAGATCGACTGGCTCGAGTGCATCCGCGAGGGCCTCACGTACGGCGCCCCGCTCCACGTGACCTTCCACCTCGAGGAGGAGGCCGGCACCAAGGAGGAGAAGGTGTTCATGGGCGAACTGCCCCTGATGACGCCCCAGGGCACCTTCGTCATCAACGGCGCCGAACGCGTCATCGTCAGCCAGCTCCACCGCTCCCCGGGCCTCGCCTTCGAAGCCACCCAGCACGCCAACGGCAAGATGCTGCACGGCTTCCGCATCATCCCGGACCGCGGCTCGTGGTACGAGGCGCAGTTCGACACCAGCGATCTCCTCTACGTCTACCTCGACCGCAAGAAGCGCCGCCGGAAGTTCCTCGTCACGACGTTCTTCCGCGCCCTCGCCTTCCTTGACGACAAGGAGAAGGGCGATGACAAGGTCCGGGGCACCGACCTCGAGGTGCTGCGCCTCTTCTACGACATCGAGGAGCTCACGATCAAACAGGCCGAGAGCCTCGAGGACATCCAGAACAAGGTCCTCATCGAGGACGCGATGGACCTCGACAAGGGCATCGTGGTCGCCCGCGCCTTCGAGCCCCTCTCCAAGGTCGTCGTCCGCCAGATCGCCGAACTCGGCATCAACAAGATCCGCGTCGTCGACACCACCGTGGACGACGGCATCATCATCAAGTGCCTCAAGAAGGATCCCACCCGGAACGAGGACGAGGCGCTGAAGGACATCTACCGCCGCCTCCGCCCCGGCGATCCCCCCACCGCCGCCAACGCCCGCGCCCTCATCAAGCGCCTGTTCTTTGATCCCAAGCGATACGACCTCGGCCGGGTCGGCCGCTACAAGATCAACCAGAAGCTCAATCTCCCCGACAAGCTCGACTCGCGGATCCTCACCAAGCAGGACCTGATCGCGGCCACCCGCTACCTCCTCATGCTCAAGAAGGGGGAGGGCAGCCTCGACGACATCGATCACCTCGGCAGCCGCCGCGTCCGCACCGTCGGCGAACTGCTCGCCAATCAGTGCCGCGTCGGCCTCGCCCGCACCGAGCGCCTGGTCAAGGAGCGCATGACGCTCTTCGACCAGTCCATGGACACGATGACGCCCCAGAAGCTCATCAATCCGAAGGCGCTCTCCGCGGTGATCCGTGACTTCTTCGGCCGCTCCCAGCTCAGCCAGTTCATGGACCAGATCAATCCGCTGGCCGAGCTGACCCACAAGCGCCGCCTCTCCGCCCTCGGGCCCGGAGGTCTCTCCCGCGACCGCGCCGGCTTCGAGGTCCGCGATGTGCACCCGTCCCACTACGGACGCATCTGCCCCGTCGAGACGCCGGAAGGCCCCAACATCGGCCTGATCGCCTCCCTCGCGACCTTCGCCCGGATCAACGACTTCGGGTTCATCGAGACTCCCTACCGCAAGGTGGAGAACGGCCGGGTCACGAACACGATCGAGTACCTCACCGCGGACCGCGACGAGAACTACGTCATCGCCCAGGCCAACGCCCCGATCGACGACAAGGGCAACTTCCTGCACGAGCGGGTCACCTGCCGCCGCAAGGGAGACTTCATCGACGCCGACCCCAAGGACGTCCACTACATGGACGTCTCCCCCAAGCAGCTCGTCTCCGTGGCCGCGTCGCTCATTCCGTTCCTCGAGCATGACGACGCCAACCGCGCGCTGATGGGCTCCAACATGCAGCGGCAGGCCGTGCCGCTGCTCGTCACCGAGGCGCCGTACGTCGCCACCGGCCTCGAGGAACGCGTCGCCCGCGACTCGCGCGCCGTGCTCGTCGCCGAGGAGTCCGGCAAGGTCGCGTCCGTCACCGGCAACCAGATCATCATCACGAGCGACGGCCGCCTCCCCGAGGGCAAGAAGCGCATCAAGCACGACCCGGGCAACGGCGTGTACGTGTACCCGATCCGCAAGTTCATGCGGTCGAACGCCGCCACGTGCATCAACCAGAAGGCGCTCGTTGCCAAGGGCGACACGGTCCGCAAGGGCCAGGTCATCGCCGACGGCCCCTGCACCTCCGAGGGCGAGCTCGCCCTCGGCCGCAACGTGCTCGTCGCGTTCATGCCGTGGAACGGCTACAACTTCGAGGACGCCATCCTCATCAGCGAGCGCATCGTCAAGGACGACGTCTTCACGAGCATCCACATCGACGAGTTCGAGGTTGGCGCGCGGGACACCAAGCTCGGTCCCGAGGAAATCACGCGCGACATCCCGAACCTCGGCGAGGAGGCCCTCCGGAACCTCGGGCCGGACGGCGTCATCCGCGTCGGCGCCGAGGTCAAGCCCGGCGACATCCTCGTCGGCAAGATCACGCCCAAGTCGGAGACGGAACTCGCGCCCGAGGAGCGCCTGCTGCGCGCGATCTTCGGCGAGAAGGCCGCCGACGTGAAGGACACCTCCCTCAAGGTGCCCTCCGGCACGTACGGCATCGTCATGGACGTGAAGGTCTCCTCGAAGAAGGAGAGCGAGAAGGGCGCCGCGGTGCCCCAGCGGCTGGACGGCGACTCCCGCCGCCAGGCGCGCCAGGTCCAGGAGGATCACAAGGCCAAGACCGAGGAGCTCCGGGAACAGCTCACCGAGGGCCTCTCCAACATCCTTCTCGGCGAGAAGATCCCCCTCGACGTCGTGAACAGCGAGACCGGCGAGATCATCATCCCGGCCAACCGCAAGATCACGAAGACGCTCCTGCGCAAGCTCGCGCAGGTCTATGACCGCATCGAGATCGATCCGTCGCCGATCCGGAACAAGATCAACGAGATCATCAGCCAGTTTAAGAAGAAGTTCGATGATCTCCAGATGCAGCACGATGAGGAGATGGAACGCCTCGAGGCCGGCGACGAGGTCGACCCCGGCATCATCAAGCAGGTCAAGGTGTACATCGCCTCGAAGCGCAAGCTCTCCGTCGGCGACAAGATGGCCGGCCGCCACGGCAACAAGGGCGTCGTCGCCAAGATCGTCCCCGAGGAGGACATGCCGTTCCTCGCGGACGGAACCCCGGTCGACATCGTCCTGAACCCGCTCGGCGTTCCCTCGCGAATGAACGTCGGCCAGCTCCTCGAGACGCACCTCGGCTGGGCCGCAAAGATCCTCGGCATGAAGTTCGCCACCCCGGTCTTCGACGGCATCAAGGAGGTGGAGATCCGCGAGCACCTGAAGCGCGCCGCGGCCAAGCTCCGCTCCGAGCACGGCGACACGCTCGTCAACGAGGCCGGAAAGTGCGTCCTGTACGACGGCCGCACCGGCGAGCCGTTCGATCAGGAGGTCGTCGTCGGCTACATCTACATGATGAAGCTCGGCCACCTCGTGGCGGACAAGATCCACGCCCGCGCCGTCGGCCCGTACTCGCTCGTCACCCAGCAGCCGCTGGGCGGCAAGGCCCAGTACGGGGGTCAGCGTTTCGTGGAAATGGAGGTCTGGGCGCTCGAAGCGTACGGGGCCGCCTACACCCTTCAGGAACTCCTGACCGTGAAGTCCGACGACGTTCAGGGCCGCACCCGGATCTACGAGAGCATCGTCAAGGGCGACAATGCGCTCGAGGCCGGCGTGCCCGAGTCGTTCAACGTTCTTGTGAAGGAAATGCAGTCGCTCGGCCTCGACGTCCGGGTCGGCTACACCGGGCCCGTCGATCAGCCGGCCCAGGCGGCCCCGATCACCCTTGCGGGGCTCGCATCCTGAACCACCCACTCACTCCGCCGTCGCCCATACCCAGACCTATGCTTACCAACGCCAAAGAAGCCGCACGCGAGCTCCTCGGCCTCGACAAGGTCAACCAGGTCGACCACGTCTCCATCTCGGTCGCCTCCCCCGAAACCATCCGCCAGTGGTCCAAGGGCGAGGTCAAGAACCCCGAGACCATCAACTACCGCACGTTCAAGCCCGAGAAGGGCGGCCTCTTCTGCGAGCGCATCTTCGGTCCGGTCAAGGACTGGGAGTGCTCCTGCGGCAAGTACAAGCGCATCAAGCACCGCGGCGTCGTCTGCGACCGTTGCGGCGTCGAGGTGACCCTCAGCCGCGTCCGCCGCGAGCGCATGGGACACATCGAGCTGGCCGTCCCCGTCTCGCACATCTGGTTCTTCAAGTGCATGCCCTCGCGGATCGGCCTGGTCCTTGACATGACCGCCCGCAACCTCGAGCGCGTCATCTACTACGAGGATTACCTCGTCATCGACCCGGGCAACACGCCGCTCAAGGAGCACCAGCTCCTCAGCGAGCTCGAGTACCGTGACGCCCGCGCCACCTACGGCCCCGACGCCTTCGTCGCCAAGATGGGCGCCGAGGCCGTCCGCGACGCCCTCGCCAAGATCGACCTCGCCAAGCAGGTCGAGGTTCTCCAGCAGCAGATGCTCGAGACGAAGAGCAAGCAGACGCGCAAGAAGCTCGCCAAGCGCATCAAGCTCTTCCAGGGCTTCCTCGCGGCCAAGTCGTCCCCCGAGTGGATGATCCTCACGGTCCTGCCGGTCATCCCGCCGGACCTCCGGCCCCTCGTCCCCCTCGAGGGCGGCCGGTTCGCGACGTCGGACCTGAACGACCTCTACCGCCGCGTCATCAACCGCAACAACCGCCTCAAGAACCTCCTCCAGCTCAAGACGCCGGAGGTCATCATCCGCAACGAGAAGCGGATGCTCCAGGAGGCGGTGGACGCCCTGTTCGACAACGGCCGCCACGGCCGCCCCGTCACCGGAGCCGGCAACCGCGCCCTCAAGTCGCTCTCCGACATGCTCAAGGGCAAGAGCGGCCGCTTCCGCCAGAACCTGCTCGGCAAGCGCGTCGATTACTCGGGCCGTTCGGTCATCGTCATCGG
>CAYMDA010000074.1:0-8978 GCA_964389135.1 uncultured Verrucomicrobiota bacterium | reverse complement strand
CACCCCTCCCAAGCCAACCCTCCCCAGTGTCAAAACTTTTGAGGCAACAGGGGGACCGGGCCGGGACCGGCATCGTGCCTTGCCTTCGTGTTCGCGACGCCTACCATTGCGCCACACTGGCGCGTCACGCCCCGAACGTCGCGTCGTTCTAGCATGATCCGGTCGTTTGCGTTCACCACCCAGGGAAGGCTGCACAGCCAGGACATTGCGCCGTTTCTCATGCCGACGCTCCTGTCCGACACGAACCTGTTCCTCTGGGTGGATCTCGAGGCGGCGACGCCGCAGGAAACGCGGATGGTGCTCGAGGAGATCTTTCACTTCCATCCGCTCACGATCGAGGACTGCATCGCGCAGTCCCCTTCGCCCAAGGTGGAGGAGTACTTCCCCAAGGAGGAGGACCGCTTCGCCCCGTACCTCTTCCTCGTGGTCCACGCCGTGGACTACAGCCGCAAGGACGGCGTGTTCGCGACGACGGAGCTGAACTTCTTCCTTGGTCGGAACTTCCTCGTGACCTACCACGACGCGCCGATGCGCAGCGTGACGCTCGTCGAGGACCGCTGCCGCAAGGGCACCGCGCACGTCGCCCGGGCCCCGGACCGAGTCGCGCACACGCTGCTCGACACGCTCGTGGACAACTACAAGCCCGCGCTGGAGGAGCTCGCGTTCGAGATCGCGGAGCTCGAGCAGCAGGTGATCGAGTACCAGGACCGCGAGATCATCAGCCGCATCATCAACGTGAAGAAGGAGGTCGTGCACCTCCGCCAGATCATCGGACCGCAGCGCGAGATCCTCGCCCGGTTCGCGCAGGGCGAGTTCAAGCTGGTCCGCTCGCATCTCGTTCCGTACTACCGCGACGTGTATGACGCCCTGTTCCACATCGGCGAGCGGGCCCAGGCGTACGCCGATTCCCTGACGAACGTGCTCCAGGTGTACGTCAACATGTCGAGCCACCAGACCAACGAGGTCATCAAGCTCCTGACCCTGATCACGGTGGTCACCACGCCGCTCATGCTCGTCGGCACATGGTACGGCATGAACTTCGACTCCATGCCCGAGCTGCACACCCGCTACGGATACCTCGTGGCGGTGATCTTCACGTTCGCCTCGACGGCGGCGACGTTCCTGTACTTCAAGCGCAAGGGCTGGCTCTGACCCCCGGCTTGCCCGCCGGCGCCGCTCGCGCAAACTCCCCGCGCCGCCCTCATCACCCATCCGGATGCCTCCCGCAACGACCAGCTTCGTCGAGAAAGTCCTCGGCCGCCTCGCCCGGCTCGATTCCGACCACGTCCGCGGGCTCGTGCGCCGGCTGGCCGAGGAGCGGAGCCTTCTCGAGACGGTGTTCAACGTCGTCGAGGACGGCATCGTGGTCACCGACCCGAACGGCCGCGTCCGCCATCTCAACCAGAGCGCCAGAAGCCTCCTGGGGCTCCCGGAGGAGGGACGCGTCGAGGGCCGCCGCATCCAGGACCTGCTGCCCGAGCTCGACTGGGACAAGCTGCGCGAGCTCGACTCGCACGCCGGCGCGCAGGTGCTGCGCCAGGAATTCGAGGTGGACTGGCCGCGCCCCCGGTTCTTCCGGCTCTTCGCCGCTCCGATCGACGGCGAATCCGCCGGCAGCGCCGGACTCGCCCTCATCCTGAACGACGCCACCCAGGCGCGACAGAAGGAGTACGAGACCGTCGAGAGCGAACGCCTTCAGACTCTCACCCTCCTCGCGGCCAGCCTCGCCCACGAAATCGGAAACCCGCTCAACGCGCTCAACATCCACCTGCAGCTCATGGAGCGCGAGCTCCGGCGCCTCCGCGCGGACCTCGTATCCCAGCGCGGGCGCGACGGACACCCGCAGGCATCGGACGGCGACCGCGCCGCGATCGATTCCCTCGACAAGCTGCAGCACCTCAACAACGTCGCCCGCGGCGAGATCGGCCGGCTGGATCTCATCGTCAACCAGTTCCTCCAGGCCCTCCGGCCGAGCACGCCCAAGTTCCGCTCCGCCAGCCTCAACCGCGTCATCCAGGAAACCCTCGACCTCCTCCGCCCCGAGATCCAGAACCGCGGCCACCTCATCGTCGAGGAGCTCGACGCCGACCTTCCCGAGGGTTCCTTCGATCCGGACCAGATCAAGCAGGTCCTGGTGAACCTCATCCGCAACGCCATGCAGGCCATGACACGCGGCGGAACGCTCACCCTCGCCACGGGCCAGCAGGGCGACGGCATCTGGTTCAGCATCGCCGACACCGGCGGCGGCATCCCCCAGGAGACCATGAACCGGCTGTTCAAGCCCTTCCACACCACAAAGAAGAAGGGGACCGGCCTCGGCCTGATGATCGTCCAGCGCATCGTCCGCGCGCACCACGGGCGCATCGACGTCGAAAGCCACGTCGGCCGCGGCACGCGCTTCCGCATCTGGCTCCCGGGCCCCCGCCGCGTCAGACTCCTCCCGCATGCCTCCGATTGAGCCCCAGACCTCACCCGGTGCGCGTCCCGTGAAACAGCCCACCCTCCTCATCGTCGATGACGAGAAATCGACCCGCGACGGACTTCGCCTCGCGCTGGAGGATCGCTACGATGTGTACGTCGCGGACGACGCCGCGTCCGCGATCGAGCTCCTCGAGCGCGAACGCTTCGACGTCCTCCTCACGGACCTGCGGCTCCCCGGCGAGGACGGCCTCCGCCTGATCGATCGCGCCAAGTCGCTCCCCCGCCCGCCGGTCTGCATCCTCATGACCGCGTACGGCTCCGACGAAACGATCGTCGAGGCGATGAAGCGCGGCGCCGACGATTACATCGCCAAGGGCCGCATGGAGATCGAGCTTCTCGAGCTCAAGATCGAGAAGGCGCTCCGCGCCTCCAGCCTCGAGGCCGAGAACACCGCGCTGCATCGCCAGCTCGACACCCGCTACGGCCTCGAGGGGGTCATCGGCGATTCGCCCGCGATGCGCGACATCTTCGAGACCGTGCGTCTCGTCGCCGATTCCCGCGCCACCGTCCTCATCCGCGGCGAGAGCGGAACCGGCAAGGAACTCATCGCGCGCGCCATCCACCAGCTCAGCCCGCGCGCCCGCGCGCCGCTGGTGATCGTCCACGGCGGCGCCCTCGCCCCCACGCTGCTCGAGAGCGAGCTGTTCGGCCACGAAAAGGGGGCCTTCACCGGCGCCCACGAGCGCCGCATCGGGCGTTTCGAGCAGGCATCCGGCGGCACGCTGTTCCTCGACGAGATCGGCGAGATCGATCCCACGCTGCAGGTGAAGCTCCTGCGGTTCCTGAGCGAGCGCACCTTCGAGCGCGTCGGCTCGAACAAGACGCTCACTGCGGACGTGCGGCTCATCACCGCGACGAACCGCGACCTCAAGGCGATGGTGCGCGAGGGCAGGTTCCGTGACGACCTCTACTGGCGGCTCTGCGTCGTCGAGATCGTCCTGCCGCCCCTCCGCGAGCGCGCGTCCGACATCCCCCTCCTCGCGGCCGCCTTCCTCAAGGAATCCGCCGCCGCAAACTCGAAGAACGTGGACGCCATCAGTCCCGAGGCGATGGAGGCGATGCAGGCCTACTCGTGGCCGGGCAACGTCCGCGAGCTGAAGGCGGCCATCGAACGCGCGGTCGTGCTCTCGCGCGGATCGGTGATCAACCTCCGCGACCTCCCGCCGGACGTGCGGCAGCCCTCGCGCGGCGGAACGGGCGCCGCGGGATCGGGGACGCTTTCCCTCTCCACCCCCGGCCTCACCGTCCAGGAGGCCGAAAAGCAGGTCATCGTCCAGGCCCTCCGTGAAACCGGAGGCAACCGCACCGAGGCGGCCCGCCGCATCGGCCTCAGCCGGCGCACACTCCACCGCAAGCTCCACGAATATCAGCTCGAAGGCTTCTGACTCATGGCACGCCTCCAGGAACTGATCCACGCCCTCGAAGTCGGCGCGGGTGTCCGCTACCTCCGGACCGCAGCCCTCCTCCTCGGCATCCTCGCCATCGCGATCCTCTATGACTTCCGCGAGTTCCAGAACTTCCGCCATCCCGAGGCCATGGACGCCGCGCAGGTGGCGCGCAACGTCGCCGAGGGCCGCGGGTTCACGACCCGGTACATCCGGCCGCTGAGCATGGCCCTGATCATGGAGCACCGGTCCGATCGCGACCCGCTGCTCCGGGAGGAACACCCGGACCTCGCCAACGCCCCCCTCTACCCGCTGGTGCTCGCCGGGTTCATGAAGATCCCGGGCCTGTTCGACTACACGATCGAGTCCGGGCGCGAGGCGGTGCTGCGCCGGCACCAGCCGGAGTTCGTCATCACGCTGATCAACCAGATGTTCTTCTTCCTCGCGCTGCTGCTGGTCTGGCGGCTCGCGCGGAGGCTCTTCGATTCGCGCGTCGCGCTGATCACGGTGCTGGTCCTGCTCGGGAGCGACCTGCTCTGGAGCTTCAGCTCCTCGGGCCTGCCCACGATGCTCGCGCTGCTTCTCGCGACCGTGCTCGCCAATCTCCTGCACGACCTCGATGCCGGCTCGCTTCGCGAGAAGCCCCGCGGCACCGGCGCGACCGTGGCCCTGGCCGCCTTCGCGGGCGTCGTCTGCGCGCTGCTCGCGATGACGCGGTACTCCCTCGGCGCGCTCATCGTGCCGGTCCTCATCTATCTGGCCGCGGCTTTTCCGCGCCGGCGCGTGCTCCTCCCGCTCGCCGCCGGCGTGTGCTTCCTCGCCGCGTGCTCCCCGTGGCTCATCCGCAACGGGCAGCTCTGCGGCAACCCCTTCGGCGTCGCCGGATACGACCTGTTCAAGGAAACGTCGCACTTCACCGGCGACTGGCTCGACCGCTCGCTCGACCCCGACGTCTCGCGCGTGTCGGCGGAGGACCTGGGCCGGAAGGTCTTCGTCGGCGCCGCCGACCTCCTCCAGGAGGACCTCCCCCGCCTCGGCGGCTCATGGGTGGCCGCGTTCTTCCTCGTGGGACTGTTCGTGCCGTTTGTCCACCGCCTGCGATCGCGGCTCCGCTGGTTCACCGTCGGCGCGCTGGTCGCGCTGGCCGTCGCCCAGGTGCTCTCACGAACCCACCGTTCCGAGGAGGGACTGCTGCACGCCGAGAACCTCGTCGTGATCCTTTCGCCGCTCGCGCTCATGTTCGGATCGGCGCTGCTCGTCCAGCTCATCGACAGCGTGGAGTTCCCGACCCAGGCATGGCG
Source organism: uncultured Verrucomicrobiota bacterium (assembly GCA_964389135.1). GTDB lineage: Bacteria > Verrucomicrobiota > Verrucomicrobiia > Limisphaerales > CAIMTB01 > CAIMTB01. Next base: position 3,811 of record CAYMDA010000074.1, on the reverse strand, counting down.
CCGGTACGTCGCCGGCGGCGCCGTGCTGGTCTTCGCGCTGCCGCTGCTGGTCCGGCTCGGGCCCCCCCGCAACTTCCCGATCGCCTATCCTCCCTACTACCCGCCCACGATCGAGCGCGTGGCCCACTGGTTCGAGCCGGATGAGCTCATCATGACCGACATGCCGTGGGCCGTCGCATGGTACGGCGACCGGCAGGCGATCCAGCTCACGCACACGCCGGAACAGGAGTTCCTCGACATCAGCGACTGGCAGAAGCCCATCCGGGGCCTCTATCTCACCCGGCTCACGCTGGACCAGCGTTTCGTCGCGGACTGGGTGCTCAACGGCCGCGAATGGGGCAAGTTCATCATCGACATCCTGACCGTCCAGCGGGTTCCCACCGGGTATCCCCTCCGCAAGTCCGTCGAGGTCAAACTCACCCTCCCGGACTTCCTTCTCCTCGCGGACCGCGAGCGCTGGATCGAGTACAGGCCGATCACCCCGCCACGCCGGCTCCAGGCGCCCCACGAGGACGAGGAAGACCCGCCCCCGGCCCCGCGCCGCGCCCGCAACCCATGAGCCGAATCCTCGTCATCCGCGGCGGCGCGATCGGTGACTTCATCCTGACGCTCCCGGTCCTTTCCGCCCTGCGCGCACAGTTCCCGAACGTGCGCATCGAGGTGCTCGGCTATCCGCACATCGCACGCCTCAGCCTCATCAACCGGCTCGCCGACGCGGTTCATCCGATCGAGGCCCGCCCGCTCGCGGGCTTCTTCGCCCGCGACGGCGACCTCGATCCGGCGATGGCGCAGTTCTTCGCCGGGTTCGCCCTCATCGTGTCATACCTCTACGATCCCGATGAGATCTTCCGCACCAACATCGCGCGCTGCACGAGCGCGCAGTTCATTCCCGGCCCGCACCGCCCGGATGAGCTCTCCCGGACACACGCCGCCGACACGTTCCTCCAGGTCCTCCAGCAGCTCGCGATCTTCGATCCGGACGGCACGCCGAGACTCTCGCCGGATCCCGTCACGCCCGGTCCCGGCCGCTGGCTCGCGGCGCATCCGGGCAGCGGTTCGGAATCGAAGAACTGGCCGCTTCGCCGATGGTCTGAACTTCTCCGGAGAACGGTCCTGGACTCGGACTTCCGGGTGCTCCTCGTCGGCGGCGAAGCCGAAGGCGCCTCCCTGGATCATCTTGCGGCCTCGCTCCCGGCGGATCGCGTGCGCCTCGCGCGAAGCCTTCCCCTGGACGAACTGGCCGGCCTGCTCCGCGGCTGTTCCCACTTCATCGGGCACGATTCGGGGATCTCGCACCTCGCCGCGGCGGTCGGCCTCCCGTGCGTGGTTCTCTGGGGACCGACCAAGGCCGCGCTCTGGCGCCCCCGCGGCGACCAGGTGCTTCTCCTCGAGGACTCGACCGGGCTGCCGGGTCTCTCAACCGATGTCGTGTGGGAAGTGCTCCGCGGCCGCCTCGGCATGCCCTGCGCATCCGCACCGATCGATCCGGGATGAGCAGCGGTGCCCCCCGCCCTCGTGTCCTCTGGGTGGACCACGTCCACCGGATCCTCGGCGGCGCCGAGGTGAACCTGCTCGAGCTGCTCGCCGAGCCGGAATCGCGGGTCGCGTGGGAATCCGTGGTCGCCTGCGACCCGGCGGGGCGCCTCCACGAGCGCCTCGAGGCGCTCGGCATCGAGCGCAGGCCGTACTCGCTCGCCTCGAGCCTGGGCGGACTGCGCCTCGTCGGCTCGCGATTTCCACTGACCGGGGCGATCCGCAGCCTCCGCGCCCTGCGTGACGCCCGGCGCCGGATCGGGGCGCTCGTGCATGACCTCCGCCCGGCGGTCGTCGTGTCCTGCACGAACAAGGACCACTTCGCCGCATGGCCCGCGTGCCGTGCGGCAGGCGTTCCGTCGGTGTGGTGGGTCAACGACATCCTCTCGCGCGACTTCTTTCCGTGGGCCGCGCGCCGGGCCTTTCACGCCCAGGCAAGGCGCGGCGCCTCGCGCCTGATCGTCGTGTCGGAATTCGCGCGGCGCGCGCTCGTGGACCATGGATTGCCCGATTCCCTCGTCCGAACCATTCACAACGGCATCCCGCTCGAGCGCTATCGACCCCATGGGCGCGGCGCGCTCCGCGGGATGCTGAACCTCGGCGATGCGACGCCCCTTGCCGGGGTGCTCGGCCGGTTCACCCCGTGGAAAGGCCAGGACCTGCTCCTGGAAATCGCGGAGAAGTCGGCCCGAGCCGGCGCCCCGACGCACTTCGTGCTGATCGGGCACGCCTTCAACGAGGACCAGCCCTACGAGGACCGTCTCCGCGCGCACGTCGCGGGGCGCGGGCTGAAGGATCGAGTTCATTTCGTCCCGTTTCAGCCCGATGTCGCCGTCGCGCTCAGCGACCTCGACGTCCTGCTGCACACCTCGAGAAAGCCGGAGCCGTTCGGGAGGGTCATCATCGAGTCGATGGCAACCGGTGTTCCAGTGATCGCCGCACGGGACGGCGGGGTTCCGGAGATCATCCAGCACGGGGAGAACGGGCTGCTGGCGAGCCCGGGCAATGCCGATGAATACCTCGCGCTCCTGAACCGCTTGCTCGCGGACCGGGCCCTCCATGCTCGCCTCGCGGCGGCGGGACGTGCCACTGTCACGGCCCGCTTCTCGGCGGACCGGGTCCGGGCCGATTTCGAACGGCTGATCGCAGCCGTCTCCGCCGCGCCCTGAGCCTGCGACACGGGTCGTTCGTCGAGGGCGCCGGTTCCGGGCAGCATGCGCTTCATCTGTGTCAGTCTCGGGTATCACCCCGATGTGCTCGGGGGAGCATGGCGTGTCTCCGCCGAACAGGCGGCCGGCCTCGCCGCGCGCGGGCATTCCGTGGACGTCATCACCGCGCATCCCGGCGGCGACCTGCCCGCATTCGAAACGCGGGACGGCGTGCGCATCCACCGCTTCCCCCAGACGGACGGATCGTTCCTCGCGAACTGGCGCGCGGAGAACCGCGCCGCGGCCGGGCTGATCCGGCAGTGCCTCGCGGCATCCGCCGATCCCGTCCTGCTCCTTCAGCATCACGCGTTCCTCGAGCCTGCGGTCGCGTCCGCACCCGCCCGCGTGCTGCATGTCTATCACGGCCCATGGGCGGAGGAGTATCGGTTCGCCAGCGTCGCGCACCCGCGCGGACGTCTCCGCCGGTGCCTCGATGCCGCCATCGTCCGCGCGATGCACCGCGTGGAACGCCGCGCCCTCAAACGCGCGGACCGCGTGATCGTCCTGAGCCGCCACTTCGCCGCGCGCCTGCGCGAGTGGCACGGCCCGCGCCCGCGGGAGCCGGAGATCGCACCAGGCGGCGTGGACTTCCGAAGGTTCCAGCCGCTCGAGGATCGAGCCTCCATCCGGGCCGCGTACGGCATCAAACCGGGCGAACGCCTGCTGATCGCGATGCGCCGCCTGGATCCGCGCATGGGTCTGGAGGTGCTCGTCGACGCCTTCGCGGAAATTGCGGGCGAGCAGCCCTGCCGCCTGTGGCTCACGGGCCGCGGCCCGGCCGAGACGAATCTGCGCGACCGGATCGGCCGCCTCGGACTCGGCGATCGCATCCGGCTGCTCGGGCTCGTTCCGGAGGACGAGGTTCCTCGCCTGCTCAACGCGGCGGACATCGCGCTGATGCCGTCGCTCGACCTCGAGGGCTTCGGCCTGGCGACGGCGGAGGCGCTCGCCTGCGGAACGCCCGTGCTCGGGTCCCGAGCGGGCGCGACGCCCGAGCTTCTCGAGCCGCTGGATCCGTCGCTGCTCTTTCGGCCCGGCTCGGTGCCGGACCTCGCGTGCCGCCTCCGCCT
>CAYMDA010000073.1:0-9281 GCA_964389135.1 uncultured Verrucomicrobiota bacterium | reverse complement strand
CGCGCTCCTTAGCGCATCGGCGGGCAGAACACGAGGTGCAGCGGCTCCGGCTTCTATGAAGTAGTCGCCATGCCCACGCCAGCACGACTTCGGTCTTCCCCAGCCCCGTCGGAATGGGAAGCACATCGGGCAGCCCGTTCAGGGCCACTTCGACCTGCCAGCGGTACGGTTTCAAACCGCCGGTCGCAATCTCGAACCATTCCGAGAATTGGTCTTCTTTCGATGCACCAACCAGGTTACTCATCATCCATCCCTTCGGGACGCGTGCATCTCCGCCGGCAACCGTCGCACGAAGAAGCGCGCATGGAGTGTTCGTTCGGGCGTATGGATTCGGTCCAGCTTGTGCAGGGTCGACTTCGCGTCCTCGTGCTTCCGGCTCTTGCCACCTGCGGTCGTCGGATGGAGGCAGCTCGTGAGCGCATTCGTGTTGTCCGCTTCCAGCTCGCCGACCAGGTCTAGCCACTGGGAGAGGCTTGGCTTGCGATCGCCCGCGGAGCGAAGCTTGGCGAGCAAGCGATGCGCCGTGAACCACTGTTGCGCCTCGTAGCCGACCGTGGTGGCGAAATCTTCGTTATTGTGCTTTTTCGCTTTTGGCCATTTGGAAATTTTGTCATACGGTACGCGCGGGGAAAAGTCTTTGGAAGCCATGAAGCCCGAACTGTCCATTCCCCTCAGGATGGCGTGGAGCACGGTGCGCAGGTGGCTGGCGTCGATGCCCCGGACGGGGCTGCGCACCGTGTCGAAGGCCGGAAGCGGGCCAAATCCGGGATTCCTCTTGTGTGACAATCCCAGCGGAGATGGAGCGGAGCTGCGAGGGGTAGCGGTCGGCGTCCGGCTTCAGAAAGGTCGGTTTGAAACGGTCGCCGCGGACGTAGGTGCGGGCGCTCTTGCCGTAGCGGAAGTTGTCCGGCGCCATGCCGAGGTAGCGGTTGAGGTCGGCGGATGCCTGGTTGACCGGGATCCCGAAGGCGTCCATCAGGTCGCCACGGTTGCGGACTTCCGAGAACAGCCGGAACTCGAGTCGACGCTCGATGCCTCAGCGAAAGGTGGTCTGCGTTGCCCGCACCTTGATGCTCCGGGATCGTGGCCCGCATTACAGCTGTATTCGACCAGTTTCGAGATGGGTTGTAAAGAGAGGGCTGGAGCACGCGTGTATCTCCGGGAGGGAGCTGGGCGGCGATGGGGTCAGTGCGGCATGGTAGTTTTGTGGTATCGCGTTTTCAGTGTGACTGATTGATTCGACGTAAGAAAGAGCGCTTGTTGATGATCGAGTGGAGATCTGAGCCCGGCGCCGGCTTGCATGACGGAGCGCCGTGCAGTCCTGGCGTCGCGTCGTTTCGGCTCACTACAGAGTCTGCCGTCGTGTCCCAATAGATGGGAGCAGGCCAATCCTCGCGCCTACCCTGATACCACCCGTTTGAATCGTTGGGAAGCACGCCAGCCTGTCCCCTGACCGGCCATATTCAGGAGAAGCGCTCCCAACGTTGATCGGAGCGCGGCCGACGCCGACGCGGCCAGGGGCGCGCCGAGTGGTACGCACGGCATAAGCATCCGGGGAGGTGCGCGCGAGCGCGGCACGCGGCGGCCGCCTGGCCGACGCGTGCCCCGGGGAATCCGGAATCGGGATCGGTTCTCATGCCCATTCTCGTCTCTGTTGACGCTGGGGCATGCGGTCGCGGCTAGCGACTGGTCGAGTCGGTTTCCAGTCGGAAGAACGCCGCCTCCTGATCGGGAGTGACTTCGATGACGAAGTCCTGGGCGAGGCGCGGGACCAGCCCGCCCGGCAGCAGGGACCACGGTCCGGACGGCGTGGGCGCGGTGAGGATCACGCCGGCGATCTCGCCGTGGCCGGTGGCGATGGGCGGGATCTCGAGCTGAATGCGGTCGCCGGTGGCGCGCCCGATGCGCAGCGGAGCAGGGGCGTTCTCGCCGTGCGGAGAGAAACCCGCCAGCGCCGGACTGGCCGCGGGGGCATCGGCTTCCCGGTAGGGGCCCATGCGCAGGTTGAGCAGGTGGAAGGTCGTCCAGGTGTGATTCAGCGCGACCAGGGCGTCCTGCGCGGAGACCATTCCGTCCCGGTTGAAGTCGTAGGGATCGGCCAGCCCCGCGGCTGTGGTGATGTTGTTGAGCGCGCGGAGGGCGTCGGCGGCGGACACGATGAAGTCCTCGTCGTCGGAGTCGCCGATGGAGCTTCCGAAGTAGAAGACATCGTCGTGGTGGAGGCCGGTGGTCTCGTTGGCGCGAACGGTGACGCGAAGCCATCCGTTGCCAACCGCGCGATTCGGCACGGACGGGTCGGCATGGAGATCCGCCCATGCGAGCGTCACGCGCGTGGATCCGCAGATGCCCGCGCCCGGTCGAACCAGGATGCTGGCCGGCGGCTCGGCGGCCGCCCACGAGTCGGGATCGTCGCTGTTGCCGGAGGCGAACTCGAAATCGTCGAGTGAGAGCGCGTTCGGATCGCGGGGCCACGCGAGGTCGATGATGACCCCGTTGATTCCGCGACTGTACGCGGTGCGATTCGCCTCCGAGGCCTGTTCGCCTGGCAGGAGCGCCCGGATGGTGGGTGCGATTGCGTTGTCGTCGGCCTCCGTGGCGGCGGGATCGTAGCCGTCGAAGGAGGACTCATTGTAGAAGAGGTGGCGTCCGACGATGCGGGATCCGAACGTCCAGTCGACCGGTGGCTGCGACCTCCTGACGGGGAGATCGGACCGCCAGACAGTCTGGCCGTCCTGGTAGGCCCGCGCGAAGCCGGGGTCCATGGTTCCGTGCAGGGCGTGGTTCACGACGGCCGAACCGCTGGGCTCATCGAAGGGATAGTAAGTGAGCAGGCCGTCCTCATAGCCGGTCAGGCGGCGGGTGAAGTTCTCGCGGATCTCGGTCGCGGAGCGGGCGTGGTTCCAGATGCGCACCTCGTCCATGTGCCCGCGGAACCTCCGCCCGGGGTACTGACTGTTGCCGCCGATCCAGACCGGCTCGTCATTGACGGCGGGGGTTCCCGCGACCGCGGCCCAGGCGTCGAGTTCGCCGTCGATGTAGAGGAGTTTGTAGGCGCCGTCGTACACGGCGGCGACGTGATGCCAGGTGCGGTCGTTGATCTCGCGATTGCTGTAGAGGGAAAGCGGATCGAGGCCGGAGATGCCGAAGGCCAGCCGGTCCGTATCCGATCCGCGCTGGATGCGCCACGCGCTGTCTCCCTTGGTGATCAGCGGCTCGTGCTGGTGCACCCAGTCGCGGTCCATGCGCATCCAGAATTCGACCGTGAACGGTCCGGTGAAGTTGTGGTCGGAGCGCGCGGACTCCGGCAGTTCCACGTACCGCGCGGTGACGGTGCTGCCGCCGACGGGCTCGCTCGCGATCGGGATCGCCAGGCCGGAGCCGAACGGCGGACATTCAAGGGCCGACTCTGCCGGAACGACGTGGAGGATGACCTTTCCGAGGTTGGACACGAGTTCCCCGTCGGTGACCGCGAACTGATAGAGTTCCTTGATGCCGACGAAATCCGCCGGAGGCGTGTACCAGTAGGTCCGAACCTCCGGATCCAGATCGGTGAGGATCGTCCATGCCTCCATGGGCGTGGCGATGATGTGGTCATCCGTAAGCCGCACGTCGTCGCCGTCCGGGTCCGTATGCCCATCCAGCAGGGCCAGCCTTGCGAAGGTCACTTCGCCGCTGCCCTGGGTCACCCGGATGACCTTGTCCCTCACCCACGGCCGGCGGTTGGGCGGGGCGCCCCACGCGCCAATGTCGCGAGTCCCGGACCAGGAGAATCCGTTCTGTGACTGGGACGATCCGAAGCCGGCCGGGATCGCGCCGCGGGCAGGGCTTCCCGGCAGGAGTTTGAGCGTCGGAACGTCTCCGCCGTGGTAGGCCACGTCGGAGGCGACCCGGGCCGCCTTCGGATCGTCCGCGCTTCCAACGATGTCGTGCATCGAGGTCGTGAAACCGGAGGGGGCAATGGTGATGAAGTTGCCGCCCTCGCTGGTGACGGCTCCCGCCACATCGGGGACGTCCCCGAGTTGCATCGTGGTCTCGGTGAACTCCCGAACGATCTCGCCGCGGATGGTTTTCTGCTGGTAGGGACGGCGACGGCGGAGGGCGCGGTTGTCGCCGACCAGGGTGCCCGTCATGGAGACGTAGCCGTAAACGCCGGTACCCTGCGGGGCCCGGTATGCGCCTCCCGAACCATCCCTTCCGGGCTCGGGGTCGGCGTATTCATCATCGTCTTCCTCGTGATCCGGGGCGGTCATGAGGGTCAGGAGGTTGTAGCGGCTCACGTCGCCGGGCTTTCCCAGCATGGCAATGGCCGCGGCTTCGAAATCGCCGTCGGTGGCGATCATGTGGCCGACCCACGTCCCGACGATCAGGGTGCTGGTGACGGCCGCGAGGCCGATGCCCGCGACGGGGAGGGCGGCCGCGGTTGCCCCGCCAATCGCCCAGCTCGTGGCCCCTCCGACGGCCCACGTCGAGTGCGTGATGAGATGGACCCCGAACGCGCCGAGCGCGCCGACGGAGAAGGGGATGCCGGCGGCACCCGCCAGGCCTGCGGACGCGCCGGCGATGATCGCCTCCTCCGTGGACGAGATGGAATCGGAGACCGGCATGTCGTGCAGCGAGAAGGTTGCCCCTCCGGACAGCGTGATGGGCGCCTGGTAGCCCTGTTGCAGGGGCGGCGTCCCCATCGGGAAGCCCCACTCATCGCGAATGGAGGAGTAGGCGCCGTCCACGATCGGCGGTCCGGGCACGAGCCAGCCATCGATCAGGATGTTGCCCGGCGACGCGGCGTGGTAGCGAACCGGCCAGCTGTCCAGCTCGCTCCACGGGACTCCGCCGATCCCGGCAAAGCCGCCGTCGCCCGCGTCGAGGAGATTGCCTGCCACGGTCGAATCCGTGAGCGAGGCCGGCACGGAGCCGCCTTCGACGTAGAGACCGCCGCCCCGGGCGAACCCGCTGGTGCCGCCGGCGGCCCCATTCCCGCCGATCACCCAGGCGGGACCACCGAAGCCTCCCTGGCCGCCGCGTCCGGCGTACACCCTGTTGTTGGACAGGGTGCTGAGGACGAGGTGCGATGAGGAAGCGCCAGGGAGCGCGCCGCTGAGGTAAACGCCGCCGCCGGAGGCGACGCCTCCGCTGCCGCCGGGACTGGCGAATCCGCCGAGGATGTCGCCGCCGCCCCCATGGCCGCCGGCGCCGCCCCAGCCGCTGCTGATCACATTCTGGTGAATGGTGACCCGCTCCGCGTACAGCGCCGCGGCTGAGACGCCCCCACCCCGCGCATGGCCGCCGTCCCCGCCCAGGCCGCCGCTCCCGCCACCGAATCCTCCGCCGGTGCCGCCGTGACCGCCGAAAAAGCCGTCGCCGGCGACAGCCTTGTTCTCCGCCACGAAGCATGCGACCAGGCGGGTCTCCTGCGTCGGGTCGGAGGGAAAGCGCTCCGAATACAAGGCGCCGCCGAGCGCCCCCCCGCCGTCGCCGCCCGCCCCGCCGTCCCCGCCGCAGCCGTCCTCGCAATCGGAGTCGATGGTCGAGTCCGCGTTGTTGCCGCCCTTTCCGCCCGCGCCACCGGTGCCGGCCATGGCGATGTTGCCGATCAGGAGGGATCCCTCGATGTCGAAGGTCCCGGTGCTCGAGATGGCGATGCCACCGCCCCGGGCATAGCCGCCGTCGCCGCCGTCGCCACCATTTGCGCGGCCGTCCTCCAGATCCCGGGCGGCCCCGCCCGATCCGCCCCGGGCGCCGTACGCCTGGTTGGCCATGATGCCCGATCCGCGGACGACCAGCCGTCCCGCCGAGTAGATGGCGCCCCCGATGGCGTGGCCGCCGTCGCCGCCCGGCGCGCCATAGTCAGGCCACAACAGGCCCGTGCCTCCGCTGCCCGCGACGAAGGGAGCGACGGCGTTCGGCTTGGACACGCTCCACTCCCCGTTGTTCTCAGGGGGAACCTGGAGAATCACGCGCGCCTCGAACCGGCCGCCCGTCGCGCGATTGAAGGCGAACTCCGATTCCTCGATCAGGGCTTCGCCGCCTCCCAGGTGAAGGAACCCACCCCGCGCGTCCCCGTTGGAGCCGCCGCGACCGACGAGGTTCGTGTCGGAGCCGTCATCCTCGCTGAACCTGGGCTGGTCCGGAATGTTGGCGCCGCCGCCGCCCTGCGCGGTGTTGTTCTGAGCGAGGACGTTCTTCAGCTCGAGGCGCCCGCCGGCGAGCCAGATGCCGCCGCCGGCGGCGTCTCCACCGGCGCCGTCCGATTCCTCGTTGCCCCGTCCGGGGCGCCCGTATCCGCCGAGGGCGTGGTTTGCCGAGAAGTGCGTCGTGGCTGAGTAATTCGTCTCCGATCCCGAGACCTCGATCTTGAGGGTGCCCGTGACGTACACGCCATGAGCCGAGTTCGCGTACACGGCGCCTCCGCGCGCGGCACCGCCGCTCCCGCCGCGAGGATAGGCCAAAGGTCCTCCTCCCGTTCTCGAGGTGAACCCGCCGTCGCCGCCCACCGCGGCGTTTCCGGTGAATCGTGTGTCCGCAAGTTCCAGGGGACCGCCATCGACGAAGATCGCCCCGCCGCGAGCCTCGCCGCCCGCGCCGGCCTGAACCGGGTTGTAGCCGCCCGCCTGCGCGAACGCGAAGTTGTCCTCGAACTCGCAACGGCGGAAGGCCGAGTGAAAGTGCTCCCGGCTGGAATGCAGGAACACGGCGCCCCCGGAGGACGCCCCGCCACGGAGGAGACCTGCGCCAGCGGCGACGGACTCCGAATTGTCGGCGCCGCGCCCGGACTTCGCGGAATTGCGCTGGAAAACGGAGCCCTCGACCTCGAACGATCCGACTCCGGCACCCGCGTAGATGGCGCCGCCTTCCGCCGGCTGGCCTCCGATCCAGCCGACCCCGTCCGCCGCCCGCGCGCTGTTCTCCACGAACTCCGACGCCACGATCAGGGCGTCGCCCGAACCCACGTAGATGGCGCCACCTCGGGCGCTGCGGGAGTTCGAGCCGGGCCCCGGGTCCTGCATCGCCCAGCAGCGGATGAAGCGGGTCCGCGTGATGTTGAGAATCCCTGCGCTGTGATAGATCGCGCCGCCCGCGACCCCCTGGCCGGAACCGGCGGAACGAACGCCGTTCCACTCGAAATGGCAGTCCGTGAGCGTAACGTGGCCGCCGCCGGGATCAGCGACATAGATGGCGCCGCCGCGGCGCTCGAAGTCGGTGTAGCCGAGGCCCTCCAGCCGATTGTTGCTGAACACCACGTTCTCGAACACCACGGTGGCCGAGTTGCTGATGCGGACTGCGCCTCCGCCGTCGAGGCGCCCGGCTCCCAGGGTGTCCCCATCTCCGCCGCCCGAAAGACGGACGTTTCGGATCGTGACCCTGACGGGCGACCTGAAATCGAAGATGCGCCCGAGGTGTTGCGCGTCGATGAGCGCCCCCTCGCCCTCGATGGTCAGGTTGCGCGCGATGTCGAAATCGCCATGGTACGGGTCGTTTGCCGTGCCTTCCGTCGATTGTCCGTCGAGCACGGTGGGCCGTCGGATGCGATAGGTCTCATTGGGCTTCAGCCTGATGATGACCTCCGTGGTGGGGGGGAACGTATGTGCCTCCAGGATGGCGCCCCGAAGTGTGTTGGTCGAGATGGCGGCGCCGGGCAGGCTGTCGAGAGGATCCTGGGGCTGCAGTTCCACGGTCGCCCCGGCGGCGTCCAGCGCGCCGAACGCCGCCGCGCTGAGGAGCAGGGCAGTCAGGGTCCGCGATCGACGACCGCGGCGCTCCCCGAGCCGCCCGCGAGAGTTTCGAACTCGTTGCGCGCCTGGAGCCGCGGCGATCGCCGCCAGGCGATCCCTGGCTTTCCCCAGCCAATTTCGGACGGTGCACGACAATTGCATGTTCTGATCTGTCCTAAAGGATCTCCGGCCGTTCCTTTCGCAGATTCCGAAATTTTTCCCGCACTCGTAGTCATTCGAGGCAGGGCATGCGCGGTCGCTTCCTCAGGAAAGAAATGCCCCCGGGTGGCGTCCGGAGCGGGGAGTCGTTGATGCAGAATGGATTACGCAAGCGCGCCAGGCATTTCTCCGAGCGGTGCCCGAGAGGGAGGCGTTTGCATCCTGAGGGGCCTGAAAATCGGGGCAGGCAGAATGCACACATGGACAAAGCCAACTCGGTTGGCATTGAAGCGCAAGCCGAGGTGTGGAACGAGGGTGGCATGATCTGGAGGGCCTGGTTTGCCGAGGAGCCCGGCAAGATGCTGCAGAGCGCGATCGAGATCCGAGATGGAGGAGTTCATCGCGGCACACGCGTCGCGCGACAACGAGGGCGACTGCTGGGGGTGGTGCGCAATGACTCTTTGCCAGCGCCAACATTCTCACCGGCCTTGACGCCCCGGAAGTGCAGCAGCCTCGGGTGCGGGATCGCCGGGGCGCAAAGTCAATTCAGGAGCAGACCTCTTCCGAAGTACTTCCGGAAAGTGTGAAACACTCAGCGGCTGACTACAGGCAGTCGTTCAACGGACTTACAGCTACTCGGTCCCTAAGCATCCTTGCTCAGCATGATGAGCGGGATCAGGGCGTCGCGTTTCCGCATTCTGAATCTCCCTGAGCGTGTGGCCTCTGGCGTCCTTCCATTCGACACGGCCATTTGCAGAGCGCCCGAGCAGCACTCCGGCAGCGGTCGACGGCGAGTTGAAGGTGTAGTCTTGCGTCATCCGGTAGGTTTCCCCGTCGGCGGAGAAGACGCCTTGTTCAACCAATAACCTTCGGAGTTCCACGATGTGCGCCTGACAGGAAGGAACCTCCCTTTTCACGGCACGCGATCCGGCGCGGACCACGAATCCCTCGCTGCCATCGACCCCGCGTGCGTCGATTCCCATGGCTTTGAGAAACAGTTCACGGGAATGCGTGACGCCTGCTCTCGCCTTCTCGAACAGGCTCACGCCGACGACGGGCAGGCACAGCAGGAGGTCTCCAAGGAATCCCTCCGCGTCGGCGGTATCTGCTTCGGACAAGGCTGGCCGCTGCGGCACGTTCCCATTGTCGAGTTCCGCGCGTTTCGCCTCTGCCGCAAGCTCGATCAGGCGCGCCTCCAGGTACTGGACGTGCGCCTTGTTCAGACTCTGGTCCTTGCTGGTGAACACCGCGGCATGGGTCCAGAAGTCCTTCTGCCTTGCGTGCTGGTCCAGTCGTGGTAGCACGACATCGCCCTCCCCAACGTAGACGCGCGGCAACTGCCCCGATTCGCTCGGACCCCAAAGCACGTAGACACCAGCGCGATCGAGTTCCGGACGTCTGCGGACCTCGGCG
>CAYMDA010000072.1:0-9846 GCA_964389135.1 uncultured Verrucomicrobiota bacterium | reverse complement strand
CGAGGGCGCCATCCGCCTGGTCAGCGCCGACGAGCGCATCGACGTCTCCGGCACGGGCTGGTCATGGGAGCAGTCCGGCGGGCTGCTGGTCATCTCGAACGACGTCCTGACCCGCATCCGGCGTCCCGGCGCCGACGACTCCGAAAAGGAACCTCCCGTCGAGATTTCCGCGGAGCGCCTCGAGTACAACCTCGAATCCGGCGAAACCCGCTTCCTCGGCACCTGCGTCGCGACGCAGTCCGGCCGCGCTCGAATCCGCGCGGGCGAACTGGCGTCCCGAGTCGGCACGCGCGACGAGACGCCGCAGGCCATCACCGCCACGGGCGGTGTGGTGATCGAAATGCTCCGGCCCGGACGTGAAGGACAGGCGGGCGGCGAGACAGCCACCTACAGCTCGGGCCCCGACGGGGATCGCATCGAGATCAGCGGCAAGCCCGCGTGGAGCTTTGGTTCCGGCAGCGGCTCCGCCGATCAGCTGATCCTCTTCCCCGACCGGGAAGCCTACACGGCCCGCGGATCGGCGCGCATGGAACTCGCCACCTCCCCGCGGGGCGGGGGCGCCGCGCTGAAGGCGTCCGACCCGCTCGTGATCACGTCCGATGTGATCGAGGCGCGCGAGGGCGAGGTGGTCTTCTCGGGCCCGGTGGTCGCGCGGCAGACCGGCGGACTCGAGCTCGAGGCGAAACGAGTCGTCGCCCGGCTCGCCGGCGGCAGTTCGCTCTCCCGGGAAGCGCTTCACGAAATCACCGCGACGGGAGGCACCGTGGCGCGTCTGCCCGCCGGCGGCGTTCCGGTCGAACTCCGCGGCGAGCGGATGGTGTACTCCGTGGGCGAGCACGAGCGGATCGAGGTCACCGGCGACCCCTCATGGTCCACCCGCGGATCCATCGGGCGGGCGCGCCGTTTCCTGATCCACCCCGAGGTTCCCGTGCTCGAGGCGCTGGACGGCGTGCGCGTGGACTGGCACCCCGCCGGCGCCCCCGAGGAGGCGCGGTCCGGCGCGATCCAGCTCGTGGGCCAGCGCATGGTGGTGGAGGAAGCCCGCGCCACCTTCTTCGGCGACGTCGATATCCATGGCGAGGCATGGCGCCTTCGGTCTCCCGAGGTGCAGCTTCATCTCGCGACCAACGGCGCACTCCGGGAGTTCACGGCCCACAGGGATGTCCGGTTCGAGTACCGCGTTCCCTCGTCCCGACCCGCCGACGCGGCGACGGACGCAGCGTCCGCGGAAGAGCCCGGCGGCCCCGCATTCGACGACGGAGCCGCCATCAACCCGCGCCACGTAAGGGCCTTCCTCCGGCACGCCGCGGAGGCGGCGCGGGTGTGGGAGATCGACGCGGAGTTTCTGCGCGCCACGCTCGCCGCGGACGGCGGCGACATCGAGGCGATCGAGGCCTCCGGTGGAGTGACGATTGACCACGAGGGTCTTGATGCCACGGGTGGCGCGCTCACCTACCACCGGGGCGAGGGACTGCTCCGGCTGATCGATTCCCCGACCCTGCAGACGGCCGACGGCCTGCACATCACCGGCCTGCCGTCCACGGCGCTGCTGTACGATCCCGCGACGGGCCGCTTCGGCGTGAAGGGCCGCGTGCAGCGGATGACGCTGTCTGCGCAGACCCTCGAGGGGCTGCCGCCGGCGCGCATGGATCCGGGCCGCTGAATGGCCCCCTGTCCTTCGACGCATCGCCATGTCGCTCCTGATCACCCATGCATTGAAGAAGTCCTACCGCGGGCGCGCGGTGGTCAATGGTGTGTCCATCCGCGTGAATCCCGGGGAGGTCGTCGGCCTGCTCGGCCCGAACGGCGCGGGGAAGACGACCAGCTTCAACATCGTCGTCGGGCTGGTCCGTCCCGATGGCGGGAAGGTGGAGTTCGACGGGGCGGACGTGACCGGCCTGCCCATGCATGTGCGGGCGCGGCGCGGGATCGGATACCTGACGCAGGAGCCGTCCGTGTTCCGCAAGCTCACCGTGGAGCAGAACATCCTCGCGATCCTCGAGACCTGCCGGCTGACCCGCGCGGAACGGGCCGTGCGGCTGAAGCTCCTGCTGGAGGAGCTCGATCTCGCGCGGCTCGCCCGGAGCCGCGCCTACACGCTCAGCGGCGGCGAGAAACGCCGGCTGGAGATCACCCGCGCGCTGGTGACGAGCCCCAGGCTGCTCCTCCTGGACGAACCCTTCAGCGGCATCGACCCGATCGCCGTTTACGAGGTGCAGAAGATCGTCCGGCGACTGCGCGAGCGCGGGTTGGGAATCCTCATCACGGACCACAACGTCCGCGACACGCTCAAACTGGTGGATCGCGCCTACCTGATCCATCGTGGCGAAGTGGTCTACGAAGGTCCGGCGGCGCAGCTCGTCGAGGACCCCAGGGCCCGTGAGATTTACCTCGGCCCCGAATTCAACATGTGACCCGTCCCCCGGCCATGGCCGTAACCAGCGAAATCATCATCCCGCAGGTCACCGTCGAGAACTTCTTCCGGGAATACGGGGAACGGCTCGAGCTGAAGCTGATCTGCGGCGAGGTGGGGCTCAAGCGGCTCGTCCGCGAGCCCACCCTGAACCGGCCCGGACTCGCCCTCGCCGGGCACACCCGGTACTTCGCCTGCCATCGGATCCAGGTCCTCGGCAGCATGGAGCTCCACTTCCTGCGGGAGCAGACGCCCCAGAACCGGGCGCTCGCCTACAGCATTCTCTTCACCTCGACCGTGCCCTGCGTGGTGATCGCCCGAAGTCTCCGGCCCGATCCCGGGATGATCGCCGCCGCCGAGAACGCGGGCATCCCGGTGTTTCGCACGCGGCAGATCACGATGAAGTTCATCAACAAGGCCACGCTGGCCCTGGAGACGATGTCGTCGCCGCGCACCTCGCTGCACGGGAGCATGATCGACATCCAGGGCGTCGGCGTGGTGATCCAGGGCGAGAGCGGCATCGGCAAGAGCGAGGCCGTGCTGGCGCTGATCGAGCGCGGCTACAGCCTTGTCGCCGACGACATGGTCCATGTGCGGCTGCACGACGACTGCGAGCTGCTCGCCACGGCGAATCCCATGGCCCTCCACCTCATGGAGGTGCGCGGCATCGGCATCGTCGATGTGGGCCGCATGTTCGGCATCCGCGCCGTGCGGGGGCAGAAGCGGGTGGACCTCGTGGTCGGGCTCAAGCCGTGGAACGAGGTGCCGGACGTCGAACGCCTCGGGATCGAGCAGGAACACGTGAAGATCCTCGGGGTCGATGTCCCCTACGTCGTGATCCCGGTGCGTCCGGGCCGCGATCTGGCGCGGCTGATCGAAGTCGCCGCCCTCCAGCTCAAGGTCCGCGAGGCGGGGTACAACGCGGCCATGGAACTCAGCCGACGGGTTCAGGATCGCATCCGCGACGAGGCGGACGCCCGCGACGGCGATCACGAGAGCCCACACCGTCGGGACACCTGATCGCACCCCGGGCCCGCCCCTTCCCCACCCGCGAGCGCGGCGAGCCGCGGGTTCAGTCCAGATACTCCCCGAGGGGCGGCCGGATGAGCGCGCTCACCTCCGGGTCATCCATGTTCTCCTTCGTCACCAGGGTGACGCCCGTGTCGATCCGCTCCGGCACCGGTTCGCCCCGGAGATGCCTGAACATCATCATCACGCCGTCGTAACCCATGCGCATCGGGTTCTGCACCACGAGCGCCTGCAGATCACCGCTCTGGAGATCCGCCACCGACTGCGTGCTCGAATCGAACCCGATCATCTTCACCTTCCCTCCGCCGAGCCCGAGGTCCCGCAGCGCCTTCGTCATGCCCACGGAGACGGACTCGTTGGGACAGAACACGCCATCCACCTCGCGGCCGTAGCGGTTCAGCAGATTCTGCGCGGCCTGATAGGCCGTTTCACGCGTGGCGCCGCCGTACTGATCGCTCGAGATGACCGTGATGTCGGGGTATTTCGCGATGGCATCGAGAAAGCCGGCCTCGCGGGCCTCGGTGCTCGCCGAGCCGACCGCGTAGCGCAGCAGGATGACCCTGCCCTTGCCCCCGATGAGCCTTGCGAGGTGCTCCCCCCCCATCTGTCCACCGAGATAGTTGTCCGTCGCCACGAAGCTCACCCGCTTGTCCGTCTTCAGGTCGGAATCGATGATGACCACCGGGATGCCGGCCGCGACGGCGTTCTCCACCGGATTGACGAGGGCCTGCGAATCGAGCGGGGCGAGCACGATGCCCGACACGCGACGCGCGGTGAAATTCTCGACCACCTGGATCTGCTGGTCGCGATCATCCTCGCGCAGGGGCCCCTTCCAGATCACCTCGACCGGCGTGCCCGCCTCGCGCAGCTCGCGTTCGGCCTTTCTCGCCCCGGCCTCGATCGAGCGCCAGAACTCATGGATCGTGCCCTTCGGGATGACCGCGATGACGGGGCGGCGCGCCGCCGTGTCATCGCCGGGCGCGGCCGCGTCACGGTCCTCCCCGCCGCCGTCCCCGCATCCCGCGACGCCCAGCGCAACGACAGCGATCCCAAGGAGTTTCCGCAGTGGCTTCATGCGCCGCGCAGGCTAGGGCGTGACTTCCCGCGGTTCAAGCGAACCCGCCGGCGGCGAAACCGCCGCCGGCGGGCGCGAAGCGTCCCCGTCCCTATTCGCGCGCGAGCCGGTAGAACCGTGCGGCCTCCGTCGGACTGTCCGTCACCACGTTCTGCCCGTCCTCCACCGTCACGGGCAGATCGGAATCACTCCAGGGGCCGTCCACGGTCTCCGCAACCTGCAGGACGTAACCCTCGGCGGACTGCGGCCAGCTCAGCCGGATCCCGGCATCGCCCGCCGCCACCTGGACGCGCGGCCGGACCTGCGCCGTTCCGGGCCGGACGCGCACGTCATCCAGCAGCACGGTCTGGTCACCGTCGGCGGTCTGCTCGAAGGCGATGGTGACGGTGTCATTCTCCGCGACGAAACCGGCCTCGAGCACCCTGTACGGATTGGATCCGCCGACCGGGGCGATCGTCTCCTCGAGCAGGATCGTCTCGTCGGCGCTGATCCGCAGCCGGGGCGTGTTGCCGCCGCGGGCGTTGACCGCGACGGAGATCACATAGGACGTGCCCGGCGTGAGTCCGTTCAGCGTCTGGCGGATGCCCGTGCCCGGATTCTGCAGGAAGGCCACGCTGTCCTGGTCGGGGTTCACTCCGTTGTCCGCGAACGGCCCCACCCCGCTCTCGTTGACACCGCGTCCGCCGCCAAAGCCTTCCCAGCCCGCGATGTTCGCCGGCTGGATGTAGCCCGGGAACGGCACGCGTCCGCTCGCCTCGAAGCTCGGGTTCATCACGACGATGTCGTCCTCGTCGCGCTGCACGATGGTGACGCCGTCCAGCAGCACGGTGGCGTCGCCTTCCGCGACGGCGACGAACTCGAGCAGGCCGGAATCGGAGGCCGGAACGAACGGGAGGGATCGGCTCAGATAGGGCATGTCCTCGCCGACCGGGAGGACGGAATCGATGAAGTCGAGATCCACCCCCGCGAACCGCGGCGTGAGGCTGATGAACCCGCCGCAGCAGTTGCGGGCGTTGAAGTGGAACTGCAGCCAGTAGCTTGCGCCGGGCGTCAGTCCCGCCACCTCCTGCCGGAGCGTTTCCGTCGTCTGCAGCAGCGCGATCTGCGCGCGGTCCGGGATGATGCCGTTGTCGTGGAAGGGGCCGGCGCTCGTGTTGATGCCCGTGTTGCCGGGTCCTTCCGAGTCCCACGCGTCGATCGGGCCGTAGCCGGGCGCGGTGGGGTGGGAGTTCGCCTCGAAGCTCGGGTTCCGGACGAGCGCGCCGCTCACGACGACGCCGATTTCCGGAAAGTTGAAGGGCGCGCCCTGCGGATTGCCCAGCCGGAGCACGGTGCTTCCACGGCTCAGGGCCTCGATCTCGAACACCTGGGTCCGTTCTCCCGCCGGATCGAAGCTCAGCGTCAGCGTTCCGTTCGCGGCCCCCGTCATCGCCGCCACCGCCGGATCCTCGCTGGTCACCGTCACCGTCGCGGGGCCCAGGGCCATCAGCTCCTCGGGAACCGTCACGCTGATGGATCCGGCAACGCCCACGCCGAGTTCCACATTCCGGGCGGAAACCTCGATCGGCGGAAGGTCCACCGATTCGCCAAGGACGCGCACGTCATCCAGGAGGACCGTGTGCTCGCCCTCCTTCGTCTGGATGAAGGCCAGCTCCACCTGCGACGCGTCGGCCACGAACGTGCCGGTCACGACCCGGTACGGTTCGGACCCGCCCACCGGCTCGATCTCGCCCTCGAAGACCACGGCCGGGCCCGCCGCCACGCGCAGGTTGGGGAGATCCCCGGATCGCGCGTTCACCGCGAAGCTGACGGTGTAGGTCTGTCCCGGCAGCAGTCCGGCGAGTGTCTGGCGGAGCGCGCCGGGTCCCTGAATGAAGGCCGCGAGATCCTGGTCGGGAACCGTGCCGTTGTCCGCGAACGGGCCCGCGCCCCCGAGATTCACGCCGAACACACCCTCTCCCTCCCAGCCGCTGATCCTCAGGGGCGGCGCGAAGACGCCGGTGCCCGACACGGGGCCGCTCGCCTCGAAACTCGGGTTGATCACGATCACGTTGCCCTCCTCGCGCGGAACGATCGTGATCGCGTCGAGCAGGAGCGTGTGATCGTTCGCGCCCGAGCCTTCGATCTCGAGCAGCCCCGTCCCGGCGGCGGGCGTAAACTCGAAGGTCCGCGAGCGATACGGGTTGTCCGCCCCCACCGGCCGGATCCCCTCGACGAGCCCGATCTCCACGCCATCGAAGCGCACCGTCATGTTCTGGACGAAGTCACCGCAGCAGTTGCGGACGTTATACCGAAGCTGGAGCCAGTACCTCTCGCCCGGCGTGAGCCCGGCGATCTCCTGGCTCACCACGCCCGCGCCCTGGCGGAAGCCGATGTTGGACCCGTCCGGGTACACCCCGTTGTCATGGAACGGTCCGCCTCCGCTGACCCCCATCGAGTTCACTCCCGACGCGCCCTCCCAGGCTTCCACCGCCCCGTAACCCGGGTAGGTCGTGATCGTGTTGTCCTCGAAGCTCGGGTTGCGCACATGCGCTGACAGGATCGCCACCGACAGGGGGGCGGCCACGCATCCGGGATAACTCGTCACCAGCTCCAGTTGCGCCCCGCCCTTCCCGAGGACCTCGAGGTCGATGGTCGCGGTCAGATCGGCCGGCGCGGTTCCCGCGAAGTTCAGCTCGATCTCGCCGTCCTCGCCGCCGGCGGGGTTGACCACGGATGGATTGCTGCTTCGAACCACGACGGTGCCGCCGTCCCCGGAGGCGAGCGCCTCCGGCACCTTGACCGTCACGCTCGGCGCCGGGTCGCCGGGTCGCAGGGTCAGGTTGCCGGACGTGAAGTGGACGCACGCGTCCGCGCGGATCTCGAGGTCATCGAACAGGTACCAGAGATAGTTCCCCGCGCTGGCGTAACCGAGCAGCGTGAGGTAGTTCCCCTCGAAGCCCGCCGCCCGCGTGTAGGCGTTGCCCCCGTCGTCCGTGATCCTCAGCGGCGCATCGTTGACGAAGAACTCCACCGTCGCCGGCGTGTTCCCCAGGAAATCCTGCCCCGACACCTCCACGCGCAGGCGCAGTTCGCCGGCCGGCAGGACGTCCTCCTCCGTGCTGCTGTAAACCAGCGTCCCGCGATCGAACACCTGGTAACCCCCGTTGTTGCGGAAGAGGATGCCCATGCCGTCCGAGGCGTTGACGAACATGCCGGGTGCCGTGGCGCCGAAAACGAGCGCCGCCCAGTCCTCATACGACCGCGACGGATCCACGTTGGTCGGGTCGATCGACACCTCGATCTGGAATGTGGGGCCGTCCACGAAGTTGTAGTCCGGCGAGACCCAGGTTGTGCCGTCGGTGTACAGGACCAGCTTGCCGTCCTGCACGGCGGTGTACTCGTCCGCCAGCCCCCCCGCCATGTGCTCCTCGCGCTCGAGATAACTCAGCCTTCCGGAGGATCCGTCCTGCCTGCCCTCGGCACCGAAGCCGATGTCATACACGGACTCCGCGAGGTCAAAATCATCCGAGAAGATGAGTTCAGACTGGGCCTGAACGGCAATTGCCGCCCCGGCCATGAGACATGCCCCCAACACCGCAACATGACGTTTCATGGTTTCTCCCTCGAGTCACACGATTGTTGTTCATCCATGCGCGCCGGCGTAACTCCACCCCCCGCCGGGCACGCATCCACTTCCCGTTCCCCACTCCGCGCCGGCTCAGTTCCATGGCCGACGCGACGCGGTTTCCGCACGATCTCCCCGTGCCTCCAGCACGTACGGATCCACGAACCGCGCGCCGCCCGGAAGGAAATCCGGATCGTGAATGTCGCGCACGCCGGCGAAACGGAATCCATCGTCCTCCGCCAGCACCCCGCTGACGGCCTCTCCGGCGACGGCGCCCGCGCACCGCGTCCAGTGGACCGCGCCCGGCAGCGCCTTCAGCACGATCTCCCGGGGCGCGCGCTCGTGCCGCCTCATGAACGACACCAGCGTCAGGAGATCGTGAACGCGCTGCTGGAACACGGTGTGGTTGTAGCCGAAGGTGTAGGCCGCGGCCTCGCGGGGATTGGAGACCCGGCGCGTCTTCTCGAGGGGCCGGCCCTCCTCCAGAAACTCGCCCTGGTACAGGAGATCCACTCCCGCGACCGTGCGTCCCTCCCGGAGGAGCCGCGCCACCTCGGGCGTGGGTTTTCCATCCGCGCCGTACAGCGCCGACTTTCCGTCCGGGCTCACCAGCACGACCGCGGAGTCCCGGGGTTCGCGCGGATGAAGGAAGACCACCGGAAGCGACTCCCCGTGACGCGACGCGCGCACGATGCCCGCCATCTCGAGGTGATCGCCGCGATCGTTCTTCAGCCGGAGCTCCCACTCCACCGGGCCGACATCGTCGAGCGTCCGCCCGATCACGATTTCGACGGCCGGGTCGATGAGCCTGCGGCGGTCCTCCGCCCTCGAGGCGGCGCGATCGAGTTGCTCGCGCGCCTCCCGGTCCCACCACTGAAGCAGCGCCTTCTCGACGGCTTCGCCTCCCCCGGGCATCGGATGCTCGTCGTTCCAGACGGTCAGTTCCGCCTCCGAGAGCCTCTTGTAATCCCGCTCGAGGATGGGCTCCTCCAGCCCGAGCCGCAGGTGCCGGTTGAACCATCCGTACATCGCGGTCCGGCTGACGTGGTTGTAGTTGTGCCCGAAGTGCGGGAGATGCCGGAGCATGACGGCGTCCTTCGCCCCGAGGAGCGCGTAGAGCGCCTGCAGCTCCGGGAATCCCCTGGTCGGCATGTCGATGGTCCAGTCGTTCGCCCCCGTCAGCCCCTGCGGCTTCGGCGCGAACAGCGCCGCGAACTCGACGTTGCCGGTGCCCACCCGCAGCCCGCACGCGTTCTCGCACGTGCATCCGCCCTGCATCGCGGTGGACACCATCACCGCCGGAAAGGCCACGGCCGGCCGCGGATCGATCGCGCAGAGGATGAACGTCTGGGTGCCCCCGCCACTCGCGCCGGTGACCCCGATCCGCTTCGGATCCACGTCGGGCAGGGACTCAAGGAAATCAAGGGCGCGGATCGAGTTCCATGTCTGCAGGCCCATCACGTTCTGGAAGCGGGATTCCGCCTGGGGACTGAACAGGCCCCATTCCTGCGGATCGTTCATCGACGGTCGCTGCCGCGCGAACCCGTGCACCAGTTCCATCGACAACTGCTGGCTGTCCGCGTAGCCGAGCATGTCGTAGTGGAAGACCACGCAGCCCATCCGGGCCAGCGTCACGCAGCGCGCCTGCAGCACGCTCCGGCCGCCCTCCTCGAACCGCTCCGCCCCGGCGGCGATCTCGCGGCGAACACCCTCCGGCCCGTA
>CAYMDA010000071.1:0-10319 GCA_964389135.1 uncultured Verrucomicrobiota bacterium | reverse complement strand
CCTCGAACCGCTCCGCCCCGGCGGCGATCTCGCGGCGAACACCCTCCGGCCCGTAATCCATGAACCGCCCGCGGGCCCAGTGGCCGTGAGGACAGAGCACGCCCGGCATCCGCCCGGTCCGGCCCTTCGGACGGTAGAGATTGCCCGTGACGTACAGGCCCGGCGCGGTCTCGAAGTACACCTTCTCCACGGTGTAGTCGTCCTGGTCGATCCGGCCGTGAATCACCGGCTCCAGCGGCGTCCGCCGCGGCATCGGCCACAGGCCGAGCGTCACGAGAATCT
Organism: uncultured Verrucomicrobiota bacterium; assembly: GCA_964389135.1. Lineage (GTDB taxonomy): Bacteria > Verrucomicrobiota > Verrucomicrobiia > Limisphaerales > CAIMTB01 > CAIMTB01. Next base: position 10,037 of record CAYMDA010000071.1, on the reverse strand, counting down.
GCCGGCGCACCCGTTCGGAACGCGCCTCCCATGCCTCCCTCGTGGGCGGAACCTCAAACGGGAAGTACCCATCGAGATCCTTCAACGGCCCGAGTCGCCGATCGTCGGGCAGGGTTCCTTCCGGATGAACGCGAGGCCCGGCGGCATCGGAGGGCCGCGAAGCGACCAGCAGACAGAGCACGACCGCAAGCGATACCCATCGGGGTGACATGCGGCGGTTATAGGAGGGCGACTTCCTCTCGGCAACCCCGGTGTCTCCGGCGCACGGCGCGGGACCCGTCGAGAATGCCCTTGGATTCAAGGCGACCGCCGATAGATTGGATCACGTGAAGGGCAATTCGCTCCTCGTGGGCCTCGCCTCGCTGCTCGCCGCCATCTCCGCCGGCGTGACCCTCCTCTGCTACCAGCACGTCCAGCTTTCGCGCTCGCTCAATCGGGCCCAGTACGCCATCGCCCAGGTCGAGATCGCCCAGAAACGCCTCAAGGCGCTCGCCGACGAAGCCATCGCCTTCTCCCGGCGCGACACCTCGATCCTTCCCATTCTTCAGTCGGTCGGACTGCATCCCGCGCAGGCAGATCGCTAGCTGGCAAATGGATCATCTCACGCCGTCCGCCGGGCGCATTCCGTCCCCCCGGGAATCGTTCGAGCGGGAGCTGCGCCCGCTGCGTCTCACCCTCCAGATCGTCCTCGTGTCGCTCGTGATCATGGGCGGGAGCCTCGGCATCTTTCTCTTCCGCCAGGTCACCGTGCTCCGCAGGCAGGTTGACGCGACGCAGCGCGTCGCCCACCAGATGGTGCAGCACTACAACCAGAACGTCCGGACCCAGGCGATGGCCTTCGAGCGAAGGCTGCTCGACTTCGCGCGCACCAACGCCGCCTTCCACAGCCGCCTCGCCCGCCTGTACTCCTCCACCGCGGCGCCGCCCGCCCTCGCGACACCGCCGGCCCCGACACCCGCGGCGCGCTGAACCTCGCCCGGAGGCGCCCTCGGCGGCCGCGCTCACGAGCGCGCGCGCCCGCGCCCCCCCGGGGGCCGCCGGCCCGCACCGGTTCCGGCGAGCGGCAACCGCACGGTGAAGGTGGCTCCCTTCCCGGGACCCGGACTCGCGGCGGCCACGCTCCCCCCGTGTGATTCGACGATTCCGCGGGTGATCGAAAGCCCCAGGCCGAGCCCGCCGTAGCGCGGCCCGATCGTCTCGTCCGCCTGGCGGAACGACTCGAAGATCGCGGTGAGCGCGCGCCGGTCGATGCCGATGCCCGTGTCGGTCACGGTCACCTCGACCCACCGGTCCTCCGAATTCCGCGAGCGCACGCGAATCTCCCCGCCCTCGGGCGTGAACTTCGCCGCGTTCCGGAGAAGGTTCCAGAACGCCTGCTGCAGGCGCCGGAAGTCACCCTCGATGTGATCGTTCTCCGCCTCGAGGGATCCCTTCACGCGCTGCGCCTTGTGGTGAAACCCGGCACGCGCCATCTCGAGCGCGGACCTGACGACGGCGTGGAGCGCCACGCCCTTCTTCTCGATCGCGAACGTGCTCCTGCCGACACGGGTCATGTCGAGCAGGTCATCGATGAGGGTGGCCTCGAGCTGGACATTCCGAATGATGACCCCGAGCGCCTCCGCCACCGGCGGAGGGAGGCCGCCCTCCTCCAGCAATCCCTCCGCGACGATGAGCACGGGCGTGAGCGGCGTCCTGAGTTCGTGCGAGAGGACCGCGAGGAACCGGTCCTTCGCGGCGCCCGCGGAGATGGCGGCCTCGCGCGTTCGCTGGGCCTCCTCGAGGGCCAGCAGCAGGTCCTCCCGCGACCTCGAGAGCGCCTCCTCGACGCGCCGGCGCTCGCTCATCTCACGCGCCAGGTCGCGATGAAGGGACTCCACGAGCCCCCCCGCCTCCATCGCGCCCCCGACCTGTCTGTCGTGCGAGCCCGCCGCCGCGTCCCGGTCGGACTCGAGTTCCTGCACCCTGCGCGCGAGGCATTCGTTGATCCGGCGGAGCCGGCGCCGCTCGAGCCTCAGTACGGCCACGCGACGGATCAGACTCCGAACCCGCTCGCGAGCCGGTCCTCCTTCGCATGATCCCTGCTCTTCCTTCACTGCATTCCTCTCATTCGGACGATGAGCCGATATCGTGCCGGGCGGTTCGGGACCGGAGGTCATCTTCCCCCCGACCGGTTGCCCGGCAGGAGGAATGCGGCGTCCCGATGATCCGGACGGGATCCACGGGCTCCCCGTGGCAGCGCCCGTTCGCAACCCGGGAGCCTGCGTCACGGCATCACGGGATGGTGAAAAGCACGACCGCCCCCGCGTATTGCAGGAGCGGCGGGCCGCCCCATCCGAGGACGGCGCCCGCCGGCCGGTCCTGTCCCGGCGCGCCCGCGCCGTTCACGTTCACTTGGGAAGCTTCACGCCGAGTTCCCGGACGAGGAACGCGAGCCGGTCCGCCGCTTCGGCGATCTGCTTGCTCGTGGGCTTGCCGGCGCCGTGCCCCGCCTTGGTCTCGATGCGGATCAGCACCGGGTTCTCGCCGGCGTGCGCCTCCTGGAGGCGCGCGGCGAACTTGAAGCTGTGGGCCGGCACCACGCGGTCGTCGTGGTCCGCGGTGGTCACGAGGGTGCTCGGATACCGCACACCGTCCCTGAGGTTGTGGTACGGCGAGTAAGCGTAGAGCGCGCGGAACTCCTCCGGGTCATCGCTGCTGCCGTAATCGCTCGTCCACGCCCAGCCGATGGTGAACTTGTGGAACCGCAGCATGTCCATGACGCCCACGGCGGGCAGCGCCGCCGCGAACAGCTCGGGGCGCTGCGTCATCGCGGCGCCGACGAGCAGGCCGCCGTTGCTGCCGCCGCCGATCGCGAGCCGGCGCGGATTGGTGTAGCCGTTGTCGATCAGCCATTCGGCCGCGGCGATGAAGTCGTCGAAGACGTTCTGCTTCTTCAGCTTGATGCCGGCCTGGTGCCACTCCTCCCCGTACTCGCCGCCGCCCCGGAGGTTGGGCACGGCGTACACGCCGCCCATCTCGAGCCATGCGGCGTTGGCCACGGAGAAGGAGGGGGTGAGGCTGATGCTGAATCCGCCGTACCCGTACAGGTAGGTGGGGCGGTTGCCGTCGAGCTTCATTCCCCTGCGGTGGGTGATGAACATCGGGACGCGGGTGCCGTCGCGGCTCGTGAAGAACACCTGCCGCGTCTCGTAGGCGTCGGAATCGAAGTCCACGTCGGGCCGGCGCCAGACCGTGCTCACGCCGCGCGCGATGTCATAACGGTATACCGTCCCCGGCACCGTGAAGCTGGTGAACGTGTAGAAGGTCTCCGTGTCGTGCCGCCTGCCGCGGAAGCCCGACGCCGAACCGATCCCGGGAAGGTCCACGTCGCGCTCGTACCGGCCGTCGAGCGTGTGCACCCGGACGAGGCTGCGCGCGTCCTTCAGGTAGCTGCAAAGGAAGCGCTCGCCCACCACGCTGACGCTCGTGAGGGTCTCCCCCGCCTCCGGGATGACCTCGCGCCAGTGCTCCCGACCGGGGCGGCGGATGTCGATGGCGATGACCCGCGACCGCGGCGCGTCGAGATCCGTCTTGAACCAGAAGACCGGACCGTCGTTGTCGATGAAGGAATACTCCGCATCGAACTCCATCAGCAGCTCGGTCACGGGCGCGTCGGGGCGGGACAGCTCCTTGTACAGCACGCGGTTCCGGGGGTCGGTCCCCTCCGAGGCCGTGATCACGAGGTAACGGCCGTCGTCGGTCACCGCCCCGTTGAAGTTCCACTCCTTGCGGTCCGGCCGGTGGTACACGAGCTCGTCCTCGGCCTGCGGGGTGCCCAGCCGGTGGAAGTAGAGCTTGTGATGGTAGTTCGCCCGGGTCAGCCGCTCGCCCTCGGGGGGCGCATCGTACCGGCTGTAGAAGAACCCGGAGCCGTCCCGCATCCACGAGGCGCCGGAGAACTTCACCCACTCGATGACGTCCTGGAGATCGGCGCGCGTGGCCACGTCGCGCACGCGCCACTCCTGCCAGTCCGAACCCGAGTGCGCGAGGCCGTAGGCGAAGAGCCTGCCGTCCTCGCTCACCGCGGCGCCGCTCAGCGCCACCGTCCCGTCCGGCGAGAGCTGGTTCGGGTCCAGGAGTTCACGCAGCCCGCCCTCGAGGTCCGCCATCGTGTACACGACCGACTGGTTCTGCAGGCCGTCGTTGCGCGAGACGAAGTACCGGTCGCCCCGGCGGCTCGGGGTCCCCCAGCGCTCGAAGTTCCAGAGCTCCTTCAGCCGGTTCGAGATCGCGGCGCGCTCCGGGATCGACTCGAGGTAGGCGAAGGTGACGCGGTTCTGGGCTTCCACCCACGCCTCGGTCTCCGGCGCATTGTCGTCCTCCAGCCACCGGTAGGGATCCACCACGGCCGTGCCGTGATAGACGTCCGTCACCGGCTCCTTCCGCGTCTCGGGGTACTCGATCGGCGCCATCTTCATCGGTCCATGCACGCACGAAACCACGCCCGCCACCGCCACCGCGAGGGCGAGCCCGCCTGTCGTCCGGTTCATGATCCGCGAGAGTGCGCAGCCCGCGCCGGCAAGATCAATTCGACCCTCAATCGTCCTTGTACTATTCCGATATCTGATGCATATTCGCCTCGAACAGCAGTAAACCTGATAATCCCCCACCCCCAGAAAGCCATGCGAGTCCTGATTGCCGACGACGAGCCGCTGGCCCGCGACCGCCTCCGCAACCTGCTGAAGAAGGAATCCGACATCGAGATCGCCGCCGAATGCGCCGATGGCAAGGAGGCGCTCGCGGCCATCCGGCGGGAGCATCCCGACCTTGTTTTCCTCGACGTGCAGATGCCCGAGATGGACGGCTTCGAGGTCGTCAGCCACCTGAAGGGCACGCGCGTCCCGCAGATCGTGTTCGTGACCGCGTTCGACGAGTTCGCGGTGAAGGCGTTCGACGTGCACGCCCTCGACTACCTGCTGAAGCCCTTCGACCGTGACCGTCTCGTGGACGCCCTCAACCGCGCCCGGGAGCAGCTGAGGAACCCCGACACCGACGGGCTTTCGGAGAAGCTCTCGGCGGTGCTCGAGGCGCTGCAGCATCAGAGGCCGGAGAGGCCCGCGCCGGACCGGATCGCGATCAAGCTGGACGGGCGGGTGGTGTTCCTCCGGCCGCACGAGATCGACTGGATCGAGGCGCAGGACAATTACGTGAAGCTGCACATCGGGCGCGACGCGCACCTGGTGCGCGACACGCTGGCCAACTTCGTGGAGCGCCTCGACCCGCGGCGCTACGTCCGGATCGCGCGGTCCACGCTCGTGAACATCGACCGTGTCCGCGAGATGCAGCCGATGTTCCATGGTGAGTACGTCGTGATCCTGCACGACGGGACGAAGCTCACGCTCAGCCGGGGGTACCGCGAGTCGCTGGTGCGATTCCTGGGAGACCGCTGAATGGATCCCGCGTCGATTTCGATCGAGAGGGGCCGGGCGGCCGCGGCGCCCGGCCCCGCGATGCGGGGCTGTTCGTCCGCGGGTTGAAATGCTTTCCTTGCCGCTTCTCCAATTCACCCAGCCGTGAGCACCCCACCCGTCCTCTTCAACAACACCGTGCTCCGCGACGGCCACCAGTCGATGGCGGCCACGCGAATGACCACCTCCCAGATGCTGCCCGCCGCGCCCGTGCTGGACGCGATGGGGTTCAACGGCCTCGAGACATGGGGAGGGGCCACCATCGACTCCTGCCTGCGGTTCCTCGGCGAGAATCCCTTCGACCGCCTGCGGGCGCTGAAGAAGGCGGCGCCGCGGACACCGCACCTCATGCTGCTGCGCGGCCAGAACATCGTTCAGTACGCCAGCTTTCCCGACGACGTCGTCGAGGCGTTCGTCCGGTGCACCGCCGACGCGGGCATGGACATCTTCCGCATCTTCGACGCGCTGAACGACGTGCGGAACCTGCAGACCGCGATCCGCGCGGTGAAGCGCTGCGGCCGGCACGCGCGCGGAGAGCTCTGCTACACCATCAGCCCGGTCCACACCGTCGAGAACTTCGTCAGCCTCGGCGTCGAGCTGGAGAAGCTCGGGTGCGATTCGATCGCGATCAAGGACATGTCCGGAATCCTCCAGCCGCAGATCGCGTACCGCATGGTGAAGGAGCTGAAGCGGCGCGTGGGTGTTCCGATCACGCTCCACTGCCATGACACGGCGGGCCTGGGCGCGCCGAGCTATCTCGCGGCGATCGACGCCGGCGTGGACTGCGTCGAGGTGTCCATCGTCCCGTTCGCCAACGGCACGTCGCAGCCGGACACCCAGCGCATGCTCGCGCTGCTCGAGGGCCATCCGCGGCGGCCGTCGTTCGACACCGAGCGCCTCCGCGAGCTCCGCGCGCACTTCGAGGGCGTCTATCGGGAGCTCGAGAAGTTCACCAGCCCCGCCAACGAGCGCGTCGATTCCGACATCCTCATCTACCAGGTGCCCGGAGGCATGCTCTCCAACTTCCGGACGCAGCTGAAGGAGCAGAGCATGGCCGACAAGTTCGACAAGGTCGTGAGGGAGATCCCGGTCGTGCGCGAGGCGCTCGGATGGGTGCCGCTCGTCACGCCCACGTCCCAGATCGTGGGCACCCAGGCCATGATGAACGTGAAGTTCGGCCGGTGGAAGATGATCTGCCAGCCCGCGCAGGACATCGCGCTGGGCAAGTACGGACGCACCCCGGGCCCGATCGACCCGGAGCTTCTCGCCCGGGTCGAGCGCCAGACCGGCCGCAAGGCCATGACGGACCGCCCCGCCGACCATCTCGAGCCCGGCCTCGAGAAGTTCCGGAAGCAGTGCGCCGACAAGGGCCTGCCGACCGACGACGAGACGGTCGTGCTCTTCGCGATGTTCCCCCAGCAGGTCGAGGCGCTGATCCGGAAGCCGGCCGCGGCCGATGGCGCCCCCGCGGCCGCCTCCGCGGCCGCCTCCGCGCCGGCGCCGGCGCCGGCCGCCGCGCGATCCGCGCCATCCGCGCCCCCCCCGGCATCGGCCCCGGCGCCCCGGCCGGGGCGGGGGCGCCACATGGTCCTGTCGATCAACGGCCGGCGGCACGAAGTCACCGTGGAGGACATCGAGTGAACACCTGCACGCGCCCGATTCCCGCGCCCGCCGCACCTGCCCGCTGAACCGCCCAGCCTGCCATGCCCACGCAAGCCCACACCCCGCGCGAGCCCCTGCTCGCCGAGTTCCCCCCGGTGTCACCGGCCGAATGGCGCCAGCTTGTCGAGACCGAGCTGAAGGGGGCGCCCTTCGATCGGAAGATGCTTACCCCGACCTACGAGGGGATCACGCTCCAGCCGATCTACCATCGGGACTGCGAGACTCCCCACGCGGACTCCCTGCCGGGCTTTCCGCCCTTCGTGCGCGGAGTGCGCGCCTCGGGTTACCTCGCGCGGCCGTGGGAGGTCTCGCAGGAGATCGCCACGGCCAGCGCGGCGGAGTTCAACAGCGTCGCGCGGCACGGGCTCGAGCGCGGGCTCACCGCGCTGAACATCGTCCTCGACCGCGCGACGCGGAACGGCGCCGACCCGGATCTCGCCCAGCCCGGCGACGTCGGCGCCGGCGGCCTGTCCCTGTGCTCGCTCGAGGATCTCGAGACCGCATTCGACGGGATCGATCTCGAGCGCGTTCCCGTCTTCATCCGTTCGGGCGCGTCCGGAATGCCGGTGGCCGCGCTCCTCGCCGCCTTCGCCCGGCGCCGGGGGATCGACACGTCCAGGCTCTCGGGCTGCATTGAGATCGATCCGCTCGGGGTTCTCGCCCATGAGGGCAGGCTCCCGCAGTCGCTCGGGGAGGCCTACCGGGAGATGGCGGCGCTCACGTCATGGGCGGCCGAACACGCGCCGCGGCTGCAGACCATCTGCGTTCACAGCCGGGCATGGCACGAGGCCGGCGGGAACGCGGTGCAGGAGCTCGCCTTCACGCTGGCGACCTCGCTCGAGTACCTGCGCGCGATGCATGAGCGCGGGCTCGGCGTGGACGTGGTCGCCCCCCGGATCCGCAGCGCCTACACCGTCGGAGAACGGTTCTTCATGGAGATCGCCAAGCTCCGCGCCGCGCGGATGCTCTGGGCGCGGCTCATCCGGGCCCTCGGCGGCGGCGGGCCGGCGCAGCGGTGGTCGCTGCATGTGCGCACGAGCCTCTTCAACAAGACCGTGTACGACATGCACACGAACATTCTGCGGACGGCGGTGGAGGCGTTCGCGGCGGTGCTCGGCGGCTGCGACAGCCTGCAGGTCGGCCCGTTTGATGAGGTTCTCCGGCCGGCGAGCGAGTTCTCGCAGCGCGTGGCGCGCAACCAGCAGTTCGTCCTGCGGGACGAGTGCCACCTCACGCACGTGATCGATCCCGCGGGCGGTTCATGGTACGTGGAGAGCCTGACCCACGAGCTGGCTCGTCGCGCGTGGGAGCTGTTCCAGGAGATCGAGCGCCAGGGTGGCATGACCCGCGCCATGCAATCCGGCTTCCCGCAGCGCGAGGTGGGCCGGGTCGCCGCCGAGCGGCTGCGGAACGTCGCGCTGCGCCGGGATGTCATCGTCGGGGTGAATCTCTACGCGAACCCGGCCGAACCGCCGGTGGAATCGGTGAACGTGGACGCCTCGGCGTTCCATCAGCGGCGGTCCCGCCAGGTGGCGGCCGCCCGGACGGCGGCATCCGATTCGACCCACCACGCGGTGCTCGAGCGACTCACCGCGGTGGTGGGCCGCCCGGAGGCGTCCCTGTTCGAAACGTGCGTGGAGGCGGTCCTCGCCGGCGCAACGCTCGGGGAGATCACCCGCGCGGTTCGCATCGAGGACCAGCCCGACGCGGCCGTCACGCCCGTGCCGCTCACACGCGCCGCAGCCGGATTCGAGCGGCTCCGTGCCGCGGTGGATTCGCACACGGCGCGGGAGGGACTGCGTCCCGGCATCTTCCTCGCCAGCATGGGGCCTCCGAGGCAGCACAGGGCGCGCGCGGATTTCGCGAGGGGCTTCTTCGAGGCCGCCGGATTCCGCGTCGTGCAGGGGCCGGGATTCGACAGCCCGGAGGATGCCGCCGCGGCCGCGGCGCGGAGCGACGCGGTCGCCGCGTGCATCTGTTCGACGGACGAAACGTATCCGGACCTCGTGCCGCCGTTCGCGCGGGCCTACCGCGCGGCGCGTCCGAAGGGGCTGATCCTTCTTGCGGGTCACCCGCCGGACCAGGTGGAGGCGCACCGGGCGGCCGGCGTGGACGAGTTCATCCACATCCGCGCGAATGCCCTCGAGGTCCTCAGCGGAATCGCCCGGCGCATGGGCGTGGAGATCCTGGAATCCTGAAACGCCGCACACGATGAAGCCCTTCCCCGATTTCACCACGATCCCGTTCGACGATCCGCACGTGCCGGCCACGCGGGCCGACTGGCAGGCGCAGATCGAGCGCGAGACCGGCAGGCCGCTCGCCGAGCTCGTCGAGAAGACGCTCGAGCAGATCGACCTGCACCCTCTCTACACGCGCGAGGACCTCGCCGGGTGCGAGCACCTCGACACCCAGCCCGGGTTTCCTCCGTTCCTCCGCGGACCGTACGGCTCGATGTACGTCTCCCGGCCGTGGACCGTGCGGCAGTACGCCGGCTTCTCCACGGCCGAGGAGTCGAACGCGTTCTACCGTCGCAACATCGCGGCCGGGCAGCAGGGACTCTCGGTGGCGTTCGACCTGCCCACCCATCGCGGCTACGACTCCGACCATCCCCGGGCGTTCGCGGATGTCGGGAAGGCCGGGGTCGCGATCGACTCCATTCTCGATGTCAAGGTGCTGTTCGACCAGATCCCGCTCGACCGGATCTCGGTCTCGATGACGATGAACGGGGCGGTGCTCCCGATCATGGCCTTTTACATCGTGGCCGCGGAGGAACAGGGGGTCCGCCGGGATCAGCTCTCCGGCACCATCCAGAACGACATCCTCAAGGAGTACATGGTGCGGAACACCTACATCTATCCGCCCGGACCCTCCATGCGCATCGTCGCGGACATCTTCGCCTTCACCTCCCGCGAGATGCCGAAGTTCAAC
>CAYMDA010000070.1:0-10361 GCA_964389135.1 uncultured Verrucomicrobiota bacterium | reverse complement strand
CCACCCCTCCCAAGCCAACCCTCCCCAGTGTCAAAACTTTTGAGGCAACAGGCCCTCGCCCGGGAGTAGCAGGAATAGCTTTTCTACCGGGGGCATCCCCGCTAAGGAAAACCCGTGCCGTCCCAGGACCGCAGCGGGGAGGTCGTTCTACACGGCGTGGCTGCATCCCCCGGCGTGTGCCGGGGGACGGTTCTGGTGCTGAAGGACAACGATCCCACGCCGGGCCCGCGCGAGATCCCGGAATCGGCGGTTCCCCGCGAGATCGAGCGCCTGGAGCAGGCGATCGTCGTCATCCGCGGCGAGATCCAGGAACTCCAGCGGCGCCTCGCCGAGGAACTCGGCACCCGCGACGCCAGCATCTTCGAGGTTCACCTCCTGATCCTCGAGGATCCGGCGCTGCTCGGTGAATGCTTGAGGCGCATCCGCGAGATGCGCCTCAGCGCCGAGGCGGCGTTCCAGGACGTCGCCCGGGAATACATCGACAGCCTCAGCGCCTTCGCCGATCCCTACCTGCGCGAGCGCGCCGTGGACATCCGCGACGTGATGCAGCGCGTCGTGAATCATCTCGTCGGCAAGACCAGCAGCGGCGGACCTCCCGTCCTGAACGAGCCCGTCATCATCATCACGCGCGACCTCACGCCCTCCGTCACGGCGCAGCTCGACCGCACCAAGGTGCTCGGCTTCGCCACCGATGTCGGGAGCCTCACGTCGCACACCGCGATCCTGGCGCGCTCGCTGAAGATCCCCGCCGTGGTCGGCCTCCACGAGATCAGTTCCCGCGTCGTCTCCGGGCAGCAGGTCCTGCTCGACGGCCACACGGGCAGCGTCTTCATCAATCCGACCGACCAGACGCTCTTCGAGTACGGCCAGCTCACGCGACGCCGGCTCCAGTTCGAGGAGCGCCTCCGCGAGATCCGCGATCTTCCCGCCGTGACCCCCGACGGAACCCGGATCATCGTCTCGGCCAACCTCGAGCTCGCGGACGACGCACCGGTCGTTCGCGAGGTCGGCGCCGAGGGCGTCGGGCTCTTCCGCACGGAATATCTCTTCCTCGCCGGCTCGAGCGCGCCCGGCGAGGAGGAACAGTTCCAGGCCTATCGCGCCGTCGCGGAAACCGTGAAACCCGACGGCGTCATCATCCGCACGCTCGACATCGGCGGCGACAAGTTCGCGCCCTACCTGCGCATGCCCCACGAGGTGAATCCGTTCCTCGGCTGGCGCGCGATCCGGTTCTGCCTGAACCAGCGTGACATGTTCCGGACGCAGCTCCGCGCGATCCTGCGCGCGAGCGCGCACGGAAACGTCCGCCTGATGTACCCGATGATCTCGTGCGTCGAGGAACTCATCGAGGCGAACGCCCTCCTCGCGGAGTGCAAGCAGGCCCTCAGCGCCGAGGGACATGCGTTCGCCGAACGTCTCGAGGTGGGCGCCATGATCGAGATCCCCTCCGCCGTCCTGATCGCCGATTCCCTCGCGCCCCACGTCGATTTCTTCAGCATCGGCACGAACGATCTGATCCAGTACACCCTCGCGATCGACCGCCTCAACGACCGCATCGCGCACCTGTACCAGCCAACCCATCCCGCCGTTCTGCGCATGATCCGCCTGACCGTCGAAGCCGCGCGACGCCGCGGCATCTGGGTCGGGGTCTGCGGTGAAATGGCGGGTGACCCCATGCTCGTCCCCCTGCTGATCGGCCTCGGAGTGAATGAGCTCAGCGCCGCGCCGGCTTCGGTGCCGCGCATCAAGCATGTCATCCGCCGATGCCGGATCGAGGAGGCGCGACAGTTCGCCGACTGGGCCGTGGATCAGCCCGGAAGCACGGCCATCCAGACGGCCGCCGGCGAACTCGCGCGGCGCATCGCCCCCCTGCTCTTCTCCGAACCGAAGGACGAGGCGGAGCCCCTGACGCCGCCACCCCTGATTTCATGAAAGCCCTCATCCTTGCCGCGGGTTACGCCACCCGCCTCTACCCGCTCACGCTCACGCAGCCCAAACCGCTCCTTCCCGTGGCCGGCAGGCCGATGATCGAGTACGTGCTCGACAACCTCGCGCCGGTCGACGGCATCGATCACGTCTACGTGGTCACCAACGCGAAGTTCGCCGGACACTTCGAGCGCTGGGCGCGCGATTACGAGAAGGGGCGGAAATTCCAGTTCACGATCGTCAACGACGGTTCCACCGACGACTCCAACAAGCTGGGCGCCATCGGCGATCTCAACCTCGTCCTCCAGCAGCACGCAATCGACGACGACCTGATCGTCGTGGCCGGGGACAATCTCTTCAGCCATCCCCTGCGGGGCTTCGGCGAAACCTGCCGCGCCCGCAACGCCCCGGTCCTCGGCATCTACGATGTCGGCAGCCTCGATCTGGCAAGGAAGTACAGCAACATCACGCTCGATTCGGAGGGGCGCATCCTGAGCTTCGTCGAGAAACCCGCCCAGCCCTCGAGCACCCTCGTCGGCATCGCGCTCTACTACTATCCGCGCCACACCCTCCCTCTGATCCGCCAGTACGTCGCCGAGGGCAACAATCCCGACCAGCCCGGGCGACTCGTTCAGTGGATGTTCGAGCGCACGCCCTTCTACACGTGGCAGGTGCCCGGCATCTGGTACGACATCGGGTCCCGCGAAACCCTGGAGGAGGCGAACCGCATCTTCGCCCAATCCTCCGGGCCACAGGGCAACGGCTGACGCCACCCCCGGCTCCCCGGCCGGCCCGCTTCAGCCGGGCGGGGAACCGCTCCGCCATGCCCCCACAGCGCGCGGAACGGCGCGAATTGGCCGGCGGAGCGCGAGGCTCCGATCGCGGCCGGCCGGCTGGCCACGAACCGTTCTCCTCCCGCCCGATTCTGCGCTAGTATTCGGCACGTAGGACCATGGACCTGAGTCAGTTCACCGAAAAATCGCAGGCGGCCCTGCTCGAGGCGCAGAACATCGCCACGCGCCACCAGCACCAGGCCGTTGACGTCGAACACCTCCTCCTCGCCCTGCTCACCCAGGAAGGCGGCCTGGTTCCACGACTGTTCGAGAAGGCAAAGGTCTCGCCCGACCTCCTGCGCGCCCGCCTCGAGGAGGAACTCGCCCGCCTGCCGCGGGTTTCGGGGACGGACACCACCGGGCAGGGTCTCTACGTGACCCAGCGCCTCAACCGCCTGCTGGTGAGCGCGCAGGATCAGGCCAAACGCCTCAAGGACGAGTACGTCTCCGTCGAGCACCTCGTCCTCGCGATGTTCGACGAACCCGCCGGCACCGCCACCGGGAAGATCTTCAAGAACATCGGCGCCCGTCGCGAGGACTTCCTCTCCGCGCTCACCACCGTCCGCGGAAACCAGCGCGTCACCAGCGCCAATCCGGAGGCCACCTACGAGGCGCTCGAAAAATACGGACGCGACCTCACCCGCCTTGCCGCGCAGAACAAGCTCGATCCGGTCATCGGGCGTGACGCCGAGATCCGGCGCTGCATCCAGGTCCTCTCCCGCCGCACGAAGAACAACCCCGTCCTCATCGGCGAACCCGGAGTCGGCAAGACGGCAATCGTCGAGGGACTCGCCCGCCGCGTCGTCGGAGGCGACGTCCCCGACAGCCTGCGGGACAAGCGCATCGTCGCCCTCGACCTCGGCGCCCTCATCGCGGGCGCCAAGTACCGCGGCGAGTTCGAGGAACGCCTCAAGGCCGTCCTCCAGGAGATCACGCGCGCCGAGGGACGAATCATCCTCTTCATCGACGAGATCCACACGATGGTCGGCGCCGGAAAGGCCGAGGGAGCCATGGATGCCGGCAACATGCTCAAGCCCATGCTCGCCCGCGGCGAACTCCACTGCATCGGCGCCACAACCCTCGATGAATATCGGAAACACATCGAGAAGGACGCTGCGCTCGAGCGCCGGTTCCAGCCGGTCCTCGTCTCCGAACCCGGCGTCGAGGACACCATCAGCATCCTCCGCGGGCTGCGCGAACGCTACGAGCTGCACCACGGAGTCCGCATCCAGGACGCCGCCCTCGTCGCCGCCGCGCAGCTTTCCCACCGCTACATTTCCGACCGCTTCCTCCCCGACAAGGCGATCGACCTCATCGACGAGGCCGCCGCCAAGCTCCGCACCGAGATCGAGTCAATGCCCGAGGAACTCGAGCAGCTCGAACGCCGCCTCATGCAGCTCGAGATCGAGCGGGAAGCCCTCCGGAAGGAAAAGGACGAGGCGAGCAGGCAACGCCTCTCCGTGCTCGAGCGGGACCTCGCGAATTTCCGCTCCCAGCGCGATGCCCTCAAGGCCCGGTGGGAGGCCGAGAAATCCAGCGTCGAGAACATCCAGAAACTCCGCGAGGCGCTCGAGCTCGCCAGAACGGAAATGGAGGCGGCCCGCCGGCGCAACGACCTCTCGCGTGTCGCAGAGTTTCAGTACGGCCGCATCCCCGAGCTCGAACGCCAGCTCAAGGAGCTCGAGGCCCGCGCCGCCGGCGACAAGGACGGCCCGCGACTGCTCCGCGAGGAGGTCACCGCCGAGGAGGTCGGCGAAATCGTGTCCCGCTGGACCGGCATTCCCGTCACCCGCCTCCTCGAGGGTGAACGCGAGAAGCTCCTTCGCCTTGACCAGATCCTGCACCAGCGCGTGGTCGGCCAGGACGAGGCCGTGGACGCCGTCGCCGACGCCGTGCTCCGGGCGCGTTCGGGCCTGAAGGACCCGAAGCGTCCCATCGGTTCCTTCATCTTCCTTGGCCCGACCGGCGTCGGCAAAACGGAGCTCGCCCGGGCCCTCGCCGAGTCGCTGTTCGACACGGAGGACAATCTCGTGCGCATCGACATGAGCGAGTACATGGAGAAGCACGCGGTGGCCCGGCTCATCGGCGCCCCGCCGGGATACGTCGGCTACGAGGAGGGCGGACAACTCACCGAGGCGGTCCGCCGCAGGCCCTACTGCGTCATCCTGTTCGATGAGATCGAGAAGGCGCATCACGACGTCTTCAACATTCTCCTCCAGATCCTCGACGACGGCCGGCTCACCGACAGCCAGGGACGCACCGTCGACTTCAAGAACACGCTCATCATCATGACGAGCAACATCGGGAGCCCCCACCTCATCCACGAGATCCACGAGAGTGGCGAAATCCCGGAGGGCGTCCGCGAGAAGGTCATGGCCGAGCTGCGCGCCCATTTCCGGCCCGAGTTCCTCAATCGCGTGGACGAGATCGTCCTCTTCAAGGCGCTCACTCTGCCGGAGATCGAGCGCATCGTGGACCTCCAGCTTCAACTCCTCCGCTCCCGGCTCGCCGAGCGGTCCATCAGCCTCGAGCTGACCGAACCCGCCCGCGAACACGTGGCCCGAGAGGCGTACGACCCCGTGTACGGGGCCAGGCCGCTCCGCCGCTTCCTCCAGCGGCATGTCGAGACACCGCTCTCACGCAAGATCATCGCCGGGGAGATCCCCGGTAAGACCCGCATCACCGTGGGTCTGAAGGACGGCAAGCTCGACTTCCAGTCCGCACCCGCCGAGACCGCCTCCGCCGCCGGCAGCCCCGAATCCTGATCGCGTCGTCCCCATGGCCGTCGAGTTCAAGGATTACTACGCAACGCTCGGCGTCCCGAGGAACGCGAGCGCCGAGGAAATCAAGCGGGCGTTCCGTCAGTTGGCGCGGAAGTACCATCCCGACGTCGCCAGGGACAAGGCCGCCGCCGAGGAGAAATTCAAGGCCGTCAATGAGGCCTACGAGGTGCTCAGCGATCCGGACAAGCGCAGAAAATACGACGCGCTCGGCGCCGACTGGAATCGCGCCGGCGGCCCCGCAGCCGACGGCGCGCGAGGGCCCCGCACCACCGCATGGGAGTCCGCGGACGGGGCGCGTCACTACGAATTCCACTTCGGCGGAACCGGGTTCAGCGACTTCTTCGAGCGATTCTTCGGGGCCGGCAGCCGGGCGGATCCCTTCGAGGAGATCTTCCGCCAGGCCGGCCCGCACGGAGGCCCCGCCGGCGGATCACGCCCCGTTCGCGGCCGCGACATCGAAGGGGATATCCTCGTCACGCTCGAGGAAGCCTTCCGCGGGTCGATCCGCAACATCTCCCTCCAGCAGGTCGATCCGGTCACCGGCGCCGCGGAAACCCACACATTCAAGGTGCGCATTCCACCCGGCGCCCGCGACGGACAGACGCTTCGCGTCCCCGGCAAGGGTGAAAGCGCGGAGGGAATCGCCCCCGGCGACCTGTACCTGCATGTCCGCATCGCCGCGCACCCGGACTTCCGCGTGCGCGGATCCGACCTGTACCACGACGTCGAACTCGCCCCCTGGGACGCCGTGCTCGGCACGTCCATCCGCGTGCCATCGCTCGAGGGCCCGGTCACCGTCCGGATTCCCCCCGGCACGGGGCCGGGCACGCAGCTCCGCGTCCGTGGACACGGCTTGCCCGCCGGCGGCAACGGCGCGCGGGGCGACCTCTACATCGTGACTTCCATTCAGATTCCATCGAGCGTCACGTCCGGGGAACGCGCCCTCTGGGAAAAGCTCCGTGAGGCGGCCCGCGGCAGATCCACCGAGCATCCATGAAACGCGACCTTTGCCACTCCCGATCCCGCGCTCGCGCCGAGATGGAACGCGCCAACCCCCTGCCCAATCCAAGACTCCGAGCCCAGCCATGAATCTTCCCCCCATCGCGAGTTCCGTGACCGCAATCGACTTGTACGAGCCGAATCCGGGGATGACCTATTCCATCGAAGCCGCGGCGCAGATGGCCCGGGTGTCGCGGCGGCTCATCGCGATCTATTACCAGTACGGTCTGGTATCGCCCGTCACCGATCCTGATGCCGGCGGATGGCAGTTCAACGATGAAGCGATCCGAATGATCCGGCGGATCGAGCAGCTTCGCACCACCTGCGGCATGAACATCGCCGCCCTCAAGCTGCTGGTCGAACTCATGCGCGAGGTGGAACGCCTGCGGGAGGAAGTCCGCTTTCTCCGCGGACTCTGACCGTCGATTCATCACGCTCACCGCACGCCCCGTCGGCCGGCAGGCACCCGGGCGCGCCCTCCGTGTCCCGGGGTGAGTGCCGGCGGCCGGTGGCGCCGCTCCGCCCGGAGCGGCGTGAAGGTGTCAAAGCCTATCGGAAAGGTGCCCGGCCGGAGCTTCCTCCCGAAATGAAACGGGAGTGAGTCGCCCGCTCGAGGCTCGCGGCTGCAGCTGGCCTGCGGGGGATCGAAAGACTGGCGCCGCCTCGAAGCCGAAGTGGGGCCTTCAAAGAGTCCGGGGGAGACTCAGAGTCACGCCACCGCCCCCAACAGGACGGTTGACGAACGCTCGCGTCTGCAGAACCGTCCGCCTTCGGACCACCCGTGAGCCTCCCCTGGGTCGTCGCCGACCTTGACGCGCTGCCATGTTCCTTCTCCTCCCGGTCGCGGTGGATTACCGTGCCTCCCGCCAGCCAGTCATCACCTATGCACTCATCGGCGCGTGCGCTCTGCTCTACCTGCTGACGCTCGGGTTCAGCATGCGCGGAGATCCGGAGGCGTTCGAGGCATGGTTCAGGGGGCTGGCCTTGATACCGGCGGACGCACTGCTTCACCACTGGGTCACCTCCCTGTTCGTGCACGCCGGGTTCCTGCACCTCCTCGGGAACATGGTGTACCTCTATCTCTTCGGCGCGTGTGTGGAGGACCTGTTCGGGCGCGGTAAGTTCCTGCTCTTCTATCTGGCGGGCGGAACTGCCGCCAGCCTCATGCAGGTACCGCTCATGCCCGGCGGATTCGATTCACCGATTCCCCTCGTGGGCGCCTCGGGTGCGATCGCCGCCTGCATGGGGGCATTCGTCGTGCTGCTGCGGCGCACTACGGTCGAGCTCCGCCTCATCTACTGGTTCATTGCGTTTGGCGCGCGGGAATTCTACGTGCCGTCGTGGGTGCTGCTGTGGGGCTACTTCGTCCTGGACGCCATCGGGATGCATTCCTCGCTTGGCGAGAACACGGCCGGGGGCACCGCCTTCGCCGCCCACATTGGCGGATTCCTGTTTGGAATGTCGGTTGCGGGAGTTGCGCGATCCTTCGGGTTCTCCGTCCCCTCCGACGACAAGGAGCCCGTGCCCGTACGGGTGCGCACGCGATCGGTTTCCGCTGAAGTTCCGGGTCCGCCGATTCATCTGTGGCACCGGAACGCGCAGACGGGACCGTTTCCGTTGAGGGAGGTGCAGAGCATGCTGGCACTGGGGGCGCTGGACGCCGACTGCCTTTACTGGAATGAGCAACAACGGGCTTGGCGTCCGGTTCGCGAGCTCGCCCGGACGAAGGCCGTGGGATCTCGGTGATGGCATCGCCGGTGCCCGCACGGAAACTGCCGGAACGCAAACAGCCCCGCTCAGACACATTGTCTGACCCCATTCAGGGGCACCCCAAATTGCTGTCCATCAGACACTTGTGACTCATATCCAGGGAGTCGCGTTTCGGAACCGATCGCGGAATCCCGCCTCAGGCCGGCGGCAAGTCCGGTCCATCGGCATCCTGGGCACCGAGGGCACCTTCCATAGGCTCCACCCGGGGCTCAGCCGAACCCCATACATTGTCTGACCCCATTTCCCACACCCCTAAATACTTGCCCTTGTGCAAGTTGCACTTGGATCGGGATGACGAGACCAGTTCTTGGAGGTTCCGGACCCATCCCGTCTCCTTGCTCCGGGACCCCCAGGAACGCTTTAGCCTTCGAATGCATTGTCTGCCCCATCGCCCCCCCCGTCGCACCCCGCATGACCTCCTCCCCGAGGATGCGCCTCCCCATAGCGAACCCGGCCTGAGGGGCCAGGCCTGGACTTAATCCGGAAATCCGCGCTTGGGGGCCGGCAGAGCGGATCCTGGTGCGTCACCTCCCCGCCCGTGTTTTGAAGGCCACAGCTCGAAGCATATCCGAGGCGCCGCTCAAGCGTCTCACATTCAACTACTTAGCACGCATGAAGTGGGGTCAGACAATGGATTGCTATGGATCGCTGTGGATCCCGTAGAGGCGGTCGAAACTGGCGCGCAGATCCCACCGGTTGCACCTCCAGAAACACGCGCGTTGCGCCGCCAATGGTCAGCATCGCAGCGCCTCCACGACCTGACGGATCCGCTCAGGCGGCGTGTGTCGCCCCACGGCGAGCGTGATCCCGCCGGGAAGGCGGATCTCCATCTCCCATGAAGCCGCCGACAGTCCGGAGCCGAAAACCTCTTCGAGTTTGATCTCCCGCAGTTCCACCTTCGCCGGAAGCGACGACCCGAACCGCCCTTGCTGTCGGATCCAGTTCCTCAACGTCCCCACCTTCAGGCCGTGGGCGCGCGCGAACTCCTGGGTCTGATCGCTGGCGTTCCACGCCGCCACCCATTGGCGGCGCTCAGACGCTGAAGTCCGGCTCCGTCTGGAAACCTTCGAAGTCGCGAGTGTCGAGTTCCTCACCCCGTCATCTCAACACGCCAGACCCGTGGCGTGCCGCAGGAAAGGAGAAAGTCCCGGTTCACGCACAAAGAGAGGCGTCCATTGCTCGCCCCCCCTCCCTCCGCGATCGCGATCGACTGTGAAAGGCCCAAGAGCCTCCCGCTGTGAACTGTAGAGGCTGCATTCCCTCGGTCGTCGACGAACAGCAGCGACTCGATGCTTCCATGCACCCCCGGCGCGTTCGCAGGTATCTGGCGCTGGCGCGTCGCCACCCAGGCACCGGAGATCACAATCAAGGCGGCGTCTCCATGCCCACGGGCACGGCCGGGAGCCAATGCGCCGGCCGCCAAAGAAACGCGCAGCACCGAACGCGGGCAAAAAAAATGCCGCCCCGAAGGGCGGCATTCTTATTTAGAACTGGCGGCGACCTACTCTCGCACAAGCTATACAAGCACTACCATCGGCAACGCTGCGTTTGACGGCCGAGTTCGGAATGGGATCGGGTCGGACCACAGCTTCACAGCCACCAGTAAATTCTGCTGAAAAGAACCCCGCGGGGCGGGATTCCCTGAAAACTATACATGGACCGCAGGACAGGAGCCTGAACCGCCGTCAAAAATCGTCCGATGGGACGATCAAGCCTCACGACTTATTAGTATCAGTCCGCTGAGCGCCTCACAGCGCTTGCACGCCTGACCTATCAACCGGGTAGTCTACCCGGAGTCTTCAGGGCCTTGCGGCCTGGGAAACCTTATCTTGGGATGGGCTTGGCACTTAGATGCTTTCAGCGCTTATCCCTTCCGCACATGGCTACGCAGCGCTGCCCCTGACGGAACAACTGCCACACCAGAAGTGCGTCATTCCCGGTCCTCTCGTACTAGGGAATGAACCCCTCAAGTTTCCTCCGCCCACAGTGGATAAGGACCGAACTGTCTCACGACGTTCTGAACCCAGCTCGCGTACCGCTTTAACCGGCG
>CAYMDA010000069.1:0-10484 GCA_964389135.1 uncultured Verrucomicrobiota bacterium | reverse complement strand
GCCCCCCGGAGCCGAGGCATCGGGCCCGGCCCCCCATTCGACCCCGATGCGCATCGGGGTGGGCGCACATTCACCCATTGCGGCCGCGGGCCAAAGCTGCTGAGCTACGCGTGATTCCCGTCAATCGCCAAGCCCAAGACTGTCCCCATGAACTCCGTGCGACGATCCATCCGTTCGCGTCCCCTTGACGGTATACCGGGCGCGCGCACGCGCCCCTCCGCCTTCACCCTGATCGAGCTGCTGGTCGTCATCGCGATCATCGCGATCCTCGCGAGCATGCTGCTGCCCGCGCTCGCCAAGGCCAAGACGAGCGCCCAGCGCACATTGTGCATGAACAACTCGAAGCAGTGGGGCCTCGCGATCAACGTGTACGCCTCCGATTCCGACAATTCGTTCCCGGACAACTCGGACGGCTATCACCTGAGCTGGATGGGCACCAACATGGCCCACTTCTGGGAGAACTACCTGATCAAGTCCCAGAAACCGCGGTCCGGCACCGACAAGAAGGCACAGAACCACGTGATCTTCTGTCCCACGGACGAATGGCATCGGCAGGCGGACACGTGGCGATTTGAAGACGCCTCCTCCGAGCTGAAACCGATCCTGACGGGATACTTCTATCTCCCGGGGCGCGTGGATCGCGCGGGACGCCCGAACTCCAGCTGGCCCTATGACTCCGAGGGCATCGGTCCATGGCATTACCGCACCAAACTCGGCGGCGAGTACATGCGCGCTCCCTTCCTCATCGATCGTCTCCAGGGCCTCGGCCCGCGCGCGACGGATGTCTTCGACCGCCGCCTGCGGTGGGTGACGACCGATGCCGGCCGCAACTGGAAGACACCGAACCACGCAGGCCCCGGCGGCCCGCCCACCGGCGGGAACTTCACGTTCGAGGACGGCCACGTCGAATGGATCAATGCCAGGAAGGTCACCCTCGGCTCGGCGTCGGGCGAGTGGCAGTGCTTCTACAGGATCCCGATCGAATGACCCCGGGGGGGGGAGGTGCCGCGCGCGGCGTGCGCCGCATCTCCCTGAACCAGAGCGCCCAGGGCGTGAAGCCGCCAGGGGAGAGGAAGGCGACGGCGCCGTCCTGCCCGGCACCACGGCCCGGATGCGCCGAGTGAGGACAGGCCGCCCGCAGGTTGGCATGCGCGGCGGGTTTCCCTGGGAAGCAAGCGGCCCGTTCCCTCCTTCGTGTCCGTGGCGCGCCTCATGAAACAAGAAGCGCCGTCCCGCGGGCGGGACGGCGCCGGCAGGAATATGGTGCGCGCGGCTGCGAGGACGCTCAGGCGCCCATGCCTTCCTCGAAGGATCCGGCGGCGACCGGGGCGCACAGGTGGTCGCGCACGTATGCGATGCCGTTCGCGCTGGTGTAATCCAGGTCCTTGTGGGCGCTTTCCGCCTCGACGACGAGGGGTGCCGTGCTGGTGCCCATCAGTTCGCAGTACCGGCGCGGATATCCCGTGTGAATCAGGAGTTCCGCGTAGCGCGCCATGTTCAGGTCGCCCGTGGGCAGGTCCGTGAACTGCATGCCGCGATCCGGCCAGTCCGGCTTGATCGCGCGCACGGGGACATCGCGGCGGATCGTGTGGTTCTTCACGTGCGCCGCGTAGATCCGGTCGGCCACCGACAGGAAACGCTTCTCCCAGTGTTCGTTCTCCCAGCAGTGGGAGGGATCCGCGTTCACCCCGAGGCAGGGGTCGCCGTCGCAGATCTTCACGAGCAGGTGGAAATCATCGGCGCACGACGCCGCGGTGCCCGGATGGATTTCGTGGCAGAGCTTGATGCCACGTTCGTTGGCGGCCTTGCGCAGGCGCTCGGTCTTGCGCACGAACCGCTCCTTGCCCTCCTCGACGAGGTCGTAGCCCGGGCCCTTCCAGAAGCCCCACGGGTAGCCCGTCGCGACTTCCCAGCCGAAGGCCACGCCCCAGAACATGGGCACCACCTTCACGTTCAGTTCGGCGGCGAGATCGAGCAGGCGGAGGAGATAGTTCTCCGCCCATTCCTCGAGTTTCTCGGGCGAAAGCTGCTGCGCCTCCGGCGGGATGAAGGGATGCCCGGTCTTCGTCCCGGTCCATGCGCTGGTGTGCACCCAGAACGGGCAGTGCGCGGAGATGCCGTCGAGCGACATGGCGCGGGATTCGAACGCCTCGCGGATCTGCTTCGCGGGAAGGAAGAGATTCCCGCCCTGGAGCATGTAATTGCTCGGCTGAGCGCCGGTGGCTCCGGAGCGTTTGGCGTAATCAAGGAAGTCCGCGAGGCTCTTGGCCCCGTGCTGGGCCCCTTCGATGGACGGGTGATAGCAGACGTTCGCCATAATGTGTGTGCGGTCGGAGCCCTCAGCAATAAGGGCCGTCCCCGGCCGGCGCAATGCGGAAGTGGCCGCTTCCCGGCCGGCGAATCACACGCGAAGGCGAAAATCAGGCCGCCAGCGACTGCGGATGCCCGGCGGGCTCCAGCATTTCGCGCAACCGCTCGAGGGCGTGCGACCAGAACTCCTTCATGCGATGGACATCCTCCATGGTCTCGAGCCGGGCGTGCTCCACCTGGATGAAGGTGACGCCGACGCCGCGGGGCCAGAGGGCGACATCGAGCTGGGTCCGGCCGTCGGTCCACGTGGCGCGGATCGACTTGCACGGCGTCGCCTTGCGCAGGTGCCAGCCCTCCGTCTCGAGCCAGCCGGCGCGCAGGGTGTCATCCGTCCATGCGGCGAAGACGCGCGTGACTCCGGCCTTGATGAGCTTGCTCGAATGCGCGGCGAAGCCGTCCTCGCCCTGATGGCGTTCGCGCAAACTTCGGGCCTGTTCGTAGGAGACCGCGATCATCTGCTGCCACCATGAGCTCGATTCGGTCTGGGCGATCACCGCCCGAATCTGCTGATGGCTCATGGTGCGGGCGCCCGCGGCATCCAGCAGGGCGTACCAGTCGCCCCAGCCCTTCCCGGTCGCCTTGCGGATCGCGGCATCTGTGATCCCTGCCGCGACCTGACCGGAGGGCTCGGCGGTTCCGTGAGCTCTACCACCTCGTCTCATACGCTGTTCATATATCGGCAGGCTGAAGGGAATTATTCGGACAGAAACTTGCCGGGATTCAGCACGCCCTTCGGATCGAGGGCGGTCTTGAGGGCTGCATGAAGGCTCCGCGCCTCGGCAGACAGCGCCTTCGGCCACCAGCGCTTCTTGGCGATTCCCACACCATGCTCGCCGGTGATGACACCCCCCATGGCGAGCACGCCGTCGAAGAGCTCGTCGAGCGCGGCCTCCACGCGCGGCTCGTGCCCCGGACGCGACTCGTCCACCATGATGTTCACGTGGATGTTGCCGTCGCCTGCGTGGCCGAAGCACGCCACCTGCAGGCCGTGCCGCCTCTGGATGCGCGCGCCGAGGCGGAACAGGTCCTCGATGCGCCCGCGCGGCACGACGACATCCTCGTTCATCTTGGTGAGGCCGGTGTCGCGCAGGCTGTAGGAGAACTCGCGGCGCAACTGCCACAGGCGCTCGCACGCCTCGGGGCCGAGGGCGCGCTGCAGGAACCGCGGCGCGAAACGCCGCGCGATGCGCGCAAGCGCCGCCAGTTCCCTCCGGACCGACCCCTCGTGGCCGTCGAGCTCGACGATGATCACGGCCCCGCATCCCGCGAGCCGTGTGTCCCCGGTGCGCTTCTGCGCGGCGGCGAGCGTGAAACGATCCGCCACCTCGAGCGCGCAGGGCAGAAATCCCTCGGCGAACACCTCGCGAATCAGGCGCGCGGCGTCCCTCATGGAATGCAGGCCCGCGGCGAGGCACGCGCGCCATGGCGGAAGCGGCAGCAGCTTGAGCGTGGCTTCCGTGACCACCCCGAGCAGTCCCTCGCTCCCGACGAACAGCCGCGCGAGGTCGAAGCCGGTCTTGTTCTTGTGGGTCCGGCTGCCGAGGCGCACCGGGGTGCCGTCGGCCAGCACGACCTCGAGTCCGAGGACGTAGTCGCGCGTCACGCCGTACTTGAGGCAGCGCGGCCCGCCCGCGTTGGTCGCGATGTTCCCGCCGATGCTGCACGTGGCGCGGCTGGCGGGATCGGGAGGATAGAAAAGGCCCTTCCTCTCGGCTGCCTCCTGAAGGGCGAGCGTGCGGACGCCCGGTTCGACCACCGCGACGAAATCGGCCTCGCTGATCTCCCGGATCCGATTCATCCGGTCCAGCGAGAGGACCAGCCCGCCCTGCACCGGGACACAGCCGCCGACGTATCCCTCGCCCGCGCCTCGGGGCGTCACGGCGATGCCGTGCCGGTGCGCATGCCGAAGGATGCGCACGACCGACTCCGTGCTGCCGGGAAGAGCGACCGCATCCGGCCGATGCGAGGCGAACCAGCGATCCGCGGAATGCGCTGCCAGCGCCTCGTCGTCGAAGCGCAACTCCCCCGGGGGCAGTTGCGACGCCAGCCGTCGCAGCGCCCGGGCCTGGCCGGGGTTCATGCCTCGCCCTTGCTCTCCGCCGAAAGTGCCGCCCGGGCCTGCTCCACCTGGGATGCCGGCACCCGGATTTGAATGCCCCCTCCCCGCAGCGCGAACCCCTCGATCGACATCGGATCAATCTCCGGGTCGACCTCCGGGTTGAGACCCGCCGCCTCGAGCCGGGAGCGAATCAACTGTGCTTCGGCGGCATTCAGCGTTTCGAAGACAGTTTCCACAACGGAACCCTGAGGCATGGCGTGACTGAGTTCAATGCGCAATACGCGATCTCACCGCGCCAGGCGCAGGATTTTCGCCGCTTCCGCCGCCCCCCGGGCCGTGAAGGTATACCGTCCGCGTCCCCCCGCGCGGGATCGTCCCGGCCGCCGGCGCGCGGCTCCGGCCGGACAGCCCCCTAGAACCGCTGGGGCCTGAAGAACGGAAAGACGACCTCCGCGATCGTCATCGCCATGAAGATGACGCTCACGAGCGCGTTCAGCCGGAAGAACGCCACGTTGATCCAGTTGAGGCTGCGCCGACGGGCGATCGCGTGTTCCAGGACGATGCACGCGGCGATGATTCCGAGCCCCGCCCAGTAGGGGAGACGGAACCGGCACGCCACGCCGAAGATCGCCAGCAGCATCAGCATGATCACGTGGGCGAGGAAGGCGGCCATCAGGGCATTCTTCGGCCCCCACCGCACCACGAGCGAACCAAGGCCGGCGCGGCGGTCGAACTCATAGTCCTGGAGCGCGTAGATCAGGTCGAAGCCCGTCAGCCAGAAGACGACCGCCGACGCCAGCAGGATCATCTGAATCACCTCGAGCCACGTGACGTTCGTGCCGCGAACCGCCAGCCATGCCCCCACCGGCGCGAGCGCGAGCGCGAGGCCGAGAAAGACGTGCGTGAAATCCGT
This sequence comes from uncultured Verrucomicrobiota bacterium, assembly GCA_964389135.1. Classification (GTDB taxonomy): domain Bacteria; phylum Verrucomicrobiota; class Verrucomicrobiia; order Limisphaerales; family CAIMTB01; genus CAIMTB01. Next base: position 5,142 of record CAYMDA010000069.1, on the reverse strand, counting down.
GAAGCGTTTCGTGAGCGAATAGAAGCAGATCACGAAGAGCACGACCGGGGAGAGCCAGAGGCACAGGCTGTTGAGCAGGCCGCTCACGGTGACGAACGCCGCGGCGCTCAGCGCGCACAGCGCGATCGCGCTGCCGAGCGAGATCCGGCCGGTCGGCAGGTGGCGGTCGGCCGTGCGCGGGTTCATCGCGTCGAAGTGCCGATCCACGATCCGGTTGAAGCTCATCGCGCATGTGCGCGCCGTGACGAGGGCAGCGACCACGAGAAGGAACACGCGCCAGCCGGGCCAGCCGCGGTCCTCGCGCGCCGCGACCACCATCGCCGCGAGCGCCACCGGCATCGCGAAGATCGTGTGGCTCAGTTTGACGAAGGACGCCCACTCGCGCGCGGTCCGGATCATGGAGGATGAATGCGGTCGAATCTGGGGGTGTTCAGCCAAGGGACGGACTCCGTTACTCGTGTTCCTCGCCCCACCGGGCCATCAGGCGATGCGACACGCCGAGGTGGTCGAGCACACGGGCCACCACCGTGTCCGCGACCTCCTCGATCGTGGCGGGCCGCCCGTAGAACGACGGATTCGCCGGCAGGATGGTCGCGCCGGCGCGCAGCAGAAGTTCCATGTTCCGAATGTGGACCAGGTTCAGCGGCGTCTCGCGCGGCACGAGGATCAGCCGGCGCCGTTCCTTCAGCATGACGTCGGCGGCGCGCAGGAGCAGGTCGTCGCTCAACCCATGGGCGATCCGGCCGAGCGTCCCCATGCTGCACGGGATGACGGCCATCGCGTCGAATGCGTTGGAGCCGCTCGCGAACGGCGCGCTCATGCTGCGGAGATTGTGCTGCACAACGCCCGGCTTCAGGCGCAGGCCGCCCTCCGGCAGCTCCTCCTTCAGCACGACGGGCGCGTAGCGGCTCAGCACGACGTGGACCTCGTGCTCCGCCGGGTCGATGGCATCGAGAAGCCGCTGCGCGTAGATCGCGCCGCTCGCACCCGTGATGGCGATGACAAAACGCATTGCCTGCGCCTCGCCTCACGCCGGATCGATTCCCGGCCCAGGCGAAGGTCCGGGCAGTATGCGCACCGGGATCCTCCCGCGCCAGCCCGCCCGGAAGTGCCGCCGTCACCCGGCGGGTCGCTGCGTCCGTCCCGCGCGCGGGAGAATGCCGTGCGTCAGGGACGTGGGCCCCCGCCCGCGGGGCGCGGTCCCGCATCGCCTCGATTGGTTCCGGCTCCGGCCGCTGGTACGCTCCGCCCATGTTCCCGCGTCACACGCTGGTCACGGGCGGCGCCGGCTTCATCGGTTCGCACCTCGTCGAGCGCCTGCTCGCCGAGGGCCGCCGGGTCATCGTGGTGGACGACGAATCGACGGGCGCCCTTGCGAACCTGCGCGCCGTCGAATCCGACCCGCGCCTGGACGTCATCGTTTCGCGGGTGTCCGCATGCCCCGGGCTCGACCGGCTCACGCGGGAAGCCGACGCCGTGTTCCACCTCGCGGCGGCGGTGGGGGTGGATCTCGTCGTGCAGTCGCCGGTGGCGACGATTCACAACAACCTCGCCGAGACCGAGGCGGTGCTCGGCGCGGCCGCGGCGGCCCGGGTGCCGGTGGTCTTCACCTCCACGTCGGAGGTGTACGGAAAGAGCCAGCGCGATGTGTTCCGCGAGGAGGATGATCTGGTCATCGGCCCGCCCCACCTCGGACGCTGGAGCTACGCATGTTCGAAGCTCATGGACGAGTTCCTCGCGCTCGCCTACGCGCGCGAGCGCGGTCTGCCGGTGGTGATCGCCCGGCTGTTCAACACCGTGGGGCCCCGGCAGACCGGACGTTACGGGATGGTCCTGCCGCGATTCATCGCCGCCGCGCGCGAGAACCGGCCGTTGCGCGTCTTCGGGACCGGCCGTCAGACACGCTGCTTCTGCCTCGTGCACGACGCCGTCGAGGCCCTCATCCGGCTCGAGCGCGAGCCGGCGGCGCGCGGCGAGGTGTTCAACGTGGGAGGCGACGAAGAGGTGTCGATCCATGACCTCGCCACGCGGGTGATCTCGGAGCTCGGATCCGATTCCGTCGTCGAGCTGGTGCCCTACGAGAAGGCCTACGCGCCCGGGTTCGAGGATATGCTGCGCCGGCGGCCCGCCCTCGAGAAGCTGGAGCGAACCGTCGGCTTTCGGCCGCGGACACCGCTCGCGCGGATCATCCGGGTGACCGCCGGGCTGTAAGGCTGTGCGGATCCGCGGCGGATCCCCGGAATCGGGCGTCCTCGCCGGGATGGATGCATTCCCCGTCGATCCCACGCCGGGCTTGTCCCGCCCGGCCGGCGCGCGTAGAAAATCGTGCGTGCCCCGCCTCTGCATCCTGATCGCGATCGCAGCCGCGGCCATCCCGTGCCATGGCCAGGGGATCTCCGGCGTCACCCGCCGGATGCCGACGGCCGGGACGCAGGTGCAGGCGCGCGGATTCTTCGGCGCGGCGGGCATCGACATCACCGGCACGCACGCGGAGGCGAGGCCGCTCGCGATCCCGACGGTGATGCACGTGCACCGTGAAACGATCGTGCGGCCGGCCCACCCGCCGCCGCGGGCCGGGCATTCAGCCCTGTCCGCGGGCGCGACCAACCCTGCCGCCGCGCTCGAGGTCAAGGCGCCGCCGCGCCCGGCTCGGCCCACCGCGCCCGCACGCCCGAACCTCGATGAAGCCCGAGTGGAGCGCAATCCATTCACCCTGAGACCCCGAACGACCCGGACCCCTAACCTCCCACAAAGCGCAACTCGTCATGTCACACGATAAGCCACGCCTCACCCGTCGCGAATTCCTGCAACGCACCGGCGCCGCCGCGGGCGCGGCGGCCATCGCCTTCCCGCACATTGCCAGCCGGGCCGCGGAAATCGGCTCGGGAATCCGAAGCGGCGTTCGCGTCGGTGTGATCGGCACCGGCGGCCGCGGCAGTTCGCTGATGAACTCGGTGGCGGACAATGTCGTTGCCGTGTGCGATGTGGACAGCACCCACCTCGGACGCGCCGCCGCGTCGATCGAGAAGCGAACCGAGCGGAAGCCGCAGCAGTTCACGGATTACCGCAAGCTGCTCGAAAGCCGTGAGATCGACGCCGTCATCATCGGCACTCCCGATCACTGGCACGCCCTGCAGACCATCCATGCCTGCCAGGCCGGCAAGGATGTGTACTGCGAGAAGCCCCTCACGCTCACGATCAGCGAGGGGCGCATCATGGAACGCGTCGCACGGGAGACGAAGCGGATCGTGCAGACCGGGAGCCAGCAGCGCTCAGACGACAAGTTCCGCCGGGGATGCGAACTCGTGCGCAACGGCGCCATCGGGACGGTGAAGTCCGTCCGGGTCGGGCTGACGCACGTGAACTTCGACCCGACCCCGGTTCCCGACAGCGAACCTCCGCCGGAGCTCGATTATGACCTGTGGCTCGGCCCGGCTCCGTGGCGGCCCTACAACAAGAACCGCGTCCACTACAATTTCCGGTTCTTCTGGGATTACTCCGGCGGCCAGATGACGAACTGGGGCGCGCATCACCTCGACATCGCGCAGTGGGGCCTCGGAATGGACGAGACCGGCCCCGTCGAGATCGAGGGCAGGGGCAAGTTCGATCCCGAGAAGCGCTTCGAAGTGCCGGTGGAGAGCGAGATCCACTATCTGTACGCGAACGGCACGTCCATCTTCTGCACGCAGGGCCCCGGACGTCCGACGGGCACGACCTTCTACGGCGATCGCGGCTGGATCCATGTCAACCGCGGCAACCTCGAGGCGAGCGACGACGACATTCTCGCGTACGAACTGCCCGAGGACGCCGTCCGTCTCTACGTCAGCCGCGACCACATGAACAACTGGTTCGAGTGCATCAAGACTCGGAACAAGCCCATCTGCGACGTGGAGATCGGCCATCGGTCGGCGACCGTGTGTCACCTGGGCACGCTCGCCGTGCGCCTCGAGCGCCGACTGCGCTGGGATCCGAAGAACGAGGCCTTCATCGACGACGACGAGGCGAACGCGATGAGGAGCTACGAGTACCGCGAGCCGTGGCGCCTCCCGCGGATCGCGTAGATCCCGCCGGCATCGATGTCATGGGGCGCCCGGTTCGGTCGGGCGCCCTTTCTTGTTTGCAGGGGACCCGATGGTCCCCGCCCGCCTGCAGGCCGCGTCTTCCCATGCCGCGGCCCCGGCGCGCTGGCGGGAAATGGGTTTGGGGACTAGGATGGAGCCCTGAGGGAAAGGGAGATCGCCATGAAATCCGTTGCAGCCGCCATGATTGCAGCGCTCGGTTTCGCAACCGGCGCCGCACAACCCACTCCGGCTGAACCGGCTAGCCCGGCTCAACCCGCGTCGGTCCGTCAACCCGCTTCCGATTCCGGCCCCGCGTTCGTCACCCCGGGGGTTGAGCGGCCCCTGAAGGCGGCACCCGGGGAGGCGATCGAAACCGTGGTCAGCGAGGTCGGCCCTGCCGTCCGCCCGGCCGACGGAACGCAGCCGATCGTGAGAAACCTCTCCCCGCTGCGCATCGAGCCGGTCGAATCCCCCGCGCCCGCGGACACCGTCTCCCCCGATGTGGCGTCGGCCCTCTCGAGCGAGATCGGTTGGGTGGGAACGATTGAAGCGCGCCCGTCGGCGGTGATGCCGGCCACCAACTGGATTTACCAGACGCGGCCGATCCTCCCGCGCGTGAGTCGACCGGAACGGCGCGGCTTCGGCGGGTTCATGGCCGCATTCGCGAACCTGTTCAACCCGCTGGCGCCGGTTGAGGAAGGCACGGCGACTTCCGCGGAGCACTGGTACGACTCGCAGATCAACATCGGACCGCTGCCGCGCGTGATGCGCGACGAACGTTACCACGAGCCCACGACCCAGATTCTCCGGGTCGGACTCGAGGAACGCCGCGAGGCGCGCGAATAAACCGGGAGGCCGCGCCGCCCCGCCGCGAACCGCTCTCCGCGGCCATGTGCGGAAACATCCGGGACCGGTGTCATGCCGCATGGCGCTCGAGCCGGATTCATGACCGGGTTCCGTTTCCCGTCGCGCGTGCGCGTAGCCCTTTCACCTCGGGACCGCGCGCGCCGCGCGCGGGTCATGGGCGTCGATCCGCAGGATCTCGAGGGAATCGAGTCGATCCGTGCCGAGCTCGAGCAGG
>CAYMDA010000068.1:0-10535 GCA_964389135.1 uncultured Verrucomicrobiota bacterium | reverse complement strand
GGCAGCTCCGCCAGCGCCGTCGCCGGTTCCCGATTCTCGCCGCAGGCCGATCGGACCGGGGGGCTCTCCCCTTGCTCCGTCATTGCGCGCGGGGCGCGTCCTCCGCAGAGTCCGAGCGTGAAACCGTCCGTCTCCGCGCTCCGCGCCGTTCCCGCCGCGGCGGCAATGATGATCGCCGGGATGGTGTCCGCCACCCCCTTGAATGCCGCGCAGCTCGGCATCGAGCGCGACGGCGAGGCGGTCCGCCTCACGCTCTCGGGCGAGAACGGCCAGACCTACACGCTCGAGGCGGTCGAGGCCTTCCTCAACGGGAACACCGAATGGCGACCGGTGGCGACGGTCGCCCCGGTGGACGGGCCCGTGTTCCTGTCCGATCCGATCTGCAGCGTTCAGCCCCAGAACTTCTACCGGATGCGTCTCATCCAGAACGGAATTCCGGTCGAGGTGAACAACTTCCGCCTCGTGGACACCACGGGACGCGCGCACGAGCTCTACTACCAGTCGGATGCGCGCGCGGTGGTGCTCGTCTTCGCCGGGCCCGACCTCGACTCGATCGCCGCGCACGCGGCCGGGCTCGCGGCTCTCGAGGAGGACTTCGGCGCGGACAACGTGCGCGTGTGGATCCTCGCCGTGCGCTCCGCCGCCGGGCGCGATCAGACCCTCGAGGACATGGAACGCCTCGGCATTCGAACCACGGTGCTCGAAGACGAAGGCGGCGCGGTCACGCGCGCCCTCGGCCGCGGCATCGCCCCGGAGGCGCTCGTGTTCAACCCGCTGTCCTACTCGATCGTGTATCGCGGGCGGATCACCGATGCCGTCGGGGAGGTCAGCGCCCTGGGGAACGGCTCCCTGCTGGCCGACGCGCTTGCGCGCCACCTCGAGGACAAGCCCGTGGTGATCCGCGAGACGACGCCGCTCGGAACGGCGCTCGACCTGTCGTCGTTCACGAATCGAACCTACTCCCGCGACATCGCGCCGCTCCTCCAGAACCGGTGCGTGCCCTGTCACAGCCCGGGCAACATCGCCCCCTGGGCCATGACGAATCACGCCATCGTGCGCGACTACGCGCCGCTCATGAAGGACGAGATCCTCACGCGCCGCATGCCTCCGTGGCACGCGGACCGGCGTCCCCTTCACTTCGCGAACGACTCGATGCTCTCCGGGGAGGAACTCGCGATGCTCGTGGACTGGATCGATCGCGGCGCGCCGCGCGGGGAGGGACCGGATCCCCTCGCCGAGGAGATTCCGGAAGCGCCGCCCGAATGGCCCCTCGGGACACCCGACCAGGTCGTCACGATCGAGACGCAGTCCATCCCCGCAGTCGGCGTGATCGACTACCGGTACGTGCTGGTTCCCAATCCGTTCCCGGACGATGTCTGGCTGCGCGCCGCCGTCGTGCGCCCGGGCAACCGCCAGGTCGTCCATCACGTCCTCGTCTTCGCCGCCCGCGACTTCAACGACATCCTCCAGATCCAGGCGGGACTCGGTGGTTACTTCGCCGGATACGTGCCCGGCCTCGAGCAGGTCGAGTTTCCCGAGGGCACCGGAAAGCTTCTCCGGCGCGGAGCCTTTCTCGTGTTCCAGCTTCATTACACGGCGAACGGCCGCGCCGAGACGGACGCGACGCAGCTCGGTCTCTATCTGGCGCCCACGCCCCCGCCGCGCGAGCTCCTCACCTCGGCCGCCTACGACCTCGAGTTCGCGATCCCGCCGGGCGAATCCGACCATCCCGCCACGGCGAGCGCCGTGCTCCCGCGCGACGGCTTCCTCTACGAGATGAGCCCGCACATGCATTACCGCGGGAAACGCTTCAAGTTCGAGGCGCTGTTCCCGGACGGCTCGCGCGAGACGCTGCTCAACGTGCCGTTCTACCGCTTCGACTGGCAGAGTCTCTATCGCCTCGCCGAACCCAGGTTCCTCCCCGCGGGCACCCGCATCGTCATCTCCGGCGCGTGGGACAATTCGTGGCGCAATCCCTACAACCCGGACGCCACCATCACCGTCGAGTTCGGCGAACAAAGCTGGGAGGAAATGTTCATCGGTTACTTCAACTGGGCCGCCGCCGACGAGGCGCCCTGATCCCGCCACGCGAGCCGAACCCGCCGCCTCCCGATGCCCGCCCGGACCTGCGCGACAACGACCCTGCTCGGGTGTCTCGCGGCCTGCGCGCTTGCGATGCCCTGCCCCGCCCGGGACGCGGAGTGGATCTGGTCGGCTCCCTCCCCCGGCGCGGGAGGATCGACCAATGTCGCATGGTTCCGGCACGAGTTCGTCACCCCGCCCTACAACTGGAACGCGCGCCTGACGGCCGTCGCCGATGACGAGGCCGAGATCTTCCTCAACGGCCGGCAGGTCGCGACCTGCAGACGGTGGGAGGAGCCGGTGCGCGTCGAGATCTCGATGCACCTGCACCAGGGCCGGAACGTGCTCGCCGTGCGGGCCGTGCGCCGGGAGGGGCGCGCGGGGCTCCTCGTTCATCTGAACCTTGGCGGCGCCGAGGCACGCCAGGTCGTCAGCGGCACCAACTGGCTGGCGACCACCCGCGAGGTGCCCGGGTGGAACACGCTCGCGCTCGACGCCTCGGACTGGAGCCCGGCGGTCAGCCTCGGTCCGCATGGCATGGAACCCTGGGGCGACGTGCTGTCCCGCGCCGCGGCCACGCCCGCCGAAACGCTCCGGGTTCCCCCGGGATTCAAGGTGACCCTCCTCCGTTCCGCCACCCCCGGGGAGGGTTCGTGGGTCGCCATGGCATTCGACGACCGCGGACGTCTCTATCTCTCCCCGGAGGGTGATGCGAGGCCGCTGCTCCGGCTCACGCTCGATGGGTCCGGCAGGATCACGGACAGCAGTCCCGTGCCCGCCCCGATTCGATTCGCAATGGGCCTCCTTCACGCCCACGACAGTCTCTACGCGAATGCGCTCGGCCCCCGGGGACCCGGCCTGTACCGCCTCATCGATCGCAACGGGAACGACCTGTACGACCCGGGGGAGGAACACCTCCTGAAATCCTTCCCCGGAACCGGGGAGCACGGCTACCACGCGATCGAGCTGGGCCCAGACGGCCGGATCTACGTGCTGAACGGAAACGGCACGAGGCTTCCCGAGGGCATCGATCCCTTCTCTCCCTACCGTCACTACGGGGAGGACATGCTCACGCCCGCGCCCGGCGATTCGCCCCGCCATGGGGGCGCACTCGCGCCCGGTGGTCACGTCCTGAGGACCGATCCCGACGGCACTCACTGGGAGCTGTTCGCCGGCGGCATGCGCAACGCCTATGACTTCGCCTTCAACCCCGACGGCGAACTCTTCGTCTTCGACAGCGACAACGAGTGGGACTGGGGCACCCCATGGTACCGCCCGCTCCGTCTCTTCCACTGCATCTCCGGCGCCGAGGCGGGCTGGAGGGACGGAACCCGCGCATGGCCGGATCACTACCCGGACATGATCCCCGGCGTGGGCGATGTCGGCATCGGATCACCGACCGGCGTCGCGTTCGGCACGCGATCAAATTTCCCGGAGCGTTACCGCCGCGCGCTCTACCTGCAGGACTGGTCCTACGGCAGAATCTTTGCCGTGCACCTCGAGCCGTCGGGAGCCTCCTACTCCGGCGAGATCGAGGAGTTCCTCCGGGGCCAGCCGCTCAACCTCACCTCCCTCGGGTTCGGCCCGGACGGCGCGATGTACTTCATCACGGGCGGCCGCGGCACGCAGTCAGGCCTCTACCGGGTCACATGGGAAGGCGGCCCCGCGGACGACCCGGGTCGCGCGCAGGACGAGATCCCTGCCCCCGCCCGCGAGGCCCGCGCGCTGCGCCATCGTCTGGAGCGATTTCATGGCGCGCCCGATCCCATGGCGATCGAGGCCGCATGGCCTCATCTCGGCAGCGACGACTGGGCGATCCGCCACGCCGCCCGCGTCGCGCTCGAAGCCCAGCCCCCGGCCGGGTGGATGCAGCGCGCCCTCGACGAGACGGACCCGGACACCGGCCTGCACGCGCTGCTCGCGCTGGCCCGCGTCGGGAACCGCGATGTCCAGCCGGCGCTGCTTCGGGCGCTCGGCCGGTTTCCACTCGCATCGCTCTCCCCCGCGCAACGGCTGCTGAAGTATCGCATCGTGCAGTTGAGCTTCATCCGCCACGGGCGGCCCGGCCCGCAGCTCGCGGCGCTCGCGTCGGAGAAGCTCGGGGTGCGTTATCCCGCCGACTCATGGCCCGAGAACCGCGAGCTGTCGCGCCTCCTGCTCTGGCTTGGCGCGGAAGGCGCCGTCGAAAGGACGATCGACCTGATCGAGTCCGCGCCGTCCCAGGAGCAGCAGATCCATTACGTCGAACAACTCCGCCACGTGCGCCATGGATGGACCCCGGACACGCGCAGGCGCTACTTCGCGTGGTGGCTGCAGCCGCGCGATCACCTTCCCCGCCCCGGTTCGCTGCTGCACGCCTTCCATGACGCGGGCCGCGTGTACGTGGACGGCGCGAGCCTCAACCGGCACCTCGAGGAGTTTCGCCGGGACGCCATCGCTGCCCTGGATCCGGCGGAACGCGAACGCATGGCCGACCTCATCTCCCGGCCCATCGCGGGGGCCGTCCAGGTCCCGCCCGAACCGCGCACCTTCGTTCGCGCATGGACCATGGCCGACCTGCTCCCGCACCTCGACGAGGTCCATGCGGGTCGCGACTTCGAGAGCGGCCGCCGGGCGTTCATCGACACCGAATGTTACGCGTGCCACCGGCTGGGGTCCGTCGGACGCGACATCGGCCCCGAACTTTCCGGCGCGGGCGCGCGATACAGCCCGCGCGACCTTCTCGAATCGCTGATCGACCCGTCCAAGGTGATCTCGGATCAGTACCGGAACATCCGCGTCTTCCTCACGGACGGAGAGGAGGTTTCCGGTCGCCTCGTCCGTGAGGACGCCGACGTGCTCGTGCTGGAAACCGAGCCGCTCAACCGCATCGAACAGGCGGTGCCCCGCGCCGACGTCGAAGAGATCCTGCCCTCCGACATCTCCGCGATGCCCGAGGGCCTCCTCAACGTGCTCACGCGCGACGAAATCCTCGATCTGCTCGCCTTCCTCATCAGCGACGGCAACCCGGAGGCCCCGGCGTTCCAGGCTCCGTGAGTCGACACCCGCCCCGCGTCAGCGTCGTTCTTCCGGTCCGCAACGCGGCCCCGTTTCTTCCCGCCGCCCTCGAGAGCATCCGCGCCCAGACCCTCCGTGAGTGGGAACTCATCGCGATCGACAATGGTTCGACCGATGCTTCCGCCGAAATCCTCCGGGACGCCGCCCGGTCCGATCCCCGAATTCGTTTCCTCCGCGAGGCGCGTCCCGGGATCGTGCATGCGCTCAACCTTGGTCTCGCGGCGGCGTCGAGTCCGCTCGTGGCGCGAATGGACGCCGACGACATCAGCCACCCGGATCGCCTCCGGCTCCAGGCCGGGTGCCTCGAGCGCGAACCCGACCTGGGCCTCGTTGGCTGCCGCGTGGAATTCGGTGGCGATCACGAGGCCGCGGCGGGCTACGCCGCGCACGTGGCATGGCTGAACGACATCCTCACGCATCGCGACATCGAGCTCGCCCGCTTCATCGAGTCGCCCATCGCGCATCCGTCCGTCATGTTCCGCCGCGACCTGGTCTCGATCCACGGCGGCTACCGCGACGGCGATTTCCCCGAGGACTACGAACTCTGGCTCCGCTGGCTCGACGCCGGCGTCCGCATGCGCAAGCTCCCCGAGACGCTGCTCCGCTGGAATGACCCGCCCGGGCGGCTTTCCCGGGTCGCCCCACGCTATTCCGCCGAGGCGTTCCACCGGATCAAGGCGCCGTATCTCGCACGGTGGTACGGACGCGAGGTCGATCCCGGCCGCCGCCTGGTCATCTGGGGAGCCGGCCGCCTCACCCGCCGCCGGGCCGAGTGGATCGCCCGGCACGGCCTCTCCATTCGGGCATGGATCGACGTGGACCCCCGCAAACAGGGCCGCAGCCATCTGGGCGCGCCCGTCTGGACGCCCGACTTCGCGGCGGGCCAGCCCGACCTCTTCATCATCGGATACGTCGGCACGCGCGGCGCGCGGGAAGCCCAGCGGGCGTTCCTCACGGGTCACGGCCGCGTCGAGGGACGCGACTTCATCTTCGCGGCATGACGGAACCCATGGCCGCGCCCCGCCGACGGCACCCCCCGTCCGCTCAGGACCGCCGAGGGCCCGACCCCGATGCCAGCACCGCGAGAATCCGCCGGACCTGGGCCTCGTGCTCCGCCAGCGGCGGTTCCGTCCAGACCACGAAATCCGCGCGCAGCATCTTCTGCTCGATCGGCATCTGCGCCTCGACACGCCGGCGGGCGTGTTCCTCCGTCCAGCCGCGTTCCCTCAGGCGCGTGCGCTGGGTCGCCGCGGTGCACGCGACGCAGACGACGACGTCGAGTTCCCGCTCGGCTCCCGTCTCGTACAGCAGCGGAATGATCACGGCACCCATCGGCCGGCCCTCCTCGCGCCATTCCACGAGGGCGCGAAGCCAGCGCGTTCGGATCCGCGGATGCACGATTCCCTCGAGCGCGCGACGCGCGTCCGGGTCGTCGAAAACGCGGCGGCCGAGCGCCGCCCGATCGAGCCTGCCATCCGGGAGAAGGACCTCGTGGCCGAATCGCTCGTGGATTTCGCGCAGCGCCGGTTCACCGGGCGCGACCACCTCGCGCGCGACGATGTCGGTGTCCACGACCGGGACCCCAAGCCGCCGCAGGAATTCCGCACAGGCGGACTTGCCCATGCCGACGCCGCCCGTCACTCCGATCCTCAGCACGCGGCAACGATGCCGTCCCGCGGGACGGCGTCCAAGCGTGTCGCGCCAGAAGGGGCGTGTTGCGCCAAAAGGGGGTGTTACCCTGACGGGATTCGGTTGGTGCACCCGCCCGTGCCTGATAGAACGCCGCCGTGGCATGGCCGAAGTCAGCGGACGTCGAGCGTCCGGTCGAGCTGCTGCGCCGGAGTCTTTCCCGCGGGCGGCTCGGGCACGCGTACCTGTTCGCGGGGGACTCCCCCGAGGTGCTCGAGTCCATCGCCATGGAACTCGCGTCCACCGTCAACTGCACCGGCCGCGGCGAGGACACCGTCGTGCCCGAGGAATCCTGCGGCACGTGCGCGAGCTGCCGCCGCATCGCCGAGGGCGTGCATCCCGAAGTCCACTGGGTTCGCGCCGAGTCGAAGCTGCGCGTGATCCGCGTCGAGCAGGTGCGCCAGCTGATGAACGCGATGCAGCTCAAGAGCTCCGGCGCCCGATGGAAGGTCGGCATCCTCGTCGGGGCGGATCTCCTCAACGCGCAGGCGGCGAACGCGTTTCTCAAGGTGCTCGAGGAACCGCCCCGGCGGACGCTGTTCATCCTGCTCACCACCCAGCCCGGGAGGGTCCTCGACACGATCCTCTCGCGCTGCCTCCGGCTGAACTTTCCCGGTGAGGATCACCCGGACGCCGCCCAGCTCGCGTGGCTGGAGCAGTTCGTGTCGGCGGTCCGTGGCGACGGCACGGGGCTTCTCGGCCGCTACCGCCTCCTCGACGTGCTGCTTCAGCGCCTCGCCGACGCCCGCCGCGAGTCGGAGGCCGCCATCGAGGAACGCTCCCCGTCCCAGCGCTATGACGATGTGGACCCCTCCCTCGCCGAGCAGTGGGAGAACGAGGCCAGGGCCGCGGTGGAAGCCGAGTTCCGCCGCAGACGCACCCAGGCGCTGCGCCTTCTCCAGGTGTGGCTCCGGGATGTCTGGCTCACGACCCTGGACCAGCCGCGCGAGCTGCTCATGCTCCCGCAACTCGCCGAGGCCACGGCGGATGTCGCCCGCCGCCTCCAGCCCGAGCGCGCCGAAGCCAATCTCGGTGTCATCGAGCAGACGCAGTCCATCCTCCACACCAACGTCCAGGAGGCCGTCGCGCTCGAGGTCGCCCTGCTCCGCCTCCACCTGTGAAACGGCAACGGCCGTCGAGGCCCTCGACTCCTTCACCGCCGACGCCGCGCGGCTCCGCCCGGGAGCCTGGTCCACCCCTCCAGAGCACCGCCCGCGAATCCCTCTCGGTGGCGTTCGCGTGCGTGTTCGGCCTCCTGCTGGGCATCGGCCTGCTGAAGTTTGGCAACCCCGTGACGCTCGACCGGCTCGTGGACTGGCCGACGTCCCTCATCGAATGGCGCATCTTCGCGTGGCCCATCCGTGTCGGGTACGCCCTCCTCGTCGTCGTGGGGATCCTTGGCCTGTTCGTCATCGGCGAGCGCTGGAAGACGTCCGCGCCGGGATGGATCATGGCGGCGCTCGCGCTGTGGATCGGGGCGCAACTGCTGGCCGCCGTCAGCACGACCGTTCCCGACGCGACCCCGGGCGTGCTCGCGCACTTCCTCGCGTGCGCGTCCTGCTTCCTGCTCGGCCACCTCGCCCTCTCCCGCTCGCCCGAGCTGCGTGTCTTCTGGCTGTGCCTCGTGGCCGGATTCGTGGGAGTGCTCGGGATGGCGTTCGAGCAGCAGTTCGGCGGGCTCGAGGCCACGCGGCGCATGATCCTCGAGAGCACCAATGCCGCGTCGCTCTCGCCGGAGTACCTCGCCCGCATTCAGAGCCGGCGTGTGTTCAGCACGCTCGTGTATCCGAACGCCCTCGCCGGGGCGATCCTGCTCCTCCTGCCGCTGGCCGTCACCATGGCCGCCCGCGGGGGCGCGCGCTGGGGAACCCGCGGCGCCTTCGCGGCCGGTGCCGCCATGCTCATTGCGGGTTTCAGCGTCCTGATGTGGTCGGGGTCCAAGGCCGGCTGGCTGCTTGCGATGGGGATGGGCCTGATCCTCCTGCTGCACAGCCCCTTCCCCGTCCGCTGGCGCATCGCGCTCGCGTCGGCGATCACGATCGGCGGACTCATCGCCTTCGGCGTTCTCTACGCCGAACGGCTGAGCCGCGGCGCCACCAGCGTCGCCGCCCGGTTCGATTACTGGACGGCAGCCCTCCAGGGATTCGCGGAGCGCCCCGTCCTCGGCCACGGACCGGGTGCCTTCCGAAAGGTGTACGCGCGGCTCAAGGCGCCCGAGTCGGAGATGGCGCAGCTCGCGCATAACGACTACCTCCAGCAGGCCGTGGACTCCGGGATCGCCGGGTTCCTCGGCTACGCCGTCTTCGTCTGGGGGTCCATGTTCCACCTGTACCGCCGCCGCCGGGCGCTCTCGCCGCTCGAACGGGTGGTCGGTCTGGGGCTTCTGGGATGGTTCGCCCAGGGATTCGTCGAGTTCGGACTCTACATCCCGGCGACGGCGTGGTGCGCCTTCTCGCTGCTCGGGTGGCTGCTCGCGACCTGCGCTTCCCGTGAGCCGTCCGGCCCGGTAGAGTTCCGCCCCCATGCGGGTGTTGTTCCTGAACGGGCCGAACCTGAATCTCCTCGGCACGCGTGAGCCGGGCGTCTATGGCAGCATGACCCTGGCCGAGATCGAGGCGCGCGTGCGCGAACTGGCGAAGGAGACGGGGGTCGCCGTGGAGTTTCGCCAGTCCAACCACGAGGGGGACCTCGTGACATGGATCCAGGAGGCCGGCACCCATGGCGACGTGGTCGTGGTGCTGAACGCGGCCGCCTACACCCACACCAGCATCGCGCTGCGCGACGCGATCGTGGGCACCGGGGTGCCAACGATCGAGATCCACCTTTCCAACGTGCACGCGCGCGAGCGCTTTCGGCGGCGTTCCCTGCTGGCGCCGGTGTGCCGCGGCGTGATCAGCGGGTTCGGCCCGGAATCGTACCTGCTCGGGTTCCGCGCGGCTTTAGCAATAAAGGCGTCCTGAACGGCGCGTTTTCAGACGGATTTCCACGTTTCAACCCTTGTTGATCCACTGATTCACCCCCACCCGGGAACCCATGCTTGACCCTTACACCCGCCCCCAGTACCGTCGCCGCGATCTTGAATGTGGAAAGAGCAGGAGTCGACCCCACGGCTACTGCTCTTTTTCTTCATGGCAGGAGGTCGGTTAAGCCGCTGTTTGCCGCCTGCACCAAACGGAGAGACTTTGTGGATCTCAAAGATATCAAGGCGATCATCGACCTGATGCGGAAGAACGCCATCTCGGAGTTCGAGCTCGAGCGCCAGGATTTCAAGATACGGCTCAAGCGCGGCGCCAACGGTGGAGGATCGACCATCGTGTACGATGACGGCGGAACGGTCCCGGCGCTGCCCGGGGCTGGAGCGGCGGCGATCGCGGCAGGCGCACCGGCGAAGCTGCCGGAAGGCCCCGCCACCCTTGAGGTGAAATCGCCGATGATCGGGACGTTCTACCGATCCCCGTCCCCCGATGCCGCGCCCTACGTGGATGTCGGCACGGAGGTCAGTCCCGACACCGTCGTGTGCATCATCGAGGCCATGAAGGTGATGAACGAGATCAAGGCCGAGGTGCGGGGCGTCGTCACCCAGGTGCTCGTGGACAACGCCAAGCCCGTCGAGTTCGGCCAGCCCCTCTTCAAGGTCCGCCCCCTCTAAGGGCCCCCCCCCCCCCCCCCCCCCCCCCCCCCCCCACCCCCCCCCCCCCCCCCCCCCC
>CAYMDA010000067.1:0-11118 GCA_964389135.1 uncultured Verrucomicrobiota bacterium | reverse complement strand
TGAAATGGAGGTCAGATAGATGTGTTGCAGACCTTCCCCTGATGCCTTGAGTGGGGACCAGCGTTCCCTCTGAACGAGCCTCTCGATCAGGTCGATGTGCTCCTTTGGTCGGACAGGTCTAGAGAACCGCCGAAACTTCACGTCCACTCGCCAGCCGATGACGTCCCACACCTCCCCTATATGTCCAAATTCCGCGGGCCTTGGGCAGGTGTAACAGTAAGAAGAAGCGATGCCGACCCCTTGGATCTGGGCATGGGCATATGAGAATACCAGATCGCCAGGTACAATCTCTCTTAGGAAGTCATAGTACCGATTGCGACTTCCATTGCGCTTTCGCTTCGGGGCCCATACATATTCGCCGTCGAACTCGTGCCGAAACGTTTGCTTATGGTTGACCCACCAGAATCGCACGATGCCCCCTCCGCGGTGAGCACCCTAACACGAGGAGGGGTCGTCGACCAGGGGGAAGTCTTGAGAGGTCAGCGCCCGATCTGCGGCTTCGCCTCGGGCTGACGGTCGAGAATGGCCCGGAGGCTCGCCACGACTGCGGGCTGATCCGCCGCGAGGTTCCGGGTCTCGAGCGGATCCGCCTCGTAATCGTAGAGTTCGAGGTCGGCGGTATCCGCCGGTGCGCCGGGCCGTTTCCATTCGACGAGCCGGTACCGTCCGGTCCGCACGGCACGTCCGATGATGGGTCCGCGGTCCCGCGGTGACCGCGGGTAGGCATGGAACACGGCCTGCTTGATCGGGCGATCGGGATTCCTGAGCAGCGGGACGAGGCTGGTGCCGTCGAGCGCCTGCGGGATGTCGGGTGCCGGCAGACCGGCGAGTTCGACGAGGGTGGGGTAGAGGTCCACGGTCTCCACGAGGCCCTTCGTGCGCGCGCCGCGAGAAGGCATCCCCGGCGCCGAGATGATCAGCGGGATCCGGGTGGCCTGTTCATAGTTGGTGTGCTTGCACCAGATCCCGTGATCGCCGAGATGCCATCCGTGGTCGCCCCAGAGCACGATGATCGTGTTCGACGTGAGTTCGAGGCGATCCAGCTCGTCCAGCACCCGTCCGATCTGCGCGTCCGTGTAGCTCACGGCGGCGTGATATCCGTGGATCAGCGCGAGCTGCGTTTCGGCGTCGAGTGGTCCGCGCTCCGGGATTCCCGAGTACTGACGGAGCTCACCCCCGAACTGGGGAGCGTACGGAGGGGCGCCTGCCGGAGGCTGCGTGATTTCAGGCAGTCTGAAGTCCTCCCGGCGGTACAGGTCCCAGTAACGGCTGGGCGCGCAGAAGGGAAGGTGCGGCTTCACGAATCCCACGGCGATGAAGAAGGGCTGGCCGCGTTCCTTCGCTGCTCGGAGCCGCCGGATCGCCTCCTCCGCGAGTTGCCCGTCGGGGTAGGCGTCGTCGGGGACATCGGCCCGCTCGTAGGGCGCGCCGCGGGGCCGGTTGTTGGCGGGTCGATTCGCGAACAACGCCTCCTCCCTCGTGAGTTCATTGGTTGCGCCGCTCCCGGCCAGCGCGTAGGCGATGACGTTCACCGGCCAGTGAGGGACACTCCACGAGTCCGGGTCCTCGTGATTGCCGTGGCCGACATGGAAGATCTTTCCGAGTCCCTCCGCCCGGTACCCGTGCCGCATGAAGTACTGCGACAGCGTGACGGCGTCCGGCGTGGCGCGCCGGAAGTTCGTGCCCAGGTCGTAGATGCCGGTGGAACTCGGCCGCATGCCGGTCATGAGCGCGTTCCGGGACGGGGCGCACACGGCCTGGTTGCAGTAGGCGCGGTCGAACACGAGGCCCCGTTTGGCGAGGCGATCGATGGAGGGTGTCCTGATGACGGGATCACCGTAGCACCCCAGCAGCGGCTTCAAGTCGTCCACGCAGATGAGCAGGACGTTCGGAGCCGCATGTGCGACGACCGCGGTGGTGACCCATCCGGTCCAGAGGGCGAGGAGGCGACGGAACACCGCCCTGATCGTCGAGGACGTCGGTTTCACGGTGGTGAGCATGCCACGGCGGCGCGCGATTCCGAGGATGGGATGCGTCACTGCGCGGGAGTGGATCCAGCGGCGGATGCCGCATCCCCGCCGGGCCCGGAGTCGGCCCCAGGATCAGGCGGCGGCGTGCTTCGCCGGTAGCGGAAGACCATCCCTTCGTTGTTCATCGTGAAGGTCTCGCCTTCCATGGTGCCGATCGTGTTTCCGGCGTCGCGCCAGTTCATGTGGACCTTTGCGCCATCGAGGTCGTAATCGGCGGTCACCTCGCGATGAATTTCCTCGCCGGAGGGGGCGACGAACGTGGTGAGGCTGACGCACACGCCCTCGGGCTCGAACGTGATCCTGCCGGCGCGCACTTCGATCGTGGCCCGGTCATGGGCGACCTGGGCGGGAAGATTCTTGCCGTCCACGCTCTCGAGCACGAATTCGCCACGCAAGTGGTTCTCAGTGTCCGACGACGACGGGCGGCCGCAACCGCCCGCCATGCAGGCGATCGCAAGGATTGCCATTGCTGCGAGGAGGGGGAGGGAGCGGCCGCGGGCGGGGTTCCATGGGAGGACGCTGGGTTTCACGTCGCGCATTGAAGCCCGGAACGCGCACGAATCGAAATCGAAAGTCGCGTCCGCGCGATCGGAAAACTCGATGGAAGACCGCCCCGCGGTGCGGATGCGCGTTGATGCGGTGTGATCCTGGGGCAGATACTCCATCCATGAGCACATCCCTGTCGCGCCGGACATGGTTGAAGAGCACCTCCGCGGTACTTCTCGCGGCACCCGTGTCGCGCGCCGTCGCGGTGGAGGCGGACGGCGCGCAGGATGTCCTGAGGATCGATCCCTCGCCGACGCATGAACTTTCGCCGCACCTGTACATGCAGTTCATGGAACCCCTGGGCACCAATGACAGCTCGGTGGAGGCGTCGTGGGATCACCTGAATGACCGATGGCGCCCCGAGCTGATCGAGGCGACGCGTTCGCTCGCGCCGGGAATGATGCGCTGGGGCGGACTGTTCTGCTCGTATTATCGCTGGCGCGAGGCCGTGGGCCCGCGGACCTCGCGCGTGCCGATGTACAACATCGTCTGGGGCGGCATCGAATCGAACCAGATCGGCGTGGCCGAGTTCGTGGACTTCTGCCGGCAGGTGGGCGCCGATCCGCTGATGTGCGTGAACTTCGAATCGGACGGCCGTCCGGAACTCAGCCGGGCCAAGGGTCAGTCCCGGGTGGGTGACGCGCAGGAAGCGGCCGATTGGGTCGCCTATTGCAATCAGCCGGACAACGCCGAGCGCCGCGCCCACGGAATGCAGGAGCCTCTCACGATCCCGTACTGGCAGATCGGAAACGAGACTTCCTACTCCCGGACCGGGTTCGACCTCGAGACCGCGGCCCGGAAGACAGTCGAGTTCGCGCGGGCCATGCGGAAGGCCGATCCATCGATTCGCCTGATCGGATGGGGCGACAGCGGGTGGGCGTCCCGCATGGCGGAGGTCGCCGGCGAACACCTCCAGTACCTCGCCTTCCATCACATGTGGAATCCGGACGTTCGCGAGCCGCCGGTCCTCCGCGGCGAGAATTACCGCCGGGACCCGGCAGCCACATGGCAGGTGCTGATGGACGCATGGAAGCAGAACGACGCGAAGATCCGCGAGGTCCGCGACTCGCTCGGACGGAATGACCTGCCCCTCGCCATGACGGAGTGCCACTTCGCGATCCCGGGCAACAACCGCAACGACGTCCTTCGCACCTGGGCTGCCGGAGTCTCGTACGCGCGGATCCTCAACAATCACCAGCGACACGGCGACCGCCTCAAGATCGCGACGGCCGCCGATTTCTGCGGGACTCGCTGGACGGTGAACGCGGTGATCCTGGGCACCCACCCGGATCGCACGTTCCTGATGCCGGTGGCGCGCGTCATGAAGCAGTACCGGGAGTACCTGGGGGAGCGCGCCGTGAAGGTGGCGAACGCGCCCGCCGACGTGGACGCCGTCGCCAGCCGCACCGGCGACCGCCTGTTCCTGAACCTGGTCAACACCCGTCGCAATCGTCCCGCGCGCATCGTGCTCGAGGTTCCGGGGCACCGCGTCCGCGAGGGCCGCGGCGTGGTGCTCGCGGACGATCCGGAGGTGGAAATCTCGTCGCTGAACTGCCTCGAGGTCATGAAGCCAAGGTCCATCCAGATCACCGCGAACGAGGCGTCGATCGAACTGCCCTCCGCGTCGGTGACCTCTCTCGCGCTCGAACTGGAGCGGGCGGACGGCGCCTGATTCGCGCAACCGCCGCCGATTGCCGGTTCCTTGACACGCGGCAACCGCGGGCCGAGCCTGCGCTTCGATCGTGATGTGCCGACCTTGTGTTTCATTCGGAGGCTGCGCGGGCGGCCGCGTTTCGTTCATGGCGCTGGTGCTGCTGCTGTTGCTGTCGGGCCCATCCATGGCCGCGGTGATCACCGGGCCGCTTGCTCCCCATCGGGTTCCCTCGCCGATCAAGCTGCCGGCTGACCCACCCGCCTCCGGCTACTCGATGGTGAACGCATTCCCGGGACTCACGTTCGGCGAGCCCCTCGTGCTCGCACATCCGCCCGGAGAGACCAATCGGCTGTTCATCGGCGAGAAGGGCGGGCGGATCTTCGTCATCACGAATCTCGCGGCGCCCACTTCGACGGTCTTCCTGGATCTGTCCGATCGCATCTTCCGCGCCGTTGAAAGCGGACTGCTGGGGCTTGCGTTTCACCCCGGGTTCGCCACCAACGGATGGGTTTTCGTGACCTACACGTTTCGCACGAACGACGCCGCCCCACCGTTCTGGAGGCTGTCCCGATTCCATGTCTCTCCCGATGACCCGCATCGCGCGATCCCTGAATCGGAGGCTCCCCTGATCACCCAGGAGGATGAGGACCCCGCGCATGAAGGCGGCGATCTGCACTTCGGGCCCGACGGATATCTGTATGTTTCCGTGGGCGACGAGGGCGGGCCCTACAATCAGTTCCAGAACTCGCAGCGCATCGACAAGGACTTCTGGGCCGGCATTCTCCGCCTCGACGTTGACCTCCGCGAGGGCAGCCTCCCGCCCAATCCGCATCCGGCGATCGGAGGCCATTACGCCATTCCACCGGACAATCCCTACATAGGGATCACGTCCTACAATGGCCTGCCGGTGGACCCCGCGAAGGTCCGCACCGAGTTCTACGCGAGCGGCATGCGCAACCCGTGGAGGTTCTCGATCGATCCGCTCACCGGCGTCATCCTCGCGAATGACGTCGGGCAGCGCCACTGGGAGGAGGTGAACTACGTGAGGCCCGGCGCCAACTACGGATGGCCCTTCTTCGAGGGCCGCCACATGTTCCCGAACCTCGCGCCTCCGAACGTGGACGAGCTGGAGTTCTTCGCCCCGGTCGCTCGCTACGGCTATGACGACCCGGGCGGCGGGTCCGGCAACTCCGCGACGGCGGCGCTCTTCTATCGCGGCTCCGTCTACCCTGATCTCGACGGGGCGTATCTTCTATCCGACTTCTATTCCGGCCGCATCGGCCGCATCCGCTTCCCGACCGAGAATGCCTCGACGCTGCCGCACAACCATGAGGTCGACCTTGAGATCGAATGGTTCGCGAACCGGGTCGGGATCGCCTCGTTTGGCATTGACCCGCGCAATGGCGAGATCCTGGGCGCCTGCCTGTCGGACGGAACGATTCAGCGCCTGGTGGTCACGGACTCCGGGACGACCGAGATTCCGGAGCGCCTGTCGGAAACCGGCGCCTTCACGGACCTGTCCAGACTCACTCCCGCGCCCGGGGTGATTCCCTATGAGATCAATGTCCCGTTCTGGTCCGACCACGCCTTGAAGAGGCGCTGGTTCAGCCTGCCGTCGCCGGATGCCGCCATCGGATTCGATCGCGACGGCCCATGGTCTTTCCCTCGGGGTACCGTGTGGATCAAGCATTTCGACATGGAGACGGTGCGCGGGGATCCGACGAGCGCGCGGAAGCTGGAGACCCGGTTCATCGTGAAAACCCAGCACGGCGCATATGGCGTCACGTATCGCTGGAACGCCGAGCAGACGGACGCCTTTCTGGTCGATGCCGAAGGCGCGACGGAGACGATCCCGATCACCACGCCGGACGGCACTCAGGATCAGACATGGATGTATCCAAGCCGATCCGACTGCATGGTGTGCCACACGCCGCGCTCGGGCTTCGCGCTCGGCTTCTACACTTCCCAGCTCAACCGGAACTATGACTACGAGGCGGGGCCGTCGAACCAGGTGCAGGCGCTCGCGTCCGCCGGCTGTTTCACATCCGGAATCCCGCCTGTCGCCGCGCTTCCAGTGCTGGTGGCGGCGGACCATCCGGAGGCAAGCGTTGAGGCCAGGGTGCGTTCGTACCTCCAGTCGAACTGCGCGGGCTGCCACCGCCCGGGCGCGGGCATCCGCGCCGCGTTCGACGCGCGCGCGGCCGTGTCGCTCGATCAAACCGGGCTCATCGATGCCCTTCCGATCTCGCCCTTCGGTCCGGATGACCGGCTGATCAGGCCCGGGTCTGCCGAGCAATCCGTGCTGTTCCGCCGTGTCGCCACCCTCGACGGGTTTCATATGCCCCCGCTCGCGACAACCGTGGTGAACGACAATGCGGTCTCCCTGCTTCGCGAGTGGATCGAGAATGACCTGCCCGCGCGCGAAACCTTCGCTCAGTGGCAGGCCCGGTACTTCCCCGATCCCGGTTCACCCGAAGCCGGTGCCGATGCCGACCCGGACGGCGACGGCAACTCGAACCGCCTCGAGTTCCTGACCCGCAGCAACCCTCGCGACGCCGCCGATTCCTGGAGCGTCTCGATCGTGCGCGACAGCGGGAATGTGGTCCTGTCCTATGTCGCTCCTTTCAACCGGCAGGTGAACCTCGAGTATTCGGGGAGCCTGCAGGGGCCATGGCTGCCCGTGCGCTCGCCCGAGAACGTTCCTTATCCGAGGGCGAACGACCGTCCGGTGACGGTTTCCGAACCCCTCGTGGACGGTGCGCGCTTCTACCGCGTGATCCTTTCCGAGCCGTGAGGCCGCGGTCCCGCCGGGTTCCTCCGCTCCAGCCTGCGTCACGCGGCGAGGCGGCGCAGCTTCAGCGCCGCCTTGTTTCCCTTCTTCGCGGGATGGCGCAGCGCGTGGCGGATGACCCAGCGCCGCTCCTCCGACGCTCCCTCGAGCCAGCGCCCGCAAAGCTCGAACGCGAGCGCCGGATGGTCCTTCGCGATATCGCCGACGTGGTTCGCCACGCTTCTGCGAACGGAAGGATCCGTGTCATCCTTCAGGGCCTCCAGGATCGGCAGCGTCGGGCGCGGATCCCGGATGAACGCGGGGATCCGCCGGGCCCATGGAAGCCTCGGACGACTCCCCTCCGAACACAGCCGGCGGACCTGCGGATCCGGGTCGCGAGTCCATTCCAGCAGCCGCGCGAGCGTGCGTTCCTGGAACCGAATCAGGAAGGGGCGCATGGAAAACTCCGCCGTGAACCGGCGCGTCAGTTCGTGCTGGGCCCTCATCGAGACCTCGAAGGGATCACGGCCGCCGTTGTGCCCCGGATCCAGGCCGTACCCCGCCACGAAACTCACGTGCGGGAGATAGAAGAACACCTCAAGGCCAGCCTTCTCACCCGGCCCGAGCGGAGGTGTCAGCGACCGGATCAGGATCTCGACGGCCTCCTCGTATCGCTCGGGCAGGTGCTTTCGCAGCGCGCCCGCGAAGTGCTGGCCGCGCTGCATGATGCCCAGCGGCCCGATCCCTTCGAGGGCCGACGCCACAAACGCGCGCCGGTCAAACCGCGGATGCACCAGCGCAATGTTGTCGGCGAGGCACTCCGCGGATTCGCGATCCAGCAGCGCGGCGAGTGAGCTTCCCTTCAGGATGGATCGCGACGCTGGCGGCATTCGCGGCGCATCCAGACTCTTCATGGTGCCAAGCCAACCGAAGCCGCCGGTTGGCGGCAAGCCGGCGGACGGGAATTGCCGCGGCTCGGCGATCAGAGGCCGGGCGGGCGGCGGGGGAATCCGTCTCCGCCCGGGATTCACGGCCGGGCACCTGATCGTCTCCCCTTCGGAGCATGCTTCTCATGCTTCTGCCCGACGCCTGCGGCCCGGTCAGGGTTCCATCGGGGAGATCCGCCCGAGGGTCCAGCAGCGGAGCCGATTCAATCCGGGCGTTCCGGCGCGAGCGCCACCCGGAAGCCGATCGTGTAATCCAGTCTCCCCTGCGATCCTCCGGACCGCGCCGCACTGCGGCACACGTGCGCATCCATCCGCCAGCTACCGCCCCGAGCCGTCCGGTAGTAGCCGCGGGCGGGGCCGATCGGATCCGTCACGTGCCCGCCCGGATAGTCGCCGTACCAGTCATGGCACCACTCGAGCACGTTGCCGCCCATGTCATGGAATCCCCACGGGTTCGGGCTCTTCTGCGCGACGGGATGCGTGGCGCCTTCGCTGTTCCCCTTGTGCCATGCCATGTCATCGACGGGCCCGGGATACACGTTGGTGGTCCCCGCGCGATAGGCGTACTCCCATTCCGCCTCCGTGGGCAGCGTGTACACATAGCCGTCCGGCAGGCGGCCGGCGTTCCGCTCCCGTCGCGTGAGCGTCTCACAGAATGCCATCGCGTCGAGCCACGAGACTCGCTCCACGGGTGCGTCTCCGCCGACGTTCCTGAACGAGCTCGGGTTTTCGCCGGTGATCGCCTCGTACTGCGCCTGGGTCACCTCCGTCTTTCCGAGCCAGAATCCCTTCGAGAGGGTCACGCGGGTCTGCGGACCTTCGGCCTTGTGGCGATGCGGCTCGTCGAGCGGGCTTCCCATGGTGAACGAACCCGGTTCCACCCAGAGCATCTCCAGTTCGAGGCCGGGGACGACGTGCGGCTGCCCCTGCTGCGGAATGCCACCGTGGCCGGACGTCGGCACGGTTTCGCCCGCCGAGACCAGGAACGGGCCACAGAACATCCCGTGAACGCCGCAGAGAAGCACCGCCGCGAAGCGCATGCGGGCACCAAGCAGATGTCCCAACGCTGGCATGCGCGACGATGACATGTTCCGCGCCGGCGCGCACCCCCGGGATTGCCGCCCGTTCGGATTTCGACATTCTCCGCTGGTGAACCCGTTCCGGCCTTCCGCCCGCGCGTCGGCCGGGCGCTCGCGGCGCGGTCCCGCGTGGCTCGGGGGGCTGACCCGGTCCCGCCCGCGGCGTTTCACGCATCCAAACCCCGCACGTCACCATGAACTCCCTGAGCCGCCGATCCTTCACCAAGGCAACCTTCACGGCCGCCGTGGCGCTGGCGGCGGGCACGCGTGCGGGCCGGGCAGCAGCGTCGAGGCCGCGAAGGATCCGCACGGGCGTGATCGGCTGCGGGAGCGTTTCGAACTCCTATCTCCCGGTGCTGAGGAGCTCGCCGTTCGTCGAGGTTGTCAGCCTGTGTGACATCCGTCCCGAGCGGGCCCGCGCGCAGGCGGGACGGTTCAACGTCCCTCATCACTACCCGCACATCGATGACATGCTCGACGGCGAACCGTTCGAGTTCCTCGTGGATCTCACTGACATGCAGGAGCACGAGGCGATCAACCGGCGCGCGCTCGAGGCCGGGAAACATGTATGGAGCGAGAAGCCGATCGCGAACTCGCTCGCGGCCGGACGGGAGCTCCTCCATGTGGCAGGGAGCAGGAACCTGCGGCTGTGGGGGGCGCCGATCACGGTCGAGAGCCCGCAGTTCGCATTCATGGCGCGCCAGCTCGCCGCGGGAAAGCTCGGGCGGGTCGCCGCGGCGCACGCGCAATACGGGCACGAGGGGCCAGGCTGGTCCGCGTTTTTCTATGAGAAGGACGGCGGATCCCTGCCCGACCTCGCCGTGTACAACCTGACATCGCTCACCGGCCTGCACGGACCGGCGCGGCGCGTCTCCGCCATGCTCAGCATCGTGACGCCCGGGCGCACCGTCGAAGACCGGGGCCGCATCCGCGTGGAGGAGGAGGACAATGCCATGGTGCTCCTCGACCACGGCAACGGCGTGCTCTCGCATGTTCAGTCGGGCTTCAACTACTTCAATCCCCACGGCCACGACGGAGCGCGGGAAACCCGGCATACCATCCAGATCGTCGGGACCGCGGGGTATATGGGCCTCGTCGGATACGACTGGGCGCCGCTCGGCGTGGACGTCGCACTCAGCGGCTCCCCCCTGCGGCGCCACGAGACCGACCCGCGCGGTTATGCATGGCAGAACGGAGCCGCACTCGCGGCGGAGAGCATCGTGACGGGTCGTGATCTGCTGGTGACTCCGGGTGGTCCACTACATCGGGCAACGCTGATGATCACCGGCATCGTGACGGGTCGTGATCTGCTGGTGACTCCGGAGCACGCCCTGCATGTCCTCGAGATCATCACGGCCGCCCGTCTCTCCCATGAGACAGGGCGCCGGATCCCGCTCGAGTCCACGTTCCGCTGGCCGTGCGTCAGTTGATCGATCTGCGCGGCATTCCCCGCGTCCCGTCCGACTCGCGCGCGTGCGCGGCTTTGAACGTGTGTTTCCCCTGCCGAGGGATCTCAATGCATGTCATGCGATCGATCCTGATTCTGGGAGCCATTCTCCACTCCGCCTTCGCGCAGACTCCGGACCCGGCTGACTGGCAGCCACTGTTCCCGAAGGACGGCCATCCCGAGGGCTGGGTGGTCCGCGCCTGGAACGATGTCTCCCAGCCAGGGCCCTCGGATGCGTCGTGGCGCGTGTCCAACGGCGTGCTCCAGAGTCATGGGACTCGCGGAAGCTGGCTGATGAGCGAACGCGAGTACGGGGACTTCGAGCTGCAGTTCGAGTTCAGGCTGGGGGAGCAGGGGAACAGCGGCCTCGCGCTGCGCGCTCCGATGAGCGGTGACCCGGCCTTCGACGGCATGGAACTCCAGATGGCCGACGTGCGCTACAACCCCGAGGCCACCGCCGCGGAGCTCACGGGGGGAATCTACCGGGCCATCGCCCCGCGCGAGCAGGTGTACCGCCCCACCGAATGGAACCGTTATGAGATCTCCCTCCGTGGCACCCGGCTGAAGGTCCACCTGAATGGAACGTTGATCCACGACGTGGACCTTGCCGAGTTCACCGAACCCGTGAAGCGCCACGACGGCACC
>CAYMDA010000066.1:0-11363 GCA_964389135.1 uncultured Verrucomicrobiota bacterium | reverse complement strand
CCGCCCGCCCGCCCGCCCCGGACCTCGCCCGCCCCGATGAAATCCGTCATCCCCGGACCATTGGTGGCAATGGGGACGACCCGGTAGCCGCCGGAGCCCGGGGAGACGTTGAAGACGCCCTCACGGGCCGCGACGAGCCATTCGTCCGCGCCGCGGGCGCCGCGAATCACATCGAAGTTGTGGGCCGCGTGCCAGCGGTCCGAGATGAGGGAGGTCGTCCACGCGTTCCGGGGATCCTGGGGCGGGTGGTACGCCAGCATGCGGACTCCGTCGCCCGCCCCGTTCCTGTTCCCGCGTCCGTGCAGCGGGAGTGCGATCAGGTCGAACGTTCCTCGATCGTTCCGGCTCCAGCGGATGCGATGGATGGTGGGTTCGTGGGCGAGACGGACGGGTTCCCAGCGCTGGGTGCGGTCCTCGGGCGGGACAAGGTAGAAGAGGGCGCCGCTGGTGATGGTGTCGCCCGGGTTCCACTCGGCGCCGACGGCGATCTCGGCCTTGCCGTCCCCGTCGATGTCTGCGGCCGCGATGCAGACGTTGTCGCGGGCGGTGAGATCCTCGGCGATGACGAACTTGGTCCAGTCCGGATTGCGGTACCACACCACCGCGCGCTTGTCCGCGAGCACGATGTCGAGTTTCCCGTCGCCATCGACATCCGCGAGGGCCACCCCGTAGCCGATCTCGATCTCGGCATCGACCGTGACATGGCGGAACACCGGTTCCGTGGCGGCGCAGACCATTGCGAGGGCGGCCGACCACAGGAAAGCCAGTGCCAGCCTCATCGGGGATGCCATGCATCGAGGGTACCCCCCGTCCTGGAACCAGCCAAGTCCGCGATTGCAATTTTCTCCATTCTGTGGGCGGCCGCCGCGCCCCGGTATCCGCTCAGCGGTCCGCGGGGCGCAGGAGCGGCGCCAGAACCTGCCTCCATGCCTCATACCCCGCGGCGTTCAGGTGGAGGCGATCATCGAGAAAGTACTTTGGATCGGGCCGGCCCTGCCCGTCCAGGAGGGGCGTGGCGGCATCGATGAAGCGGACGCCCTTCTCGCCCTCCGCGAACCGCCGGACGAGGTCGTTCGCCTCGCGCTGGACGTCGAGGAATCGTTCCCTCGAGGGACTCGGCTTGACCGACACGAAAACCACCTCCGTGTCCGGAAGATGGCGGCGGACCTTGCCGACGAGCTCCCGGAAGTCCGCCAGGACGCGCGCGGCGGACTTGCCGTTCGCGATGTCGTTGTCGCCCCCGTAGATCAGGAGCAGTCGCGGCGCGTGCGGGATCACCACCCGCTCGAAATGCTCGACGAGATCGCTCAGTTCCGAGCCGCCGAACCCGCGGTTCACGATGGGCACGCCGGGAAAGGCCGCCCCGACGTCACGCCACAACCGGAAGCTGGAGCTGCCGTACAGCATGACGCCGCCGGGCCGGGGCGGACTCTCGCGATCGGCCTTCTCGAAGGCGGCGATGTCATTCTCCCATCGGGACGGTTCGGCCGCGGCCAGCGGCGCAGCCGCGAGGGCAAGCTGCAGCAGGGAAAGGAGGAGGCGCGTGGTTTTCACGGGACGAACACGGTAATCCGGGTTCGTCCATTCGGGAAGCGGCCGGGCGCGCCCGCGGTTTTTTCATTCGACCGTTTCGGTTTTTCCGGCAGGCAATAGGCGGCGTGGCGCCCTTGCTCTCCGGTCACCTCCAATCGTGGATCCGGTCGATTCTCGCCGAGGACATCGGTTCCGGCGACGCGACCACGCTGGCCACCATTCCGGAATCCGCCCGCGCGCGGGCGCGCATGGTGGCGCGGCGCGAGGGCGTGATCGCGGGGGTGGACATCGCGCTCGCGGTGTTTCGGGAACTCTCGCCGGACGTCCACGTGGCGGAACGCGTGGCGGACGGCACCCGGGTGGGGCCGGCCGCCACGCTCGCCGTCCTGGAGGGCCCCGCCCGCGCACTGCTCACCGGCGAGCGCGTCGCCCTGAACTGCGTGCAGCGCCTCTCGGGCATCGCGACGCTGACGGCGGAATACGTGGCCGCGGCCGGCTCCTGCCGCATCCTCGACACCCGCAAGACGACGCCCGGGTGGCGGCAGCTGGAGAAATACGCCGTCGCGTGCGGCGGCGGGACGAACCACCGGCAGCGTCTCGACGATCTGATCCTCATCAAGGACAACCACCTTGTGGCCCTGCGCGACGCCGAGCCGAGCCCCATCGCCGCGGCGGTGCGGCTCGCCCGCCGGGCGCGGCCGCACCTTCGAGTTGAAGTGGAGGCGGACACCCTCGACCAGGTCCGGCAGGCGGTCGAGGCGGGCGCCGACATCGTGCTGCTCGACAACATGTCGGTCGAGCAGCTCCGGGAGGCGGTCGCGCTCTGCCGCGGCCGGGCCCAGACCGAGGCAAGCGGCGGGATCCGGCTCGCGAACATTGCCGAGATCGCCGCGACGGGCGTGGATTTCATCTCCGTGGGCGCGCTGACGCACGCGGCCTCATGGCTCGACATCGGGCTGGATTTCGAAGCATGACGATCGACGCCGCCATCCTATCCGCACTGCGCTCCGCGGACTGGACCTCGGGTGCCGAGCTGTCGGCCCGCCTCGGGGTGACCCGCGCCGCCATCTGGGCGCGCATCGAGGAACTCCGCCAGCTCGGGTACCAGATCCAGGCGAGCCCCCACAGCGGGTACCGGCTCGTGGCATGCCCGGACCGGCTCCATGCCGACGACCTCGTGTCCCGGCTCCCGCAGGCCCGGGTGATCGGACGCGAGATCCGCGTGTTCCAGGAGACGTCCTCGACCAGCGACGTGCTCGAGAAGCTGGCGCGCGACGGGATCGACGAGGGCATGGTGGTTTTCGCCGAATCCCAGCTCCGCGGCCGCGGCCGTCTTGGGCGCTCCTGGGCGTCCCCCTCCGGCAAGGGAATCTGGATGTCCGTGCTCCTCCGGCCGCGCATGCGCCCCCAGGCGGCGACGCGCCTCACGATCGCCGCGGCGGCGGCCGTCGCGCGCGCGCTCCGGGCGGAGCTCCCGCTGCGTCCCGACATCAAGTGGCCCAACGACATCATGCTGCATGGCCGCAAGGTGGCGGGCGTGCTCACGGAACTGACCGCCGAGCTGGACACGATTCGCCACGTCAGCCTCGGCATCGGCGTGAACGTGAATCTCGAGCCCGGCGATCTCCCCCCGGGGCTCGAGGCGGTCGCCACCTCCCTGCGCATGGAACTGGGGCGGCCCGCGGATCGCCCGGCCCTCGC
This sequence comes from uncultured Verrucomicrobiota bacterium, assembly GCA_964389135.1. Classification (GTDB taxonomy): domain Bacteria; phylum Verrucomicrobiota; class Verrucomicrobiia; order Limisphaerales; family CAIMTB01; genus CAIMTB01. The sequence goes on along the minus strand of CAYMDA010000066.1, from coordinate 8,129 downwards.
GGCGGCCATCCTGCGGGAGCTCGACAGGGTCTATCTCGACATTCTGGAGGACCGCTTCCACGCGATCGTCGAGGAATGGTCCGAGTCCTGTTCCACCCTCGGCCGGAACGTCTCGGTGCTGTCGGGCAGCCGGCGCACCTCCGGACGCGCCGAAGCCATCGACGATGAGGGCGCCCTCCTCGTGCGCACCGAACACGGACTGCTCGAACGCATCCTCGGCGGCGATGTCACCCTCGAGAAGTAGTCCCCGCATCCTGCTCCTGGACATCGGCAACACGCATTGCCATGCCGGGATCGCCACGCCCCGCCGGCTGCTGGCGCAGGCGGATTTCCCGACGGCGCACCTGCGGACCGGCGATGCCGCCAGCCTGCTCCGAAAGCTCATGGCGGGACACGGCACGCCGACCGCGGCGGCGATCTGCAGCGTGGTGCCACGCGCCACGCGCCCCGCGGCGGCGCTGCTGAAGGAGCTCCTCGGGCTTCGGCCCCTGATCCTCACCTCCGACACGCTGCGGGGCATCGGCCTCGACTATCCGCGCCCGCAGTCGATCGGCCCGGATCGCCTCGCGAACGCGATCGCCGCGCGCAGCCTCTTCGGAGCGCCGAGCGTGGTCGTCGATTTCGGAACGGCCGTCACGTTCGACATCGTCGATCATCGAGGCTTCTACATCGGCGGCATCATCGCCCCCGGGCTCGCGGCCATGACCGACTACCTCCACGAGAAGACCGCGCTCCTTCCCCGCATCCGAATCCGCGAGATCCGCACCCGGATCGGGCGCAGCACCGAGGAGGCCATGCTCGTGGGCGCGGTGCACGGCTATCGAGGTCTGGTCGCGGGACTGATCCGCGATCTTCGGCGGGAGCTGGGGGCGAGACACCTGCCCGTGATCGCGACGGGCGGTTACGCGGGACTCATCGCGAGGGGCGTCCCCGAGATCATGCGGGTTCGCCCGCACCTCACCCTCGACGGCCTCCGCCTCTTCTGGAACGCGCATCAGGGCCTCCTTCCCTGACGGCGAACGCCCGCCGCCACGGCTCGGGCGGCACGGCCGCGCCCGCCAATCTTGTGACGTGCACCGCACTCTGGCAGGCTCGGCGGGTGAACCGGATCGTGGCGCGTTTCGAGCGGCTCCGGGCCGCGGGACAGAAGGGTTTCATCGCGTACATCGGGGCCGGAGATCCTGATCTCGAGGCGACCCGTCAGCTCGCGATCGCCTTTGATGGCGCGGGCGTTGACGTGCTCGAGCTCGGCGTGCCCTTCAGCGATCCGCTCGCGGACGGGCTCGTGAACCAGCTCGCCGCCCAGCGCGGACTCGCCAGCGGCACGACCCCGCCGCGCCTGCTGGAGACCGTGGCGGCGATCCGGCGCGAATCACAGATCCCGATCGTTCTCTACGTCTACTACAACCTGCTGCACCGCGTCGGGACCGAGAAGTTCATCGCCGACTGCGCGGCGGCCGGAGTCGACGGCCTGCTCGTGCTCGATCTGCCCCCCGAGGAGGCCGACTCCTACGAGCGGGTCATGCGCGACGCGGGGATGTGCGCGATCTGGCTCGTGGCGCCCACAACCCCCGACGAACGCATCGCGCGAATCGTCGCCCGCGCCACCGGCTTCATCTACTACATCTCCCGGGAGGGCGTGACCGGCATGCAGGAGAAGGTTGCGGATTCGATCCGCGAGCGCGTCTCGCGCATCCGCGCCTGCTGCGACCTCCCCGTGGCGGTCGGGTTCGGCGTCTCGAATCCCGCGCAGGCTCGCCAGGTGGCGGAGGCGGCGGACGCCGTGGTCGTCGGCAGCGCGATCGTCCAGCAGATCGCGAACCTCGGCCGCGGGCCTGATCTCGTGCCGCGCGTCACGGACTTCGTGAGGGCGCTCGTCCAAGCCGTCCGGCCGCCCGCGGCGGGCTGAAGTCCCCTGCCCGGCAGGCGCCGCGCCGCCCGACGCTTTTTGGGTTCGCTTCCGGCGCGTGCATCGGGATTCCTTCTGCAGTCACAATGAGACCCAAGGCAGCAAGGCGCGCGCGGAACGCGGACCGGTTTGCGATCGTGATGGCCGGCGGACGCGGCGAGCGGTTCTGGCCCGTGAGCCGCGAGAAACGGCCGAAGCAGCTTCTGTCGCTGCTCGGCGAGGGCTCGTTCCTCCAGCAGGCGGTGGATCGGGTGACTCCCCTGATCCCGCTCGAGAACATCATCGTCATCACCAACGCCGCGCAGGCCGCCGACGTGCGAAAGCAGCTGCCCCGCGTTCCGCGCGAGAACATCATCGCCGAACCCATCGGGCGCGACACCTGCGCCGCCGTGGCGCTCGGAGCCGCGGTCGTCGGCGCGCGCTCCGCGACCGCGGTGATGGCCGTCCTCCCCGCGGACCACGTCATTCCGAAGCCGAGGCGATTCCAGCAGGTTCTTGGCGACAGCCTCGATCTCGCGAGCCGCGGACAGGTCATCGTCACCATCGGCATCCCGCCGACCGGACCCGCGACGGGCTACGGCTACATCCGCGTCGGGGAACCGCTCCCGCGTCCCGAGGGCGCGCCCGCGTGGAAGACGGTCTTCCACCGGGCCGAGCAGTTCCGGGAGAAGCCGGACCTCGCGACGGCGCAGGAGTACGTCAACAGCGGCCACTACCGCTGGAACGCGGGCATGTTCATCTGGTCGTTCGTCACGGTCACCCAGGGACTCGAGGCGCATCAGCCGGAGATCCACGCCGCCTGCCGCCGCTGGTTCGACGCGGCCGCATCCGGTCCCGCGAAACTCGCGAAGGTGCTCGCCCGCGAGTACCCGGACGTGAAGCGCATCTCGATCGACTACGCGCTGCTCGAACACGCCCGGAACGTCGTCGTGGCCGACGGCGATTTTGAATGGGACGACCTCGGCGCGTGGGACGCCCTCGCGCGCCACATCAAGCCCGACGCGCAGGGGAACTGCGCGCAGGCCGACTTCGTCCATGTGGACGCGGCGGGCAACATCATCCACGACGCGCGCACCGGCGGCCGGCGCACTCCGATCTGCGTCGTGGGACTCCGCGACGCCATCATCGTCCAGACGGACGACGCGACGCTCGTCGCCCACAAGGCGGAAGCCCAGAAGGTGAAGGAACTCGTGCGCAAGCTTGCGCAGGACCCGCGGTACTCGAAGCTCGTCTGATCCGGCGGCGGCCCTGCGTGCCCGGGCCCGGCCACGCAAGAACCATGAAACCACCGCGACGCACGCCGGGGAGGGGGGTCCGGGGGCGCGCCCGCAGACCGGACGGCGGCGAACCGCCGGCGGAGGCCACGGGCCCGGCGTCCGCATGCGATCCGGCTCTGCTCGCCCGTCCGGCCTTCCGGCGCCTGCGGGGCTACACCTTCGATCCCAGCCTCTCGACCATGCTCGAGACGGCCGAGATCAATCAGACGACCTACGTCGTCCCCTGGGAACCCCTGGGTCGCGGACCCGTCGGCGAATACGTCGAGGTTGTGGATCATGATCCCGTCAGCGGACGCCTTTACCCGCCCGTCGATCTCGATCATCCGCACCTCATCGCGCAGGACGGCCTTCCGCCCTCGGAGAACCTCCCGCAGTCCCACCAGCAGATCGTGTACGCCGTCGCGATGACGACGATCCGGAACTTCGAGCGGGCGCTGGGGCGGAAGGCACTGTGGGCGCCGGGCCGGAACTACGAGTTCGTGCCGAGGCTGCGCATCTATCCGCACGCGCTGCGCGGGGCGAACGCCTACTACAGCCCGGATCGGAAGGCACTGCTCTTCGGCTACTTCAAGGCGGGCGGTCTCGACGGCATCCATCCCCCGGGCAGCACCGTGTTCACGTGCCTGTCGCACGACATCGTCGCGCACGAGACGACCCACGCGCTCCTCGATGGCATGCACCGGCGGTACATCGAGCCGACCCACCCCGACGCGCTCGCGTTCCACGAGGCGTTCGCGGACCTCGTCGCGCTCTTCCAGCACTTCACCTTTCCGGAGGCGCTGCGCCACCAGATCGCCGCAACCCGCGGAGACCTGCGCGAGCGCAACCTGCTCGCGGAACTCGCCCGGCAGTTCGGCCATGCGATGGGGCTTCACGGGGCGCTCCGCAGCGCCCTGGGCCAGCCCGCCGATCCCGCCGCGCTCGAGCGGACCCTGGAGCCGCACGCGCGCGGCTCGATCCTCGTGGCCGCGGTGTTCGAGGCGTTCACGGCGGTCTATCAGCGACGCGCCTCGAGGCTGATGCGCCTTGCCACCGCCGGCAGCGGCGTGCCGCCCCCGGGCGCGCTGTCCGGGCTGCTCGTGCGGGAACTCGCCGACGAGGCCGCGAAGGCCGCCCGCCATTTCCTCCAGATGTGCATCCGCGCGCTGGACTACTGCCCACCCGTCGGCCTGACCTTCGGCGATTACCTCCGCGCCCTCATCACCGCCGACCGCGACATGGTGCCGGACGACCCGCTCGGATATCGCCTCGCGCTCATCGAAGCCTTCCGAAGGCGCGGCATCTTCGCCCCGGGCGTGCCCCACCTTTCCGAGGAATGCCTCGCGTGGCCCACGGCGGGAAGCGATCCCGGGCACGACATCGGCTGGCTCGTCGAGCACCTCCGGCGGCATACGGACTGGATGCGTTACGAGGGCGATCGCCTGCGGATCTTCAAGGGCGCCCGCGGGGCGGCCGCGCGGCTCCACGCCCAGCTCACCGAGAAGCCCGACGACGCCCTCTTCCGCTTCGGCGAGCTCTGCGGCATCGAGCTGGATCCCGCGACCGCTCCCCCCGAAATCCGCCGGGGAGAAGACGGCCTGCCCGTGTTCGAAATCCACCATTTCCGAACGGCGTTCCGCGCCCGGCCCGACGGCACGCTCATCAACCACGTGATCCTCACCTTCACCCAGCGCCGCACGCTGCCGCTGCCGCGAGGCACCGGCACCTACGACTTCCGGGGCGGGGGCACCCTGATCCTCGACCTCGACACCATGCAGCTCCGGCACTGCATCCGCCGCCCGATCACCGACGAATCGCGCCGCGCCGCGTACGAGGCGTTCATCAGCGACGGCCTTCCCCCCGCGCTCGCCCGCCTCTATTTCCCCGGAGACGCGCAGCCCGCGGGCTTCGAACCCTTCGCACTCCTTCATGGCGACGCGTGGAACCATCATGAATGACGCCCGCTGCGCCCCGGCCGGGGAGCGGCCGCGCGTCCGGATGTACCGGCAGGGGCTGGGCGACTGCTTTCTCCTCCGATTCCCGCGCCCGCGAGGCCGCCCGTTCCATGTCGTCATCGACTCCGGCGTCATCCTCGGCACGCCGGGCTCCGCCGATCGCATGCGCGCCGTGGCGGAGGACATCGAGCGGGAGACCGGCGGTGAGATCGATGTCCTGGTGGTCACCCACGAGCACTGGGATCACGTCTCCGGATTCGCCGAGGCCCGCGAGGTGTGGCTCCGGATGGCGATCCGCGAGATCTGGCTCGCGTGGACCGAAGATCCCGGCGACGCGCTCGCCAGTCGCCTGCGCGACGAGCGCGAGCAGCGCCGCCTCGAGCTCACCCGCGCGCTTGCCGCCCTCGGTCCGGGCACGAGCCTCCGCCTCGACGCCGTCCGGTTCGGCCGCATCCATGCCCTGCTGGAGTTCGAGGGCATCCATCCCGCCGCGGCGGCGGCCCGGGTGACCACGCGTGAGGCGCTCGACTCCATCGCCGCCCACGCCCGCAAGCGGGTCTTTCTCAAACCCGGCGGGTCGATCCCACCGTCGCGCGCCGGGGGCGTCCGCGTCTATGTGCTCGGCCCTCCGCACGACGAGCGGCAGATCCGCCGGAGCGATCCCAGCCCCTCGAACCCGGAGGTGTACACCGATCCGGCCCACGCGTTCGCCTTCCATGGTTCCGACTCCCGACCCGCGCCGGATGCGGATGCGCCGTTCGCCGCCGAGACGGGCCTGCCGGTCACGACGCCTGAAGCTTACGACGAACTCCTGCGCACCCACCTGCCGGATGTCGTGAAGGACGAGCCCGACCCCGACTGGAGACGCCTGCCATCCGAGGATCTCGCGGCAATCGAACGGCTCGCCGTCGCGCTTGACGGCGACACCAACAACACCTCCCTCGCCCTTGCCTTCGAGCTCGCGGACGGACGCACCCTCCTCTTCCCCGCGGATGCGCAGGTCGGCAACTGCCTGTCGTGGCACGACCACGCGTGGCGCGTGGGCGGGCGCACCATCCGCGCGGCGGACCTGCTCGCGCGCACCGTGCTCTACAAGGTGGGACACCATGCCAGCCACAACGCGACGCTCCGCGAGAAGGGCCTCGAGCTCATGACCCATCGGGACCTCGTCGCGCTGGTTCCGGTGGATCTCGCGGCCGCCCGCCGCCGCCGCTGGAACATGCCCTTCCCTCCCCTGCACGCGCGACTGATCGAACGGACCCGCGGCCGGGTCCTCCTCGCCGACCCGCTGGTCCCCGCACCCGACCCGGGCTCCCTCGCCCGCCTCACGCCGGCTGAGCGCGATCAGTTCGCGCGCGACGTGCGTGTCACTTCGCTCGCGATCGACGTTCACCTCTGAGCGCGCCCCGGAACCGGCGCCGCACGGATCTCCCGGCTTGATTTCCGCACCGGCTTCCGTCGTCTTGAACCGCGTGAACCTGCCGGCGGATGCCTACCGCCAATGGCGCGAGCAAGGAGGCGCCGCACTGGCCTTCCGGGAGGGACGCCGCGACGGCGCCCCGCCCGAACGCCTGCTTCAGGAGATCTGGGCCCACCAGCGTCTCCGGCGTGATGCACTGGCCACGACGCACGGACGCCGCGTCTCCGTGCTTCATCCCGGCTTCTGGAACCGCGAGGCCGGACCCGACTTCCTGCGGGCCGTCATCCAGATCGAGGACGAAGACCCCGTCTCGGGCGATATCGAGATCGACGTCCATTCCTCCGGCTGGCGAACCCACGGGCACGGTCACAATGCCGCCTACAAGGACGTCATCCTCCATGTCGTGTGGGAACCGCCCCCAGGCGATGTTCCCCTGGCCACGCTGACGCTGCGCGACGTGCTCGACGCGCCGCTCGGGGAACTCGAGACGTGGGTCGGAGGCGCGGGTGATCCCCCGGCGGAATGGCTCGAGGGCCAATGCTCCGGTCCGCTGCGACGCCTCACGCCGGAAGTCCTGCGGCACCTGCTCGAACAGGCGGCGCTGATCCGCCTCCATACGAAGGGCTACCTCATGCGGGCCCGCGCCCGCGCGGCGGGATGGGAGCAGGCCCTGTGGGAGGGGCTCTTTCGCGCGCTCGGGTACAAGCACAACTCGTGGCCGATGCAGCGGCTCGCGGAGATGCTCCCGATGCTTCACGCGCAGCCCCTGCCGGACGGCGATCCCCGCCATCACTGGGAGGCACGCCTGCTCGGCCTTGGAGGCCTGCTTCCACCGGAACCGCGCGCGGGTTCCTACGCGCGCAGGCTCTGGGACTCCTGGTGGCGCGAACGCGGGGCGTTCCCCGGCCGCGGCCTGCCCCCGTCCCTGTGGCGACTGCATGGCGTCCGGCCGGTCAACCACCCGCACCGACGCATCGCACTCGCCGCCGCGTGGCTCTCGGATCCCGGATGGACCAGCCGCCTGGCCGACTGGTTCCTCTCCGCACACGAGACCGATGCCGCGTCCAGGACCCTTCCCGAGGCGCTGCGGGCACGGACCTCCGACTACTGGCGGCGGCACTGCACCCTGACCTCGACCCCCACCCTCGATCCGCTGCCCGTCCTCGGCGGGGGCCGCATCAATGACATGGCGGTCAATGTCCTCCTTCCCTGGTTCTGGGCACGCGCCCAGGCGGGCGGCGACTCGGCAATGATGGCCCGGGTGGAGGCGCATTACCTGCGGTGGCCCGCAGGCGAGGACAACGCGGTGCTGAAGCTCGCGCGCTCGCGACTCCTGGGCGAGGCGCGTGCGCCGGGGAGGACGGCGGCGATCCAGCAGGGGTTGCTGCAGATCGTCCGCGACTTCTGCGCGCATTCGAACTCGCTGTGCGAGCACTGCGCGTTTCCCCGGTGCGTGGACCGGGTGGCGGGCGGTGGCGGGGGACTGATCGCGGCCGGCTGAGGCGGGGCGGGCGGGCGGGGAGGCGGGGATTGCACCCGTTGCCTCAAAAATAGATGACACCGGGAGGGGTCCGGAGAGGTGGGGTCGT
>CAYMDA010000065.1:0-12044 GCA_964389135.1 uncultured Verrucomicrobiota bacterium | reverse complement strand
ATTGCACCGGCGGACCTCCTGACGGCATCCTTGGCGGCGTCGCTCCGTCGCGACGCGAAGGCCGCCATCACGGCGGCCGCCGGAGGGGCAACCCCGCCGGTTCGCGATTCGGACGGGGCCGAAACCGATCGCTGAACCACCAGGAGGCAGGGAAATGTCTGTTGACGGCTCCCGCGCACTTGGTAGGTTCCCCATCCCTTTTTCTGGGACGCAATGAAGACCTATCTGCCGAAGCAGGCCCTCGAACAGCGCCGCTGGCATGTTGTGGACGCCGACGGCGCCGTACTCGGGCGCCTGGCGGTCCAGATTGCCGACATTCTCCGCGGCAAGAACAAGCCGATCTACACCCCGCATCTGGACGCCGGAGACTTTGTCGTCGTCATCAACGCGGAGAAGGTGCGCCTCACGGGTAACAAGGAGCACCAGAAGATGTACATGACGTACTCGGGCTGGAAGGGCGGCGAGAAGTACCGCACCGTCGCCGAGATTCGCGCCCGGAAGCCCGAGCACCTGATTCATCACGCGGTGAAGGGCATGATTCCCAAGAACCGCCTCGGCCGCCAGCTGCTCACCAAGCTCAAGGTGTATCGCGGGCCGTCCCACCCGCACACCGCGCAGCAGCCGGCGCCCCTTGCCGTTGCAGGCTGATCCCGATAATCATCTCCCGACCGCCTCGACATGATTGATTCGAAGACCCAGGAATACGTCACTACGGGCCGGCGCAAGACGGCCACGGCGCGTGTCCGGCTGCTTCCCGGCACCGGCAAGATGGTGGTGAACGGCCGTCCCTTCGACACCTACTTCCCCACGGACGCCCTGCGCACGCTCGCGCTGCGTCCCCTGGTCGCGACCGACGCGAACGGCAAGTTCGACCTGCGCGTCAACGTCTCCGGAGGCGGCCCGGTCGGCCAGGCCGGCGCGGTCAGCCTCGGAATCGCCCGCGCCCTGCTCGAGGCCGACGCCAACAGCAAGCCGATTCTGCGCAACGAAGGTCTTCTCACCCGCGACCCGCGCATGCGAGAACGCAAGAAGTACGGCCAGCCCGGCGCCCGGAAGCGGTTCCAGTTCTCGAAGCGTTGAGTTTCAGCAACCCTCTTCCAACCCCGTCGGGCCCCGGCCCGACGGGGCTTTTCTTTTTCAACCCATGAACTCAACCACCAAGGTTCGCGCAGCCATCGTCGGCGCGTCCGGCTACTCCGGCGAAGAACTCGTGCGGCTGCTCCTGCATCACCCGCACGTCGAGCTTACCGCGGTCACGTCCCGCCAGAACGCCGGCATGACCCTTGCCAGGGTCTTCCCTCGATTCGCGAGTCACCCGCGATCCCGCACCCTCACGTTCACCCAGCCGGAACCCGCCGCGCTGGCACGTGACGCGGACCTTGTGTTCCTCGCGCTGCCGCATGGAGTCGCCTCGGAGTACGCCGTGCAGCTCCTCGAGGCCGGCTGCCGCGTCATCGACCTCAGCGCGGATTTCCGCCTGCGGCGTGCCGAGACGTACCGTGAGTTCTACGGGCACGAGCATCCCGCCCCGGCGCTGCTCGAGCGCGCCGTGTACGGCCTGCCCGAGGCCCACCGCGCGGCGATCGCGGGCGCGAGACTCATCGCGTCCCCCGGCTGCTACCCCACGAGCGTACTGCTGCCACTCCTCCCCCTGCTCCGCGAGCACCTGATCGATCCCTCCGGGATCGTCGTCAATTCGCTCAGCGGCGTCAGCGGCGCCGGGCGCAAGGCGGAGATCCCGTACCTGTTCGCGGAGTGCAACGAGAGCCTGCGGGCCTACGGCATTCCCAGGCACCGCCACCTTTCCGAGATCGAGGAACAGCTCGCGCTCGCGGCGGGCCAGCCGGTCACCATCCAGTTCACGCCGCATCTCGTGCCCGTCACGCGCGGCATCCTCACGACGATCTCCGCCGCCACACCCGTTCCCGCGCGAGGCGATGCGGCATCGGAGGCCGCCCGCGCGATCGGCGAGTGCTACCGGCGCGCGTACGCGGAGGAGCCGTTCGTCCGCCTGCTCGAGGGCTCGGAGCTGCCCGACACGAAGAACGTGGTGGGAACCAACACGGTCGAGGTCGCCTGGCGCGTCGATCCCCGGACAGGGCGCGTCCTCCTCGTCAGCGCGGAGGACAACCTCGTCAAGGGCGCCTCGGGGCAGGCGGTCCAGTGCATGAACATCCTCTGCGGCTTCCCGGAAACGGCGGGCCTCCTCGCATGAAGAAGCGATTCACCGAGATCGACGGATCCATCGTGGCGCCCGCGGGATTCCGCGCCGGAGGTGTCTTCGCCGACATCAAGCGCCTCGGCACCGGCAAGGGGTCGGAAAAGGGACAGAAGCGCGACCTCGCGATCATCGTCTCGGACCGACCCTGCGCCGTCGCGGGCATGTTCACGACCAACCAGGTGTGCGCGGCACCCGTGAAATGGTGCATCGAACGCATGGCCGACGGGGTCGCCCAGGCCATCGTCGCCAATTCCGGCAACGCGAACGCCTGCACCGGCGCCCGCGGGCTGAGGGACGTTCGCACGACGGCGCGCGTCGCGGCGGCGGAACTCGGCATCGACGAGGACCGCGTGCTGGTCGCCTCAACTGGGCGCATCGGCGTCCTGCTTCCGATGGAGAACGTGACAAGAGGCATCGCCGCCGCGGCGGCCGACCTCGGCAGCACGCGCGCGCACGCCGCGCGGGCCGCCGAGGCCATCCTCACGAGCGACACGCGGCCCAAGGAGATCGCCGTCGAGTTCAACATGGGCGGCGCGCGGGTGCGCCTCGGCGGAATCTGCAAGGGCGCCGGCATGATCCAGCCGGGAATGTCCGCGACCGGACGCCGGCCGGCGGCGATGCCCCGCGGCCTCCACGCGACGATGCTCGCGTTCCTCACGACCGATGCCGCGATCCCGCGCCGCGATCTCCAGCCGATGCTCGAGGAGGCCGTGGCCCTGAGCTTCAACCGCATCACGGTGGACGGCGACATGAGCACCAATGACACGGTCCTCCTGCTCGCCAACGGCCTCGCGCACAAGGCCGCGGACGGCGGTTCGTCACGCGCCCGCAGGCGGCCGGGGCCCGCGGACAAGGCCGTCTTCCAGGCGGCCCTCAACCACGTATGCCTCGCCCTCGCCCGCATGATCGTCCGGGATGGCGAGGGCGTTCATCGCGTGGTCACGGTGCGCGTCACCGGCGCGGCGTCGGACGCCGACGCGGACCTCGCGGCGCGCGCCGTCGCGAACAGTCCGCTCGTCAAGACAAGCTGGCACGGAGGCGACCCCAACTGGGGCCGCATCATGGACGCGCTGGGCTACAGCGCGGCCCGCATCGTCGAGGACGCGATCGACATCGGTTACAGCGCCCCGGACAGCCGCAAGGTGCTCTGGAGCGTCCGCCGCGGCCGTCCGACCAGGGCGAGTTTTGAGAGCCTCTGCGCCGCGGTCGCGCCCTCCGAGTTCGAGCTCCACATCCGCCTGAATCTCGGCGCCGGCTCCGCCGTGATGTACGCCGCCGATCTCACGGAGGCCTATGTCGATTACAACAAGGGGAACATCGCCGATCCCTCGAGCCTCGGCGGCTGATTTCCGAGGCTCCCGTCATGGCGGGTGGCGATGCGGCGCGCAAGACCACCCGCCGCTTGACCTCGCGCCAGTCCGCGCGCGAGAAGTGGCCCATCGGTCATGCAAGATCTGATCGCCAAGGCAAACACGCTGCTCGAGGCGCTCCCGTACATCCAGAAGTTCAGCGGGGCGACCTTCGTCGTGAAATACGGTGGATCCTTCATGGACTCACCGGATCCCGCGGTGCGCAGCAGCGTCGCGCGCGACATCATCTTCCTTGAAGCCGTGGAGATTAACCCGGTCATCGTTCACGGCGGCGGCAAGGCCATCACCCGCGCCATGGAACGCGCGGGGCTGAAGGCCGAGTTCATCCAGGGCCAGCGCGTGACCGACGAAGCCACGGTCGAGGTGGTGGACCAGGTGCTCTCGCACGAGATCAACCCGGAGGTCGTCGCCACGATGAACCGTCTCGGCGGCATGGCCCGCGGCTTTTCCGGCCGGGACATCTTCCGCTGCCGGAAGCTGGCGGCGACCGGCCCCGACGGGGAACCGATCGATCTCGGGCTGGTCGGGGAGGTGGTCGAGGTCAACACCACGCCGCTGCTCGAGTGCATCGAGAACGGCCTGACACCCGTGATCAGCCCGACGGCGCGGGGCTTCGACGGCCGGCTCTACAACTGCAATGCCGACGTCGCCGCCGCCATGACCGCCATCGCCCTCAAGGCGCGCCGCCTCGTGTTCATGTCGGACGTGCCCGGCCTGCTGCTCGACCCGGGCAACCCCGACAGCGTGATCCCCAACCTGCGCTCGGCCGAGGTGACCGAGCTCAAGCGCAAGGGGGTCATCGACCGCGGCATGATCCCGAAGGTGGACAGCGCGGTCGCCGCGATCCGCGCCGGCGTCGAGAAGGTCTCCTTCGTGGACGGACGCGTTCCGCACGCGGTCCTTCTCGAGATCTTCACGGACGAGGGCGTGGGCACCGAAATCGTGCCTTGATCCCCCGCCGGCCGGAGCCCGCGCGGCGCGGGAACGCGCCGCCGCGGGTTCGCCGGATCTCAGGTCCGCGGGCTACGCGATGCTCCGCGCGAACAGGCTCGCGATCGGTTTGCCGACGCCGTCGCGCGTCACGTAGAACGGACGCTTCTCCACCTCGTACGCGAGGTCTGCGGGAATGCCCATCGCCCGGAAGATCGTCGCGTGCAGGTCCTCGATCACCACCCGATCGCGCACCGTCCGGCAGGGCCGCTCGTCGGCGGTCTCGCCATGGACATGGCCCTTCTTCATCCCGCCGCCGAACAGGAGCACGCAGCCGGCGTCCGTGAAATGCCGGTGCATCCCGTAGTGGGTCATGGACTCGATGCGATCCGGCACCGGCACCTGATCCTTCACGGGCCGGTCCGGCTTGCCCTCCTGCATCATGTCGCGGCTGAACTCGCTCGCGAGGACGATGAGGGTGCGATCGAGCAGGCCGCGCTCCTCGAGATCGAGCACGAGCTGGGACACGGCGCCGTCGATCGCCTTCTTCATGTTGACGACCTTCTCGTGGCCGTGCTCGTGGGTGTCCCAGTTCAGGAACGGAATGTACTCGGTGGTCACCTCAATGAAGCGCGCGCCGGCCTCGACGAGCCGCCGCGCCAGGAGGCAGCCCAGCCCGAAACGCTGCACGTTGGCCTCCTCGTAGCTGCCGTCGCGCACGAAGTCGCCTCCGAGGCGCCTTGAGAAATCCCATCCTCCCGGGACGTACTTCGCGACCGTCTCCGGCGATTCCTCGGTCAGGTCGAATGCCCTCGCGGCCGGCGAGCTCAGCAGACGGTAGGCGTTCTCGATCGAGCGCCGGAGGGATTCCTTCTGGTAGCCGCTGCCCAGTTGCGAGACCGGCGACGCCTCGAGAAGCCGGTTGTAGAACCGCTGGCGGTTCTCGAAGCGCGAGGGGCTCATCCCGCCCGGCGGCGTCACGACGTCCTTCGCCGCGTCCGGGAACGGAACGTTGAACGGACCGTACTCGCTGCCGAGGAAGCCGGCCGTGGTGAACGCCTTGAGCTCCTCGCCCTCGCCGACATCGAAACGCTGACCGATGTTGATGAACGCCGGCACCGCCGGGTCCCGTGGACCGAGCGTGCGGGCAATGATCGAGCCGATGTGCGGGCAGGCCACCGTCTGCGGCGGCGCGTAGCCGGTGTGCCAGTGAAACTGGTGACGCGAGTGCAGAATGAACCCCAGGTCGCCGGCGGTGTAGGTGCGGATGAGGGTGCCTCGATCCATGACCCCGGCGATGCGCTCCAGTCCCTCGGTGAAGCGGACCCCATCCACGCTCGTGGGGATGGACGGGAACGTGGACAGCACGCGGGCCGGATCCATGCCCTTCTCGAAGGGCGTGTAACGCTTGGGGTCGAACGTCTCGGTGTGGGCCATCCCGCCGCCCATCCAGAGCACGACGACGCAGTCCGCCGTCGCCGGCAGCAGGCGCCCCGCGGGCTCGACAGTGGATCCCCAGACCCGCGGCGCACCGGCCGACAGCGCCCCCAGGGTCGCGGTCGAGAGCGTGCGGACAAACTCTCTTCGGGTGAAATCGCGAACTTTCATGGCGTTCGGGTGCGTGATGTCGCGAATGAGTATAGCCGCGGGCGCACGCGGGACCACTGCGGATTTCACCGGCCCGCCCCTCGCAGCGCCTCCTGCCGACGGGCGCCGCTTCCGCGAGCCTCAGTCCCTCCGCTCCCGCATGGTGCGCCACGGCGCCTCGCCGCTCACGTCCACCGCGAACGGACCCGACGGCGCGCCCGGCGAGAGGATCGCGAGGAACACCGCGTCGTTCTGCGTCGGGTTGAACGTGGCATGGACGAGGCCCGCCGGGATGTGGGCCAGCTCACCCGCCTTCAGGATGCGACGCTCCCGCTCCACCCATTGTTCGATCTCGCCGGAGAGCACGTAGATCACCTCCTCGAGGTCGGGGTGGTAGTGGAAGTCGTGCCCCTCGCCCGGCGGGACGGTTGCCTGGCAGACCTGCAGGCGTTCCGCCGCGACGACATCGGGCCGGCAGAGCCAGTAGTTCGTGCGGCCCTTGAACTCCTCACGGGCGGCTTCGGGGAGCGATACAAACCGGCGCGGCGGCGATTCGGATGCGTTCATGTCAATTCGGGGAGGGTTCAGGACGCGGCGGCGCCGGGCCAGTTCTTCGCCGCGGGCGCCTTCAGCGCCGTGAACTGCCGCGTCAGGTTCGTGAGCGATTCCTCCACGCCCATGCGCTCGAGCGAGCTGGCGCCGACGAATCCGACGGCCTCGGTCTCCTTCATGATGCGCTCCGCGTCGGCGGGCGTGTTGATCGGGCCGCCATGCGCGAGGAAGATGATGTCGCGGCGCACACGGCGGGCCGCCTCGATGATCTCGCGCGTCCGTTGAATGGCGAACTCCCATGTGACCACCGCCTTCTTCACGCCGATGCTCCCGCCGACGGTGGTGCCGACGTGCGCGATGATGGCGTCCGCTCCGGCGCGCGCCATTTCGACGGCTTCCTCCGGGGTCGCGACATACACAATCGAGAACAGGTCCATCCTCCGCGCGAGCGCGACCATTTCGTACTCCTTCCGGACGCTCATGCCCGTTTCCTCAAGTACTCCCCGGAAATGACCGTCCACTATGGTATGCGTCGGGAAATTGTTCACCCCGCTGAATCCCATCTCCTTGACCTTGAGGAGCCAGTGCCACATGCGCCGGCGGGGATCCGTGGCGTGGACGCCGCAGATGACGGGAACCTCCTCGACGACGGGCAGAACCTCGTACTCGCCGATCTCCATGGCGATCGCATTGGCGTCGCCGTAGGCCATCATGCCCGCGGTCGAGCCGTGGCCCATCATGCGGAAGCGGCCGCTGTTGTAGATGATGATGAGGTCCGCGCCTCCCTTCTCGATGAACTTGGCGCTGATGCCGGTGCCGGCGCCGGCGGCGATGATGGCGTTGCCTGCCGCCAGCCGCGCCCGGAGGCGCTCGATCACTTCGTTGCGGGTGTACGGGTTACCTCGTCCGGTCCAGGGATTGGGCATGGGAATGATTCGCGGTCTGAAAAATGCCGTGCCGTTGATGCCAGAACGGAATACCGTTGTCAGCCCCGGACGGCAGCGTTTCACGGATACTCATTGGACGCCGCCCCCCGGCGAGCCCAAAATTATCTTCAATGAAATGGAAAAACGGTTTGAGCATGAAAGGGGATCCAGACTGTTCCGGGGTCCGTCCGGCCAGCCGGGCGAGACGAGGCTTCACCCTGATTGAGCTTCTGGTGGTGATCGCGATCATCGCGATCCTCGCGAGCATGCTGCTGCCCGCCCTGGCCAAGGCCAAGGCCAAGGCGCAGCAGACCAAGTGCATCAACAACATGCGCCAGGTGGGGCTCGCCACAATCATGTACGTCCAGGAATACGAGAAGTATCCGGGCTGCCTCTTCGCGCAGGGTGGGTTCCGCTATGTCTGGGCTCCGCGTCTCTTCACCCAGATGGGAACCAACCGGCAGGTGTTCTCCTGCCCGACGGCGACGCCGTTCAGCGCCTGGGATACCAATGTGAACGTGACCCTCGGCGCCCCCGCCATCTACGGCGGTGGCCGCGATCCCTGGGGCATCAGTGAGACGACCCTCTTCTCGATCGGTTACAATGACTGGGGAACTTCGGATCCCGGCGCGATCAACCGCGGGCTGGGTGGCGACGTGGATGTCTTCCCGGAGGTCAAGGAATCCGAGGTCCTTCGCCCCGCCGAGATGATCATGCTCGCCGACTCCAGGCCCGGAGGCGGCAACGTCCAGGGACGCATCACGCGCGGCATGCGTGGCCAGTTCGACGCGAACGTCGATCCGCGCGACCCCGCGGAGTGGCCGTCCAGCCGGCATAACCGCCGCACGATCATCATGTTCGCGGACGGCCATGCGGAGGCCGCGCTGCGCGCGGAGGTCGTGAACCCGAACAACGAGACCTGGCACCGCCGCTGGAACAAGGACCACGAGCTGACCGCGCGCTGGACGTACAACCGCGCCGCCGCAAACCAGGAGGACGTCAACTGACCTGGCGTCCGTCGCCACCTTCCCTGCGCGATCGATCAGGCGCCGCGTCCGCTGGACGCGGCGCCTCTTTTCCGGGCATCCTCTCGACCGCTTCGTTTCTGCGTAGAAGGCACGGAAAATGCCCAGCTTCGACATCGTTTCGCGCGTCAACTCGATGGAGATCGAGAATGCGGTCAACCAGGCCCGCAAGGAACTCTCCACCCGCTTCGATTTCAAGAACGTCCCCGCCGAGATCAACCTCGAGAAGAACGAGATCCGGTTGAGCGCTCCCGATTCCTTCAAGATCAAGGCCCTCGAGGAGATCGTGATCGGGAAGCTCGCCAGGCGTTCCATCAGCCTGAAAAGCGTGGACCGCGGCGAACCGCAGATCTCCCCCCTCGGCCACGCGCGTCAGACCATCAAGATCAAGCAGGGCGTGGACGCGCCCACCGCGAAGCAGATCAGCACGTTCATCCGCGATCTGAAACTCAAGGTCACCGTCCAGATCCAGGGCGATGAACTCCGGGTGACCGGCAAGAGCCGCGACGACCTGCAGGCGGTCATTGCCGCGGTTCGCGAGAAGGACTTCCCGGTCGCGCTCAGCTTCGTGAACTTCCGGGACTGACGCCCTCCGCCCCCGCCATCGGGATCGTGGCTGCCGCCGCCGCGGCGACGCAGCGGGCGAGCGCCTCCGCCGCGACCGCGCACGCCTTTCGCAGGCGGATCAGTCCGGGAATCGCCAGGGGCTCCCGCAGCACGCGGGCCACGAGGCGTCCCATGTGGATCCGCGAGTCAGCCGTCAGCATGCGGTTGAAGTCCAGCGGCAGATCCTCCCCGGCCTCATCGGAGATGGCGCGGACCGTGACCATGGGAATTCCCGTCTCACCGCAGATCGCGCGGATCACTCCGGACTCCATCTCCACCGCGTCCGCCCCCGTGCGCTCGAGGCACTCCGCCTTCTGCGAGGCGGTGGACAGGATCCGCGGGGCGCAGTGAAACCGTGCGGGTGTGGCTCCTGACTCCTGCAGCGCGGCGCGCACCGCCGGGGGCACGGACTCCCCGCCGGCCTGGAAGAGGACCGCGCCGGCCCGGATCCCCGGGCGCAGGGCCCCCGCGAAACCACACGAGAGAACGAGGCCCGGGACCGCGCCCGCCGCGAGCCGCGCACGCAGGGCGCGCTCCGCGTTGACCGCCCCGATGCCGGTCAGGAGGACCTCGACGCCGCAAAGCCCGAGGGAACGCGTGGGGCCGGCCTCCTCGCGGACGGCGAAGCACGCGAGCACCGATGGGGCGTTCACGGACGCGGAGTGAACCACGCGCTCGGCGGCCCGTCCGCGCTCAGGCGGTCCGGATCTTCACGTGCCCGTTGCCGTCTCCGTTTCCGCCGGCACCGCCCGGGGCGAGCGTCTCCTTCGGGGGGGCGAGGTCCCGGACGGCGCACTTCTCCACGAGGTTCCGGAACGTGGCGAGCGCGAGCAGCGGCCATGCATTCCGGTAGATGTCGTACTTGAGGTAGAAGACGCGCGGGAAGCCGGTGCCCGTCGTTTCGTTCTCCGTCCACGAACCGTCGGGGTTCTGCGTGCTGATCAGGTACTGGATCCCGCGGACGAGGCTGGGGCGGTAGGGATCATCGAAGGCGCAGAGGCCCATGACCGCCCACGCGGTCTGGGAGGCGGTGCTGGGACCCTGGCCCTTGAAGACCGGATCATCGTACGTGTTGCAGCGCTCGCCCCAGCCGCCGTCGGGCCGCTGGACGCTCTCGAGCCAGTCGCGGGCGCGGATGACCCATGGCTCGCTCATGTTGTAGTTGAGCGCGCGCAGCCCGCGGAGCACCTGCCACGTTCCGTAGATGTAGTTGACCCCCCAGCGGCCGAAGAACGAGCCGTCGCGCTCCTGGGAGTTGCGGATGAAATCGAGGGCGCGCCGCACCTGCGGGTGGTCGAGCCCGGCGCCCTCATGGCCCATCACCTCGAGGATGCGCGCGGTGATGTCCACGCATTCCGGGTCGAGCATGGCGTTGTGATCGGCGAAGGGAACCTTCTCGAGCACGCTCTTGGTGCAGTCCTTGTCGAAGGCGGCCCAGCCGCCGTCGCGGCATTGGAAGGAGAGCATCCAGTTGTAGCCGCGGCGGAGGGCGGCGTCCCGGCGCTTCGGATCGTCCGTGGGCACCTTGCGGAGCGCCAGCAGGACCATGGCCGTGTCATCCACGTCCGGGTTCCACTTGTTGTTGTACTCGAAAACCCAGCCGGACGGCTCGACCTTGGCGGGATTCTTGTGGTGCCAGTCCCCGCGGAACCGGATCTCGCGATCGAGGAGCCATGAGGCGGCGGCCTTGATGCGGGGATCCTCGGCGGGGATTCCCGACTCGCGCAGCGCGATGGTGACGATCGCGGTGTCCCAGACGGGCGAGAAACACGGCTCGATGCGGACGGTGTCCTCCTCCTCGTGCTGGAGCTTCTTGAGCTCGCGCCACGCGCGGACGACCTCGGGATGATCGTTGGGGTATCCCAGCGCCTTGAGCGCGATCAGCGAGTTGAGGATCGCGGGAAAGATGGCCGCGAGGCCGTCGCTGCCCTCGAAGCGTTCGATCATCCAGTCCACGCAGCGCTTGAGGGCCCGCTTGCGGAATGGATGCAGTCCCCTGCGCTGCACCCATTCGGCCAGCTTGTGGAGCCGGTCGAGCCAGAGGAACATGTTGCGCAGGCTGAAATCGAAGTAGCGCGGCCGGAGCGTCTCATCGAGCTCCCACTTCCCCTTGGGATAGAGCTCGTCGAGCGTGACGTTTACGGGCCGGGTGGGGCGGCAGTGATTGATGATCGCGAGCGGAACGATCATCGCCCGGGACCAGTTGCTCATGTCCCAGAAGTTCACGTGGAACCACTTCCCGATCAGCAGGACCTCGCACGGGATGGTGGGGACATGGCGCCACTCCACCAGGCCGAGCAGGGCGAGGTAGAGCTTGGAGAACGTGTTCATGCGCGGCACGCCCCCGAGGTGCAGGGCGACCTCGCGCGCCCGCAGCATGCGCGGGTCGGTGATGGGCACGCCCGCCAGCTTGAGGGCGAGGTACGCCTTGACGGTGGCGTTCACCTCGGAAGGGCCGCCCTCGTAGATGTTCCAGCCCCCGTCGGGGAGCTGCTTCGAGAAGATGTGGTTGATCGCCTTTCGCTCCCATTCGGGATCCGCGCTGCCGTCCCAGTGGTGGAAGGCGACCATGTCGGACACGAGCGTGACATCGACGAGGAGCTCGCCGACCCAGTAGCCCTCCTCCCTCTGCTGCGACAGCAGGTATTCCTGGGAACGCGCCACCGCGGACTCAAGCGTCCGTGGCTCTTTCGGATCGAGTTCTGCGGGGCTGGCCGTTTCGACGGTGCGCCGGCCTGGCGCGAAGGAGAAATCCGCCATTTGCGCGGTGACAATGGGTCGTCAACCGAAGCGGTGTAAAGCTTTCTTCGGCAGCGTTTCAGCCCCA
>CAYMDA010000064.1:0-13002 GCA_964389135.1 uncultured Verrucomicrobiota bacterium | reverse complement strand
AGCCGTAGAGGTTGTCGAACTTCGACTTCGTGACCGAGTCGTTCACGTTGATCGCCGGAACGAGCAGCTTGCCCGCCTCGGCGAGCTGGTAGAGGCGGTGCACGCCGGTCGTCGTCTCCTCGGACACGCCGCGCCAGCCCTCGACGACGCGGGTCCAAATGCCGGGCTTCTCGTGCGCGACGCGGCGGAGCAGGGTCTTCACCACGGCGACCTCATGGCTGTCGGCGGGTTCGTACGCCCACTTGCTGCCCTTCTCCAGCTCGTAGCCCTTGTGGATCAGCAGCGTGACGTCGCCGCCGTCATCCACGACAAGCTGCGGGCCCTCGTCGTCACCGTGCAGGATCGCCTTCAGCGTGAGCTCCCAGTACTCCTCGAGGGTCTCCCCCTTCCACGCGAACACGGGCACGCCGGTGGCCGCGATGGCGGCCGCCGCATGGTCCTGCGTCGAGAAGATGTTGCAGGAGGCCCAGCGCACGGACGCGCCGAGGTCGCGCAGGGTCTCGATGAGGACGGCCGTCTGGATCGTCATGTGCAACGACCCGGTGATGCGCACGCCCTTGAGCGGCTTCTGGCGGGCGTATTTCTTGCGGACCGCCATCAGGCCGGGCATCTCGTGCTCGGCGACCTCGATCTCCTTGCGTCCCCAGTCCGCGAGGGAGATGTCCCTCACGATGTAATCCTTGCCGCGCGGGGTCTGCGCCGCGAAACGACGCAGGTTCTCGGTGACGGAAGGCGTGTCCGCGGCGGCGGCGGCCTGGGCGGGTTTCAGTCGGGATTTGGCCATGGAATTGAATGCTTGCTCTTGAACCTCTGTTGGGCGCGTTCAGCGGACCGCGCTGAGCAGCGCCTCCACCCGATCGGTGTTCTCCCAGGTGAGATCCTTGTCGTTCTTGCCGAAATGACCGTAGTTGGTCGTGCGCGTGTAGATCGGGCGGCGCAGGTCGAGCTGCTCGATGATGTCCGCGGGCTGGAAGCTGAACACGCGGTTGATGGCGCGCACGATCTTCTCCTCGTCCACGGTGGCCGTGCCGAACGTGTCCACGTGCACGCTGACCGGGTCGGGATGCCCGATGGCGTAGGCGAACTGGACCTCGCAACGCCGGGCGAGCTTCGCCGCGACGACGTTCTTCGCGACCCAGCGGCCCATGTACGCCGCACTGCGGTCCACCTTCGTCGGGTCCTTGCCGGAGAACGCTCCGCCGCCGTGACGTCCCCAGCCGCCGTACGTGTCCACGATGATCTTGCGGCCCGTCAGCCCCGTGTCCCCCTGCGGCCCGCCGATCACGAAACGCCCGGTCGGGTTGATCAGGAACTCGGTCTTCGCCGTGAGCAGGTTCCTCGGGAGCACCTTGCGGATCACCTTCTCGATGCAGAACTGCTCGATCTCCTCGTGGTCCACGTCCGCGGCATGCTGCGTCGAGATCACGACATTCGAGATCGCGACCGGCCGGTCGTTCTCGTAAACGACCGAGACCTGCGACTTCGCGTCGGGGCGCAGCCACGGCGCCTTGCCCGTTTTGCGGATGCGCGTCAGCTCGCGACCGAGGCGATGCGCGAACATGATCGGCGCGGGCATCAGTTCGGGGGTCTCGTCGCACGCGTAACCGAACATCAGGCCCTGGTCGCCGGCGCCCTGCCGCGCCGTCTTCTTGCCGCGCGCGCGGCGCGCATCCACGCCCTGCGCGATGTCCGGCGACTGCTGGGTCATCAGCACATGCACGAACACCCGGTCGGCATGGAACACGTCGTCGTCGTTCACGTAGCCGATCTCGCGGATGGTGTCCCGTGCGATCTTCGCGTAATCGAGCTGCGCCTTCGTCGTGATCTCGCCCCCGACGATGACCACGTTGGATTTCGCGTAGGTTTCGCACGCGACGCGGCTGTAGGGATCCTGCGCGAGGCAGGCGTCGAGCACCGCATCGGAGATCGTGTCGCAGACCTTGTCGGGATGACCTTCACCGACGGACTCGGAAGAAAAGATAAAGCGTTTGCTCATGAAACCGGGGGAAATGAATGCTGGGCGTTGACCTCGGGGATCACTGATCGTATTAACGTATCCGGATGCGACGATACGACACGGGAGCACCCCGTCAAACGACTTTTTGATGCCCCCATGGGTCAAACCCTCAAATCCCTCCGCGCCCTCGCCGATCCGACCCGCCTCCGCATCCTCGGCGTGCTCGACCGCTCGGAGCTCTCCGTCAACGAACTGCAGGAGATCACGGTCCTCGTGCAGTCGCGCATCTCGACCCACCTCGCCCTGCTGCTGGACGCGGGGCTCGTCCAGTCGCGGCGCGAGGGCCGCCGGGTTTTCTACCGCCTCGCCCGCGAGAGCTCGCCCGAGATTCGCACCCAGCTCGAGCTCGCGCTGCGCGGCGCCCGCGAGCTTCCCGAGCACGAGGCCGACCTCGTGAACCTCCGCCGCGTGCTCGCGCTGCGTGAGAACCAGGCCCGCCTGCTCTTCAACCAGGTGGCCGGGCGTTTCGACCGCAGTTACGGACCGGGGCGTTCATGGCAGGCCTTCGGCCAGATGCTCCTCCGGATCCTCCCGCCGCTCGTGGTGGCGGATCTCGGCGCGGGGGAGGGGCTGCTCAGCGAGCTGCTGGCGCTGCGCTGCCGGCGGGTCATCGCGGTGGACAACTCCGAGAAGATCATCGCCTTCGGCGCCGCCAAGGCGCGCAAGGCGGGGCTCAAGAACCTCGAGTTCCGGCTCGGGGACCTCGAGGACCCGCCGATCGATCCGGAGAGCGTGGATCTCGTCGTGCTCAGCCAGGCGTTGCATCACGCGGTCCTGCCGGAGAGGGCCCTTGCCTCGGCGGCGCGGATCCTGCGCCCCGGCGGGCAGGTGATGATCCTCGACCTGCGACAGCACAACTTCGAACAGGCGCGCCAGCTCTACGGGGACAGGTGGCTCGGCTTCTCCGAGAGCTCGCTGACGCGCTGGCTGGAGGACGCGGGCTTCCGCGACGTGGAGGTGACGCTCGTCGCGCGCGAGGAGCAACCGCCGCACTTCGAGACGATCCTCGCGAGCGGCACGCGCTGACGCGCACACGACGTCTTCGCGGATCGAGCTCCCCGCGCAGGCACCGGCGCGGCTTCCCCACGCCGCGTGATTCGCGCGACCCGGGCCGGCGACGGCCGCCTCCGGTGTTTCTGCTTCGCCTCACGGGAGGTCTCTGCCAGCCTCGCGGCATCCCGTGCAGCGCATGAAACAAGGTCTGTCCTCATCCCACACGACGTCCCATCCATGCCGCAGCCTGAGCCGCCGCGGCTTTCTCGGAACCGCCGCGATCCTCGCGGGCGCCCCGCTTGCATTCGCGGCCGCGCGCGACTGGACCGGTGCCACGCCGACCCGCTATCCGGACCCCGACATCCTCGTGCTCGACCCGCGCTTCGCGAAATACAAGCTGGGGAACACGCCGATTCAGCGGATTCACACGGGCAACCTCTGGACGGAGGGCCCGGCATGGAACGGGGTCGGACGCTATCTCGTCTGGAGCGACATCCCGAACAACGTCCAGCGCCGCTGGCTCGCCGAGGACGGGCACGTGAGCGTCCTTCGCAATCCGGCGGGCAACAGCAACGGCAACACCTTCGACTTTCAGGGGAGACAGATCTCCTGTGAGCACGGCAACCGGCGCGTGGTCCGGTACGAGCACACCGGCGAGGTCACCGTGCTCGCCGACAAGTACGACGGCAAACCGCTCAACGCGCCGAACGACGTCGTCGTGCACCCGGACGGCGGCATCTGGTTCACCGACCCCGGGTACGGCAGCATGTTCAACTACGAGGGCAACAAGGGCCCCCTGCACCTCAAGGAGGCCGTGTACCGCATCGATCCCTCCGACGGCTCGATCCAGCTCGTGACCGATGAGCTGCACAAGCCGAACGGGCTCTGTTTCTCACCGGACTACAAGCGCCTCTACATCGCGGACACGGGCGGGCCGAATCCCAAGCCGATCAAGGTCTGGGACGTCGTGGACGGACGCACCCTGCGCAACGGCCGCGTCTTCGCCACCATGGAAATCTCGGCCGCGCAGGCGCGCGAGTACGAGCGGACCGCCGGCGCCATGATGAAGGCCGCGCAGGGGGGATCCGACGGCATCCGGTGCGATGTCGATGGCAACCTCTGGGCGAGCGCGGGCTGGGTCGGGGAAGGCTATGACGGCGTGCATGTCTTCGCGCCCGACGGCAAGCGGATCGGCGCGATTCTCCTTCCCGAGATCTGCTCGAACCTCTGTTTCGGCGGCCCGCGGCGGAACCGCCTTTTCATGACGGCCAGCCAGTCCGTGTACGCGGTGTACGTGGAGACCCAGGGCGCGCACATCTGCTGACGCCCGCGCATTCGCGCCGGCCTGCTGCGCCCGCCTCCGGCAGGAGACGGGCGCCCACCCTCCGGGCACGCGCTCGGTTCGCCGCGGGCGATCCCGCCGCGGCTTCACGACCATCAGCGCGACGAGGCCGCGGCGCGGGCCTCCGCTGGCGCGCCGAGGGCCACCTTCCGGAAGACAAGGTTTCGCACGCGCGACGCCGAGATGCGGAGCCCCTGCACGCGGCCGGATTCATCCCGATCGAACGCGACGCTGAATCGGCCGTTTCCTTCGAACTGGTCGGGCTCGACGGGCGCGAGCACGGACCATCCCCTGGAGGGATGCCACGCGCGCAGTTCGCCTTCGCGGCGCTCGACGAGAACGACGACCCGCAACTCGTCGCTCCAGTAGGCGCCCTCGAACTTCTCCAGATCGCCTTCGTCCACGGAGGGCGGCTGGACGCGTGGGGCGACGATTCCCCGGTAGCGCAGCTCGTTCACCTTCCCGTCGGAGCCGCGGACGAAGGTGATCGCGGATCCGTAGCCCTCGACGAAGAAGCGCGTGGCGGTGACGGGCCGCATGGGAAACCGATCCTCGCCCGTCGCGCGGGTGAACATGCGGTCGCCGTCGCGCGTGATGTGCAGGATCCAGCCGGGGCCGAGCCGGAAGAACCCGGTGTAGTCATCCCACCGCGAGGGATCGGGGGAACTCCGGTCGCCGTCCTCGGCCTCCGGGCCGCCCGCCGCCCCGCGACGGGTGTCCTGCTGCGGCTTCACGTCGCTGTCGCCGGATTCCGGGGGGAAATAGAGATCCGTGATGCGGCGGGCGAGATCGATCGTGTCCACGCGGCCCGCGTTCGAAAGGATGGCGATGCCGAAGCGGCGTTCCGGCAGGTGATAGACCACGCTTCGGTATCCGGCCCAGCCTCCGGTGTGATTCAGCACGCGCATGTCACGGTGCCTGCCCACCGCGAGGCCGAGTCCGTAGTCGGTGCTCCCCCCGGAGAGCGTGGCTCCGGGACGTCCCATCGCCTCGATGGCGGCCCTGCCTCCGACCTCGCCCGATTCGAGGTTCAGCAGCCAGCGGCCCATGTCATCGATCGTGGTGAACAGGGAACTCGAACCCACCGCGGCCAGGCGGCTGGGAACACGGGTCCATTTCCCGCCCTCGGGCGTGTAGGATTCCGCGCGGCCGATGAGGATCTCGTCGGGGTCATCCACGAAGCGGGTGTTCCGCATTCCGAGCGGCTCGAAGATGTGTCTCCGGGTCCACTCCGAGAAAGAGAGTCCCGTCACCTTCTCGACGACGAGGGCGAGGAGGTTGTAGCCGGTGTTCGAGTAGCCGTACTTCGTGCCGGGCGGGAAATCGAGGTCGCGCTGGCGCGCGAGCATTTCGAGGATGACCGGCATGTCGATCCGGTCGGCCCAGCTCCGGCCGGAGAGAAAGAGCGTCTCCGGCCAGTCACGCAGGCCGCTGGTGTGATGCACGAGGTGGTCCAGCCTGATCGGCGTGCCGAAGTCCGGAACCTCCGGCAGGTGCTGGCGAACGTCGTCGGCGAGGGAGATTCTCCCCTGCTCGACCAGCATGGCGATCGCGAGTCCGGCGAACTGCTTCGCGACCGAGGCGGCGTCGAACACCGTGTCGGGTCCGACCGGGATTCGGTGCTCGAGATCGGCCAGGCCATGCGTGACGCGTCTCACCACCTTGCCCTCATGCGTGATCACCACGGCGATGCCCGCCGCGTCGGGCCTGTTCCAGCGCGAGAACAGATGATCGAGCTCGGGCTGACTGCCTTCCGGCCCCCCCGGCGAACCGGCCGCGAAGAAGCCCAGGGTCAGCGCAAGGACAAGAAGGCAGCCGCGCACGCGTGCCTGAAATCCGGGATCCGAGGTCACGGCGAGATGAAGGCGCAATGCGGGACGCGGCGCAATCCCGCGGGACGTCGGGGCTCCGCCCGGCACGCCGCGGGGCGGGGCAGGTTCGCGGGAAGCCCGGCGCGCCTCGTTCACGGGGACACCCCGGCGGGGTGACTTTCAGCCAGCGGCAGTCCCGTCTCGCGCCCGATCGCGAGGAGCCGGTTGTACTTCGCCAGGCGTTCCGAGCGCGTCACCGACCCGATCTTGATGTGGCCGCCACTCCAGCCGACGGCGAGGTCCGCAAGCCAGTGGTCCTCGGTCTCGCCGCTTCGCGCGCTCACCGTCACGTGCCAGCCGGCGGAGCGCGCGATCCGGCACGCGTCCGCGGCCTCCGTCAGCGTGCCGATCTGGTTCACCTTGAGGAGCAGGGCGTTGGCGGCGCGGAGTTCGACCGCGCGCCGGATGCGATCCGGACGCGTGCAGAGGAAATCGTCCCCGAGGACGAGCGCCCGCCCCTCGAGGCGCGAGCGGAGCCGGGGCCATGCGTCCCATGCGTCCTCCGCGAGGGCATCCTCGAGGCTCACGATCGGATACCGGTCGATCCAGGTGCCCATGCGGTCGATCATCCCGTCGGCGTCCAGGTGATCCTGGTCGAGACGGTAGAGACCGTCCGCGTGGAAGTGCGAGGAGGCCACGTCCACGGCGAGGGCGATCTCGGTGCCCGGAGTGAACCCGGCGTTCCGGATGCACTCGACCGCCGTGGCGAGCATCTCCTCGGAGCTGCCGAACGCGGGCGCGAGGCCCCCTTCGTCGGCGACGAGCGCCCGCGCGCGGTACCGGGA
The DNA here is from genome assembly GCA_964389135.1 of uncultured Verrucomicrobiota bacterium. GTDB lineage: Bacteria > Verrucomicrobiota > Verrucomicrobiia > Limisphaerales > CAIMTB01 > CAIMTB01. The sequence continues at coordinate 5,994 of CAYMDA010000064.1, read as the reverse complement.
CCAGGTGAGATCGACCGCGGCCTGGTACACCGCGCAGGCGTGCTCGAGTGCGACGGACACCGTCCGCGCGGCGATCGGGACGATGAGCACGTCCTGGATGGCCACCTGCCCGCCGGCGTGCTTGCCGCCGCTGAAAAGGTTGATCGTCGGCCGCGGCAGCGCGCGGGGAGCCTCCTCGAAAATCCCGGCGAGATGCTGGTACAGCGGCACGTCTCTCTCCCTCGCGTGCGCGCGCGCGAACGCGAGGGAGACCGCGAGCAGCGCGTTGGCGCCGAGCCTCGACTTGTCCGGCGTTCCATCCAGGTCGACGAGCGCGCCGTCGAGCGCCGCCTGGTCCGGGAGATCGCGGCCGCGGAGCGTGTGCAGGATCTCGCCGGTGACATGGGCGGCCGCCCTGAGGCAGCCGAGCCCGCGGTGGCGACCGGGATCACCGTCGCGCAGCTCGCGTGCTTCCGCGGAGCCGGTGGATGCGCCGGAAGGAACCTGGGCACGGGCGCGCGCGCCGCTGCCGAGGCGGCAGACCGCCTCGATCGTCGGGCGACCGCGGCTGTCGAGGATCTCGAATGCGTCGAGTGAAGCGATCGTTGGCATGCTCAGTTCCGGTCGAATTGCTCGATCATCCTTTCAATGGCCATGGGAATCGTTGCGGGAAGCTCGGGGAGAAGCGCCGTGACGACCTCGACCTGGCGCCGTCGCCCGGCGGGCGTGAGGTATTCGACCGGGGAGCGCCCCGCCGCGCGCGCGAGCACGCACGCGCACGTGTGACGCACCGCGCGCGCCTCCGCCTCCGGCGCGATCGGTCCTTCCGCTCCGTCGCGGTAGGCCCGCCAGAACTCGAGCGCGGCGTCGCGGAACACGGGCCGCAGCGCGGCGAGGTGATGCGCCTTGCTCAACAGGTGGGCCAGCGCGAAACCGACATCGAACATCGGATCGCCCCAGTGGATCACCTCATGATCCAGGAGCACGAGCGGCGCGGCCGGCCGTGATTCGCCGCGGACAAGGATGTTCTTCGGGCTGTAATCGCCGTGCACCAGCGTCTCGCGGATCGCGCGCGTTTCCGCCGCCAGTCCGCGCAGGAAACCTTCCGCCGCAGGCACGCGGGATGCCGGGTACTCGTAAAACGGCTCGAGGCGGAGTGTTTCGAAGATGGAGCGGTCACCGAACTCCCGCGCGAGCTCGGGCGCCTTGCCGCGTGCCCCCCGATGAATCCCGCCGAGCATGCGGCCGAAGGAGCGCACGTGCGCCGGCTGAACCACGCCGCGAAGCAGGAGTGATTTCCAGTTCTCGTGCGGTTCGGGCACCGCGGACATGGCGAGGACGTGATGCGTGGTGTCCTCGAACAGAAGCGACGGGATCGCCCCGGGCGGGGTGAACCTGGCGAGCCACTGCATTCCGCGGGCCTCGCGGTGCACGCGGGCGGGCGTGCATCGCCATTCCACGGCGACCCGAAGCGCGGACAACGCCTGCTTCAGAACCCACGCCTCGCCGCAGGGCCGCTCCACGCGCACGGTGCGGTTCGAAACGCCCCCTGCCAGCACGGTCACGCGGGGCTTCTCCCCCGCCCCGATTCGGCCCGCCGCCCGCAGCCACGCGATGAGTTCGGAGGCGTTCTCGATGTCGAGCCCGCATTCCGGGACGTTGCGATGAGTGGCATCGAGGGACGGATCGGACATGTCGGCTGGCTGGCGGACCGGCAGGGCCGCGGAGCGTTGGCCCGCAAGGAAAAGCAGGCAATCGGCTTGCCGTCGAACGAAATTGGGGATTCCGTTCCGCCCGGGCGACTGGAACTCCGTGAACTCCGATTTGACGCGGGATGTGCTGGTGGTGGGAGCGGGCCCTGTCGGATTGCTCACGGCCCTGCTCGCGGCGCGGGCGGGTCTCGACGTGGAGGTGATCGACCGCGAATGGCGCATCAACGCCCGCAGCTACGCGTGCTGCCTGCACGCGCGCTCCCTCGATCTCCTCGACGAACTCGGGATCCTCGGTTCCGCGCTCGAGTCCGGGGTCGTCGTGGACACGGTCGCCTTCTACGAAGGCGCGGAACGCCGCGCGGAGTTTCGCCTCGACCGCGCGGAGGCGCGCCATCCCTTCGCGCTGATGATGTACCAGGACGATCTGGAGGGTCTCCTCGAGGACGCGCTCCAGGACGAGCACGGAGTCCGGGTTCACTGGGGCCACCGGCTCGACGGCATCAGCATGGAGGGCGACCACGTCACGATCCTCATCGATCGCCTGCAGCATTCACCCACCGGCGATCCCCACCACCCATGGGAGGAGGTCGTAGAAAGCCGCCGCGTCGCGAGCGCGCGACTCGTCGTCGGCGCCGACGGCGCCCGCTCGCGAATGGCCCACCTGCTCGGGGCGGGAAGTGAATCCGCCGGGGAACCGACGGCCTTCGCGATCTATGAGTTCGAGCCCCTCACGGACGCCGGGCAGGAGCTTCGCATCGCGCTGCACCAGGGCACCATCAACGCGCTCTGGCCCCTTCCGGGCGGTACGTGCCGCTGGTGCATGGAACTGCCCCGCCTGCCCGACGCTCCCGGAGAACAGACCGAGGCCGCCCCCCTGCTCGACGCTCCCATCGGCAGCGACGGAAGACGCCGCCTGCTCGAGCGCATCCAGCAGGTCGCGCCATGGTTCACGGCCGGCGTGCATCATGTGGACTGGGCGATGCGCCTCGATTTCCCGCGCCGCATGGCCCACCGGTTCGGCCGCGGCGCCTGCTGGCTCCTCGGCGACGCCGCCCACCAGACGCTGCCAGCGGGCTCGCAGAGCATGAACAACGCCTTCATCGAGGCGACGGAATGGGTCGACGCCGCCCGCCGCGTGCTTCGCGCCGGGGCGCCGCCGGACCAGTTTCAAGCGCTCTCCGCCCGCTGGCGCCGACAGTGGCTCGGCCTCACGGGCATCGTCGCCGCCGTCCATGCATCGGACGCCACGCCGGCATGGGTCCGCGCCAACAGGGATCGCCTCGTGTCCTGCGTGCCCGCGTCCGGCACGAACATGGCCAGAATGCTCGCCCAACTCGGTCTCGAATGGAACCCTGACGCCCGTTGACGCCTGCCGACTCCAGAACACTTTGACGCACCTCAAGATGAGCGATTCGCAAAGGGTGGCCCTCGTGACCGGGGCGAACAAAGGGATCGGGTATGAAATCGCCCGTCAGCTCGGCGCGCGCGGCTTTCGCGTCTGGATCGGCGCGCGCGACGCGCGGCGCGGGGCGGAAGCGGCACAGCAGCTCGGGCTCGAAGGATTCATGGTGGAATCCGTCGTGCTCGACGTCACCCGCCTCGAGAGCGCGGCCGCGGCCGCGGGCGTCCTCCGTGAGAAGGCCGGCCGACTCGACGTGCTCGTGAACAACGCGGGCGTGCTGCTCGACCGCCAGCAGCCGCCCAGTCAGACGCCTCCCGACGTGCTGCGCGCCACCCTCGAGACGAACCTTGTCGGCGTGGTCAATGTCACCCGCGCCATGCTCCCCCTCCTGCAGGCATCCCCCGAGGCGCGCATCATCAACATGTCCAGCGGAGGCGGACAGCTCTGCGACATGAGCAATTCCCTCTGGGCGCCCGCCTACCAGATCTCGAAGACAGCCCTCAACGCCCTCACCTGCCTGCTGGCCGGCGAACTCCGGCCGCTCAACATCCCGGTGAACGCGGTCTGCCCCGGCTGGTGTCGCACCGACATGGGCGGCGCGGATGCACCCCGCACCGCCGCCGAGGGCGCGGACACCGCCGTCTGGCTCGCCACCGAGGCACCCCGCGAGCTCTCCGGCAAGTTCCTGCGCGACCGCGAGGAGATTCCATGGTGAAACGCCCGCGCTCCCTCGCCGCCGCCGCCGTCTCCCTCGTCCTCGCGGGAACGGGTTTCCGCGCGCCGGCGCAGGAGACGAATGCGCAGCCGCCCGCCGACGTCAGCCGGATCCGGGTGACATGGAGCCCGCAGCGGGCGCCCGCCGCCACGAGCCCGGACCTCGCCGCCTCCCTCCGCATCGAGCGCGCGCACTCGGGGACATGGTTCGCCGATCGCCCGCTCGAGGCGGTCTTCGACCCCGCGACCGGCGCGCTGCTGGTCGATGCTCCGTTCGAAGGCATCGCGCGGATCGACTCCACCCTGTGGGGGCTTCGATGTGTCGGACGCGAGTTGCGCATCCACACGGCCCAACCCGGCGCGGTCGAGGCGGACGGATACCAGGGCGCACGCGACGCCGCATGGCGGGCGCGCCGTTCCCAGCCCGAGGCGGCCGTCACATGGGCGCGCGCCATCGATCTCGAACGACTCTTCGGGATCGACGTCGTGTTTCCGCGCCGCACTTCGAGGCCATGGAGCGCGGCCGCGACGGTCACGCGCGTGACGACCTCCCCCAACGGCGGCGTGCTCGTGGACCTTCGGGGATTCTCGGGCCGCAGCCTCCGCGTCGTCCTGGACGAGAACCAGATCCCGCGCCAGACCTTCGTGGACGGCACGCCCCAGTTCATCGTGGATCGTGGCGTGGTGCGCGACAAACGCGACCCGGGCGACGCTCCCCGATGGGACGCGCCCGAGCGCTTTCGTCTCCTCACGCCCGCCGGCGAACGGTTCGCCATCGCGCGCCGCGGAGAGTTCGTGCGCGACCCCGCCGCCGTGGACGGCGCGGTTCCGCTGTGGATGGCGCTCGACCCGCGTTCCGGCAGCGTGGTTGCGCACTGGGCATGGCGCGAACACCTGTGGTGGGCGCCGGCGGCGCACCTCATCGGGGACACCCTCGTCATCGCGGGCTGCGAACGCTCCACGCGCCAGGTGCACCTGGTCGAGTCCGTCGCGCGCATCGAACCGGGGCCCGGCGCCCCCGAGGCCCTCCGCGACCTCGAACCGGAATGGATCCGCCGCATCCGCGACCATGCCCCGCCCGCGGGCCGCACCGTTCACCTCGCGCGCATCCCCGGACTGGAATCGATCGTGCCCCTGCAGATCTCGGAAGTCCGCCTAGCCGGCGGCGGGGAGGCGACCTGCATCGTGGACGTCGAGGCGCCCGGCCGCGGCGCGGGATCGCTCGAGCTCGTTTTCAATCGGGACTCGGAGCTGTCCGCCGCGCGCCTTAACATCACCCGGCCCGAGCCCGGAAAGCGGGGCGGGATCGAACCGCTCGAGATCCCCGGCGGGATCATCGAACCGATACGCTGACTGCATTCTCCTGATTCAACGATGGCATCACGGCTTGCGAACTCGTGGGTCCTGATCACCGGCGCCTCCAGCGGTTTTGGCGAGGCCGCCGCGCGCGCGTTTGCCGCGGAGGGCGCGCGCCTGCTCCTGGGGGCGCGGCGTCTCGAGCGTCTCGAGCGCGTCGCCGCCGACGCCCGCTCCGCGGGCGCGCCGGAGGCGCACGCGCACGTGCTCGATGTCGGTTCGACGGAATCCGTCGAGACATTCGTGCGCTGGGTCCGCGGACGAACGGAGCGCGTGGACGTTCTCGTGAACAATGCCGGCGGGGCGCACGGCCTGGAGCCGGTGACCGAGGGTCGCGACTCCGACTGGGAAGCCATGGTCCAGTCGAACCTGCTCGGCGCGGCCCGCATGTGTCGCGCGGTGCTCCCCCTCATGCCGCGGGACGCCGGCGCAACCGTGCTCAACATCGGTTCCATCGCGGGCCGCACCCCCTACGAGAACGGCGCCCTGTACTGCGCGGCGAAGGCGGGCGAGCTGGCCCTCACCCGCGCCCTGCGCCTCGAGTTGTGCGGGACCGGGATCCGGGTCGCCACGCTCGATCCGGGACTCGCCGAGACCGAGTTCTCCATGGTGCGTTTCAAGGGGGACGCGGACCGCGCGAAGAAGGTGTACGAGGGCACCCACCCGCTGCGGCCGGACGACGTCGCCGAGGCCATGGTCTGGATCGCGAGCCGGCCGCCGCATGTGTGCATCGACGAGATGGTCATCAAGCCGGTGGACCAGGCCGCGATTTACAAATTGCACCGGCGGACCTCCTGACGGCATCCTTGGCGGCGTCGCTCCGTCGCGACG
>CAYMDA010000063.1:0-13237 GCA_964389135.1 uncultured Verrucomicrobiota bacterium | reverse complement strand
ACCCCACCTCTCCGGACCCCTCCCGGTGTCATCTATTTTTGAGGCAACGGGCCCGGGCGGCCCTCCATGGCGCGCCCGTCCGGGCGCGCCATGGAATCCCCGGCGGACCGGCGGCCGCCTCGTCCGCGCGCGGGACCGGTTGGAGAATCACGCGAAGATCTCCGTGCGCACGACGCCCGCAACGTCCGTCAGCCGGAAGTCACGGCCGGCATAGCGGTACGTGAGTTTCTCGTGGTCGAGCCCCATGAGGGCGAGCAGCGTCGCGTGCAGGTCGTTGGTGTGCATCCGGCCCTCGACGGCGTTGATGCCGAGGGCGTCGGTGGCGCCGAAGCTGAACCCGCGTTTCACGCCGGCGCCGGCGAGGATCATCGGGTAGCCGGTGATGTTGTGATCGCGGCCGTCCTCGCCCTGCGAGGCGGGCTGGCGTCCGAACTCCGATCCGAACAGCACGAGGGTCTCGTCGAGCAGGCCGCGCTGGTCGAGGTCCGAGAGCAGCGCGGCGACGGGCTGGTCGATGGAGGCGCAGCGGTCGATCAGCCCCTTGTGGAGGTTGTTGTGGTGATCCCAGCCGCCCTGGCAGATCTCGACGAACCGCACGCCCGCCTCGCTGAGTCGCCTCGCCATGAGGCACTGGCGGGCAAAGGAACCGGCAGGGCCGTCCTTCACCCCGTAGGCGTCGAGGATGTACTGCGGTTCCCTTGAAATATCCAGGAGCTCCGGCACCCGGGTCTGCATCCGGAAGGCGAGCTCGTAGGACTTGATGATTCCGTCGACGGGGTCCGGCGCGCCCGGCTGCGATGCGAACCTCTGGTTCATGAACCGGAGGAGGTCCAGTTGCCGGCGCTGGAGCCCCGAGGGGGACGCCGCATGGATGTTCGGGAGGGCCCCCTCATCGGAGATCCGGGTGCCCTGGTAGTGCGCGGGGAGGAATGCGCTCCCGTAGTTCACGGCGCCGCCGAAGTTGGGTGGGGGATTGATCGTGACATATCCCGGCAGGTCCTGGTTCTCGGTGCCGAGGCCATAGAGCAGCCATGCTCCCATGCTCGGCCGGGCGAGCCCGGCGTTCTCGGCCCCGGTGTGGAGTTGCACGACGGCCTGCGGATGCGCCGGCGTGTCGGTGTGCAATCCGCGCAGGAAGCAGAAGCGATCCGCGTGCTTCGCGATGTTGGGAAGCAGTTCCGAGAACCATGCGCCGGACTCGCCGTACTGGCGGAACTTGAACTTCGAGGCGGCGAGCCTTCCGCCTCCGGGCGCGGACTTTCCGTCGTTGGCCTGCAGCTCGGGTTTGTACTCGAAGGTGTCGTGCTGCGACATCGCGCCCTCCATGAAGATGAAGATCAGGCGGCGTGCGCGGGGCTTGAAGTGCGGCGCCTTCGCGGCGAGCGGGTCCGGCGCCGCCGTCGCGGCGCGCGCCGCCTGCTGGCCGAGCAGGCCCGCAAGGGCGAGATACCCGAAGCCGGCGCCGGCGGAGCGCAGCAGTTGGCGTCGTGAGATCGAGACCGGCAGATCGCGTGTCGGATTCATGGTGGTGTCAGTGGAATGCAGCAGTGAGTGGGGATGAGTGAATGGATGGTCAGGGCAGATAGCGGAACTCCGCGGAACCGAAGAGTGACTGTGCGAAGGCGGCCCAGGCGGCGGCCTCGGGGGTCTGCGGCGGGATGACTTCCTCCGCGGGAGCCATGTCCGTGCGGTCGATGTTGTCCGGGTCCTCCGGTGCCTCGACCCCGGGGGCGCTCGCGGTCACGGCCGGCCGCGCGGCGAGGGAGGCGAGGATGGGGCCGGGGCCGGCCCGGCCGCGCCGGTATTCGCGCCGGTACTCGTCGAGAAAGGCGATCGCCGCGGACAGTTCATCCGGCGCGGGATCCCGTGCCAGCGCGAGGCGGTACGCGTGCGCCACCCGCTGCTCCTCCGACGCGATGTCCGCGTGGAGGAGGCGCAGTGCGAAGGCGAGCGAATGGTTGCGGACGAACCCGGAGTTCAGGACGAAGAGGGCCTGCGCGGGGACCGTCGTCTCGTCGCGCCGTCCGGTGACGAGGTTCTGTTCGACGGGGTCGAACGGCGCCAGCGCCCTGGGCGTGATGCCCCGGACGAGGGGAAGATACACGCTGCGGTAGAGCGCGCGGTCGGCGGCCTCCTGCAGGCTCTTCGCCTCGGGGCCGTTGTCTCGAATCTCGATCATTTTCAACCCGCGCGCCGGGGAGGCTTCCGGAGGGTGGACCTGGAGCGTGCCGGCCGCGGCGAGGATCGCGTCGCGCATTTCCTCGGCGGAAAGGCGGCGGGGTGAATGCCGCCAGAGCAGGCGATTCGCCGGGTCGCGGCTGAGCGCCTGTTCGTCCGCATGCGAGGCGAGCTGATAGGTCCGGGTGAGTACGAGGGAACGGACGAGCCGTTTCACGGACCAGCCGTCGCGGATGAACTGAATCGCGAGGTGATCGAGGAGTTCAGGGTGCGACGGGACGTCGCCGTTGATGCCGAAGTTGTCCACGCTGCTGACCAGTCCCCGGCCGAACAGGTGCTGCCAGACCCTGTTCACGGCGACCCGCGGGGTGAGCGGGTTGTGATCGCTCGTGAGCCACTCCGCGAGCTGCAGCCTCCCGCTCTGGTGCTCGGGGATCTCCGGGGCGTCCGGCACGTGGAAGGTGGACAGGAAACCGCGCGGCACGACGGGTCCCAGGCGCTCGGCCTCCCCGCGAATCCGCACGGCGGTGTCCGCGATCTCGGCCGCCTCGCTGACGCCATGCACCGCGTACCCGCGCTCGGCCGGATCCGTCAGCGCCAGCAGCTCCGCCCTGAGACGCTCGTACTCCAGGCGGAACGCCCGCTGGCGGGGTCGGCCGTTCCGGTCGAGGGCGAGGCCCTCCGCGGTGCCGCGGATTTTGTCCCATGCCTCCTTGGCGGCCGCGACTTTGGCCTCCAGCTCCTCGATCACTTCCTTCGGGGGCGGCGGGAGTTCCGAGGCGGAGGCAAGGATCACCAGGTTGGTCGGGACGTAGTACGCGAGGCCGCTTCCGCCCATCAGGTTGCGGAGCCCGGCGCGGTCCGCGGTGCTCGTGAAGATGCCGGCGAGCGCGTAGTAGTCCGCCGTGGGGATCGGATCGAACTTGTGATCGTGGCAGCGCGCGCAGCTCACCGTCAGTCCGAGGACCGACCGCGTGACCGTGTCGATCTGCTCATCGACATTGTCCATGATGAAGCGCGTCTTGAACCGCTGGTTCACGTCCTTCACCCCGAGCGCGAGGAATCCGGTGGCGGTCAGCAGCCGGTCCCGTTCCGCGGTGGAGTCGGCGGGCAGCAGGTCGCCCGCGATCTGTTCCTGCACGAACCGGTTGAACGGGATGTCGCGGTTCACCGCATCGATGACGTAGTCGCGGTACCTCCATGCATGGGGATAGGGGATGTTGCGCGACGGACCGGTGGATTCGGCGTAGCGCGCGACGTCCAGCCAGTGCCTGCCCCAGCGCTCGCCGAACGAGCGCGACGCCAGGAGGCGATCGACCAGTCTTGGATAGGCCGCGGGGGAGTCGTCATTCACGAAGGCCTCCACCTCCTCCGGGGTCGGAGGCAGGCCGGTGAGATCGAAGGAGACCCGGCGTATGAGCGCCGCGCGTCCGGCGTCACCCACCGGCTTCAATCCTTCCTGCTCGAGCCGCGCGAGGATGAATCGATCGACATCCGACTGCGGCCATGCGACGTCCTGCACCGCGGGGACCACCGGCTGCCGCAGCGGCTGCCATGCCCAGTGGTTCGTCCGGAGTTCCTCGTAGAATTCCGGCGTGGCAAGGAGGCCGGACGGGATTGGAGTCGGCGGCCATGCCGCGCCTTCGCGGATCCAGCGCTCGAGGATCGCGATCTGATCCTCGGTGAGGGGATCGCTTTCCCGCGGCATCCGGCGGCCGGGATTCGTGTCGCGCACCCGCCTGATCAGCAGGCTCTTCTCGGGGTCGTCGGGAACGACGGCCGGTCCGGTGTTGCCGCCGGCCAGCAGTCCCTGCAGGTCGTCCACGCGCAGGCCTCCCGCCGGCTTCGTCTCGGCCGCGTGGCACGCGTGGCAGTGCTGCACAAGGATGGGTCGAACCTTCTTCTCGAAGAATTCCAGCCGCTCGTCATCGGGAGCGTCCGTGGTGGCGAACGCGCACGAGCCCGCGAGCAGCAGGACGGCGCCGGCGGCGCCCGCGACCGCCCGGGCGGTTCCCAGGCCGGGCCCGCGGTCGGGATGACGGTCGGGCCGGCCCGCGGCCGGCTCGTGTCCGGCCGACGGCACGCCGCGTGTCTCCGAACGGTGCGGCGGCCTGGAGTCGGTCATGCTCGAATGAGTGCCTTGCGGAATCATGAGTTTGCTTGGGTGAGTTTTTCGTGGATGCGACGCGTGCGGACTTATCGAACGAGACGGAAGAAGGCCCCTGTCGAGGCGTCCGCCGCCTCGGAGTAGGGACTGGTCGCCCCCGGAACTTCATGGAAGGGACCGTGCAGTGAGTCACCGCGCTGCAGGCGCGCCTCGCCCTCCCACGAGATGACGACCTGGCCGCCCACGATCCGGATGTCGGAGAAGGCCGGCTGCCCGATGATGGACGAGGCGGTCTGCCCGATGGCATGGAGCTCGGCGGCGCGGTCGCCCGCGAGCGGGAAGTTGAAGACGGCGAACTCGTCGAGGATCCCGTCGAAATGATGAAGGTTGCCGCCCGTCACACCGTCGTGGCGCACGAATGCCCCGCGCCCGAACTGAATGTCCGAGGCGTGGTTGAACAGCTGTCCGGCGCCCGTGGCGGTGCCTGCCAGGACGCCGTCGAGATAGAGGTGGAGGCTGCCGGTCGCGCCGGTGGCGCTGCCATCGTACACCGCCGCGACGTGGTAGGTTTGTTCCACCTTGACCGGCGCCGCGACGAACACCGCGTTGGCGGCGTTCCCGATGGCGACACCCCAGCCTCCCGAGGGTCCGTCGGCCGCGTTGTTGTAAACGTTCCAGACGAGGAGCGCCTCGCGTGGGTTCGCCGAGTCCTCGGTGCCGTACAGGTAGATTCCGAGCCCGCGTTCATTTCCGCCTTCCTCCCAGATGACGGGCGCCTCGGGGGAGGCCCCGCCCCGCGGCAGACGGGTGGCCCGGAACCAGAACGTGAAGGTCCGTGCGGTCCACGGCCCGGACACGATGTTCAGGTCGGCGCCGTTGGGCACGGCGACGTAGCCCGCGCCTTCGGCATGGAAGCGGATCGCGCCGTTCCCGGCCGCGTTGGGCACGAGGCCCGGAACCCCGAGCGTGATCTCGCCGTTCAGGGTGCCGCCTGCCGCCGCCGCGTCGTCGCGCTCGGCCGCGATCGTGGCGACCCGGGTGGCGCCTGGAACCTCGTCGAATCGCCAGTAGCGCACCGGGCGGTCCGCAAGGATCTCGTCCACGTACGAGACCTCGGCATGGACGAGGATCGTCGCGGAGAGCGCGTTTGCGGCAGAGGAGCGATCCCTGACATTGCTGATGCTCAGTTCATAACCCTGGCCAGCCACCAGACCGGAGGTCTTCAGGGTGACCGACTTCCCGTCCTCGCTCAGCAGCGCCTCGATCACCTGGCGGCCGGGGACGCCGTAATTTCGGGCGTCGGTCGCCGATGTCGGATCGAGCGGTTCATTGAAGAGGAGCCGGAACTCGTTCACACGCCCTGCGAGTGCCCGCGCCCGCGTGACGGCCGGGGGGGTGACGTCGGGATTCACCCTCAGGGTCGCGGGCTCGCTCACGACCTCGCTGAAGGTGTTTGCGACCCGAACCCGGTACTGCCCGGCGCTTGCGGGCACGGCGACGATCTCCAGCACCGAGTTCGTCTCGTTGCTGAGCGCAACATCATTGAAGTACCACTGGTACCAGTACGGCTCCGCGCCGGTGGCGACGACCTCGAATCGCACCCGCTGGTTCTCGGTCGCCGTGACATCCCCCAGCACGCTTGCCGGACTGATGCCCACCGGACCGCCGCCAGCCGGCTGGGTGAAGGTCACCACCGTCGGGTTCGGAGACAGCACCTGCCCGGGGATCGCGAGGTTGGTCACGTCGCGAACGGCGACCTCGTATTCGGATCCGGGCTGGAACCCGAACGCTCCGCGAACGGTCACCGCGTTCGCGCCCGGCACCGGCGTGATGTCGGAGATCGGAAGGGGCGTGCCGCCGGAGCGGCGCACGGTGTAGTTCGCCGTGTTCGTGGCCGTGGCCGGCAGCACGGGCTGATCGAAGGTCACTGTGACGCCGTTGGGGTCGCCGTACGTGGCCACATCCTGCACCTGCGGAGGCGACGCCAGCGGCGGCGCGCCGGTTCCGGCCGCGTGGTGAGCCTGGACCCGTGCCGGAGGGAGGGCCGTGTTGTACAGGGCCAGCTCGTCGAGCACGCCATCGAAGAACTGGACGTTTCCGTTGGCGCCGTTGTGATACAGGCCGTTGCCCCGCCCGATCTGAACGTCGCCCGTGTGGGCGTAGAGCTGTCCGACGCCGGTGGAACGGGCGACCTCCTCGCCGTTGATGTACAGAATGAGGTTCCCCGACGTGCCCGCGGAATCGCCGTCCATGACGGCCGCGACATGATAGATCTCGCCGACACGCACGGGCGCGGCGGTGAAGACCGCGGGCCTCCCGCCGCCGGTGCCGAACGGGGAGCCCGGACCGTCCGCGGCATTGTTGAAGGCGTGGAACACGAGCGTGGCCTGATCGGGGTCGCTGTCCGCGGGATCGCGCCAGAGGTAGATCTGGATCCCGCGCGTGGCCGCGCCCTGCTCCCAGATGCCCGCGATCGAATCCAGTCCCGAGGCTCCGGGTGGCGGGGCGCTGTGGGCCTTGAACCAGAAGGTGAATGACTTCCGGACCCACGGGCCAGGCACGTCGTTGATCTCCGACCCGTTCGGCACGAGGATCCGCTGGCTTGCGTTCGCCGTGAGGCGCACGGCGTGACCGTCGTGCTGCGCGGGCACGAGAGACGCCTCGCCCAGCAACGGGCCGTTCTCGTAGGTCCCGTTCACCGAGGCATCCGCGGAGTCGGCGTGACTCACCGCGGTCGTGCCGGTGAGTTCCTCGAATCGCCAGTACCGCACGGGCCCGTCCGCGAGCACTTCCGCCTCGTAGTCCATGGAGGACTGAAATCTCACGAAGTGGGATGCGGCGTTGGGCGGCGATGCCCGATCCGTCATGCCGTCGATCAGCAGCCCGTAGTGGCTTCCGAACTGCTGCTGGCTGGTGAACAGGGTCACGGTTCGGCCGTCCTCGCTCAACTCGGCATCCAGGAGGACCAGGGGGGAGGCGTCATAGGTGGCGGGGTCCGACGCGACGTCCGGGTCCACCGGCTCACTGAACGCGATCCGGATCAGGTTGAAGCTTCCTCCGACACCCTGGATGGAGACGACCTCGGGGGGCGTGATATCGGGCGTCACCGTGAGCCTTGCGACGCGGCTCGTCGCCGAGCTGAACGCGTTGCTCACGACCACCGAGTAGAGGCCGCCGGAGTCGGCGCGCGTGATGAACTCGAGGATGCGGTTCGTCTCACCGGGCAATGGGAGGCCGTCCCTCAGCCACTGGTATCGGAAGGGGCTCGCCCCCGTGGGAAGCACCGAGAGGGTCGTGAGATCACCCTCCGCCGCCGACGTGTCCGAAAGATCTCCCTCCGGGCTGATGCCGGCGAACCCGATGTCTCCGTCGGCGAAGTTGACCTCGAGATCGTCGAACCAGTGTGTCGCGACGGCGGTCGTCGTGCGCGCGGCGAGGGCGAGCTGCGCGTCCGGCACTCCCCGGAAGTCGGTGGGAATCTGATTCAGGATGGTGGCGCCGGCATACTTCAGGGTCACCCTGCCGTCGCGGCCGAGGTGGATGTCCACGTCAATCCAGTCGCCTGCGGGACTGTGGATCGGGGGCAATCCGTCGCGGCCCGCGGGCACGTTGGTGACAAGGGTGCCGTTGACCCTCACGGCGAAGCCCGCAAGGTCGGAGGGTCCGCCGGAGCGTGCGTCGAAGCTGACCTCGAAGCGGGGCTTTCCGTTGCCCGGGTGGAAGCCCTCCTCCGCCCCGCCGAAGGGTCCCTCCGGGAGGTCGTTCGCGACGATGAGGCTGAAGCCCTCCCCGGGGGATTCCCCTCCGTCCGCGACGCGTGCCTTGAACCGCACCCGGATCTGGTCGATGAAGCGGCGGGAGCTCAGCACCGCCGTTCCATTCTGGTTTTCGACGGCATCGGTGAGTCGCAGGTACCCCCCGGAGCCTCCTCCGTCCACGATGGCCGCGTCGCCGTGCAGCACCCAGTCGGCCGGGAGGCCCCGGTCGAACGAGTAGGGAATGCCCGGTTCGGGTTCGAAGGCGAACTCAACCACTGTTGGATTCGGCGAGAGGGTGTTCGGGGACGTGGCGGCGTCCTTCACGTCGCGAACGGTCAGCACGTAACGTGACCCCCTCTCGAACTGGAATGCCCCGAGCAGTTCGACGGAGCTCCCGCCGGGAAGAAGGCTGACCGCGTCGACGGGGATCGCATTGCCGCCGTCCGCGCTCCGGAGCTCAAAGTTCGCCGGGGCTGCGGAGTCCGCCGACACACGCTCGGTGAAGGTGACCTCGAGTCGATTGGGGTTTCCGTGATGCCGGACCCGCGCCACCTCCGGCGCGATCTTCTCGGGCGTGACCGTCAGCCGCGTGGCCGTGCTCCGCAGGGTTCCACCGGGGCTCTGGATGACGGCCTGGACGGATTTGCCATTGTACGCCGCGGGCACCCCCTTCAGACGCAGGAAGGAGAGATTCTCGCCGGGTATGGTCTGTCCGCCGAGCGTCCATGAGATCGTCGCGGGCTGGGGCGCGATCACGTCCAGCTCGAGGAAGAGATCGTCCCCCTCGTTCAGGGTCACGTCCGCCGGCAGGTCGCCACCGTTGAACCCCGCCTCGTTGAAGACAGGCGCCGACACCGCGCGGCCGAGGTACGGATCGTCGGGGTGCTGCGCGAGATGAAGCGCGGGGATGATTTCCCGCACGCCGTCCGGACGCTCCCAGCCGACCTGGATCAGGGACCCGCCGGCGCCCTGCTTGTGCAGCACCTCGAGGTAATACTTCCGGCCGCGCTCGAGTGGGATCGGGCTGGACCGCCGCTCCTCGATTCGGGGGCCCGAGAACAGCGTGACTTCGGCCGCCGAGGCGAAGGCGATGCGCTCCTTGAGCGCCTCCGTGTGATCGGAACTCAGCCACAGCTCGCTGGTGTCATCACTCGCGATGTAGAAGCGGTACGTTCCGGTCTCCGGCGCCTCGAGATAGCCCCGGATCCACGTGCCGAACTGGACGCTCGAGTTGTCCTTTCCCTGAAGGCCGAAGGCGGGCGCGGGTCCCGGGCCGGGATTGAAGTCGTCGAGCTGCTCCCGGAACGTCGGCTGGTGCGGGAACTGGGGGTTGTTGACCAGCGCCGCCACATCGGTTCCCGTGATGCCCTCGTAGAAGAGGCGGGCGATGGATCCCCCGGGCGACGGGAGGCAGGCGGCCGCGGCGATGAGGGTTGCCGCGAGGAACGACACGCGCCTGCCCGGCATGCGCGGGTGTTGGTGAGTCTTGTGTGAATGCATGGGTCTCGAAACGGGGCGGGTGGAACTTGAGGGTGCCGTCGCGGGCCGGGGCTCGCGCGTTCAGCGCATCCAGGAGGGGAGCACGACCTTCTGCGCCGCCTCCGCGGCGTCCCATTCGCGGTGCCACTTGATCCTGTAGAGATCCTTCGGCCGGATCGGGCGGGCGGACCCGTCAAGGAAGAGCCAGTTCACCCGCTGGCCGTGCCGCGGGAAGGTGAAGTGCTGCATCTCCCATTCGGAGAAGTTCTGGGGGCTCGTGTATTCACCGGGTGTGGACTGAGGCTGGTAGGCCATGCGATCGCCCAGCCACGGGCCGCCGCCGCGCCACATGGAGTCGCCCATGAGAGGAATCTCGCTGAGATCATGTCCGCCCGCCTCCGAGGGACTGCGCCAGTGGTTCTCCGCGACCCGCCCCTGGAGTGTCTGCGGCGCGCTGTAAACCCAGTTGTTCAGGCCGTAACTCGCCACCTCGTTGCTGGCGCTCGAGCCCTGACCCATGATGTAGGCCGCCCGGATTCCGCCGTACTCGACGTAGCCGCCGCCGGCGGGGTCCCTCCGGCGCTGCGTCGCGACCGGGCAGGTGAGCAGTGCCTGTCTTTCCTGCCAGTGACTCTGCAGCGCGTTCAGCCACTCGCCGCGCGCCCAGCCCACCGACATTCCGGTGGGAAACTTCTCCTCGTTCTCGGAGAGATAGAGATTCCAGAAGATGGACCACTGCTTGAGGTTCGAAAGGCAGTGCGCCCCGTGGGCCTTTGACTTCGCCTTCGCGAGCGCGGGGAGAAGCATGCTCGCGAGAATGGCGATGATGGCGATGACGACGAGCAGCTCGATCAGGGTGAAGCCGCGGCCCGCCTTGTCGCGGCGCTTCGCCGGCGACGGGGAATGTGACATGGGTTGCATGGTCATCGGATGAGTCAGTCGAGAGTGAGTGATATGTCCGTGGTGAAGCCGCGGCGGATCGCTCGCCCGATCGGACGCCGGTCGCCATGGCTTTCCCGGCCCGCGCCGCGCGCGCCGGGGGAGGTGAGCAGCCTGCACGCGCCCGTGGTGTGCAGGGTCCGCGCGTGCCGCTCAGGGAATTCGTCAGTTCGTTGTCCAGTCACAGGATTGGTCAGTCATCGGACTTACCTCCAGTGGACTGGTCGGCTGAATGCCTCCCGTGGACGGGTGGAGCCACGGATTCTGGCGGGCATCCCGGGTGGAATGCGCGCCGTCGGATGTGAACCGCGAAGCGAATCCGGACTTCGCGGTCGCTGGATGCCGGGGCCGTGCGGCCTCAGGACTTCATGAAAGGACCTGCGTCGGCATCATGTTCCTCGCAGGAGTGTGTCGGCTCCGGTCCGGGACCGGCAGCCCGGCAAACGCCCCGGTGTGTTCGGCCATCGGGCGATGCGATCCGGGGATGTGCGAGTCGGCGCCGCGAGCTACAGGTTGCGCTGGTACGCGATGAAGCGGCGGTACTCGTCAAGCACCTTCACCAGGAACGCGGTCATGGCGCCGTGCTGGAGCGGCTGCATCGCGTGCTGGGGTGTCTCGAAGATGATCTCGAACGGCTGCGGGTGCACTCCCGACCTGGGACTCAGGACCCCCTCGAAGCAGTCGCGGATGATCCCTTCGCGCGCGTCAAAGCCGTCGATGACGCTGCGTCCGTCACGCGGGAGGAACGCCTCCGCCGCCTGGAGCGCCGGCTTCAGCAGATGCTCGGTGAGCGTGTCGCCGCGCGCATATCCGTAGATGCCCTCGCTCGTGTCATCCGAATGGAGCGAGATGATGCCGTGAAAGGAATGCAGGATCAGCTCCCTCTGGAGGGCGATGACTTCAGGCTGCCGCGAGTCCCTCCAGAATTCGCGGTTGAGGTCATGGCCGCTGCGCGAGTGGCGGGTGCAGTCCTCAAAGCCTGACGGATTGCAGATCGGGTAAATGAAGAGGCAGTAGCCCCGGGCGAGCTCGGGTTGACGCTCGAGAAGGGTGATGAACTGGATCAGCGCGTGAACCCCCTCGGGTTCATCCCCGTGGATCCCGGCGAAAATGCCGATTCGCAGCGGGTCGTCCCCGCCCTGCGGTCCGATGAGGAGGTAGCGCGGCAGCCACACACTCGTCCCGTCGTCATACTGGAGACGAATGTGGCGTGAGATGAGTCCCGCCGACTCGCCGGTCATTTCCTCCACCGCCGCGAGGGTCAACGGGATCGAACGGCGGGACGACGCCGGGCGGGGGCGCAGGGAGCGGCGAGTTCGGACTGCGTCGGGTGTGGTTCGCATGGTCTGGATTTCTTGGGAACCTCCGGCGAGTCCGGTCGATCCACCGATCTGGCTTGTGCTTGGGATGGGGCTCCGTTGGTGCCGGTCGGACGGGGATGCGGCTCGAGGCGCGATGAGGGCGGCGGCCGCGCCGCCGTGTTCAATGTCCATCGATCCGCTAGACATAACGCGGTTATCCCTATCGTCAGGATAGACAATGCGCAAGAGGTTTTTTCTGGTTTGTGCCGGGCGCCCACGGCAGCGGCGGCCCCGGCGAGCGCCCGAGCTCGAACCCCTGCGTCCTCGCATCGCGGCCGTCCTCCCCGGGACGGGGCGCCGCCGGATTTCCATCGCATGGGACGGCCGCTCTTTCCCGGTGTCCTGCGGGGAACCCGTCATGAGCATCGGGACCGCATCTTCACCACGCACAGCGCGAACGGGCGAATGAACGTATCCGTTCCGGTCCGGACACGTGACTGGGAGTACATCCTGAACCGCTCCATCCGGGGTTTGCGTTCCAGGCCTGCATCGACCTTCAGGCGGACGGCAAAGCGCTGCTCGCCGGGCACGCGCCGATCGCCGCGGTGCCCGGGATGGACCGGTTCGGGGTCGCCGCCGTCGCGTTCCTGGCGCTGGCAGCGGACGGAAGGAGATTCCTGGGCACGTGAGGCGAGTGGTTGAACGCGAGCCGAGCGTTGCATGAGCGCCGCGGGAGCGCTGACGATGCGTTCGATGAAACGTGCAGCCTGCGCCGTGTTCCTCTCGGCAGTCGTCCTGTGCTACGCCCAATTGCCCGGCGCGCCTCACATCAAGGTCGAGCAGCTGGCGAAATCCTCACGGAGCTGGGATGGCACGCCGCTGCCCGCCTATCCTGAGGGCGATGCGGAAGTCACGATCCTCAGGTACACGATTCCACCGAGGGCCCGGCTTCCGCGGCATCGGCATCATGTCATCAATGCCGGGATTGTTCTTCGGGGCGAGCTGAAGGTGGTGTCTGACGAAGGCAGGGAACTGTTCTTGAGGGTAGGGGACACCATCATCGAACTCGTGAACCAGTGGCACTACGGGATCAACGAAGGAGAGGAGCCGGTGGAGATCGTGGTCTTCTACGCGGGAACTCCCGCGAAACCGCTCACCGAGCGCGCCGTGGAGTGATGCGATCGCTCGTTCGAGGGATCGCCAGCGCGTGCATCCGGCAGGGTGCGTGCGCCCGGCATCCTGAGCCGACGTACCAGGCCGCATCGCATTCGGCGCCGCGGGCGAGGCTCGCCCGGATCACCGGCCTCGCCTGGATGTTCCTCCTGTGCTTCGTGCGGTGCGAAACCGCGGAGACCTGGGAGACGGGCGTCGACTTCACGCGGACGAACGGGGCCTTCCGCGCGTTGCATGGGGTCAACAAGGGAGGCTCTTCCGGGAATTCCGTGGGTGAGAGGCTGGGATGGTATGACAGGAAA
>CAYMDA010000062.1:0-13239 GCA_964389135.1 uncultured Verrucomicrobiota bacterium | reverse complement strand
AGGACACCGCCCTTTCACGGCGGTAACACGGGTTCGAATCCCGTTAGGGTCGCCACCTCGCAAGATCGCCGCCTTCTTCCATGACATGACGGCAGTGAAGCTGTCGGCTTCGCGACTTGACACGCCCAGCGCTCGCAAGAGGAGCCCGGCGTGACCTGCGGAACTCTCCCCGAGTCGGCGAATCACCCTTCCCTCCCTGCGCCGAGCGGCACGGGCGCCGGATGGCGTTCACCGCGGGTGGCCCGGCTGCGCAGGGTCCCGTCCGGGTCGAACCAGAGGGGATCAATGCAGATGAAGCGGTCCCATTCCACCCGATCGGTCCGCTTCTGGTGATAGACGTGCCACCAGTTTCCCGCCCCGTCACGGATCGCGCACCCGTGACCCGGACCGTACAAGCCTTCCGACCGATGGATGATCGGATTGTGCGGCGCCCGAGTGAACGGGCCGAGGGGATGATCCGCGACCGCATAGCCGACCGCGTAATCGGGCGTGTTCGCGCCCGACCCGCTGTAAAGCAGGTAGTAGCGGCCGTCGTGCGGGATGATCCACGGGCCTTCGGTCACCTCTCCCGCCCGGCGCTCCCAGTCGTCGCGAGGCTGAAGGATCACCCGGGGCTCGCCACGAGTCTCCGTCGGGCTGGCCATCTCCTGGACGCTGATGCGGAAGCCGGGAAACTGAACGTAGTACAGGTACAATCTGCCGTCGTGGTCCCGGAACAGGTGCGCGTCGATGGCGCGATCGAAGAACTTTCTTCGAACGACGAACGGGCCCAGTGGTCCGTCCGCCTCGGCCACACCCACCGTCTCACTGACCGTGTAGTAGAGATAGAACCGGCCCGACGCCGGATCGCGCCAGACATCCGGTGCCCAGACGTGGGGCTGCCCCGGCCGGAACACCACGGGACCGCGCTCCCAATCAACGAGGTTCGTGGAGGTGAAGACCCGGGTGCCGTTGTCGCCGTCCACTTCCCCCGTGGCGTAGAGGTAGTACCGGCCCTCATGCTGAATCACCGCCGGGTCGGCCAGATTCCCCTCGATCACGGGATTGGTGTAGGTCTCCGCGAGGACGCCGGCGGCGGCGGCACAGAGCAGCAGGCCCGGTCCGGCCGGCATGCGCAACAAGTTCCTCATGCCCCATGTGGGACCCGGCACCAAGCCGATGTCAAATCCCTCGGGGCGGCATGGAAAGCCCGCGCGCGAATCATGCAGAAACTTCAACTCCGGCGCGCTATGGCCGCAGGTGGCGTCCACCCAGGTTGCGAGCGACACGTCTCCCCGGAGGGGGGTCCGGAACGCGAGCGCCTGGTCGCTGCCGCGCACGCGCGCGCGGAACCGAGTCGTGCAATGTCTTGCAGCGTTCGATGCGTGCCTCCGAGGCGGAAGCCAGTCGGGCCAGCCCAGGGAATCGGAAAGCCGCCGCGGTCCGGACTCTTCCGCGGCGGACGCAGTGAGATGGATTGCGGTCAGCAGGAGGAAGGCAGGCAGCGCAGGCAGGATCGTGAGAGGCGCGCTCCCATCGCGAGAACGATTGCGATGGAAGTCCCCGGCACGGATCGCCTCCTCTCAGGGAACCCTGAAAGCGCGGTAGAACCGCGGCGACTGACCGGGAGCCAGCGTGTCGGCGTGGGTCAGTATGCCGTCCGCGGCCACGCCGCTGGCCAGGTCCGTCCACTGCACCAGATCGGAGGACACCTGGATGGTGTACGTGAGTCCCGCCGTGCCTTCGACCGTGAGGACGACCTGTCCTGAGGCGGAAACGACGGGCATCTGGAGCATGGGAGCGCGGTCCGCGCGCACGATCACGGCCCCCGAGGCGGTGTTCACCGGCGTGAGGCGGGTGGCGGACTCGTCGGCGACGATCGCCTGCGAGACTGTGATCTCACTCGGGCCTTCGGGCGCCCCCTGAAGCACCCGGAAGGGCATGACGGCAACACGCCCGTCCGGCAGGGGAAAGTTCTCGATCGAGTACAGAACGACGCGGACCACCCCGGGAGAGAGGACCGCCGAGATCACCGTGGGAAAGGCGCCGGGCGAGCCGCTGTTCGCGAATCCTGGCACCAGCCGTTCCGCGTCGTAATGGATGTCCACCTGCGCGGCGACCGGATCCGCGTCGCTCTGGAAGGTGAGCGGGACATCCGCCATCTCGCCGGGCCCCGCCGACACCGAGCCGAGGGCAAGCTGGGTTGCGGCGCGCGCGGATGCCATGAATCCGATTCCGCCCGGAATGCCCACCGCGGCCGCGGTTCGAACGATCAGACTGGAGATCATGGTGCCGTAATGTCAGAGACTCGGGTGTCACGGAAAACCGGGCGCCACAAGCCGCCCGCCGTTGGCTTCCTCGAGGGTGCCGTTGTTGACGAAAGCTGTCGGATTCACGGTCAGCGTCCCCCCGGGCACATCCGCGCGTATGACCCCGTTGTTGACGATCGTGGAGGAGCCGCCCAGGAAGATGGCCTGGCCGATGCGCCCCGTCTTTCCGTGCACGAGCGCGGACGATGCGAGCGTCAGGCTGCTCGTGCCTTCCACTCCCAGGTTGCCGGAGTCGCCTTCGAAGATGATCTCCCCGGAGAATGTCTGGTCTCCCTCGAAACCGATTCCGCCGTTGTTGTTCACGCGCACCCGCCCGCTGGTCAGGATGAGTCCGTTGCGAACGCGGACTCGGCTCGTCGCTTCGGTCAGGTTCAGGTCTCCGGTGACTGCGATTCCATCGAGGATGTTCACCCCGGACGAGGTGAAGCGGAGCCGCGCATCGCCACTCTGGATCACGCTCCCGTTCCGCAGGGTTCCGCCCGAGAGCAGGAGGGAGCCGGTGCCCGCGTCCAGGCCGAGCGCGCCTCCCTGGAGGTCCCATGTGCCCGCCAGTTCCAGGGTTCCGCCGGCCGCCTCGATCCCGGCCGGAGGCGGCGCGACGAACGCGCCGCCGAGCCGCAGCACGCCAGGCCCCGCGCGCACGGTTCCCTGCTGAACCCATGAGCCCGCAAGGACCGCGAGCGTGCCTCCGTCGCGCGTCTCGAGACTGGCCGCGTTGGTGAACACGCCCGGATTGACGGTGATGGTCGCCGCGGCACCCTCCGCGCGGATGGTTCCCCGGTTCACAAGGACGCCGGCACCGCCCACGAAGATCGCCGGTCCGATGCGTCCGCCGCGGCCATGCACCAGCGCGGTCGGAGCAAGGGTCAGCACCGAACTGCCCTCGATGCCGAGGGAATCGGAGACTCCCTCGAATTCGATCTCGCCGGCGAACGTCTGGCTGCCCTCGAAGCCGATGCCGCCATTGTTGTTGAGCCGCACGCGGCCGTTGACAAGCGCCAGCCCGTTCCGAACCCGCACTCGGCCTGTGCTCTCGGTGACATCGAGGTCGCCGACGACCTCGATGTCATCAAGCACATTGTTTGAGGAAGTGAAGCGCAGGCGGGCGCCGTCAGCCTGCGAGACACGCCCGTTGAGCAGCGCGCCCCCGACAAGCCAGAGGTCGCCCGTGTCCTCGTCCAGGTTCAGCGTGGTGCCTTCCAGATCGAGGGTGCCGAGCAGCTCGATCCGCCCGCCCTCGGAGATCAGGGTCGCCAGTTCGCCCGCCACGAGGTTGCCTCCCATGCGGACGAATCCGGGGCCGGCCCGGACAGTGCCGCCCTGGGTCCACTGGCCCGCCTGGATCGTGAGGGTGCCGCCGTCACCAGACTCGATGGAGCCGCCATTTCTGAAGACGTCGGGATTCACAGTGACGGTACCGCCGGCGATCTCGGCCCGGATCACGCCGTTGTTCACGAGTGTCGCGGTGCCCCCGAAGAAGATCGCCGGTCCGATGCGTCCGCCTCTTCCGTGAACGAGCGCGTCCGGTCCAAGGGTCAGCGTGCTCGCGCCCTCGATCCCGATCAGCCCGGAGTCGCCCTCGAGAAGAATCTCGCCGTTGAAGACCTGATCACCCTCGAATCCGATTCCTCCGCCGGTGCCGAGGCGCACGCGTCCGGACGAGAGCGTCAAGCCCCCGCGGATCCGGACCCGGCGCGTTGAATCGCTCAGGTCGAGGTCACCCGTCAGTGTCACTCCGTCCAGCACGTTGAAGCTGGACGAAGTGAAGCGGAGCCGCGCCGAACCGGTCTGCTGAACGGCGCCGTTCAGGATGCTGCCGCCATTGAGCAGAATGGAGCCGGTGGAATCACTGAGGGTCAGCGTCCCGCCCTCGAGATCGAGGGGGCCTGCGAGCTCGAGTTCGCCTCCGGCGCTGGCAAGCGTGCCGAGGTTGGACAGCGTCAAGGCGCCCGTGATGCGGAGGGTTCCAGGCCCGACCGCGAGGGTGCCCGTATTGTTCCAATCGGGCGTGCCCACGACGATCAGGCCCCCATTCGCGGTCTCGAGTCGGCCCGCATTCGTGAAGACGCCGGGCTGGATCGTGATGGTGCCGCCCTGGACCTCGGAGCGGATCGTTCCCTGATGGATGAGCGTGGAGGTTCCGCCCGCGAAGATGGCGGGACCGATCCGCCCCGTGCCACCGGCAAGACGGGCGGATGGCCCAAGGGTCAGGACACTGTTCCCCTCGACGCCGACCTGTCCGAAGGAGCCGTCGAACAGAATCTCGCCGCTGAAGGTCTGGTCGCCTTCAAACCCGATCCCGCCGCTGTCCCCGAGGCGCACGCTCCCGGAGACGACGGAGAGTCCTCCCCGGACTCTCACGCGGCTCGAAGCTTCCCTGAGGTCGAGGTCGCCCGAGAGCGCGATTCCGTCGAGGACGTTGAAGGAAGACGAGGTGAACCGCAGGCGGGCGTCCTCCGACTGTTCCACGGTCCCGTTCGCGATGGTTCCGCCGTTCAGGAGCAGCGATCCGGTGGTCTCGTCCAGGGTCAGCGTGCCCCCCTCGAGATCGAGTGTCCGATTCAGCTCGATCGCGCCGCCGGCGCTGACGAGCGTGCCGAGGTTCGCGAGGGTCACCGACCCGCCGATGCGGATCCGGCCCGGCCCCGCCGAAAGCGCCCCGGTATTGCGCCAGCCGTCACTCGAGATGAGCAGGTCCCCTCCGTTCGCGGACTCGAGCCGCCCCCCGCTCACGAATGCCGAGGGATTGATTGTCAGGATTGCTCCCTCGACCGAGGCGCGAATGACGCCGTTGTTGACCAGCGCGGAGGTGCCACCGACGAAGAGGGCCTGTCCGATCCGCCCGGGGCCCCCGTGGACAAGCGAGTTGGTTCCCAGGGTCAGCGTGCCGTTCCCTTCCACGCCGATGTTTCCGGAATCGAGCACGATCTCGGCGTCAACCGCCTGGTCGCCCTCGAACCCCACCCCGCTGTTGGCGGCGATCCGCAGGATACCGTTGGTGATCGTCAGGCCGTTGCGGACACGCACGCGGCTGTTGGGCTCGGCAACCAGCAGGTCGCCCACGATCCGCACGCGGTCGAGTATGTTGGCGCTGCTGCTCGAGAAGAGGATGCGGCCCGTGCCGACCGACTCGAGCACGGCATTCGTGAGTGTGCCTCCATCGAAACGGAGACGCTCGGCGACGCGGATACTCCGGCCGAAGGCCACTCCGCTGCCGAGCGTGACGATCACGTCGCCAGGCTCGATATCAATGACGACGTCGTCATCGGGCCCCGGGATCTCGCCCGTGCTCCAGTTCAAGGGATCCCACCATGAGCCGTCGGCGGGGTTGACCCAGAAGACGGCGTCCGCCACCTCGAAACTCCACGTGTACGGCTCCACGACCCGGTTGCCGGCGAAGTCCGCCACATTCGTTCCGACAACGGCGTAGTAACGCCCGTCAGGAAGCGGTGCCGGCACGGAAAGCACCGCGCCGTTCACCTCCGGACGCACCGATGCCGTGGCGGCTATGGGAACGTCATCGGCCGTGCCCGGCTGCGCATCCGGCCCATACCCGAAGAGGCGGAAGCCCGCGTCTCCGCCGAGGCTGGCGGGATCGATCGGCTCGCTGAAGTACGCGGTGAGCGTGTTGACGAGGCGCGCGCCTCCGACGGGTGTCGTGCGCTTGAGGCGAGGCGGGGTGCCGTCGGGCACGAGCTGCACGAGGAGCTCGGGCGTCCATGTCTCGTTTCCTCCCGTGTCCGTGGCGCGGGCGCGCAGGCGGAAACTCGAACGGCCCGGCGAGACGGACGGTGTCGTGAATCGGGCCTCGAACGGAAAATTTCCGTCGGCAACAATCCGCGCGCCGTCCAGGTAGAACTCGACGCTCCGCACCTGGACGTCGTCGCTCACCTCAGCCGACAGAACGACGTTCTGGTTCTCCTCCGCCTGCGGGGGCGAGAGCGAGAATGATGCCTTCAGCGTGATGCCCGGAGGCTCCCCGAGCGTGTCGCGGGCGAGGAAGTTGATGACCTGCAGCCCGAATTCGCCGTCGGCCGCGTACGCGAGGCCGTTGTACAGCGCGACGGCATGAGCGACCCCCGGCGTCTCGAAGCTGGCGAGCAGGTCGTCGTTCACCGATGTGTCGGACGTGCCGTACAGGAAGACGTCGTGATTCGGATTCGGGCTCGGCACCGGTCCGACCGCGGCGACGCCCCGCCCGGACCCGTTCGGAACGATCTGCTTGAACGAGTTCGGGCCCGCGTCACGCGCCGCAACCGTGCGCACCACGTTCTCCGGGTCGCGCACGTCGAAGACGTCGTACCCCGGATAGCTGCAGACATAGGCGAACCCGCCGCCCACAAAGATGCGCAGGAGGCGGTCGAACGTGCCGGCGAGCTGGAACGTGGGCGGGCCCGCGCTGCCCGCGAGCTCGAGCGATCCATCGGGAAAGATCCGGTAGATCAACAGATCGTTCAGGAGCTGGCAGTAGAGGAACTCGCCCTCGACGGCGAGGTCATGAATCTCGCGGGGATGCCGCAGGCGCTCGAGCGCCAGGCCGGAGGCGAGGTCCACCGAGACGAGGTCGCCGTTGCCGAGGCCCACGAAAGCGACCGGGCCGGCGGTCGCCACGGCCTGCACGCGTCCGCCGAGACGAACCTGGTGAACGATCCGGGCGCGGGCGGGATCGCTGATGTCGAGGATGGCGAGGCCCGCCTCGTCATCGGCAGCCGCGGCGAACCGTCCCGAGATCGCGACGCGGCGGGCCGTTCCGGGCGTGTCGAGCTGCGCAACCAGTGCGGGGTTGAGCCCGTTGAAGATGTTGAACACCGATACGCCGGCCTCCATGTCGGCGATGACGGCGACGTCATTGAGGGCCGCGATGTCGCGGGCGTCGCCCGGCGTGTCCGTGGCCGCGATCACACCCGTGCTGACGAACAGTCCGCTGTTCGGATTGTCGCCCTGGCGCACCTCCACACCGTCCGGCACGCCGTCCCCGTCGGTGTCGGCCACGGACGGGTTCGTTCCCATGATGAGTTCGGAGAGTTCACCGAGACCGTCACCGTCGGCATCCGGGGACTGGTCGGGGAAGAGATACACCTGCGGCATCACCGCGCTCTGTCCGTTGCCGGCGGAGACGTCATCGACCCAGCCGACCTCGAGGGTTTCCGCGCGGAGGAGGTAATTCCGGAAGAGACGGTTCGGCGGGAGGATGAGGTTCACATGGCCCACGCCCGCGCTGCCGGCAACCCCGCGCTGCACGATCTCGTCCCGCGCCCAGTCGTAGATCGCGTAATAATGCAGCCCATAGGAGATCTCCGTGGCATCCGGGACGGGCAGGATTCGCGGAGGGCCTGCGAGGCGTGCGTTCGAGGACCCCGAGCCGCAGGGTGAGTCCGCGTTGTTGGGAGTGAGCACATGGTCCGTGCCCTGGTTCACCACGACATGCGAGTCGAGCGTGGACTTGAGGCTGAAGTCGGCGCCGAGTGAGGTGAACGAGGCATTGCTTCCGGACGGTCGGGTCCCGTCCGAGGTCCGGTAGAGGTTCACGATCACCTGCGAGACCGACGGCTGCGTCGCGAGCCCGGCCATGTCGCCGCACCGGCTGAATTTCCAGAAGCCTCCGATCGTCACGAAGTTCTCGGACGCGACGTGCTGCCCGCTCATGAGATTCACGAGGTTCCACTGCACGCGGTTCACCTCCGGCAGATAGGCGTACACGAAGCTGCGCTCGGCGCATTCGGTGCTGAAGCCCCATGTGCCCGAGCCCCCGCCGTCGATCGGGACGGGGGTCGTCGTGAACGTCTCGTTCACGCGCTGGTCGCCGGACGACGTGCTGACGACGGTGAGCCTGATCGTGGACGTTCCCTGGCTGACCGCCTGCAGCAGCCAGTTGCCGCGCGGGCTGAACCCCGTGAATGCGGATGTGAAATCCGTCACCCGCGCCCAGATGGGCACCGACGGATCCAGCCGCGCGAGGTTGTGCAGCACGGCCGTGTACCGCTGCGATCCCGCGGCTCCCGTGATGTAGTGGTACATGAACGCGTCCCCCTCGGACGCGAACCCCCACCCGGCATTGGCCGTGGGAATGGTCACATTGAGAACCTCCTGGTTTCCAGCGACGCGGTGCACCCGAAGGTTCACCCCGCCGCCGGCCGGCGACGCGGTGAGCCGGTACTTCCCGTCGGGCGACGTGCCGTCCGGATTGACCTTCGGCGTCGCGGCCGGTTTCGGATCGTCGTACAGGCCGGTGAGATCACAGCCGCACTCGACGCCGCCGCAATCCTCGCCCGCATCGAGAGGACCGGAGGGCGTGATGTCGTGAGCATCCCGGATGCCGTCCCCATCGTCGTCCTCATCCGTGGAGTTCGGAATGCCGTCCCCGTCGATGTCGTCGTCCTCCGCGTTGGGGATCCCATCGCCGTCGATGTCATTGTCCTCGGAATCGGGAATGCCATCGCCGTCGGTGTCCACCTCGTCGCTGCCATCGGTTCCGGCGTCTTCATTGGGTCCGCCGCTGCCACCCCCGCTGCTTTCGTCCGGTCCGCCGGCCGAGGGATCGGGTCCCGGGCCATCGCCGCCGCCGCCATCGCCGCCGCCGCCACCGCCGCCACCCCCGCGGGGGCGGCGCGGCCGGTCGCATCGGTTGTTGCCTCCGGGCTGGGTGCCGTGCCATCCCGGCTGGAGGATTCCCACACCCGGATCGGACTCCACGAAGAGCCCGTCGGCCGAAACGGTCATCGGGCCGACGACCTCCCACTCGCCCTTGTCGTGATTGAAGCTCCAGAGGGCGGACTTGGCTCCCGGCGGCAGAACCTCGCCCGTGACCGGGTCGGGCAGATTCGGGAACCGTACAGGCACGGGGCCGTCGAAGTTCTCCGGGCCGTCGGTCTGCACGGTGATCACGATGGGGAGGTTCAGTCCCTCCGGCAGCGGTTCGGGAAGCCGGTCGGGTGACACCGGTGCGATGCCGACGCGCCCCCCGCGGGAGCCGTCCTCGGACAACAGGCCGTTCGGCGGAACGACCAGCTCCACGCCCGCGAGCGCGGCATTGCTCTCGATCACCGAGGGCGGAAACGTCACCACCGTCGGCTCGGTCGTGCGGACGGGGGTGAGCGTGCCCGAACGGATCAGCGGAAGGAAAATCTCGCCGGTTCCGCTCGCGAGGTTGTCATCGCGGCCCGCGACAGCGGTCCATGCCTTGCCCACGGCGGGATAGTAGTCGCCGCCGGGCCAGTCGCTGGCTGTCGCGGTCCGCCCGTCCACATGCACAAAGAACGTGCCGGCGGGAACAGGCTGCAGCTTGAAACTGCCGTTGGCATCCGTCGTGGTGCGCAGGGTCTCCTCCATGCCGTCCACCGTGATCGTGACACCCTCGAGGGGAACGTTCACGGTGGCGGATGTGTTGTCCGAGCCCGGAACGAGTTCGGATGCGAACACGCGCCCGATCACCGCGGTGGCACCGACCGGTGTGACACTCAGTGTGCCGTAGTGCAGTTCCGCGATCCCTCCCTCGACGCCGTCGCCGTCGGGATCCACCGGGCGTCCCAGGAAATCCTCGATCCCATCGCCATGGAATCGCACCGTGACCTGGGCGCTGCCGGGGACATTCTCAAGATAGAACAGAGTCACCGTCCGGCGGTCCGACGACAATTCCACCCGCGACAGGAGGCGGCGGCCGCCGGCTTCCGCCCAGACATGGTCCGTGGCCAGTTGGGTATCAGCCGCGAGGGGGAATGTCAGCCGGAACACGGCCTCCCGGGTCACCGCAACGTTCACCTCGCCCTCGTCCGGCGAGGTGGCTCGCACCCGCGCCAGGGGCGGCTCCGGAAGGAACGCCTGCCCCAGCACACTCGACACGAGACGATCGGCATCCAGCTCGTTGACGTAACCGTCCAGATTGAGGTCGGCGAATGGAACAATCCCGGAAGGAAGAGGATCCGTTCCCTGCACATGCGCCGCGAGCCGGACGAGATCCAGCACGGTGGCCTCGCCGTCTTCATCGAGGTCCCCCAGATACTGCGGCTGGGCATGGATCGATGAGGGAAGGACGAGAAGAACGCCGAGCCACGCCAACCGCTTCAGCAACGCCCCCGTGAAAGGTGATCGGGTCATGGGCAGCCCCCCTGGAAACCTTTGCAGACGCTGCGCGCGAGTCATTGCGTCGGCAAGTTCAATTCTCAATGCGTGGCGCCGG
This sequence comes from uncultured Verrucomicrobiota bacterium, assembly GCA_964389135.1. Taxonomy (GTDB): domain Bacteria; phylum Verrucomicrobiota; class Verrucomicrobiia; order Limisphaerales; family CAIMTB01; genus CAIMTB01. The sequence continues at coordinate 2,754 of CAYMDA010000062.1, read as the reverse complement.
GGGCGAATCTGTCCTTCTCCTCCCCAATTCTCACAACCTTCCGGATGCCGGGACATCGCCGGAGTCCCCCACGCGGGAAGGAGGACCGTCAGGGGACCGTGTCTGTTTCGCCCGGAGGATGCGGCTTATTCCCCCGCGCCTCCGTGATCTTCCCCATGCGATCCGGCGGGGACAGGAACGGACACCGCACACGGCTTGCGCATCGTCACGTTCACCTCGGGACAGAAGGCCGGGAATCTGCGCCCGAACCATGCGCTGACGCGGTAGAACCAGTGGTAGTCCTCGAGCGGAAGCACCTTTCGCGCGGAGAAGAGCCTGAAGCCGCGGAGGTCCTCCAGTTCCATCCCGGGGCATGCCCCACGGATCCGTTCGAGCAACTGCGCGGTCGTGAACACGTTGCACGTCTCGCCGGCGCGCCGCCTGCGGAACGCGGCGCTGATGCGCTGCAGTCGATCCATCCCGGGGATCTTGTTCGGAATGCCCACGATCACGAGACCGCCCGGCTTCACGACGCGCTCCGCCTCCGACAACACGTCGTCGAACCGGCGCACGTGCTCGAGACAATGGCAGAAGACCACGGCGTCAAAGGTGTTGTCCGGGTAGGGCAGAACGCCTGTTTCCAGGTCGTGCTGCAGCGTGAGATAGCCCGCGGCCCGGCTGCGGCGCACGCGGTCCTCGCTGATGTCCAGCCCGTGCATCTCCACATGGTCCGGGAGAAAGGCTTTCAACTGGCCCCGTCCGCACCCGACGTCGAGCACGCGCGCGGTCTCTCCGCCGCGAAGGTTCGCCCGGATCGTTTCCGCGGGGAAATGGTACCGGAGCACATGAAGCTCGTACCTCCGCAGTGCGGGAAGGATTCCGAACGCGCGCTTCGGTCTGCGCGGCCGCGCGAAGTACAGAACGCCGGCTGCCGCGGTCACGACGGGGAGTCCGGTCTGCAGCGGCGAGAGGCGCTGCTGACCGATCAGCGCGGCCGCGAGCCCCGAGAACAGGAGCGCGATGAGCACGCGCAGGAATCGTCCAGCCTCCCTCGACGCCGTGAAGCCAGCGACGACGCCCGTCAGCACGCCCCAGCCCGCAAGGCGCCACCCGCCCGCCGGCCACCCCGCGAGTGCTCCCGCGAGCACCAGGACGAGCCCTGAGAAAACCGCGGGGTGCACGCAGCGTTCCACGATCCGCTTGGCCGCCGTGCCCGCGCGGACAAGCGCGGCGCCCAGCGCGAGCATCAGAAGACCGGCAAGCCACGCCGGAAGCGCTTCCGAAGTGAGGACGTAATGATCTCCCCCGACCAGCCGCGCGGCGGCGGGGATCCCTGCATGAAACGCAAACCAGATCAACGCCGGGCTTAGACTTCCGGCCCGCCGCCGTGTTCAAGGAAAACGCGCGAGCCACGCGCAGGCCCGTTGGGAACCTCCCGCGTCCACCCGAATCCGCGGTGGAGATCTGAGCGTTTCCGCCCTGGGGGGTCATGCCGGCTCGAGCCCGCGCATCGTGCCCGTCGCCGTGGCGAAACGGTCGGTCTCGAAGCCCATCCGCTGAAGAATCGACACGAAGAGATTCGGCAGCGGGTAGTTGTGCTGCTGGTCGAAGGCCAGATGGCGGCCGTGACGGAAACCGCCGCCCGCGAAGATCACCGGAAGATTCGTGGTGACGTGCGTGTTGGCGTTCCCAAGGTTCGAACCGTACAGGACCATCGTCCGATCGAGGAGGGTTTCGCCGTCTTCCTTGCGGGCCTTGAGCTGAGCGAGGAGGTCCCCGAGGAGCTTCATGTGCCATTCATCGATCACCTTGAGCTGGGCGATCTTTTCCTCCGACCGGCCGTGGTGGGAGAGATTGTGATATCCGTCGGTGGTCCTGGTGTCGCCGAACTCGATCGCGGGGGAATTCACGCTGTCGAGAAGGAGGGAGATCGAGCGGGTTGAATCCGTCTCGAACGCGAGGAGCGCCATGTCATACATGAGCTTCACCTTGTCCATGTAGGCCTTGGGACTCGCCGGATCGAGGGGCACGGGCGCGGAGACGACCGGCCGCGGTTTGTCCTCCCATTCCCGGGACATCTGCATGCGCCGCTCGAGCTCGCGCACGCTGGTGAAGTACTGGTCCAGTCTCTCGCGGTCGCGCGCGCCCACGGCCCGCTGGAGCGAGCGCGCCTGGCCGGCGACGGCGTCGAGGATGCTCTGCCCCGTTTCAAGGCGCCGCACCTGATCGCGCCGGTCGGCGGGGCTTCCCTGGAGGAACAGGCGCGTGAACACCTCGGAAGCCTTCTCCTCGCACGGGATCATCACGCCCGAACCGGTCCATGAGAGGGAGCGAATGCCCTGCTGCACATTCACTCCGAGTGTGAGCGACGGATACCGCGTGAGGTGGCCCACACGCTCGGCGATGAACTGGTCGAGCGAAATCGTGTTCCTGAATCCGGCGCTCCCCGGATGGGGCGCGGCCGTCAGGAAGCAATTGTCCGCCGGATGACCGCCATCCACGTCCGGATGCCAGACACCGCTGAACACCGTGAAATCCGCGCGATGCTCCGCCAGCACCTCGAGGTACGGCGAGGGGACATAGTCCGTGCCGCTCCCCTGGGGGAAGAAGTACTCCGGAAGCAGGCCCAGATTGTTGCAGATGCCGAGGAACCGGCGCGGCGTCTCCAATTCCGGAGCGGTTCCGGACCGGACCACGTCCGCGAAGGCCGGGGTCATGGCGTCCAGGAGAGGGAGCGAGAGCAGGACGCCCGCACCCTGGAGGAAACGGCGCCGG
>CAYMDA010000061.1:0-13920 GCA_964389135.1 uncultured Verrucomicrobiota bacterium | reverse complement strand
GCGCGCGACGGCCGGCCCTCGGGGGCATGATCGCCGTGCGTGCCGGTCACGCGCGGCGGCCGGGGTGCAGGGCAGGGATCAGAAGACGAACGCGAACTCGTTCGCGTTCAGGATGGCCCGGCAGAACAGCGGCAGGCCTTCCTCCATGATGAAGCGTGTTGCCGCCGCGAGCTCCTCCGCCGTTGGCTTGCGCTGGAACGCGAGCGCAAACGCGCGTCGCGCATGATCTGCGGGATCGTCGCCCGCGTCGCGCCGCAGGCGCTCCGCGAACTGCTCCGAGACCTGCATGATGAAGCCGCTGTTGAGGAGGTTGAGCGCCTGGAGCGGGGTGATGCTGCGGGTGCGCACCGGAGCGGTCTGGCCGCCGTCGGGGCAGTCGAAGGCTCCGAAGACACCCTCGGGCCGCTGGCGAACGACGGTGGCGTACACCATCCTGCGGAAGTCCGCGGGCTCGAAGGAGTCCTTGGGTTCGTAAACCCGGACGTAGTTGTCGTTGGGCTTGAATGGCGACCAGCCCGGCCCGCCCATCGTCAGATCGAGCTGGCCCGCGACGAGGAGCATGGCATCGCGCAGCGGCTCGGCCTCGAGGCGGCGCGACGGGTAGCGCCAGAGAAGACGGTTGCCGGCGTCCGCGGCCCGGGCGCGCTCGATCTGGGGCGCGCGGGGCGAGTCCGAGCCGGCGTCGGCCGCGGACGACTGCCGGTATGTGGCGCTGGTCACGATGAGGCGGTGGATGTGCTTGAGCGACCATGGCCGCGCCGGCGCCGCGGAGGGCCTGACGAGTTCCGAGGCAAGCCAGTCCAGCAGCTCCGGATGCGACGGGCGCGCGCCGTTCAGTCCGAAGTCGCTCGGCGTGCTGACGAGGCCCTCGCCGAAGTGATGCTGCCAGAGGCGGTTCACGATCACGCGCGCAGTCAGCGGGTTGTCCGGGGACGCGATCCATTCCGCGAGCGCGCGGCGCCGGTCCGACTCCGGCGCATCGGCCGGGATGCGGGGGGCGCCCATGCGCAAGGGCTCGAAGCTCAGCACCCCGGGTTCGATGACCTCGCGCGGGTGCATGGGATCACCGCGGTGCCAGCGGTGGGTGGGCTCCGGCTGCTGGAACGTGCCGGCATAGATCCGCGGAGCGTCGCGGAGCTCGCGGATCCGCCTCTCGAGCCTTGTCTTGCGGGCGAACAGCTCCCTCCGCTCGGCGGAATCCGCGGTTTCGGGCGCGCCGGCGAGCCGGGGGGCGGCAGGATCGCCGCCGCGCGGCAGGCGGTCCCGGTGGTTCGCCACTTCGAGCCATGATTCGCCGTCGGTGGAAACCTCGATGCGATAGCCGGTGGCGAGGCGGTCGGAATAGACGGGTTCCGGCGATCGGTCGCGGCTCCAGACGACGCGGTCGATCTCGGCGGGTTCGCTGAACTCGAGCATCACCCAGCCCCGTCCGCGCTCGTTGGAAATCCAGCTTCGCTCGTTGCCGTAGATGCCGTCGTTGACGTGTTCGAGCCGATGGATTTCCGAGTTGGGATAGGTGCCGGAGGCCGTCGCGCGGGTGCCATGGCGGGCGAGGGCGACGTTGCGCTGGTCCGTCGTGAAGACCTCCAGTTCGTCGATGCAGGGTTCGGCATCGGACGTGGCGGTGATCGTGAAGCGCAGGAACCTGGCCCGGACCGGAGCGAAGCGGTCGATGTTCGCGCCACGCTGGACGGGCGCCCGGAGGGGGCCGCCGGAATCATCGGGTGCCACGCGGGCAAGGGGTTCGAGGGCGGCAAGCCGTGCGTCCACGGCGGCGAGCTCCTCCAGGGCCGCGGCGAGACGCGCGGCGCGCTCTTCGGACCGGGGCGGCTCCACCTCGCGGTCGCCGTGCTGCACGCCGTCGAAGACGGCCTTGATTGCGAAGTAGTCCTGCTGGGGGATCGGATCGAACTTGTGATCGTGGCAGCGGGCGCAGGCGACGGTGAGTCCGAGGAAGGCGGTGCTGGTGGCGTTGATGATGTCGTGGAGCTCGTCGGCGCGCTGGTTGCGGGTGAGGACCTCGTCCGGGCTCTTGACCTGGTCCCAGGGGCCGGCGACGAGGAAGCCGGTGGCGGCGTCCGCCCCGACGGTGTCACCCGCGAGCTGCTCGATCACGAAGCGGTCGTAGGGAATGTCCTCGTTGAAGGCGCGAATGACGTAATCGCGGTACGGCCATGCGTTTGGCCGCGGGTTGTTCATCTCGAAGCCGTGGGTCTCGGCGTAGCGCACGACATCGAGCCAGTGGCGGGCCCAGCGTTCACCGAAGTGCGGCGAGGCGAGGAGGCGATCCACGAGACGCTCGAAGGCGTCGGGGCGCGTGTCGGCGACGAAGGCCTCCACCTCCTCGGGCGAGGGTGGCAACCCGATGAGATCGAGGCTCAGGCGGCGGATCAGGGTGCGTCGGTCGGCCTCGGGCGACGGTTCGAGCGAGTTCTCCTCGAGGCGGGCGAAGACGAAGCGATCGATGAGATTGCGCGCCCGGGGATCGAAGCGGGACGAGGGCGGTTCCGGGCGTCGGACCGGCTGGAACGCCCAGTGCCCCTTCGCGGCGGAAGCTTCGGACCGCGGGGAGTCCGAGGGGGCGGCGGCCGGCGGCAGGGCGAGCGCGGCCAGCAGCGTGAGGAACGGAAGCGTCGCGGGGCGGCGTGTCAGGCGGGATCTCATCTCATTGGGCGCGGATGGATGCGTGCTCGGACATGTACACCATGTCGCGGTTGTGGGGCGAGGGCACGACGAGCTGGAGGGGCTGAAAGGTCACCGGCTTGACGGTGCGCGCGTCGTGCCACTTGTGGATCTCGGCATGGCCGTCGGCGAAGCTCAGGCCCCCGGCGCGGTTATGATGACTGGCCGGGTAGTCGATGATGTGGATGCGCGTCGGCGCGACACCATCGTTCATGGCGACGGCGAAGTCGCCGAAGTTGATGCTGTCGGGGTGCTCGTCGATGAAGACGTAGGCCTGGGAATGGCCCATGGCGTTGATGTCGTTGAGCGTGCGGAAGACGATGTACTCCTTCTGGGTGAGAAAGCCGAGCCAGTCGTTGCGCGAGTTCATCGCCTGGCTGAGGGAGAGACTGCGCACGCGGGGGAATCGCTGGCCGCCGGAGGTGATGTAGCTCTTGTCGGCGGGGCACTTGTAAATGCCGACGGCCTGGGTGTACGGCGCGAGCTTCGCGTACTCGGGGTCGCGGAGGTTCGCCCAGTTCGTGTTGTGCGGATTGGAGGGATTGTAATCGAGCCTGCCCCGGACCCATCCCGAGCCGGCGTCGGTGAGGTCATTCCACACGAGGCGGTCCTCGTGGTCACCGGCGTAGAGGATCCATGCGAGGGTGAGCTGTTTCTGGTTGCTGAGGCACTGCACGCCGTGGGCCTTGGTCTTTGCCTTGGCAAGCGCGGGCAGGAGCATGCTCGCGAGGATGGCGATGATCGCGATCACCACCAGCAGCTCGATGAGGGTGAAGCCACCGGCGCGCGGCGTGCCGGGGGTGGAGGAACGAATCACACGCATGTTGACGGAGAGGACTATTGCCGGATCCGGAAAAACCTCGCGGGACCTTCGGTGGACAGCGTTACGGGGCTGGCGCCGGGCACGTCGGTCCACTCCGCGTCGCGCAGTGCGGAGGATTGCTGGAGGGTTCCCTCGCCGGTCCACGAGACGCGGATCGACGAGGCGTCGCGGGCGACGGTGAGTCGCGGACGCTCCGGTTCGGTGGGGATCTCGGGACGGGTGTTGACCTCCAGCTCGTCGATGGCCATCGAGGCATCGGAGACGACGAGGCGCAGGGCGGTGGCCGCGATCGGCTCGCCGCCCCGCGCGACGCGGAACTCGTGGCGCACGTGCTGCTGGAATCCGGCGGAGCCGCCTCCGCGATACTCGATCCGCGCGATCGTCGCCCAGCCGGAGGCGGGATCGCCGGTCCAGACCGTTGTCGCGTCCGGTTCCGGGGACTGGGTGTACTCGAGGAAACAAACGCCGGCGGCGCGGTCGGTGAGCGTGCCGCCGCAGCAATCGCCGGCGACATCGCCATTGTCACGGCTCCATGCAACGGTGGAGACCAGCACCGTTTCAGGGAAGCGAACGCCCACCCATGGTTCGAGGTCGCCGTTGATGAAGTCGGCGATCCACGAATGGGCGTTGCCATAGAGGCCGTCGTTGACGTTGGCGATGAAATGGGTGTCGAGGCCGAGCTCGCTGCTGCCGATGGCGACCGCGCCTCGGGTCGCGAGCGCGTCGTTGGGCGGGACGGGGGCGGGGGAGTCCGGCGTGCCGTAGTCGCCGTTGCCTCCGTCCCATGCCATTTCGAAGCCCTCGGTGGGCTCGATCAGGAGGACGTTCTGATCCACGGAGGGAAGCGGGTTGACCTCCAGCTCGTCGATGGCGACCTGGTCACTCGAGACGAGGATGCGGATGCCCGTCGCGAGCAGCACGCCGCCGGGGCGGCGCAGGTCGAAGCGGTGGCGCAGGTGGGGTGTGAAGACGTTGGGAGCGCTGCCCTTGTACTCGATCGTCCCGAGGGTCTGCCAGCCCGTGGCGGCGTTGCCGGTCTCGGGAGTGTCCGCTCCCGGGGCGGACGCCTGCGTGAACTGGATCGTGTAGAGGGCGAGCACGCGGTCGGTGCAGGTGCCGCCGCACGCCGACTCCGTGTTGTCGCCGTTGTCGCGTCCAAACGCGATGGAGCGCACCAGCGTGAGGCCGGGCAGGCGCACCCCGATGAATGGATTCGCGTCGGGCGAGGCGGGGATCCAGCTGTGGCCGTTCCCGTGAAGGCCGTCGTTGACGCTGGCGATGAAGTGGGTGCCGAGGCCCAGTTCGCTCGAGCCGAAGGCGATGGAGCCGCGCGAGGCGAGCGCGACGTTGTCGCGCGCCGGCGGATTGGCGTCGGGGCTGGAGAACTCGCCCTCGTTGCCGTCCCACGTGATCTCGAAGCCTTCGGAGGCATGGATGGCGAGCAGGTCCTCGAGCGGCGGCTGGCCCGCGGAGGTCTCGGGGTTCACCTCGAGTTCGTCGATGGCGATGTTTCCGTTGGAGACCTTCAGCCGGATGCCGGTGGCGCGAATCGGTTCTCCATCGCGGGAGAGGAGGAAGGCATGGCGCCGGGCGGGGTTGAAGCCGGGGGGCGCGGCGGCGAGGTACTCGACGAACGCGATCGTTTCCCATCCCGTTTCGGCGTCCTCGGTCTCGGGCGTCTCGACCCCTGGCGATGCGGCCCGGGTGAACTGGATCGTGTAGATGCCGGCCCAGCGGTCCTCGCAGGTTCCGCCGCAGCCGCCCTCCGAGGAATCGCCATTGTCGCGGCCCCACGCGACGGTCGTGATGTCCACCGGTTCGGGGAAGCGGATGCCGATGAACGGATCGGGGTCGTCGGCGCCGCCGAGACCGTTGGCCGAGATCCAGCTGCTGCTGTTGCCGTAGACGCCGTCGTTGATCTTGGAGATGAAGTGAATGCCGTACCCGAGTTCGCTCGACCCGAACGCGACGGCGCCCGCGGAAGCAAGGCCGGCGTGAGCTGGCGCGCGCGCGCCCGGGGCGGGGTTGCCGTATTCGGCGTCGTTCCCGTCCCACTCGATCGCGTACGGGCCCGACGGCGTGAGGATGAGCGCCTCGCTGAGATCCTGCTCGAGGGCGGGGTGGGGATTGACCTCGATCTCGTCGATGACGGCGCCCTGCGGTGTCTTCAGCCGGATGGCGGTGGCGGGGATGGGCGAGCCATCCTCGAGCGCGACGGCGTAGCGATGCCGAAGATGCGCGCGGAAGATCTCGCCGGAGTCACGGTAGTCGAGGGTGGAGATTGTGGCCCAGCCTGAGGACGGGTCTCCCGTCTCGGGAGTTTCCGGTCCGGGATCCGCGACGCGGGTCACCTGCAGGGAGTAGAGACCCAGCGCGTTCCCGGTGAGTTCGCCGCCGCAGCAGTCGGAGTCGTCCCCGTTGTCGCGGCTCCATGCGACGTGCCGCAGGAGGACCTGTCCGCCGAGGTTGAGGGCGACCCACGGGGCCGTGTCCGTTTCGGCGGGAGCCCATGCGCGGGAGTCACCGTAGAACCCGTCGTGAACCTGCGAGACAGAGTAAGTCGCCGCGGGCGATTCGGAGCTGGCGAAGGCGGTCGTGCCGTGTCTCGCGGCCGCGCGGTTGGGCGGGGCGGACGCCGGGGTCTCCGGCGTGTGCAGGGCGCCATCGTTGAGGTCCCAGGAGACGCTGTAGCCCGGGGCGTTGGTGATGGCGAGGAATTCAAGGACCGGAGGGACCGGATCCGCGGGGGGATTCACCTCGATCTCGTCGATGGCCGTGTTGACGTTCGGCGCGAGGATGCGGATCGCGGTGGCGGGGATGGGGTCGCCGTTCTCGCTGACCTCGAAGCGATGCCTGAGGAACGAGCTGAAGAAGGCGTTCTCGGCGCCCGGCAGGTACTCGATGGAACCGATCGTCTGCCAGCCGGTGTCGGCGTCGCCGGTCCCGGTGGCGGTTTCGGGGAAGTCAATGCGTGTGAACTGGATCGTGTAGAGGCCGAGGGCGCGGTCGGTGCATGTGCCTCCGCAGTACGGCTCGGTGGCGTCCCCGTTGTCACGGCTCCAGGCAATGCTTCGAACAGGGACCAGCCTGCCGAAGGACACGCCGATGTAGGGTTCCGCGTCGGGCGGGTCGGCAGTGAAATCGGGGATCCAGCTCGAGCTGTTGCCGTAGTATCCATCGATCACGTTGGGCGCGTCGTGGATTCCTCCGGGGTCGAGGGCGGAACTTGCGAAGGCGTAGGAACCGGTCGCCGCATGCGCGTCGTTCTCAGGCGCGAGCGCGCCGGGCTCGGGTGAGCTGAAGCCGCCGTTGTTTCCGTCCCACCGGATGTCGAATCCGTCCGCGGGCTGGATGACGACCCTTGAGGACTGGGCGAGGGCGGTGGCCGACCCGATCGTCAGCAGGAGGATCGCGTGGAGGGGGGCGTGCATCCTTCCCGGCAATGACCGGCGAATGGAAACCACGGTGGACCGGAGCCGATACATGGGGTTGGTCCGTGAACGTGCCGATTGGAACCCCGGCTGGCCATCCCCCCGAACGGGTGGATCCGATGGTGCGCCGCTGGCGGCGGGGCGCGGCCCGCGCGCGGTCATCGCGAGTCCGGATCGTCGGCGCCGCGGAAGAACTTCATGGCGGCCGCCGTGCGCGATCGGACATGCAGCTTCGTGTAGATGCTCTTGAGGTAGCTCCGAACGGTTTCGAGGCTGATGCCCATCGCCTCGGCGATCTCCTTGTTGACGAAGCCGCGCGCGACATAGCCGAGCACCTCCTCCTCGCGGGGCGCCAGGTTTTCCGAGTCGCGCGCGGTGCGGCCGCGGCGCTGGAAGGACTGGACGACTTTGCGCGCGATGTGACTTGTCATCGGGGCGCCGCCGCGGCGGACCTCCTCGATCGCCTGGAGGATCTCCTCGGAGGTGCTTCGCTTGAGCAGGTAGCCGGTGGCTCCCATCTCGAGGGCGCGAAAGATGCGGTCGCCGTCGTCGTACACCGTGAGCATGACGATCTGGAGCTCGGGAAGCGCGAGCTTGAGGCGGCGGGTGCATTCCACGCCGGAGATTCCCGGGAGGTTGATGTCCATGAAGACGAGGTCGGGACGCAAGCGGGGAAGTTCCTCGAGGGCTTGCTCGCCGGAGGCGCAGAGGCCGACCGCGCGGAGGCCTCCGGATTCGTTGATCAGCTGGGCGAGGTGCGTGCGGATGCGGGCGTCGTCCTCGACGATGGCGATGCGGAGCGGCGGCGGTGTGGCGGGCTGCGGGGTCGGGGTGGAACCGGGGTCAGTCATGGGACAGGCGCGACGATAGAATGAAGACGACTCCGCCGCTCTCGCGGTTCCTGGCTTCGAAGCGCCCGCCGATCTCGTTCAGGCGCTGGCGGATGTTGCGGAAGCCGTCGCCCGCGGGATCGGGGCCGTCGGACGGGAGCCCGCGTCCGTTGTCCTCGATCCGAATGACGAACCGACGGTCCTCGATGTACATGCGAAGCCAGACTTCTGTGGCGCCGGAGTGACGCGCGACGTTGTTCAGCGCCTCCTTGGTCGCGAGGAAGAGATGGTGGCGCGCATCGGTCGGCACGGACTCTTCCGGGAAACTCTGCGGCACGTCGAGACGGCACCGGATCGGCGTGAGCCGGAAGAACGACACCGCGAACTGGGAGATGTAATCGGCGAGGTGATCGAGCGAGTCATTGCGCGGGTTGACCGCCCACACGATGGCGTCCATGGCCTGGACCATCTCCCGCGAGGCATCGGCGATCTGGCGGAGGTGATCTGCCAGATCGCCTTCGGCCTCGGTGCGCTTGCGCGCCAGCTCGGTCAGGAGGGAGATCTGCGTGAGACTCGCCCCGAGGTCGTCGTGGATGTCGCGGGCGATGCGGGCGCGTTCCTTCTCGATCGCGTGCTGGCGCTCGAGCCGCTCGAGGCGGCGGTTGAGCTTGCGTATGGACCACCAGCGCACGCCCCACCCGCCGCCGGCGAGCACGAGGGTCGAGGCGAGTGCGAGAAACCACCATGTGGCCCAGAAGGGCGGCAGGACCACGAAGCCCCACGAGGCGCCGGCCTCGTTCCACACGCCGTCGTTGTTGCTGGCCTGCACGCGGAATTCGTAGCGGCCCGGCCTGAGCCGTGTGTATGCGGCGGAGCGCTGGGTGCCCGCCTCGATCCATTCCGTGTCGAGTCCTTCGAGTCGGTAGCGGAAACGGTTGCGCTCCGGCGAGACGAGGCTCAGGGCGGTGAACCGGAACTCGATGCGTTCCACGTCGGGCGGAATGCGCGGGAGATTCGACGGAGGGTCTCCGCGGCCGCCGCCTTCGGTGTCCTGCGGGGCGCCGTTCCAGAGGACGCGCTCGATGACCACCGGCGGTGGCCGCTGGTTCCACGTGAGGCTGGAAGGATCGATGCGGACCAGTCCCCTCACCGTGGAGATCCAGAGACTTCCGTCGCGGGTCCTGAGCCCCGCGGGATCGAAGCCGCCCGTGCATTCGATCCCCTCCATCCCGTCGTCCGTGCCGAAAACCGTGACGGCAAGGCGGCCGCCCTCCCGCATGACCCGGTCGAAGTCGGCGGGTGCGGCGCTGAAGATCCCGCGGTTCGAGCCGAACCAGAGTCGCCCGGAGGCGTCCTCGAGGATCTGCGAGATCACGCCGTCGGGCAGTCCGTGGTCGCGGGTGAATGCCGTCAGGCCTCCGCGGCCCATGCGCGCGAGGCCGGCCTCGGTGCCGATCCAGAGTTCCCCGCGCGAGTCGCGAAACAGGGTGCGGACCGCGTCGGAGGGAAGGCCGTCCTCGCGCGACCAGCGACGCGCGGGAAGAGGAACCGGATCGGCGCTCGTGCTCTCGGGCAGGGCGGCGCCCGCGACGTGAAAAAGTCCGTCAGCCGCGATCCAGAGGCCGCCTTCGGGATCGAAGAGCAGGGACCTCACGGGGCCCGGGTGTCCGGCCGCGTCCAGCGGGCAGGACCGGAAGCGGCCCTCGGTGAAGCGGAGCAGGCCCGCGCCGTAGGTGCCGATCCAGAGCGTCCCGTCGGGGCCTTCGGTCATGGCGATGACCGGCTCGTCGTCGCCTGGACGGTTGATCGTGAAATGCGAGATCCCGTTCGCGTCGCGGCGAAAGAGACCTCCGCCCCATGTGCCGATCCACAATGAGCCGTCACCCGCGGCAAGCAGCGACCAGATGCATTCGTTGTCGAGGACGTAGTTCGCCTGAAAGGCCTGGAATCGCGGCAGCGTGTGGGCGTGCGTCGTGCTCGAGGCGGACACGGAGAGGGCGTGCGCGGGCGCCGGCTCCTTCCCGGCGGGATGCGCGAACGAAAGTCCGCCGCAGTTGGACCCGACCCACAGCACGCCCTCCGCGTCCTCCGCCAGCGACATCACGACGTCGTGGGTCAGCCCGTCCCGCGTGGTGAACACGGACAGGCGGCGGGGTTTCACGCGGTTGAGTCCTCCGCCGACCGTGCCCACCCAGAGGTTTCCCTCCACGTCCTCGTGGAGGCTGCGGATCGAGTTGTCCGAGAGGCCGTCCTCGGTGGTGAGCGAGATGAAGCGCCCGTCCCGGAATCGTCGGAGGCCGCCGCTCGCGGTGCCGATCCACAGGTCGCCCGAGCGGGACTCGAGCAGCTCCCAGACGCTGTTCAGCAGGTGCCCCGCCTGCTGGGGGTGCAGGGAGAGTTCCTTCCCGCGGATCGCGGCGATGTAGTTGTTGGCGCCGCCGAACCACAGGGTTCCGGACGGCCCGCGATGAAGCGCGAAGAGGCTGCTGAACTGGCTGGGTTCCCCCTCGACCGGCGGATACTCGAAGCGGCCGTCCCTCGCCACGCGGACGGTGCCGTGGACCACGCACCACGGCTCGCCGCCGTGCAGGACGATCCGGGAGGCGGCGGGCGTGGGATCGGCACCGGGGGGCGGCCCGACGAGCTGTCCGTCCCTCCAGCGATGAAGTCCTGACGCGGCGCTGATCCACACCGTGCCGTCGTCGTCTTCCGCGAGGGAATGGATCGTCTCACCCGGGAGCAGACGGAGGACGGTCCCGGGCGAGCCGCGTCCCGAGGCACGGGCGAGCCCTCCCGATTCGGTGCCGATCCAGAGGTTTCCCTGGCGGTCGTGCAGCAGGCTCAGGATGCGGCTTCCGGGCAGGCCGTCGGCCTCCGTGAAGACCTCGAAGTCGAGGCCGTCGAAGCGCACGAGCCCGTTCAGCGTGCCGAGCCAGAGGTAGCCGATCGGATCCTGCGAGATCGCGGTGATCGTGTTCCCGGGCAGTCCATCGGAGGTCTGCGATGAATCGATCGTGTATTCAGGGGAGGGTGTGTCGCGCCCGGCCGGCAGCGAGGTGCTCACCGGGACGAAGCGGTGGACGAACAGCCGGGTGGCGGGTGAATTCCAGTTGCCCACGACTCCGGGGGGCCCCGGCTGACGGTCCTCGGACGACGCGAGGGTTCGCCACGTGCCGGGTTCGAGGGCGCCCTCGATGACGTAGCGCGTCGCCAGCCGGTCGATGAACTTCCCCTCGCGATCGCGGCTCCACACGATGCGATCGATGAGTGCCGGCTCGGGAAGCTCGATCTGGACCCATGCGTGGCGCTGGCGGTCCGCGATCCAGCTCCGTCCGTTCCCGTAGGCGCCGTCGTTCACGCCCTTGAGGTCGTGGATCGCGTAGCCGGCGAGGGATCCGGAGGCCGTGGCGCGCGCGCCGTGCGCTGCCAGCGCGAGGTTCCGCGTCTCGTCCTCCGCGCCGTAGATCTCGAGTTCATCGAGGCATGGTTCGCCTCCGTTGGTTTCGAAGATCGTGAACCGCACGAACCGCACCTCGACCGGATCGAACACCTCCATGGTGCGGCGGGGATGCACCGGCGGACGCAGGGCCGGTCTTTCCGGCGGAGAAAGCGCGTCCGTCACCATCGCTCCCGATGACCCGGGAGATGGCACCGCGGCAGGGCAGCTCGCCGTGATGATCCACGACGCCACCCACAGGAGCTGGCCGATCCGGTTGCGCATCCGGGGATCTGCCGGGACGTGTAGTGCCCCCGGGGCCCGGCCACAACCCTTATCATGGCTCCGTGCCGAGGCGCGGCCCTGCTCCCTGGGAGTGGTCCCTTCTCCACCCGATCGGGGGGATGTTCCGCTTCACCCGCGGTGCTAGCGTGCGCAGCGTACCCCGGCGCTCCCGTTCCCGGTCGGGGTGGCTGTCGATCATGCCTGCACCTGATCTCTCCAATGCCGGAAGGTGGATGCTCAACCGCCGGGATTTTCTTCGCTTTGGCGGCACCGGCCTCAGCGGCCTCGCGCTCACCGCGCTGCTCGCCGAGCAGAACCTGCTGCGCGCCGCCGCGAATCCCGGCGCGCCGGAATGGTCCTCCGCCCGGCCCCATGCACCGCGGCCGGGGCACTTCCGTCCGCGCGCGAAGAACATCCTCGTGATCTTCTGCTCGGGCGCGTGCGCGCATCTGGAGACATGGGACTACAAGCCCGAGCTGATCCGGCGGCACGGGCAGCCCATGCCGGGAGCCGACGGGCTGGTCACGTTCCAGGGCGAGAACGGCGCGCTCGCCAAGCCGCACTGGGAATTCCGCCCGCGCGGCCAGTCCGGCAAGTGGATCTCGGACATGCTTCCGAACCTCGCGGAACTCGCCGACGACCTTTGCTTCATCCATTCGATGACCGCGAAGTCCAACACGCACGGACCCGCGGAAAACCAGATGAGCACCGGGTTCATTCTCGACGGTTTCCCGAGCATGGGCTCGTGGGTCAGCTACGCGCTCGGCACCGAGAACCAGGACCTGCCGGCCTTCGTGGCCATCCCCGATCCCCGCGGCGTTCCGCAGGTGGGACCGAACCACTGGAGCGCCGGATTCCTGCCCGCCGTTTTTCAGGGAGTCGCGTTCAACGCGGATCGGCCAATCCCGAACCTCGCGACGCCACCCGGGATTGCGCCCCGGTCGGAAGCCCGCGCGCGCGACTTCCTGAAGTTTCTCAACGATCGCCATCTCGAGAGGCATCCGGGTGACGGCGAGCTCAGCGCGCGAATCGCCAGCTATGAACTGGCGGCGCGGATGCAGCTGAGCGCGGCGGAGGTCGGCGATTTCTCCGGCGAATCGCGCGCCACCCTGGACCTCTACGGCATCAATGACACCTCGAACCCGCTGAAGGCCCGCTTCGCGAAGAACTGCCTGCTTGCGCGGCGGCTGATCGAGCGCGGCGTCCGTTTCGTGCAGTTGTTCAACGGCGCCTACGCCATGGGCGAGGGCGTCGGAAACTGGGACGGACACAAGACCCTGAAGGAGCAGTACGAGGTCCACCGCCACATCCTCGATCAGCCCTGCGCCGCGCTCATCCGGGACATGAAGGCCCGCGGGCTCCTCGATGAGACCGTCGTGGCATGGGTCACGGAGTTCGGCAGGATGCCCACCTTCCAGAAGGGCGCCAGCGGGCGCGACCACAACCCGCACGGGTTCACCGTCTGGCTCACGGGCGCCGGTGTGAAGAAGGGGTACTCCCACGGCAGCACCGATGAGTTCGGATACCGCGCGGTGGAGAACGTGTGCACGATCCACGACCTCCACGCGACGCTGCTTCACCTGCTCGGCCTCGATCACGAGCGCCTGACCTACTACCACAACGGATTCGAGCGCAGGCTCACCGATGTGCACGGCCAGGTGATCAGCCCGATCCTCGCCTGAGCAGGCTCCCGGTATCCACCGCGGGGCC
The DNA here is from genome assembly GCA_964389135.1 of uncultured Verrucomicrobiota bacterium. Lineage (GTDB taxonomy): Bacteria > Verrucomicrobiota > Verrucomicrobiia > Limisphaerales > CAIMTB01 > CAIMTB01. Next base: position 723 of record CAYMDA010000061.1, on the reverse strand, counting down.
GTCCTGATCATCCCGCGAACCGTGCGTCTGCGTTGCGAGTTCGCAAATGGCGACGGGCGAAGGCCGGTTTCCTGCTGATCGCGCGCGGAAGAAGGATCCGAGCAACCAAGGCCTCCGCTGATTGCTGGATGTGGAGCGTCACCGTGGTTTATTGACTTCCGAGGAAAATCTCCTTTCTGTGGTACTCAAGAAAATGGCGCTGTTCACTACTGTTGAACCTGATGGGTCGAGGGGGCCTGTCAGGATCAAGGCCCATTCGTTTCAAGGACACTCGATCTGCCACGTCGGCGATCAGAACATCTCCGGAATCATCAAAGCTGATGAAGCCTCGGTCGAACAAATGGTCCGCCGTCGGCGTCAGCATTAATCCATTTGCTCCGCTCAGCCGCTCCTCGTTCGAGGCTTCGCGCCATGGTTTGATATGGCTTGCGATCAGATGGGCAGGGTTCGTTACGAAGGTTAGACGACAGACTTTTTCCAGCTGAAACACACGGCTCTTGAAGAGTCCTTGTCCTACGCGGGCCTGAATCAATGCTGTACGGATCGTTTGCGGTATGTCCGCACCACCAATTCTGCGTTGCTCAACGTCTTCCCATTCCTGCTGCCCTACCAGGACAGTTTCAACCGGAGGTGAATCCAGATCCGCCATTCGCCCTGACAATGGCATCCAGTCGGTTGCTCCGGCGAGTCCCAGGATGGCCCGAGCAAGTTCTCTTGAAATGG
>CAYMDA010000060.1:0-14824 GCA_964389135.1 uncultured Verrucomicrobiota bacterium | reverse complement strand
CTGCTAGACCCCGTCCGCCGCGACCCGAAAGCTTTACCAAACTTGGCCACTAAACGGGGATTTCGTGGCAAAGAAAGGGTTCCTGGGCATTCGATGGCATGCGGCCTGGAAGGGCGAGAACAAACACGCGAAAAGCACTTGTTCTTCGGGGTTTCTGGGGATTCTCGTTGGTGCCCCGGCCAGGACTTGAACCTGGAACCAACTGATTAAGAGTCAGCTGCTCTGCCATTGAGCTACCGAGGCGAACCGGCTGGTCGAAATTCCGCGGATGATCGACGAGGATCGATCCGGCTGCGAAGCATCGAAGCCGGCGAACCATAGCGCGCGAGGTCCGGCGTCGTCAATACCCGCGCCGCGCCTCCCTCCCCTCCCGTCCGTCCACGCGGGCGGGCATGGCGTCACCAGGTCCCGACCCCCCGGGCGAGCAGGCGGCGGGTGCGCTCCCGGTTGGGGGCGTCGTAGAACTCGACAGGGTTGTAGTCGTCGGTCAGCACGATGCCCCCGGCGGGATTCAGCCGCTGCGGATTGCGGAGGGCGGTCTCCAGCTCCGGCCGGCAGATCGGGTGCACGTGCGCGAGGGACTCCGGCAGACGAAGATCCATCGGTTCGCGGTTCGACGCGACGAAGAGGGTGTTCCCGTGGGGCGATGCGTGCACGACCACCCCCTTGAACACCGCGCCGAGCGTCCGGCACAGGGACGCGCCGAAGAAATCGTTCCCCTCCTCGAAGGTCGCGAACGTGTTGATGACGAGCGCGCCGCCTGGATTCAGCAGCGCCGCGATCTCCTCGAAGGCCTCCCGGGTCATCAGGTGCGACGGCGACGAATCCCCGAGGAACGCGTCGAGGAGGACGGCGTCGTACGTGTTGGTGGCCACGCGGAGGAAGTGCCGCGCGTCATCGATGAACAGGCGCACCGTGGAGGGATCGAACTCGAACCACTCCCGCGCGAGCGGCACGACGGCGGGATTGATCTCCACGACGTCCACACGGACCCCCTCCGCCGCGAGGTTGCGGGGCACGATGCCGACGCCCATCCCGATGCACAGGGCGTCGCGCAGCTCCGGCACATACCCGCGCGCGAGCATCTCGAGCGCGTACGTGAACATCGAGATGCTGCGGTTGCGCACCGGGTCGTACGTGTTCTGGATGAGGAAATCGTTGAGGTAGTAGCGCCGGGTGCCGTCGCGGGACTCGAGCACCTGCATCGTGCCGAAGTGCGAGTTGGCCCGCGCGAGCTCGACGTGATGGCGGTAGGCGGTCTCTCCCTCGCGGCGCAGACCCGCGTACCCGAGGATCGCCATGGCGACCGCGCCGGCGACGACGGCCGAGCCGCCGGCTTCATCGCCGCGCCAGAACAGGAAGTAGGCGGCCGACAGGAGGACGAGGATCGCGGCCGTGCCGAGCATCGCGACGGAATCCCGAAGGAACGGGATCAGGAGATAGCTGGTCACGAGGACGCCGGCCACGCTTCCCAGCGTCCCGAGCGCCGAGAGCCGCCCGACGGCCCGGCCCACGTTGTCAACGCTGCGCGTGACGGCGCGCACGAAGTACGGACCGACGGCGGCGAGCAGGGTCAGCGGGATGAAGAACAGGATCAGCGACGCGACGATGGAGCCAAGGGCGAGGTCGAGTCCGAGGCACGCCGCGGCGAGTCGCGAGCGGATCAGGACGTCGAGCGCGAGCCATGCCGCCGCGACGACGAGCCCGATGTACACGAGCGACAGGCGGCGGTAGCGGTCGGCGGTCCAGCCGCCCAGGTAGTAGCCGCAGGCGAGGGCGAGCAGCGTGATGGCGATCTGGGCGGTCCAGACGAAGTGCGACGAGCCGAACCACGGCGTGAGCATCTTCGCGCCGAGGATCTCGACCACGAGCACGATGGCTCCGGTGAGCGTGGCGGTCGTGTACAGGAACGCCTGCAGCGAGGAGCGGGTCGCGATGGTTACCGGGCGGGAAACGGCGGGCACGCGCGCTTTGTACGGCCCGACGCGGAACGGAGGCAAGGCGGCGCGTTCCGGGGCTGCCGGATTCCCGCGGCACCCGTTGCCGGCCTCACGATTGTATCGCGCCGGTTCGGGCGCTCGCGTAGGCTGTGCGGTCGCGACATGAGCGAGATTTCGAAGGCCTATGAGCCGGGTGCAGTCGAGGATCGCTGGTACGAGTACTGGCTGGAGAAGGGCTGTTTCGTGGCGGACCCCGCGCGGGTCAGCGAGAAGCGGCCGGCGTACTCGATCGTGATCCCGCCGCCCAATGTCACGGGCATCCTCACGCTCGGGCACGTGCTGAACAACACGATCCAGGACATCCTCGCCCGCAAGGCGCGGATGGAAGGGCGCGAGGTGCTGTGGCTGCCCGGAACGGACCACGCCGGCATCGCCACGCAGACGGTCGTCGAGCGCGACCTCAAGAAGCAGGGGGTGATCCGGCACCGCGACGATCTCGGGCGGGAGAAGTTCCTCGAGAAGGTCTGGGAATGGAAGGAGAAGCACGGCGGCATCATCATCCAGCAGCTCAAGAAGATCGGCGCCTCCTGCGACTGGACGCGCGAGCGGTTCACGATGGACCCCGAGTACTCGCGGTGCGTCCACCGCGTGTTCGCGCGGCTCTATCACAAGGGCCTCATCTACCGCGGGCGGCGCATGGTGAACTGGTGCCCGGTGTCCCTCACGGCCCTCTCGGACGAGGAGGTGATCATGAAGGAGCAGAAGGGCCTGCTCTACTATTTCAAGGTCGAGGTGGTCGAGCGGCCCGGCACCTTCCTCACGATCGCCACCACGCGGCCGGAAACCATCCCGGCGGACACCGCGATCGCGGTGAATCCGAAGGATCCGCGGTACGCGTCGCTCGTCGGCCTGCACGTGCGGCGTCCCCTTCCCCTCGAGAACCAGGCCTCGATCCCCGTCATCGCGGACGACGCGATCGACGCCGAGTTCGGCACGGGCGTGCTCAAGGTCACCCCGGCGCATGACCGGCTGGATTTCGAGATCGGCCAGCGTCATGGCCTGCCGGTCATCGACGCGCTCCACCCGAACGGCGTCATGAACGAGGCGGCCGGCCGCGATCTCGCGGGCATGGACCGGTTCGCCGCGCGCAGGAAGGCGGCCGAACTGCTCGAGTCGATTGGCGCGCTCGACCGCTCCGAACCCTACACGAACAACGTCGGATTCAGCGAGCGCGCGGACGTGCCGATCGAGCCGCGGCTGAGCGAGCAGTGGTTCCTGCGCTACCCGAGCGTGGACGCCGCCCGCAGGGCGGTGGTGCCCGAGGGCGGCGCGGCGGATGCGCCGCCGGGGTCGGCGCCGATGCGATTTCATCCGGCGCGCTGGGCCAAGGTCTACGATCACTGGATGTCGAACATCCAGGACTGGTGCATCAGCCGGCAGTTGTGGTGGGGCCACCGCATCCCGGTCTGGTACCGCAAGGCGGACGCGCCGCCGCGCGGCGCCGAAACCCCGGCGGCCGGCGACATCTGGTGCGACGAGAATCCGCCGCCCGATCCCGAGAACTGGGAGCAGGATCCCGATGTGCTCGACACGTGGTTCAGCTCGTGGCTGTGGCCCTTCGCCACGATGGGCTGGACGGGTGACCCGGAGAAGGACCGGGAGAACCCCCTGCTCCGCGCGTTCTATCCCACGTCGGATCTCGTGACAGGGCCCGACATCATCTTCTTCTGGGTGGCCCGCATGATCATGGCCGGGTACACCTTCATGGGGGACCTGCCGTTCCGGAACGTCTATTTCACGGGGATCGTGCGGGACAAGCAGGGCCGGAAGATGTCCAAGAGCCTGAAGAACTCCCCCGACCCGCTCGAGCTCGTCTCGAAGTACGGCGCCGACGCGCTGCGCTTCGGCATCATGCGCTCCGCGCCGCTCGGGCAGGACGTCATGTACGACGAGCAGAACGTCGAGCTCGGCCGCAACTTCTGCAACAAGCTCTGGAACGCGTGCCGCTTCCGGCAGATGCAGGGAGGCAGCGTCCAGGACGAGATCCGGCCGGACCTGCTCAGCGTGGACGACCGATGGATCCTGCTGCGCCTCGACCAGGCGATCCGCGAGATCGACGCCGCGTACGCCGCCTACCGGTTCAACGAGATCACCCAGACGCTGTACCGCTTCTTCTGGAGCGAGTACTGCGACTGGTTCGTGGAGGCGAGCAAGGCGACGCTCGCGGGCGGCGACGCCGCGCGCCGGGCCAACAAGCTCGCGGTGATCGATTTCGTGCTGAGTCACACGCTGCGGCTGTTCCATCCCTTCCTGCCGTTCATCACGGAGGAACTGTGGCACGGTCTGGGTTATCACCGGGACATGCCCGAACAGCAGGGCGGAACCACGATCATGACGGCGCCGTGGCCGCGTCCGTTCTCGGACGCGGAACGCGAGGAATGGGGGCTCGATCCCTCCGCGGACGCCCTCGCCTCGGCGCGGTTCGCGCTCATCAGCCTCGGACGGAACCTGCGGGTGCAGTTCAACATTCCCGCGAACAGGAAGGTGCCGTTCGTGCTGCGGCCCGCCGGCGAGATCGCCGAGGAAGAGGCGCGGGTGATGGAGATGCTCCTGAACGCGGAGCGGCTGGAGCGCGTGGGGTCCGACTGGAAGCCGGAGCGCGGCACGCCGATGGTCGCGAACGCGCTGGGCGAGCTTTACCTGCCGCTGGCGGGGGTCATCGATGTCGCCGCGGAACGCGCGCGTCTGGGGCGCGAGCTCGAGAAGGTCCGGGCCGAGATCGCGAAGCTCGAGGAGCGCCTCGCGAATCCGGCGTTCAGCGAGAAGGTTCCCGCCAGGGTGCTGGAGGAGCATCGCCAGCGGCTGCGGGACTGGCAGGCACGCCAGGCGCAGATCGAGACGGCGGTCGCGAACCTTCCCGGGGAGGCGGGCTGAACCCGTGCGCCCGGCCGCACAGGGGGCCCCCGCGGACTGGAGTTGTGGTCCGGATGCGTTTCATGACCCGTCGGCCCTTGTCGGGGATGGTTTCATGGGGCACTGTCATCCACGTTTCATCGCGGTGAGGATCCGGCAACTTTCATGTGACGACGGAGTGTCGTTCCTGCGTCAAAGATGCAGGAGACTCACCGCCGCGCGCCCGGGGCGCGCTCGATTACAAGAGCATGGCAGAGGATCGTTCCCAACTGCAGCGCCTGGAACTGAAGTACCAGGTGAGCGAGGAGGTGGCCGTCGCCATACGCGACTTCATCCGGGGGTATCTTGAACTGGATGAGTACGGGGCGACCCGTCCGAATTTCTCGTACCCGGTGCACAGCCTCTATCTGGATTCACCGGGCCTGAAGACGTACCACGACACCATCAACGGGAACAAAAACCGGTTCAAGCTCCGGATCCGCTTCTACGAGAATCGCCCGTCGGCGCCCGTGTACTTCGAGATCAAGCGCCGGATGAACAACGCGATCCTGAAGCAGCGCGGCGCGGTGCGGCGCCCGGCGGTGGACCGGTTCCTCGGCGGGCAGCTCCCGGAGCCGTCCGAGCTGGCGTCGGAGGACCCGAAGCACATCGGCGGGCTTCAGCGGTTCTTCACGCGCATGATGGAACTGCAGGCGCGTCCCGTGGCGCATGTCGCCTACCAGCGAGAGGCATGGATGCGGCCCGACGACAACTCGGTGCGCGTCACCATGGACCGGAACGTCCTCTTCGAGCCGGACGCCACGACCCGCCTCGACTCGGCCATGCAGAACCCGCTGCGCGTCTTTGACGACCGGGTCATTCTCGAGCTGAAGTTCACGGGCCGCTACCCCGACTGGTGGCAGCAGCTTGTCCGCGTCTTCAATCTGCGCCAGGGCTCCGCCGCCAAGTACGCGGACGGGATCGCGCGCTACGGCGAGCACCGGCTCAAGGCCGCGCTCGCCATGATGCGCCAGAGCGCGCACGCCGCCGACGAGGAACTGTCCGAACCCATGCCGCCCCGCGCGGGCGTCGAGATGTACCGCTGCCAGGACTGAGGAGTTGTTTCATGGACTGGTTTCGTACCGCAGATCTTGCCGCGGCGCCCACCGACTTCCGGGCTGTCCTCCTTGGAATCTTCCTCGCGTTCCTGAGCGGGCAGTCCATCGCGTGGACGTACATGTTCACTCACCCGGGGCTCTCCTACTCCCGGAGTTTCGTCAGTTCGCTGATCATCATCCCGGTCGTGGTCGCGCTGGTGATGCAGGTGCTCGCGAACAATCTTGTCACGGCTTTCGGGCTGATGGCCGTGTTCGCGATCGTCCGGTTCCGCAACATCCTCCGCGACACGCTCGACACGAGTTACATCCTGACGTCGATCGTCCTCGGCATGGCGGCGGGCACGCAGAAGTACGCCACCACCCTGCTCGGCTGCGCCTTCGCGGTCCTCATCTTCTTCTACCTGCGAATCTCGGACTTCGGCGCGCGCCATCGCTACGATCTCATCCTGAACCTCCACTGGGCGCGCCCGGTCCCCGACCTGAACCAGCTCGACCGCGTGCTGCGGCGCCACAGCCGGAGCCTCGTGCGGGCGAGCCAGCGCACGAACGAGGGATACGGCGGGATGGACCTGTCCTACCGGCTCCTGCTGCGCGACAGCAGCCGGGCGCCCGAGCTGATCTCGGAGGTCCGCGCCATCGAGGGCGTGTCCCGCGTCACGAGCGTCACCGCGGAGGAGGAATCCGAACTGTGAGATGAGTCAGGAATTCGGCGCGCCCATTCGCACCCTCCCGGGCAACCGCTTCCGCGACTTCTGTCATCGCGCCCTTCCGCTCGGGACGTTCGCCATGGTGCTGCTGGCGACGGCCTTCCTGTGGAACGAACGTCTCGCCGCGAACCGCATCCACCCGGGCCCGAGCCTGTCCCGGCATCCAGGCGAGACGACGAACGCGCCCGGGACCACCGTCGCGACGCCGCCCGCCCCCGTTCCGCCGGCGACATCCGCGACGGAGCACGAACGGCAGTCCAGCGCACCGTCGTGACGGACGCCGCCGCCGGGCATGCCCGGGCGCGTCGCGAATCGACCGCGGATGCGCATCTCCCCGGCTTCTTCCCTCCCCGCGCGGGTGTCGCGATTCGCGACCGGCGACGTGCCCGCGGGTGATTCGGGCACGCACCCCGGAGAACGAGATGAACCGGGCGGCACCCGTGGGGATGCCGCCCGCGTCATGAGCCGGCCTTGGCCGGTGCTGCTGATTTCCGGTTATGCCGTCGTCGCCGGTTCGGCCGGGATCCGCATTGCGTAGAACGAGCGGTATGCGAACACGAGGGCGGCGGCGAAGAACAGCACGCCGATGACCGTCTTTGCGGTCGCGCTCTGCATGGTCACGGCGATCTCCACCGCGAGCAGTCCGAAGAGCGTGGTGAACTTGATCACCGGGTTCAGCGCGACCGAGGAGGTGTCCTTGAACGGATCCCCCACGGTGTCACCCACGACCGTGGCCGCGTGCAGGTCGGTTCCCTTCTGGCGAAGCTCGACCTCGACGATCTTCTTCGCGTTGTCCCAGGCGCCGCCGGCGTTGGCCATGAAGATCGCCTGGAAGAGACCGAAGAAGGCGATCGCGATCAGGTACCCGATGAAGAAGTAGGGATTGAAGAACGGCAGCGCGAGCGAGAAGCAGAACACCACGATGAAGATGTTCCACATCCCCTTCTGCGCGTACTCGGTGCAGATCCGGACGACCTCCTTGCTGTCCTTGTCGGAGGCCGTGGTGGCGTCGAGCCGCATGTTCTCCTTGATGTACACGACCGCGCGGTAGGCGCCGGTGACCACGGCCTGGGTGGAGGCCCCCGTGAACCAGTAGATCACGGCGCCGCCCATCAGGAGGCCGAAGATCACCTCCGGCTGGACGATGCTGAGGCGGCTGATGGCGTCCCCGAAGAGGTTCTCCAGCAGGATGATGATGCCGAACACCATCGTGGTCGCGCCGACGACGGCGGTGCCGATCAGCACCGGCTTGGCGGTCGCCTTGAACGTGTTGCCGGCGCCGTCGCCCTTCTCGAGCTGGTACTTGGCGTCCTCGAAGTTCGGCTCGAATCCGTGGCGGCCGCGGATCTCGTCGGCGATGCCAGGGATCCGCTCGATCTGGCTGAGTTCATAGACGGACTGCGCGTTGTCCGTGACGGGACCGTAGCTGTCCACCGCGATGGTCACGGGGCCCATGCCGAGGAAGCCGAAAGCCACGAGGCCGAACGCGAAGATGGGCGCCGCGAACTGGTACGCCTCGGGCATCACCATCATGAGGCCCGGATGCCGCGAGCAGTAGTACGCGACGTACATCAGGAGGATGATCACGAGCCCCATCCAGAACGCGGACATGTTGCCGGCGACGAAGCCCGACAGGATGTTCAGCGACGACCCGCCGTGCCGCGAGCAGTTGGTCACCTCCTTCACGTGCCGCGAGTTGGTGCTCGTGAAGATCTTCGTGAACTCCGGGATCACCGCGCCGGCCACGGTGCCGCAACTGATGATCACCGAGAGCACCCACCAGAGGCTGGGATCCATGCCGGGCTGGCGTCCGAGCAGGATGTAGCTGGCCACGAACGTCACGGCGATCGACACCGCGGACGTGAGCCACACCAGGTGCGTCAGCGGGGCCTCGAAATCGAAATCCTTCTTCCCGCCGTACAGCGACTTGCTCAGCGCCTCGTTCAGGAAGTAGGACGCGAGCGAGGTGAGGATCATCAGGGAGCGCATGGCGAACAGCCAGATGATCAGGGTCGCCCCGATCACGGAACCCGCGCCGAGCGCGAGGGCGAGGAAGGTCACCAGCGCGACGCCCGTCACGCCGTAGGTCTCGAATCCGTCCGCCGTGGGCCCGACCGAGTCACCCGCGTTGTCCCCGGTGCAGTCCGCGATCACGCCCGGGTTCTTGGGATCATCCTCCGGCAGGCGGAAGACGATCTTCATCAGGTCGGAACCGATGTCCGCGATCTTGGTGAAGATGCCGCCGCAGATGCGGAGCACCGACGCCCCGAGTGACTCGCCGATGGCGAAGCCGATGAAGCACGGTCCGACGAGGTCGGTCGGCAGGAACACCAGGATGCTGATCATGAAGAACAGCTCCACCGCGACGAGCAACAGACCCACGCTCATCCCGGAGCGCAGCGGGATGCCCAGGGTCGCCAGCGGATTGCCGCGCAGTGCCGAGAAGGCCGTGCGCGAGTTGGCGGTGGTGTTGATCCGGATGCCGAACCACGCCACGCCGTACGAACCCAGGATTCCAAGCACGGACGACAGCAGGATGATGAAGACACTCAGCACGGTGCTGCGCTGCTCGCCGGGCGGGACGCCCTCCTCGCCGTGCCCCGAGAGGAATCCGAAATAGTACACCATGCAGAGGGCGATCAGCACCCAGAGGATGGCCAGGAACCGGCCCTGCGTGATGAGGTAGGTCTTGCAAGTCTCCCAGATGCTGTTGGAGACGCGCGCCATGCTCTCGTGCACGTCAAGCATCCTGGTCTGCCTGTACTGGATGACCCCGAACGCCGCCCCGATCAGGCAGATGACCAGCCCGATGCACAGGAGCGTCGTGCCGCTCATGCCGCCGAGGCCCGGGAAGACGACCTGCGTGAGATCGGGAATGAGGATGTCGGCCTCGCCGCCGAGCGCCGCGAGGGGCGCGCCGGCGAGGAACAGGACCAGGAGTCGTTTCAGAATGCTGAATGGGTGCATAGCATGTTCTCCACGAACGATCTGGGGTGAGGGATAGGCGGTTGCGCGGGAGGAGTCCGGGCAGGGCGATTGAGGAGAAAATCTCATGCGAGTGGGCTTTCTCATCAAGCGATGCTAATAACACCCACCCACCCGGGGGCTGTCAAGAACTCTCGTGGCTAACGCCTCGCATCAAGGCAATTACGCATAGCGGGAATGGGAGGCAGACTGGGGATGCCGGCGGATCGGGTCCAGACGAAACGAGCCGCGCGGGCGGCGCGGCTCGGCAGGACGGGCCGAACGATCCGGCACGGCACGGGGCGCGTGCACGCGCCGGGCGGTCAGCCGAAGAAGCGCTGGATCTCCCGGACGGTGTCCACGAGGACATCCACCTCCCCGGGCGTGTTGTAGAGGTGGAAGCTCGCGCGCGCGGTGGACTCGAGGCCCAGGCGGCGCATGAGCGGCTGGGTGCAGTGATGGCCTCCGCGCAGCGCGACACCGCGCTGGTCGGCGAAGGTCACGATGTCGTGGGCGTGCACATCCCGCAGCGTGAAGCTGACGATGCCGGCGCGCCCCTCGCGCGGGCCGAGGACGCGCACACCCGGCATGGCGGCGAGCCTCTCGGCGGCCATGGCGCCCAGTTCCCGGCCATGCCGGGCGATGCGCTCCCGGCCGATCCCGTCGAGGTAATCGAGCGCCGCCGCGAGGCCGATCGCGCCGGAGATATCGGGCGTGCCGGCCTCGAACCGGTGCGGCGGCGGCTTGTAGCGTGCGCCGGAGTAATCCACGTCGAGGATCATCTCGCCGCCACCGTGCCATGGATCCATCCGCTCGAGGGCGCCCCGGCGGCCGTAGAGCACGCCGATGCCGGTCGGGCCGCAGGTCTTGTGGCCCGAGAAGGCGAGGAAATCGCACCCGATCTCGCGGACGTCCACGGGCATGTGCCCCGCGCTCTGCGCGGCATCGACGAGGGTGACCGCACCGACCTCGCGGGCGCGGGCGCAGAGTTCCCGGGCGGGATTCACCGTGCCAAGGGAGTTCGACACGTGCGCGAAGGCGAGAAGCTTCACGCGCGGGGTGAGAAGCCCGTCGAGGCGGGAGAGATCGAGCAGGCCCTCGTCCCCCGTGACGGGAATGAAGGCAAGCTGCGCGCCCGTGCGGGCCGCGATGATCTGCCATGGGACGAGATTGGAATGATGCTCCATCTCCGTGAGGAGAATGACATCGCCCGGCTTCAGGGTGGCGGCCGCCCATGCGTGCGCCACGAGATTGATGGCCTCGGTGGTGCCGCGCGTGAAGATGATCTCGTCCGGAGACTCGGCGTTCAGGAAGCGGGCGACGCGCTCGCGGGCGCCCTCGAACGCCTCGGTGGCGCGGGAGCTGAGCGCGTGGATGCCGCGATGCACGTTCGCATTGTCGCGTTCGTAGTAGCGCACGAGCGCCTCGATGACCGCGCGCGGCTTCTGGCTCGTGGCCGCATTGTCGAGGTACACGAGCGGACGACCGTGCACCGACTGCTGCAGGATGGGAAAATCCGCTTGGACGCGGACCGGGTCGAGTCCGGGGGCGGTGGTGATCGCGGGTGCGCCGGGGTTCACAGAAATCCGAGCTGGAGCTTCGCGGCCTCGCTCATCATTTCCTGGTTCCAAGGGGGGTCCCAGACGAGCGCCACCTCGACCTCGCGCACGCCTGGCACCTCCCGGACGCGGCTTTCCACGTCGGCCGCGATGGCATTGCCCATGCCGCAGCCCGGGGCGGTGAGGGTCATCTTGATGCTGACCCTGTGGCCGCCCTCCGGGAGGGGATCGATGACGCAATCGTAGATGAGCCCGAGATCGACGAGGTTGACCGGGATCTCGGGATCGTAGCAGTTTCGCATGGCGGCCCAGATCCGCTGCTCGAGTTCCTCGGGATCATTGATCTCCGCCTCCCCGGCAGCCGCGCCGTCGCCGGCGGGATCGGGAGTCACCTCGAGACCGAGCGCGTCGGCGTCGCGGCGGTCGATGCGGAACATGTTGCCGTGCACCACGACCGTGTAGTTGCCGCCGAGCGCCTGGGTGACCGTCGCGGGCTCGCCCTTCACGAGCGTGACGATCTCGCCGGCGGGAACGACCGCCGCCCGGACGTCGCGGGTGAGGTTCACGGTGTCACCGGGATTCAGTGCCTTCATGGGATGAAGTTCGGATCGGGACGTTCGACCGGCGTTCCGTCGTTCTCCGTCGAGACCGGCGCGGGCGCGTTCTCCAGCGCCGCCTTGAGGGCGTGCCACGAGAGGATGGCGCACTTCACGCGGGCGGGAAACTTGTGGACACCCGCGAAGGCCTCGAGCTTCGCGGCCCGGCTGAGGTCCGCGCGGCCGGTGGTGACGAGCTTGTGGAACTCATCGAAGATGCGACCCACCTCCTGGCGGCTTGCGCCCCGGACGACGGTGGTCATGACGGACGCGGCCGCCTTCGAGATCGCGCAGCCGGATCCTTCGAAGCGGACTTCGGAAATCGTGTCCCCGTCCGTCTGGACATAGACCTTGTACCGGTCGCCGCACAGCGGATTGGTGCCCTCGCCGGTGAGGCTGCCCGGGGGGAGCGTGCCGTAGCCGCGGGGTTTCCGGCTGTGGTCGAGGATGACCTGCTGGTAGAGATCCTGTAGGTCGTCGTTCATGGGCTGGAACTGATGAGTTCCGGGATGGTCGTCAGGCGGCTGGAGATCCGCTCGTTCAGGTAGGCGTGAACCGGCTCGCACTGGATGCGGTCGAGGATCTCGCCGGCGAACGCATGGACCAGGATGCGGCGGGCCTCGGCATGACCGATGCCCCGGCTGCGCAGGTAGAAGATGGCCTCTTCGTTGAGCTGTCCGACCGTGGCGCCGTGGGTGCACTTCACGTCGTCCGCGTAGATCTCGAGCTGGGGCTTGGCGTTGACCGTGGCCTCGTCGGACAGGAGCAGGTTGCGATTGGTCTGCTTGGCGTCGGTCTTCTGCGCGCCCGGCTGCACGCGGATCCGGCCGTGGAACACGCCGCGCCCGCGCCCCGAGAGGATTCCGCTGAAATGCTCGTGGCTGGCGCAGTGCGGCGCCGCGTGCTCCACGATCATGAAATGATCCGCGAGCTGGCCGGTGCGGGGGAGGTACAGTCCGTTGAGGTCGCTCTCGACCCCCTCACCCGCGAGGATCGCGTGGATCATCGTGCGCGAGATGGCCGCGCCGCTGGCGAGCGAGTGGTAGCGATGCAGCGCGGACCGCGACATCTCGGCGGCCACGGTGGCCATGTGGATGGCGACCGCGGCTTCCTCCTGGAGCTTCACGTGCTCGAACACGGAGTGCTCGTCCATCAGCACCTCGGCCATGGCGTTCGTGACCGTGGGGTGGTCCTCGCCGAGGGCGGCGTACGTCTCGAACACGGCGGCCCGCGCGCCGCGGCCCACGCGGATCAGATTGCGAAGGTGCGCGGTGGCGCCCTCCTCGCTTCCCGTGCTGAGGAAGATGAGGTGGATGGGCGAGGCCTCGCGGCCGGGTTCGACGTCGAGGAAGACGCCGTCCCGGGCGAAGGCGGTGTTCAGGAGCGCGAACGGATTCGGTTCACGCGTGGCGAGGCGTCCGAACGTTTCCCGGACGCGAGGATCGTCGCGCGCGATGAGCTCGGCGAGGGGCCCGAGGGTGACACCCGGTTCCGGGTGAACGACCGAGAGCGGGGCGCAGTAGTGTCCGTCGACGAACACCAGGCGATGCCCCTCGATCCCCGGAACGAGGAACGGAGTGACATCGGCGACGACGCCCTTCCGCGCCTGCAGGACCGGCCGGAAGGGGAGCTGTTTCAGCGCCGTGAGGTCGGTGAACCGCCAGTCCTCGTCGGAGGGGCCGGGGTAGCCGGCGGCGGCGAAGGCCTCGATGGCGGCGCGGCGCGCGTCGAGCAGCCATCCCGGGGAATCGAAGACACCCTCGGCGGCGAGGTGCTCGAAGGTTCGGACGGGCGCGACGGACTCGCGGGGCGTGGAGACATCGATCTGCATGGCGTCTCGTTCCGGTCAGGCGGGCTGCGCGATTTCCTCGAGCAGCCAGTCGTAGCCGCGCTCCTCGAGCTGATGGGCGAGCTCCCTGCCGCCGGACCGGACGATGCGTCCGTCCACCAGCACGTGGACCACGTCGGGCGAAAGGTGCTCGAGGATCCGGGGATAATGGGTGATGACGAGCTGCGCGTTGTCGGGCCGGCGCATGCGCATGACGCCCTCCGCGACGAGCCGCAGCGCGTCGATGTCCAGCCCCGAATCGGTCTCGTCCAGGACGGCGAGCACCGGTTCGAGGAGGGCCATCTGGAAGATCTCGTTGCGCTTCTTCTCGCCGCCCGAGAAGCCCTCGTTCACGGCGCGCTTCAGGAAATCCTCGGGGATCGCCAGTTCACGGGCGCGCTCGCGGATGAACGCGAGGAAGTCCATGGCGTCCAGCTCGGGCTGCCCGCGGTGCTTGCGGACCTCATTGACGGCCGCGCGCAGGAAGTAGGCGGTGTTCACCCCGGGAATCTCCACGGGGTACTGGAAGGCGAGGAACAGTCCCTCGCGGGCGCGCTCCTCCGGGTCGAGCTCGAGCAGGTTCCGCCCGTTGAAGCGAATCTCGCCCGAGGTCACCTCGTACGCCTCGCGTCCGGCGAGGATCGACGCGAGCGTGCTCTTGCCGCTTCCGTTCGGGCCCATGATGGCATGCAGCTCGCCGGCGTGGATGGTCACGCTCAGGCCCTTGAGGATCTCGCGATCACCGGCCCGGGCGTGCAGGTCTGAGATGGTAAGGATCGGTTGCGTCATCTGTGGAAAGCTGGTGTCTCACTGCAGGATGGGGCGGGCGCGACCGCCCGCGCGTGCGGGCCTTCTCAGCCGACACTTCCCTCGAGGCTGACCCCGAGAAGCTTCTGCGCCTCGACGGCGAACTCCATGGGGAGATGCCGGAAGATCTCCTTGCAGTAGCCGTTCACGATCATGTTCACGGCGTCCTGGGTCGAGATGCCCCGCTGGTTGCAGTAGAAGATCTGGTCCTCGCCGATCTTCGAGGTGGTGGCCTCGTGCTCGACGCTGGCGGTCGGGTTCTTCACCTCGATGTACGGGAACGTGTGGGCGCCGCACTCCGAGCCGATCAGCAGCGAGTCGCACTGCGAGAAGTTCCGGGCGTTCTCGGCCGTCCTGGCGATCTTCACCAGCCCGCGGTAACAGTTCTGCCCGCGCCCGGCGGAGATGCCCTT
>CAYMDA010000059.1:6127-15122 GCA_964389135.1 uncultured Verrucomicrobiota bacterium | reverse complement strand
CGCTTCCACTCACCATGAATCGGTGAGTCACTGCAAGGATCAAGTCACTCGCGATTCCAATTCCTTTTGGCAATCACTTCCAGGCCGCTGACCAGCGCCGAAAACTCCTCATTCCGCGATGCAGGCCGGGTTGATCACTGTCCTGCTCGCTGGCGCGCTCCTGCTACGGCTCAGTGTGCTCGACTATTCAAGCGGCGATTACCGCGCCTTTCTGAGCGTCTGGTATGACTACCTTGTCGAGCACGGCCACTGGGCGGCGCTAAAGGACGATTTCAGCAATTACCCTCCATTGTATCTGTATCTTTTGACTCTCGCCACCTTCCTGCCACTGCCGAAACTCTACTCGATTAAGCTGCTGTCCATCGCCGCCGACTATGTCCTCGCCTGGTTCCTGTATCGGATCGTCCGCAGCCGCTTTCCGGAGGGCCTTGAGGCTTGGGCTGCGGCCAGCGGAATCCTCTTCTTGCCGACTGTGTGGTTTAACAGCGCCGTCTGGGGTCAGTGCGATGCTATGTTCACCGCTGGACTCGTGGCCACTCTCTACTACCTGATGAGCGGGCGCCCCCTGGCTGCTATGGTCGCATTTGGGTTGGCAGGTTCCCTCAAACCCCAGGCCATCTTTCTGCTGCCGTTCGTCGTGGGCGCTTTCGGTCTGCTCCGTATACCGTGGAAGTACGCTGCCACGCCCATCGGCGTCTATGCGCTCGTCGGCCTGCCGGCGGTGCTGGCGGGCAGGCCGGTCCTCGATGTCATGCTGCATTGGGGCAGGCAAACCCCCTTCTTCCGGAAGCTCACTGTCGGAGCCACCAACTGGTACCAGTGGGTGTCCGACGCGCACTACGACACGTTCCACACAACCGGCGTCGTCCTCACGCTCGTGGTGACCGTCTTTCTGATCCTCGCGATGCAGCAGCCCACCTCGATGGATCGTCGGACATGGTTGGTGTCCACAGCGACCTTCTCCACACTGTTCGCACCGTACTTTCTACCGAGCATGCACGAACGCTACTTCTACGCAGCCGATGTTCTGTCCTTAACGTATGCCTTCTTCGTCAAGGGTGGCTGGAGGATCGCCGTCGCGGTGCAGTTCTGTTCGTTCTTCACCTACTTGCCTTATCTGTTCGAGCGCGAACCGGTACCGCGTCCCTTCCTCGCAATCCTAATGACCGCGGCCATGGCTCTGGTCGGCAAGGATCTCGTCCGGTCCATGGTGCTGCGCAAAGTGGAGAGCGTGTGAATGGAGACGACGCGCGCTGCAACGGCGGCTGACCGGGACGTAATCCAGGTCAACGTCACCGTGCCGGTCTTCAATGAAGAACGGCGCTTGAAACAGAACGGTCCGCGGCTCCTAGCGTTCCTGCAGGACCATTGCCGGTTCCGCTTCGAGTTGGTGATCGCCAACAACGCCTCGACCGACGCCACGCTGGAGGTGGCCCAGGGCCTGGCGTCCACCCATCAGCAGGTCCGGGTAGTGCATCTCGAGCAGAAGGGGCGCGGAGGGGCCCTTAGGGCGGTTTGGAGCGCAAGCAGCGCGAGGATATTGAGCTACATGGATGTGGATCTCTCGACCGATCTGGCGGCCTTTCCCCCGCTGGTGGAGGCGTTGATCGGCGGGGGATTCGATCTGGCCACCGGCTCGCGCCTGCTCAAACCGTCCCTGACCTCCCGCGGTTGGAAACGGGAGACGCTCTCACGCGGCTACAATCGGCTGATCCGGATTCTCTTCCGGACCGGCTTCTCCGACGCCCAATGTGGCTTCAAGGCTCTTACCAGGAGGGCCGCGACGGAACTTATCCCCCAAGTCGAGGACAACGGCTGGTTCATGGACACCGAGTTGCTGATCCTTGCGGAACGCCTCGGGTATCGGATCTTCGACCTGCCCGTAATGTGGGTGGACGACACCGACAGCAGGGTGAAGATCTGGTCCACGGCCATCGCCGATTTGCGGGGGCTGATCCGGCTCCGGCGGAAACTAGACCGCGGTCGTTACCGTCGAGCCTCACCCCTTCATGCGTCCTGATTTTCAAGCCATCTACCTCGAGCTTGAGGATGAGCACTGGTGGTTCCGGGCGCGGCGGCGCTTGATTGCGAGCATGGTGACGCGAACCTCCCCTGACCGGAATTCGGACGTGCTGGATGTGGGATGTTCCTCGGGAGCGACGCTCCGGGCGCTGGCCGGGCTGGGATACACACTGGTCCAAGGCATCGACATCAACCCGATGGCGATCGCCACATGCCGGCAGAGGGGACGAGCCGGCGTCACAGTTGGCGATGCAACGTAAGCGGTCGGGGAAGCACGTCTGTGCGGGATGGGGTCTGGCGTGTTGGGATGGCGGGGTGAGGAACTCGACACTCGCGACTTCGAAGGTTTCCAGACGGAGCCGGACTTCAGTGCCTGAGCGCCGCAAATGGGTGGCGGCGTGGAACGCCAGTGACCAGACCCAGGAGGAGTTCGCGCGCGCCCACGGCCTGAAGGTGGGGACGTTGAGGAACTGGAACGATCCGCCGCACGGTCCGGACCGGACCGTGAAGACGCCTGTCCGCCGGATCCAGTTCCGCGGCGTGCAGGCGTGAAGCCCGTCCGCCCCGGCGAACGCATCCCGCGCCGAGATCACCAGCGGCCCGGGGCGGCCTCGAGGAGATGAGGATTTCGCGCTGGCATCAGCCGGCCGAGCGGTCATGGTGGGCACGTGTTCACGCACGGAGCGAACCGACCTCTCTCCACCCGTCAGGGGATGCATGACCCGGGGAGATGCTGACGCATGGCCGGACTCTCGAGGCCCGCGAGGTAAGTGATGCCTGGCCGGGGAGATC
Source organism: uncultured Verrucomicrobiota bacterium (assembly GCA_964389135.1). Taxonomy (GTDB): domain Bacteria; phylum Verrucomicrobiota; class Verrucomicrobiia; order Limisphaerales; family CAIMTB01; genus CAIMTB01. The sequence goes on along the minus strand of CAYMDA010000059.1, from coordinate 12,308 downwards.
GGAGCCGTTCTGCCGGCCCCTCGGTGTGCGCCGCGCATCTCCCACACTTTCAGGGCGGGAAACGGCGGCGGCCATCGGGCTTGAGGCCTCGGGAGCTTCGTCGGTATCGTCTCCACCTGGTCGGCGCCGCGGGAGCGCCCAAGACTTCACGACTGATGAAAACCGAGGTTACAGAGTTCTGCTCCAACTACGCCTCCGTGCTTCGCCGCCTGGCTGGCCCCCTTGAACACGCGATCTCCCAGATGGCCTCGGGCGCGGATGACACGCTCCGGACGTGTGTGGCGAGGCTGAAGGATGTGCATCATCGGTTGGATGCCCTGGTCGAGAAGCTGGAAGGGCAGAAGGCCTACCTTCTGATCTTCGGGCCGCTGAAGAGCGGCAAGTCGACGCTGATGAACGCCATCAGCGGAGCCTATGTCAGCGAAGTCACGGCGATGCCAGCCTATCCGGCCCTCGTTTACCTTGGGCACGGGGACACTCAGGAGTTCACCCTGGTCAGCTATGATGGATCCAGGCAGACCCTTCGGGACGGTGCCGAGCTGAAGAAGCTGATGCTGGAACGACATCAGCAACTCGCCGACTGCATTCGAGAGCAGGAAACCCAGGGAGTTGACTTCGACCCGGGCATTCACGCCCCGCATGCCATTCGCCGGATCGATGTCCGTGTCCCCGTGCGCAGGCTGAAGGAGGGCAGCACGATCCTCGTGGACACCCCCGGCCTCTACAGCCGGATGAAGTTCGGGTACGATCTGATGACGCGAACCTTTCGGAACAGCGCCGCCTGCGCCGTGTTCGTGGTCAAGACGGACAATCTGTTCCTGGAACAGGTCTTCGATGAATTCAACGAGTTGCTCGAGCTGTTCAGCCGCATCTTTCTGGTGGTGAACATCGACAGCCGCAAGCTCGACCTGCAGCCCGACGGGTCTCTTCGCCAGAGCATCGAGGGCCAGGACCCGGAGAGCATCATTGAGGCGTTCAAATCGTTCTCCATGACGGCGCCGCTGCGCCGCGCGCTGGAAGAGGGTCGCCTGCGCATCTATCCGATCGACCTCCTGATGTCCGCGAGCAACTCCCTGACCGGAAGGACCCCGCCCGACTCGGAGACGGCCGGCGGGAGCACGAGTGCCACCGGCGAAGGTGAGCCGGCGGAGAGCAGGAGCGCGGAGACCACCCGGCGCTTTGATCAGTTCATCGCGGACCTGACCGAGTACCTGAACAGCAGTGCCTACCTCGCGGAGTTCGTGAAGGACTCCCTGAATCAGGGGGCCACCTTGACAGAGGAGATCGTACGCGTTTCCGACGGGGATGCGCTCGGCGCGTTTCGCCAGCGCCAGGCGAGGATCGCGGCCTCCCTGCGGGAACTCAGAAGCAGGCTGGCGACCGCGGGGGAGCTCGAGGGATTCGATCTGCGCGGATCCTTCACGCGCATGAAGGAACAGGTTCAGCGCGAGACGTCGGAGCTGGAAAGGACATGGAAGGAGCGAACCGTCTCGGAGCTCTGCGAGGCGGTCGATCAGTGGATGGAGGATTCGGAGAGCCTCCATTCCCTCGTTCAGGACCGCTGGAGTCCCATCCTGAAGAAGAATCATGAGCAGGCGCTCGCCGAGATCTCCGGCAGGACGGCGGTCGCACTCGACTCCGGTCGAGGCGGCGCGGACATCCCGGAAAGCACGCTGCGGCAACTGCGGGAGATCGGTTTCGACCTGGACGCAGTGATTCCAGCCCGGCCCGAGAGCCTCGCGAAACCGGCCGCCCGAACGGCGGCGGAGATCCGCATCAGCGACGAAGTCATTCCGGTCAATCGAACCTTCCTCGACCGGATCCTGTTCCGGCGTCAGGCCGCCGTTCGCCTCCGGCTGTTTGGCCCGCCAGATCGCCTCGACCGGGAGATTCCCCCGAAAGCGAAGCAGAAGCGCCTGCTTCCGAACGGCAAGGAGGCCCTGAAAGCGGTGGCCCAGGAGCAGGTGGGCGCCCGGTTCGGATCCGTTCTCAAGGAGAACCTGGAACGCCTCGAGCGCGACCACATCGAACCCTGCTGCCGTCGCTTTTCCGAAAGGCTGGCTGCGATCAAGAACGAATTCGCCCAGCCGATCCCGGAACTCGAGAGGCAGACGGCCGTCGACGCCGGGCTGGACGAGGCGCTCGCGGCGCTGCGACAGCAGTCGAAGGCCGCCGCAAGCGCAATCGAGGCCATGACCAGCCGCTACGCACCGCCACCACCACCGGCCTCCGACGAATCCGGGCAGCCTGCGGATACGGCCGAGGCGTCAGGGTAGGAGAGTAACGCCTGTCTGTATCCTTCGGCTCGAAGCGGGCCTCAGCATCGTCCCTCGACGCCACCGTGTGGAGACGGGTCGGTCGAATGCCCTGTTGAAGAGTCCCGATCGACTGCGCTCCGTGACAGGAAAGGATGTCGGCCCGGGCTGGAAGCGTTGGGTCCAGAATAGCCACCTCGGGAATGGAGGCTCGACACTCGAGTTTCCGGCACACGATCCCCCAGGATCCGGTCCGCGGTGGGATCGCGGTCGCCTGCACCCTTGCACCCTTGCGCCCGCCGGCCGACCGGAGCTGCGGGAGCGTGGAGACAGGGGGATGTGGCGGATGGAGCACGGGCGCGTCAACCCCGAGGGCGGATGGCAGACTTCCGTGTGCCGCGGATTCGGATCGTGCGACGGCCCGGGGCAGGGGCGTTCGCGCCGGACTTTCAGCGGGCCGCGCGGTGCAGCGATGTGAGCTGCCTGAGGGCCGAGGCGACCAGGAGCTCGCCGGAACCGGCGGCCACTCGCGCACTTTCCACCTCATAGTTCCCCTCGGGCCATGCGGACTTGTTCGGGATGTAGCCGATCGTTCCGTTGGCGAGCTCGACGTTGTACGTGTGCGGAAAGGGTGAGGCCGCCTTCACGCTGAGGCCCAGCTCCACGAAGATTTCCCCGGGCCACGATACCCATGCGACGTGCGGCCCGTAGCTGATCACCTGGACCTCGACCTCGTAGGGACGGCCTTCCCGGGCCGCGACGTCGAGGATGCGATGCGCCCGGACCAGCCTCATGAACCCCTCCCGGCTGTTGTCGCGCGCCGTGCGCGCGTCGAGCCGCGCCTGTTCGAGCTCCGCATCGGCGTGAGATGCGAGGGGCAGGGCAACCGTCTCGACGCTGACCTGAACGCGATGGGTCGAATCCAGCGATTCCAGCTGGGGGTAGGCCTTGCACACGGCGCCGGCGAGGATCGTGCCAAGGCGGTGAGCCTCTCCGCTGCCCTGCTGCGGGCGTTCCCAGCGGAAGTTCAGATGATTCAGGTTTCCGCAGGTCCCGTTCGCGAAGAGCGTGAGCATGTCGGGGCCCTTGCAGAGGGCGAGAAGCCTTGCGAGCACGCCGGGATAATCGGCGGAGACGCGTGTTCCACCAGTGGTGTCCGGATGCATGGCGAAGTTGACGAAGGTGAGGATGGGCCGGGCTTCACGATCCGCGGTCTCGGCGTAGAAGACGCCGACCTCGGGATCGATGGGGCCGGCGGGACGCACGAGCTCGGGGTTCCGCTTCCCGGGATTCCATCCGACGGAACCGTCGCGCATCCACCAGCGGCGGTTCGAGGAGAGCTTTTCCTCATGCTCCCGTCCCGCAAACAACCGGACCTCCTTGAGGTTCTCGCGGGCGGTCTTCACCGCGCGCGCGATGAGGTCCGGCAGTTGGGCACTGTACTCGCGCGCGGTCGGGGAAGAGCCGCCGTCCGAGTCGTCCCGGCTCCAGGAGCGGTACAGCACCGGGGCGGTATGGGTGTGGGTCGCCGCGATCATGACGTGGGCGCCGGGGATCGCGGTTTCGCGCTCCGTGATCCGCCGTGCCTCCTCCACGATCCACCGCGGCATGGCGATGAGGTCGCAGACGACGATGGCCGCCGCGGTTTCGCCGTCATCGATGACCATCGCCTTCGCGTGGAGATCATCGAGAACGCCCTCATTGCCGCGCGGGTGGTAGTATCCGGCCAGTCCGATCCCCGGCGGCGGATTGATGGGAACACTCGCCACGCCGAGCCGCAGGGCCGCCGCGTGGGAGGCGTGGACGGTCGCGGCGACCCACAGAAGGGCACAGGACACCCGGATCAGGGAGAACAAGCGCATGACGCATCCAAGCGTGGCACGCCGCGAGGCCGCAAGGGGGACTCGATCCGGGCTGTCCCCCGGGTGACCGAGACCGAAGCGGCAACCGCGGCGCCCCCGGGGCTCGCGGCCTCGACGAAGCGCGATGCCCGCATGGGTGATTCCCATGGACCGCTGATGTCCAACCTCCCGTGCGATTCTGACGTGGTGAAAACGATGCTCCTCAAACTCTGCGCCTGCGTCCTCGCGCTGACGTTCGCCTGGGTCTTCCTGGTGGCCCTGTTCTCGATCGGATGACCGACCCAGGCCCCGGGCTCGGGTGTGCGAAGGCGTGCGGTTCGCCCGCGCGTCGACGGCCCACGAGCCGCGCGTTGCTCGGTGCGGAGCCGCGGGACCGGGGTGCTTCGCGGGCTGCTTCGCGGGACCTCGGGCGCAGTCCACGCCGGCGCGTTGCCGGGAGCGGCCGAGCATTGAATCACTCGACCACCCGTCCGGCGCGGCTCGCCAGCTGAACCGGATTGCCTTGCTTCCGCCAAATCGGTGGAGTTGAGGGCGTGCAGTTCCGCGCAATTCTCAGCACGATCCTGGTGCTTCTGGTTTCGTGGTCGGGGCGGACGGACGATTCGCCGCCGATCTTCATCGAGGGTTATGCCGGCCGGACGAGCTATGCGCCCGGCGAGGAAGTGACGTTTCACGTCTCGACCTCCGCTCCGACGTTCGACGTCCGGATCACCCGCTGGGGCGCCGCCCACGAGCAGGTGTGGACCAATCCCGAACCGCTGCCTGGCCAGGCCCATGCCATCCCGGAGAATGCCTCGTCCCATGGATGCGGCTGGCCTGCCAGCTTCCGCCTGAAGATTCCGGAGGACTGGCGCAGCGGTTACTATCACGTGGTGTTCCGGGCGGCCGACCGCGGTGGGAAATTCACGCATCGGGGTCGGCGCACCGCCGAGAGCAGTTGCTTCTTCGTGCTGCGGCCCGCGAAGCCCGGCGCGAACACGCGCATTCTCATCCAGCTCGCGGTCAACACCTACAACGCCTACAACAACTGGGGCGGATTCAGCCTCTACGCCTACCACGGCCGCGGGGGGAACCAGGGCCATCGCGTCTCGTTCCAGCGGCCCCCGGAGAGCCTGTACGGACTGTGGGAGCAGCCGTTCGTCGCATGGGCCGAGAGCAATGGGTACACGCTGGATTACGCGGTGAACAATGACCTGGAGTTCCATCCCGAAATGCTCAAGTCGTACCGGCTGGTGCTGAGCGTCGGGCATGACGAGTACTGGTCCAGCGCCATGCGCGATCATCTCGAGGCGTTCATCGGCGCCGGCGGCAACGTGGCGTTCTTCAGCGGGAACACCTGCTGCTGGCAGGTGCGCGTCGAGGACGACGGAAACGCCATCACCTCATGGAAGCAGCGGTACCTGCAGGACCCGGTCTTTCCGACGGGCGATCATCGGCTCCTCACGACCCTCTGGAGCCACTGGCGGGTCGGACGCCCGGAGAACCAGTTGACCGGCGTCGGATTTCTCTGGGGCGGTTATCACCGAAGCCACGGGCAGCTCATGGACGCCAGCGGCGCCTACACGGTGCACCGACCGGATCACTGGATCTTCGAGGGAACGGGGCTGCGACGCGATGACTCGTTCGGTGGCGCCGACACGATCGTCGGGTATGAATGCGACGGGTGCGAACTCGAGTGGCGCGACGGACTGCCGTTTCCAACCCACCGCGACGGCACACCTTCAACCTTCGAGGTCCTCGCCACCGCCCCGGCCCGATGGCATCCCGACGACGCCGAGTGGTACGAACGCTGGGAACGCGGACGCACCGGCAACGCGTGTCTGGGCGTGTACACACGTGGCGGAACGGTGTTCACGTGCGGATCCACGGACTGGTCCCACGGACTGCGCGGCGCCGACCCGACGGTGGAACGCATCACGCGGAACATCCTCGATCGCCTCTCGGCCCCGTAGGCACGGGACGGAAGACCCTCGCGGGCGTTCGCGGTGGTCACGCGCCGCGCCCGCGCGGCCGCGCCCGTCGCGAGGACGGTTCCCGCATGGCTTCGGGATTCGCGTTGCCGAT
>CAYMDA010000059.1:0-6027 GCA_964389135.1 uncultured Verrucomicrobiota bacterium | reverse complement strand
GCCGCGCCCGTCGCGAGGACGGTTCCCGCATGGCTTCGGGATTCGCGTTGCCGATCCGACGCCCGCGGCCTCCAGTTCTCGCATGGTTCTCCAACGTCCTGAGGACCCATTCGACCTCGAGCGATTTCTTCTGGCCCAGGCGGAAGACTACGAGATCGCCCTTGCGGAACTTCGACGCGGGAGGAAGGAGAGTCACTGGATCTGGCACGTGTTCCCGCAGATCGATCGGCTCGGGTACAGCGCGAAAACAAGGAAGTACTCCATCAAGAGCCTGGACGAGGCGCGCGCCTACCTTGCCCATCCTGTCCTGGGTCCCCGGCTGGTGGACTGCTGCAGGGCGCTCCTTTCAGTGACAGGCCGGTCGGCGCGGGAAATCATGGGCAGTCCTGACGACTTGAAACTCCGCTCCTCCATGACTCTCTTTGCCCGCGTCGCCGGCGGCGATTCCGTGTTCCAGGAGGTCCTCGACCGATACTACGGTGGTGAGGGCGATCCCCAGACCCTGCGATGGATCGGCGGCGGGTGATGGCACCCGGTCCGGCCGGGCGCGACCCGATACCAGTCGAGCGCCTGCACGGACCATGACGCCATGGCGCCCGATGATGTCCTGTCCGGGTCATCGAATTCGGGATGATCGCCTGCGCGCCCTACGCGCCGTTCGCGCTGGTGATGGGAGAGATTCGGGAATTCCGATCGGCTGCTGACCGATTGTCTGTTCGGGGCGCCTGGCATCATCCCCGCTCTGGCACGGCCGCCAGCTCACCCGGCGACTCGCGACGAGGAACCCGAGCCAGCGCCAACGACATGAACGCCCGCCGCCTCGATGGCCCGACGGGGTCGCCGGCTCCAGTCATCATGCGGCGCGCGATGGGGGGGAGGAGGCTCGACATTCCGGGCGGTCAGTCTCACCGTCGCCAGACTCACGCCATGATTCAACGAACGGACAACGTCCTGATCGTGGTGGAGGACCTTGAAGCCGTGAAGGCGTTCTTCCTCGAGCTGGGCCTTCATTTCGAAGGGGAGGCCACCGTTGAAGGACCCGAGGTCGCACGGTTGATTGGCCTCCCTGACGCCCCGGTCCGAGCCACGCTTGCAACGCTCCGAACCCCGGACGGATTTGGCATTGAGCTGGACAAGTTCCACTCGCCGGGGGCCGTCCGTCACGGGCCCGCGCAGGCTCCGGTGAACGCCATGGGCTATCGCCGGGTCATGTTCGCGGTCGAGGGGCTCGATGCGCTCGTGGCCCGCATGCGCGACTTCGGGGCCGAGGTCATCGGAGAGATGCGCTACGAGGACTCCCACCGCCTCGCGTACATCCGCGGTCCCGAAGGCATCATCGTTGCCCTGGCCGAACAGATTGCACCCCAGCGCGCCTTCCGTCGGCAGGACCTGCAGGAATAATCGGAAAAGGGATGCCGCAAACCATGACGGCCTCCCCCGCGCGAGAGGGGCGTTCGCTCCCAGCCTCCCGTCCGACACCGGATCCGTCAGTCAGCGGATTCGCGATACTCCGGAATGTCTCCCGGCCGGCACCGGAGCGCCTTGCAGATCGCTTCCAGCGTGGAGAAGCGGATCGCGCGGGCCCTGGAGTTTTTCAGGATGGAGATGTTCACCATCGTGATGCCGACCTTCTGAGCCACCTCCGTGACGCTCATCTTCCGTTTGGCAGGCATGACGTCGATGTGAACGAGGATCGGCATGCCAGTCGCACTCGAGACCGTGAGGTCGCACTCGGTCTTCATCTCCACGGCCTTCCGTAGAACACGCTCGAGAACCGCCGCCGCGGAGGCCGCCACCAGGGCGACCAGCGTCACCACGGCGCAGAGGACAACCCCTCCCGCACGATCCTCCCCGGTGTCGGACAGGATGATGATCAGCGCGCCGATGAGAAACCCGATCAGCGCGATCGCGCAGCGCTTGATGGTCCGCAACGCGCGATCGACCCGACATAGACATAGGCCAGGAAGGGATCCTCGAAATAGACCTCGAAGGCCGTGGAGTTCGCGTTTCTTCCCTCGATATGGGGAAACCAGAGCATCAGGGCCATCGCTCCGGGGCCGCCGATGACGGTCACCGCCTGCAGGACTGCCTTGCTCCTCGCCTGGCCATTTGAGTCCTTTCGCCGGTTGCACGATCTCTTCCCCACCCCGTGACTATCGTTTGCCAATATGCACTTATCGAACTTCGCCATGTCTGCCACCGGCGTCCGCGTCTGGCCGCCAGGGATCCGGCAGCCGCGCGGTTCCCGTCCGAATCGTGAGCGAATCGTGAAGCGTTCCAGGGGATGGCCGGCCGTATGCCGCGGCTAGAATCCGAAGCAGCCGCAGTGGAGACCAGTGAGTCCGGAGAGTGCATTCCGCGCGGATTCGATCCCTGCCACGAGCTGGTCCCAGGAGTGGTCGCAGCCGTGCCGGGGGCACTTCGCGTGATGGCGATGCTGAGCCACGGGCACGCCCGCGCGGGCGGCCCTGCGGACATCGAGGGGCGCGCCGTAGCCGCCGAACACCTTCACCGGGGACCATTCAGGCAGCACAGGGACTGCGGGTGGCGCGTGCGATCCGAACTCGTCCGCGGCATGAACGATCCTGCCGTCCATGATCGTGAGCACGGACTGGATGTCCTTGATCGACTCGTCCGGGACGGAGAAGTAGTCCTCCGTGAGGACGGCGAGGTCGGCGAACTGTCCGGGGGCGATTGTTCCCTTGGTGCCGTTCTCGCTGGAGAACCAACTGCTGCCCTGTGTGAAGAGCCGCAAGGCTTCCTCGCGGCTCAGGCAGTTCCGGTCGGGGTACATGGAGGCGCCGCCCGTGGTCCGGCCTGTCGTCAGCCAGTAGAGGGAGACCCAGGGATTGTAGCTGGCGACCCGGGTGGCGTCCGTGCCTGCGCCGACGGGTATTCCCAGTTCGAGCATCCTGCGTACCGGCGGGGTGCGTTCGGCCGCCTTGCGGCCATAGCGATTCATGAAGTATTCGCCCTGGTAGGCCATCCGATGCTGCACGGCGATGCCGCCGCCCAGGGCGCGCACGCGTTCAAGGTTCCGATCAGAGATGGTCTCGCAATGATCGAGGAACCAGTGCAAGCCCGTGAGCGGGACCTCTCGATGCACCAGCTCGAAGACATCAAGGAAGCGGGTGATGCTTTCATCGTAGGTTGCGTGCAGTCGGAACGGCCACCGATTCGCGACCAGGAGGGATACAACCTCCGACAGATCCCGCTCGAGCGTGGGCGCCAGCTCCGGTGCCGGTTCCAGAAAGTCCTCAAAGTCCGCGGCGGAGAAGACCAGCATTTCGCCCGCGCCGTTGCAGCGCAGGAAATCGTCGCCCCTGCCCGGCGCGGTCGTGCGGGCCCACCGTGCGAATTCCTCCCTTTCCCGTCCGGGGCTCTGGGTGAAGAGGTTGTAGGCGATGCGCAGGGTCAGTTCGCCGCGCCTGTGCAGTTCCTCGATGACTGCGTAGTCCTCCGGGTAGTTCTGAAAGCCGCCGCCGGCATCGATGATACTGGTCAGGCCGAGCCGGTTCAGCTCACGCATGAAATGGCGCGTGGAGTTCAACTGATGTTCCGGTGGCAGTTTGGGCCCCCTCGCGAGGGTGGCGTACAGGATCGTGGCGTTGGGGCGGGCGATGAGGAGTCCGGTCGGATTGCCCTGAGGGTCGCGCTGGATCTCGCCGCCGGGAGGATTCGGTGTGTCCCTGGTGTAGCCGCACGCGCGCAGGGCGGCCTTGTTCAGCAGGGCGCGGCAATACAGGTGCAGGATGAACACGGGGGTATCCGGCGCGGCCGCGTTGATTTCCTGCAGCGTGGGCATGCGGCGCTCCGCGAACTGGAACTCACTCCACCCGCCGACGACGCGGACCCACTGACCGGACGGGGTGCGCTGCGCCTGTTCCTTCAGCATGCGGAGGGCGTCCGCGAGGGACGGCACGCCGTCCCACCTCAGTTCCATGTTGTAGTTCAGGCCGCCGCGGATGACATGCAGGTGCGAGTCGTTCAGTCCGGGGATCACGCGACGATTCCGAAGGTCGATGACTTTCGTGCCGGGTCCGCGGTCGTCGTGATCGGCGGAGTCCACGCCTGCGATGCGCCCGTCCCTGATGGACACGCTCCTTGCTTCGGGATGTCCGGGATCGAGCGTGGTGATTCGCGCGTTGTGCAGGATCAGATCGGGAGCGGCGGGAGTGGTCATGGATTGTTCCGCGGTTTTCAGGTTTTCGAGTGCAGCCAGCCGTGGAGGATGCGCGTGACGACAGGCATCACCACCCAGGACAGCAGCGCGACGACGGCGGCGTTGAAGCACGCGTCGCGCAGGACAAACGGCCAGTCACGAATCACCCGGCCGGGTGTCAGGTTCAGAATCACTGCCAGCGGGAAGACACCGCAGAAGGTCGCCACGGCCATCTTCCATCGGGGCGGCGGGCTGTGGCCGGAGCGGAACCACGCCTCGAGGCCGTGGAGCGGACGTCGGGTCGAAACGCCGCCTTCCGTGAGGGGCGCGCACTTCTCCTCCCATGCCCTGAAGAGGCGGGACTCGTAGAAGGCGTCGCGCTCCCGTTCGTCGGCGAATGTCCGCAGGATGCCGAATTCACGGGAGACCGATCCGGGCGGCGGCACGATCATGGTGACGCCCAGCACGCCGTCGTGGCTGAACGAGGCCTGGAACAGCTCGCGGAGTGCCTCCCGGAACTCGGCCTCGCGACCGGGCAGGACACGGCGGGTGATGGCGAGATGGATCGGCATGATCGGGAGCGAACGGTGCCGACTGCTGTCACGCGACCGCCGCTGCCTGGCGGACACGGACGGCGAAGGCGGGGGGAAAGTTTCGGCGGGCCGTATTCTTTGGATGCGCGACTGGCGCGGGTGGCACCCTGCCGCCCGCGCCGGCGGTGCGGTGTCCTAGTGGGCGGGATTCTTCGGCACGAGCTGGGGGTTCCGCGCCGACTGGGGCGCATGATGCACCATGGTGTAGGCGTACTCGACGCCGACGCCGTAGGCACCCCCTTGCTGCTTCAGGATATCCATCAGCTGGTTGTAATGTTCGCGGTTCTTCCAGTCGCGCTGGAACTCCAGCAGCGCGGCGATGGCTGTCAGCCGTATCGCGCCGGCCTGGACCATGCGCGAGAGCGCGGCCTCCTGGGCGGCGGGTGAGGTCGCCCCGCAGCAGTCTTCCACCACGTAGACGTTGTATCCGGCGCCGAGCATCTCGATGGTTGGCCATGTCACACAAACCTCGGTCCAGAGACCCGTCATGAGGATGTTCTTGCGGCCGGTGGCTTCGATGGCCTTGCGGAATCCAGGATCGTCCCACGAATTCATGGAGGTACGCTCGACGACGGGCTGGCCGGGAAAGATATCGAGCAACTGCGGCCAGATGTAGCCGCTGAAGGACTCGGTTTCCACGGCGGTCAGCACCGCCGGCACGTTGAACTCCTTCGCGACCCTCGCGAGCAAGGTGGTGTTGTTGATCAGCGTCGCTCGGTCGGCGCCGGCCACGCCGAAAGTCATCTGCGGCTGGTGGTCAATGAACACGATGGCGGTATCCGCCGGCGTGTAGAGCTTGTGATACGGGTTCATCTTCGAGCCTTTGTGGTCGGGTTTCAGTGAACAGGTTGGTCTGGGGTTGCTGGAGGAAGCGAAGGGCAGGGCGGGAGTGGTGACGTGCCATCCAGGCCGGTAAGGCTCGCGCGGGTTCTCTGCACGCCGGCGTGCCGGTTCGGGCCTCCCTCCGCGCGGACGGACGTCGACTGGCATGTTCGTGTCCGCAGCGGGCGCCTCGCGGAAGGGAACCCTCGAAACATCCTGCTCATCGTTGCGATCCCGAAGCACTCACGGGACGACGAACCCGGCTTCGAGACCGCGGCGACAGCGGTGTTCCCCGAGTGCCGCCGCACTTGGCCGGGATGACAACCGCGCTCATCCACCCGCCGGCTCACCAGGGTCGCCTCTGTTGTGGCCATGCCCGCGACGATGAGGGCCGGGGGGACCCGTTGCCTCAAAAATAGATGACACCGGGAGGGGTCCGGAGAGGTGGGG
>CAYMDA010000058.1:0-15507 GCA_964389135.1 uncultured Verrucomicrobiota bacterium | reverse complement strand
CCCGCTGCTGATCAGCGCCGCCCTCTACGGCATCGCCCTTCTGCTGCCCGCGTTCAGGCTCGAGGAAGGCAACTCCGGTTTCCTGCTCGGCTTTGTCTGCCTCTTCTTCGGCTTCGGGCACCTCGCGTGGTACGCGAACCCCCTGTACTTCGGCAGCCTTGTCACCCTCCTGCTGAAGCGCGGGTTTCTCAGCGCCCTGCTCACCCTCCCCGCCATCGCCCTCGCCCTGACGGCGCTGCGGATCACGGAAATGCCCCGGAACGAGGCGGGCCACATGAGCGCCGTCGCGGGCATGGGCGCCGGGTTCCACCTCTGGCTCGCGAGCATGGTGGTGGCGCTGTTCGGGGGGATCCTCGAAATCCGAAAACGCGCGCGGCCGGACGCCGCGCCCCCGCGCCTTTCGTGAATCGCGGACGCCGATGAGGCCGGACCCGCTCCTCGAATCCGAGATCGCGGAGAGAATGCCCGTGTGGCGGGCGTTCTCGGAGTTCTTCCTTGATGCGCCGCTGGATGATGCGGACTACCGCCGAATCGCCCGGATCCTTGCCGCGAGTCCCTACTCGGATCGCGAACTGAACGCGATCCTCGTCCACGAGGTTCGCCCCGTCTGCCGCTGGAACATGGGAGCCCCCGCGGGAGCCTGGAGAGGATTCGACGAGGAGGACATGCGGAGGAAGTTCTCCGGCCGGCTTCACCGGCGTCCCTTGTTTCACCTCGGATTCCGCGACCGCTGGATGTACCGGCGTCATTGGGACGCCGTTCGAGGCCTGCTCCCGGCGCTTCGAGGTTCGTGACGCACGCACCGTGTCCCGCGCGGCGGCTCGGATCCCATCCCCGCCCCGGGCGCGCCTGCCGGGTTTTCCTTCTGCATGGACCGACCATGCCCTACCCTTCGGTCGCCGCATGTCCTCCGCCCATCGCGCATCCTTGTTTGCGCGCCTGCTGCTTGCCGGACTGGCCGTGGCCGCGGCGGCCGGCCTGGTCGCGGGCGAACGGGCGCGTTCGCCCGCGGTCGTTCTGCGTCTCGGCCACTCCCTGGACACGACGCACCCGGTGCACCTCGGGATCGAGTTCTTCGCGAGGGAACTGCTCGCGCGGTCGGACGGCCGTCTCAGGGTGCAGATCTATCCGAACAGCCAGCTCGGCTCCGAGCGCGAGATGATCGAGCTCGTCCAGGTCGGTGCCCTGGACATGGTCAAGACCTCCACGTCACCCCTCGAGGGATTCACGCCGGTCATGGGACTCTTCTCGGTCCCCTATGTATTCCGCGACGAGGCCCATCTCTGGGAGTTCCTCGACGGTCCCGACGGCCGACAGCTCCTCAGGGCCAGCGAGCCTCAACGCCTGCGGGGAATCTGCTACTACGACGCCGGCAGCCGAAGCTTCTACACGCGCAACCGCCCCGTCCGGGAACCCTCCGACCTCCGGGGACTGAGAATTCGTGTTCAGAACAGCAGCACCGCGATGCGAATGGTCCAGGCGATGGGCGGCTCGCCCGCGCCGCTCTCGTTCGCCGAACTCTATTCCGCTCTCGAGCAGGGCGTCGTCGACGGCGCCGAGAACAACCCGCCCAGCATGCTGACCTCGCGGCATCACGAGGTCTGCCGTTATTACACGCTCGATGAACACACTCGCGTGCCGGACATCGTGCTCATCAACACCGACTCCTGGGATCGACTCACGGCAGAGGACCAGGCGCTCCTGATGTCCGTCGCGCACGAGTCCGCGATGTTCCAGCGGAAGCTCTGGGCCGAGAAGACCCGGGAGGCTCTCGAGGCACTGGAGGCGGCAGGCGTCGAGATCATCCGCCCGGATCCGGAGCCCTTCGCCCGGGCGGTGCGGGATCTCCAGGCGGAGTACGAGGGATCCCCAATCGGAGATCTCATCCGCAGGGTCCGGTCCATGCCTGCCGCCAATCCGCCGGTCCGCTCCCTGGAATCGACGGCGCGCCCATGAGCATCCTGTCGCGGCTTCGCAAGGCCCTTGTGAGGGCGCTCGAAATCGTCGTCGCCGCTTTGATGGGAGCGCTCGTGCTGTGCGTCCTCTGGCAGGTCGTCAGCCGACACCTGCTCCGGAACCCGAGCGGATGGACGGATGAACTCGCCACGATGCTGGTGATCTGGCTCGCGCTGCTGGGATCCACGGTCGCCTTCGCGCGCGGCGAACACCTCGGGGTGGACGTCGTCGCGCGCATGCTTCCCGAATTCGACCGACGCGTCCTCGCGGTGTTTGTCCAGCTCGTCATCCTGTTCTTCGCCGTCGCGGTCCTGATCGTCGGGGGCGGCGGCCTGGTTCGGATGGCGTGGGCAACAGGACAGGTCTCCCCGGCCCTCGGCCTCCGCATGGGTGACATCTATCTCGCGCTGCCCCTGAGCGGCGCGCTGATCGCGTTCCTCGCCGTGGAAGGCATCCTGCGCAGCCGCACCCACCCGGGGGATGAACGCGAGCCCGCCTCGATCCGCTGAATGGAATCCCCGACGCTCGCGATCCTGCTGATCTTCCTGTTCCTTCTGGCCGCACGTGTGCCCGTGGCGGTTGCGATGGTCGTGGCGACGTTCGCCGGCGCATGGCTGGCGATGGGATCGTTCGACGTCGTCGCCGCGACGCTCGCGCAGCGGATGGCCACCGGAGTGAGCAGCTTTTCCCTGCTCGCGATCCCGTTCTTCATTCTCGCGGGAATGCTCATGGGCCAGGGCGGCATGGCCCGGCGCCTCGTGGACCTTGCCACCGCGCTCGTGGGGCGCCTGCCGGGGGGCCTCGCATTTGTGAATGTGCTCACGTGCATGCTCTTCGGGGCGGTCAGCGGATCGGCGACGGCGGCCGTGTCCTCCATCGGCGGACTCATGGTCCCCGAGCTCGTTCGCAAGGGCTACGACCGTGACTTCGCCGTGGCGCTCAACACGAGCGCAGCGACCACGGGTCTTCTCATTCCGCCCAGCAACATCATGATCGTCTATGCCCTTGCGGCGGGCGGATCCGTCTCGATCGCGGCCCTGTTTCTCGCGGGCATTCTTCCCGGGATCCTGTTCGGGGTGCTGCTGATGGCCGCGGCCGCGCTTTCCTCGTGGCGGCGCGACGGAACGGAAGCCGTCCGTGTGAGCTGGCGCGAACTCGGAAGCGCGCTGCAGGCATCGGTTCTGAGCCTGCTCCTGATCGTCATCGTCCTCGGGGGCATCCTCGGCGGGATCTTCACCGCGACCGAGGCCGCGGCGGTGGCGGTCCTGTACGCGTTCCTTCTTTCCGTGGTCTGGTACCGCGCGATTCCCCTGCGCGCCCTGCCCGCCATTCTGCTGCGCGCCGGCACGCTGACCGCCGTGATCTACCTGCTGATCGCGACGTCCATGGCGCTGTCATGGGTTCTCGCCCTCGAACAGGTACCGCAACGCTTCAGCGGATTCCTGCTTTCACTCTCGGATCAGCCCCTCGTGATCCTTCTCCTGATCAACCTTCTCCTGCTGTTCGTCGGCACCTTCATGGACATGACCCCGGCGGTGCTGATCTTCACGCCCATCCTCTGGCCCGTCGCCGCGCAATGCGGAATGCATCCCGTGCACTTCGGCATCATGATGATCGCCAACCTGTGCATCGGCCTCTGCACGCCACCCGTGGGCACCTGCCTCTTCGTGGGCTGCGGCATCGGCGGAACCACGATCGCGCGCGTCACCTCCCGGCTGATCCCGTTCTACACGGCGATGATCGTGGCGCTCCTCCTGGTCACCTACCTGCCCGCGCTGAGCCTTGCCCTCCCGCGCTGGGCCGGATGGGAATAGAGATTCCCGCCGCCGCGGGAAGGAACCGGAACGTCCCGGGGGCGGCAAGCGGCTCGAACCTCTTCCAGCGGGCGTGGAGGGTCCGAAAGCCGACTCGGGGTGGCGGCGGGCCAATGCACCGCCGCCACCCCGAGGATGCGGGCGAGTTCCTGTTGTCCTTTCGGGAAAGGGACCCGGCCGCCGCCTATCGCCGCGCAAGGCGCCGGGAGATCCCGAGAACCATCACGCCGAGACCGAGCATCCCCGCGGTCCAACCGGCGTCCGGGACACCCACGAGCACGCCTCCCGTCTGCACGAAACCGGCATACTCCACACGCTCCTGCGAGTTGTTGTAGAATCCGAACTGTCCTCCCGTGAACGTGGTATCGTGGACCGTATGGTCCCAGAGAACGGTGTCCCCCTCCTTCACGACGATGTGGATCTCGCCGGGAACGAGGTTGAAGTCCAGATGGAAGTTGTAGAGCGTGTAGTCCGACCATCCCTTGCCGGAACCATGGTTCGTGGCGAGCACCGTCATGTCGCCGAGGTCCGACACGTTCTCCCAGAATTCCTCCAGGGAGAGATCGGCGAGGCCGTCCCCGGTCGGGCCCGTGAAGCGCTTGATCGTCATCCCCTCCGCCGCCATCGTGCCGACGTAGCCTTGGGATCCCTGCTTCCAGTCGAAGAGGTAGAAATTGGCCGAATCCTGGTATCCGAAGACAAATCCCATGTAGTCGTCATCCGACGCGGCGTTCACCCGCCAGGATCCGTCCATCGAATAGCTGGTCTGGTTCAGGTTGTTCAGGAAGAAGGACGGATCGGCGTTGACGGTCTGGACGACGGTCGTGTTATCCGCGCTCAGGACCCAGTTCCCCGCCGGCTGTCCGCCGGGGAAGGTGAGAGTGAGTGGAGTCCACGAGGAGAGATCCACCTGCGCGGATCGCGCCATGGGCGCGAGACACGCGGAGGCCGCGGTGAGGATCAGCAGGCTGCGAGTTGTCCGGTTCATTTTCGAGTTGGAGTCGGGGGCCATGTCATGCCGGTGAGCGAGAAAACCACACCCCGCGTGCCCTGAATGGGGCGCCTGACGCAACGGGGGAACCCGCGGAGCGGGAGCAGCAGACGTGCCCACCGGTGTCCGTGGCGATGCAAAACGCTCGCCGCGAGGCAAATACAGGAAAGCCCTCACGGCCGGCAAGAGGACAATGCTCCGACATCGTCGGAAACCTTGACATGACCCCGCCCCCGCGAGCCTGGCATCCCGGTGGAAGTGACTCCGACGTAGTGGGATGGAAATGCAATCGCGAGTGTCAGCCGTTCCGACGCGACTTTCCCGAAGGGATGCGCCCGTGAAGCCTGGGTGAGGTGGGTCCGTACGGGGACCTGAAGCGATTCCCCCCGTGCATGAAGAACCGCGGCGGCGGCGAGCAGGGCCTGCGCTTCCTTCCCCACACGATCGCCGCGCCCGGGAGACCCTGCCAAATCCACAACCGAGACCGGCGCGAGGTCACGCGTGGGTGATCACGATCTCCGCATGGCACTCGCCGGAACTCAGCTCGTGAGTGACCGTGAAGCCGGCCTTGCGCGCGACATGCTGCATCTCCCGGTTCTCGGGGAGGATGGTTCCCGTGATGCGCTCCAGCTTCTCGTCCCGCCCGATCCGGACCAGGCGTTTCAGCAGTTCCGTGCCGATTCCCTGGCCCTGGCACCGGTCACTGACCACGATGGCGAACTCCGCCGCATTCACCCCGTGCACACGGCTCAGCCGCCCCACCGCGATGATCTCCGGCTGGCCGGAAACCGGATCGACCCGTTCAACCACCAGTGCGATCTCGCGGTCATAATCGATGAAGCAGATCCTGCTGAGGCGCTCATGCGCCACGCGTTGCTCGAACTTGAGGGGCGTGAAGTATCGCCGGTACACGCTGCGGGCGGACAGCGTGGCGTGGAACCGCACCATCGCGCCCTCGTCCTCCGGCCGGATGGGACGGATGGTCACCGGTGTCCCGTCCTTGAGCGTCCACGGGCTCACGTACTGGCTCGGGTAACACCGAATCGCGGGCCGCGGCAGGTCGCATGTCTCCGGCGGATGCAGGATGACGCGCGCGTCCAGTGCGACGAGGCGCCCTGCGGAGACGAGAAGCGGATTGATTTCCATCTCCCGGATCCATGGGTGTTCCGCGATCACCTCACTGAAGCGCACGAGCACCTGCTCCACTCCCGACTGGCCCGCACTGGTGCCCGGCAGCGCGGAAATCGCGCGGTGGATCCGGGTCTGCTCCATCAGCCGGCGCGCGAGTGTCTCATTGAGCGGCGGCAGGCCGAAGGCGCGGTCACGGATGACCTCCGTCAGTCTGCCGCCCGCGCCGAACAGGAGCACCGGACCGAACTGCGGATCCGTCCTGCTTCCGATGATGAGCTCGAAGCCCTCGCGCGGGATCATGGGCTGCACGGTCATCCCCAGGGTACGATCGGCGCCCGAAAGTTCCCCGATGGCCGCCTCCATCCTGCGCCACACCTGGCGCACCGCCTCGGCGTTGCGCACGTCGAGGTGGACACCACCGGCGTCGGCCTTGTGGCTGATCGTTTCGGACAGCAGCTTCAGGACCACCGGGTAGCCCAGGTCGCCCGCGTGGGCGAGAGCCTCCTCCTCGGTGCGGGCGATGCGCGTGTCCACCACCGGGATCCCGTAGGCCGCGAGAATGCGCTTCGACTCGACCTCCGTCAGCAGGACGCGCGCGGCGTCGCGCGCCCCATGGATGATGTCGCGCGCCAGTCTCCTCGCCTCCTCCGCCTGCGGTGAGGCGGGAGGCGGCGACGGGGTCTCGTACAGGGCGCGCAGATTCTGACTGTACCGCCACATCAACCCGAAGGCGCGCGCCGCCCGATCCGGGTACTTGAAGGTGGGGATCCCGGCGTCATTGAGAATCGCCTCGCCGGCATCCATCGCGGGGCCGCCCATCCATGTGGCGAAGAGCGGTTTCCCCTCGTGCAACGGCGCCGCTTTCGCGAGTTCGCGCGCCGTTTCGGCGGGATCCGCCGTCGCCTGCGGCGTGAGGATCGCGAGCACGCCGTCGGTATTTGGATCCTCGGCGGCCCGCTTTGCGGCCGCGGCGTACGCGGCGGGGCCCGCCTCCCCGTGGGTGTCGATCGGATTCCCCCGGCTCCAGCGCCCATTCATCATGTCCTCGAGGGTCGCATGGGTCTCCTCCGAGAGTTCTGAGAGCTGCCCGCCTTCTGCGGCGAGGGCGTCCGCCGCGAGCACGCCCGGTCCGCCGGCGTTCGTCACGATGGCGAGGCGGGGCCCGCGCGGACGCCGCTGCTTCGCGAGCACCTCCGCCATGTCGAACAGCTCCTCGATGCTGTTCACGCGCAGCACGCCCGCGCGGCGCAGTGCCGCATCGAAGACTTCGTCGTCCCCCGCCATCGCGCCGGTGTGCGTGGCCGCCGCGCGCGCCGCGGCCTCCGTGCGCCCTGCCTTCAGGACGATGATGGGCTTCGTCAGGGCGACTTCCCGGGCCGCCGACAGGAACGACCGGACGTCGCCCGGTGATTCCATGTGGATCAGGATGCTACGGGTGTACGGATCATCGCCGAAACCCGTGATCAGATCGCCCCACCCGACATCGAGCATCGCGCCGGTCGAGACGACACCGCTGAACCCGACATTCTCCCGCAGGCTCCAGTCCAGCACCGCGGCGCACAGGGCACCGCTCTGACTCAGGAAGGCGACATTCCCCGCCCTCGGCATGGCGTGGGCCGTCGTGGCATTCACTCCCGCGCGGGGCAGCATCACGCCAAGACTGTCCGGCCCGAGAAGACGCACTCCTCCCTCGCGGGCCCGCGCGAGAACCTCGCGTTCCAGCCCGGCACCCGCCTCTCCGCCGTCCCGAAAGCCTGACGAGAGAATCACCGCCACGCCGATACCGGCCTCCCCGCATTGCCGGACGACGGCCGCCAGCCCCGACGCCGGCGTGGTGATCACCGCGAGATCCGCCCGTTCCGGCAGCGACCCGAGGTCCGGGAATGTCTCCCTGCCCAGGACCGTCGCGGCGTCCGGATTGATCGGGAATACCCGCCCCGGGAAGGGTTCGAGGTTTCGCATCACGGCGCATCCGGCGCTGCCGTGCGCCTCCGAGGCGCCAATCACCGCGATGCCCGCCGGAGAGAAGAGGACCTCCAGCGGGTTGCGGCGCCCGCGGCGGAGAATGTCGTGCGCGCGATCCGACCGCGCCTGATTCGTCGCACTCACGTTGACACCCCATTGGGTCGGAGCGCCCGCCCGATCGACGGGGCGACAGCGATCCCCCCGCGCTCATCTCCCGGGCGGGCCCGCGAACGAGGTGATCCAGAATCGCCACCGTCCGCGACGCGAGCAAGCCCCTCAGCGCCACCGCGATTCGTCCGGCAGGAACACCGCGAGGAATCCGATCAGCGGGAGGAACGCGCAGACGCGAAATACGAACTCAATGCTCGTGTGGTCGGCCCATTCGCCCAGCACGGCGGATCCGATCCCGGCAAGACCGAACGCCAGGCCGAAGAACAGCCCGGAGACGAGCCCCACCCTCCCCGGCATGAGTTCCTGGGCGTACACGAGGATCGCCGAGAACGCCGACGACAGGATGACGCCCGTCAGCATGGAGAGAACGATCATCCACGGGAGACTCACATACGGCAGCGCAAGCGTGAACGGCGCCACCCCCGCGATGGACGCCCAGATCACCCGCTTTCGTCCCCATCGATCGCCCACGGGACCGCCGATCATCGTTCCCGCCGCGGTCGCGAACAGGAACGCGAACAGCGACATCTGCGATCCCGACACGGACACGCCGAAGCGTTCCATCAGGAAAAACGTGTAGAAGTTCGTCATGCAGGCCATGTAGATGAACTTCGAGAACATCAGGGCGAGCAGCACCAGCAGGGCCGGGACGGCCCCGCGGCGGAGGCCCGGCTGCGCGCCGGACTCCGCGCGCGACAGATCGCGGCGGCGGTTCACGGGATACGCGCGGTGCCTCCATCTCCCCACGAATCCAAGAAGGACCATCCCCGCGAGCGCGGCCGTCCCGAACCACAGCACGCTGCCCTGCCCGCGCGGCGCCACGATGATCGCCGCAAGCAGCGGACCGAGCGCGCTCCCCGCGTTGCCCCCCACCTGGAACAGGGACTGCGCGAACCCGTGCCTCCCCCCGGATGCGAGACGCGCGATGCGCGAAGCCTCCGGGTGAAACACGGCGGAACCGAGCCCGATCACACCGGCGGCGGCGAGGATCGCCGCGAAACGTCCCGCCTGGGAGAGGAGGACAAGGCCCGCGAGGGTCAGCGCCATGCCCGCGACGAGCGAGTATGGCCGCGGCCTCCGATCGGTGTGATGCCCGATGAACGGCTGGAGGATCGATGCCGTGAGCTGGAACGTCAGGGTGATCAGTCCGACCTGCGCGAAGCTCAGCGCCAGGTCGCTCTTGAGCACGGGATAGATCGACGGCAGCAGCGCCTGGATCACATCGTTCAGGAGGTGCGAGGCGCTGATGGCGAAAAGAACGCTCATCACCGGCTCGTCACGGGTCGCCGACAGGACGCCGCAGGACGCCGCCGCATCGGCTCCGACAGCCATTTCTCGGGAACTCATTGGATTACTTCGGTCTCCGGCGAAGCCGCGGCGGGGAAGGAAGGAGACCCACCGCGGGTTCGGCGGTGGGTTTGAACGGATGACGAGAATCAGCTAACGTCCCGCGCCCCCGCCGATCCTGGCGCCGCAAATGACGGCGACACGCCAGGCCGCGCCCGGGCGGACCAGCGGGATTCGGCGGGTGAGAGGGGAGATCAGGTTCATCCCGGCGTGGGGTTGGATAGGGCGGGCGGGGGCCGCGAGTCAAGCCTGCGGGCGGGCGGAGCCTTGACACGCACTCGTGGATCCACGAATCCGGCTTCTGCCGTGCCGTTCAGTGGCTGCTCACGCGGGATGACCTTCACGGGCCCGTGAACCTCGCCGCACCCAGCCCGGTGGCGAACGCGGAAATGATGCGGATCCTGCGCCGCACCTGCGGCGCGCGGCTGGGAACGGGGCTGCCGGCGACGAAGGGGATGCTGGACCTCGGCGCGTTCGTCCTCCGGACGGAGTCCGAGCTGGTTGGCTCATGGAGCGCTACACGGCCTTCAACGCACGCGGAACCTTCCGACGCTTCTTCAGGGTGTGGCACGAACCCTGGCGGAGCTGTCCGATCCGCGCGTCGCTCACGGATCAGTCACTGCTCCTGGAGCGCTGGCCGTGGTTTCGGCACGCCGCACTCGAGGCGGCTTGTTTCTCGCCGGGAGTGGGTCCCGTCTGGATGGGATGGCCGCATCGCATCGCATCGCCGGCGCCGGTGCGGTGGGTCCCTGAACGGCGGGCACACGCGAACCGCGCGCGACGGAAACCGGTACGGGGACGGGAGTGTGGGCGCGGCGGCCATTCCGGCCGTCGAAATCCGGCTTTCCGCGCGCCGCGAACCGTCCGATGCTCCAGCCCATGCTGAACTCCCGACTCGTCGCCTGCATTCTGTGCGCGGCGGCCGTCCTCACCGGACGCGCCGAGGAGAAACGCCTGCTCCTGATTGCGGGGAGACCAAGCCATGGCCCGGGGGACCACGAGTTCCGCGCCGGCTGCCTGCTGCTTCAGAAGTGCCTCGCGGGGATTCCGGGTCTGCGGACCGAGGTGTACACGAACGGCTGGCCGTCGGACGACAAGGTCTTCGAGGGCGCAGCGGCGGTATTCATCTACGCGGACGGCGGGGGCAATCATCCCGCCATTCAGCATGGCCGCATCGAGCTCATCGACTCGCTGGCGGCGCGCGGTGTCGGGCTCGGATTCGGCCACTATGGAGTGGAGGTGCCGGCCGGGGATCCCGGCGAGGCGATGACCCGCTGGATCGGCGGTTACTACGAACACCAGTTCTCCGTGAACCCGATGTGGTCGCCGCGGTTCACGTCGTTCCCGGATCATCCGATCACCCGCGGGGTGAAACCGTTCCAGCTTCTGGACGAGTGGTACTTCAACATGCGCTGGACGGAGGATCGCGGCCGTCTCACCCCCATCCTCGTGGCCAAACCTTCCGATGCCGTGCGCGATGGTCCGTACGTGTATCCGCCGGGTCCCTATGCGCACATTCAGCAGGCCAAGGGCCGCGACGAGACGATGATGTGGGCGTTCGAACGCGCGGACGGCGGGCGCGGCTTCGGCTTCACCGGAGGGCACAAGCACGTCAACTGGGCCGACGACAACGTCCGCAGAGCCGTCCTCAACGCCCTGCTCTGGATCACGAAGATCGAGGTGCCGATGGACGGCGTGGAATCCCGCCTGGAACCGGAGGAACTGGCGGCGAACCTCGATCCGAAGGGCCAGCCGGCGGACGCGCCCAATCTCACGGGCTCGTGGACCTTCCATGTGGAGACCGACGCGGGAGCCGGCACGCCGAAGTTCCAGCTCATTCACGCCGGCCAGAATCTCATCGGGCAGTACGAGGGGCTGCTCGGCAGGCTGCCGGTCACGGGCGGAGTGCGGGATTACCGGGAGGTGCGCATCCGGTTCACCGGCGAGTACCAGGGCCGCGAGGTTCCGGTCACCTACCGGGGCTCCATCGAGGGGCCGAACCGGATGAAGGGCACGGTGACCATCGGGGAGATGGAAGGAACCTGGACGGCCTCGCGCTGATGCCCCTGCACTTCCCGCCATGAGCGCGCAAGCACAGTTTCCCGGGGAGCAGTCGGAGGACGGCGGGTTTGAGCGGCAGGAGGATGCCTTCCGGGACCTTGTCTCGGCGGATGGCTCGTCCGGCTATCCGGCCGAACCGGGGCGCTATCACCTGTACATCTCCCTCGCCTGTCCGTGGGCGAGCCGGACCCTGATCGTGCGGAATCAACTGGGGCTGCAGGAGGCGGTCGGCGTGACGGTCGTGGACCCGATCCGGGACGAGCGCGGCTGGGCGTTCCGCGACGGGCCGGGTCACAGTCACGACCCGATCAATGGCTTCGCCTATCTGAGCGAGGCCTACGCGGCCACGGATCCGCAGTTCAACGGTCGCGTGACCGTCCCGGTGCTCTGGGACCGCACGTCACGCAGGATCGTGAACAATTCCGAGGATGACATCTGCCGGATGTTCCACGACGCCTTCCGACGGTTCGGGAACGCCGACGTGGATCTCTTCCCGAAAGACATCGAGGCCGAGCACGCCAAGCTCAGCACGTTCATCCATGACCACATCAACAACGGCGTGTACAAGGCGGGGTTCGCGACGAAACAGGCGCCGTACGAGAAGGCATGCCGCGCGCTCTTCGACGCGCTGGATCACCTCGAGAAACGCCTCGGGGCGCGGCGGTATCTCTTCGGCGCGCGCATCGTCGAGGCGGACTGGCGGCTCTTCTGCACCCTGGTGCGCTTCGACGCCGTCTACAACGGGCACTTCAAGTGCAACCTGCGGCGCATCGCCGATTACGAGAACCTACAGGGTTACCTGATGGACCTCTACCAGCAGCCCGGGATCGCCGAAACCGTGGATTTCGACCACATCAAGCGCCACTACTACATCACCCACGACGACATCAATCCCACGCGCATCGTCCCGATCGGGCCCGCCATCGACCTCACCGGCCCTCACGGACGCGAGCGCCTCGGCGATGCCGAGACGCGCGAGAACGACACGCAGGGCGAATGACGGGATCGACACCCTCCCGCGCGCGGTGGGTCCCGGAACGCGCCCCATTCACCCGGGCGAGGGCCGCGGGAACTCCCGGCCCGGGTCAGTCGCCGCGCTCCGCATTCCGCGGGCCGCCCGCGGTCACGATCCCGGGATGCGTCATCAGTTCCCGGCCGTTCCGGTTGCCGATCACGTTGTAGTGGGGCTCGTCCCCCCAGAACACGAACCCGGCGAGTTCCGGGAACCTGTTCTCCAGTCTCCGCCACACGTCCATCGCGTCGCGGGGTGGTTCGCTGGCGCCGCGGATGCCCAGTTCCGCCCACCAGATCACCTTGCCGAGGTCGCGCTTCTTGCGGACGGCCCATTCGTACTCATCGAACACGAGCCCGCTCCCGTACGCGGACTTCCCGATGACATCGACATACTGGTCGCCCGGGTAACAGGCCTGCAGCGCGCCGTCCCTCTGCGTGGTGTGGTAGGCCCAGACGAGATTGTCGAGGCCCCTGACTTCGGTAAAGTGGCGGTGCACCACCCTGTACAGCTCGATGACGTTCTCCGGGCCCTGCTTCGCGTGCCACTTGTAGCGATCGTCGCTTTCCACGAAGGGCGTGTACACCACGGCCACGCCCTGCTCCTTCAGCCACTGGAGATTGTCGGCCATCCGGTCGAGCTGGGCGTAAAAATGCGCCTTCACGGGATTGTCCCCGGGGTCGCGAATCGCCTCGCTCGGGCACGGGTCGTTCCATGCGCCGCCGCACGGGTTCGCCCAGAAGGTGTAGACGCCCGGGATGATGCCGCGCTCGTGGAGGGCCTTCACGCCGCGGTTCCATGCGTCGTCGGGAAACGGGTTGTCCTCGAAGTCATACGTGACACAGGCGTACCCGGGCAAGATTCCCGTGTGGTCGTGCACCTTCCGCACCCAGTTGCTGGCGTGGTCCGGATCCGGATTCTCGTTGTGCACCCATGTCGCCATCTGTCCGAACAGATACCTGCCGTTTCCGAAGCCTCGCAGGGTGTCGAGCAGGTCGGCAGCCGATCCGGATCGAGCGGGAACCGGAACGAGCAGGAGCGCCAGCAGAACCGCGACGCCCGATCGTCCGATGCGCGGCGCATTCGGATGGCCGGGCCAGGTGGAAACATCGCGCGTGCCCATGGCGTGCCGAGCATGCGCGCCCAACGCGCGCCGTGGCAACCGCCGTCCGCCGCCGGCCAGGAACGACCGCATCGCGCGGAGGTTTTCATCGCGCGGAGGAATTCCGAATCACCGGTTCGCGCCGGTTTCCCCCCGGAACGTCACGCGTCGCCGCTAGAGCCGCCAGTCGCCCCGGTACCCGGGACGCACCAGTGACTCGATGTCCGTGCCTCCGGACGCCTTCTGGCTGGTCGAATCCCATGTCAGCCGCGCCCCCGAGAGAATGGCCACGTTCCCGAGGAGCAGCGCCTCCGTCACCTTCCCGCTGAACTCGAAGTTGGCGCCGGGGGCATTCCCCGAACCGCGGCAGGCGTCGAGCCATTCGCGTTCGTTCCCCGGCGACGGCGGAAGGGACGGTTCCGGCGGCTTGAAGTCCTTCATCCGCGACTCGGGCAGCAGGCGGGCATCCCAGCCGCTGAACCCGGCGAGGATCTTTCCCTCATCGCCGATGAAGAGCAGCCCCTCCTCCGGCAGGGGGGCATTCCATTCCTCCGGGCCGGGCGGCTTCAGTCCTCCGTCGTACCATGTGAGTTTCACGGAGGGCAGATCGCCCCGTGCGGGAAAGCGATAGTGGACGATCGACGCCTTCGGATAGGAATCGGGATACAACTCACTCGAGCTCGCCTCGATGGATTCCGGGGCGCCAAGGTCCAGCGCGCGGAATATGGTGTCGAAGCTGTAGCATCCCATGTCACCGAGGGCGCCCGCGCCGAAGTCGCGCCAGCCGCGCCATACGAAGGGCAGATAGGCGGGATGATAGGGACGCGCGGGCGCCGGGCCGAGCCACAGGTTCCAGTCGAGGCCCTCCGGGACGGGGATGGTCTCGTCGCGGGGCCGGGGGACCCCCTGGGGCCAGAGCGGGCGGTTCGACCAGTTGTGAACCTCGCGGACCCGACCGATGACCCCCGCCCTGATCCAGTCGCGCACGCGCCGGACATTCTCCGTCGCCTGGATGCCGACCGCGACCTGGGTGGCCACCCCCGTCTCGCGGGCCACGTCCGCCATGCGCCGCGCCTCGAAAACCGTGCGGGTCATCGGCTTCTGGCAGAACACGTGTTTGCCGGCGCGCATGGCGGCGACCGAGATCAGGGCGTGCCAGTGATCCGTGGTGCCGACGACCACGGCGTCGAGATCGCTCACCTCGGAGAGGAGTTCCCGGAAATCGCTGTAGGCGGCGCAGCCGCGTCCGACGCCGGAGCGGCGGTCCCTTGCGTTCACGGCGTCCACGATGCGCCGGCCGGGTTCCCTGCCTGCCACGCCCGCGGTCACCCGGAGCCGGGGCGTGAGTTCGATGGGCCTGTCGGGACTCAGCTCCTCCCATCCGGTGGACGTGCCCAGAACCCGCCGGACCCGATTGCGGAACTCGCCCGGACTCCACTGGGGATAATCGGCGCTCTCGCGATTCGGATCACAGACGGCAACGGCCTGGACGTCGGGCTGCGCCAGGAACTCGAGCATGACGCGCAGGCCCTGCGAGCCGACGCCGATGAAGGCGACCGTGAGCCGGTCATTGGGGGCCGCTCTCCCGGCCCCGCCGAGCACGTGGCTCGGCACGATGCTGACCGTGGCCGCCGCCGCCACAGCCCGATGAAGAAAGCGCCGGCGGCTCACGCCGGACCGCTCGCCGGGGGGGTTCACGCGGGGGATGCTAGTCTGCCGGTCCCCGTCCCGCAACAGACCCGCGGAACCCCGGAGCGACACGAACGGGTCGGGTGCGGCGCGGCGTCAGTTCGAGAGCTCCCGGATTCTCGCGTTGCGAATCATCACGTGCGACTCGCCGCGGCTGAGCTCCTGGAATCCGATATGCCCGCGCCGCGGGCGGTCGCGAACCGCCGGCGCGTCGGTGCCGTCGTGGCGCTTCACGGGTTCGGTGAACTCGGCAAGGTCCACGTCGTGG
>CAYMDA010000057.1:0-16244 GCA_964389135.1 uncultured Verrucomicrobiota bacterium | reverse complement strand
CGACTTCACGCGGACGAACGGGGCCTTCCGCGCGTTGCATGGGGTCAACAAGGGACCGCTCGGTCCCGGGGGCCTCATCAACCTCACGGCCGAGCATCGGGAACTCGGCATTCCCTACACGCGTCTGCACGACTGCTATTGGCCCAATCCCTATGTCGTGGACATCCATGCGGTGTTCCCCGATTTCCATGCCGATCCCTCGAAGGCGGAGAGCTATGATTTCCGCCTGACGGATGAGTACCTTTCCGCCGTCGTGGCGAGCGGGGCGCGGATCGTCTATCGCCTCGGCGAGAGCATCGAGCACACCAGCGTCAGGCGCTTTGCGCATCCACCCCCCGATCCTCGGCGATGGGCCGCGATCTGTCTCGGGATCATCCGCCATTACAACGAGGGCTGGGCGGAAGGATTCCACCACGGGATCGTGTACTGGGAGATATGGAATGAACCGGAGAATCGTCCCGCCATGTGGAGTGGCACGGACGAGGATTACCTCGAGCTCTATCGTGTCACTGCGCGCGCGATCCGGCGGGAGTTCCCCGGTTTGAGGATCGGAGGTCCGGCGGTCGGGGCGAGCGGACGTTTCGTCGATGGAACGTTCCAGCCCACGGAGTTCGTTCTGAAGTTCCTTGATACCTGCCGTTCCGAAGGACTGCCGCTCGATTTCTTCTCATGGCACTGTTACACGTCCGACCCGTCAGAACTGGTGACCCGTGCCCGGGCCATCCGGCGCCTGCTCGATGACCGCGGCTTCGGAAAGACGGAAAGCCATCTCAACGAATGGAATTTTCTCCCGGGCGATTCGTGGGAGCCGCTCTTTCCCCGCACGCCGGCCCGCGCGCGCCAGGAATACTTCGAGACCATGTCCGGCGCGGAGGGCGCCGCGTTCGTCGCGACCGCGCTCCTCGAATTGCAGGACGCGCCGGTGGACGTCGCCAATCTCTTTCATGGAGAACTCGGGATGTTCGGGCTTTTCAATGA
Source organism: uncultured Verrucomicrobiota bacterium (assembly GCA_964389135.1). Lineage (GTDB taxonomy): Bacteria > Verrucomicrobiota > Verrucomicrobiia > Limisphaerales > CAIMTB01 > CAIMTB01. Next base: position 15,266 of record CAYMDA010000057.1, on the reverse strand, counting down.
GTTCGGGGTTCCGCGGAAGAACTATCATGCGCTGCTTGCGTTCAATCGGCTGCTGCAGACGCCACGAAGGGCGGAGACGTCGGGCGTCGTCCCGGGCCGGAGAGCGATCGCCGCGGGCCTGAATGCGGCGGGCACGCAGGCTCGCGTGCTGCTCACGAGCCGGGACGATTCAAGGCTCGAGGTGCGCATCGATCTCTCGGGACTCCCGTGGGCGGGGGACACGCGGGTGGAGGTCCGTGCCGTGGATCGGGAACATGACTTCGAGATCGTCGCGACGGAGGTGATGCCCGCCGCGGCGGCGCGACAGGAACTCGGGATGAACGGACCTGCCGTCATCCTCATCGCGTTGAGTCCGGCGGAGGGCGGGGCCCGGGATCCTCAGGCGGCGCATCCCGCGGGGCGCGACGGACCCGGTCACCCGTAGTCCGCGTGTGCCCATGCGGGGCCCGCCGCGCGCCGGATGATCGGACAGCCCGGAGGACACCGGGCCGCCCGGGAATGGGTCTGCTCAAATCGCGTCGCGCGCCGCTGCCACGCGGGCCTCGCCAAGTGGCACCGGGGAACGAAGGACCGCGGCGCGACCTGACGGCCGCGCGTCCCGCTCAGGGCTGTGCCGTGAACGCCTCGAGTTCGGCGATCACCGCGTGGAATGCGGGTTTTGCCTGATTCTCTCCATCGAACAGGAGGGGCGTTCCCCGTGCGCGCCATGAGACGGCGTCGTTCGCACCCCAGAACGTCACCAGTTCGATCGAATCCCGGTGCTTGAGAAATGCCCGGAAGATGCCGGCGTAGGCGTTCGCGAGCCGCCGGTCGGCATCCTCGACAAGGCCGCCCTCGGTGGCCGTGTTGTTGGCGGCGAGATCGGCCCCCGTTTCGCGCTGGCCGCGCCGGGCGCTGTTCACGTCCAGTTCCGTGATGTGAATCGGCAGGCCGAGCATGGCCATTTCCGAGAGCGCCTGGTCCATCGTTTCGAACGTGGTGTCCACGTTCACATGAGCCTGGGAACCGATGGCGTGCAGGGGCACGCCCTGTTCCTGGAGGCTGCGGACGAGGGTGGCGAGCCGCCGGCGCTTGGCGGGGTTCTCGAGGCCGTAGTCGTTGTACCGGAGTATCGCGTCCGGATCGGCCTCGTGCGCGAATCGGAACGCCATGGCGACGTAGTCAGGTCCGATGATCTCATGCCAGAGCGAGTTCCGCAGGACGTTCGTGCCATCGCCATCGGCAAGCGCCTCATTCACGACGTCCCAGATTCGCACGCGTCCCTTGTACCGTCCGACGACGGTGTGGATGTGCTGCCGCATGCGCTCGACGAGTTCCTCACGGGAGGCCCGGGGGCCGTCGTATCGGCGCGGGCCGCTGAATCCCGGACCGGCGCCGCGGCCGGCGGCTTCCTCCCTCGCGGGCGGCGGGTTGGTGCCGGCGAACACCCAGTCCGGCGTCTGGTTGTGCCACACCAGCGTGTGGCCGACAATCTCCATCCCGTGGCGCAGCCCGAACTCGACAAAGGCGTCGGCGGGCCCGAAGTCGTATCCATCCGAACCTTCACGGGGATGGATCAACTGCCACTTCATGTCATTCTCCGCCGTGATGGAGTTGAAGTGAGTCCTCACGAGCAAGGCATCACGCTCCACCCACTCGGCGGACCTGCGGAAGGATGGCCCGCCGGTCACGATGCCGCGGTTCACGGCCACCCCGATGCGGAAATGGGGTGCAAAGGCATCCTTGAGGCTGGCGGGATCCGCGGCCGGGGCTGGAAGGACAAGCGCCAGCGGCAGGCTCAGGACAATCCAGTGGATCGGAATTTGGGATGCTCGACGTTTCATGGGCGATCCCGAGGATGCTCCGGCGGACCATCGGGGGACAGCGTGATCCGCACCCCCTGGAGCGGGTTGCCGGAGCGGTCCGTGAGGCGCATGGCTCCCTGCCAGTCGTTCTGCTGGTTGATGATCTTGAACACGATGACGTTGACGCCTTCCCGGAGCGTGACCCTGCCCTTGTCCTCGTCGAGCGTCAGCGGACGGGGCTCGGTGAAGGCGTAGATGTCGATGCCGTTGAAGTAGATGCGTCCCTGGTCGTTGCTGGCCACCGCGATGATCACGTCCCGGATCTCGCGGTCGGATTCGACGTAGGTGACCATGAAACCGGCCGCGTGGTCATTCTGACTGCCGAGCAGGGCGTTGAAGTCGAAGTAGTTCGTCGGGGCGGTGACCCGGGTCCATGTCCGTTCCCCGCCGGCGAGTTCGAGGCGGTCGCCCTCCCGGGGTCTCAGGGCGGCCTCGTCTTTCACCTGCTCCCGGAGGATGAGGTCGGCGGCCGTCCGTTCCTCGGGCAAGGCGATCGGGGCGAGCATGAGCCACTCCCGGATGTAGCCTTGTTCGTCGAAACCCGGCATGGATGCCGCCTCCACGGAGGGGACCCGGAACAACCCGATGGCCGTGATGCCGAGAATGCGGAAAAGGTTCTTCATAATGTCACTCGAACTCCTCCGTTCTCCTCGGCGGAACGGTGACGCCGTCCTTCGGGGGTGTGGTCAGAGTGGACAGGTAGGCGAGGATATCCTCGAGTTCCTGTTCCGCGAGGAGGGCCCCGAGAGGCGGCATGGGGGATATCGGCAGATCCTCGTAGCCTTGCGCGAGCGTGGCGTTGGGATCCATGAGGCTTTCGAGCAGATACGCCCTGTCCGCGCGCAGGGCGATGCCGTCGAGGATGGGCCCGACGTCCCCGCCGCTGCCCTGGGCCCGGTGGCACGCGGCGCAGGCGGCCGTGGGACTGTTGAAGAACAGGTCCTCGCCGCGCGCGGGGTCGCCCGCGACCACCTTCACCTCGTTCTCGCCGACGCCCGACACTTTGTGGATCCGGCCGAGGAGCGTGAGCGAGTCGTTGAGGAACGGGTCGCTGTTGTTCACGGGGATGCGCGACAGTTGCGCCACGACCGTCCGGATTTCCGGAATGGTCGGGAACTCGAGGAGCTTCACGAAGGCTGCCTGCCGCGTGATGAGGTCGGGATCCTGGACGACAGGGCTGCTGAAGAACAACTGGAGCCCCTGTTCGCCCGGGGGAAGGGCGCGGATGGCGTTGCGGCGGAGGGCGGCGTCATGGTTCAGCAGCGCGGAATGGTGTGTGTCCCGATCCAGGGCGCCGAGACCGGCGAGCGCCCACAGGGCGTGGATGGCGCCCTTGCCGCCGGTGCCGGACCGGACGCGCTTTCGCAGGGCCGGCACCGCGTTTGTCATCCGGTTGTCCACGAGCAGGCGCTGGGCAGTGAGACTCCAGAACTGGTTTCCGCTGTCGAGGGCGGCGACGAGTTCGTCCGGTCCGGCGCCGTGCAGGGAGCGGATGGGGCTTCGGGGGCCGTCCTTCCAGACCACGCGGTAGATGCGGCCGTGCGTCCTGTCGCGAAGGTCGTTCTCCGTCTGGTACGCGCCGCCCGGGCCCGTCGTGGCCCGGATGCCCGCCGACTGGATGCTCGGAGTCGGATTGTGCTGGATGATGAAGCTGTAGAAGTCGATCACCCAGACCGCGCCGTCCGGTCCGATGTCGGCGAAGATCGGGGACATCCATTCGTCGGTGCTCGCGAGCAGGTTGAATCCGTCCTTCGCGGTGTAACCCCCGCCGTCCGGCTGGATGTCCATGATGCCGATGAGCTTGGCGGTGGGCTCCGCCACGAGCGCCTTCCCGTGCAGGCGCGCCGGGAGCGCGTCGCTGACCATGAAGGCATGCCCGGACGCGGCGGTGTAGCCTCCGAAGTTGTCCACCATCCGGACGTTGGGCGTGTTCGGGTGAATCCGCATGCCGGGCGCGAGTGATTTCGCGGACGGCAGCCGTCGCACGTTGACGACCCTGTCTTCGGCGGAATCGTCGGGCTCGAGGCGGTATCCGCGCCGAAACCCGCCGCCGGAGCGGCGGCCGAAGCCCGGCTGGGTCGGGTTGAGGATGTGTGCCGGCAGGTAGCCGTAGAAGGTTGGGTTGCCGTTGGCCGTGGAGCCGAAGATGTCGCCCCAGGCGTTCTGGCCGAAGCCCCAGGTGTTGTTGTTGAACTGGTGGAGGAACTCGAGGGCGGAACCGTCCGGCGTGAAGCGGAAGATGCCCTGTCCGAACTGGAGGGACCGCCCGCCCACGGTTCCGCGGAAGTTCGAGTAGCCCACGGCCCCGTACAGCCAGTTGTCGAAGCCCCGGGTGAGGCTGCTCTGCATCGCGTGGGAGTCGGCGGTCCCCCACCCGGGCAGGAGCACGCGGCGAATGTCGGCGCGATCGTCGCTGTTCGTGTCCTTGAGGAAGAGCATGTGGCGGGCCTCGGACACCATGACGCCTCCGTCCACGAAGACGAGGGACGTGGCGAGGTTCAGGTGATCGGCGAACACGGAGAACCTGTCGGCCCTGCCATCCCCGTCGGTGTCCTCGCAGATCTTGATTCGGGCGAGGCCCGGCTCTCCCTCGTCCACGAGGCCGTGGGGATAGTCGCGTGCCTCGACCACCCATGCCCGTCCCCGTTCATCCCATGCGATCCAGATCGGCTTCACGATGTCCGGTTCCGCCGCGAACAACTGGAGTTCGAAGTCCGCCGGGACCTGCGTGTGCCGCATGCTGTCCTCCGGGGACAGGGGAGCCTGGTAGCGGATCGGCTCGGGGCGCCGCTCGTAGTTCGGCACATCTCCGGGAAGGCGTTCGAGCGGCGGCAGCGCGGAGAGCGACGCCTCCCATGCGGTCCGGGCGTCGGCGCTCACCTCCCCCAGAACGAGTTCGCGCAGCCTCGCGTCATCAGGGCGGCGGCCGTCGGCGAGCCGGATCCATGCGCTTCCGTTCCGCTCGAACGCTTCCATCCACTGCCGCCGCTCGGACCCGAGTTCCGAATCCGGCAGCGTCTGCACGACCGCGTCGAAATGCTGCAGGTAGGCTTCCGAGAGATGGGCGGGATCCGTGAGATGATCGAAGTGGATCAGCTCGGCGGCGAGTGTCTGGCCGGGAAGCCATGCGTAGTTCGTGCGCGAACCACGGCCCTCGAGACTTCCGCCTCCGGCGTTCACGGCGCCAAGGTAGAGCACCCGCAGCGGGCGGTGGGGCGCATCGGCGGCAAGCGCGCCGAGGGTGCCGAGCAGTCCCGCGACCAGGGGGAGAATCCATGCAGGGCGAGTCATGGCTTCTGATCGCCCTCCCTGAAGATGAGTTGTGCAAAGTGATACAGCGCCTTCTTCCAGTGATTGAAGTCGTGCGCGTGCTCGTCCACGTGCCAGATGTGGGGCACGTTGTGCTCCTTGAGGTGGGCGTGAACTCCCTGGCTGACGCGAATCAGGCCGTCGCGATTGCCGCAGGAGAGAAAGAGCAGCTTCAGCTTTCGCGATGCCTCCGCGGGATCCGGCACGAGCTCGGGCCCTGGACGGGTGTTCGGCGCCGAGGAGAAGCCTCCCACCCAGGCGAATGTGTCGAGGTTCGCGAGCCCGAAGTTGAGCGACTGTCCCCCGCCCATCGACAGTCCGGCAAGGGCGCGGTTCTCCCGATCCTTCCGGACCGAGTATCTTCCCTCGACGAAAGGAATCAGGCTGCCGAGCAGGTCCTTGTCGAAACGGGCGAACGCGGGAGCCGTTGCCATGGGGTTGGGGCCCGGCCGGTCGTCCGGCTGCGCGCGGCCGTTCGGCATCACGACGATCATCGGAACGGCCTTCCCATCGGCGATCAGGTTGTCGAGGATCACCTCCGGACGCGCGCCGCGGCGCCACTCCTCCTCGTCGCCTCCGATCCCGTGCAGGAGATAGAGCACCGGATACTCTCGTTCGGCCGAGTAGCCGGGCGGGGTGTAGATGACCGCCTTGCGGCGGGTTCCTACGGATTCGGAGTCATACTCGACCACCTCGATCCTTCCGCGCTCGATGCCGTCGCGCGGCTGATCGAATCCCCCGGGCACGGGAGGGAACGCCGGCTTGTCGTCCTCGTTCAGGACGATGGGCCCGCCGAAGCCGCCGCGCCTCGGGCGCGGCCCCGGGGCGTTCGCGGTGGCTGCGGCGGGCGCGGCAGCGGCCGGCTCACGCCGCGCCACGAGCTCTTCGGTGACGAAATCCCCGACCTTTCGGGTGAACCGGATTTCATCCCCGGCGACCTTGCCGGTGTACGCGATGGTGATGGGGTTCCCCTGGAAGTCGAGCGTCTCCGTGAACGTCACGGTGCCGCCGGAGACGCGGCCGTTGCGGATCTCGACCGTGCGCCGGTTCTCTCCATTGATGTCGCCCGTTGCCTTGCCGAGGAGGCGGTCTCCCTCGACGGTGAACTCGTACACGTACGACTGGCGGCCCACCTGGGTGTCGAACGCGGCGGTCCATCTGCCGGTGATCTCGGCCGCGTTCAGCGCGCCTGCGGTGCAGACAAGAGTGAGAAGAAGTCGCTTCAGCATGGGAAAGGCGTCGGTGTTGGAAGCGGATGTAACGTCGCCGCGCGTCTCATGTCACTGCCTGAACAGCAGGGGCGCGAACTCCCGGAGGCTGCGACGCCACGACTGCCATTCGTGCGCCGTGTCCGGTGAAACGTAGAAGTGACTGTTGATGCCGGCCTCCTTCAGGGCCTGGACATGGACCCGCGGGTCCCCGCCGCGCGGGTTCTCCAGTTCGCGGCTCCCGTAGCTGACGAAGACCAGCCTGTTTCGCTTCTTGAACTCCTCCATGTCCTTGATGTCCGAGATCGCGATGCTGCCGCCGCTGAACAGGCCGATGTGGGAGAAGGTGTCCAGGTTGCGGAGGGTGATCAGCTTCGTTTCCATGGCGCCCATGGAGAGGCCTGCCATCGCGCGGTTCGGCTGGTCCGGGAGCGTGCGGAAGTTGGCGTCGATGAAGGGGATGAGCTCGCGGACCAGGACGGTTTCGAAGGGGCCGATGTCGAAGTTCCGCAGGCCTCCCATCCGGGTCTCATTGGTCATCCCGTAGATCATCACGATGATGAAGGGGCGCGTTTTGTTCTCGGCGATCAGGTTGTCCATGATCTCGCGCGCGCGGCCCTGGGCGCCCCAGCCGTACTCGTTCTCGCCCCATCCGTGCTGGAGGTAGAGGACCGGATACCGCTGGTCGGGATCGCGATCGTAGCCCGGCGGCGTGTAGATGAACGCGCGGCGCATGGAGTCGGTGCTGGGCGAGTGGAAGAACACCTCGCGCAACTGCCCCTGGGGCACGTTCTTCAGCGTGTAGAAGTCCTGGTCGTGGGCGGGGATCTCGACAGCGCTTCCCCATCGCTGCGCGCCGAAGAACATCATGCTGTTGGGATCCGGCACCTCGGCGCCGTCGATCTGGAGCATGTAGTATTGGAACCCCTCATCGAGCGGGCGCGTGTATCCGTACCACGCGCCGTCCTCGCCCTTGGTGAAAGGACTGCTTCCCCGGAAGGTGACTCCGACGCTGGTGGCCTCGGGCGCGACGACGCGGAACATGACGCGCCGTTCGGAATTCACCTTGGGATACTCGCGTCCAGGCTGGTTGGAGGAGGCGGGTTTCCAGTCATCCACGGGGGGATTGGTCTGGGCGACGCAGGCCCAGGCCGCCAGGAGTGCGCCAGGCAGGAACAGGCAACGTTTGGTTCTCATGGGAGTGTGTTGGTGTTTCGGGGTGCGTGGGAACGTGCGATGGACCGGCTGTCCGCTCCGGCGGCTTCCGGCTGCGGCCTGCCGTCCTCATGCAGGGCTCGGATCTCGGCCGCGGTGAGGGCGCGGTTGAACAGGCAGAACTCGTCCACCGCGCCGCTGAAGTTGCGGATCAGGAAGGGGTCGTTGCTCGGGAAGCCGTGCGGATTCCAGTTCCCGAGCTCCGCCGCGCCGATGTGAAACGGCGGCGACACCCGGAGCCCGTGGCGGCTGACGACTTCGCCGTTCAGGTAGTGGACGACCTCGCGCGCCGGTCCGTCGAGGACCACCGCGAGATGGGTCCAGATGCCGAACTGGCCGATCGTCAGGACGGGCGGGCTCGCCAGGACCTGGTGGCTGCCGTCCTCGCCGATCGCCGTGAGGCCCAGGACTCCGTCGTTTCGGATCAGCCAGTGCAGCGTCCCGTGCGCGAAGCCGTCCGACATGAACAGCGAGTTGATCTGCCGGTCCAGCCCCTGAACGCGGACCCATGCGGCCAGGGTGACCGACTCGAGACGCCCGGGCACGTGCAGTCTCACCCGGTCGCTGATCCCGCGGAATTCGAGGGCGGGCTTGGTCGCCCAGCGGCCATCCACCCACTGGCAGCCGATGATGGTCGCGTCCGGCACGTCGTCCCGACGGGAGCCCGAGTTGGAGAGGCGCCAGTCGGGCACACCGCCGTGCTCGAAGTCGAGATGCACCCAGAGCGAGGAATCGCGTTCGAGCCTCCGGATCGACTCGCGCCACTGGTCATACCGCTGCGCCTCCGCGGCGACCGATTTCGAATGCAGATCGAAGAGGTCGGCGAACATTCCCGGGTCCGCATCAATGAGGGCGGGTTCGCCCGTCCCCGAAAGGACGGCCGCTCTGCCCTGGGCGAGGCTCCGAGCCTCTCCATCCCGCCCGGCGTGGAACTCGACCCGGCCCTCGAACACGTGCAGCTCCGTGCGATCGTCGCCCACCCTGAGGCCGAAGGCGGTTCCGAGATCCGTCACATCAAGGAGAGGCGACAGGATCCGGAAGCCTCGCGCCTGCGCCGGCACTTCGGCGGTCAGCGTTCCACTGCGAAGCGCGGCTTCGGTGGAGGAGCGCAGGCGCAGCTCGGCGGGGCCTTCGAGGACCACCCGCGCGCCGTTGTAGAAGACGATCTGCGCCAACCCTGAATCGAGGAGCAACGTTCCTGGCTCGAGCGGGGCGCCGAGCCTTGGCGCCGCCACCGCGTCATTCCAGCGGGCGTGCACCGCGCGGTTGAGCATGGCGACGGCCCGACTGGTCTCCTCGGGGCGCTCGCCGTCTCCGGGGCGTCCGAACCACCATGCCGCCCCCAGCAGGAGCGTCAGGCAGGCCGCCATGGCGAGCGCCCATGACCGGCCGGAAGGCCGGGGAAAAGGGGGCATGCGGCGCGCCCGTTGCGGCCCGACCGTCGCGAAATCCGCCGCGTCGAGCGGGACAGGTTCGGTTGCGGCCGTCGCGAACAGGTCCGGCTGCGAGGCAAGGTGGGCATGCAGCATCACCCGCCGGAGGTATGCGTCCCGTGCATCGGCATCGCCGCGGAGCAGCACGCCCAGGGCGCTCATCTGTTCTTCCGACGCCGTCCCGTGGCAGACCGCGGCCACGGCGTCATCGAAGTCCCGCGACGGGTAGTCCATCTTCATGGCAGCGCTCCGTCGGGTTCGGCGGCGCCTTCGACGCAGGACTGCAGGTTCAGGCGGATTCGCTGGAGCGCCTTGTACGTGGCGGCGATCGTGCGACCGGAGCAGCTCGCGAGCCGGGAGATGTCCTCGCGCCGGTAATAGTAGCCTTCGATCAGCCACCTCTGCTCCGCCGGCAGACCCGCGAGACATCCCTCGAGGCGGCGAAGGCGCGCCTCGGCTTCGGGACGGAGCTGCTCCTGCCGGATCGCGAGTTCCTCCGCGAGACCCCCTTCGAGCAGGAGTTTCCAGCGCTGGTGCCTCTCGATCCACTGGCGCGCCTTGTTCAGGGCGAACCGGCACGCCCACGGCGTGAAGGGCTGGCTCGGATCGTACGCGTCGAACTTTTCCCAGAGGGCGAGCGCCGTCTGCTGGACGATGTCCTCGGCGTCCGCAACGTTCGGGACCATGGCGGCCACGTAGCGGAAGATCTCCCGCTCGCTGCGGAGGAACAACGAGAGGAACCGCTGCTGGGCAGCGGCCCGGTCAAGCTCTCTCGAGTCTGCGTCCATTCGAGGGTTCATCCATACTTCCGATCATCGCCCGCCTTTGGACAAACTTCTTCTTCGGGGGCGGCGGACAGGCGGCGGGGCCCATCGTCGTGTCCCGCGGCGGGCGGGATTCGGCGCCCGCCGGAGGTCCGGGTTTGCTCAGCCGAAAAATACTTCGATTTGGCAGTTGCGCCCGGAGGTCGGGTCCCCCAGATTGCGCTCGTTAGTCCGGCAGCTTACCGCTCCACGGCCTGGTAAATCCTCAGGTGAACTTCGTTCAGTGATGATTCGAAACCCGGTGTTCGGGAACAGTGTGGCAGAAGGTCAGTATTTCTCCGGGTCTACGAATAAATCAGAATGAACAGCAAACTCTACGTCGGGAACCTCTCGTTCAACACGACCGAGAACGATCTCCACGACACCTTCGCGGCGCACGGCACCGTCACGGAAGCCAACCTGATGGTGGACCGCGAGAGCGGCCGCCCTCGCGGCTTCGGTTTCGTCACCATGAGCTCCGCCGATGAAGCCCAGGCCGCCATCGCCGCGCTCAACGGCGCGGAACTGGATGGCCGCGCGCTGACGGTCAATGTCGCAAAGCCCCGCGAGGAACGCTCGGGCGGCGGACGCAGCTTCGGCGGGGGCGGACGCGGCTTCGGCGGCGGACGCAGTTCCGGCGGGCGCAGCCGCTACTAGGACTTTTCGCCCGCATTCCCGACGGATCGGTCGGGACTTCACGGACTCCGCTTTCCCGGCCTTCGCGCGCCGTGGCTGGCGGAGTCTTTTTGCGTTCTGGGAGGCCGTCACGTCAGGCTGCACGGGGGGAGAGGTGCTCCGGGATGTCCCCGGCGCCGACGCCCGCAGGTTGGAGACTGTAATGTCCCTGGTCCGGGCATCCTCCGGTTTGAACTCCCACCCTTGAACGCGCTCCGATTCGGCTCACCGGGATCGCCCTCGCGAATCGGGCTGCGCGGGACGTGCCGCGCGATCAGATGGCGGCAGCCAGCTCGAGGAAACGTTTGGCCATCCTGGGTCCCTTGCCGGCGTCCTCGTGCTTGAAGAACACAAAGGTCTCCCGCCACCCGGCGTCCCGGATGCGACGGGCCCACACGCTCAGCTCCGGGTCGCCGTAATCCGGTCGGCGCAGCCTGAGGTAGCCCCACTCGGCCGTGGGCGCGAAGGGAACCTGGAGGTCGTCATCGGCATCGGCAATGCACAGGGCCGCCCGATGGGTTCGCAGGAGATCCAGGGTTTCGTCATCGAACCAGGACGCGTGCCGAAACTCGAATGCCGCGCGATGGCCCTGCAGGCGCAGGAGAAGATCCCTGAGCTTCGCGACGTTCTTCCTGAGGTAGGGAGGCGTCTGGAACAGCAGGGGACCGAGTCGTTCTTTCAACACGGACGCAGCCTGAAGGAAGGTTGCCATGGGCTCGGCGACATTCTCCAGTCGGTGCTGGTGCGTGATGCGTTGAGGACACTTCAGCACGAACCGGAACTCCGGGGGGACCTCGGCGGCCCATGATTCCAGGACGGAAGCCCTGGGCATGCGGTAGAAGGTGTTGTTGATCTCGACGGACCGGAAGTGCTGCGCGTAGTAGCGAAGCATTTCGCCCGCCTGCAGATCGGCCGGATAGAAGGGCCCCTTCCATTCCTTGTAGCTGTAGCCGCTGGTGCCCGCATGCAGGAGCGCCGGGCTTGCCGCCGCCGGCGCCGGCGGGGCGGGAGGGCTTCGTTTCGGCGGCATGGCGTCGCGAGTTCCAGTGCACTCCCTCATTCGCGGCTGGTCCTGTCAATCTCGGGATCGGCCGGGTCGCGGCGGCGGACGGACCGGGGTGGAAATCGTTGGCCGCCGCCCCGCGTGACGTCCGGCGGCGGCCCTCCGGAGCGGGCGGGCGGCGTGGCAGTCAAGGTGAGTGAGGTCCTGAAGGATCCGCGACGCTGGATGTTCCGTTGCCGGTGCTTCGAGCCTTGGCGGGCGTCGGGCGATGGACGTATCACCCTCGCCGTCATGACGTTTCCCGCGCCACCTCCGGTCCGCCTGACCTCGTGGAAACTGGTGATGCTTCTCCTGGGCGCGGTTCTTTCCCACGGGGTGCAGCCGGGCCGGGCGACCGGGATGGATCCCGAATGGTCCCGGATCGTGGCGAAGGCCCGCGGGCAGAGGGTGTACTGGAACGCGTGGGGCGGCGACGAACGCATGAATGCGTACATCCGATGGGTCGCCCGGGAGGCGAGGGCGCGGTTCGGAATCGATGTGCGCCATGTGAAGCTGGGTGACACGGCGGAGTGCGTCGCGCGTGTCCTTGCGGAGAAGGCCGCGGGCAGGACCACCGGGGGGTCGGTTGACCTGATCTGGATCAATGGCGAGAACTTCGCCGCCATGAAGGAGAATGGGCTTCTGTTCGGCCCCTTCACGGAACTGCTGCCCAACTTCCGCCTGGTGGATACCGTGAACAAGCCCACGCTGACTGACTTCATGCAGCCGGTGGACGGCCTTGAGGCGCCGTGGAGCATGGCGCAGTTCGTGTTTCACCATGACTCGGCGCGGGTGTCCAATCCTCCCCGGAGTGCGCGGGCGCTCCTCGAATGGGCGCGGAAGCATCCCGGTCGGTTCACCTATCCCCTCCCGCCGGACTTCCTCGGGACAACCTTCCTGAAGCAGATCCTCCTCGAGCTGACGGAGGACAGGTCGCCTCTTGATCGGTCGGTGACCGAGGTCGAGTTCGCCGCGCTGAGCGCGCCCCTCTGGAAGTACCTCGACGAGCTCCATCCCCATCTTTGGAGGGGGGGCGCGCCTTTCTCGTCAACGGCCCGGCGTTGATGCGCCATCTGGGCGACGGCGAGCTCGACATCATCTTCACGTTCGGCGCCCAGGCGGCTGTTTCCGCCATTGCCCGGGGCCAGCTGCCGGACACCGTGCGAACCTACGCCTTCGAGCGCGGCACGATCGGCAACGCGAGCTTTCTGGCGATTCCCTACAACGCCTCGGCACGGGAGGGCGCACTGGTCCTCATCAACTTTCTCCTCTCACCGGAGGCCCAGGCCCGGAAACAGGACCCGAGGGTGCTGGGTTCAGACACCGTGCTGGATCTGAGCAAGCTCCCACCCGAGGAACGGCGCCTGTTCGATTCGGTGGCGCACCCCGGCGCGCCGGACAGGGAGCACCTCGGGGCGCCCGTTCCCGAACTGCATCCCTACTGGATGGAGCGCCTGGAGAAGGAATGGATCGCGCGCTACGGAGCGGCGCGCTGAGGCCGGGGTTCGCCCGTTTCACATGCAAGGGATGCTCAAGGTCACGCCATGGGTGATCCTTCTGACCCTGTTCGTCCCCGTGGGGGCCGGATTGGTCTGGACCATTCTGCCGGCATTCGGATACCTGCCGGCGCTGGGCAGGGGGACGGTGTCCCTCACCGCATGGGAGTCCCTGCTGGACCTTCCCGGCCTGTGGACATCCGTCCGCCTCTCCCTGGTGGCGGGACTGGGAACCACGCTGATCTCGCTGGCCATCGTCATGGGCTTCTGCTCCGCATGGCATGGCACGCGGATCTTCAGGGCGATGCGCCGCGCGCTCGCGCCGCTGCTCGCCGCGCCGCATTCGGCGGTGGCGTTCGGGATCGCGTTCCTTCTCGCGCCCAGTGGCTGGTTCATGCGGCTCCTCTCGCCGTGGGCGACGGGATTCGACCGGCCGCCGGACTGGCTGATCGTGCAGGATCCCCTCGGGATGTCGCTCCTTCTGGGGCTCGTCGCGAAGGAGATCCCGTTCCTCTTTCTGATGACATTGTCCGCGCTCGGGCAGGCTGACGCGGACCGCGCCTGCCGCGTCGCGCGCACGCTGGGTTACCGTCCGATGACTGCGTGGCTGAAGGTCGTGCTGCCCCGCGTCTATCCGCAGATCCGACTGCCTGTCATCGCCGTGCTGGCCTACGGGGTGTCGGTGGTGGACGTGGCCATGGTGCTGGGCCCGGGGACTCCGGCGACCCTTGCCGTGCGGCTGGTCAGGATGTTCAACGATCCTGACCTGGGGCTGCGGCTGGTCGCCTCGGCGGGTGCGATGCTTCAGTGCGGCGTCACGATGGCGGCGCTGGGGGCATGGTGGGCGTTCGAACGAATCGTGGCATGGCTGGGATCACGGTGGGTGACCGGCGGCGCCCGCGGCCGACCCCGCCGCTTCGCCCGCTGGACGGCCGGGGGCGCGATGGTCCTGTGCGTGCTGCTCGTCCTCGCGGCCATGGGTTCCATGGTGCTCTGGTCGTTCACGGTGTCGTGGAGTTTTCCGGCCGCATGGCCCGGCGGTCTGGGCGTGCAGGGTTGGGCCTCCCATCTGGACGGCTACCTGCTCACGATCGGCGAGGCGATTCCCCAGACGCAGTTCGGGATTGTGTTCGAGGATACTCCCGTGTGGCCGATCCGGAACAATCTTCCGGCATCACTCCGCTAGCTGGCGCGTTCCGTTCCCGTTCTCCCAAACCCTCAAGAGTCCACGTCATGAACCTGAATACCCCGGCCGCCGAACAGACCCTGGAAACTCTTGCCAGCCATGGCCTCCTCGCCGATCACGAAGTCCGCGTCGTGCGCGACTTCGGGCGTCCCGACGGACGCTTCGCCGACGCACTCCGTCTCGCGGAGACGCTGCATCTGCACATCAAGGTCGAAGACACACACCAGCTCCCCGTGAACGCCTTCTTCAAGGCGGGCGCGCAGCTGGATCATCAGAAGAACGGGTTCGTGAAGTACCGGTTCCCCGGCGACATCAACGCGATCTTCTCGCATATCAAGGTGTCGCAGGACGAACTGCTCGAAACGGAGACCGACCGGAGGCCACGGCCGTTCCTGGATCATATCGGGATCGACCTCCGCCAGGAAACCCCCGAGACGCGCGCCGTGTTCGACGCGCTGCCCTCAAGGGCCGCCGCCGACAACCTGCCACTCGCCTCCCAGGGAGGCCCCGGCCGCCCCGTGTACTGCTGCCACGTGGAGGTCGCCGAAAAGCACTGGATCTATCCGAGCGGCGTCGAGGGGAAGCCGGGAATTCCGCTCGAGTTCGCCTACGGCCCGCTCAAGGTGAACCCGGACAAGAGCGGCTGTGACCTCCGTCCCGCGGACCCGAGCAAGGTGGATCCCGCCTCCGTGCCGTGCTGCGCATCAGGCGCCGGCGAGACCTCGCGGAGGTCCGCACCCGAGGGTTCGCCAAGGGGATACTATCAGTCCTCCGACCTCGCGCGTTTCGGCGAGGTGGGACGGTCGAACCCGGCGGTTTCCAGGCTGTTCTTCGACTACTACGCCCAGGCCATGGCCGAGGGCCGGCTGAGCCGTCGGGAGAAGTCCCTGATCGCCCTGGCCGTCGCGCATGCCTTGAAGTGCCCGTACTGCATCGACTCGGTGAGCGGAACCTGCCTCGATCTGGGACTCTCGGAGGCCGAGATGATGGAGGCCGTCCACGCCCGTTGCCTCAAAAATAGATGACACCGGGAGGGGTCCGGAGAGGTGGGGTCG
>CAYMDA010000056.1:0-17797 GCA_964389135.1 uncultured Verrucomicrobiota bacterium | reverse complement strand
CGGGCACGGCAGGGGCATGCCCGCGGCTCATGAGGGCCCGCGCGGCATTGTCGGCTCGACCCGATCGCGCCCGCCCGTGAACATCAGCCGCATCCAGGATGAACAGGTACAAGGTCGGCATCATCGGTTACGGCTGGGTCGCGGGCGCGCACATTGCCGCCCTCCACGCGACCGGCCGCGCGACGGTCACTTCCATCCTCAGCTCGCGCCGTCTGGACGAAGCCGAGCTGGCGGCCCGGCACGGCGTGCCGATCCGGTGCTTCACGGACCTCGCGGAATTCCTCGCGCAGGATGACATGCAGGTCGTCTCGATCTGCTCGTACCCGCAGGATCACGCGGCGCAGGCGATCGCGGCCGCCAAGGCCGGCAAGCACCTGATCATCGAGAAGCCGGTGGCGCTGAACCCCGACGATCTGCGAGCCGTTCGTGACGCGGTCCATGCGGCGGGCGTGCGGACCTGCGTCTGTTTCGAATGCCGGTACTCGGGCCAGCTGCGAACGGCCCGGGCCATGGTGGACCAGGGCCTTCTCGGGCGCGTCCACTACGCGGAGGTGGACTACTTCCATGGCATCGGCCCGTGGTACGGGCAGTACCGATGGAACGTCCGCCGCGAATCCGGAGGGAGCAGCCTTCTGTCCGCCGGCTGCCATGCGATGGACGCCCTGCTGCACCTCATGGGCACGGACGTGGAGGTCGTCAGCAGCTACACGACCCACTCGAGCTCACCCGAGTTCAAGGCGTATGAGTACCCGACCACCAGCGTGACCATCATCCGGTTCCGCGACGGGCGCGTCGGCAAGTGCGCGTCGGTCATCGACTGCCAGCAGCCGTACTATTTCCGGATCCATCTGGTCGGCAGCGAAGGGACGCTGCTCGACGACAAGTTCTACAGCACGCGAATCGACGGGCTCAGCAAGAAGGAGTGGAGCCGTCTCGGCGTGCCCCTGCTCGATTCGGGGGACGTGTCGGACCACCCGTACGAGGCGCAGTTCTCCGCGTTCTTCAGCGCGCTCGACCGGCGCCAGGAGATGCCGCTGACCAGCCTTGCCGACGCCATCATCACCCACGAGGTGATCTTCGCCGCCGACCGCTCCGCCTCGCACCACGAGCGCAAGCACCCGGTGGCCGCGGGCCCGGGCGAGGCCGTGCGATGATCCCCGCGCCGCGAGACTGAGCCGCAGGTGGACGCATGAGTTCCGCGATCGCCATCGCCGCGCACCCGGACGACATCGAGTTCCTGATGGCCGGGACCCTGCTCCTCCTCCGGGAGGCCGGCTGGGACATTCATTACTTCAACCTGAGCACCGGAAACTGCGGGTCGGCGACCATTCCCGGCGCGCGGCTCCGCACGATGCGGCGTCGCGAAGCCCAGGCCGCGGCGGCCGTGCTCGGGGCCACATGGCATCCCCCGATCACGGATGACCTCGAGATCTTCTACGAGGACCGCCTCCTGCGGCGCGTGGCGGCGGTCGTGCGCAAGGTGCGCCCCGCGATCGTCCTGACACACGCGCCCGTGGATTACATGGAAGACCACGTCAACACGAGCCGCCTCGCCGTGACGGCCGCGTTTGCGCGGGGCATGCCGAACTACCGGACATCCCCGCGCGTTGCGCCATGGCCTGGGGACGTGACGGTGTACCATGCCATGCCTCACGGGCTGTGTGATCCGCTGGGGAACCCCGTGCGCGCCGCCTTGTACGCGGACACGAGCGCGGTCCATGCCGTGAAGATGGAGGCGCTCGGCAAGCACGAGAGCCAGCGCGCATGGCTCGACACCAGCCAGGGCATGGATTCCTACCTCGCGACGATGGACGCCTTCTCGCGCGAGGTGGGCCGGCAATCCGGCGCCTTCACCCACGCGGAGGGATGGAGAAGACATTCCACGCTCGGGTTCTGCCGGCCGGACGCCGATCCCCTGCGGCAGGTGCTGGGCGACCGCGTGAGGCCCGCCGCACCCGCGGGAGGCACCGAACCCGGAGCCATGGCGTGACGCAGGCTTGACCGGAACCGGTCTGCCGCGCAATACGGCCGCCCCATGGCCCGCAAACGAAGCTCGATCGCCCCGGACTGGTGGGATTACACGACCCTCGACAGCGAACTGATCCGGGAGGCGGCCCGGCTCACCGCCAGGGATCTCGCGAAGCTCTCCCGGCCGGGATTCCGGGTGGTCATCCATCCGACGCTCGAGGAGTTCTACACGGCGGAGGCGCTGGAGTATGTCGAGGCATGGCGCCAGTCCACGGACGACAACCCCGTCGGGGTGTGCGGACCGATCGGACCCACGGAACAGCTGCCGCTGGTCGCGCGGATCGTGAATGCCCTCGGGATCGATGTTCGCTCGGCGCACTTCTGGGGAATGGACGAATGGGTCGACGCCGAGACCGGTGTCGAGGTGCCGACGACGCATCCGCTCAGCTTCGAGCGCTGTGATCGCGAGCTCTGTTTCAACAGGATCGACCGCCGCCTTCGCATGCCCGATGCCCACCTTCACTTTCCCAAGGCCGACACCCGCGAGTACCGCCGGTCGTGGTCGTCCGGGGTTCGCTGCGCGGTGATGCAGGGAGGACAGGGCGACGTGAAGCATTGGGCGTTCAACGATCCGCTCCCGCGGCGCGGCCGCTGGAAGGATGAACCGCCACCGGCGTCCGAGTACCGGAAGCTCGCGACGCGCGTGGTGGACCTGCACCCGCTCACCCTCGCGCAGAACGCCCGCACCAGCGCCGGCGGCAATCTCTCGCTCGTGCCGACCCGCGCCGTGACGGTCGGGCCGGTCGAGACATGGCAGGCGGAGAAGGTTTCCATCTGGCACCCGGGGCACCACGACAACGCGTTCGGGCTGCGGCTGACGACCTACATGATCTCGAAACGGATCGTGGACTCCGCGGTGCCCATGTCGCTCCTCGCGGAGCATCCGAACGTCCAGTTCAACTTTTACGCGGGCGCGATCGGCACCTGCGAGGTGGAAATGCACTGAGGCCAGAAACACCCCCGGCTCACCGCCCCGGGACCGGGAAGGGAGGGAAATGCGCCGGCCCCGCGCGAGGAGCGCGGTTCATTCAGGGCATCGCGTCGATAGTTGCCGCTTGAAGGCTCGGGTGGGAGCGGTCAGTTTTGACTGGAATGACGCCGCCCGCCGACGGTGAAGTCACGCTGTCCGGTCTTCGGCCCGCCGCCTGTTCGCTCGACCAGGCGCGGCCGGGGGTGATGCTGCGTGTCCGCGAGCTCGCCGCGCCCGCGGAGATGGCAGTGCGTCTGCGGGAACTCGGATTCTGCGAGCGCCAGCGCGTCCGCCTTCTCAGCAAGCACACGAACATCATCTGCCAGGTGTGCAACGCCCGGCTCGGCATCAGCCGTGATCTGGCCAGCATGATTCTTGTCGAACCGGTGCGCCCGCAGGGAGAATCCCGGCCGCATGAGTGAAGCGGTGCAGCCATTGAGTTCCCTGGAGCCCGGCGTGCGCGGGCGCGTTGCCGAGATCCGGGTCGCGGCGGAGGACCGCCCGCGCCTGATGGAGATGGGACTGCTGATCGGGACGCCGGTGCAGCTCGTGCGCTTCGCGCCGCTCGGCGATCCCGTCGAGATCAAGCTTCGCGGCTATCACCTGAGCCTGCGCCGCCAGGACGCTGAACGGATCATGGTGCGGCCCGCCGCGTGAGGTGATCCCGCGCCGCTCCCGGCCTCGCCTCCGCCGCGGGCATCCCCGGGGACAAGGGACCGACAAGGAACCGCAACCCGGCGACAGCCCGTCGCCCGCCTCCGATGCAGATTTCATGAGACATGATGGCCACCGAGCGTGAGCGTGCCGTACCCCCCTCCCGGCCGCGGGAGTTCCTGATTGCGCTCACGGGCAATCCCAACTGCGGAAAGACGACCCTGTTCAACGCCCTCACCGGGCTGCGCGCGCGCGTGGGGAATTACGCGGGCGTCACCGTCGAGCGCAAGGAGGGCCGCCTCCGCGGGACGCCGCCCCACCTGCGGATGACGATTCTCGACCTTCCGGGCGCGTACAGCCTGAGCCCGCAGTCGCTCGACGAGGCGGTTGCGCGCGACGTCCTGCTGCGGCGGATCGCGGAAGTGCCCGAACCCGCCGTCGTCGTCGTCGTCGTGGACGCGTCGAACCTCGAGCGGAACCTCTATTACGCGACGCAGGTCATCGAGCTGGGTTACCCCACGATCGTCGCGCTGAACATGACGGATGTGGCGGGCGACCTGGGGGTCACGGTGGATCCGGGGCGGCTCGCCGACGAACTCGGCGTGCCCGTCGTGCCGACGGTCGCGGTGCGCAACGAGGGGCTCGACCGCCTGCGAACGGAGATCTTCCGGCTGGCGCTCCAGCCGTCAACGGAGACACCGCCGCCCGCGCGGCGGTTCGTCGACCTGCCGGAGGCGTTCGAGCGCGAGTGGCGGGCCCTGTGTCAGCGCATGCCACGAAACGGGAACGGGACCTCGCGACGGACGGACGCGGAGGCTCTGCTGCTTCTCAGCGACGGGACCCTTCCGGCCGTGGGCGGCGCGCCGCCCGCGCAGGACCTCATCGATGCCATCGCCGAATCACGCCGCCGCCTGGAGGCCGAGGGGGTGGACTTGTCCACGGTCGCGATCGAGGCGCGCTACGGGCGCGTCGCCGGGATCCACGACGCGGTGATCCGCGAGGAGGATGTCGGGCGCGAGAGCTGGAGCGACCGCATCGACCGTGTGGTGACCCACCGGGTGTGGGGGATCGCGATCTTCATCGGGCTCATGTTCCTGATGTTCCAGGCGATCTTCACCTTCGCCGAGGCACCCATGGGCTGGATCGAGGGCGGCGTGGAGTACCTCGGCACGCGCGTCGAGGCTTCCATGCCCCCCGGCGATCTGCGCGACCTGCTGGTGGACGGCGTGATCGCCGGCGTCGGCGCCGTGATCGTCTTCCTGCCGCAGATCGTGCTGCTCTTTCTCTTCATCGGGCTGCTCGAGGACACCGGCTACATGGCCCGGGCGGCGTTCCTGATGGACCGCCTCATGAGCAAGGTGGGACTGCACGGCAAGAGCTTCATTCCGCTGCTGAGCTCGTTCGCGTGCGCCATCCCGGGCATCATGGCCACACGAACGATCGAGAGCCCGAAGGACCGGCTGATCACCATCCTCGTCGCGCCGATGATGAGCTGCTCGGCGCGTCTGCCGGTTTACACCGTGCTCATCGCGGCGTGCATCCCCAACATCGCGATCCTCGGATTCATCAAGCTGACGGCGCTCACGATGCTCGCGATGTACGTCCTCGGGATCGCGGGCGCGCTCGGGTCCGCATGGCTGTTCAAGAAGACGCTGCTGAAGGGGCGCCCGGCCATGCTGATCCTCGAGCTGCCGCCCTACAAGCGGCCGGCGCTCCGCGTGGTGCTCCGGCACATGTGGGACCGTTCGATGATCTTCATCCGTCGCGCCGGCACGGTGATTCTCGTGCTGACCATGGTCCTGTGGGTCCTCGCGACCTATCCGCGCAGCGAGGCCCTCGCCGCGCATGCGGCGGCCCGCGAGGCGGAGATCGAGCAGATCGCCGATCCCGAGGCGCGCGCGGAGGAACTCGCGCGCCTCGAGCATGAGATCGCGGGCGAGCAGCTGCGGAACAGTTTCGCCGGCCGGCTCGGTCATGCGATCGAACCGCTGATCGCTCCGCTCGGGTTCGACTGGAAGATCGGGATCGGCCTGATCGGGTCGTTCGCGGCGCGCGAGGTGTTCGTCAGCACGATGTCCACCGTGTACAGCGTCGGCGAGTTCGACGAGACGGAGGAGGGGACCAGGGGCCTTGCCGCCGTGCTGCAGAGCCAGACCCGGCCGGATGGCACGCCGGTGTACACCGCGCTCACGGGCGTGACGCTGATGGTCTTCTTCGTGTTCGCGCTGCAGTGCGTGAGCACGGTGGCCGTGGTGAGGCGCGAGACCAACCGCTGGGTGTGGCCGCTCTTCCAGCTGGCGTACATGACCAGCCTGGCGTGGGTGCTCGCGTTCCTCACCCACCAGGGAGGCCGGCTGCTCGGGTTGGCCTGACGGCCGCCCGGCCCCGCGCGATCCCGTTGCGAGGGCGGCGCGTCAAGGGGCAGGGTAGGCGCATGACCACTTCGCGCCGGCAGTTCCTCGTTCGGACCACGTTGGCTTCGATGGCCGTGCCCGCGCTCGCCGCCCGCGGCGGATCCTCCCTCCGCGCGGCGGTGATCGGGCACACGGGCCGCGGAAACTTCGGGCACGGCCTCGAGTCGATCTTCCGCGGGCGGCCGGGCATCGAGCTGGTGGCGGTGGTCGATCCCGTGGATGAGGCGAGGGCGCGGACCGTGGCCGCGACCGGCGCCGCCCGCGGGTATGCGGACTACCGCGAGATGCTGAGGGAGGAGCGGCCGCACCTCGTGAGCATCGGCATGCGGCACGCCGATCAGCACCTTGAGATCGGCCTCGCGTGCCTGCGCGCCGGAGCGCACCTGTACGTGGAGAAGCCCTTCGTGCGCGACGCGGCCGAGGGCGACGAGCTGCTCGCGGAGGCAGGGGCGCGGGGCGTGAAGATCGCGGTGGCGCACACGGTGCGGATGCACCCGGGCGTGGTCGCCCTTCGGCAGGCGGTCCGTGAAGGCATGCTCGGCGACCTCCGCGAGGTTCGCGCGTGGGGAAAGCAGGATCACCGCGCGGGCGGCGAGGACATGATGGTCCTCGGCTCCCACCTTTTCGACCTGATGCGCATGTTCTGCGGCGATCCGGAGTGGGTGTCGGCCACCGTCCTCGCGGAGGGCCGGGATATCCGGCGCGAGGACCGCCGCCTGACCGAGGACAACGTGGGCTGGGTCGCGGGGGACCGCGTGACCGCGACGTTCGGGTTCGCGGACGGGCTCTGCGCCACGTTCACGAGCGACGGACGCCTTCGGGAGACGCTTGGTCCGTGGGGCCTCGAGCTGCTCGGCAGCCGCGGTGAGGCGCGTGTCATCGCCGATGTGCCTCCGCACGGTTTCGTCCGATCGACGGGTGGCTGGAGCGCGGAGGGAATCCGCGAGGAATGGCGGCCGGTCGAGCCGGCATCCCTGCGGAACCCGCCGGGCCGGAATCCCGGGCCGGTCGGCGACTGGCTGGAGGCGATTTCGGAGGACCGGGAGCCCGAGTGCAGCGGGCGCAACGGCGCGTGGGCCGTCGAGATGGTGATGGGAGTGTACGCGTCGGCGCTGGCTCGGCGGCGGGTGGCGTTCCCGCTCGAGGAACGGGGCCACCCGCTGGGGGACGCGAGGAAGGGATAAAACGCCGCCGGCGTGGGGGCGCATGGCCGAGGCGCGCGGAGTTCTCCAGGGCACGAGCCCGCGAGGCGGCTGGCTGCGCTTCGCGGGCCTCGCGTCTCCGGGGTGGGCGCCTTCACCCGCGGCGGACGGTCACGGTCACGGGCGCCGTGCGCCTCTCAGATGCCGGCGAGCAGCCGGTCCCAGAGCCGCTCGTTGGTCATGGCGCGGACGAGGAACTCGCGGGTTTCGTCCTCCGGCTCGCCCACCTGCGGACGGAGGGGGAGCGTCATGGTCAGGGCGAGGCCCCGTCCCGCGCGGTGTCCCACCTGGATCCGGCCGCCGTGGTGATAGACGATGAAGTACACCGCCATGAGGTACATCTCGGACTCCGAGGCGGGTTCTCCGTCGACGCGGAGCGGATCGAACAGCGAGAGGATCGACTGGGCGGGAATGCCCTTGCCGTTGTCCGTGACGAACAGATCGATTTCCTCGGACCGGCCGTTGACCGCGGGGCGGACGCTGGCTTCGATGCGCACGACGGAGCCCTCGGGGAGCGTCGCGAGCTCGTGGCGGAGCAGGAACGAGAATAGTTTCCGGAACCGGCGGTGATCAACGAGGATCGGGGGGAGATCCTCCGGGATCATGTTGGCCACCTCGATCCTCCGCGCGGCGAGGTTCTCGCGGATCGGCTCGATCGCCTCCTGGACGGACTCATGGATGCGAACCTCCTGGTCGAACCGGAAGGGCGCGCCGCGATCCTCGGCGAGGTCGTCGAGCAGGCCCATGACGAACCGCAGGCGGTCGCGTGCGTTCTGGTGCAGCGATTCCCAGAAGGCGGGCTCGCGGATGCGGTCAAGATTCACGGTCTCGGAGGTCGCGACGCTCGGGGCCAGCTCGAGGAAGGTGCTCACGGCGTCGAGGGCATGGCGCACGTGGCGGCCGAGGCCCGCGGCGAGAACCCCGAGGCTGAGCACGCGGTCGGTGATCAGGAGGCGATGGAGGACCGACAGCTTCTCCCGCAGCAGGAGGTCGCGCTCGATCTGCACCGTGAAGAACTCGAGGCTGCGCTTGAGGGTGGTCTCCAGCTCGGTGGGTTCCCACGGCTTGGTGACGTACTTGTAGATCGCCCCGCTGTTGACGGCCGAGATCGCCGCGTCGAGATCGGCGAACGCCGTGGCAAGGATGCGAATGATCTGGGGACGAAGGCGCCGGGCGCGCTCGAGGAACTGAACGCCCTGTTCGCCCGGCATGCGCTGGTCGGTCATCACGACACCGATCTCGTCCTGGTGGTCCTCGAGGAGGCGGTATCCTTCCTGGGCGTTGTTCGCCGTGAAGATGCGGAAGGTGTCGCCGAACGCGCGTGTGAAGTACTTCAGCGACTTCTCCTCGTCATCCACGTACAGGATGGCGAAGCGTTTGTAATCGTAGATGGAGTTCATGCCGGAGCCATTAAGTCGGCTAAAGCGACGGATTGCTTATCGTCAAATCGATCAGGAAAGTCCAAGGTGAATTCGCAGAACCTGCCGTGCTCGGTCTTCACGGTGATGCGCCCGCCGACCTCCTCGATGATTCGGTAGCAGATGCTCAGTCCGAGTCCCATGCCTTTGCCGACCTCCTTTGTCGTGTAGAAGGGGTCGAAGATATGGTCCAGGTGGAGTGACGGGATGCCGGGCCCGTTGTCACGCACACTTACATATCGGCGGCCATCTGCCTTCCATGCACGAAAAACGATCGTCGGCTTTGATCCGTCCGCCGGGGGCTTCTCCCGCATCGCGTCGAAGGAGTTCTGGCAGAGGTTGAGCAGCACCTGCACCAGCTTGTTCCGGTTGGCGTGCACGGTGAAGCCGTCCGGGATCTCGTTGATGATCTCGACGCGGCCGTCCCTCCAGTCCCCGGACAGGAACCGCAGCGCGGCGTCGATCGCCGAGTGGATGTCCACCTCCGAGACGGCGGCCGCCTCGGGATGGCTGAACTGGCGCAGATCCCCGACGATCGTGGACACGCGCACGATGCCCTCGCTGATGTCGTTCAGCACCTCCTCGAATTCCGAGCGCAGCGATTCCGGCAGGTGCGCCGCGTGCCGGCGGACGATGTGCAGCCCTGTCCGCGCGAAGTTCAGCGGGTTGTTGATCTCGTGGATGATGCCGGCGGAGAGACGGCCGAGGGATGCCATCTTCTCGGCCTGCACGAGCTGCATCTCGGTCTCGCGCAGTTCCTCGAGGGTGGACTGGAGCTTGCGATTCTGGCGGGCGAGCTCCTTCTGGAGGCGGTGCGCGTCCACGAGGTTCTTGAGGCGCAGCTTGAGCTCCGCGGTGGAGAACGGCTTGGCGAGGAAGTCGCTCGCGCCCGCCGCGAGGGCGGTGAGCTTCGTCTCGTCGTCCGCGCGCGCCGTCAGGATCAGGAAGGGCAGGGTGCGGGTCGTGTGGTTGGCGCGGATCTCGCGGCACACCTGCAGCCCGTCCTTCTCGGGGAGCATCATGTCGCAGACGATGGCGTCGGGAAGATACTGCGCGGCGAGGGCCGTGGCCTGCTCGCCGTCGACTCCCTCGCGGACGACGTAATCGTCCTCGAGCTGGCTCACGAGGAAGCGGAGCATGTCCGGCTCGTCATCCACGATGAGGATCTCGGGCTTGTTGCCGCCGCGCCCGGGGTCCCACGGCCTGAGGCTCGAGCGCAGGGGCGTGATGCTCGCGTGGAGTTCGGCGCGCTTGTAGAGCGAGGCGATGTGCTGGCGCGCCTCGAAGCCCATCGGCTCGGTGTCGGGGTCGCGGCCGAGGTCGTCCTCCGCGTCCTCCGCGCCCGCCCGTGCGCCCTGCGGCTCGAATCCGTGATCGGGCGTCGGCTCCCCGGAGCGGGGAATCCGGACCCGCATCGTCGTGCCGCGTCCGACCTCGCTGCTCGCGGAGACATCGCCGCCATGGGCCTCGACGAGTTCCTTCACGAGGGCGAGGCCGATGCCCGCGCCCTGGTACTTGCGCTGCGCGGAGGTGTCCGCCTGCCAGAAGCGCTGGAAGAGCTGGGAGAGGTTCTCGGGGGTGATGCCCATCCCGGTGTCGATGACCTCGAATACGGCGTAGTCGCCGTCGGCATAGCCGTTGAGCCGGATCTCGCCGCCCGCCGGCGTGAACTTGATGCTGTTGAACAGGAGGTTCAGGAGCACCTTCTCGAGTTTGTCGGGATCGGCCACCACGTGGGTGAGGCTCGGATCGATCGTGCTGCTCACCCGGAGGCCGCGGTCCTCGGCGAAACGCCGGACCGAGTTGAGCAGGCTGGAGGTGAAGCGGGTGACGTTGAGCCGGACCTTGTGCAGGCGGAGCTGGCCCACGTCGAGCCGCACGAGATCGAGCAGGTCGTTGATCAGCTTGAGCAGGCGCAGGCCGTTGTCCTGCATCGTGCCGACGTACTCCCGCAGCCGTTCCTCGCGCAGGATGACGGGGCTGTTGGCCAGGTGTTCGAGCGGGCCGAGCAGCAGGGTGAGCGGAGTGCGCAGCTCATGGCTGATGTTGGCGAAGAAGCGGCCCTTGAGCTCGTCGAGCTCGCGGAGGCGCTGGTTCGTCTTCTCGAGGCGCTCGTTCGATTCGCCGAGGCGGTCGTTGGCGATCTCGAGCTCGCGCCGGCTCTGGTCGAGATTGAACCGGGAGACGAAGTCGCTGTAGCGAAGGCGGGCGCTCACGTGGCTGCCGATGATCACGATGATCGCGGTCAGCAGCATGAACCAGAGATTGTTCAGGAAAATGCCGATCTGGCGCGTGGGCGCGGCGCGCAGGATGTCCCGCGGGAACGCGTCCTCCAGCAGCAGCCGGTTCAGTCGGATCCGCTCCCGCGGGCCGGGGTTCGACTCGAGGAGGTCGAGCGTCTCGACACGGAGGGGAATCTCCGCGAAGGCGCGCGGGTCATGGATGAGGCGCGTCCGCATGGTCTCGTTGAGGTCGCGGACCACGGATTCGGTCAGCGAGGAGGAGGCGGGTTCCTCCGGCCTCCACGCGCGGAGGAGTTCGCGCGTGCGCGGCGAGAGCATGCCTGCGATGTGGGCCGCGGCGGACTGCGGGGCGTCGCCGGCGCGGACCACGCCGTCGCGCAGTTTCATGGCGAAGCCCCACGGGCGCTGGATCTCGCGGGCGGACAGGAGCCATGACTCGGGATCCGGATGTCTCAGGGGAAGCACGGCCCCGAGATAGAGGACGAAGATGATGACCGCGGCGGTGAGACTCTGGGAGAAGTTCCACTGCATCACCATGCCGATGCCCAGCAGGACGAGCGTGAGTCCGGCATAGTACGGGGACTCGGCGCCGTCCGCCTCACGGATGAGCCATGCCATGCAGAAGGCCGGGGCGACGGCGAGCAGGATGCCGAGGAGCCGGAAATGGCGCGCGCCGAACGGCCGGCTGGCGAGATCGAGGATCGGCAGGATGGCGGCGGAGCAGACAAGCCGGATGAGAAGGAACTTGCCTATCTTGTTCGGGAACTTGTCGGCGTAATACAGGAAGTCGATGATCGCGCCCGGAGGAGTGAGTGCGAGCGCGATCCAGCAGCCCAGACGGAGTCGCTGCAGGCCGATCTCCTGCTCGTGACGCGCGTAGGCGGCGGTGACTTCCTGAGAGCTCTCAGCCATGGTCGGGGCCGTCGTCCGACTTGCGAGCCTCGAGATAGAGGTTCACCTGGAGCGGGTCCGCGAGCACCTGGTGTTCGCGGACGGGCAGATTGTCCGGGAGCAGCGCCAGCATCTGGGCGCGGTTGCGGAAGATGAGATGCCACTCGAGCAGATAGTCCATCGAGTGCCGAAACGGCTTCGCGGCGTCCACGTTCGTCACCAGAAGGAGGCCATCGGGCGAAAGCATGTGGTGAAACAGTTCGATCAGCCGGCGGCACACGCGGTCGGAAACATAGTCGAAAAGTCCCGCGCAATAAACGAAGTCAAAGCCGCCCGCGAGATCCCCCGCCGGCGAGCGCGCCGCCTCCTTCAGGAGCTGGTGCACCGATTTCTCCACGAACTGCAGCCCGGTCTGACGCCGATGGCGCGTCCTGAGTTCCTCCAGGGTGGCGCGCGCGAAGCCGAGCGTCTCGGCGTTGAAATCCGCGAGCACGAACTCCGCCTCGTCCGACTCGGGATGCTCCGCGATGAAATGCTGGATCTCGCGCGCCGGGCCGCATCCGAGATTGAAGATGCGGGCCCTGCGCCCGGTGGCGGCCACGCGCTTCACCTCCTGGAGCAGGCGGTTGCGCAGGTGCAGGATGCGGTTGCGGTGCGCCTGCGCCGGCGGGTTCTGCAGGAACAGCGCATTGACGAGCTTCGCGAAAAGCGTGGCGCCCTCGTGCGGTTCGCGAAGGATCATGTTCACCATCTCGTAGTCGCCCGCGTAGCCGAGGGGCTTGTGGAACGTCCGGTACACGAAGGGCGAGCACATCACAAGCGGGTGAATCTGGCGGCGTGCGTACGCGCGGTGCGCGGGGCGCAGCTCCTCGTCCACCTGCTCCGCCACGCTGTCGAAGCGGCCGAACCATTCGTTCGCCTCGTTGACGATCCGATGCTCGAGCGCCGTGAGCACCCGCCGCTCCATCTCGGCCCGCACCCCGACCGGCTCGGAGCGCACGCCGAGCTCGACCTGGTCGAGCCAGCGGCGAAGCTCCGTGAGGAGCATCTGGAAGTCGGCGACCGCAACCTTGAAGTCGGAGCTGATCGACTGAAGGCGGCGCCAGTTGCTGATGAATCCCTGGAACTCCTCCCTCAGCCGCTCGGGCTGCGCGATGGGCGAGAACAGATCGACGTCGAGCCAGCCGTCGTCGAGCGTCACCTCGCACATCACCATGATGCCGGTGTTGACGATGCTGCTGACGACGCCGCGCCCCGCGTACACACACCGCTCGCCGATGTTGATCCGGAACTCGGCGAGCACCTCCGAGAGCTGGAGAATGCTGTGAGGGTTGTAAATCTCGAGGAGCGCCGTGTAACGCGACAGCCGGATCGGCGTCGCGCGCACCGGAGCTCCGAGGCTGTTGCGACAGGTGACGAGAATGTCGCGACTCACTAGCAACGGGTTGTCGCTGCTGCCGGGATCCATGTAAGTGTTCTTCTTATGCGACTGCGAGTAGCGAAATACGCGGGATGCCCCGCAAACTCCGCGGCCGGCACACCATTCGCCACGAGTGCATGCGCCGATACCTACACCCATATCGGCGCCTGACGCAAAACTGTGCTGCCGGAAGTTACTCGCCTTCCTCCAATCTCCGTGGGTCGCGCTTGCCTCGGCTGCATTCGACGGGCATAAGCAGCCTACGCATTCAAATGGCACCCCACCACCCTTCCCCCGGAATCACTCTGCCGATCCGCCCGGCGCTTCCACCTGTGTTCCCCCGGATGTCGGTCGCGCGCTGGTGTCTCATGCTCGCGGTCGCCTGCGGCGGCCTCGCCGCGAACACGCGCGGAGAGGGTTTCCGCAGCCCCACAACGGGCGCCGCGGGCCTCGGCGCGACGGGCGGCAAGATCGCGTTCATCGACGACGCGTCGGCCGTCTTTCACAACCCCGCGAACCTTCTCGAGCTCCGGGACTGGGAGGCCGCCGTCGAACCCACGTTGGTATACCATGACGTCGAGTTCAGGCGGCCCGACGGCGCGCGCGCGCGCACGGAGGACCCCTGGAAGATTCTCCCGCACTTCTTCGTCGGCGGGCCGATCCTGGACGACCGCGTCGCGCTCGGCCTCGGGGTGAGCGTTCCGTTCGGGCTGTCGGTGGACTGGGGATCCGGCGGCGCGCTCCGCTATGTCGGCCCGCGCTATGTCGAGCTGCAGACCTTCAACTTCAACCCCACGGTCGCCGTCCGCCTGGCCAGGGGTCTGCACGTCGGTGTCGGGCTCGACGTGATGTACTCGGACCTGAGCATCCGCCAGAAGGTGAACCTCGGGATGTTCGGCGCGCCCGACGCGGACATGATCCTGGACGGGGACGGGACCGGGGTGAGCGGAAACATCGGGGTCACCTGGGAGTTTCTGCCCGGGCACCGGTTCGCGGTCACGCTCCGCGCGCCGATGGACATCGACTACGACGGCAACCTGACGGTTCGCGATCTTCCGGACGCGCTGGGCGGGCGGGTGCGGGTTCCGTTCGGCAGCGAGATCCGGTTCCCGACGATCGTCGCCGTCGGCTATGGCGTGGAAGTCACGGAGCGGCTGAGGGTCGAGGTGAACATGGAGTGGCTGGAGTTCTCGCGGTTCGACACGCTGCCGGTGGAGATCCCGGCGGGGGCGCTCGGGCCGTTTCAGGACCTCGTGCCCCCGGAGGTGCCGCAGCGGTGGGACGACACCATCACCGTCGGCGTGGGGGTGACCTATGACCTCGGCGGGGGATGGAAGGTCCGGGGAAGCTATCACTACTTCGAGACGCCGGTGCCGGAGGAAACGTACTCGCCGACGATCCCGGACGCCTCGCAGCACGCGGTCGCGGCCGGGCTGCACTATCGCCGGGGACGGCACAGGGTGGACCTCGCGTATTCGCGGGTGTTCTACGACGACCGCGAGATCTCCCGGAACATCAACCCCGCGTACCTCGGCGACTACGAGGTCGAAGTCCACTTGATCTCTGCGGCATACGGGTTTTCGTTCTGAGCCGGGCGTCGCGCGGCGGTTTGAGGCTGGCGCCCGCGCGGGACGCCTGCCACAGTCGCATTGACGGCGACAGAGATGGACTCGATTGCCTCCAAACCGCAGCCGGCCGTCGCAGCGGCTGGCGGAGCGCCGTCGGCGGCATCGCCGACGGCCGAGTACCTGCGCGACCTCTACGAGGGCGCGGCGGACCTCATCGCCGTCCTCGACCCCGCCGGACGCGTCGTGTACGCGAACCGCGCCTTCCGCAAGGCCGTGGGGTACTCGGACTCGGCGATCACCGGGCTCAGTCTCTTTCAGCTCGTCCACACCTACGACCACGCGGCGTGCCAGGCATGGCTGCAGCAGGCGAGCCGCGGAGCGACGGGCCACCGCGTCCGCCTCCTTCTCCAGGCGCATGACGGCCGCCAGGTGCCCGTGGATGCGGGGGCGACCCCGATCGTCGAGGGCGAGCACGCCGGCTGCCTCCACGCCGTGTTCACGGATCTCACGCCGGAACAGGAGGCGGAGGACGTCCGCCGCCAGAGCGGCGACCTGCTGCATCTCCTGAGCCATCACGCGCCCTGCGGCGTGTTCATCACGGACGCCGCAGGGCGGCTCCGTTACGCCAACCGCCGCTGGCGCGCCCTGGCGGACCTGCTCCACGTGCCGGAACCCCGCGGCGTGTGGTGGCAGATGGTGCATCCGGCGGACCGGGACCGGGTGCTCGCGCAGTGGCAGAGCGCCCAGCACGGGACCCACGAGTTCATCTCCGAGTTCCGGGCGAACACGCCGAGCGCGGAGCCGCGCTGGGTGCGCACGCGCATCGCGCATTCATGGAGTCCGGACGGCCGGGTGAACTGCTGTGTCGGCGTGACGGAGGACGTGACGCTGCAGCGGCAGGCGGACGAGGTGCTGCGCCAGGCGCAGGAGCAGCTCGAGGAACTGGTGCGCGGCCGGACCGAGGAGCTCCAGCAGACGAACCGCGAGCTGACCGAACTCGTCTATGCGGTGACCCACGATCTGAAGTCGCCCCTCCGGGGGATCGCCCGCCTTGCGGACCTGCTCGCGGAGGATTTCGGCAAGCAGCTGGGAGCCGAGGGGCATGCCCTCGTGGACAAGCTTCAGGCGCGGGTGCGCAAGCTGCATTCGCTCATCGACGGCATTCTCGCCTACAGCCGGGTGGGGCGGGGCGACGCCCCGGAATCCATCATCGACCTCAACCGGCTGGTCGCGGAGCTCACCCGCCTGCTGGATCCGCCGGCGACGTTCACGATCCGGACTCCCGAGCCGCTGCCGGCAATATCCGGTGTTCCGCACCAGGTCCACCAGGTGCTCCTGAACCTGCTGGATAATGCCATCAAGTTCTCGGACAAGGAGAACGGCCGGGTGCAGATCACCTCCCGCCGCAGCGGGTCGAGCTGGGAGTTCAGCGTGTCGGACAACGGCCCCGGGATCCCGGCCCGCTATCACGAGAAGATCTTCGGCCTGTTTCAGCGGCTGGACCTGCTTCCCGACCGGCCGGGGACCGGTGTCGGCCTCGCCCTTGTGAAGCGCATCGTGGAGAAGCGGGGAGGCGAGATTCACGTCGCGTCGGAGGAGGGGGTGGGCACCACCTTCCGGTTCACCTGGCCGGACAGGCCGCTGCGCGGCCCCGCCTGAGCGGGAGAACCCTCGAGCCGCGGGAGGAACGGGCTCATTCGGCGGCCGGGGCGTCGAGAAGCGACACGGCCTTCCTCAGGGCCGCGATCGTGCGGGCGCACGCTTCCTCGTTGTCGAGCCGGTTCAGCTCCTGGTTGAACGGCTCGGCGCGCACCGGGCCGTCGTAGCCGATCGCGACGAGTGCCTCGAGGAACGGGCGGACCGGGATGACGCCCGTGGCCGCGGGCAGTTCCCTCCGGTTGTCCTGCTGATCCTCCAGCGCGACGCCGCGGGGCGCGTCGTTGAGATCGACGGCGATGACGTCCGCATTGGAGAGGGCGCGCAGGTCTTCCGCCCGGTCGCCGGCCGTCCACCAGTGCCACGAGTCGAGGACCACACCGGTGCCCGGGACCCCGATCTCCTCAATGAGCCGGCGGGCCTGCGCGAGGTTGTGCACGAACGCGAAGCGCATCCGCGCCCGCAGGCTGGGCGTGCCGACGTATTCGAGCCCGAGGCGCAATCCATGGGCCGCGAGCGCCTGCGCCACCTCGCGGAGGCGGCGCCCGTGCAGTTCCATGTTCGCGTCATAGTCGAGGTCGTCACTGCCCGGCGAGATCCATGTGCCGATGCGGCGGACACCGGCTTCGCGAAGCGCGGCGGCGAGCCGGGGGAGGCGCTCCAGGTCCCGCCGGAAGGTCATCTCATCCCGGCGAAAATCGACGGGCAGCCCCGCGGCGCCCCAGCGCAGGCCGCCGTTCCTCAATTCCTCGACGATCCGCTGCATGCCGTCGGCGTCCTGCCGCGCGAGGAAGCCGGCGTCGGGCTGGACGGATTCGAAGCCGTGCGCCCGCGCGAGCCGGATGATTTCCGGGAGTTCACCGGACACGCCGATCGCGCCCGGCGTGAGATCGAGGCTGAAACGCCGGCCCCCGGCGGTTTCCTGCTCCGCCGGGGCGGAGGCCGCGCGCGCCATCGGCGCGGCGGCGGTGAGGGCGGCGATCCGGGCAATGAATTCACGGCGCGAGGGGTTGCTCATGGGCTGCGGGCACTGTGGCAAAGGAGCGGCAGTCGTCAACGCGGGGGAGCGCGCCGTGGAGGCGCGGCCCGTTCGCGCGGCATTCGCGGGCTGGGATCGCCGCGGCGGATGCAGCGAAGGAATCGGGCCGGGGAATCTCCGCGCAACGCCGGGAGCTCTGATTGTTTTTCGGAGCCATCCGCGATGAGTCATCGACGCTTCGCTTCCGCGGCCATGCCCGGGGTGTCCTCCGATCCGGAGTCTCCGGGATCCGTGAAGTTCCGATGACCAAAAAGCTTGCGGTGAGTCGGCGCGAGGCGTTCGCTATGACGCAAT
>CAYMDA010000055.1:0-17819 GCA_964389135.1 uncultured Verrucomicrobiota bacterium | reverse complement strand
GGTGGAGGAGGTGCAGTTCAGCGTCGAGCGCGGGTTCTTCGCGCATCCCTTCAACCTCATCCTGTCCACCCGCACGCCGGGCGCGACGATTCGGTATACCATGGACGGCAGCCCGCCGACGGAGACATCCGGGTTCCTCTACACCAACCCGGTCCGGATCGCGACGAACCGCGTCATCCGCGCCGCGGCCTTCAGGAGCAACGCGCTTCCCTCGCGCGTCCTCACCCACACGTACCTGCTGAACCCGTCCCCCGGGCTGCGGCGCCTCCCCGTGCTGTCCCTGGTGACCGCCACCAATCATCTCTACGGCCCCTCCGGGATCATGGAGATCTCGCCGCGCAACACGACGAAGCGCGGGGCGGCATGGGAACGGCCCGTGTCCGTCGAGTACATCCGCGTGGAGGACAACAGCGGCTTCCAGGTGGACTGCGGCCTGCGAATCCAGGGAGGCAACTACGTGCGCGAGCGCTACAACTACCGGTCGAGCGCGCTGCCCTTCAGCAAGTACTCGTTCCGGCTCTACTTCCGCGGCGAGTACGGAGAGGGGCGCCTCGAGTACCCGCTTTTCCCCGGGACCACCCAGCAATCCTTCGACACGATCGTTCTCCGCGCGGGAATGAACGATCACAGCAATCCCTTCATCCTCGACGAGTTCGTCCGGAACCTGGCGCGCGACACCGGGCAGCCCGCCGCGCTCGGCACGTTCGTCCACCTCTTCCTCAACGGCGAGTACAAGGGCTACTACAATCCCACCGAACGCATCGACCCGGACTTCCTCCGCGCCTATCACGGCGGCGGAGAGGACTGGGATATCATGGCGCAGGGCGGCGAGGTCCGGGAGGGCGACCTGGCCGCGTGGAACGCCCTCGGCAGCGCGGCCGGCCGCAACCTCGCCATCCCCGAGAATTACCGCGATCTCGCCGCGCGCCTCGATCTCACGAACTTCGTCGATTACCTCTGCCCCCTGATCTACGCGGACAACGACGACTGGCCGCACAACAACTGGCGCGCCGCCCGGGAACGGGTGCCCGACGGCCTGTATCGCTTCTACGCATGGGACTGCGAGTGGAGCTTCGGCAACATCAACAATCACCCGCCCTCCTGGAACACGATCCAGAACCAGCTCGCCCCGGGCGGGCACCGGATCCAGACGCTCTTCAACAACCTCCGGCGTTCCCCCGAGTTCCGCCTGTTCTTCGCCGACCGCGTCCATCGCCACTTCTTCAATGACGGCGCGCTCACCGACGCGCGCATTCGCGCCCGCTACGCGGAGGTGACCAACCGTCTCAACGGGGTCATCGCCGCATTCGACGACCGGGTCGGGCGCACATGGATTCCCCACCGCCGCCGCTACGTCCTCCAGCACCTTGCGCAGGCGGGCCTGCTCGCCTCCTCCAACGCCCCCGCCCTGAATCGTCACGGCGGGATCGTGCCGCCGGGTTTCACCCTCTCGATGACGAACCTCCGCGGAACGATCCACTACACGACCAACGGCATCGATCCGCGTGTCGCCTTCACCGGCGAGGTCTCACCCGACGCGAGGACCTACTCGGTCCCCATCAGGCTCGATCACTCCCTGGTTCTGCGCGCGAGGTCCCTGGACGGCACCAACTGGAGCGCCCTCACCGAGGCAGTCTTCGAAGTGAACGAGCCGCGGCGTCCCGTGCGCATCACCGAACTCATGTATCGCCCCGCCGGCGGCGACGCGTTCGAGTTCATCGAGATCGCCAACCTCGGCAGCGTGCCCGTGGACCTCAGCGGCTACTCCTTCCGCGGCGTGGACTTCCGGTTCCCCGAACCGTCGCCCCTCATGCCTCCGGGGGCCCGGTGGGTCATCGCCAGCGACGCCGGCCCGGCCCAGTTCATGGCTCGCTATCCGGACGTCGTCGTGGCCGGCTGGTTCGATGCCGCTCTGAACAACACCTCCGAACGGATTGAGCTCGTCGCACCGGACGGCACCGTCGTGGACGCCGTCGAGTACTTCAACTCGCCACCCTGGCCGCAGGCCGCCAACGGCGGGGGACCTTCCCTCGTGCTGATCGACCCCGACGCGGACCCGCGCGATCCCGCGGCATGGATCGCCAGCCCGGAACCGGCCGGTTCCCCCGGCCAGCCGGGCGCCCTTCCCGCGCTCCCCGTGCTCCGCCTCTCCGAGGTGGCGCCGCTCGTCAGCAACGGCCCCGACTGGCTCGAGCTGGAGAACGCGGGTGATTCCCCGATCGACCTCGCCGGATGGTCGCTTTCCGACAACAGCAACCCGCGGCGGTTCGTGTTCCCCCCGGGTGCCGCGATCGCCCCGGGCGCATTCCTCAGGATCCTGTGTGATTCCGACGCCCCCGCGTCGTCCGGCAACACCGGCTTCGGACTGAGTCGCGACGGCGAAACGCTCGCCCTCTACGATCCCGCGGGCGAACGGGTCGACGCCATCACGTTCGGGTTCGTGCCGGCCGGGTTCACCCTGGCCCGTTTCGAAGACTCATGGGACCTGGGGCAGCCGACCCCGGAGGCACCCAACCAGCGCGCGCCGCTCGCCGCCCCACCCTCCGTCGCCCTCAACGAATGGCTCGTGAATCCACCATCCGGCGGCGACGACTGGCTCGAGCTCCACAACCGGGATCCCATTCTGCCCGCCGCGCTGCGCGGCATGGTCGTCTCGACGCGTTCCGCTTCGCACCAGATCGGCACGCACACCTTCATCCCACCCGGAGGCTTCCTCGTTCTGATCGCGGATGAAGCCTCCGGGCCGGCCAACCTCGGCATCCGGTTTCCCGCGGCGGGGGGCGTGATCACCCTGTCTGATCGCTTCGGCGCGCCCATCGACTCCGTCTCCTATCCGGAGACGCCCGAAGGCCTCACCCGCGGCAGGCTCCCCGACGGCGAGGGTGAACCGAGGGCCTTCCCCGGCAGCCCGAGCCCGGGCCTCTCGAACCATGTCGCGCCGGAGACCGGTCCGTTCATCCACGAATGGCTGGCGCGCAACCACGGGGTCACCCCGCATCCCGAGGGCGGGTCGCCCGACTGGATCGAGCTGCACAATCCCGCGGCCACCTCCGTGGATCTCTCCCGAGCCATCCTCACGATCGAACCGGGTGCGTCATGGACCTTTCCCCAGGGCGTCCAGATCGCCGCCAACGGCTACCTGCTGGTGTGGTGTGATCCCGCGCGTCCCGCGTCCGTCGACGCCTCCGGTCCGCTCAACACGGGTGTCGGCCTGCCGGACAACGGCGCAACGCTGCGGCTTGCGACATCCGCCGGCCGGCTCCTTCACATGGTGACCTACGGACCGCAGCTCATCGATCGCTCGTCGGGCCGCGTGGGCTCGTCCGTCGCCCTGCTCGCGGCTCCGACGCCCGGGCTTCCGAACGCGTTGCCGGCCCCGCTGGGCGCCGCCCGCCAGGTCCTGTTCAACGAATGGCTCGCCGGCGCGCCCGACAACGCCGACTGGATCGAGATCTTCAATCCCGATGACCGCCCCGTGGACCTGGCCGGCCACTTCATCACGGATGATCCCTCGATCGCCGGTTCCACCAAGGCCGTGCTGCCGCCCGTCACGTTGATCGGGCCGCGCGGCCACATCGTGCTCCATGCCGACTCCAACCCGGCGGCGGGCCCGGATCACCTTCCCTTCAGTCTCGATGCCGACGGGGAATCCCTGTGGATCTACACGCCCTCGGGCGCCCTCGCCGCGTCGGCGGACGTCCCGCCCGCCCGCACCGCCACCGCTCATGGCCGGTTCCCCGACGGTGCATCGGCCTTCACCGACTTCCCGGCATCGGCCTCCCCGGGCGGGCCCAACTGGCTCCCGCACCCGGCCATCGTCATCAACGAGGTGCTCGCCCGCGCCTCGCCCCCGCTCGAGCCGGCGATCGAACTCCACAACCTCTCGCCTCGCCGCATCGACCTCTCGGGCTGGTGGCTCAGCACGGATGACTCGAACCTCGCCCAGGCGCGCGTCCCCGACACCCTCAGCCTCGCCCCCGGGGGCTTTCACGTCCTCTATGCCGGCGGGCCCGCCGCGGTCCATGCGGAACTCGACCTCACCCACGCTCCACGCCTGTGGCTCTCCGAGGCGGACGACTCCGGCAATCTCACCGGCTACCGCGCCCTCGCCGTGCTCCATCCCCTCGAATCCGGGGTGTCCGTGGGCCGCCATCGCACGAGCATCGGATGGGACGACGCGCCCCTGAGCCGGCGCACCTTCGGCATCGACGATCCCGCGTCCGTGGACGAATTCCGCACCGGCGCCGGAGCCGCCAACGCCTACCCCCGAGTCGGCCCCGTCATCCTGTCCGAGATTCACTTCAAGCCGCTCGCCGCCACGGCACCCGATGCCCCCGAGCTTCCCGACCACGAGTTTCTCGAGGTCCGCAACACGGGCTTTGACCCGGTCGCGCTCGGCGCCGACTCGGCGCGCCCGGGCTGGCGCATCCGCGGCGGAGTGCAGTACGACTTCCCATCCGGTTTCAGCCTCCAGCCCGATGCCTTCGCCGTCATCGTCGCGTTCAACCCGGCGAACGCCTCCGCCACGGCGAACTTTCGCGCCGCCTTCGACATCCCGGCGGACGTTCCGATTCTCGGCCCGTTCTCCGGGCGTCTCTCCAACGATGGCGAGGAGATCCGCCTCGAGCGCCCCGATCCGCAGCCCCCCGCGGGCACCCCAGGGCGCCATGTCCTCGTCGAGCGAGTGGTCTTCGGCACCGCATTCCCGTGGCCCGACGCCGCGGGCGCCCCGAATCACTCGCTGCAGCGCACGCGCGCCGCCGAGTACTCCAATGATCCCGCGCACTGGATGCTCGCCGGGCCCTCGCCCGGCCGGCCGATCGCCCCACCTGCTTCCGATCGCGACCTCGACGGCATGCCCAACGACTGGGAGATCGCGCACGGCCTCGATCCCGATGATCCGTCCGACGCCCATGCGGATGCCGACGGCGATTCCCTCTCGAACCTCGCGGAGTACCTCGCCGGAACCGACCCGCGCGACCCGCGGAGTGCCCTCGCGCTGCGGCTCGAGTTCCATGAGAGCGCGGGACCGGTCCTGACCTTCGATGCCGTCGCGCACCGCAGTTACTCGATCCTCGCGCGGGACGACGCCAGACTCGGCGCATGGGAAACCGCATTCACCGCCCCCGCCGAGCCCTTCGATCGGCAGATCATCCTCCCGATCACGTATCCGGACGCGCACGGCCGCGCCCGGTTCTTTCAGGTCGTCACTCCGGCACGCCCATGAACCCGCTCCACCACCTCATCGTCCTTGCCGCGGGGGCATCCCTGATGTGCGCCGCCCAGGCGCCTGCCGCGTCGCCCTCCGCCCAGTTCGGACAGGCATGGTCCCGCAACATGGTCTCCGCCGAGACCAACCTGCCCGCGCGCTTCAACCCCGGGACGGGCGAGAACATCGTCTGGTCCGTGCCGCTCGGCACCGAGACTCACTCCACGCCCGTCGTCGCCTCCGGCCGCATCCTCATCGGCACGAACAACGGCAACCCGCGTGACCCCCGTCATGAGGGAGACCGCGGCGTCCTCATGTGCCTGAACGAGGCCGACGGCGCGCTCCTCTGGCAGCTCGTCGTGCCCAAGCGCATCGAGGATCGCTTCTTCGACTGGCCCAACAGCGGCATCTCCTCCACGGCGACCGTGGAGGGCGATCGCGCCTACATCGTCGACAACCGTGGCGTGGTCCTCTGCCTGGACCTGCGCGGCATGGCCGACGGCAACGACGGCCCGTTCACCAACGAGGCGATCTACTACGCGCCGCAGCCCCCCGACGAATCACCCGCGGGCGTGCCTTCCTCCCTCCATCCCGACGGCACCCTCAAGGCGGATGCGCCCGAGCCGAACCGCGTCGATCCCGGCCCGCTGGACGCCGACATCCTCTGGATGTTCGACCTGACCAGCGGCGCGGGCATCTGGTCCCACGACGCCGCGCACTCCTCCATCCTCATCCACGGCGATCATCTCTACCTCAACACCGGCACCGGCGTGGACAACTCGCACATCCGCATCCGCCGCCCGGACGCGCCCTCGCTCGTCGTTCTGGACAAGCACACCGGCCGCTACCTCGCCCGCGACCGCGAAAACATCGGACCCAACATCTTTCACGCCACATGGGCGCCGCCCTCCATGGCCAGGGTGCAGGGGCGCGAACTCCTCTTCTTCGCGGCGGGCAACGGCATCCTGTACGCCTTCGAGCCATGGTCCGCGTCCGTCGCGGCGGATGCCTCCGCCGCCGGCCCCGGCACGCTCCGGAAGGCATGGGAGTTCGACTTCGACCCCGACGCGCCGAAGTCCGGCGTCCACGAGTTCAACCAGAACAAGCGCGTGGGACCGAGCAACTTCTACGGCGCCCCGGTGCCCCACGGCGACCGTCTCTACCTCGCCGGCGGCGGCGATCTCTGGTGGGGCAAGAACGCCGCATGGCTGCGGTGTCTCGCCCTTGGGGAGGGTGCACCCGCCCTCGTGTGGTCCCATTCCCTCGTCCGGCACACGTTCTCAACCCCCGCCGTCCATGACGGCATGGTGTTTGTGTCCGACACGAACCAGAACCTCCACTGCGTGGACGCACGGACCGGCGAGCCGCTCTGGCGCCATGATCTCGACGGCGAGACGTGGGCCTCCCCGTTCGTCGCCGACGGACGCGTTTACATCGGCACGCGGCGCGGCGGCTTCCATGTGCTCGCCGCGGCGAGGGAAAAGCAGGTCCTCTTCGAGACGCGCCTCGAAGCCCCCGTCAGCGCCACCGCCGTCGCCGCCAGCGGCCGGCTCTACGTCGCCACCATGACGCACCTCCACTGCATCGCGCTTCAGCCCTGAATGCCGGCGGCGTCCCGTCCAACGCTCCTGATCGCGGCCCCGGGCGATGACGCCGCGCTTCATGCCGAGCTCCGCCGCGCCTATCCCCGCGGACAGTTCGAGCTGATCCATCCCGGTCTCACGCGGTTCGATTCGCCACTCCCGGACCAGCCGCCGCCGATCCTTGTCTTCGCGCGTCAGGCGCTTCCCGAGGCCGCGATGGTCTCCGCCCCGTCGATCCGGGAGTGGGCCGGGTTCGCGGTTTCCGCCCTCATCGAGGCAAATCCGGAAGCGCGCCCGTGGCGGCTTCATGTCATCCCGCACTATGACAGTCCCGCACCCGACGCGGGACTTCAGCGCTGCCGGCTCATCCGCGACGGCATCCTCGAACTGCTCCGGCGCAGGCGTCGCAGTCTTCTCCGGTCCCTGGCGGACTCCACGGATCCGTTCCAGACCGGGGAATGCCTCGCCCAGCTCCTCCTGACCGCGCCCGGTGAGGGTGCGTTCTCCCACACTCCCGTTCCATCGCTGCTCGACAACCTGCTTTCCCCGTTTCCCCGCGGCGAGGTTCCCATCGCCGTGGACAAGGCCGCTCCCGCGCGTGCGTTCGCGAAACTGCTGGAAGCCGAGAGCCGGCTGGGCGCCGGGATCCGCGCGGGCGAGCGCTGCGTGGATCTCGGGGCATCTCCCGGAAGCTGGTCATACGTCGCGCTGCAGCGGGGCGCGTCCGTCGTGGCGGTCGATCGCGCACCGCTTCGCGACGACCTGATGCGCCACCCGAATCTCGCCTTCGTCCGGGGCGACGCATTCGGGTTCGAACCGGACGCGCCCGTGGACTGGCTCCTCTGCGACGTCATCGCCGCCCCGGCCCGCACCCTCGAACTGATGCAACGCTGGATCGAGCGCCGCCTCTGCCGCCGCTTCGCCGTCACCATCAAGTTCAAGGGCGATGCCGACTATCCCCTGCTCGACCGGCTCAAGCCCTTCCTTGCGCGCCATTGCGCCCGCCTGGTGCTGAAGCGCCTCTGCTCCAACCGCAACGAAGCCTGCGCCGCGGGCATCCTCCGCGACGCCGGCACCCGGCCCGACCGCCGCCCGTGACCGGCCGGACTCCCCGCTTCAAGAACAGCACGAACTCCGGGGCGATGCGTGCCGTTCCCTTTGCGCCGGGACGTGCGGGACCTCGCCGCGGTGCCGGTTGACAACCTTCCCGCCGTGCAAACAACCTGCCGTCCCTGGCGACGGGCCCAGTGCATGATCCCGACCTGGCCCATC
Source organism: uncultured Verrucomicrobiota bacterium (assembly GCA_964389135.1). Taxonomy (GTDB): domain Bacteria; phylum Verrucomicrobiota; class Verrucomicrobiia; order Limisphaerales; family CAIMTB01; genus CAIMTB01. Next base: position 9,755 of record CAYMDA010000055.1, on the reverse strand, counting down.
CTTCGGATTCTCCGAGCCCTGGGCCCGGGTGCGCTCGCCGCCCTGCTGGCCAGCGGCTGCTCCCGTCCCGAAGACAACGTCTTCCAGGGCTACATCGAAGGCGAGTTCGTCCATGTCGCCGCGCCCGTCCCCGGCATCCTGCTCGAGGCCCGCGTCGAACGCGGTGACTCCGTCAGGAAGGGCGACCCGCTCTTCCTGCTCGAGGCCACCGCGGAAAAGGCGGATCTCGAGGAGGCCGAGGCGCGCCTGGACGAGGCGCGCGCCCGGCTCGAGAACCTGCTCAAGGGAAGGCGTCCCACCGAGATCGCCGCGCACGAGGCGCGTGTCGCCGAGGCCGCCGCGAACCTCGAGTTCTGGGACGGCGAGCTCGCGCGCCACCGGCAGCTGTTCCGGGACAACGTCATCGCCGCGGCGGAGCTCGATGAAGTCACCACCCGCCGGGACGCCGCCAAGGCCGCCCTCGACACCGCGTCCGCGGAACTGGCCACGGCGCGGCTCGGCGGACGCGAGGACGAGATCGAGGCCGCCCGCGCCGCCGTGCGCTCGGCCGAGGCGCGCCTCGCGCGCGCCCGATGGGCCCTCGACGAGAAGGTTCAACACGCCCCGGAGGATGCCGCCGTGCACGACGTGCTTCACCGGCCAGGCGAGTTCATCCCGGCGGGAACCCCGGCCGTCATTCTTCTGCCTCCACGCAACCTGAAGGCGCGCTTCTTCGTTCCGCAGGCCCGCCTTTCCTCCCTGCGCGCGGGCGACGAAGTGGAAGTGCATCGCGACGGGGCGGCCGCGCCGGTGCCCGCGCGCATCCGGTATGTCGCCACCCGGGCCGAGTTCACCCCGCCGGTCATCTACAGCCGCAGCGCACGCGCCAAGCTCGTGTTCATGGTCGAGGCGGCGTTCGATCCCGGGGCGACCCCCGGGCTTCGCCCCGGCCAGCCGGTCGATGTCCGCCTGCGTTCCAGCGGGCCAGACTCCGATGCCGCCGGCCAGTGACACCCCGGCGATCGACGTGCGCGACGTCACCAAGCGCTTCGGCGCGCGCACCGTGGTGGATCGCATCGCGCTCACCGTCCGCCGCGGCGAGATCTACGGGTTCCTCGGCCCGAACGGCAGCGGCAAGACCACGTTCCTTCGCATCCTGTGCGGCCTGCTCACCCCCGACGCCGGCGAGGGCCAATGCCTCGGCTACGACATCCGCAGGGAGTCCGCCGAGATCCGGCGGCACGTGGGGTACATGACGCAGCGCTTCAGCTTCTACGAGGATCTCACGATCGCGGAGAACCTCGATTTCATCGCGCGGATCTACGAGGTGCCCGGCCGCCGCGCCGCGGTGAATCAATCGCTCGAGCGCCTCGGGCTCGCCGAGCGTCGGGCGCAGCTCGCGGGGACACTCTCCGGCGGATGGAAGCAGCGCCTCGCGCTCGCCGCCTGCCTCATTCACAGGCCGCGACTGCTGCTCCTCGACGAGCCGACCGCCGGCGTCGATCCCAAGGCGCGCCGTGATTTCTGGGAGGAGATCCACCAGCTCGCCGCCGACGGCCTCACCGTCCTCATCACCACGCATTACATGGACGAGGCCGAACGCTGCCATCGGCTGGCGTACATCGCCTTCGGGAACCTCCTCGCGAAGGGAACCGTGGGCGAGATCCTCGAGCAGACCGCGCTCGTCACGTGGGAAATCCAGGGCCCGGACCTGCACGCGCTCGCCTCCCGCATCCGTTCGCTGCCGGGAGTGGAACAGGTCGTCGCGTTCGGCCAGACGCTCCACGTGAACGGCCGCGACGCCGACACGCTCGCGCGTTCCGTCCAGTCGCTCGCCTCCGGCGGGCTGCGCCTCCGCCGGATCGCCGCGGGTCTCGAGGACGCCTTCATCAGCCTCATGAGTTCGGCCCCCGACAACTTCCGCTGACGTGTCCGCGCGCCGTTTCAATCTCCGTCGGTGGTGGGCGATCATCGCCAAGGAGTTCATCCAGATGCGGCGCGACCGGCTCACGTTCGGCATGATGATCGGCATCCCGTGCCTGCAGCTCATCCTGTTCGGGTATGCGATCAACACGGACCCCAGGCGACTTCCCACCGCGGCGTTCATCCAGGATCACAGCCGCTTCTCGCGAACCCTCCTGCACGCGCTGCGCAACAGCGGCTACTTCGAGGTGACGCACCTGGCGGAAAGCGAGACCGAACTGCGCGAACTGCTCGCGCGCGGGCGCGTGCTCTTCGCCGTGCATGTCCCCACCGACTTCGAACGCCGCCTGCTCCGCGGGGAACGACCCGCCGTGCTGCTCGAGGCCGACGCAACCGACCCCGCGGCCACCAGCAACGCCCTCGCCGCGCTCCAGCAGCTCATCGACCACGTGTTCGACCGCGACCTCGATCCGCCGCTTGCCCATCTGCGCGCGAGGGCCGGCCCGGCCGAGCTCCGGCTCCATCGCCACTACAATCCGGAGGGCATCACCCAGTACAACATCGTGCCCGGCCTCCTCGGCGTCGTGCTCACGATGACGATGGTCATCATCACGGCGGTGGCCATCACCCGCGAGCGCGAGCGGGGCACCATGGAGAACCTGCTCTCCACCCCGGCACGCCCGGCCGAGGTGATGTTCGGGAAGATCGTGCCCTACATCATTGTCGGCTACATCCAGACGGCCGTGATCCTGATCGCCGCCCGCGCGCTCTTCGACGTCCCGATCGAAGGCAGTCTCGCGCTCCTCCTCGCGGTCATGTTCATCTTCATCGTCGCGAACCTCGCGATCGGCATCACCTTCTCCACGATCGCGCGCACCCAGCTTCAGGCGATGCAGATGTCGTTCTTCTTCTTCCTGCCGTCGCTGCTGCTGTCCGGGTTCATGTTCCCCTTCCGCGGCATGCCCGAGTGGGCGCAGGTCCTGGGAAGCGCATTCCCGCTCACGCACTTCCTGCGCTGTGTCCGGGGCATTCTCCTGAAGGGCAACACCCTCGCGGACATCCTCCCGCACCTCTGGCCGATCCTCGTCTTTCTGACGCTCGCGCTGGCGGTCGGCATCCGCCGCTACCGCCGCACGCTCGACTGATTCACCCGCCGGATCCGCCGCCCGTTTTCCGTTGCCCGCCCGCTCCGCTCCGCCCTGAATCCCCCTCATGCTCATCGGCGTACCGCGCGAGATCAAACGGCAGGAGCACCGTGTCGCCCTGATGCCGTCCGCGGCATGGCAGCTCGTGCAGGCGGGCCACTCCGTGGTGGTCGAGGCGGGCGCGGGCGTGGACGCCGGATTCCCCGACGAGGACTACCGCGCGGCGGGAGCCACCCTCGTCGAGGACCACGCGCGCGCCTTCGAGGCCGACCTCGTCGTCAAGGTCAAGGAGCCCCTGCCCCCCGAGTTCCCCCTCCTGCGGGAGGGACAGATCCTCTTCACGTACCTCCACCTCGCTGCAAACCGCGACTGCACCCTCGCCCTGCAGAAGGCGGGCGTCACCGCGATCGCGTATGAAACGCTCGAGGTGAACCGCCGCCTGCCGCTCCTCGAACCCATGAGCGAGATCGCCGGGCGCATGAGCGTGTTCGTGGGCGGATTCTACCTCGCGAAGCACCACGGCGGCAGCGGTGTCCTCCTGGGCGGGGTGCCGGGCGTGCTTCCCGGGAAGGTGGTCGTCCTCGGGGGAGGCACCTCGGGCGTGAACGCGGCCCGCATGGCCGCGGGCGTGGGCGCCGACGTCACGATCCTCGAGGTCGATCTCGAGCGGATGCGGTTTCTCGACATCACCCTCCACACCGCGCACACGCTCTACTCCAGCGAGGCGCACCTCCACGACCTGTTGCCGACCGTGGACCTGCTGATCGGGGCCGTGCTCGTCCCGGGCGCGCGCGCCCCGAAACTCGTCTCCCGCGAGATGCTCCGACGCATGCGGCCGGGCAGCGTCTTCGTGGACATCGCGATCGACCAGGGGGGCTGCGCCGAGACCTCGCGTCCCACGACCCATGACGCCCCGGTGTTCGTCGAGGAGGGCGTGCAGCACTACTGCGTGACCAACATGCCCGGCGCGTACGCGAGGACGGCGACCCAGGCGCTCGGCAACGTCACGTTTCCCTACATCCAGCTGCTCTCCGACCATCCGTTGCCCGAGGCAGTCCGGCTGCGGCCCCCGCTGCTGACCGGCATCAACGTCCACCGCGGCGCCATCACCCACCGCGCCGTGGCGGACGCCCATAATCTGCCGTACACCGACCCCGCCACGCTCCTCACGTGAGCGGGCCGGCTCAGCAGACGCCGGAGGAGGAACCGGGGGGCGGGCGCCTTTCCCCTTTCGGCCCGCGGCGCTCGTGCTACAGTCTGATCAACTCAGCGCCCGGCTGCGCCTGCGGATCCGGTCCCCGGACTCCGGACGGCAGGCTGCACGCCACGACCTGAAATCAAGAACCATGAGCACCAGTACGTCGCAGACGACCGCCACCACGACGCGTCAGGATTCAACCCTGATCGACGCGCTCAACCTCGTTCTCGCCGACACCTACGCCCTGATGGCGCTCACCCATCTGGCTCACTGGAACGTCGAAGGTCCCGGGTTCTTCGCCCTGCACGAGGCCTTCGAGGACCAGTACAAGGATCTGTTTCACGCCGTGGATGAAATTGCCGAGCGCGTGCGCGCCCTGGACGGCTACGCCATCGGCGGCCTCAGCACGCTCGCCCGGCGGGCCGGCATGGAGGAGTTCACCGCGCCCGCGCCCCAGCGGGATTACGTCGCCGCGCTCGTGGTCGCGCATGAGAAGGTCCTCGACGACGCCGTGCGGGTCCGGGACCTCTCCGGTGAACGCAACGACCTCGAGACGCAGGACCTCATGATCGAGCGCATCGCCTGGCATCAGAAGACGATCTGGATGCTCAAGAGCTTCCTCAAGCAGAGCTGAGCCGTGTCCGAGACGCAGCCACCCCCCATGACGGTCTTCTGTCCCGCCTCCGTCGCCGCCGAGTGCGCCCCGGCAACCTGCCGCGCCCAGTGCGCGCCGACGGCGATCGACCGTCTGCTGTCAGAACGCGGCGCCGTGTCCGGATCGGAAACGGACCTGCTGCTGGACCTCCGCTGGCACCTCCGCCAGCGCACCGACGCCGAGGAAACGCTGCGCCTCTTCTGCATGCTGCGCAGGATCATGGAACAGCGGCACTACCTCGCGTTCTTCCGGATCCGGCGCTGGCTCGAGAATCACATTCTGGTCGCCGTGCATCCCTGCCCGGCCGCGGAACCGGTGTACGGCCGCCTGAAGCTCGACCACTACTGCATTGAGGCCGTCCGCCGCGGCTGCCTCTGCGCGAGCCTCAAGAGCGGGGTCGCCCTGCTGGCGCCCCGCGTGCGATTCGCCTTCCGCCCGCTCCCGGAACACGCGGATGCCATGAGCTCCATGGAAACCGCCGCCACCGGGAGCCCCGCCACGGTCCTCGGAACCCGGTAGGCACAACGGTGCGGCGCCCGGCCCGCACCCGTCCAGCGTTCACCCGGCCGACCCGGCCGCGCGTCTCGACCCGACGCCGCGGCCGATTCATTTTCGACCGACGCCCATTCCAGCCACGATGATGTCTCGTCCGCACTCCGCCATCGCCCTTGCCCTCGGCGCGTTCGCCCTCCTCGCCGCGCCCCCGGCGACCCGCGCCGAGACCAACTTCCTCTCCCGCATCCGCCAGCTCACCTTCGAGGGACGCCGCGCCGGCGAGGGATACTTCTCGCCCGACGGCAAGGCCCTGATCTTCCAGAGCGAGCGCGAGCCCGGGAATCCCTTCTACCAGATCTACATCCTCGATCTCGAAACGGGCGATTCGCATCGCGTTTCACCCGGCATCGGCAAGACCACGTGCGGATTCTTCCGCCCCGGCACCGATGAGGTGCTCTTCGCCTCCACACATCACGACCCGGAAGCCCGCGCGAAACAGCAGGCCGAACTGGACCTCCGCGCCTCCGGACAGCAGCGCCGCTACGCGTGGGATTACGACGAGACGATGGACATCTTCTCGGCACGGCGCGACGGCTCCAACCTCCGGCAGCTCACGGACGCCCCCGGCTACGACGCCGAGGGCGCCTATTCCCCCGACGGCCGGCTCATCGTCTTCTGCTCCCTGCGCGACGCCTACCCCACCAATCGCCTCTCCGCGGACGACCTCCGGCGCCTCGAGATCGATCCCTCGTGGTTCGGCGAGATCTACCTGATGAACGCCGACGGCTCCAATCCCCGGCGCCTCACCCACGCACCCGGCTACGACGGAGGACCGTTCTTCTCCGCGGACGGCAGGCGCATCGTCTGGCGACGCTTCGACGAGAAGGGCACCACCGCCGAGGTGTACACCATGAACCTCGACGGCTCCGACCAGCGTCGCCTCACGAGCCTCGGCGCCCTGTCGTGGGCGCCCTATTTCCATCCGTCCGGAGACTACGTCATCTTCACCTCGAACCTCCTCGGCTTCGGCAACTTCGAGCTTTACATCGTGGACGCCCTCGGCCGCCGCGAACCGGTTCGTGTCACGCAGACGGACGGGTTCGACGGCCTGCCGGTCTTCTCGCCGGACGGAACGCGCCTCTGCTGGACGAGCGCACGCACGCCCGGCGGCGCCTCGCAGCTCTTCCTGGCCGAGTGGAATCATGAAGCCGCCCTCCGGGCGCTGGCGTCCGCGCCGGAACGCGCCGCGGAACCCGCGCCCACGACACGCAGCGCGCGGGCCCCGGCCGTGACCCGTTCCGACGGCGCGGCCGCGGGTCCCGACCAGTCCTTCGCCAGGGAGATCCGCGCCGAGGACCTCCGCCGGCAGGTCAGCTTCCTTGCGTCGCCGGAACTCGAGGGTCGGCTGACGGGTTCGCCCGGCGCCCGCCGGGCCGCGGACTACATCGCGGAGCACCTCCGCGCCGCCGGAATCCAGCCGGTCTCCGGCGACGACTTCTTCCAGGAGTTCGAGTACACCGCGGGCACCCGGCTCGCCCGCGGCAACGCCCTCCGCGTCGGCGAGCAGGAGTTCGCCGCGGACCGGGACTTCCGTCCCCTCGCCTTCTCGGACAACGGCACCATCTCCGGTCCCGTGGTGTTCGCGGGATACGGCCTTCGCGTTCCCGAGGGCGGGCAGGCGGCGTACGACTCCTACGCGGGCCTGGACGTGTCGAACAAGGTCGTCCTCGCGCTGCGTTACGTGCCGGAGGATGTCAGTCCGGAGCGCCGCCAGGAGCTGAACCGCTACGCGGGGCTCCGCTACAAGGCCATGATCGCGCGCGACCTTGGCGCGCGGGCGATCCTCTTCGTCACCGGCCCCAATTCCCCGGGGGCGGGCGAGCTCGCCCCGCTCGGATCCGACAGCGCGGCCGCCGGCTCCGCGATCCTCGCCGCGACCGTCACGACGAACGTCGCCGCCGCCCTGCTCGAGGGTTCCGGCCGCGACCTCGCGGCGCTGCAATCCGGGCTCGATTCCGAGAGCCCCCATGCCGAAGGCGGCTTCACCGTCTCCAACTGCGTGGTGCATCTCTCGGTCGCGCTCGAGAAGGTGCGCCAGACGGATCGCAACGTGCTCGGCTGGATCCCGCCCTCCCCCGGCACCCGCGAGGTGGTCATGCTGGGTGCGCATTACGATCACCTGGGGCACGGCGAGGCGAGCGGCGCCTTCAACCTCAAGGGCGAGGAGGGCCGGATCTGCCCCGGCGCCGACGACAACGCCTCGGGCGTCTCCCTGCTGCTCGAGGTCGCCGCCGAGCTGGCCGCGGAATCCGCCCAGACCACGGCCCCGCGCCGCGGCGTCGTGTTCGCCTTCTGGTCCGGCGAAGAGATGGGCCTCCTGGGCTCCTCTCATTTCGCGGATCATCCCCTCGTTCCGCTGAGCAATGTCGTCGCGTACCTGAACTTCGACATGGTGGGGCGGATGCGGGACAACCGTCTCATCCTGCAGGGGGTGGGCTCGTCGTCCGGCTGGAGGCGCATGCTCGAGCGCCGCAACGTGGCGGCGGGCTTCAACCTCGCCCTGCACGAGGACCCGTTCCTGCCGACGGACTCGACGGCGTTCTACCCGAAGGGCGTTCCGATCCTCGCGTTCTTCACCGGCAGCCACGAGGACTACCACCGTCCGACGGACGTTCCCGAGAAGATCGACTACGAGGGGCTCGAGCGCATCGCGCGCTTCGCGCGACGGCTGGTGGACGACCTGCGCGCAACGGACACCCGTCCCGATTACGTCGAGGTCGTGCGCAGCGGCGGCGGCGGAAGCCGCGAGTCCCTGCGGGCGTACCTTGGCACCATTCCGGACTACGCGACCGAGGTGGAGGGCGTGAAGTTCAGCGGGGTGCGCTCCGGCAGTCCGGCGGACCAGGCCGGGATCCGCGGCGGCGACGTGCTCGTGGAGTTCGCCGGGCGGCGGATCGCGAACATCTACGACTACACATACGCGCTCGACGCGGTGAAGATCGGCGAGCCGGTGAGGGTGGTCGTGGTGCGGGAGGGGCGGCGGGTGGAGCTCGAGGTCACGCCGACGGCGCGGCGCTGAGCCTCGGGGCGCTCGCGAGGCGGCCGGGGGTCGCCAGGCCACCAGAAATCCGGTTGACACGCGGCTCGCGAGCTTTTATCAATCACGTTCCAAACTGCGCCGTAGCGCTACGGACAACACAGCCCGCGCCGTTGGGACGGGCTGATTGTCTTTTTGTCGTCTGGCGGCATCATAACGGATCTGGCGCCCATGTAGCTCAGTCGGTAGAGCACATCCTTGGTAAGGATGAGGTCACCGGTTCAAGCCCGGTCATGGGCTCCACCTCCGACACGACACATCTGCAAAACAGCACAGCACGCGAGTAGTTCAGAACGAACGCAAGTTCAGGAGTCCGGCAATGGCAAAGGAAAACTTTCAGCGCACGAAACCGCACGTGAACGTTGGCACGATCGGCCACGTCGATCACGGCAAGTCCACCCTCACGGCCGCCATCGTTGAGGTGCAGGCCCGCAAGGGTCTCGCCCAGCGCATTTCGTATGCCGACATCACGAAGGGCGGCACGGTTCGTGACGAAACCAAGACCGTCACCATCGCCGTCTCCCACGTCGAATACGAAAGCGAGCAGCGCCACTACGCGCACGTCGACTGCCCGGGCCACGCCGACTACATCAAGAACATGATCACCGGCGCCGCGCAGATGGACGGCGCCATTCTGGTCGTCAGCGCCGCCGACGGCCCGATGCCCCAGACGCGTGAGCACATCCTCCTCGCCCGCCAGGTCGGCGTACCCGCCATCGTCGTGTTCCTGAACAAGGTCGACCTGGTCGACGACCCCGAGCTGCTCGACCTCGTGGAGATGGAGATCCGCGACCTGCTGTCCAAGTACCAGTTCCCCGGCGACACCACCCCGGTGATCCGCGGCAGCGCCACGGCGGCCCTCGCGGGCAAGCCCGAGGGCGAAAAGGCCATCGCCGACCTGCTCGCCGCCATCGACAGCTTCGTCCCGCTGCCCACGCGCGAGGTCGACAAGCCGTTCCTGATGTGCATCGAGGACGTGTTCAACATTGAAGGCCGCGGCACCGTGGTCACCGGCCGTGTCGAGCGCGGACTCCTGAACCGCATGGACGAGGTCGAGATCGTCGGTCTGCGCGACACGCGCAAGACGGTGGCGACGGACATCGAGATGTTCCGCAAGCTGCTCGACAAGGCGCAGGCGGGCGACAACGTCGGCGTGCTCCTCCGCGGCACCAAGAAGGACGATGTCGAGCGTGGCATGGTGCTGGCTCGTCCCGGCTCGATCACGCCGCACACGAAGTTCAAGGCGGAGGTGTACGTCCTCTC
>CAYMDA010000054.1:0-17947 GCA_964389135.1 uncultured Verrucomicrobiota bacterium | reverse complement strand
GATCACCATCTCGGCGACCTGCACGTGTCGCTCGGGCGGTTCGTCGAACGTGGAGCTGACGACCTCGGCGCCCTTGCACGTGCGCTCCATGTCGGTCACCTCCTCCGGGCGCTCATCGATCAGAAGAATGATGAGATAGACTTCCGGACTGTTCTTCAGGACCGCGTTGGCCAGCTTCTGCATGAGCACGGTCTTGCCGGTGCGCGGCGGCGCCACGATCAGACCGCGGGTGCCCTTGCCGATGGGGCAGACCAGATCGACGACGCGCGTGTTGAGCTCCTCCGGGTCGGTTTCAAGCAGGATCCGCTTCGTCGGGAAGAGCGGCGTCAGGTTCTCGAAGTGCGTCTTCTCCTTCGCCTTGTCCGGATCCTCGTGGCCGACGGATTCGACCTTCAGCAGGGCGAAGTAGCGCTCCTTGTCCTTCGGCGGCCGGATCTGACCGGCGATGTGATCGCCGGTCTGGAGGTCGAAGCGCCGGATTTGAGACGGCGAGACGTAAACGTCCTCCGGGCAGGCGAGATAACTGAAGCTGGGCGAACGCAGGAAACCGTAGCCCTCGGGCATGACCTCGAGGACGCCCTCGGCGAACAGAATGCCCCGGCGCTCGGCGTTCTTCTGGAGGATCGCGAAGACGAGCTCGTGCTTTTTCATCGTCCCGAAGTTCTCGACACCAAGCTCCTTCGCCTTGGCGTTGAGATCCGGGATCGACATGCTGTGCAGCTTCGCGATGTTGATCGTCTCCCCGCGCGGGGACTCGACGATCACACCCTGCCGGTTGCCGTCCCCGGACGGGACTCCATTTCCCGTGCCGTCGCCCGAGGGTCGTGGGGCGCCCTGCGGCTGGGGCTGCTGACCCCCGGCCGGCCCCCTCCCTGCGGGCGCCTGCCCGCGGTCGCCACCGGCCCGTTCCTCGCGACGGTCCGACTCGCGCCGCTCGCGGCGCTCCGTCTCGCGGCGATCCGCTTCACGCGATGGACCGGCGGCCGCCTCCGCAGACTGCACCCCGGCATCGGACTGCCCGGAGGCGCCCGCGGCCGCATGGTTCTCGACTTCCCGTGCGGCGCCACGGTTCTCCTGTGGCTCAGGAGGCGCCTTCGCGGCCTGGGCCTCCTCCCGCGCGGCCGCGCCCGCCTCCGCGGATGCCGGGGAATCCTGCCGGACGGCGGACTCCGATCCGGAGGCCGCCTCCACGGCGGGTTGCGTTTCCAACGGAAGTGCGGGTTCAGCCGCGGCCGCGGTTTTCCTGCGGCCGCGGACCGCACGCTTGGGCGATGCGGTGGCGGGTGCGTCGGCAGATTCCTGAGCTGCCTTCTTCGGTCTGGCCATGAAAGGGATCTTCTTTGGTGGGTGACAAACGTCGCGGCCGCTGGCGGGAGATTGCGAAAAACCTCCAATCGGGCTTCAACGGGGGGAGTCGCTTCCGTTTCAACCGGCTCCGGCTGCGACGGGGTGCCTCGTGCCGCAAGAAAGACCAAGGAGCCCCCGATCGCAAGGTCTAAATTGCAACTTCTCGCCACGAAAGCGGCGAAAGGACCCCTGGGCCGTGGCATCCACGGCCTGCCGGCGCCCCGGTTGTTCCGGGGCGTTCCCTACCCTCTGTTCGCCGATCGCCCGCCGCCGGGCATTTGTCAGGACGGCAGAGGGAACCGTGCTGTCAGTTCGCGTACGCGCTGGCGCACCTTCTCCGCCACCTCCGTCGACTGCAGATTCGTGAGCACCTCGCGGATCATGTCCGCGATCACCGCCATCTCCGGCTCCTTCATGCCGCGCGTCGTGACCGCGGGCGTGCCGAGCCGGATGCCGCTGGCCTGGAACGGCGAGCGCGTCTCGAACGGGATGGTGTTCTTGTTGACGGTGATGCCCGCGGCGTCGAGCGCGAGCTGGCATTCCTTGCCCGTGATCCCGCGGGAACCGACATCCACGAGCATGAGGTGATTGTCCGTTCCGCCGGAGACCAGCCGGAAACCGTTGCGCTGCATGCCCGCGGCCAGCGCGGCCGCGTTCCGGACGATCTGCTCCTGATAGATCCTGAATTCGGGACGCAACGCCTCCTCGAGGCACACCGCCTTGGCGGCAATGACGTGCATCAGCGGGCCTCCCTGGATCCCGGGAAAGACGCAGGAGTCGATCTCCTTCGCATAGCGCGCCTGGCAGAGGATGAGGCCGCCGCGGGGACCGCGAAGCGTCTTGTGGGTCGTCGTGGTGACGAAATCCGCGTGGGGTACCGGGCTCGGGTGAATGCCCGCCGCGACAAGGCCCGCGATGTGAGCAATGTCCGCGAGCAGCATGGCTCCGACCTCGCGCGCGATCTGGCCGAGCCGCTCGAAATCGATCACCCGCGGATAGGCGCTCGCGCCCACCGTGATCATGCGCGGACGGTGCTCGCGGGCCATCTTCGCGAGTTGATCGTAGTCGATTCGCTCGTCCTCCTTGCGAACCCCGTAGTGAATGATCTCGAAGAACTTGCCCGAGAAATTGGCCCGGTTGCCGTGGGTGAGATGCCCGCCGTGCGACAGGTCCATCGTGAGCATCCGGTCACCCGGCTTCAGGAACGCGAAGTACACCGCCATGTTCGCCCCCGAACCCGAGTGCGGCTGCACGTTGGCGTGCTCCGCGCCAAAAAGGCGGCGGGCGCGGTCGATCGCGAGCTGTTCGACCTCATCCACGTGTTCACAGCCGCCGTACCAGCGCCGGCCCGGGTAGCCCTCCGCGTACTTGTTCGTGAGCACTGAACCCTGCGCGGCCATCACGGCCGGGCTGGTGAAGTTCTCGCTCGCGATCAGCTCGATGTTCTCCTCCTGGCGCCGCCGCTCCGCCTCCACGATGCGGGCGACGGCCGGATCCGTGGTCACGAGCGGACCGTGGGTGCCCTCGAGTTTCGAGACCCGGCGCTCGTGTCGCTCGCCGCCCTCGTACCGGGCCGTGAGGAAGGCGTCCACGATCAACCGGGCCTGATCCACGCCGATCACGCGGCCTCCCAGGCAAAGGATGTTCGCGTTGTTGTGCGCGCGCGCGAGCCGGGCCATGTCCTCCGTCATGCAGAGCGCCGCCCGCGCTCCGGGCACCTTGTTGGCGGCCATGCTGACGCCGATGCCGGTGCCGCACACGAGGATGCCGACGTCCGCCTTTCCGCTGACCACCGCCTGCGCAACGGCCTGCGCGAACTCGGGATAGTCCGCGGGCTCGGGGGACGTGGTGCCGAAGTCGTGGAGCGCGACACGTTCCCTGGTGAGATGCTGCTTCAGGGTCTGCTTCAGTTCGAAGCCGGCGTGATCCGCTCCCACGGCGATCCGGACGACCTCGTCCCCGGCGGAACGGGCCGCCGCCCCATCCTGTTGCTCAAGGTGTTTAAGCATGCTGAAAATGCCCTGCTCGATCTCGTCGCGGCACCGGAGGTACACGTCATACGAACCGCCGATCGGATCCGCGATATCCTTCTCGAAGGCCTCGAGGGTGTCGTCGAACTCGCGCAGGACGAAAGTCTTGTTCGCCGCCTGGGGGTACATGAGCACCACCGCGTTGGCATGCCCATGGGTCATCCCGAAGATCAGGTCCGCCTCGCGCACGTGCTCGGCGGTAAGCGCCCGGCTCCGATGCCCGGTGATGTCGATCCCCAGTTCCTTCAGGGCGTGCACCGCGTGCGGGCTCGGCGCCATGCCGTCCACCGCTCCCACTCCGGCCGACAGCGCCCGGTATCGCCCGCCCATCCTGGCTGTCAGGTGCCGGAACAATCCCTCCGCCATCGGGCTCCGACAGATATTGCCTGTGCAAACGAACAGGATGGTCTTCATTTCATACGGCGCGGCAACTTGCTGGGACCGGGCACAACTGCAACCACGTCACTTCTCTTCGCTCGCTTTGCGGTGCCGTGAGGCGAGCGCGTCCACAAGGTCGATCGCCCTCGCCAGCACCGGATCCTGAACAATCCGCAACCCTGCGCTCGCCGCGCCTTCCGTCGGCTCGCCGTCCACCGGACCCAGATCCTCGACGGCGGGCAGCGGATGCGGAATGCCACGCTGCCGCCGCACAAGCTCGGCTTCGTTGAGCCTTTGCGCAATTCCGGTCTCCACGGGTCGGCCGTTCTGGAAGCGGACAAACTCCGTTTCGAAGTAAGACGCCTCGTCCCACGGCGACGTGCTCACGGTCACGTCGGGAACCAGTCCGGCCTCCGTCGCGTTCGCCACGCGCACGCTGACCGCGCGTCCGCCCGGAAGGCCGACCACTTCGTACACCGCGCCGCGTCCCGCCGTGTTCGTCCCGATCAGGATGCTCGGCCGGGCGCCTGCACGCACGGCGCGGGCGAACTCCTCCGCGGCGCCGGTCGTCCCCTCATTCACGAGGAGCACCAGCGCGGCGGCCGTCCGTGAGTCTGCCGATGCGGATGCGGCTCCCTGCGCCTGCGCGAAGCCGGACTTCGCCGCCCGCGCGAGATGCGCGGCCGCGTCGCGCGCCGCGGCGCTGTCGTCCCCCGAGGCGAACCGCAGATCGATGATCAACCCGGCCAGGGGATAGGGAGGATCCATGGCGGCGATCGCCGCAGGGATCGCCTCGCCCAACCCGGCGCCCACCCGCGCAACGCGAACGTAGGGCGCCGTCCCCCGATAAATGTTGCTCCTCGCGATCAGGCCCGAAGTCTCCGCGAATACCGCCGGCATCACGGCGGGCGAGAGCGAACGCACGTACGTCTCGGCGTTCGTGTGAACCGGCTGCGGAGGCGGCAGGTCCGCGAGCCGTCCCGCGAGACTCTCGTGAAGCTGTTCCGGCAATGGCCACGGCGGCGCGCTCGCCAGGCCCTCCGGCAGGACTGCACCCCGCACATCCGTGCCGAAGGCCAGCAGAACGATCGCCAGGCCCAGCATGGTCGACCGACCGGCCCCTGCCCGAGGGGAACCGCCACGACGACACTCCGGAATCCTCCAGCCGCCGTCCGTCCTCGATTTCTCCGGGTCCGCGCTCGGAGTTCCGCGGGAGAGCCGCCCCCTCACCACGTTCCGGCTCAATGCCGTACCCTTCTCAGCGGCGATCGTCATGATTTCGGAACGGGGGTGCTTTCCTTCATGCCATGGACGCTCCGTGCGCCAGCGCGCGCGCGCCGATATCGCGCCGGTAGTGAGCACCCTCGAACTGGATCAGATCCACCGCCGCGTAGGCGCACTCCTGCGCCTCGGCAAGGGTGTCCGCCCATGCGGTGACCCCGAGGACGCGTCCGCCGGACGTGTACCAGCGGCCATCGTGCCGCACGGTTCCCGCATGGAAAACCTTCACGTTCGAGAGACCGGACACGGCCTCGAGTCCCTCGATCGGCCGGTTCTTTTCGTACGCGCCGGGATAACCCTGTGATGCCATGACGACGCACACAGCAGAGCACGGCGACCAGCGCAGGTCCAACGCCCCGAGCGTCCCCGACACGGAGGCCTCGAGCAGTTCCACGAGGTCATTCTCCAGGCGGGTCAGGTAAACCTGCGCCTCGGGATCCCCGAAGCGCGCGTTGAACTCGAGAACCTTCGGGCCCGATTCCGTGAGCATCACCCCCGGATAGAGAACTCCACGGAAATCGATGCCCTCGCTCGCGCACCCGCGCTGCCATGGCTCCAGGATCGCGCGCGCGGTCTCGAGCAGTTCGTCCTCGGACAGGAACGGCGCGGGCGAGTAGGTGCCCATGCCGCCCGTGTTTGGCCCGCGGTCGTCATCGAAGGCGCGCTTGTGATCCTGCGCGGTGGGAAACAGTCGTGCGACATGCCCGTCGCACAGGGCGTGCAGGGAGATTTCGGTCCCCTCGAGACGCTCCTGCACCACCACCTGCTCGCCGGCCGCGCCGAACAGGCGGCGTTCCATGATGTCCTCGATCGCCCGCTCCGCCTCCGCGAGCGAATCCGCGACGATCACGCCCTTGCCAAGCGCGAGGCCGTCCGCCTTGACGACGCACCTTCCGCCGAGGTGTGCGGCGAACTTCTTCGCCGCGTGCGGGTCGCGGAACACGCCGCCCTCGGGGCAGGGCACGCCGTGCACCGCCATGAAATTCTGCGAGAACGCCTTGGAGGACTCGAATTGCGCGGCCCGGCGATCAGGGCCCCAGATGCGGAGTCCCTGCTCCCGGAAACGGTCCACGATGCCCATCGCGAGCGGATTGTCCGGGCCCACCACCGTGAGGTCCGGCCGGTTCTCCACCGCGAACTCCAGGAGGGCTTCGATGTTCTCCGCCCCGATCGGAACGCACTCCACGGCGCTGCCGTTCGAGACGCAGCGTTCCACCTGGATACCGCCATTGCCCGGGGCGCACCACAGCCGTCTGGTGTGCGGCGACTTCGCCAGCCTCCAGACGATCGCGTGCTCGCGGCCGCCGGAACCGATGACGAGAATTTTCATCGCCACGCCATTGAATCAGACGGGGTTCACCGTGCCAAACAAGGAGTGCCGGGCCTCCGTCCGCCGCGGATCAGGCCGCCGGACGGAGAAAATAGCCGCGCATCCTGTCGGTGATCGGTTTCTCGAGCTTCTCGAGAACCTGGAGCATGTCTTCCCAGACCTTGCGCTTCTGGGCCACTCCCCGGTCGGCCTCCTTTTCCGCCCGGCAGAGGTAGGAAGGATGATAGGTGGGCATGACGGGAATTCCGCGGAACGACTGCCAGCGCCCGCGCACGGAGCTGATCGGCGCGGTGATCCCGAGCAGTCCGTTCACCGCCGTGGCCCCCAGCGCCACGAGGACCCTCGGCCGGATGATGTCGATCTGGCTGAAAAGGTAGGGCTTGCAGATGTCCATCTCGTCGGGCCTCGGCGGCCGGTTTCCGAAGGAACCCGCCGGCATGTCCGGCCGGCACTTGAGGATGTTGGCGATGTACACCGTGTCGCGGCTGAACCCCATCGCCTTGATGATCTTCGTCAGGAGCTGCCCCGCAGGACCGACGAACGGCTCACCCTGCCGGTCCTCCTCCGCCCCCGGCGCCTCGCCCACGAACATGAGCTCCGCGTCGAGATTCCCGACCCCGAACACCACCTGCGTCCGCGATCGAACGAGTGGGGGGCACTTCTGGCAAACCAGCGCGCGGGCGCGGATCTCCTCCATCGCGGCGCGCTTGTCCACCGCCGGATCCGAGGGAGCCTGCAGCGGAACCACGACGGGCGCCGCCGGAGCACGGTCCGTCACGGGAGCGACCGCGGGGGATGCCGCCTCCCCGGCGAGGGGTCGTGCGGAACTTTCGCGGGCGACGGAAGGGGCACCGGGCAGGACGCGGGGCCGCGCGGCGGCCGGCGGGCGGGACGACAGCGCAGCCAGCGTCTCCGGGTCCACCTCCACCCAGCGCTGGCCGGTCGCGCGAAGCTCCTGCAGATGGGCGACGGTCGCATCGACCAGCCGCGCCAATGTCGAGCGCTCCGCCACCGTTCGTGCGGGCGAGAGAACGCCGGCGATCAGGCCGCCGGGGCCGCGGCCGTGGCCGCCGACGCGGAAGGCGCCGTCACACGCCGCAGATGAAGCGCGAGCCGTGACTTCTTCCGGTCCGCACGTCCCCGGGGAATCGTCCCGCGGCGCGCGGCCCGATCGAGGGCCGACGTCGCGGCCTTCAACGCCGCGGCGGCCTCCTCCGGCTTCCCGGCGGCGGCGAGGGCCCGATAGTTCTTCTCCAGCGTGCGAAGACGGGACTTCACGGAACGATTGCGGGCCTGACGGCGGGCACTGACCCGCATCCGGCGCTCGGCTGACTTGGTATTCGGCATACGCTTCTCGCGAAAAGGCAGGGACCATGCCCGCGAATCCGCAATCCTGTCAACCGCACCTCGCGTCCCATCCGCATCCAGCGACGCGGCGGCCGCGGCTCCCCGAATCGGCTCCGACTCGCCGCGAATCGACCAATCGAAGAGGGCGAATGCAATTGAGAATGAAGGTGATGTCGTGGAGGATGCGGAGCCTTCTGTCAGTCCAGCGCCCATGACCCCAGCCTCTGACCACAAGCAGCACCAAGCCGAGCGGCCCATCGGCCGGACGAACCGCGCACCCCTTCCCCTGGCGGGACGGGTGCGCGCGTCGTTCCCCGGTGGTTCGCGCACATGGGACTGTCGTGCATCCCTGCGAGGGCTGACTTCCGGAGGCACCGCGGCCGACCCTGTGGGTTCCCCCGCCCGCGATCTCGGACGACTCGTCACCCGCCCCTCTTCCGTCGAGCGCTCCGGGAGCCGGGGATCGGTCCTGCATCTGGCGTGATGGACCTGACCACCCCGGGATTCGCTCCCACGCTGATCCTTCTCGTGCCGCTGCTGCCGGCGGCCATGGTGCCGGTCATCCTGCTCGGGGCCCGGCGGCTCGGGCCCTCCTCGGGCTGGCTGGCCGCCGCGGCGGCCGCGGCTTCATTCGCCCTGCTCGCGTGGGTCGGCTTCAGCGGAACGCCCGTTCGAGTCTCGATTCCCTGGATTCCATCGCTCGGCCTCGAACTCACGTTTCTGTCGGACGGCCTGGCGCTCTTCTACGGCCTGATCATCTGCGGGATCGGCTTCCTGGTGTGCTGGTACGCCGTCGGATACCTCGCCGACGATGAACCGCACGGCCGCTTCCACGCCTACATCCTGATGTTCATGGCTGCCATGCTGGCGACCGTGCTCTCGGACAACCTGCTGACGCTCTTCGTGTTCTGGGAGCTCACCGGCATCGCGTCGTTCCTGCTCATCGGCTTTCACCACACACGCCCGGAAGCCAGTTCCGGGGCAAGGCGCGCCCTCCTTGTGACGTTCGCCACCGGCCTGTGCATGCTGACCGGGATCATCATGCTCGGTGTCGCGGCGGATACATTTTCCCTGACGGACCTCATTTCGCGGGGAGGGGAAGCGGCGGTGGGTCCCGGCCGGGGACAAGCATGGCTGACCGCGTCGATGCTGCTCATCCTGATGGGAGCCTTCGGCAAGTCCGCCCAATTCCCGTTTCACTTCTGGCTGCCGGGTGCCATGGCGGCACCCACGCCGGTGAGCACCTACCTGCACGCGGCCACGATGGTGAAGCTCGGCGTGTTTCTCACCGCGCGGATCTTCCCCGTCTTCGGTCACCTGGATCTCTGGTTTCCGATCCTCGCCGTCGTCTGTTTCACCACGATGCTGCTCGGTGCGTGGCTCGCCCTGATGTCCCACGACCTGAAGGCGATCCTCGCGTACTCCACGGTGAGCCAGCTCGGGTTCCTGATGGGACTCTACGGATTGTTCGGCGGCTCGCTCGTGCGCTTCGACTTCGTGCACGTGCTCAGCCATGTCTGCTACAAGGGCGCGCTCTTCATGGTCGCGGGCGTGGTCGATCACAGCACGGGCGTCCGCGACGTGCGCAGACTCGGCGGTCTCGGACGGAAGCTCCCTTGGACGATGGCCGCCTGCGCGATCGCCGCGGCAACGATGGCGGGGCTGCCCCCGACCGCCGGCTTCATCAGCAAGGAACTGATGCTGACCCAGCTCATCGGGATGGGAAGGGACGGAAGCGTCGGCGCATGGGTGCTTCTGGCCATGGTGGGTCTGTCGGCCATCCTCATGGCCGCGTTCGCCGCGCGCATCTTCATCGAGGTGTTCCTCGGACAGGAACCCTCCGAGATCAGGGTGCATCCGGCGTCGTGGTCCCTGCAGGCCCCGCCGCTCCTGCTCGCGGCCATCGCGCTGGCCGCGGGACTCTTCCCGGGGCAACTCCAGGGTTGGTTGGACCGCCTCGCCGTCCCCGGACTCCACGCCGCGGAAGCACCCGCCCTCCGTGCATGGCACGGATTCACGCCGGAGCTGTTCACAAGTGTCTTCATCTTCGCGGCGGGCGGCGCCCTGTATTTCGCGGGGAGACAGACGCGCTGGACGCACTCCGCGATCCCGCGATGGCTGCGCTTCGATGTGTTCTTCGAGCAGGCCCACGACAAGCTCGTGACCGGCGCCCGCCGGCTGACCCTCGCGCTGCGCGCCGACTGGCCGCCCGCATACCTCCCGATCGTCATCACCGTGCTCCTGATCGTTCCGGGTCTCGCGCTGTTCATGCACGGTCCGATCAGGCACAGCCTTGCCGGGCTCCCCATCGCAATCCATCCGGTGCGGATCCTCCTGGTGATCCTCACGATCGTCGCCCTGCTCGGCGTTCTGTTCCTCCGTCGATGGAGCGCGCAGCTGGTGGCGCTCTCGATCGCCGGGTTTCTCACCACCTTCTACTACGTGCTGTATCGCGCGCCGGACCTCGCGATGACCCAGATCCTCGTGGAATCGGCATCGGTCGTGATGATCCTCCTCCTGCTCTCGCGCTTCCCCTCCTCCGCCCAGCGCGGGGTGCAGTTCGACTTCGGATTCGAGACCCGCCACTTCTTCCGGATCGGCCTCTCCCTCGGCACGGGTCTGCTGATGGCGGCGCTGATCGTCTTCGCCGACCTCAACCGCCATCCCGATCCCCTGGGTCCCCGCATCCTCGAACTCTCCCAGCCGCTGGCCGCAGGCGACAACGCGGTGAACACGATCCTCGTGGATTTCCGCGGCTTCGACACCCTGGGGGAAATCACCGTCCTCCTCACCGCCACGCTCGGCGTGCTCGGGCTCATGATGCGCTACCGCAGACGAATCAAGCTTGATCCGAAGGCCCCGCCGGGCTTCCTCCTCGGCCGCAGGGAACAACCATGAAGACACTCGAGTCCTTCCTCCTCAGGGCGGTGATCGGACTGGTGTTCCTCCTGGTGAACATCATCTCCATCTACCTGCTGCTGCGCGGACACAACCTGCCGGGCGGCGGTTTCATCGGCGGTCTCGCGACCGGCATGTCCTTCATCCTCCTCGGGCTCGTGCGAGGCTGGACCGAGCTTCAGCGGGAGCTGCCCCTGCCGCCCCTGCGCCTCGCGGCCTTCGGCCTGCTGCTGGCCATCGGCACAGGCACCGCACCCATGCTCCTGGGAAAGCCCTTCCTCACCCAGTACCACCTCCACCTCCCGGGCCTCCCGCTGCTCGGCGAACTCCACATCGGCACACCCATGGTCTTCGACGTCGGAGTCTTTCTGCTGGTGGGCGGAATCACGGTGAAGCTGATCATCGTCATGGCGCGCTCGATCTCCGGACTCAGCGCATTCACCCCGGGCGAGGCGCTCTACTACGCGTCCTCCCTCGAGGAGCCGATCGAGAGAACCGACCACCCTTCACCCGCGGAGGAGAATCCCCATGCAGATTGACACCGCGATCTTGGTGGGCGCGATGTTCACCATCGCCACCTACCTGCTTCTCCAGAAGAGCTTCGTGCGAATCCTCTTCGGCTTCGTGATCCTCTCGAACGCCTCCAACCTCTTCATCCTCGCGATGTCCGGCGACCCCGGCTCGAAGCGCCCGCCCATTCTCGCCGCCGGCACGGGACCGCACGTGGATCCCATCCCGCAGGCGCTGCTGCTGACGGCCATCGTCATCGGGTTCGGCCTGACGATCTACCTGATCATGCTGCTCTACCGGATCTTCCTCGATTCCGGCACGACCGACGCCGAGGTCCTCTTCAAGCCCGAGCTCGGAGATGAATAGCCCCATCTGGCCATTCCTCGTCCCGATTCTCACGGCACTGGTCTGCTGTCTCGTGCTCGGACGTCCCAGCCGCGGCCGCCGCGTGTTCATCGCGCTTTCCGCGGCGTTCCAGTTCGCGCTCGCGCTGCGCTTCACGGGAATGGCCCTTGGCGGAAAGCCGCTCGTCCTGAACGTGGGCGGCTGGGACTCCTCCGTGGGCGTGGTCCTGGTGCTCGACGGGCTCGCGGGCATCATGCTCTGCCTGTCCACGTTCGTCGCCCTGATCTGCATCCTCTTCGGCTACGCCGAGGTGCCCGTCCGCTTCGAACAACCCCTCCGGCTTCCCCTGATGCAGTTTCTCGTCGCGGGGATCAACCTCACCTTCATCACCGGCGACCTGTTCAACCTCTTCGTCGCCTTCGAGATCATGCTCATCGCCTCGTACGCCCTGCTGACGATCGAGGCGAACGACCGCGACATCCGGGAGGCCTTTCCCTACCTCGCGGTCAACATCTTCGGCAGCTCCCTCTTCCTCGCCACCGCCGGCCTCGTCTATTCCCTGTTCGGCACGCTGAACCTCGCACACCTCGCGGCGCGCGTCTCCGAAATGGAGGGCGCCCTGTCCGTCCAACTGGTTGTCCTTCTGCTGATGTTCGTGTTCGGACTGAAGGCGGGCATCTTCCCGCTCTACTACTGGCTCCCGAACAGTTACCCGATCCTTCCGTTCTCACTCGGTGCCTTCTACTCCGGCCTGCTCACGAAGGTCGGCGTCTACGTCATGCTCCGGATGCTCTGCACCGTATTCCCCCACTCACTCGACGGGGTGTACCTGCTGCTCGCGTGGCTGGCCGGCCTCACGATGGTCCTCGCCGTCCTCGGCGCGGTCTCGCGCAACTACATACGGGGGATCCTCTCCTTCCACATCGTCAGCCAGGTCGGGTACATGCTCCTTGCCATCGGGTTCTTCAGCGCGGCCTCGCTCACCGCCTGCGTCTATTACGTCGTCCATCACATCATCGTGAAGTCCTCCCTCTTCCTGATCGGCGGCGCATGCCTCTTTCTCAATCACACGGACAACCTCGTCCGGATGGGCGGCATCTGGAAGGCCAGCCCATGGCTCGGGGTCTTCTTTCTCTGCCAGGCGTTCTCCCTCGCCGGCGTTCCCCCGCTCAGCGGGTTCTGGGGCAAGTTCCTCATCCTCCGGGTCGGCGTCGAGCAGGGCCACGCATGGCTCGTCGGCGCCGCGCTCCTCGCCTCCCTGCTCACGCTCGTCAGCATGCTCAAGATCTGGCTCGCCGCCTTCTGGAGGCACGCGCCGGAGACGGGGATCGCCTCCGCCGCCTCCCCGCCGATCCGGACCATGACCGCGCTCGCGGGCGTGATGACCGTCGTCTCGCTCTGCATCGGCCTCGGGGCGGAATGGTTCCTCCGCGCCGCCGCCACCGCGATCGAGACGCTGATGGACCAGCACCACTACCAGGATGCCGTGTTCAGCGTCGGCGGAAAGGGTGTCATGCCATGAACAATCCATTCATGCTGCATCTGCTGGTGGCACTGGTCTGGCTGTTCCTCAGCGGCAACACCACGCTGGGCAACTTCTTCGTCGCCCTCACCGCGACCTTCGCGCTCCTGGCCCTGTTCCAGAAACCCCTCGGGTGCCAGAGCTATGTCCGGCGCGTGAAGGGTTTCGCAACGTTCCTTGTCCGATTCGCGTGGGATGTCATGCTCTCCAACATCCGGCTCATGCGGATCGCCCTGCGCCGCGACGCCGGCTCCATCCGCGGACATTTCATCCACTACGACGTTGCGGGCCTCACCGATTTCGAGGTCCTTCTCATCGCCCAGTGCATCGGCCTGTCTCCCGGCACCATGGCCGCCGACCGCACCGCCGACGGCCGCCATCTCGCGGTGCACGTCTTCGGACTCGATGAACCCGAGGCGGTGTCCCGGAAACTGGATGCGGGGCTCAAGAACCGCATTCTCGCCTTCACGCGATGATCACGGCCACGGCATCCCTCTGCTTTCTGATCCTCTCGGCGGCCATCGTGCTCGCGCTCTGCCGCCTCATGGCCGGCCCGACCGTGCTCGACCGCGTCATCGGGTTCGATCTCGCCTCGACCTGCCTCGTCGGGATGATCGGCCTCGCCTCGGTGCTCTGGAACACCGACCTCTTCATCGAGATCATGATGATCTTCGCGCTGCTCGGATTCGTGGCGACCATCTCCTTCGTCTCGTTCCTGAGCACCCGCCCGGAGAAACTCGACCCGGGCGACGCGAGCCCACGGAACAGCCCCAGGTTCTAGACCATGCTCACCGAAATCGTCGTCTCCCTGCTTCTCCTGCTCGGATCCATCCTGATGCTCTTCTCCGCACTCGGGCTCGTGAGATTCCGGAACGCCATCTGCCGCGCGCACGCGTTGTCGAAGGCATCCACCTTCGGCATCTGCCTGCTCCTCGCGGCGCTCTGGATCTCACTCGACCACGATGTCACCAGGCTCAAGATCGCGCTCATCCTGGGTTTCAGCCTCCTCACGATTCCGGTGGCGAGTCACCTGGTGGCCCTCCTGGTGTATCGCCAGCGCCGGGAGCGATCCCAACTCGACGCCGAGTAGGCCCTCCCTTCCCTCCCGTGCATACCGGGCCACCCCGGCCGTCGCCCGCCGTCACGCCCGCCTCTCCAGCCACCCCTCGAAGCCGCCGTCCATCAGCTCGCACGAGCGGCCGAAAAGCAGCCGGTAGCGCTGGAACTCCTCGCTCCGGTCCTCCCCCCTCCCTGTCGCGGCGGTTTCATCGGACTTCGTCACAACCCGCACGCGCAGCTCGCGCCCCCGGCCTTCCGCCTCCGACCGGATGGTGGCCGCCTTCAACAGCATCGCGCGCACACCGAGATCGTCCTGCGGCAGCGAATAGCCGATGAACACCCATTCCTCGCATTCGGCCATCCGCTGGATCGCCCGTCCCCAGATGTTGAGGATGTGCCGGTTGTTGTAGGTCTTGACGAAGGTCGGTGTCATGAGCAGGTGCGAAAGGCGCATCCCGCAGTCGCAGACCTGTCGATCACCGCGCGTACCCTCCGGGCGAAACTCCAGGGTGGCGATGGGCACGTTCGGGTTGGCGTACAGCCGGGTGCAGCGGCGGCAGGTCAGCCAGTTGAGCGAACCGTGAAGCTTCAGGAGCGGCGTGCATCCGCCGCCGGGCTCGAGCTCGCGCTCACCGGAAGCGCAGACCACGATCGCGTCGGTGCCATAATCGATGCGCGAGCGGCTGTCATCGCCCTGCAGTGCGGTGTCGATCAGGAAGTCCCAGTTCGTCGTGACAATCACGTCGCCGGGTCGGACCCGTTCGACAAACCGCAAGAAGAGATCCGAATGCCGCTCGAGCGGATTCAGCGCGAGACAGATCGCGCCCACGAGCCGTTCCCGCGTGCGGTGCAGTTCCCGCTCATTCAGGACCTCGCCGCGCCCGCCGCGCGCGTAGCTGCCAGGGTGACTTCCCTCGGCGAACAACACGTCGAGCATGCTCAGAATGTCCACGACCGATGGGTGAGGCGGCATCCTGCGTTCCCCTCCCTCCTTCCGAATGAAGGTCGATTCGAAATCGTCCGCGCTCGCATCCAGGGTGGCCCGCGAGACTCCATGGATCGTGTGCAGGTACGCCGCGAGCCGCCTCGCGAGGGGGCCCTTCTTCGCCTCCGGCGCCCTCCGAATCGCCCACGCGATCGCCCCGAACAGATCGTCCGTCAGGGGATAGCCGGCCGCACGCGACGCTCCCGCCCCGATGAAGTACGCCGTGGACATGCGGGAGTTGTAGGGGCGAAGCCGCTTCCCGCAAGCGCGTCCGCCGTGCGCGGCCCTGCCCCGCCGGCGCTCGCCACCCTTCGCAGGCGACATGATTCCCTGCCGCTGGTGGTTTGCTGGTCCCGGTTGCTGCATGCCGGATCCGGATGCGAACGGCACGCAGCGGCCTGGCCGCCGGCAGGAGCCGGACGCGAATTCACGGTTGCACACACGACCGCTGCCTTCGCAACGTCGGAGGCACGGAGTCTTCCATGAGCCGGCCGTCCCCAGGGTCGCAGGAAACCGACATCGCCAGGAAGGGGCCGACGCCGCTCGGGGCTTCCGACGCGTTCGCGCTCCGATCGGACCTCGCCCGGTACTCCCTGTCCCGGGATGGACGCGACGAAACCCGGCACCTCGCATGGACCAATTCCATCTGCGTGGTGGTGCTTATGATCGCCGCCATGGGCCTGCGCCAGCCGCCCATCACCGTGCGGCCGCCGCGGCCGCCGCCCGAATCGACTCGATCCATCCTGCTCCCTCCCCTCGAACCCGAAGTGGCTCGCACCCCGGAGGAACATGCCGCGCCCTCGGCGGAGCCGGCCATCGCCGAACTGCCGGCGCCGCCGGAACCCATACCCGTCGCGCGTCCCGGGGAGGTCAGCTTCGCCATCCCGGTGACCGGGTACGTCGAGCTCGCCTCCGATCCCCGTCTTGTGCCGCCGCCGCCCCGGCTCCTCCGGGCCGTCCCCGATGGCGAGTTCCGGGCCATCCGGTTCGGCGGACGCGAATTCCGCCGGCAACCGCCGCCCAATTATCCCGAGCATTTCCAACGGCAGCGCATCGGAGGAACCGTGGAGGCACTGATCTCGGTGGGGACCAATGGCATCCCGGACGCGGTGCGCGTGGGCAGAAGCTCCGGTTCACCCGCCCTCGATGCGCACGTGACGGAATTCATCCGGCGTGAATGGCGGGCGGATCCGGGACCACCCGCGCATTACCGCATTGCGATCACCTTCGCTCCGTGACAAAGCGGGGGCACTCCGCGCCGCCGGGAATTCCGCGCCGGCTGCGGGCGGATGGAAGGACGACGCATGCTCGCCTATACGGTCATCGAACTGTTTCAGAAGGGTGGTCCCATCATGTGGCCCATCCTCGTGGCCGCCCTGGTCGCCGTCGCCGTGGTCGGTGAACGCACCTTCTGGTGGTGGCGCGAATCACGACGTCGCGACCCCGCGCGGCTCGAGCAGGTTCTCGCCGCCCTCGACCACGGGGACGTGTCCGCCGCTTCCCAGCTCGCGCGGGACACGGAGGATCCCGTGCTCCGAATGATTCACCACGGTCTGAACCACGCACATTCCTCGCTCCAGGGAGCCCTGCAGGTCGCCGCCGGCGTCGAGCTCCAGCGGGCGGGAAGATTTCTCATGGCGCTGGACACGCTCGTCACGCTCGCCCCCCTGCTCGGACTGCTCGGAACCGTCACCGGAATCTTCATTTCGTTCACCGGCCTCGGCGATGCCGAACTGGCCGTGCAGAAGGTCTCGGGAGGAATCGGCGAGGCACTGATCGCCACGGCCGCCGGGCTCGGCATCGCGATCTTCTGCCTGATCCCCTTCAACTGGTTCAGCGCGAAACTTGCGCGACTGCAGTTCGAGCTCGAGACGGCGGCGACGAACATCGAGGTGATGCTCGAGGGGGCGCGGCGCCGGGGACCGCCCGGGGCCGCCGTCGAGGAGACGAGCCCGGGCGCGGACCGCGCGTCTGACTTACGTTTGTAAGCTTGAAGCCGTGCGCATCCCCTCCCCCATCCCGCGCCGCCGCGTCCGCCTCGAGATCATCCCGCTCATCGATATCATGTTCTTCCTCCTCGCGGCCTTCATGATGGTCAGCCTCACCATGATCTCTGTCGAGGCCCTCCGCATGGACCTGCCCACCCCCGTCGCCGCCAGCGGTCCCTCCCGCCTGATCCAGCTCGAAGTCGATGCCCTCGGTGACGTCCGCCTCCGCGCGCCCGGCGACGCAGGCGCCGCGCGGCGTGTCACGCTGCCCGACCTCCTCGCGTTCCTCTCGGAGCGTGCGGCCGGCGATCCCGACGTGCCCGTCTCGATCCAAGGCAGCCCGGACGCCAGCCACGGCGACGTCGTGCGCATCGTCGATCTCTGTCGCGGGGCAGGGATTCGTCACGTGTCGTACGACCTTTCGGAACCCGCCGACTGACCGATGCGCCTCCCCTCGCCCATTGCGCGGCGTCACTCGAGGATCGAGATCATCCCGCTGATCGACATCATGTTTTTCCTGCTCGCCGCCTTCATGATGGTGAGTCTGAACATGTCAAAACTGAACGTCGTTCGCGTCGAGGCACCCGCCGCCGCGAGCGGCGAACGCGACATCAAGGCGGACGTGTTCAACGTGGCGATCGATCGCGAGGGACAGGTGTACCTGGGAGAGACGCGGATGGAACTGCAGGATCTCAGATCCGCCCTCTCGAACCGGCTCGAACGCGCGGGCACGAATCTCCCGATTTTCGTCACCGGCGACCGGCGGGTGTCCCACGGGCGAATCCTCGAGGTCCTTCGTGAAGTCCGCCGCTCGGGCATCCAGCGCGTCTCGTTCTCGGTCGCGCCGGAGTGAGCGCACCGGCGGCCTGCCCGCCCCCGTTGCCTCAAAAATAGATGACACCGGGAGGGGTCCGGAGAGGTGGGGTC
>CAYMDA010000053.1:0-19612 GCA_964389135.1 uncultured Verrucomicrobiota bacterium | reverse complement strand
CTAGGATCCGCACGGTGGGCTGGAGAATCGTGCTGCTTGCGTTGGTCCTGTGCGTCGCCTTCCCCGCCGGGTGGGTCCTGTTCGGGCACGTTCGGGGACGGTGGATGCTCGACTCCGCGGTCAAGGAGTTGGGGCGGGAGGGTTTTGCCCTCTCGCTTTCGGAGCTCGCGCCGGAGGACGTCGAGGAGAATGCGTTCCCGGATCTGCTGGCGGCGCTCGACGGTCGCGAGAGACGGCAATCCGAAGAACCCCAGCCTGTGGGTGAGCAAGGACACCGTCTGGCCCGAGATCGCCACGACAAGGGAATGGGAGGAGTGGTGGGCCGGAGAGAAGGGGAGGCGGCTGCCCGCGAGAGTTTCACCCGAGGCCTTGCGAAGGTACGGCCTGGAGGCGCTGCCGCCCGCGAACTGATTCGCCGGTCATGCCCAGTCCCCTCGATCGCCCCGGGGGACGGTATCCGCACCGGTTTCCACAGGGCTGTCCATGGAGCGGATGACAAGCGTTCCATTTCGTGTATTCGGACCTCCTGCTTCGAGTGATTGCGACTCATCGGCAACGCCGCCATTGTCGCAGTCGTCGGTCACAGGGTGCCGCCGGGAACGAATGTCACCCGACCCGCGGCAGGTCGGAAGACAGAGCAGACGATCGGTACTCGCAATCCTCATGAATCCTGAAACGAAAGTCGCCATCGTCACCGGATCCTCCAGGGGCATCGGCGCCGCCATCGCAAGGCGGCTCGCCGCCGACGGCTTGGCGGTTGTGGTGAACTTCGCCGGCCGGGCCGCCGATGCGGAAAAGGTCGCGGGCGAAATCGGCACGGGCGGCGGCAAGGCCATCGCCGTGAAGGCGGATGTCTCCCGTTCGAGCGAGGTGTCGGAGCTCTTCGAGAAGGCGATCGCCGCGTTCGGAGGGGTCGATGTGCTCGTGAACAATGCGGGCGTCATGCCGCCGGGTCTCGTGCCGCTCGCGCAGGTTGACGACGAACTCTTCGATCGCGTGGTTTCGATCAATTTCAAGGGCGCGTTCATCGCCATGCGCGAGGCGGTGAAACGAATGCGCGATGGCGGACGGATCATCAACCTCTCGACCAGTGTCATCGGCCTCGCCCTCCCGGGCTACTCCGTGTACGGGGCAACCAAGGCGGCGGTCGAGACGCTCACGAAGATCCTCGCGAAGGAATTGCGGGGGCGCCGCATCACGGTCAATGCGGTGGCTCCGGGCCCCACGGCGACCGAACTCTTCTTCGAAGGAAAGTCCGAGGAACAGGTCGCCCAGATGACGAAGATGGCGCCCCTGGAGCGGCTGGGCCAGCCGGAGGACATCGCGAAGGTGGTCAGCTTCCTGGCGGCCCCCGAAAGCGAGTGGATCAACGGCCAGACCATCCGCGTGAACGGCGGAATCGTCTGAGATCCCGGGCCTTTCCGCGCGCCTTCCGCGTGCATCTCCCGCCCCGCCGGGTGGGTCGGATCTGGGTTGCATTCGCGAACCCGACCCGCTGAGGTATTCACGCCCGAAGCGGGCCGGATGCGCCCGAAGCGATCCGGTCCGCGAGGCGAGCCCCCAATGGGTTCTCCCCCGGGTGCCAGGGACCCCGATTCGCCCAGTGAAGAAGACCACGCAATTTCGTCAGCTTCTGCAGTCGCCCCAGCTCGAGTTCGTGATGGAGGCGCACAACGGGCTCAGCGCGCGCATCGCGGAGGAGGCCGGTTTCCGCGCGATCTGGGCGAGCGGTCTCGCCATCTCCGCGGCCCTCGGCGTGCGCGACAACAACGAGGCAAGCTGGACGCAGGTGCTCGAAGTCGTGGAGTTCATGAGCGATGCCACGACGGTTCCGATCCTCCTCGATGGCGACACGGGCTTCGGCAACTTCAACAACGTCCGCCGTCTGGTGCGGAAGCTGGAGCAGCGTGGCATCGCCGCCCTCTGCATCGAGGACAAGCTCTTCCCGAAGACCAGTTCGTTCATCAACGGCGATCGGCAGCCGCTCGCGGACATCGCGGAGTTCGCCGGGAAGATCAAGGCGGTGAAGGACGCGCAGCAGGATTCCGACTTCTGCCTCGTCGCGCGCCTCGAGGGATTCATCGCGGGCTGGGGCGTCGACGAGATGTTGCGCCGCGCGGAGGCGTATCACGCGGCCGGCGCGGACGCGCTGCTTGTCCACAGCCGAAGGAGCGGTCCGGAGGAAGTCCTCGCCTTCGCCCGGGCGTGGCAGGGGCGCTCCCCGATCGTGATCGTGCCCACCACCTATTACAGCACGCCGGCGGAGGTGTTCGAGAAGGCCGGCATCCGCCTGGTGATCTGGGCCAACCACAGTGTCCGCGCCGCGATTTCCGCGATGACGGAAACGACGCGCGAGATCCAGAGGACTCGCTCCGTGCGCGACGTGGAGGACCGCATCGCCCCCGTGGGGGAGGTCTTCCGGCTGCAGAAGGCGGATGAGCTGCTCCAGGCCGAGGACCGGTACCTGCCACGGTCCGCGCCCGCGCCGCGGGCGATCATCCTCGCCGCGTCGCAGGGCACGGAGCTCGGCGAGCTCACGCGGCACCGGCCCAAGGCGATGGTTCCGATCCGCGGCGAACCGCTGCTTCACCGGCTCGTGGCCGACCTGCGATCGCAGCGCATCAAGGATGTTGTCGTGATTCGAGGCTTCGGCAGGGACGAGGTCAACGCGCCGGGCGCGCGCTATGTGGACAATGATGACTTTGTCGGAACGGGCGAACTCATGTCGCTGTGGAAGGCGCTCGATCACGTCGAGGGTCCGCTGGTTCTCTGCTTCGGCGACATCCTCTTCCGGCGCTATATTCTCGAGCAGCTCCTTCGAGACCCGCACGACCTCGTCATCGTCGTGGACGCCGCGTGGCGCGCCCGTGCCCGGGCCCGCAACGCGTGCGACCATGTCCGTGCGTCGCATCCCTACTCCATGCGGTATGGCGAGGTGGAGGCGGAACTGGTCGAGATGGGAAGGCACCTCCGGCCGGAGCTGGTGGACGGCGAATGGATCGGGCTCGCCAGGGCGTCCGCCGAGGGCGCACGGAGCATCCGCGACGCCCTCCATGAGTTGCGCGGCCAGCCGGGATTCGAACGCATGCGCATGGATGATCTCTTCCGCAGGCTTCTCGACGCGCGCGAACCGATCTCCATCCAGTACATCACCGGCCACTGGCTCGATGTCGATGACCTCGAGGATCTTTCCGCGGCGAACACCTTCTGAGGCGCGGCTGAAGTCATGATTCCCGCCTCCCTTGTCGTCGAGCGGCTCGTGGGCCACGGGTTCACCGACTGCTGCGGCGTGCCGTGCTCGTTCCTCAAGCCGTTCATCAACCGGGTCATCAACGACCGTCACCTCAACTACATCGGCGCAACCAGCGAGGGTGAGGCCGTCGGGATCTCGATGGGCGCCCACCTCGCCGGAAGGAACACCGTGACGCTCTGCCAGAACTCGGGGCTCGGCAACATGGTGAACCCGCTCACCTCGCTGAATCATCCCTTCGGCATCCCGACCCTCCTGATCGTGACGTGGCGCGGGCAACCCGGGCGCCCGGATGAGCCGCAGCACGCGGTGATGGGCGCGATCACCCACCGCCTGCTCGAGACGATGGACATACCGTGGCGCCCGTTCCCCACCGATTCCGATCGGATCGATGCCGTGCTGGCCGAGGCGACCGCGCTCATGGCGGAACGCCAGCTTCCGGTCGCGCTGGTCATGTCGGACGGCTCGGTCTCCGGCGAGGAACTCACCAACCGCGGAGGCGCCGCGCCCGCGGGAGCCCGGGCGCAGGGGGCGTTCACCCGCGGCGGCGCCGACCGCATGACCCGCAGCGAAGCGATGGGAATCCTCCTCGAGGAGCTGAGCGGAGACGAGGCAGTCATCGCCACGACCGGCAAGACCGGCCGGGAATTGTTCACGATCGCGGACCGCGAGAACCATCTCTACGTCGTCGGGGGGATGGGCACGGCCTCCGCGATCGGCTTCGGCATCGCCCGCGCGCTGCCCGTGCAGCCCGTCGTTGTCCTCGACGGCGATGGCGCGGCCCTGATGAAGCTCGGTTCGCTCGCCACGATCGGATTTCACCAGCCGTCGAACCTTCTCCATGTCGTGCTCGACAACGAGTGCCATGACTCCACCGGCGGGCAGCAGACGGTCTCCGGATCGGTGCGCTTCGCGGCCGTGGCCGCCGCGGTGAACTATCGCAACGCGATCGAGACGGATGACCCGGGGGAGTTCCGCCGGCGCGTTCGCGATCTGCGCGGGCAGCCGGGGCCTTCCTTGCTGCACGCGAAAATCCGGCCGGGATCTCCCGCGAGGCTTGGTCGGCCCACGGTCTCCCCGCGCGAGGTGCGGGACCGTTTCATGGCGTTCCTGCGGCGTCGCGGAGCGCGTTGAGGGCGGAAGAGCGCAAAGCGCGCGGCCCCGGCCGCGGCGGCGCGGGCGCGCGGATGCCCGGTCACGCCGCGCTGCGGCGCTTCTGCTTCAGGAGCGAGCTTGTCGAGGAACGGGAACCGCCGGATCGCGCGCGAGCCATCTTGCGGCGGCTGCCCGCGTGCTGAAGGCTCTGCTGGAGGACATCGACCAGATCCACGACGTTGGCCGGGACACGCGGGCTTTCGGGACGCGGCGCCGCGGTGCCCTTCGAGGCCTTCTCCTGGATCAGCTCCATGACCGCGGTCTGGTACTGGTCCTGGTACTTCGTCGGATCCCACTCGGTCGTCATGGCCTCGATGAGTTTCTTGGCCATCTCCAGTTCCTTCGGCGCGATGTGCTTGTCGTCGGCGGGCCGGAGGGACTCCGGCTCCAGCACCTCATGGGCGAAGTGCATCAGCTCGAGGATCAGGAAGAGCCCGTCGGGTTTGACGGCGGCAAGGTACTCCCGGCTCGAGATGGCGACCTTGGCGATCCCGATCCTGCCGGTCTCCGTCAGTGCGCGGTGGAGCAGGGAATAACTCTTCTCTCCGCCCTTCTGCGGCTCGAGGAAGTACGGCTTGTAGAAGAACTTCGGGTTGATCTGCGTCTGCTCCACGAAGTCGGTGATCTCGATCGAATGAGTGCTCTCGATCTTCACCTTCGCGAAATCCTCGTCCCGGAGCGTGACCCACTTGCCCTTCTCGTACTCGTACCCCTTCACGATCTGGTCGGCGGGGACCTCCTGCTGGTCCGCCTCCGCGACCTTCTTGTACCGGATGGGACTGAGATCGCTCGCGCGAAGCTGCTTGAAACTCACCCGCTCCTCGCGCGTCGCCGGATAGACGGACACCGGAATGAACACCAGGCCGAAATTGATGCTGCCTTTCCAGATCGCGCGCATGTCTCGTGACGCAATGGTTGACCGCCCTCGATTCCGGGTCACCCCGTGATCCAGCCGTGGAGCGGGGGAGCCTGAACAGCCGGAACATGGAGCGGCCGCGGACGCCGGTCAATCCGACACGCGGCCCCCCCCGCGGGAAGGTTCGGCCCCGGCGCGGAGTCACGCGCCTGCCGGGACATCCCGGCTCCGCGCGGGGCTCGGCCGGGGGGCGGGGCGGGGCGGCGGGGCGGCGCCCTCAGAAGAAGTAGCTGAACGCCACGGCGCCGAAGCTCGAGTGGTCGTCCTGGTTCTTGAACTCGCGTCCCCAGACCACGTAGGTGAACGACACGAGAAACTTCCGGGTCCCCACCTCGACTCCCGCGCCGGCCGTCGGGACGAAGTAGTACTTATCCACGCTGCGGCTGTCGTGAAAGATGTTGCCGTCCAGCGTGATGTCCCACAGCACCACGTTGGCGAAGGCGCCCGCGTGCACCGCGAAGCCCCAGCGCTCCTGCGCGTCGCGCCGTGGGGGCGGCATGTGGCCCATGCCGCGGACGAACGTGACGGAGAAATCCTCCGGGATATTGCGTCCGGCCCGGATGATGCCGCCCCCCTGGAGCTGGGTCAGCCAGTTGCCGAGCATGACGCTCCCCACGGGAAGCACCTCCACCGCCCATGAGCCGGGCTCCCCGAGCACGTTGTACTTCCGCCGGTGCTCATAGGTGAGATTGAGCAGGGGCTCGTTCTCGAGCTGGTAATCCCAGCCGTGGGGCAGGTCGGTGTTCACCATGCGATGAACCTCCCGCTGGGTCTTCTCCGCGAGGGACCACGGACCCACCACGCCCGCAGTCACCTTGAACCCGTGATAGCTGTTGGTCCGGTCGATGTGCATGGAGAAACCCGCGGTGAGTATCCCCGCGTAGGGCCGATCCTCCGGATCCGGATTCCGGCGCTGGGTGTCCTCCGGGGTGAGCATGATCTGCGTGATGTCGTAGCCGACGGTCCTGCGGTCCTCGTACAGCCTGAAACGATCCGCGACACGCCCGAACCAGCTCGGTCCCGTGTGGGTGAGCGCGATGGAAACGCCGTCGGTGTAGAAGCGGTCGGTCCCCGCGAAGGTGTCGTTCTCCCACCGCAGCGAGAGACTCCATTCACGCTCCGCCTCCACGACCGCCGGAAGGGCGGGATCCGGAGCCGCCCGTTCCTGTCCGTGCGCGCCGGGTGCAATCAGCAATGCGAGGGCTGCCGTGAAACGGGCCTGCGAGGCGGGTTGGGTCAGCCTCCGCAGTGAGATGGGTGCGTGTGTCATGCGATGTGCATCCGGCGCCGGCCATTCCTAGGCCGGGAAGGATGGCATGGCAAGGTTCGCCCCGGAGGAATCCGGCGACGCCCGAACTCAGCGCCCGCCGGGCGCGCGCCGCGCCCCTTCGATCGACGCACCGAGACCGGAGAGGCGCAGGGGTCCGGGGTCACCCTCCGCCGCCGGATCACCGCCGCGCAGGCGAAGCGCCACCAGCGGCTCGACCCGACCGAGGATCGACTCCCCGGGCACCACCACATGCAGTGTCGGATGCAGCGGATCGCGGTTGTCACCGAGGGCCGCGTACCGTCCGGGGCCGAGGATGCCGGGACCGATGTTCAGCGCCTCGGCGGCGTCCACGTAATCCCGCGGCACCCCGTTCACGTGCACGCGTCCGTGGCGCACCTCCACATGCTCGCCCGGCAGGGCGATGACGCGCTTGATCAGCAGTTCGCGGCCGTACCGGATGAGAACGACGTCGCCCCGCCGCGGCGGCTCGCGGCGATACGCGGCATGATGGACAAGGAGGATGTCTCCTGACCGCAGGGTCGGTTTCATGCTTCCACCACGCACCATCACGATCCCCCAGCGCTGGCGCGCCCAGGCGGCCGACAGGAGCAACGCTGCGAGCACGAGGAAACGAAGCGGAACGTGGAGCGGTCGCAGGCTCATTCGAGGTAACGCGCCGGAATCTCATCCAGGTGCCGCAGCGCTGCCTCGAGTTCCGCGACGCGGACGATCAGGCGGGCATGCCGCATGGCCGCCGATCGCGCGTTCCTCACGAACCGGTGGGCCGGATGCAGGTAGGCAAGGTGAAGATAGCCGTCCAGCCACGCGCTGCTCGCGCCGTGCCGCGAGTACAGGGAGAGGATCGCGAGGCGGACCTCGATCTCCTCCGGCGTTCCGGAGAGTTCATCCAGGAGGAATTCGAAGGTCGCGAGCAGTTCGCGCTCCGCCGGCTCCCACTCGCTCGGATCCTCGGACTGCACGGGGAGCCCGGTGTTCACGCCCTTCGTCCGGCAGTTCAGCAGGAAATCGACGCAGCGCATGTGGAGCGCGGTCTTCAGATTCCGGATCTCGGAGAACGACGGTTTGATGGTGAGATCGTCCAGCGGAACGAATCCGGAGGCCGCGTTCCGAGGAAGGTTCGGACCGGCCGCGCCGAGATAGCCCGTGGCGATGCCGGCCGCGAAGGCGAGGAGGCATCTTCGCGGGGGCAGGAGTCCGGCAAGGATTGACGGTGAAGGGCGCACGGGATTCTGGGCGTGTTCGCCATCGCAGATCACCCACAACTGTGGGCGAATGAAGCCTCTGGGATTACGAATGTCAACCAACTTCCCCGCCCGACCCCGCGGTGCCGTGGCGCCCTGTCTCAGCGCCCCGCCACCAGCAGCCACGGCGACTGCGCCTCCCCAGCCTCGCGTTCGGCCCGGATCTCGGGCGCCGGGAGCATGCCGCCCAGCCGCCGGAGGAACGCCTCGTGCCGCGCCTGTTCCCCGGGCGAAAGGCGGGAGCCGAAATGGCGGCGCACCGCGCCGGCCGCGCCATGGCAGCGCGCGGCGCGGCGGGCGTCGCCCTCGTCGAGCGCGAGATCGGCGACGCAGTCGAGCATGTACGGGAGGATCCACTGATTGCCCAGGTCCCGGGTGATCGCGGCCCACTGGGCGAGGATCGAGCGGGCGCGGTCGTGGTCGCGCTGGGCGGTGGTGACCTGGGTGAGCCCCCAGAGCATGAGGCCGATGGTCCAGTGGTCCTGGAAGGGTTCACAGGCCGCGAGCCCCTGTTCCTTCAGGGTTCGCGCGGCCGCGAGGTCGCCGCGGTCCAGGGCGATGCTGCCCAGTCCGCTGAGCCCCACCGCCTTCAGAAAGAGGTCTTCGTGGCGGGTGGCCACCTCGACGGCGCGCCGGAATCGGTTCTCGGCGGATTCGAGCAGACCGTCCCCGCGGTCAACGAAGGCCTGCAGGGCGCCGGCGAGCGCCGCGCCGGGTTCGTTGCCAAGCGACTCGTGCAGCGCCTCGGAGCGGGCATAGCACTCGCGGGCCTCGGAGAGGTCGTCACTCGCCCAGGCGAGGCGTCCCGCCGAGAGGAGAAAATCGGCGCGGACGGCGGGCACGACCTGCTCGAGCATCGGGATGATGCGCTTCACGAAGGCGCGTGCCTCGGGAAGACTGCCGCGGACCTCGTAGAATCGGTGGAGTGCGTTGATGAAGCGGCACGCGTGCTCCGCGCGCCCCGTACGGATGCTTCGGTTGAGGGCGACGCGAAGGTTGAGCGCCTCGCGCTGGCAGCGGTCGAGCCACTGGCGCTGCGAGGGCCCGCGAAGCCCGGGGGCCGCGGCCTCGGCGAACTCGAGGAAGTACTCGAGGTGGCGGTCGCGGCAGGCGTCGGCTTCGGGATCGGCGTCGAGGCGTTCGCGCGCGTAATGCCAGACCGACTCGATCATCGTGTACCGCGGCGGTCCGTCGTCGGCGTGCTCGACGTTGACCAGCGACTTGTTCACGAGCTGCTGGAGGATGTCGAGCACCTCGAAATCCTCGATGCCGTCGCCGGCGCAGACGCGCTCGAGCGCGTCGAGGGTGCGGCCGCCGACGAACGCGCCGAGTCGGCGGAACAGGCGGCGTTCCTGGTCGGTCAGGAGATCGTGGGACCAGTCGATGAGCGCCTGGAGGGTCTGCTGGTGGGGCAGGGTGCCGGCACGGCCGCCATGGCGGAGCAGCCGGAAGCGGTCGTCGAGACGGGCCGCGATCTGGTGGAGGTCGAGCACACTGGCGCGCGCGGCGGCCAGTTCGATGGCGAGGGGGATGCCGTCGAGGCGGCTGCAGATCTCCGCAAGCGCGGGCGCGTTCGCGTTGGTGACCTGGAAGTCCGGGCGCACGGCGGTCGCGCGCTCGATGAAGAGCTTGACCGCCTCGTACTGGGTGAGGCGCTCGGCGATGTCGGGCCCGGAGAGGTCCTGGAGCCGGACGTCGAACATCGCGAGAGGCGGCACACCGAAGGTGACCTCACCCGGCACCTGGAGACTGTGGCGGCTCGTCGCAAGGATCCGGACATCCGGGCAGAGCCGGAGAATAGCGCTGACGAGATCCGAAACGACCGACAGCACGTGCTCGCAGTTGTCGAGGATGAGGAGGAGCTGCTTGCCGCGCAGGAACTGGATGAGCGTTTCGCGCGGGGATCGCTCGGGTTTGTGGTGGGCGCCAAGGGCCGAGGCGGCCCCTTCCACCACGCGGTCCGGATCGGTGATCGGCGCAAGCTCCACGAGCCATGCGCCGTCGCGGAAGGATTGGATCAGGCGCGCGCCCACCTCGAGCGCCAGCCGGGATTTCCCGGTGCCGCCCGTCCCGAAAAGCGTGACGAGTCGGGCCTTCCGGAGCAGGTCGAGGATTCGCTCCATCTCGCGCTCGCGTCCGACAAAGCTCGTGGTCTGCGCGGGAAGATTGTTGGGGAGCACCTCCATGCTGCGCGGGGGAGGAAACTCCTCGCGCAATCCGGGGGCGACCACCTGGAAGAGTTGCTCGGGCCGGTCGAGATTCCGCAGGCGGTGACTTCCGAGCGGCTTGAAATGGACATGCCCCCCGCCTAGGTGCTCGTCCTCGAGCAGTCCGCAGGTGACCTGCGACAGAAGGATCTGGCCGCCGTGCGCCGCGCTCTGGATGCGCGCGGATCGGTTCAGTGTGTTGCCGAAGTAGTCGCCGTCGCGGAACTCGGCCGTCCCGGTGTGGAGACCCATCCGGACGGTGAGCTTGAGGTCGCCCCACGGTTCCTCGCCAAGGGCGCGCTGGGCGTCGATGGCCGCCTGCAGCGCGGAGCGCGGGGTGGGGAAGGCGGCGCAGAACGCGTCCCCGACCGTCTTGAACACATGCCCGCCGCAGGCCTCGATGGCTGCACGGAGGATCTCGTCATGGCGTGCGAGGGCGGCGCCCATGCGGCCGGGGAAACGCTCCCAAAGGCGGCTGCTGCCCACGATATCAGTGAACAGAAACGTGACGGTGCCTCCGGGTGCGTCCGACACACGCAGATTGATGCGCGGATTTCGCGGCCGCGTAAAGGCGCCGACTGCGTCTGTCCGGATCGCAGGCCCGATCAGGGAACCACAGTCCAAGGGGTCGCGCGCATACCCGGGGTGCGCGCGACCGGATCGTCATGGCGCTCGCGACACGGACGATCGCT
Source organism: uncultured Verrucomicrobiota bacterium (assembly GCA_964389135.1). GTDB lineage: Bacteria > Verrucomicrobiota > Verrucomicrobiia > Limisphaerales > CAIMTB01 > CAIMTB01. The sequence goes on along the minus strand of CAYMDA010000053.1, from coordinate 8,860 downwards.
CACCGGCAGGGAGCCGGATGCGTCATCAGCCCGCCGTCCTGGGCAGCGGTTTGGCGGGCGTGCCGTAGAACCGCGGGTCGGCCCCGCCGTTCAGGATCGGTTCCTCGCCATGGGGCTGGGGTTCGGCCACATACTCGAACGTCCCCTTTCCGTCCGGCGTGGTGCCATGCGCCCAGCGGCCCTCGCGGCTCTCCACGCCGCGGGAGCAGTTGATGAACTGATAGCTGAAGCGTTGCGCCTCGAGATTCTGCGGAAAGTTGCTGGGGCAGGGAGTCTCCTCGAGTCCGTCCGCCTTCAACTCCTCGATGGCCGCCAGCCACTGGTTCTGGTGCATCGTGTCCCGCGCCAGCAGAAAGCTCAGCATGTCGCGAATCCCAGGGTCGTCGGTCATGTTGTACAGACGCGCCACCTGGAGGCGCCCCTGCGACTCGGCAGTGACGTTCATCCGAAAGTCGGCCAGCAGGTTCCCGCTGGAAATGATGTAGGCAGCCGTCCACCGATTGCCGCACGCGTCCGCCGGCATCGCTCCCTGGCCGGAGACGATCAGGTGCTGCGGATTCATCGACGCGGCAAGCAGGAGGTCCTTCGGACTGCTCCCTCCGAGAACCGCGCCCACCGCCGAATTGCTCTTCGCGACGGCCTCCGTCGTCGTCGCGTCCGCGCCCTCCAGCAGGCGCGCCACCATGGTCGCGAGCATTTCAATGTGCCCGATCTCCTCCGTGCCGATATCAAGGATCATGTCGCGGTACTTTGCCGGGCCTCGACAGTTCCAGCCCTGGAACAGGTACTGGATGGCCACGGACATCTCACCCCATTGTCCGCCGATAACCTCCTGCAGTTTCATGGCATACAGGGGGTCGGGGCGCTGGGGACGGGCGTGATACTGAAGGTGCTTGTCGTGATAGAACATGGCTGCGATCCGTGATTGGGGTTGCGGCGAATGAGGACACGCACTCAGGGGGGCGCGTGCCGCGACGTTCCTAGCGGATGCCATGCCACCCTGTCCGTCGGCCTTCACCGGCGGCAGGCGTCCAATGCATCCGCACGCCTGTGGGAGCCGGCTGGCGATGTGCAACCGCGATTCGCACTCCTGCTCCGCGGCGTCGGTGAATCTTCATTCCGTCGCCGAAGGCAGATCGGATCCCCCGCTGGCGCGATCCGGCCTTCGCCGTACTTTCCGCCCATGTTCAAGCCGCCCTTCCTCACCCTGATGATCGTGTCGATCACCGCGCTTGCCGCCGAACCTCGTGTCGTGTCGCGCAGTGTGGAAAGTCATACTCTGCGACCCGCCCGCCGCGACTTCTCGGAGGACAGGCTCAGGCAGCTCAGCGCGCCGGCAGGGTTTTCGGTCAGCGTATTCGCGAAGGATCAGGGCAATGCACGGATGCTGCTCACCCTGCCCGATGGCACCGTGCTCCTCACGCGCCATGAGGAGGGCGAGGTTGTGGCGCTGCGCGACACCGATGCCGACGGGGCGGCCGACAGCATCCGCACCGTCGCCGGGATCAGGCAGGTCCATGGCATGGCCCTGCTTGATGGCACGGTGTATCTCGCGAGCACGACCCGCCTGTTCTCCGCGCCGCTCATGGAGGACGGGGAACTGGGAGAACCCCGGGAGTTCGCGACGCTCCCGGACGGCGGCCAGCATCCGAGGCGGACCATGGGCTTCGATGACGGAGGCTGGCTCCACGTATCGATCGGAAGCACCTGCAACGCCTGCGAGGAAAGCAACCCGGAACACGCCACCATGATCCGCATGCGACCCGACGGCAGTCAGCGCGCCGTCTTCGCGCGCGGGCTGAGGAACACCATCGGTTTCGACTGGCACCCCCAAACCCGTGCGCTGTGGGGCATGGACCATGGCTCCGACGACCGTGGCGATGACATGCCGCCGGAGGAGCTGAACCTGCTCGAGAAGGGGAAACACTACGGTTGGCCGCACTGCTTCGCGGACAGGCAACTCGACCCGATCACGAATCCGGGTTCCGGCGTGGACAAGGGCGAGTTCTGCCGGGGCTCCACCGGCATGGTGCTGGGTTACCAGGCACACTCCGCGCCCATCGCCTTCGTATTCTACGATGGGGACCAGTTCCCCGAGGACTATCGCGGTGACGCCTTCATCGCCATGCACGGTTCGTGGAACCGCAGCCCGGCCGTCGGCTACAGCGTCGTCCGGGTGAGATTTGAGAACGGCCAGCCGACGGGGTTCGAGGATTTCATCACCGGCTGGCTCCTGGATGACGGCGAGGCGCACTTCGGCCGTCCGGCCGGACTGACAGTCGCACGCGATGGTTCCCTACTTGTTTCAGACGACGCAAACGGCGTCATCTACCGCGTGAGTCACGAGGCTCGCTAGCGGACGGGGCGCAGGTGGCGAGGCCCGCGGGCTCGAGCAGGGACTGACCCGTCGGGTGCCGCGTGGGTGTTTTCCGTCGCAGGGGGCAGGCGGTTGCATTCTTGCCTCCCTGGAGGGCCCGTCGCTAGTCTCGTGCGCAATGTCACTCGTTCCCGGCCTCTATGAGCGCCTGGTTACCGAGGAATTGCAGGGAAGGCTCGGCAGCCTGGAACCGGCGAACGTTGCGGTCGCGGCGGCGGATCCGGCGGACTGCCATGTCGCTGTCGCGAATCATCTGCGCAGCCTTCTCGCACGCGCGCTCCAGGAACTTCCCGAGGACGAGCGTCTCACGCGCCAGGCGGAACTTTGCAACGCGCTCCTCGGCTGGCTGAGGGACGAGCGACATGCGTCGTCGGTCGAGGCGGGGGACGCGCTGGTCGTCCCGCTGAGGATCCTGCACGAGGTGCGGTCGCTTGCCCGGGGAGCTGCGTTCACCGAGTCAACAGTCCGGCCGCTCGTTCCTCTGTCCGCCGCGGACCTCATGGTGAACGCGCGCGGAGAACCCTCGGTAGGCGCGGCCATCGAGCGGGAAATTCGCTCCGCGGATCGCATCGATCTTCTGTGCGCATTCATTCGCTGGAACGGTCTGCGCACATTGCGACCCGCGCTCGAGGCGCACCGCGTGGCTGGACGTCCCCTGCGCGTCATTACGACGGTCTATACCGGATCGACCGAGCGGCGCGCGCTCGACTGGCTCGCCTCGATCGGCGCCGAGGTCAAAGTGTCCTACGACACCCGGACCACGCGGCTGCACGCGAAGGCATGGCTTTTCGAGCGGCTGACGGGCTTTTCGACCGCGTTCATCGGCTCTTCCAACCTGACGCACAGCGCGCTGCTCGATGGCGTCGAGTGGAATGTCCGCCTCGCGGAGGCATCCACTCCGGAACTCATCGCCAAGTTCAAGGCCGCCTTTGAGAGTTACTGGGCTGATCCCGATTACGAGGCTTACGATCCGGCCCGGGACGCGGCTCGGTTCGACCGGGCCGTTCTCGCGCCGGCCGGACCCGCGCCTTCGCCGATCCTGCACCTCGACCTTCAGCCATGGCCGTTCCAGCGCGAGATGCTCCAGCGCCTGGAGACGGAGCGGGAACGACATCATCGGTATCGCAACCTCGTCGTCGCCGCCACCGGCACCGGCAAGACCCTTGTCGCCGCCTTTGACTATCGGAACCTCCGGGAGCGACTGCCGAACGCGAGCCTGCTTTTCGTGGCGCACCGGCGCGAGATCCTGTTCCAGAGCTGCGCGGCGTACCGCGCGGTGCTTCGTGACGGCGCCTTCGGGGAACTGCTCGTGGACGGCGAGCGCCCCCGACAGGGACGCCATGTTTTCGCATCGATCCAGTCCCTGGCGCAGATCGACCTCGCGGACATCCGTCCGGACGCCTTCGACATCCTCGTGATCGACGAGTTCCATCACGCGGCGGCGCCGACCTACGAGCGACTTCTGGGGCACATGACGCCACGAATCCTGCTCGGTCTCACCGCCACGCCCGAACGCACCGATGGACGCAGCGTCCTCGAGTGGTTCGACGGCCGAATCGCCGTGGAGCTTCGACTGTGGGATGCGCTTGAGCGCGGCCTCCTGTGTCCGTTTCAGTACTTCGGCGTGCATGACGGTACGGATCTCTCGCGCGTTCAGTGGTCCCGCCGGGGCTATGACGTGCCAGCACTCGAGAGGGTTTATACCGGCGACCAGATTCGCGTGTCGCTGATCGTCCATGCCATCGAGGACAGGATCGCCCGTCCGTCGGCCATGCGCGCGCTGGGGTTCTGCGTCAGCGTCGCGCACGCGGAGTTCATGGCGAGGGAGTTCACGCGCCGCGGCCTGCCGTCCGTGGCGGTCTCCGCGGAAACCCCGGCCGTCGCGCGAGAGGATGCGCTCCGAGCCCTGCGCGATCGGCAAATCAACGTCATCTTCTGCGTGGATCTCTTCAACGAGGGCGTGGACGTGCCGGAGATCGACACCGTCCTGTTCCTGCGGCCCACCGAGAGTGCGCTCGTGTTCCTGCAGCAGCTCGGGCGCGGTCTGCGCCGTGCCGAGGGCAAGGATTGCCTCACCGTCCTGGATTTCATCGGCGGCGCGAATCGCCGGTTTCGTTTTGACCTCCGCTTCCGCGCACTCCTCGGAGGCCATCGGTCCGATATCATCCAGCAGGTTGAGCAGGGCTTTCCCCGGCTGCCGTCGGGGTGTGTCATTCAGTTGGACCGGGTCGCCTCCGACATCGTTCTGAACAACGTCCGCCACAGCCTGGGGTCGAGCTTCTCCAGTCTGGTCGGCGAGCTTCGGGCCATGGCCGACGCCAGACGTCATGCAGGCGGTGATCCTTCACGCATCACCCTGGCCGAGTTCCTCCGCGACGCGGCCATCGAGCCCGAGGACCTCTACAGGTCGCCCGGATGGACATGGTCGCGCCTGCGCCGCGAGGCCGGCCTCGCGACCCGGGATGCCGGACCCGACGAAGCACGCGTCGCACGCGCGCTCCCCCGTCTTCTGCACCTGGATGACCCGGAGCGCCTCGCCCTGTACAGGCGCGCCATGACCGGCGAACTCTCCGCCGATGACCTCGACCCGGACAGTTTCGCCGGGCGTGCCCTGACGGGCCTGCATTTCCTCATCTGGGGAACGGGCGCCGCCTTCGCCACGCTGCAGCAATCGATGGAGCGGCTTCGGCAGCATCCCGCGCTCACGGCCGAGATTGGGGAACTGCTGGATGTGCTCGACGAACGCGCCGAACACATCCCGGAGCCCCTGGACCGCCACATGCAATGGCCGCATCGGGTCCCCCTCGCGGTCCACGCGCGCGCGTCGCTCGATGAGATCCTCGCCGCATTCGGGCGCATGACGTTCACCCGCCGAAACCGGCTGCGGCAAGGCGTTGACTTCGATCCGGTCACTCGAAGTGATCTCTTCTTCGTCACCCTGGAGAAGGCCGAGGGACACTACTCGCCCACCACGATGTACCGGGACTATGCGATCTCGCCCGGCCTCTTCCACTGGGAGTCGCAGTCCACCACGTCGGTGCAGTCGCGCACGGGCCAGCGGTATCTCAATCATCGAGCGCACGGAACGCATGTGATTCTCTTTGTCCGGCATCGGAAGCATGACGGGCAGAGAACCGCCGCGTACACGTGCCTGGGCGCCGCGGATTACGTGTCGCACGAGGGGAGCCGGCCGATCGCCATCACATGGCGCCTGCGCAAGCCCATGCCCGATGACTTCTTCCGCGAGGCAAGGGTCGCGGCAGGGTAGGAGATCGGTGCGCCGGCGTGCGCGGATCGGTCCCGGCGTGCGCGAGGGCGGGACGCGTTGAAAGGAGGCTTCCGCCGCGCGCACCCGGGCACGGCGTCGCCGGACGCGTTTGCGGAGCCCCGTTTGCCTCGCATACTCCGGACGTGTTCGGGCCGGATTCCGTGACGCGCGTCTTTCAACCGCCCATCGTCCCATGTCCCAGATTCCCCGGCTCAAGTCGCTCGACAGCACGATCGCGCTGGCGGCGGATCCCTACCGTTTCATCTCGAGCAACTGCCGGCGGCTCGGCTCCGATCGCTTTCGGACGCGCCTGCTGTTTCAACCGGCCATTTGCATGACCGGCCCTGCCTCCGCGGAGCTGTTCTACGACACGAGCCGCTTCCAGCGCGCCGGGGCCCCTCCGACGCGGGTGGAGCGATCTCTCTTCGGAAAGGGGGGAGTGCAGGGGCTCGATGACGAGGATCATCGCCACCGCAAGCGCCTGTTCATGTCCCTGATGTCCCCGGAAGGCATCCGGTGGATCGGCGAACTGAGCCGTGAGGCATGGAGGCGGCACGTCTCCGCATGGGCCGGATCAGCGGCGCCCCTGCCCCTCTATCCGGCGTTCCAGGAGAAACTGACGCGCGTGGTTTGCCGTTGGGCCGGCGTCCCGCTCGTCGAATCCGAAGTCGCGCTGCGCTCGCGGGATCTGACGGCGATGTTCGATGCGGCCGGGACGGTCGGGCCGCGCCATTGGATGGCCCGCGTCGCGCGCCGGCGCTCCGAGGCGTGGATCGAGAATCTCGTGCGCGCCGCGCGGAACGGCGCCGGCACGAGTCTCGAGACCGATTCGCCCTTCGTCGCGATCGCCCGGCACCGTGATCGATCCGGAATGCCCATCCCTGCGCGCATCGCGGCGGTCGAGGTCCTGAATGTGCTTCGTCCGACCGTTGCGGTGGCCGTGTACCTGGTGTTCGTCGCGCACGCGCTGCATGCCCATCCGGAGAGCCGCGATCGAATTCGCGACGGCGACGAGGAACACCTCGGGCGCTTCGTCCAGGAAGTCCGGCGGCACTATCCCTTCTTCCCGGCTGTGGTCGCGCGAACGCGGCACGAGTTCACGTGGACAGGGCATGATTTCCCCGCTGGAACCCGTACCCTTCTCGACCTGTACGGAATCAATCACGACCCCCGGGTCTGGAGGGATCCGGATCGGTTCGACCCGGACAGGTTCGCCGCGGCGGACCCTGGACCGTTCGGGCTCGTTCCGCAGGGCGGGGGTGATCCGCATGTGGGACATCGGTGTCCCGGCGAGGCCATCGCGATCGAGCTGATGAAGGTGGGCGCGGGTTTCCTGGCGGGCGGCATGCGTTACGACGTTCCGGATCAGGATCTCGACATCAACTTCCGGCGCCTGCCGGCGATGGTTCGCAGCGGGTTCCGCATTGGGAACGTGCGGCTCGCGTGACCCCGCCGCGGTGGAAGGGGGTGTGATGCGGGCAGGCAGGGGGGAGCATGGCGATCCGTGTCGCGCGCTCCGCGCGCTTGACCGCGGGCGGGTGAAAGGGCTTAATGTGCCCGTTGCCCGCCCCCTCGGGGCCACCCTCGGACGCCAGTGTAGCTCAGTGGCAGAGCAACGGTTTCGTAAACCGTAGGTCGTCGGTTCGACCCCGACCACTGGCTCCAAATCGCAAACCTCACGCGAGCAAAGGGTTAACCCGCCTCAGTAACACCCCGAAAGCCTGAACTTTCCCGACCTCGCTTGACTTCTCCCAACTTGTTCCCGACATTGCCGACCAATGGCAGGGCGCGAGGACAGGTTTCCGCTGGTGATCCGGGAGGGGAACGTTGCCGTGCGAATTTATCGGCAAGACCGGCGGAAGGACGGGAAGGGGGTTGCCTACCACGTCGCGGACTGCAGCACGGGGCGGCGGCGGCTTCGCACCTTCGCGGACCTGAGCGCCGCCAGGGCTGAGGCCTCCCGTCTGGCACGTCTGCTGGCGACAGGACAGGCGCACGCCGCTGCGCTGACCAATTCCGACGCCGCAGCCTTCGGCCGGGCGATCAGCCTGCTGGAGCCGACCGGCGTCCCGCTGGAGACCGCCTGCGCTCTATTCGCCGAGGCTGCTGGGATTGTCGGCAATCCGGTGCTGGTGCCCGAGGCGTGCCGGCTGTACGCGCGACAGCACGCTGGCGTCGTTGCAACGGATGTTCGCGCCGCGGTAGCCGACTACATCGAGACCAAGCGATTACAGGGCGCGTCCAAGCGGTACCTCGAAGACTTGGCGTCGCGGCTGGGGCGGCTCGCGGATGCGTTTCAGATGAACGTGGGCGACATCACGACCGCGCCCGTTCAAGCGTGGCTCGACGGGCTCAAACTCAGCCCGCAATCGATGCGAAACTTCCGCGCCGCGATCGCAGGCCTCTACAAGTACGCGAAGGCCCGTGGGTGGACCGCCGGGAATCCGGCCGATGGCCTGGCCGTGCCGCGAATCCGCGGCGGGGCGGAGCCGGAAGTGTTCACGCCGGACGAATTCTCCGCGCTTCTCGCGGCCGCGACTCCCGACTTCCTCCCCGTGCTCGTCTTGGGTGGCTTCTGCGGCTTGCGATCCGCCGAGATCGAACGGATCCACTGGGAGGACGTGCTACTCCCGTCCCGGGAAGTGGTCGTGCGACGCGGCGCGGCCAAGACCCGGAGCCGCAGGGTTGTCCCGCTGTGTGACGCCGCGTGTACGTGGCTGGCATCCTACACTGGTCGTTCTGGTCCGGTCTGGCGGGCGGGCCATGAGGCGTTCTACACCGCGCAACGACGCTGTGCTGCTGCCGCCGGGGTGACGTGGCGTGCCAACGGACTAAGGCACTCCTACGGGACATACAAGATGGCGATCACACGCGACGCCGTCCGCGTGGCGCATGAGATGGGAAACTCTCCCGAGGTGATCCACCGCCATTACAGGGCGCTCGCGAGCGAGGCGCAGGCGCGCGCGTGGTTCGGTACCATGCCAGGACAACCCGCGAACGTGGTCAGCGTGGAGGCATCGGCGGCGTGAGGAAGCGGCAGAGCATCGCCAGGCGGATCAAGGAGTGCGTAACTCGGAGGGAGAAATGGGAAGCCGCGCTCGACGCCAGCCCCCAAACTCAATACGACGAGCTGATTGGTGACGCCGCAGCGGTCGCATTCCTCTCCGCGCTGCTTGAAAGGGGGGAGATCCACCCGGGCGACGCCGCCAGCGCAG
>CAYMDA010000052.1:0-20711 GCA_964389135.1 uncultured Verrucomicrobiota bacterium | reverse complement strand
AAATGGTCGGGACGGTGAGATTTGAACTCACGACCTCTTCCACCCCAAGGAAGCGCGCTACCAAGCTACGCTACGTCCCGACCAACGGCGGACAGCGGCGATTGCCACCGCCGGCGCGACGCAGAGCCTAGAGCGGGCTCCCGGTCGGTTCAATCCGGAAAAATCCCGACTCCGTTGCGCGACCAGGTGGCGGTGCAGGACCGGTTTCACCTCCGGCTCACCGGGGATCGTCGGCCGCCCGCTTTCCCGGGGGAGGCGCGTCGCGGTGGTGCGACGTCTCCTCCGCGGAAGCGATGACGACGGTGAACTCCCCCTTCAACGACCGTCCACGCGCGACCTCAAGCAGCTCCGCGGGACGCCCGCGGAGATGCTCCTCGAAGCGCTTGGTCAACTCACGCCCCAGCACCACCTCGCGATCGGGCATGAGCTCGGAGAGTTCGGTGAGGAGCTTCTGGATGCGGTAGGGCGACTCGTAAAGAACGAGCGTTCCGGGCAGCGCTCGGAGGCGTTCCAGCTCACGCCGTCTCTGGCCGGACTTGTGCGGCAGGAATCCGACGAAGTGAAATTCGTCCGTGGAGAGGCCGCTGGCCGTGAGGGCGGCCACGAGGGCGCACGGACCCGGGACCGCCTCCACCCGCAGCCCGGCCTTGATGACCTCGCGGACGAGGTGCTCGCCGGGATCGCTGATGCCGGGCGTCCCGGCGTCGCTCACCAGCGCGATCCGCTGGCCCTGCTGGAGGCGTGCGACAATCTCGCCGCCCCGGCGCGCCTCGTTGAAGCGAAAGTGGCTTACGAGCGGCTTGCGGATGCCGAGGTGCCGGAGGAGTAATCCGGTGCGACGCGTGTCCTCAGCGGCCACGACATCGCACTCGCGCAGGGTCCGAATGGCACGCAGCGTGATGTCCTCGAGGTTCCCGATCGGCGTGGCGACGAGGTAGAGCGTGCCCGGCTGCAGCGGCGGGGCGGCGTTCGAGGGGACGGGCTCGGGGGATTCCGTCACATCGTCAGAGGCCCTTCAGGGACTCATCCAGCACTCCGATCAGGGCCTGGATCGTCTCCGGAGTCTCGTCGCCCATGTTCGAGATCCGGAAGGTTGTCCCCTTGATCTTGCCGTAGCCGCCGTCAATGAGGATCCCGCGATCCTTCACGCGCTTCTGGAACTGGGGTACATCGATGACGCGTCCACCCGGCTTCGCGCCGTTGTTGACGCAGACAAGCGTCACGGACTCGAAGCCCGCTTCCGGGAACAGGGTGAAACCGTTCGCCACGGCCCACTCACGAAGCATGCGGTTGGTGCGAAGGTGCCGCTCGTAGCGCGCGGCCAGTCCTTCGGCCTCGATCTCATCGAGCTTCGAGGCAAGGGCGTACACATGGCCAATGCTGGGCGTGCTCGGCGTCATGTTCTGCTCGGCGTTCTTCTGGAACTCGGCGAAATCGAAGTAATACCCGCGATGGGGAACCGTCGAGGCGCGCTGGAGGGCCGCCTCGGAGCACGCGAAGAGCGCCAGGCCCGGCGGGAGCGCGAACGCCTTCTGCACTCCGGTCAGCAGCACATCGATTCCGAGCTCGTCGAAGGCAATCGGCACCGCGGTCATCGAGCTCACGGTGTCGACAATGAACATCACATCCGGGTACTTGCGCTTCAGGGCAGCGATCTCCTCCAGCGGGCTCATCACCCCGCAGCTCGTCTCGTTGTGGATGAGCGTGAGCGCGTCGAAGGCGCCCGTCGCCAGCCGCCGGTCCACCTCCTCCGCGCGGATGGGCGCGCCCCACGGGACCTGGAGCGCCTCGGCCTCGAGGCCGCACCGCCGCGCCACATCGTACCACTTGTCGGAGAACGCGCCGCACATGCAGTTGAGCACCTTCCGACAGACAAGATTCCGCAGCGACGCCTCCATCACGCCCCACGCGGAAGACGTGCTCAAGTAAACCAGCCTGCGCGTTCCGAAGACCGACTGCAGCTGCGGCTGAATGCGCGCGTAGAGATCCTTGAATCCCTGTCCCCGGTGACCGATGACCGGCCGGGAGAACGCCTCCAGCGTCTTGCGGCTCACCTCGACCGGCCCGGGGATGTGCAACTTGATGTGATCCATAATGGCGAATGCCAGCGAACGTCGATCACTGTCGAGAAACCCGGGCACCTGGAAAAGCACGAAAACCGCCAGGCCGGGTGCCTTCCGGGACACGCCCGCCCCGCGTCCGCTCAGGGATCGGCCGCGCGAAACGCCCGCAGCATCGACTCGCGTCGCTCCCGGAACTCAGCGCCCGGCTTCCATTCCGGCCATGTCCGGCCGTCGGCGACCTCGCAGCCGACGAGGAACATCAGGCGCGCGTCCTCGACGGCCCCGGACAGATCCCACCATTCCTGCCACTCGTCGGTGACCTTGTGGTAATGGAGTTCGCGGTACTCATCGCGCCGCCGCTTCCCGTAGCCCGGCGGCCGCCCGATGATGTCGTCGCCGCTCGGCCCGAGATAGAGGGCGGGGACGCCCACGCGGGCGAACTCGAAGTGATCGGACCGGTAGAACCCGCCCTTCTCCGGCTCGGCCTCCGGCCGAACCTCGCGATTCTGGGCTCGCGCGGCCCTTGCGAGGATGTCCTCCAGCGTGTTCAGGCCGGCACCGATCACGCCGACCTCGCGGCTCCGGCCGATGACGTTGACCCCGTCGATGTTCAGGTTGGCAAGGGTCCGCTCGAGCGGGCGGACCGGGTGTCGCGCGTAATGACGCGCGCCGAGGAGCCCCTGTTCCTCCGCGGTCGGGGCGAGGAACACCACCGTTCGCGCGGGCGCCGGATCCAGGCTCGTGAATGCGCGCGCGATCTCGAGCATCGCGGCGACACCACTCGCGTTGTCGAGCGCGCCATTGAACACGCGGTCGCCGGTCAATCGCGGATCCAGCCCGAGATGATCCCAGTGCGCCGAGTAGATCACAACCTCCTCCCTGCGGGCCGGATCGGAACCGGGCAGCTCCGCGATCACATTCCGCGAACGCACCTCGCGCAGGGAATTCGTCACCTCGAAGGAGATCGCCGCCCCGAGGGGAATCGGGCGGAAGTCGCGGCCGAGGGCGCGCTCCTTCATCTCGGCGTAGCTCGAGCCGGCCGCCCGGAACAGTTTCTCGGCGCGCTCGGTGCTGATCCACGCCGCCACGGCGACCTCGTTCGTGTTCCGCTCGGGCGAACTCAGGACGAAGTTCTCCCGGCCCCACGAATTGATGACCACGAAGTACGGATAACCGGCCGGACCTGTCTCATGGACGACGATCGCAGCGGCCGCTCCCCTGCGGGCGGCCTCCTCGTACTTGTAGGTCCACCGGCCGTAATACGTCATCGCACGGCCGCGAAAGACGTCCGGATCCAGCTCTCCGGGATTCCGCGGGTCCGGCACGGGCGGGTCATTGACCAGCATCACGATCGTGCGGCCGCGCACGTCCACGTCCTTGTAGTCGTCCCAGCCGTACTCCGGTGCGTGGACCCCGTAGCCGACGAACACGAGCTCGCTGTTCTCGATGCGCACCTCCTCTCGCATCCACGGCGACCAGGCGACGAAATCCTGCGGGAAGTGCCATGGCTCAACGTCCGCGCCACGCTGAACGACGGCCGAGACCTGCGAGCGTATCGCGACGAGCGGAACCTCCTGGAACCAGGACCCGTCCGGCCCGCCGGGCCGCAACCCGAGGGCCTCGAACTGCTCCGCAAGATAGTGAACCGTGCGCTCCTCGCCCTCGCCGCCCGGCGCACGCCCCTCGAACTCGTCCGACGCGAGGACCCGGATATGGCGTTCCATGCCGGCGGCGGAGATGCCACGGAGGGCCGCCTCCCGGCCGTCCGCGCCGCCGCCCGAATCGTCCCCGGAAACCGGAACGTACAGGAGGGCCAGACCCAGTCCGAGGGCGAGGCGGCATGGCATGGTGGCCATGATAGGGGCGTGCGCGCGGAGTGTCAGCCCACTTCCACACAGGAATCCGCTTGCGATACGCGTGCAGGAGCCAATGCTCGGTGAACTGCAGGCAATCGGAACTCCGCAATGTCCAATCGCCAGCCCACCGCCATCACCCTGGTTGGCTTCGACGCCGAGGCCGGCGGGTCGGCGCTCGCGAAGATCCGAGCCGCCATCCCCGGGGCCTCCACGGCGCAGGCTTCATCCGTGGAGGAAGCGACGCGGGCCGCCTCCCTCGCGAAGATCGAAATCCTTGTCATGGCCAACCCCTCGCCGGAGCAACTCTCCTCCGCGCTCCAGGCGGTCGATGAGGAACACCTGCCCCGGTGGGCCGTGGTCATCGTGGGCGATGAACCGACGGGCGGTGATCTGCCGGCACTCGCCCCGTCCGAGCTCGACTCGGGCAATCTTCGCCTCGCGATCCGGTGGGCGATCCGCGAACGGGCGCTTCGGCGTGAGAACGCGCTCTTCCGGGGGGACCTGCGCACGATCGGCAGCCGCGTGAATCACGACCTGCGTGCTCCGCTCAGCGCCGTGTACACGACTTGCGAGGTCATCCGGGAGCTGCTCGCCGAGGGCGCGCCGCCGGAATCCGGCCTGCTCGACTCGATTTCGGATTCCGCGGATGAACTCACCCGCCTCGCGGATCGCCTCGCGCTCATGGTGCGTGCCACGGCGGATCCGCGTCCGGCCGCCGCCTTCTGGATGGCCGAGGTCGTGACCCGCGCCCTCGATCGCCTCCAGTCACGCATCCAGCACAAGAACGCGCGAGTGGTTCAGCCGGAATCCTGGCCGGACATCTCGGGGGTCGCGTGCTGGGTGGAGGCCATCTGGTGCGCCTTCCTCGAGAGTGCCCTCCAGCACGACGTGGAACACCCGCGAATCGACCTCGGCTGGCGCGGCAACGGGCGCGAGATCCTGTTCTGGCTGCGCACTCCGGGGGCGGCCGGGGCCGCGGCGGGCCGGCCCCTGCGGATCCTGCCCTTCCACATGCTCCACGATCGCCGCGGTTCGGCGGAGATCGGGCTGTCGGTCGCCCGCCGCCTCGTGGAACTCCAGGGAGGACACTGCGGCTACCTTTCCGCGGCCGAGGGCGGACCCGGGCTTTACTTCACGCTGCCGTCCGACACGCCGGGGTCGGGTCCCGCATCCACCGGCTGACCGGGCATCCCCCCTTCGCCGCGGCCCCGCCTCCACCGTGCATGCGCCGGGGCGTCGTTTCCGGGGGGCCCCGGCGGGCTTCACTTCCCCTTCGCGTCCCGACGATCGGCGCCCTCGAACTCCGGGAGCGACCACCGCAGGCGGATCGCCGCGAGACGAATGGCCAGCGTGATCAGAACCCCGAGCATGAGCGTCCAGGTCGCGCCCGCGGCCATCTCGTAAACGGCGACGAACACCGTCGCGCCGGCGACCGCCGCGGTCGCGTACAGACGGATTTCCGGCCGGAACACCAGGGGAAGCTCGTTCAGGAGGACGTCCCGCAGGACACCGCCGGCCACTCCCGTGATCGTGCCGAGCGCGACTGCCGTGAATCCATCGGCGCCCAGCAGGAGGCTCTTGTTCGCGCCGACGATGGTGAACAGCGCGAGCGCGCCGGCATCCGCGAGCTCAAGGTACCTCAGCAGCGGGTCGAGGCGGCGGATCAGGACGAAGGTGGCCACGCCGGCCGCCACGGAGTTCGCGGCGTAGCGCCAGTCGCTCACCCAGAAGACCGGCATCGCGCCGAGGCACACGTCGCGGATGGTGCCTCCCCCGAGGGCCGTGACGAGCGCCAGCACGACGACGCCGAAGAGGTCCACTCGCCGTCCGCGGGCGGCCACGGCCCCGGCGACCGCGCTCACCGCGACGCCGACGTGCTGCAGGCCGAAGTACAGGCCGCTTGCGTCCGTCAGGATCACGAGCCCTCCGGCGAGCCCGGCCAGTCGAGCGCCGACCGCCAGAGATCGGTGCTCAGGTACTTCAATCCGCTGTCGCAGATCGTGGTCGCCACCGTCCGTCCCGCGAACTCGCCCCGCAGCAGTTGGAGCGCCGCCGCGACATTGGCGCCGGCGGAGTAGCCGGCGAACACCCCCTCCTCGCGCGCGAGGCGGTGAGTCACCTCGATCACCTCCTCGTCCGACACCGTGAGAAACCCGTCGATGTGCTCCCGCCGGACCAGCGTCAGATCACGCGCGTATCCCCCGCCCTGGATGATGTGGGCGCAGCGCGTGACGCACTGGCCGGCCAGCTTCGCCGCGCCCGCCGGTTCCACCACGTAGCATCGGATCGCGGGGTTCCACTCCTTGAAGCATGCGGCGCATCCGGCGAAGCCCCCGCCCGTCCCGACGAAGTCGCAGAACGCGTCGATGCGGCCGCCCGTTGCCAGCAGCCACTGCGGCCCGGAATGCTCGTAGTGCGCGCGAAAGTTCTCCTGCCTGTGGAACTGGTCGGCGAAAAAGGCGCCGCGCTCCGCGACGATGCGCGCCGCCACCTCCTCGACCCGCCGGATGTCATCGCCGGTGACATGGCCGGGCGTCGAATGCTCGCACTGATCGACGAGCACCACCTCCGCGCCCATGGCCCGCATCATGATGGCCCGCTCGGGGGAGTTCCCCCTGGACATCACCGCGACAAAGGGGTAGCGCTTCACGGCGCACACCATGGCGAGGCCATTTCCGGTGTTGCCGCTGGTGATCTCGACCACCGTCTGGCCGGGCTTCAGCTCTCCCCGGGCCTCGGCGCCCTCGATGATCTGGCGCGCGATGAGGTCCTTCTTGGAGCCCGCCGGGTTCAGGTTGTCGAGTTTCCCGAGCAACCTTCCCGAGTTTCCGGCCAGACGTGACAGTTCCACGATCGGCGTGCCGCCGATCGCCTCGATCACCGACGAGTAAACACGGTCACCGCGCGCCATGATTCATCCTCCTTGTCATCGGGAAGGCTTGTCGCCGCGACGTCTGCCCGGCATTCAGACGCCCAATGCTCGCTTCACGGCCGCGAACTGCTCCAGCGCAAACTCGAGATCCATCCGTGAATGCGCCGCCGACATCTGCGTCCGGATGCGGGCCTTGCCCTGGGGCACCACGGGATACGAGAAGCCGATCACGTACACGCCGCGCGCGAGCATGGCCTCGGCGAAACGCTGCGCGAGGGCCGCGTCGCCCAGCATGATCGGCACGATCGGATGCCGGCCGGGGATGATCGTGAAGCCGATCTTCTCCAGGCCCTCCCGAAAGAAGCGCGTGTTCTCCTCGAGGCGGTCACGAAGCGCCGTGGAGGACATCAGGAAGTCGAGCGCCTTGAGGGTGCCGGCGGCGATCGGGGGCGCCACGGTGTTGCTGAACAGGTACGGGCGGGAGCGCTGCCGCAGGATCTCGATGATCTCGCGCCGGCCGCTCGCGTACCCGCCGCTGGCGCCTCCGAGCGCCTTGCCGAGCGTCCCGGTCAGGAGATCCACGCGCCCCATGACGTCGTGAAACTCGTGCGTGCCGCGCCCGCCGGCGCCGAGGCATCCCACCGCGTGCGAATCATCCACCATCAGCAGAGCGTCGTACGTCGCCGCCAGCTCGCAGAGGGCCGGGAGGTTCGCGATCGTGCCATCCATGCTGAACACGCCGTCGGTCACGATGAGGCGGAATCGGGCGTCGACCGCCTCGCGCAGGCGCAGCTCGAGGTCGGCGGGGTCATTGTTGCGGTAGCGGAACCGCCGCGCCTTGCACAGGCGGATGCCGTCGATGATCGACGCATGGTTCAGCTCGTCCGAGAGGACGGCGTCCTCGGGTCCGAGCAGGGTCTCGAAGACTCCGCCGTTCGCGTCCCAGCAGCTGGAATAGAGGATGGTGTCCTCGGTTCCGAGGAACTCCGAGAGCCGCCGCTCGAGCTGCCGATGAACGTCCTGGGTGCCGCAGATGAACCGGACGCTGGCCATGCCGTAGCCCCACTCGTCGAGCCCGGCATGGGCGGCCTCGCGGATCTCGGGATGCTGCGCGAGACCGAGGTAGTTGTTGGCGCACAGGTTCAGCACGGGGGCGCCGTCCCCGACGCGGACGTGCGTGCCCTGGGGCGTGCTGATCACGCGCTCGGCCTTGTAGAGGCCGGCGTTGCGCAGCTCCTCGAGCTGCCGATTCAGATGCGTCCTGAATGCTTCGTTCATCATGGCTGATTCTGTCTCCGGACGGATGCGTTCCTCGGGTCGCGCAGTGGCGAAGGGCGCCGGGACCCGCGGGCCCGCGCGGCTATCGGTAGATGTCCACCAGATAGGCCAGAGCCTCCTTTCGCCCCGCGTTCACGATCGCGTGCGGGACATCGGCACGGTAGCTGGCGGAATCCCCCTGTCCCAGCTCTTCGGCATCGCCGGCGCATTCCACGCGGATCCGCCCCTTCAGCACCGTGAGGTACTCGCGCGTGCCCGCGAAGTGGGCCGCGCTCCGCAGCGCGCCGCCCGGCGCGAGCCGGATCTCGTAGAACTCCACGTCCTTCTCGAGATTGAGCGGCGAGAGCGTTCGGATCTGGCAGTCGGGATCGGAGCGGAACATGTGGGCCCGGTCGGTGCTCCGGATGACCTGGATCGACGACTGCGCGCCCGGCGCCTCGAGCAGTTCGCCGACCGTCATCCCGAACGCCTGGGCGATCCGGAACGTCACCGCGAGGGTGGGGTTCGCCTCGTTCCTCTCGATCTGGCTGAGCATCGAGCGGCTCACGCCGGATGCCGCGGCGAGCTGCTCGAGGGACCACGCGCGCTCCTTGCGCAGGGCGCGCACCCGCCGGCACAGGTGACTTCCGACCGCCTCGTCGGGCGCGTTCCGATGATCCGTCATCCTGGAAATTTGTGTTGCATACTGGACGGGTAGCGTCCGATATTCCGAACAGACATCCGGAATACTGGATGAAGTGAAGCGCGCCGCCCCGTCCCGGGGCAAGCCCCAAAAAACACGCCGCGCCGCTCCGCTCCCTCCGGCTCCGTCGCCCATCATGAAAGCCCTCGTCAAATCCCGGCCCGAGCCCGGCCTCTGGCTCGAGGAGATCGAACGCCCCACGATCGGCATCAACGACGTGCTGATCCGGGTCCACAAGACCGGCATCTGCGGAACGGACCTGCACATCTGGAAGTGGGATGCCTGGGCGCAGCGCACGATCCCGGTCCCGATGGCGGTGGGGCACGAGTTCGTCGGCGAGATCGTGGAGGTGGGCTCCAACGTGCACGACTTCTTCCCGGGGCAGATCGTCTCGGGCGAGGGCCACGTGGTCTGCGGACGCTGCCGGAACTGTCTCGCGGGCCGCCGACACCTGTGCGCCGACACCCTCGGGGTGGGCGTCAACCGGCCCGGCGCCTTCGCGGAGTACCTCGCGCTGCCGATGACGAACGTGTGGGTGCACGCGCCGGACGTGGACCGCGAGGTGGCGTCGATCTTCGATCCGTTCGGCAATGCGGTGCACACCGCGCTTTCGTTCGACCTGCTCGGCGAGGACGTGCTTGTCACGGGCGCCGGCCCCATCGGCATCATGGGCGCGGCCGTGGCCCGGCACGCCGGCGCGCGCTACGTGGTCATCACGGACGTGAACCCGTGGCGGCTCGACCTGGCGCGAAAGATCGGGGTGACGCGCGCCGTCGATGTCCGCACCGAGAAGCTCGCCGACGTGCAGAGGGAACTCGGCATGAAGGAGGGCTTCGACGTGGGGCTCGAGATGTCCGGCAATCCGCAGGCCTTCCGCGAGATGATCGCCAACATGGCGCACGGCGGGAAGATCGCGCTGCTCGGGATTCCGAGCGAGCCGATGGCGATCGACTGGAACTCCGTCATCTTCAACATGCTGACGATCAAGGGCATCTATGGCCGCGAGATGTACGAGACCTGGTACAAGATGACGGTGATGCTGCAGGGCGGGCTCGACATCCGGCCCGTGATCACCCATCGGTTTCACTACACTGAATACGCGAAGGCCTTCGAGGTGGCCCTCTCCGGCGAGTCCGGCAAGGTGATCCTCGAGTGGACGGATTCCTGATCCGCCGCCGCGCCGGGGCGGATCGACAACCCGGGGTCCGGTATCCTCCGCGACGGTCCGAGAACAACCCGCGCCATGGATCCCGAACGTGAAGCGGAGCTCGCGCACCGCGCGATCGAGCTCGCGCGGCTGCTTCAGGTGCGCGCCGCGGCGCTGCAGACACCGTCCGAGCGCCGCCAGCAGGCGGAGCTCGACCGGATGCTCCAGACGCCGGACGACAAGGTGACGCTGGTGCGCCTGACGGACCAGGCGTTCCGCAGCCGTGCCAACGCCCGCACGGCGGAGCATCTCACGCACATCCTCGACGTCCAGGGCGTGCCGCGATTCTTCAGTCCGCTCGACCGCGCGCTCCTCCGCGGTTTCCGGACCTTCGGGGGGTTCCTTCCGGGCGTGGCCGTCCCGCTCGTGAAGGAGCACATGCAGCGCGAGACCGCCAACGTCGTGCTCCCCGCGGAGACGGAACACCTGCGCGAACACCTGCGCGCGCGGCAGAGGGCGGGACTGCGCATGAACCTCAATCTCCTCGGCGAGGCGCTGCTCGGCGAGGAGGAGGCGGCCCGGCGCCTCGAGCGGAACCTCGAGGCGCTCCGTCTCCCCGAGGTGGAGGTCATCTCGGTGAAGATCTCCACGCTGTACTCGCAGATCTCGGCGATCGGAAGGGAAGCGACTCTGGCGGTGCTCTGCGATCGGCTCGAGATCCTCTACCGGGAGGCGGCCCGGCTCCGGTTCACGCGCGCCGACGGCACCGAGGTCCCCAAGTTCGTCTACCTCGACATGGAGGAGTATCGCGACCTCAGGCCGACGGTCGATGCCTTCAGGCGCACGCTGGATCGTCCCGGACTCGAGCACGTCTCGGCCGGCATCGCCCTGCAGGCGTACATCCCCGATTCCGCGCGGGTGCAGAGGGAACTCCATGAATGGGCGCGCGACCGTGTCGCCCGCGGGGGCGCCCCCATCACGATCCGCCTTGTGAAGGGCGCGAATCTCGAGGCGGAACGCGTGGAGGCGTCGATTCGCGGCTGGCCGCAGGCGCCGTTCAAGTCCAAGGCGGAGACGGACGCCAACTACAAGCGCATGCTTCGCGAGGCGATGCTCCCGGAAAACCTCGAGGCGGTGCGGGTCGGGGTCGCGTCGCACAATCTGTTCGACCTCGCCTACGGTCTGGTGCTCGCGGCCGAGGTGAATGCCGGCGACCGGGTGCAGTTCGAAATGCTGGAGGGGATGGCCAACCACCAGCGTCGCGCCCTCTCGGAGCAGACGCGCAACCTGCTGCTGTACGCGCCGGCGTGCAGGCGCCACGAGTTTCTCAATGCCGTCGCCTATCTGATCCGCCGGCTGGACGAGAACACCGGCCCCGACAACTTCCTGCGCCACGCGTTCCGCCTCCGCGTCGGGTCCCCGGACTGGCAGCGCCTCGAGAATGGCTTTCGCGAATCGCTCCTTCTCGAGGTGCCGGACACGCCGCGCCGCACCCAGGATCGCGCCACGGAGCGCTTCGAGCCCCTGCCCGAAATGCGGCTTGACGCCTTCGTGAACGAGCCGGACACGGACTGGTCGCTGCCCCGCAATGTCCAATGGGCGGAAACGATCGTGTCGCGCGTGAACACGCCGGCGGTGCGCATTCCCCTCGTGATTGCCGGCGAGGAGATTCCGCCTGAGGTCCGCCTGCCCCCGGACGCCCCGCGCGAGGACATCGGCCTCTGCCGCGACCCCTCGCGGCCGGGGGTCGTCGTCGGGATTCACCGGCTCGCCACCGACGGGCAGGTGGACGCCGCGGTCGAGTGCGCGCGGCGCGATCCCGCCGGCTGGCGGCACATGGATGTGGATGCGCGAAACGCGGTGCTGGGGCGCGTCGCCGCGGAGCTGCGCCGGGCGCGCGCGGACCTCCTCTGGGCCGCCATCGCGAACGGCGGAAAGATTCTCACCGAGGCGGATCCCGAGGTCAGCGAGGCCGTGGACTTCGTCGAACTCTATCGTGCCAGCGCGCGCGAGGCGTTCGACATGGCGCACGGCACGCCCCGCGTCTCGGTGAGGCCGCGCGGGGTGGTGGTTGTCGTGCCGCCGTGGAACTTCCCCATCGCCATCCCGTGCGGCGGCATCGCGGCGGCGCTCGCGGCGGGAAACACCGTGATCCTGAAACCCGCGTCGGACACCGTGCTCGTGGCGTGGGAGCTGTGCCGATGCTTCTGGCGCGCCGGCGTGCCCCGCACCGCCCTCCAGTTCGTTCCCTGCCCGGGGTCGGGATCCGCGCAGCGGCTCGTGACACACCCCGGCGTGGACGCCGTGATCCTCACGGGGGGCACGTCCACGGCCATGCACCTGCTCCGGGTGCGCCCCGATCTCAGGCTGTTCGCCGAGACGGGCGGCAAGAACGCGACCATCGTCACCGCGCTCAGCGACCGGGAGCTCGCCATCCGGCACGTCGTCCACAGCGCCTTCAGCCACAGCGGCCAGAAGTGTTCCGCCACGTCCCTTCTCCTGCTCGAGGCCGAGGTTTATGACGATCCCGACTTCAGGCGCATGCTCTGCGACGCGGTGCGGAGCCTCGCGGTGGGCAGCGCGTGGAACCTCCATACACGGGTCGGTCCCCTCATCCGCGCGCCGCGAGGCGATCTGCAGCGCGGCCTGACCTCCCTCGAGCCGGGCGAGAAATGGGCCGTGGTCCCAGGGCAGGTGGGCGACTGTCCCAATCTCTGGTCGCCCGGTGTGAAGTACGGCGTGCGGCCGGGAAGCTTCACGCACCTGACGGAGCTGTTCGGTCCCGTGCTGGGAGTGATGCGCTTCACGAGCCTGGATGAGGCGATCGCCCTTGTGAACCAGACCGGTTACGGACTCACCAGCGGCCTTCACTCGCTCGACGAGCGGGAGCACGCGCGCTGGGCCGAGGGCGTCCATGCCGGCAACCTCTACATCAACCGCGGGACCACAGGCGCGATCGTGCTGCGGCAGCCGTTCGGCGGCTTCGGCCGGTCGGTCGTGGGGCCCGGAATGAAGGCGGGCGGCCCCAACTACGTGGCTCAACTCCTCCAGTTCCGGAACGAAAGCGTCGCCGCGCCTGCTGGAGGAGCGGAACGGTGCCCGCCGGATCCCCGGGTGGAGGTGCGCCATCCGCACCTTGCCTCGATGCTTGCGGCGCTGCACACGATCGAGCCCGACGAGACCCGGCGGGCGCCGATCCGCGAGGCGATCCTTTCCATCGAGCACTGGTGGGACCGCGAATTCAGCCGGGAACATGATCACTTCCGCCTGCTGGGACAGGACAACCTGCGCCGGTATCGCGCCTTCAGGGAGGTTCGAGTCCGGATCACCCCGGCGGATGATCTCTTCGAGGTCCTCGTGCGGTGCGCCGCGGCCCGGGTGACCGGCGCGCGCGTGATCGCGAGCTTCGCCCGTTCGGTTTCCGGCGAACTCATGGACCGCCTGAATGCGTGCACGGAGGCATGGGCGGCCGCCATCGAGTGCCTCGAGGAAACGGATGACGAACTCGCCTCATGGCTCCGCGCGCTGCATCCGCACGCGACGGAGCGCCTGCGCTACGCGGCGCCCGGGCGCGTGCCGGCGGTGGTTCGGGAGGCGGCGGCGGAAGCCGGTCAGTACGTCGCCGATGAACCGGTCTCGGTCCACGGGCGCGTTGAACTTCTCGCCTGTCTTCGCGAGCAGAGCCTGAGCTTCGATTACCATCGCTATGGCAACCTCGGGGCCCGGGCATCCGAGCCGCGCCACGAACCCGACTGAGCGAAACGCCGGCGCGGACGAGCCTCGAAGCGGGCCGCGGCCGGCTCCGATAATTCGCGTGCTTCGCGCCGTGCTTCGCGTTTCGATGGTGTCATGCGCCTGATCCACGTGGCATTGACTGCATTTGTGATCGCCGTCCTTGCCGGCTGTCGCAGTCCGGATTCATCCGGGCGTCCCGACGGTCAAAGCACCCGTACCGGCCCGGGCCCGGCGAAGAAGGGCGGGCGATCCCAGCAACCGGGGAGCACCGACGCCGGCGATGCGGCGACCACCGCCATCGTGCTTCCGACGAGCGGCCGGGTGCACAAGGTGAACCAGGGACTGCGGTTCGTCGTCATCGACTACACGCTCGGCGGCATGCCCCCGCTCGACTCGATCCTCAGCGTCTATCGCGCGGGCGAGAAGGTGGGGGAAGTCCGCCTGTCGGGGCCCGAACGGAACGGATTCGTGGCCGCGGATATCGTCGAGGGCTTTCTTCAGGTGGAGGACGAAGTGCGCATCCACTAGCGTGCTCCCCCGGCCTCCCGCGGCCTGCCGGGCGAGGATGAGGGTCGCCGCCGGCCCGGTCTGGCGACCGGGTCGTGCCGATGGCGGGGACCTCGTCCGGCTCTACGGCTGCGGGGCCTGCGGCGGCGGCTGCGGCGCGTTGGGAAGACCGGGGATCGGCGGGAGCGGGACGCCGAGTTCAGCTGCCCTCTCCCGCTGGCGCACCAGGATCTCGTACTGATCGCGCAACGAGACCTGCGGCTGGGGCTCCGGATCGGCGCGAACCTCCGTGCGCACGGGCCGGGTCGGAACATTCGGCTGGCCCGGCGTATTGCCGATGAACGAGTTCCCGGCGCCAGCCCGGACATTCGGAACGACATCACTTCCGCCCCCCGGGATGAACGAGTTGTCCGCCTGTGCCGCCGCGCGGCTGCGACTCCTCGAGAAGATCAGCGGTTCCGAGGTGCCGCCGGCGTCGGCGGTGGGGGTGCTGCCGGGCGGATTGGCCGATGGAGTGACCACGACGTTGCCGCGACGATTCGTCGGCTGCTTTCCAGGCACCGGGATCGCCCCGGTCACGGTGGCCCTGGCCACGTTGCCTCCGCTGTTCACGCCGTGTTCCTTCAGGTTGAGCACCGACTCAATCCCGCCGTTCACGAGCCGGACGGTCTGCGCCGCCAGATCGATCTCCCGCACCTCGAGTCCGCTCGGGTGCCGCACGCCCGGACCGGACTTCGGATTGTCGGTCAGCGCCGGGTACTCGAACTGCCCGGGACGCTGTGGATCCGGGATCATGAAGTACGCGTAGCGAACGCCGCCGATCTCGGCCAGTCCCGCCAGCCGAATGTCCGACTTCGGAGGCTCGGGCGGGGGGGGCAGGTTGGTCTGCGGAGGAGGTGGAGGGACCGGATCCTTCAGCCTGAACGCGTTGCGCGCGACGATGGCGCGATACGGATTCCCCGCGTCCAGGCGCGGATCGTTGTCCGCCAGCCCGGACGCGTCCTGCGCCTCCAGGCCGGCCGGGATCGCGACGAGGGCGATCAGGCAGGCCGCAAGGCGGGCGCGGAATCGCATGACGTGGGCGGAGGGCATCGGTCGCACGGTTCTTGAACAACGGAAATCATGTCAGGTTGCGCGCCAATCGCAATGCCACGCGCGCCCGGGCGCGTGCGGAGGCCTCAACCCGGGGCGCCTGCCGGGCCGCGGGGCGGGGCTCGTTCCGAGGCCCGGTTACAAGCCGAGTTTGCCGAGCTGCTCGGCGACCGTTGCCCCGTGGCTGCTCGGCTGCACCGCCTTGTCGATGTGGGCGATCCTGCCGTCCTTCCCGATGTAGAAGGTCCAGCGGGAGGCCACCCCCCTCGCGGAATCCAGAACGCCGTACGCGCGGGCCGTGTCCTTGGTCGGGTCGCTGAGAATCGGGTAATTCAGCCCGAGAGATTCGGCGAACTTCTTGTTGGTCGCCGCATCGTCGGTGGAGGCGGCGAACACGACGACCGAATCCGGGATCTTGGAGCTCGATTCGCGCAGTGACTTGCACTCGGCGGTGCAGCCGCCGGTGAAGGCCTTGGGGAACCATGCCAGCACGACGGCACGCTTGCCGCGATAGTCGGCGAGCCGATGGGTCTTTCCGTCCGTGCCCTGCAGGCTGAAGTCGGGAGCCATGTCACCGACGTCGATGGCCCGGGTGGCGGGAGCCGCCAGCAGGGACATGCCGAGGGCGATCAG
Organism: uncultured Verrucomicrobiota bacterium; assembly: GCA_964389135.1. GTDB lineage: Bacteria > Verrucomicrobiota > Verrucomicrobiia > Limisphaerales > CAIMTB01 > CAIMTB01. The sequence continues at coordinate 4,846 of CAYMDA010000052.1, read as the reverse complement.
AAATGGAAGCTTGCTCATGTTGGATCCTGGTCTGGCCTCGATCCCGATGGCACCAGACGCCTTGCGGCTCATCAAGTCCGCATCGCGGTCTTCAGCCGCCCCGGTACGTGCAGCGCGCCGTGCAGGTCTCGGCAACCACCACTTCGACGAGGGCGGGGAGCCTCGGCTTCAATTCATTCCAGATCCAGGCCGCCAGATTCTCGCTGGTCGGGTTCTCGAGGCCGGGCACCTCGTTCAGGTATCGATGATCGAGGCGCTCCCAGATCGGGCGGAAGGCCGCCTGGATGTCGGCATAATCCATGAGCCAGCCGAGCTGCGGATCACACGGACCGGCCACGACCACCTCGCATGCGAAGCTGTGCCCGTGCAACCGGCGGCACTTGTGGCCTTCGGGCAGATTCGGAAGCAAATGGGCGGCCTCAAACTGAAACGTCTTTCGCAGTTCAACCATCATGATTTGTCGGCGGGTCAGGCGTCGGCGGGGAGTTCGTGCTGGGTCCACTGCACCAGGTCACCGATCACCGGGCGGCCGTCGTGACGCCACGTCAGTGGAGGATGCTGCATCCGTCCGAGCGGGCACACGCGCGTGATCCCCCAGTCCGAGAACGTCTGCGCAAGCTCGGCGATCCGGTCGCCGAACGCCGCGACGCCCACCGTGGACCATCGGCCCCGGACCATCTCCGCCTGGTGCAGGCACTGATCCGGAGTGTCCACCGCCTTCACGTAGATGAAGCGGTGCAGGCACGACAGTTCGAACCGGGGATCCGCCTCGTACACCACGCTCCATGCCGTGGACTCGGGACTGAACCAGCAGCGCGTGTTCGGATCCGACGCCGCCCGCACGCGGTACGTCTCGCGCCTTTGAAAAATCGCCGCCGCCGCCTCCGGGCTGAGCCGCCCGCGCGGCAGGCGTTCCTCGACCTTCGCGAGCTCGCCCGCGAGGCGCTCCGCGAAGCCCTCCGGCGGCAGCATTCCGCCGGTCTCCACGAAGAACACCTGCGGCGAGAGGCATCCAAGCTGGTCCCATGCGGCGACGTCGCGCGCCGCGGCCTCCAGCGTGCGCTGCTCCTGCCGGGGGTTCAGCGCCTCGCGCGTGATGTACCCGGCGCTCACGCGGTGGCCATGCGCGAGGAACCGCGTGCGCAGCGGAAGCGCGCGACGGATCGCCTCGAGCGTCTCATCCCGGCCTGACGCCACCACGCAGTCGGATTCGGCGAAGATCACCTGCTCTGCCGGATGCTCTCCGCCCTTCCACTCGGCGATCTCGAGGCAGGAAGCGATCTTCGGCTCCACATCCCGCACGGAGTGCGCGAACAGCCGCGGAAGCAGCGACGCCCCGGACGGGCATTTCACGAACTGCGCCGAGCGCACGAGGAGACCATGGATGATCGCCGTGAACACGGGCGTGGGCAGGACGCCCGCGGCGATGTGGACCAGCAGGCCCGGCCCGCGCGCATGCGCGACGGTCCCGGCGATGGCCTCCGCGTCGTTCGCGGTGAGGCGATCCATGCGCTGCGGATGACCCAGATCCTGAACCATGAGCGCGTTCAGGTTTCGCGGCGTGAGCATGCGAAAGAACGCGTCCAGGCCCTCCGCGAGCACCTCGCGCGAGAATCCCGTGGCCTCGGGTCCCTTTTCGAGGGCGAGGGTCCGCCACTGGGAGCCCGGATCGGTCCACTGCCGGGCGACCTCGGCGATCACCTGGATGATCGAGTCCGTCGACCGCGGCAGCAGGTAGCGCTCCCGGTTTCGCCGGAGCGTCTGACACGCATCGGCGATCATGTCCGTGCTCAGCAGGGCCTCGGGCGGAAGATCGGCGAGGAAGTAATTCGGCAGCGGCGACACGGGCATCATCCTGTCCATGGGAACATGCTCCGCGCAACCCGGCCCGGGGCCTTCCGTCCATCGTCGCGCGAGCGCCTGATCCTGGCAGTCCCGTTCACGTGGCCATCAGGGAACATCCCCGAGGTTCGGCGGCATGGCCGCGCCCCACGAGCTCGAAGCCCTGCCCGTGATCGACACCCAGGTCCTCCGTCTGCACGACCATGGAGGACCAGACGTTGGCGAGATCCCAGATGCGGACGAGGCCCACCTCCCCCCGCGCCGCCTCGCGTCCGGTTTCAGGCGAGATGATCATGTGCCTTGCCCATGGCGGGAATCGATAGAGCCTGGGCTGGCCGGGTGAACCGTCGAACCGCCCGTCATACGCCTGCGAGCTGAGTTCACTCATGCCGTACTCGCCGATGACATGATCCGCCGGGATCCGGAAGAGCCGGGCGAGGGCCGCGCGGAGTTCGTCGCGGGGAACGCTTCGTGAACGGCCCTTGTACCCGCCGGTCTCCATCACGCGCGAACCGGGCGGCAGCGGCAGGGGAGAACCCGAGGCGCCCATGCGGTCCAGCAGGTGCACGAAGCTGAAGGCTGTCCCCAGGACGATCAGCGGTGTGCCGTCCCGGCTGCCCTGCGCCACCCGTTCCTCGATCCGCCCGAAGTCGAGCACCCACAATCGGTCCGCCGTGGCGCGGGCGGTGAATGCCTCCGGGCCGTCCCCGGCGTCACGGCGGAGGCAGTCGGCCATGTGGACCAGCGAGGAATGAGGAACCTCTCCCGGGGGCGGCATCAGGATGAGGTAGCGGGCTCCGGGAACCTGCCGGGAACCGCGCGGGGCGAAGTGTTCGTCGAACCACGCGCGGAGCGCGGCCTCGTACACGGCCAGGGACTCCCTTGAATGGAAATGGCGGCTCGGCTTCTGGCCGGTGGTTCCGCTCGAGTGAAACACCGCGGAGCGCTCCGCGGGAGCGATCGAGGTGTTCTCGAGTTCCCTGAACGCCGCCGTGGGGGCGGCCGGGATGTCCTGCCAGCGGCCGATCGCGTCCGGCGTTGCGTCTCGCGAGTCGCAGAGGCGGCGGTACGCGGGGTTGTTCGCGTACTGCAGCCGGAACAATTCCATGGCGGCTCGATCGAAATCGAGACCCTCGCCAAGACGGGCGATCCGCGAGCGAAGCTGTTCGGCGAACGAGGCGAGTGTGTTCAAGGCGGCAGTTGAAAATGAACCGGGCCCGTGACGACGGGCCCGGTGAAGTCAACCCCCGAAGGAGGGCGGTCGAAGCCGTCTCTCAGGCTGCGCCCGCCTCGGCGGGCATGGCGCCGTTGGCGGCCTGCTGGCGGAAGACCAGCTTGCCGTCCTGGGCGCTGACCTCGATCGGTTCGCCATCGAGGAGCGTGCCTTTCAGGACTTCCTCGGCGAGCGGATCCTCGAGGTACCGCTCGACGGCGCGGCGCATCGGCCGGGCGCCGTACTGTGGGTCGTACCCCTTCTCCACGAGGAAGTCGCGGGCGCTGTCGTCGAGCACCAGCTTGAGGTTCCGGCGCTGGAGCCGCTCGACCACCTTGCCGACCTCGAGGTCGAGGATCTTGACGAGATCCTCGCGGGTGAGCGAGCGGAAGACGATGACGTCATCGAGCCGGTTCAGGAACTCCGGCTTGAAGAAACGCTTCGCCTCGTCCATGAGGCGCTCGCGCATCTTGTCGTACTTCGACGCGTCGTCATTCGCCGGGCCGAAGCCGAGGACGTTCGCCTTGCGGACGGTTTCCGCCCCCACGTTGGACGTCAGCAGGATGATCGTGTTCCGGAAATCAACCTGACGCCCCTGCGAGTCGGTGAGCTTTCCCTCCTCCAGGATCTGCAGGAGCATGTTGGAGACGTCCGGGTGGGCCTTCTCGAGCTCGTCGAAGAGAACCACGCTGTACGGCTTGCGGCGCACCGCCTCGGTGAGCTGTCCGCCCTCCTCGTAGCCGACGTAGCCGGGGGGCGACCCCACCAGCCTGGAGACGCTGAACTTCTCCATGTACTCGGACATGTCGAGCTGCACGAGCGCCTTCGGATCGCCGAACATGTGCTCGGCGAGCGCCTTCGCGAGCAGCGTCTTTCCAACGCCGGTCGGTCCGAGGAGCATGAACGTGCCGATCGGACGGCGGGGATCCTTGAGGTCCGCGCGCGAGCGCCGCAGGGCGCGGCTGAGGGCGGTGACCGCCTCCTGCTGGCCCACGACGATGCGGCCGACGACCTGTTCCATGTCGAGGAGCTTCTGCGCCTCGCTCTGCTCCATGCGGCGGAGGGGGATTCCGGTCCACTTGGCGACCACCTGGACGACTTCCTCCTCGTCCACCTTGACCCGCTTCTCCTCGCGCTGGGTTTTCCACGCGGCAAGGATGCTCTCGAGCTTTTCCTTGGCCTGCTTCTCCTTGTCGCGCATCGCGGCGGCGCCTTCGAAGTCCTGTTCCTTGATGGCCTTCTCCTTGCGCGCCTTGATATTCTCGATCTCGGCCTCGAGGTCCTTGACCTCGGGCGGGCGCGTCATGGCGCCGATGCGGGCGCGGGCGCCGGCCTCGTCCATGACGTCGATGGCCTTGTCGGGGAGGTACCGGCCGGTGATGTAGCGGTCCGAGAGCTTGACCGCCGACTCGACGGCGCTGTCGGTGATCTCGGCCTTGTGGTGATCCTCGTACTTGGGCCGGAGTCCCTTGAGGATCTGGATGGCCTCCTCGACGGAGGGCGCCTCGACCTTGACGGTCTGGAAGCGGCGCTCGAGCGCGGCGTCCTTCTCGATGTACTTGCGGTACTCGTTGAGCGTCGTGGCGCCGATGCACTGCATCTCGCCGCGGCTGAGGGCGGGCTTGATGATGTTGGAGGCATCCATCGTGCCCTCGGCCGAGCCTGCGCCGACGATGGTGTGGAGCTCGTCGATGAACAGGATGACGTTCTTCGCGCGGCGGATCTCGTCCATCACCGCCTTGATGCGCTCCTCGAACTGGCCGCGGTACTTGGTGCCGGCGACCATCATCG
>CAYMDA010000051.1:0-22456 GCA_964389135.1 uncultured Verrucomicrobiota bacterium | reverse complement strand
CGAAGGGACAGCAGCTATCGAAAGGACTGGTCGGACGAGCTCCATCCGACCCGCAGCGGGTTCAGACTGGTCGCCGCGAAGTTCGTCCAGGCGATGTGACGGATGCCGGGTTGCATCGCGGGTGGAGCAAGTCACCCGCAAACGGGGTAGGGTCCGTCGGCGTGGCGTGAAGCCGCGGGAGTTGTGCCTTCAATGAGGCGCATGAAGAGCCGAGAGTCTTTGACTTCGCCACCTGGAAGCAGGATTCTCGGCGCCGGCAAGGGTCGTATTCGCAGGCTGGGTGGGGTTTGCGTGTAACTCGCCATCGCCGGCTCACGCGGGAGGCTGGGCCTCTCTCGAGCCGCCGCAGGCGGGGCTTACCACGCGCGCGAAGAGATGATGGGCATGATCCGTGGGACTTCATCGTTCGGGTGCTGACATGACCAGCGGTCAGCTTCGCTTTCTCGAATGACGCCTCGGCAGGGCGCCAGGCCTCCGTTGCGCCGGGCGGCCGCGGGTGCGCGGTGAAGGATGACCTCGCTCGTCATGCCCCGGCCCATCGCGGACCGTGAGGGTCTCTCCGCCGGCGGTCCATCACGGTCCCGGCCGCTCGTGGCGAATCAACCCGCCGAGTCTCGTCGAGTGAGTCTGGTGCGTCGGCATGAGCCTGTTCCGGATCATGATCTCTGGTGTCTCCGCGATCGATGTTGGATTCGCTCAGAAATGCAACCACCCGCCGATGACGTTGCAGCCGGTGACAGCCGGCTGAGAACGAGTCACTCCGGAATCCGAAATCCGCGTGGCGCCGCGGCGCGCCGGGTCACCCTGTGGATGATGGCCGCTTTCGCCGCCGTCACGTTTCATGCGCCCTCGCTGGTCGCGATCCCCGCATCGACACTCTACATCGTCGAGCGCCACCGCATCCCCCCGCGAACGACGGCGATCCCTCGCAGGAACCGGGAGCCGAGATCCGGAATGATGACATCCGAGCGTCCGGCTCCTCCGGTCCGGGTCCAGGTCCTTGACGGGCCCGAGGCCGGCGGGGCGTTCGGACACTCCGTGGATGGCGCGGGCGACGTGAACGGCGACGGCTACGCCGACGTGATCGTCTCCGCGTACACCGCCCGTTCGTGGTCCGGGCTGGTTCAGGTGTACTTCGGTGGTCCGGAAGGCCTGTCGATGGATCGGATATGGCAATACGACTGCGGGGTCGCCGGCGCGAGGTTCGGACACCAGGTCGCAGGTGTGGGCGACGTCAACAAGGACGGGTTCGATGATGTCCTGGTGGGCGCACCGGAGTATCACAGGGAGCCCGGGGTCAACGGGGCGCTGTTTGCCTTCTACGGATCGCCGGCGGGTCTGCCCTCGGAACCCAGCTGGCGGTATCGGGCGCCCGTGGAGGAGGGGAACCTTGGCTTCTGCGTGGCAGGGGCGGGCGACGTGAACGGCGATGGTTACGCGGATGCGATCGCCGGCGGTTTCCAGGATCGTGTGCGGCGTTCTCCCGGCGCACCGCTGGCCAAGGGATGCGTCCGCCTGTTCTACGGCGGCCCGGAGGGTCTCTCCCTGGAACCCTGCTGGCAGGCCGAGGGAAACCGGCCGGCGACGCTGTTCGGATATTCCGTGAGCGGCGCCGGTGATCTCAACGGCGACAGTTTCGATGACATCGTGTTCAGCGAGGTCCACGCCTCGGGAGTGAAGCAGAAGACGGGCCGGGTTCGGGTGTTCTACGGGTCCCCGGATGGTCCCGGCGCCGACCCGGACTGGGAGATCGGCGGGGCGCAGGAGATGCAGGAACTGGGAGTGTGCGTGAATGCCGCGGGGGATGTGAATGGCGACGGCTACGACGACCTGATCATCGCCGCGAACCGGACGAGCAACGGCCAGAGGGAGGAGGGGATGGTGATGGTGTTCCATGGATCGCCGTCGGGGCTGGGGATCGAGCCGGACTGGAGGTTCGAGTCCAACCAGGTCGAGTTCCTGCTGGGCCATAGTGTCGCCGGGGCGGGGAGCGTGAACGGCGATCGCTACTCGGACATCGTCATCGGCGCCTTCTACGGTGAGCAGGTGGAGCCCGAAGAGGGACTGGCGATGGTGTTTCACGGCTCGCGCCGGGGCCTTGAACCGCGTCCGGCATGGACTGGCCGAGGTGCGATGCGTGACTCCGGCTACGGCGCCACCGTGCGGTCCGCGGGTGATGTGAACGGAGACGGATTCGGCGATGTCATCATTGGCCAGCCGCGCTACTCCGGGAAGCTCGAGTACCAGGGCCGCGCCCATGTCCACTACGGTTCGCGCAGGGGACTCTTCGGCTCGAGCGTCTGGCGCCCGCCGGGCGAGCGCTTCGGATTCGAGTATCGCAGCGTGGTGGTGCCCTTCCCGGGAATGGCGTGGAAATCCCTCCTGATCGGCGCGGCGGGCGCCGGAATCTTTCTGCTGACGCGGAGTTACTACCGCCGCCGTGAGCGCGCGACCGCCGCTCTCCGGAGCATCCGGGAGACCACACTCCGCCAGGAGCGCGACCGCGTCGCGCGGGATCTCCATGATCAGCTCGGGGCGCATCTCACCGAGATCGCGCGGGCGAGCGGCAATGCCCGGCGGACCCTTTCTGACACCGCGCAGGTCGAACGAAGCCTCCGCGCGATCGAGGCGAGGGCGAGGGAGCTGGTGGACAGCCTCGACGGCATCGTCTGGCTGACCCACCCGGGCAATGACAGTCTCAGGAAGACGGTGAGCTACCTGACCGACCGCATTGCCGAGACACTGCATGCGGCGGGTCTCACATTGGAGCTTGACGTGCCCGCGCGGCTTCCCGAGTACTCTCTGGAGAGTCAAGTCCGTCGGGACATTCTACTTTCCGTGCGTGAGGCGCTTCACAATGTCGTGAAGCATGCCCGCGCCACGCGCGTCACTGTCAGTCTGCGCGTGGAATCACGGCGTCTGAGGATCCGGGTTCAGGACGACGGGCATTCCGCTGGTAACGGGGGTGGGGCGAGACGTAACGGCAATGGGCTCGAGAACATGAGGGAACGAATGAGACGGCACGGCGGTACCTTCGAGATTCACTTCGGGAATGCCGGCACCTGCGTCTTCTTCGACCTTCCTCTTCCGGGCAGCCCCATATCGGACGGAGAATGAGGACACATGAACGGAAGGACATCAGTGTGGCGATCGTCGAGGATTTCCCGGAACTGCGCCGGAGCCTTCGTGAGCTGATCGAGAACGCCGACGGATTCCGCCTCGCGGGCTCGTGGGCGGATGGCGAGAGTGCGCTGGTCGGAATCCCCGACTGCCGTCCGGACGTGGTGCTCATGGACATCGAGCTGCCGGGAATGAACGGGGTGGAATGCGTCCGCCGGCTTCGTCCCCGCATCCCCGACGCCCAGATCATGATCCTGACGGTGTTCGGCGCCCAGGAAACCGTGGTTCGCGCGCTGAAGGCAGGGGCCAGGGGATACCTCATCAAGACGGTCTCGCCCGAGGAACTCCTCGAGGAGATCCGCGAGCTCCACGCGGGGGGATCGCCGATGACGCCGGCAATCGCACGGCTTGTGGCCAACACGTTCCACGAGGAGGAACCCGCGGACGATCCGGAAGCGCTTCTCACCCTGCGCCAGGAGGAGATCCTGAGCCTGATCGCGCGGGGCCGCCGCTACAAGGAGGTCGCCGAGGAACTCGGAGTGAGCCTCCACACGGTCCGCGCCCACATCCGGCACATCTACGAACGGCTCGAGGTCCACACCAAGGCGCAGGCGATCCGACGGTATTTTCAGAAGCGCGGCGGCGACAAGGGATAGCGCGGGCGAGTTCCCATGTGGTTGCACGGGAGGAGGATTCGTTCCCCGGCGCGAATCCGTCGCGGGAGTCCTCCCTCCGCGCCTCCGGGGAGGAGGCTCGGGTGTTCACGCGCGCGCATGAGTCAGGAGCTTGACTTCCATCTCCGACTCCCCAACTTCCTCGCGTTCCTTGTCCAGAGGAACGGAGATACCTGCGCCGGCATGCCAGCGCGCGGACCGAAGCTCCCTCCCGGCGGAGGGCGAGTGATTCGCGGGCACGGAAGCCACCCCGTCGGACACTGGTATCAGGACCGATTTGCCAGTGCAGACGAATTGGAGACTCGAGACTGATCCGGACGGTCGCGGCGACATGCGCCCGCACCGGAATTCCGGGGTCCGGAGTGATGGGTGGCATCCGGATGTGATCAGCCTTCGCGGCATGACGCCGGTCTGGTCTTCGTGAGGCGCGCAATCCTTCTGACGTCTCGAGTGTTCTGATTCGCTTCGGTGGCTCATCCGTCTCCCGGCATCCCCTGGGCGCCAGAGAGAACGCTGAAAAAAGCCATGAGTCATCTGTCATGTATGCGAATGTCACTCGCTGGAGTGCTGGGGCTGGCCTGCGGGGCTGTCATCGCCGCGGAAACCGAACTGCCGATCCAGGCCGTCAGCGCCAGTTCCCACGACGGCAACGTGCCGGTCAACACGCTGGACGGATCCCTTCGAACCCGGTGGTCCGCGAAGGGCGACGGCCAGTGGATCACCTATGATCTCGGCATGGATGCGGCTGTCACCTCGGTCATGCTCGCATGGCACGAGGGGGATCGGCGAACGGCCCGCTTCCAGGTCCTGACGAGCCGCGACGGGGTTCAGTGGAACGCAGTCTATTCCGGAAGAAGCAGCGGCCGGACGCTGAAGCTGGAAGGCTACGACGTTGCGGATTCCATCGCGCGCCATGTGCGCGTCGTGGGGTTCGGAAACACCCGCAACCAGTGGAACAGCATCACCGAGACAGTCTTGCTCGGCGTGATGCCGCCGATAGCCGGGCCACCGCCGGAAGAGATGGAGGCCGTGGTCCCCGTGGTCGCGGTTTCCGCCAGCAGCCACGATGGCAACGTGCCCGCCAACACGCTCGACAACGACCTCGGCACCCGCTGGTCCGCCCGCGGTCCCGGGCAGTGGATCCAGTTCGACCTCGGCCAGCCGCACCGGACGACCTCCATCGACATCGCGTGGCATTCCGGCGACGAGCGCGTGGCGGGATTCGAGGTCATGGCGAGCGCCGACGGCAAAGTCTGGGTGCCCGTTTACACCGGGCAGAGCGGCGGCCGGACCACGGGTCCCGAGCCCTATGACATCGAGGACGCGCTCGCCCGCCATGTCCGCATCGTCGGATTCGGGAACACGAAGAACGAGTGGAACAGCATCACCGAGGTTCGCATCTATGCCCTCGCGGCCGCCGGCGAGGACGATCCGGCGACGACGCCTCCCGGGACCCCGCCCGCGCCGGGAAATCCGCCCTGGGGACTGCCCTCGCAGGTGCTGGATCTCACGAAGTGGAAGCTGACGCTCCCCGTGAACACCGAACGCCCCGGGAATCCCGACGAGATTCCGCAGCCGCAATTGGCCGCGTTCGAGGATCCCGAGTACTTCCATGTGGCCCCGTCCGGCGATGCGGTGATCTTCCGCGCGCCGTGCGGGGGCGACACCACGGGGGGATCGAGTTACCCGCGATCGGAACTTCGGGAGATGACCGGGGACGGGCGGGACAAGGCCAGCTGGTCCACGGCCAGCGGGACCCACACGATGGAGATCGTGCAGGCGATCACCCACCTTCCGGAGGTCAAGCGGCACGTGGTCGCGGGGCAGATTCACGATGGTGACGACGACGTCGTCACCATCCGCCTCGAGGATCGGAAGCTGTTCATCGACTTGAACGGCGAGGACGGTCCCGTGCTGGATCCGAACTACGAACTCGGGACCGTATTCACCGTGAGGTTCGTCGCGAGGAACGGCGCGATCGAGTGTTACTACAACGGCAGGCACGCCTACACCCACCGGAGGAGCGTTTCGGGATGCTATTTCAAGGCGGGCTGCTACACGCAGTCGAACACGAGCCGCGGTGATGCCCCGACGGCGTATGGAGAGGTCGTCATCCACAGGCTGGCCGTGACTCACGAGTAGCCGGCGGACGGGGGAAGATTTCGTCCGGGCGCGCTTCGGCGCGCCCGGACGATGAGGGGCGGGAACTCAGTGAATTCAGAGGCCGGGGAGCCCGACCGCATCCTCCGCCCTGGATCGACGGCATGACAGCTCCTCCACCGTCATGGCGGAGAGGCACTCGTGCGCCTCGCGGAACGAGCACGGGTTTCCGCAGATCGGGACATCGTACGTCGCGGCCCTGTCCCGGAGATCGACAGACTCATGCACCCGGAAGAGGGCGGGTCCCAGGGAGGGAAGGAACAGGGTGGTGAGACGTTCCCCGCGCGCGGCATGGACGAATCCGGGAGAGACAACCTTGTAGGTGCCTCCCCGCGGATCCACCTGCAGTGACGCCGCCTTGCTCAGCACATCAAAGCCGCCGCGGATCCTCACATGACCGGCGCGGGTGCCGATGAGCACCGCGTCCCGCACCATGCCCGTGCCGGTGAGTTGCGCGTTGATGAGCACGGAGTTCCGCACGGTGATCCCGGAACTGATCGTGCTGTCCACGATGATGTTCTCATCGGCGTCGCGCCGTGAAGGGATTCCCGCCAGCGCGCGGGCGACCTCGCCCTCCGGACCGGAGTCGTTCAGGGCGAGGTAGAACTCGAAGATGCGGTTGTGCTGGCCCATGTCGCCCCAGTACTGGTCGCCGAAATCCATGGCGACCATGCGGAGAGGCCGGCCCCTGCGGTGTTCCATGCGGCTGATGGCCTGGCGAAGCCTCATCAGCAGGTTCGGATGCCGCCGGTGCATCTCCGCGACCGCCGTGCTTTCAGCGAGCGCACGTTCCCAGGAAAGCCTGCGGGAGGTTTCGCCATGGATCGCGGCGATGGTGAGGGCGGTGAAGAACTCCGGATCAAGGGCGGGCCGGTGCCGGCGGTCCGCGGCGGGATCGTTCACGTCGGCGGCGAACTCCTCGAGCAGGGCGTCCAGAAGGTCATGGGAGAGGGCGATCGAGCCAAGGTTTACGCCGCCGTGGAGGCGTCCGTCCCGGCGGAGGATACGGCCGCTGTCGGCGAGTGCCTCCATCTCGCCCAGGGGCCTGCGCGGAATGAAGGCGGTCACCCGCCCGGCCGGATCGACGCCGACCCAGTCCTTGTTCATGGCGGAATCGGCGTCGATCTCGCGCATGGAAACGAACCGGACGACGTCCGCGCCCTCGAACAGGACGTCCGCGCCCTCGAGATTGCGCGTCGGAATCTGCACTTCGTCGCCCCATTTCACGACGATGCCCCTGAAGCCGGATCGCCGGAGGAACTGCTGCACGGGGACGAAGTTCCGCAGGGCCAGCTCCACGATGGGGAGAAAGCGCGGTTCGGATGGCTGGCCGGGATCGCGAACGAATGTCGCGATCGCGGGCTTCTGCGCATTTTCCGCTTCGGTGAGGGGTGTGGAGCGGGTGCCGTCGCCGAAGACGAAGGCCATGAGGGCCCCGCGATCATCCTGTAGGTGCGGTCGAAGGCGCTGCCAGAGCAGGAGGATGCCGAACGCCTGGTTGGTGGGCAGGTCCTCATGAAGCGACAGTGCGAGCCGGGAGTGGAACGACGGAAGCGCCGAACGCAGCATCCTTCCCCAGAACTCACATGCGGTGGAGGAACCCGAGACCGTGCCGATGATCTCGGGCGACTCGCCCCGCGCGGTGAGCTCGGACGCGAGGCGGATGTTTCGTCGAACGCCCTTGACGAAGTCCCGGCGCTGCGCACCGGGGGCCGGGAGCGCCGTCAAACGCGCTCTGCCGTCCTCCACCATGCGGCTCACGAGCTGGGTTGCGGAGTGGAGCAGTCGCGATGCGCGCTCCGCGGAACTGGCCGTGGTGTACACACGAAGCTGTGGAGCGTTGCCCGAGGGCCGGAGGTGAACCACGTCGCCGTCCTCGAAGAGCATGCGCACGCCATCAACGAGATTCAGGCGGGTGAGCCGGCCGCATCCCAGGGGCGACCCGAATTGCGACTCCGCGGCGGAACGCAGAGCCGTGAGACCGGCGGCCTCGGCGGGCGACGCGGGACGCGGGTCGCCTTCGCGCCCCCGGATTCGGAACGAGCCGTCCCCGAACCAAACCTCCTCGAGATCCGCCGGGGGCGAGAGCGCTTGCATGAGCTCGAGGCTCCTTTCCGGGGCGATGCCGTCGAGCAGTCCGGCACGGCTGAACCGCGAGGGCAGACCGCGGAAGAGGCCGGCGACAGACGTGTTCCGAAGGCGCGCCGACGCAAGGATTCCGAGGATGGGAAGGGGCGCGTCGCGGGTGGGAAGCGCCTTGAGGATCCGTCCACTCAGCTCGATGTCCGAGCCGGCGAGAAAGCCTCCATTGGCCTCCCAGCCGACAACGCGCCGGAATCCCTCCGCCCGCGCCCGTTGCATTCCCTCGATCACGTGGGGCGAACCGATGCGGGTCCGCCGGACGGCGACGCCGGTGGCCTGCGCCCACGCATCGATGGCATCGGTCGCGCTCACCGGCACGACGGCGGCGTCGGCCTCGAGATACTCCGCGGCGATGAGGCCGAGGAGATCGCCTCCGATGAACTGAAGCCGGCCCTGGGGGTTCACGGGCGCGACGAGGGGCCGATCACTGTCGCCATCGGTGGAAACCACCGCGTCCACTGATCCGATCTCGGTGCGGGCGATGTCCGCCAGTTTCTGGAGGAAGGCGAGGTCGGCGTCGGCGATCGCCTCGGTGTCCACGGGCACGAATGTGTCGCTTCGGGCCATGGGAATCACGCGGGCCCCGAGCATCTGGAGCAGCTCGGCGATCAGGTCGCGTCCGACCCCCGAATGCTGGTAGAGCACGACGCACCGGCCATGCAGACAATCGGGCGGGAAGAATTCGAGGTAGCGCCGAAGGTACTCCCGGCGGGCGGCGGGATCCGCCTCGGGGAGCGGCCTTCGCTGGCCGGGTTTGAACATTCCGTCGTCGCCGAACGGAGATGAGGCGGCATCCCGCAGATACTCCCGCTCCCGGACCCGGCGGACGCACGCAAGGATGCCGCGCTCGTCGGGCTTGAGGACCTCGCCCGCCGGCTTGTTGAACTTGATGCCATTGCGGTCGAAGGGAATGTGACTTCCCGTGACCATGACGCTCGGCCGCCGATTCTGCAGCGCGAACCACGTGAGCGCGGGCGTCGGAATTCTACCGAGGTGGTCAACGCGGCAGCCGGAGTCCTCGATCGCGCGCGCCACCGCGCGCAGGATGCTCCCGGACGGGCCGTCGGTGCTCGGACGAAGGTCCCCGGCGAGGCACACCGGCGTGCCGGAATCGAGCTCGCCGATTCCACGCAGGTACTCGAGGAAGCCGCATGTGTTGACGTACGCCTCGAGGTCGGTGATGTCGCCGACAAGGCCGCGGAGACCGCTGGTGCCGAAGGTGAGTGACGCGGGCCTGCGCCCGCGGAACTCCACGTCGGACGCCGTCTCCGCACGGTGGCGGTCCAGGGGAACCGTCGCGCGAAACACGGTGGCGGGCGCCGCGGCCGTGAGCTGGAAGGGACAGTTCGCGGGAATGACATAGGCCTTGCCGCGCATCGGCCTCCAGACGCCACCTGCGGAGCGAAGCGTCAGCGGCTCCGAACCGACCTGGTCCATGACGATCAGGATCTCGATCGCATGTTCCCCGGCGCTGACATGGACGGACTCGGCGTCGAGCTCGATCCGGCACAGTTCAAACTCCTCCGCCGGCGTGTCGTACACCCACTGGCGTGTGCCCTGGACGCGAGTCCCGCGGATGATCGCCGGCTTTCCGGTCTCGAAACGCACGATGCGCAGCAGCTCGGCGACATCGACCCGCTTCGTGGTGAGTCCCCCGCGAACGACATTGTTCGAGCTGGCCATCACCTCCACGCCCGTCCCCTCGAGATAGGCATGGAGGACTCCGGCGCCGACGAACGTGGCCTCGCCTGGCTGCAGGTGGACGAGGTTGAGAAGATAAAACGCGAAGAGGCCGCGGTCGCGGTTCCCGTTGCGGCTGTGAATGCGGTCCGCGCGGAGAAGCCAGTATTCAGGGTCATACTTCTGAAACGGCGAGGCGGCGTTCCGGCTCCTGAGCCGGTCGATGAGGGGATCAAGCAGGCGATTCACCTCCGGCTGGGGCAGGGTCATCAGCCTGCTGTAGAACGCCTCGAGCGACCCGGGCCCCGTGACAAGCTCTTCCGCGAGGCTCGTGAGTTCCGGCGCCGCCGCGAGTCGACGCCGGATCTCCTCCAGCGGCTGGAATCCGCAGAGGCCGTGGAACTCTGTCACCGCCGCGACCAGCTCCGGCTTGTGCCGGGGATCCCGATGGTTTCGCGCATGCTCCCCGACACCTGCCTCGAGTTCGCGCGCGAACCCCTCGGCGGCGGTGCGGCCGTCGGGATGCGCCTGCAGGGAAAGCGGTGCCGCGACGGAAAGCACCTTGAACAGGAACGGCAGCCTGCGCTCGTAATGCGCGGCGACCGCGGGATGCAGGATGGCTTCAGGATCGGACTCGATGAAGGCATCCAGGGGGACGGGTCCGCCGGCGGCGAGGACTGTGGCCGGAGCGTCCGGATGGGCGCCCATCCACAACTCCGCCCACGGCAGGCGTTCCGGGTTGGGATCTCCCACCAGGCGGGGCAGGACGTCGGGATGCCCCCAGTCGTAGTGCTGAATCCCCGGCACGAGCTCCACGGGAGACCGGGAGGGGGGAGCGGGCAGGCACGCAAGGTCGGGCGTCGCCGGCCCGGCCGGAAGGGCGACCGCGGTGATCATGGTGCGCAGGAGTCTGCGGAAGTCATTCCGGGAGGAGCGCGTACTCGAATTCACCGGGTCCTCCCGGAACGATGGAGAAGGCCAGTCGTCCGGCGGCCTCCGCCACATGGCTGCCCAGTGCCATGCCCGCGCCGGTCACGAGGTATCGGCCGCCCGGAAGCAGATTCTCGAAGAGGTACTCGACCGGCTCGAGGCCGGAGGACACCTGAGTCTTCCATGTCTTCACGCCGTCCGGCTCATCTTCCCAGTGGCCGGGGTTGATGAAGACATCCGCCCCGGTGGATGCGGCCGAGAAGCCGCGGCGGACGAGTTCCGTGCTGGTGCCGATGAGGTCCGGAGTCAGGATCACGAAGGAGCCCTCGCCGGTGGAAAGGTTGGCGGCGGCGGTGAAGCCTGCCGCCTCCTCGATGTCGAAGATGCCGCCGCCGGCGTCCGAGAAGACGGCGGTGACATGCTCGTTGTTGAAGCGGACTTCCGCCTCCGCGACCCCCTCGAAGTGCACAAGCGTGGGGAAGTCGGGCGAGCCCGCGAGTTTCAGCTCGATCCTGCCGGGAAGCGAATTGCTGATGAACCGGATTCCCCGCGCGAACTCGAACCGGAACAGGAGGTCCTCGCCCTCGAACGTGTTGTTGAGGAAGACGAGGTCGTCGGCGTTCTGAACCTTGATCGTCTCCTTCTCGACGTCATGGACACGGTTGTTCAGGAAGAGATGCGTGTCGGGCCGGCCGTCCTCGCCCGGTTCAGGGACGTCGCTTCCCTGGTAGAAGTAGAAGCCGTACTTTCCGCTGTAACCGATGTCGTTGTTCTCGATGTGATTGTCGCTGCCCCCGACGCTGAACCGGATTCCCGCATTGGAGTTCGAGAGGATCAGGTTGTTGCGGACGAGGGTGCGCGAGGTGGCGAAGAGGGCGATGCCGCTGTCTCCGTTCAGGAACGTCTGGTTGCCCTCGACGACACTGTCATTGCAGGAGCGATGCAGCATGATCCCGTTCTTGTCATTCTTCCACGTGATGTTGTTGCGGATGATGAGGTGATCGCACCGCTTCGAGGCGATGATGCCATGATAGCCGTTGTGGTGGACGAGGTTGTTCTCGATCAGGAGGTGATCCGAGTCATCGTGGGGATCGAAGCCGTAGCCGGCGTTGTGATCGACCTCGTTGTCGACCCACTGGCCGCCGTAGTGGCCGAAGGTGTACATCCCGTAATAGTTGTGATGCAGGCGGCTGTTCCGGATGTCGCCGTAGACCTCGACGAAATCGAAGATGTCCCTGGACGGGTCCGGGTGTGTTCCGAGCACCTTCCACACCAGGCCGTAGGCTTCGGATCCGTTGTAGCCCAGGTAGCCGACATCGCTGTCAATGATGTCCATGCGCGACTCGCGGGCGGTGATTCCGTCCGGGGCGAGGCTGGACCGCACGCGGATGTACGCCCGCCCGAACATGACGTATTCCGTGTCCGGCCCGTCCTCCTCGTCGTCCCAGGACGTGATGCGGGTGCTGCGGATGTCAACGCGGCCCCAGTCCGCGCTGATCCAGCAGAACGCATGCGGTTCGTCGCTGTTGTTGCTCTGGATGCGGAGCTCGTTGACGTCACCGCCGAGGGGGGAGCCGTGAAGGTTGAGGCGGCCCCCGTTCTCGATGAAGATGTTCGCCCCGAGATGCCAGACGAGCTCGTCGGGATCGACCAGGGTGAGCGCGACCGAGGGCAGGGCGGACTTGATGTCACTCAGGGTCGCAACCCCGGGGCCGGTGACGTAGATGCGCTGGTTCGTGCTCGAGAACCGGAAGGTGGCGCCGTAGTCGATGTCATGCACATCATTCGCGGCGAGGACTCCCTGGTGCCCGGAGTCAGCCTCCTTGAAGCCGTACAGCACACAGGCGGTGACCTCGTTGCCGGACCACGCTACTTCGTCATTCGCCCATGTGGCGACGCCAAGCTGGCAGTCATGGATCACGCTTCCGGATACGTCGCCGAAAACCCGGACACCCGCGACGGAGCTGACGACCTGCCATGTGAGTCCGTAGCCCTCGCGATGGTTGTACCCGAGATGCCCGATGTTGCAGTTGACCACATTGAGCGTGGATTCCGTGATGACGCTGCCGGTCTTGCGGGACCGGGCCCGGATGTAGGCGCGCCCGTGCACAAGGTGCTCCGTGTCGGGACCTCCGATGGCGTCGTCCCATGAGGTGACCTTCGTGGCGCGGAAGTCGAGGAATCCCCAGTCTGCATCGATGTACACGGTGGCATTCGGCGCGGACGTGTTCCGGCTCAGAAGCCGGAGTTCGCCGACATCACCGCCGAGGGACGGGCCGTGCACGAGCAGCGTGCTTCCGTCCTCCACGATGAGACTGGCGCGCAGGAGCCACACCCCGTTCACGGGATCGACGAGATCGAGCGGTGCGTTGGGGAGCGCGCCCTTGATGTCGGAGAGGGTGGCCGTGCCGCCGTTCTCCACATAGATCCGGTTGGACGACGAGGCCCACCGAAATGTGGCGCCTTCGGCCGGAGAAAGCGCCAGCAGAAGGCCGGCGCAGGCGAGTGCCCGGAACCGCCAGGCGGGAGACTGGGCGGGGGTGCTGGGGTTGCCGGCCCCAAGGCGCGGCAGGGGCCGCGGCGGATGGGACGCCGCGGCGGCGGTGGATGGGAGCGAGTTCATGGGATTCCGGGTGGTGTCCGTGAGACTTCAGGCGGCCGCGACCGCGACCTGCTGCGCCTCGGTGGCGCCGTTCGTGCGGGCGGACTTCGCCGTCGCGCGCTTCGCCGCGGGGGCCGCGGGAGATTCGATGGCGATGCGGGGCGCCTTCTTCGGAACCGGCGAGCGACCCCGAAGATCGATCACCATCGGGCGCCTGCCGAGCTGGGCCGCGCGCTCGAGGAGGGCGTCTCCGTCGCGGATCAGGAGGAGGATCTCCGAATGCTCCACGAGTTCATCGAGGCTCGGGACCAGCCTGCTGGCGAGGTGCGGGATGTGGCGGTTCATGTACTCGCGATTGGCGCCGGAGATGCGGGATGTCTCGATGGCGGCGTCGTGGATGCGGAGATCGTAGCCCTTGCCGATGAGGTGCTCGGCGATGAGAACGATGGGGCTCTCGCGGAGGTCGTCCGTCCCCGCCTTGAACGCGAGACCGTTGAGCCCGATGCGGCGCATGCCGTTGTCCGGCACCATCTCGATCGCGCGCCGGAGATGCGCGTCGTTGCTCGGCAGGAGGCTGCGGAGGAGGGGCAGGTCCACGGCGTTCCGGGAGGCGAGATTGAGAATCATCCGGAGATCCTTCGGCAGGCAGGATCCGCCGAAGGCGAGCCCGGGCCGGAGATAGGCCGGCGAGATGTTCAGCTTCTGATCCCGCACGAGCTGGGCCATGAGGGACTGGCCGTCGATGGACAGCGCGGAGCAGAGGGAGCCCACCTCATTGGCGAAGGCAACCTTGAGCGCGTGGAAGACGTTGCACGTGGCCTTGAGCATCTCGGCCTCGCGGAAGGGGAGCCAGTGGAGGGAATCCACGACCCCTCCGAAGATCGCGCTGACCATGGCCTCGTTGGCGTCCGGCCTGCCCGTCGCGGTGCCCACCACGACAAACGGCGGATCATAGTAGTCCTGGATCGCGGTTCCCTCCCGGAGAAACTCCGGGACGATCACGAGGTCGTTGTCGAGCAGGGCCGCGCGGGGATTGGCGGGATGCAGGGCCGGCATGACGACGTTCTCGCAGGTTCCGGGCGGGACCGTGCTGCGAAGGATCACCAGGTGGCGCTCCGGCTTCTCGTCCATCGCGCGGCCGATCGCCTCGGCCGTCTGGCGAACGGCCGTCAGATCGAGCCCGCCGTCGCGCGTGTTCGGGGTGCCGACACAGATGATGGAGGCATCGGTGGCGAGCACCGCCGCGCGCGCGTCGTGTGTCGCGGTCAGCTTCCCGGACTCAGCGGCGTCCGCGATGAGCTTCTCGAGACCCGTTTCCACGACGGTGGGTTGTCCGGACGCAAGTCGTTCCACCTTGCCGGCGACGACGTCCACGCCGACCACCTCGTGGCCGTCCTTCGCGAGGCATGCGGCGGTGACGCAGCCGACATAACCGAGACCGAAGATGCTGATTCTCATTCTGGGTTCAGGGGGATGAGTTTTGTTGGAGGGAGAAACTGCCGGTCACTGACCTGCAGGAGCAGGGGAAGGAACAACCGCGGCGATCGCGGAATCGCGGGCGGTGGACGGATTCGTGCGCGGCTGGCCGCGGCGAATGCCGACAACCGCGGACAGTCCGGGCTGAAAGCGAAGGTCCGTCGCGTCGAGGGCGATGTGGATCGGCACCATCGCATTGCGCGGGAAGAGCGCATGCAGGGTGGCGGGCACGAATGCACCCGCCGCCTCGCGATCGGTGAGCACGCCGATGGATTCCACGCGGCCCGAGATCCTCGCGTCGGGGAAGGCCTTGAGGGAGATGTCCACCGGGCTGCCGATGTGAACCTCCCGCAGGTCCTCCTCGTCCATCCACGCCTCGACCCATGGCGAGCCCAGCCAGAGCGAGAGGACGGATTCACCGACCTTCACGGAGCCGCCGACCTCGACGATCCGCTGGATCACCCAGCCGTCGTCGGGCGCCCGGAGAACTGTGGCATCAAGATCCGATTCGGCGGCCGCAACGCGCTGGCGGCAGCGCTCGACCTCCGCGGAGAGGACCTCCAGACCGGCTTCCCGGACCTTGAGCGCGTCGATCTGCAGGTGGGCGCTGCGGCAGGTCGCCTCCGCGGCCGCCAGATTCCCGAGCGAGATCTTCGCCGTCGCGACCGCCTGATCCCGCTCCGCGGTGACCTTCTCCAGCTCACTCGACGAGGCGACATTCTGCGCCACGAGGGCTTCCACCCGGCTGTACTCGCGCCCCCATTTCTCCTGCATGCTCATCGCCGCCTCGACCTCCGCGGAGGCGGCTTCACTGAGGCTGTTGCAGCGCTCCAGCTCCACCTCGAGGCGTCGGGCCTCATGTTCGATCGCCAGCTTCTCGGCCTCGTGGCGGCGCATCGCCGATTGGAGCTCGGAACGCGCCTGGCCGAGGTTCGCGAGGAAACGGCTGCTCTCCATCCGCACGAGGAGTTCACCCCGACGGACCTGCTGCCCGGGCACGACGGCGATTGCCGCCACCTGTCCCTCGATTCGAGGGCCGATTCGATGCACCCGTCCCTTCACCGTCGCGTTGCGGACGACGGCGTGATCGAGGCGGTACCAGATCCATGAACCGACGAGTGCGAGGCCCGCGACCGTGAGAAGGCCGGCGATGCCGGTGACGAGGATGGGCAGCGCGCGCTTGCGCCAGCCCTTTGGCGTGTGGGGCAAGGATGATTCCATGGGGGAGGGAGGGGGATTCACGGGTGTTGCGTTCGATCGTCTTGTCAGTGAGATCCGAACACGGTGGGTTCCGCGGGGGGACGAAACTCCATCCGGGACGGATCCTCGGAAACGGCGGAAGCAAGTTCGGCGGGGGCTCTGTTGGCGGGCCCGGCAAGGACGACGGAGGGGGCCGAAGGCGGCACGGATCGTCCCAGAAACAGCCGGGCTTCGTCGCGGATCGGCACGAGCCCGCTCACCACGCCCACCATGAGTACGGTCGCGCAGCACGTGACTCCGTAGAGGTAGTGAGCCACACAGGTGCGAAGGCGGTGGAAGCCGCTGCCCCGCGTCGAGTCCAGCGAGCGGGCCCCCCGGTTGAACCAGTTCTGCTTCGCGGGATGGAACAGGACCCAGACCTTGACCAGGGCGATCGCCCAGTCCGCGAGAATCTGGAGCGGAAGGTAGTAGGCCGAGAATCGCCGTCCGTGCCTCCACGAGATCGCGGCGTGGGCCATCCGGGAGAACAGCACCCAGAGCAGATAGCCCGCGCCGATCTCCCAGCGCCCTCCAAGCAGGGCAAGCACCGCCAGCAGCGGGCCCACGAGCACTGTCCAGATGGCGAGCCTCTGATCGAGGAGGCTGTACCAGCAGAACCAGCCGAGCTTCCCCGGCCCCAGCATGAACGCGCGCCAGCTGTGCCTCAGGCTGTTGCCCGACCAGCGCCGGATGTTGGCGAACGCGCGCTGGATCGCCGAGCCGGCGACGACCTCGAGGGTCGTTGCCATCGCGTCCGGCACGTACAGCATTCGGTGCCCCCGGGCCGCGAGCCAGAACCACGTGCTCTTGTCATCTCCGCTCAGCATGTCGAAGGAATCCCAGAGCCAGTGATGAATGGAGTCCCGATGCACCTGCGTGAGAAAGCTGGAATCGGAGGTGACCGATGCGCGGAACGCGGAGAGTCTCCCGGTGAGGCACAGCAGCTTCCCCGACAACGCGATGGAGCACATCGTGCGATGGCGCAGCCCGAACCGGAGCGAGATCCATTCGGCGAACCAGCGCGGTCCCATCACCCATCCGTCTTCGTTCGTGGTGAGCGCCGAGACATCGGGTTTGAGCCGGAACAGGGGCAGGATCCGGTTCATCAGCCCCGGCTGCATGATGGTGTCGCCATCCATGAACACCACGACGCCGTCCGGATTCGGTTCGGCTTCATTGATCGCGTGGAGCGCGGCCGCGATGGCCGGGCGCTTGCCGGTGTCGCCCCGCAGGATGACCAGCTCGGGCGGCCATGGTTCCCCCGGCCGCGGGCGATGCCCCGCACAGGCCGCCTCGTGGATCCTCCGGACCGATCGGTCGTCCTCGTCGCAGCCGGTGGCCACAACCACCTTCGGCGCGCGCGCGAGGCCCCGGACGGAACTGAGTTCGCGGAATACGGATGTGAAGACTGCCTCCGTGATCCAGATCTTCTCCTTGTAGGTGACCGCGAGGATCGTGACCTCGGGGACGGGACCATGCTCGTGAAGGGCGTCCATCGCGGAGCGCCACAGCCTCGGATAGGCCCAGTAGCGGTAGAGAATGGCGCGCACGCTCTGAGTGAGAAACCAGCCCCAGCGCCATGTGCCGATTCCTCCGAAAGTGAGAAGCAGGATGAGCTTGTCGCCAACCATGGGAAGCACCTCGCCGACGATCCGAGAGAGAATCACCGCCATCAGGACGAGGATCAGGATCACCGGCACCTGGAAGGCGAACGGCGCGCCCCGCCGGATGCGGATCCGCCGGTCCGAGAAGTTCACCTGGGCCGGGAATCGCCAGCTTCTGCCCGCTCCGGAAAGATCATTTGTCATGCCGTGCCCCCGGGGGGTCAGGGAATCCTGAGTTCCTCCCGGCTCGGATGCGCCGTCTTCCGTTGTGGCCCGTTCGGCGCGCCGCGACGTGCGCCCGCGCCCGGGAGCGTGACTCGAGCAAGACCGGCATTTCTTGTCCCCGAATGACGCCCCAGTACGGGCGTGAATGAGTCTCATGCATGCTTCCGACAAGGATTTCGTCATACTACGCCGTTCCAGCCCGGTGAGGTGTGCGCATCCCAAACCTAGATTTCTTCCGTATTCGTTTTTACCTGAGTGCGGCGGGAACGCTCGTCGAAAAAGGGACTAAAAACGGACTATGG
Organism: uncultured Verrucomicrobiota bacterium; assembly: GCA_964389135.1. GTDB lineage: Bacteria > Verrucomicrobiota > Verrucomicrobiia > Limisphaerales > CAIMTB01 > CAIMTB01. The sequence continues at coordinate 4,302 of CAYMDA010000051.1, read as the reverse complement.
CTTCCCCCGTTTGTTGTAGGCCTGCCGCGGGAAGCCAGTAACTCGGCCCGGATTCTCCGTAGGTCATGGCATCCAACGAACGTGGGATCCCGGACGCGGGAGAGCCGCGCGACGAGGGAATTCCGAAGCGGGCTGCTGGCTTCCGCTGTGATCATGAACCGGATCGATCGCATCCAGGAGCCCGGCAGATGCGCCTGGGCCGTGGACGAAGTGGGATGCGGTCGGTGATCGGGAGGAGGTGGGCCGTTCCTCCTGCGGGCCGCGTATCCTCACCCGGCGTGCCCGGCGCGCTGGCTGGTCGAGGAGGCGCCCGAGTGAGGAGATCCGGCGGGATCGCGGGCCTGCGGGAGACCGGGTTTGTCAGGATCGGGGCGCGCGGCGGACACCTTGCAAACCGTCTGACCCACCCACGATGCAGGCCGCCGGTGGTCTCGCGGCCCGTCCGTTGCGCCGATCGAATCGCCCAGCCGCCACCTGCCTGGACTGCGGGCCCGCGATGGGCTGGATCGTCGTCAGCGCGGGATGAGGTGGACGATGGTGCAGGATGCGGCGAGATCGAGGTCGATCAGCTCGGGAAGGACCACGCCCGAGAGCCTCGATTTCCCGAGGAGCCGGAGGTTGGAGAGGGTGCGGCCGTCTCCCGGGACAAGAATCACTTGCGGAGGCGTGTAGGTCGGCGGCGCAGCGGGCGCTGGATTGATGCTGACGAGAATGCCGTCGCCATGGCGGAGGACGGGGGCGCGTCCGAGGGTGGCCTCAACGAATTCGATCGTGACCCGGAAGCGGTCGCCCGCCGGGGCAACACTGAGTTCCGTGACGAAGACGCGGCCGCTGGCGTCCCGGGGAAAGACCGTCGACGTGCTGCCCGCCGGGGGTAGGGGAAGGTGAAAGGCGGTGGTGCCGGCCTCCAGGGTGAGAATGGAAGGCGCCCGTTCGGCGGAGGGCTCGATCTCCACCTGGAACCGCTGGAGTCGGATCGTGCCCTCGGGAGACTCCGGGGAAAGAGGTGGCTGGATTCCGACGAAGGCGTATGCCGGAAGCGGATTGCGGGGATCGGAGCAGGCGATGACACCCGCTGCCTTCCGGCGTCCGAGCGTGTGATGAACGACCTCCTCGAGCACGGAGAACTCGGGCGCGGGTCTTGGTGGAGTTTTCAGCACAATGGTGGTGTGCGATTGGATCACCTGCGTGACCTCGACGTTCTCCGTGACTTCGACGGTGACATGTGTGTCTCCCCCACCGTGGCCCGGCTTGTCGGGATGGGCGCCGGGTTCGCCGGGCGGCGTTGACGGAGCGGGTCTGGCCCCGCCGGGTTTCGAGTGGACCGGGCGTGCGGTGGAATCCCCCGCCGGGCCTCGGTTCTCCACCCGCTTCTCGCTTTCGGCGGCGGGCGCGGAATGCGACGGGAATCCGGGGCCGACCATGGCGATGAGGCCCGCCAGCAGGGGGTGGATGGCGGCTGCCGGCAAGCGGGGGCGAGGGTGGGAGCGCATGGAAGTGTCTCGGGATGACTCCCCCTCTAGCATCGGACGACCGTTCCGTAAATGGCAGGGGGTCGCGGGTCGAGCCTCGCGCCTTGCAACGGGCGCCATGTCTCAACCCTCACCGTCCGGCACCCACGGGACGGTCCCCGGTGGGCGTGGGACAGGGAGCACGGCGGGTGGCGCGCTTGCGGTTTCCCGGATGAGCGCCATTAGTGGTGCGACTGATCGCGCTGGCGCGACGGCCCATAAGACGGGCTCGCCACGCCTCCATGGGGCCGCGGCGCCGGCCAAGGGGAATGCACGCTGGAGGAAACTGGTATGACATCTGACTTGCCTGACACCGTGGTCGCGGAGAGTGCGATGAGCGAAGCCGCCATTGACCATGCGCTTGCGGAGTCGTTTCCGGCGAGCGACCCGCCCTGCTGGACATTGGGTCCAGGCGACACCATGGATACGTCCCATCTTGCGGAGCCGGAGCCGTCTGAACCTTCCGACGGCGGGGCGAGGCGCAATCCGGCTGGATGACACGTCCGTCGCAGAGGTTCCTTCCGGGTTCCATGGGCCGCATGAGAGGCATGCGGAGGAGGCGGCCCGGCAGCGCCGGGCCGAACCCGACAGTGAGGAATCCCTTCGGGGTCAGGACGAATCTCCTTGAAGACCGGGTCGCCAGCCGCGGCCGGCAGTCTCGTTGCGATGCTTGACACGCCTTCGCGATCGCCCAGCCTCTCGAAAACAAGCACCGGGCCCGCGGAAGTGCCGAGCATTGGCTGAACCACCGACGGCCCCCCTGCCGCTCACCCCCGGATTCGAATGCCCCCCGTTCCTTTCCAATGGTCGCTCGCGGTGATCCCGGTCTGCCTTTCGCTGGGATGCAGCACCACCACCTCCCTGCAGATCACCGGCTCGCCGGGGGCACGGTTCACCGCCAGTTATGAGACTGAGGCCTGACCGGCACCATCACCACCGTGCCGATGGAAGGGATCCCCGCCGCCGTCCTCGAGGTTCCCGGCCGCGATTTTGCCTGCAAAGTCGCCAAGGCGGACGCCACATCCGACCTGACCGTCGAGGTGACTCGCGCGGGTCGGGTTGTGAACCGGACCCACGCCCGCCTGGCACCCATGCCGTTCGCATCTGGCGCAGCGGCGGAGCGTGGCAGGGAGAGACACTCTGGAGCGCCCACCCTCGTTCGCCCGCCGGGGAGTGCGAAGATCGAACCGCGTGGCCCGAAATGGATGAGTCTCTCATCCCCCCGCGCGCGGGGCGTCGCGCGGGCGCACCGCGCCCATACACGGAACGATGCATTCGACGTTTGCGAGAGTCTTCGGAACCTTCCTGTGCGTCTGCCTGATCGGCGGCGGGGTGTATCACTGGGTGCAGGCGGGTGTGGACACCACCTCATGGCCTTCCGTGAAAGGCAGGATCCTCGACAGTTGGGGCGCCCCGACGGGGAACTCCCGTGGCACACGACCGCGTCGCTATGGACTCAGGCTGCGTTACGAATACCGGGTTGACGGAGCGCGCCACGAGGGAACTCGTGTGACTCTTCTCAGCCGCCGCGTTCTCACCACGTCGTCGCGGCAGGAGGTCCGGGACATCCTGAGATCCAACTACAAGGCGGGTGAACCCGTTGCGGTGTACTATGATCCAGAGAAGCCCTCGCGCGCTGTCCTGGTTCCGCAAGCCTCTGAAAGCAGGTTGCCCGGGGTCGGGATGATTCTCTTTGGCACGGTGATGCTGGCAGCGATCGCCCATGTCACTCGCGCGAGGTAGTCGGACCGGCATCGACCCAACGCAGACTGCAGCCTCCGGTCCGTTCGGATCGATGTTCCGAATCAACTCCCGAGCGATGATCCCGGCGCGGTACTCAGGACCGCCAGTCTGACCACATCCCGCGTTGGGCCGGGAGCGTTGCGGGCTGTTCAGGAGTCGAACGCCGTTGGGCCTGTCAAGCCAGGCCATATAGCGATCACGCCCGCAGTCTGGCGGACACGGTGGAAGACCACCCCGCTCGCGGAACAGTGGATTGCGCGGGAGCTCAAAGTTGCGGATTTGGCGCGCAGGAAGCGCTGATAGGGTCAAGCCACGCGACTCTTTCCTTTGTCAGGACGTTGTCGCAGAGCACACGGGTTCGCCCTCGCGTGATCTGACCGACAACAACGGCGGGCTCCGGGCGACGTGTGTCCCGATTGCCCCCTGCGACCTGACCGCCCGCCAGGCGGGCGCGGGCAATGTCGGGGTTTCCTCGCGCCGCCATGGGACGCTGTTGATTGTGAACGACCAGGAACTGGGAGGGATTCTCACTCGCCGGATCCCACGCGGCCCCGAAGACTTTGCCACGAGGCACTGGAGCCGGGGGCCCGGATTCCAGGCCGCGGACGGGCCGCGGTTGGCCGCGGAACGGCGGCAGATCGGCCGCGGCTTCCGCCCCGGAAGGCCCCCGTTCCGAGCCTGCCAGCCCGTCCGCCGCGACCCGAAAACTTGGCCATACTTTGCCACAAAACGGGGTTTTCATGGCAAGAAAGGGGTCTCCCGAGATTCGGAGGCAACGGGTCTGCAGTGGGAAAGCCAGCCAGAAAGGCCCCATTTCTCGGGGGGCGCCGGGCTCTTTGAGGAAGGAGTAGTGGCGCATCCGCCCGGAGTTGAACCTGGAACCTTCTGATCCGTAGTCAGATGCTCTAGCCAATTGAGCTACGGATGCACCGAAGAAGCGGCAGTGTATAGGCGGGTTTCGGGAGGGCGCAAGCGGGTTTTTCACTTTTGTGAGGCGCGTGCGCCGCCCCCGTCCCGTGGGCGAATCAGAGGCCGCCGTAGAACTCCT
>CAYMDA010000050.1:0-22675 GCA_964389135.1 uncultured Verrucomicrobiota bacterium | reverse complement strand
ATCTCCGGCTACCACATGCAGGAAGCCGGCGCGCCGGCCGACCTCGAGCTGGCCTACACCCTGGCCGACGGTCTCGAGTACGTGCGCACCGGCCTCAAGGCGGGCATCGACATCGACGCGTTCGCGCCGCGCCTCTCGTTCTTCTGGGCGCAGGGGAAGCACTTCTTCATGGAGATCGCCAAGATGCGGGCGGCGCGCGCGCTCTGGGCGAAGCTCATCCGGCAGTTCCATCCGAGGAATCCGAAGTCGATGGCGCTGCGAACGCACTCGCAGACCTCCGGCTGGTCGCTCACGGAGCAGGACCCGTTCAACAACGTCACGCGCACGTGCATCGAGGCGATGGCCGCGGTGCTCGGCCACACCCAGTCGCTGCACACCAACTCGCTCGACGAGGCCATCGCCCTGCCCACCGACTTCTCCGCGCGCATCGCGCGCAACACCCAGCTCGTCCTCCAGGAGGAGACCGGCATCACGCGCGTCATCGACCCATGGGCGGGATCCTACTTCGTCGAGGCGCTCACCACCGCGCTGATGCACCGCGCGTGGGCGCACATCCAGGAGATCGAGCAGCTCGGCGGCATGGCGAAGGCCATCGAGACCGGGCTCCCGAAGATGCGCATCGAGGAGGCGGCGGCGCGGCGCCAGGCCCGCATCGACTCGGGCAGGGAGATCATCCTCGGGGTCAACACGCAGCGCCCCGAGAAACCCGAGTCGCTCCCGGTGCTCGAGGTGGACAACTCGGCGGTGCGCGCCTCGCAGATCCAGCGCCTGCAGCAGCTCAAGGGCAGCCGCGACAAGGCCCGCGTGGACGCCGCCCTCGAGGCGCTGACGCGGGCCGCGGAGACCGGCGAGGGCAACCTGCTGGAGCTCGCGATCGAGGCGGCGCGCGCACGGGCCACGCTCGGCGAGATTTCGTCCGCGCTGGAGAAGGTCTTTGGCCGGCACAGCGCCGCCATCCATTCCATCAGCGGCGTCTATCAGTCCGAGTACGGCCAGGCGGCGGAGATTCGTCATGTCCGGGAGCGGACCGACCGGTTCGCGGCCGCACACGGCCGCCGGCCGAGGATCCTCATCGCGAAGATGGGACAGGACGGCCACGACCGCGGCGCCAAGGTGGTCGCGACTGCGTACGCGGACATGGGCTTCGACGTGGACATCGGACCGCTGTTCCAGTCGCCGGAGGAGACCGCGAAGATGGCGGTCGAGAATGACGTCCACGTGATCGGCATCAGCTCGCTGGCGGGCGGTCACAAGACGCTGCTCGTCCAGCTTCGCGAGGAGCTCGCCCGCCTCGGCCGCGACGACATCGTCGTCATCGTCGGCGGAGTGATCCCGCCCCAGGACTACGACTATCTCCGCGAGCACGGCGCGGCCGCCGTGTTCGGACCCGGCACCCAGATCCCCGAGGCCGCCTGCCAGATTCTCACGGAACTCGAAAGCCGCCATGCCCACGAACCGGTCCCCTGAGGCCGCCGGAGAACGCCCGCCCGGGGCGCACCCGGCGCCGAAGGCCGCGGACGCCACGCCGCGGCGCGCACCCGGCGGGCCGGACGCGGACACGTACGTCCGCGGCATTCTCGCGGGGGACCGGGCGCTCCTCGGCCGGGCGATCACGCTGGTCGAAAGCACCGCGCCGCGACACGAGGCGCTTGCCCAGGAGATCCTGCAGCGCGTGCTCCCGCACACCGGTCGGGCGCGGCGCATCGGGATCACGGGCGTGCCGGGCGTGGGCAAGAGCACGTTCATCGAGGCGTTCGGCTCGTTCCTGTGCGGGCGCGGCCTGCGGGTCGCGGTGCTCGCCATCGATCCCACCAGCACCATCTCGCGCGGGAGCATCCTCGGCGACCGCACGCGCATGGTGCGGCTCACCTCCCAGCCGAACGCCTTCATTCGCCCTTCGCCGTCGGGCGGCGCGCTTGGCGGCGTCGCGCGCCGCACGCGCGAGACGATGCTTCTCTGTGAGGCCGCCGGCTTCCATGTGGTCGTCGTGGAGACGGTCGGGGTCGGGCAGAGCGAGATCACGCTGCGTTCGATGGTGGATTTCTTCCTGCTCCTTCTTCTTCCCGGCGCCGGGGACGACCTCCAGGGGATGAAACGCGGCATCATGGAAATGACGGATGCGGTGCTGATCAACAAGGCCGACGGCGAGAACCGGCCCCGCGCGGAGGCCGCGCGCGCGGAACAGGCGATGGCGCTGCATCATCTCACCCCCGCCACGCCGGAATGGCACCCGCCCGTGGCCCTCGCCTCGGGGCTGACCGGGGAGGGCATCCCGGAGCTGTGGGACATCATCGAGAAGTTCTACTCGAAACTGGAGCCGGCGGGCGTGATCGAGAACCGCCGCCGGGAGCAGGTTCTCCGGTGGATCGACGACCTGCTGGTCGAGGAGCTCGGATCGCGTTTCAACCGGCACCCGGAGGTCCGCCGCACCCGCCCCGCGTTCGAGCAGGCGGTGCTGCGCGGCGAGATGACTCCCGTGCGCGCGGTCCACGCGCTGATGGACCTGTTCCGTCCGATGCCCGCCTCCGGCGGGTCGGACCCCCGGCCGCCCGACGGCACTCCCCACGCGTCCGGCGCCTCCCGCGGATCTGCCACCGTCACCATCCGTCACACACCCGACCAGCCGTCCAACCGCTGACTGTCATGCTCAAGAAAATCGATCACCTCGGAATCGCGGTGCGGTCCCTCGACGAGGCCGTGCCCTACTATGAGAAGGCCCTGGGCCTGAAGTGCCAGCACATCGAGGAAGTTCCCTCCCAGAGGGTGCGCACCGCGTTCTTCGGCTGCGGCGACGTCCACCTCGAGCTGCTCGAACCCACGAGCCCGGAAAGCCCGATCGCGAAGTTCCTCGAGAAGAACCCATCGGGCGGCATTCACCACATCGCGTTCGCGACGGACGACATCCACGGGCAGCTCCGCCAGGCGTCCGGCGCCGGCGTCCGCCTCGTCCACGAGGAGCCCTTCGAAGGCGCCGCCGGCAAGTGGGTCGCCTTCCTCCATCCGAAATCGACGTTCGGTGTTCTCACCGAGTTCTGCATGCCCAAGAACGACTGACCCATCCCCCATCGCCATGGCCATCCCCACCCTCCTCCTGGAAGATCTCCGCAAACGCCGCGACGCCGCGCGGGCCGGCGGCGGCGTCGACAAGCTCGAGGCCCGCCGCAGGAAGGGCGTCATGACCGCCCGCGACCGCATCGAGGCCCTGTTCCAGCCGGGAACCTTCCAGGAATGGGGCCTCCACGCGGATCACGACGGCCATCATTTCGGGATGGAGAAGAAATCCCTTCCCGCCGACGCCGTCGTCACCGGGGTCGGAATCACCGACGAACGGGTCGTCGCCGCGTTCAGCCAGGACTTCACCGTCGCCGGCGGCTCCCTCGGGCGCGTGCACGCGAAGAAGATCTGCGACCTGATGGAGTACGCGCTGAAGGTCGGGTGCCCGGTTGTCGGGTTCAACGACTCCGGCGGCGCGCGCATCCAGGAGGGCGGCGACGCGCTCTCCGGCTACGGGCAGGTGTTCTTTCGCAACGTCCTCCTGTCCGGGGTCGTTCCCCAGATCGCGGTCATCTCGGGTCCCTGCGCCGGCGGGGCCGCCTACTCCCCCGCCCTGATGGACTTCATCATCATGGTGAAGGGCACTTCGAACATGTTCATCTGCGGGCCCGACGTCATTCAGGCGGCGACCGGGCAGAAGTGCACCATGGACGAGATCGGAAGCCCGGCGGCGCACGCCACCGTCAGCGGCAACATCCACTTCGTCGCCGAGAACGACGGCCACGCCGTCCAGATCGTGCGCAAGCTGCTCTCGCTGCTGCCGTCGAACAACGTGATGGACCCGCCGCACCGTCCGCTGCCGGTGCCGGATCTCTCGCCGGATCCCCAGATGAACGAGCTCGTCGCATCCGACGCGAAGGATCCCTTCGACGTGCTCAAGGTGATCGCGCGGCTCGTGGACGACGGCGATTTCCTCGAGGTCCAGCGCGACTGGGCCCGCAACATTGTCGTCGGCTTCGGCCGGATCCAGGGGATCGTCACCGGGATCATCGCGAACCAGCCCGCGGTCAAGGCGGGCACGCTCGACATTGACGCCTCCGACAAGGCGGCGCGCTTCATCCGGTTCTGCAACGTCTTCAACATCCCAATCGTCACGCTCGTGGATGTCCCGGGCTTTCTGCCCGGCATCCAGCAGGAACGCGGCGGGATCATCCGCCACGGGGCGAAAATGCTCTTCGCCTACGCGGCCGCCACCGTCCCCAAGATCACCGTCATCCTCCGGAAGGCCTACGGCGGCGCCTACCTCGCGATGTGCAGCGCGGACATGGGCGCGGACATCGTCTACGCGTGGCCCACGGCGGAGATCGCGGTCATGGGGGCCGAAGGCGCCGTGAAGATCCTGTACAAGCGCGAGATCGGCGCCGCCAGCGATCCCGCCGCGCGCGAGGCCGAGCTCGTCGCCGAGTACCGCGCCAAGTTCTGCTCCCCCTACGAGGCCGCGAGGAAGGCGATGATCACGGATGTCATCGAGCCTTCCGAGACGCGCGCCCGGGTCGGGCTCGCGCTTCGCCAGACGCTGACCAAGCGCGAGGTCCGACCGCCCAAGAAACACGGAACCATCCCGCTCTGATCCACCCATGACCCAGGCCAGCCCGCCATCACCCGCCGCCCCGGCGCCCGACGACTCCATCGCCGCGAGCGAACGCCACCTCGGGCGCGCCCTCGCGATCATCCATCGGCACCTCCCGCGGCTCGACGATCCCGATCGGGCGGACGCCGTCCAGGCCGCGCTCGAGGCGGCCGCGGCGGCGATCTCCGCCGCGCGCCCGGCCCACGCCGCCGCCATGGCCGAGCTCCGTCCGGCGCCGCCGAACGACGAGATCCTCGCGATCATCGCGGCCGCGGTCGCGCTCACCGTGCGCCGGCCCCACCGCGTGGTGGATGTCCGGACGACGCCCGCCGTCGCGTGGGTGAACGCATGGACCATCGAGGGCCGGTTCCAGCACTACCTCTCGCACAAGGTTCGCTGATCCCGACCCATGCCCCGCCCCCCGTCGCCACCCATCCAGACCCTCCGATCATGATCCGAAAACTCCGCGTCACGGTTGATGGCAAGTCCTACGACGTCGTCGTCGAACTGCTGGATGACAGCCAGAACACCGCGCCTCCCTCGACCACGCCGCTCGCCAGCATTGTTTCCGCCCCGCTCGAGCTCGCCCCGACGGGACCCGTCACCGCGGCGAGCACCGCGCCGACCGGCCCGGCGGCGCCCGGCGCGATCCCGAGCCCGCTCGCGGGGCGCGTCACGGCCATCAATGCCGAGGTCGGCCAGGAGGTGAACGAGGGCGACCACCTCCTCACGCTCGAGGCCATGAAGATGAACACCTTCGTCATCGCGCCGCGCGCGGGCCGGGTGAAGGCCCTTCACGTGGCGGTCGGCGACGCCGTCGAGGAAGGACGCACGCTGCTTACGCTCGAGTAGCGGCCGGCTGATCGAAAGGACCCCTCATGAAACGCAACGATCTGAATCGGCTCACCGCCGAGGAGGCGGCTGAGTGCATCCGCCACGGGGACACCGTGGCGTTCAGCGGCTTCACGCCGGCGGGCACGCCCAAGGTGGTCCCGCTCGCCATCGCCGCGCGCGCCGCCGCCGAACACGCGGCGGGCCGCGCGTTCAAGATCAACGTCATCACCGGCGCGTCCACCGGCCCGTCCCTCGACGGCGCGCTCGCCCGCGCCGGGGCGATCGGGTTCCGCACGCCGTACCAGTCGGACCCGGATCTCCGGCGGAGCATCAACGCGGGCGAGACGCGGTTCTTCGACATGCACCTGTCGCGGCTGCCGCAGGACGTCCGCTACGGCTTCCTCGGCCCGGTGCACTGCGCCGTGATCGAGGCCTGCGAGGTCACGCGGTACGGAGAGATCGTCCTCACGTCATCGGTCGGGGCCGCGCCCACGTTCGCGCGCGCCGCCGAAAGAATCATCATCGAGCTCAACCGTTTCCACCCGCCGCACCTGCGGGGGGTCCACGACATCTACGAACCCAACGACCCGCCCCTGCGCAGCGACATCCCGGTGTTCCATGCTCCGGACCGCATCGGCCGGCCCGTCATCATGGTGGACCCCGCCCGCATCGTCGGGGTGGTCGAAACCAACGTTGCGGATGAGACCGGCGGGTTCCGGCCCCTCGACGACACGACGAGGCGGATCGGCGATCACGTGTCCGAGTTCCTCGCCGGAGAACTGCGCCGCAAACTGATCCCCGCGTGCTTCCTCCCGGTGCAGTCCGGGGTGGGCGACACCGCCAACGCCGTGCTCGCCTCCATGGGCACGCACCCGGACATCCCGCGCTTCGAGATGTGGACCGAGGTGATCCAGGACGCCGTCATCTCGCTGATGCGGGAGGAGAAGGTCACCTTCGCCAGCGGATGTTCCCTGACCGTCTCGCGGGACGCCCTCCAGGGGATCTACGACGACTGGGAGTTCTTTCGCACCCGCCTCCTGCTGCGCCCGCAGGAGATCACGAACAATCCCGAGGTCATCCGCCGTCTGGGGATCATCTCGATCAATACCGCCATCGAGGTGGACCTCAGCGGGAACGTGAACAGCACCCACATCCTCGGGCGCAACATCATGAACGGCATCGGGGGTTCCGCGGACTTCGCGAGGAACGCGTTCCTCTCGATGTTCATCACGCCGTCCACCGCGAAGGACGGGCGCATCAGCACGATCGTCCCGTGCGTGACCCATGTGGACAGCAGCGAGCACTCGGTGTCGATCGTGGTGACCGAGCAGGGCGTCGCCGACCTGCGCGGCAAGTCGCCGTGCGAACGCGCGGCGCTCCTCATCGAGAACTGCGCCCATCCCGACTACCGGGAGCAGCTCAGGGACTACGTCCGCCTCGCGGGAACTTCGCACACGCGCCAGCTGCTCTCGGGCGCCTACGCCATGCACGTCAAGTACGCGCGGGACGGCGACATGCGCGGCGTGGACTGGTCGCAGTTCCACTGAGCGCCGGGCGCCGCGCGAGGCCCGGGTTCCGCGCAGCCCGCCGCCTCCCTCGCGCGACGAGGCGATCCCCGGAAGGCGAAGACGCGGGAACGAGGATGGACCCGGCTGGTTCCTGCTCCTCCCGCCCGCGTCCTGCCTCCTTCGCGGGGGCACCCGCCGGCCTGCGCGGCGGAGATCCGCGATCCGGGCCGCCTACACGGTCATGATTTCCTTCTCCTTGTGGGCGAGGTGCTCGTCGATCCGCTTGACGAAGCGATCCGTCAGGGCCTGCACCTCCTTCTCGGCGTGCTTCAGCTCGTCCTCGGTGATGCCGCCGCCCTTCTCCTCCTTCTTGAGGTGCTCGATCGCGTCGCGCCGGATCTGGCGAATGGAGACCCGGCTCGCCTCGGCCATCTGGCGCACGGCCTTCACGAATTTCTCGCGCTGCTCGGTGCTCAGTTCCGGCACCATGATCCGGATTGACCTTCCCTGAACCATCGGGTTGAGGCCGATGTTGGCCTTCTGGATCGCCTTCTCGATGGGCCCGACGGTGGACGCGTCCCACGGCTGGACGAGCAACTGCCGGGGTTCGGGGGTCGTGATTCCCGCGAGCTCGCGCACGCGCATGTGCGAGCCGCCGTACACCTCGACCAGGATGTTCTCGATGAGGCCCGGCGAGGCCTTACCCGTCCGGACGCCGTTGAACTCGAGGGTCAGGTGCTCCTCGGTCTTCTGCATCTTCTCCTCGCACTCCAGAAGGATTTCGTCGATGGGCATGGGAAATGTGGATTGAGGTTGGTTCTGAAAGGGGAACACGGCGCAGCCGCTCAGGACGACACCAGCGTGCCGATCGGCTCGCCCAGCACCACCCGGCGGATGTTGTGATCGCCGAAGAGGTCGAAGACGATGATCGGCATCCGGTTGTCCATGCACAGCGAAAACGCGGTCATGTCCATGACCCGGAGCTGCCGCTCGATCGCCTCGCGGTACGTGATCCGATCGAATCGCTTCGCGTCCGGGTTCTTCTTCGGATCGCAATCATACACGCCGTCGACCTTCGTCGCCTTCAGAATGACGTCGGCGTTGATCTCCGCCGCGCGCAGGGCCGCCGCCGTGTCCGTGGTGAAGAACGGGTTTCCGGTGCCCGCGGCGAAGATCACGATGCGCCCCTTCTCGAGGTGGCGCACCGCGCGCCGGCGGATGAAGGGTTCGGCGACCTCGGCGACGTTCAGCGCGCTCTGGACGCGGGTGGCCGCACCCAGCTTCTCCAGGGCGTCCTGCAGCGCGAGCGCGTTGATGAGGGTCGCGAGCATGCCCATGAAGTCGCCGGTCACGCGGTCGATCCCGCGATTTCCCGCCTCGGCGCCGCGCAGGATGTTGCCTCCGCCGATGACCACGACGACCTGCACCCCGAGCGCCTGCACCTCCTTCAACTGGCCGGCGATGTTCGCCAGTGCCTCCGCGTCGATGCCGCACGCGCCGCCCGCCGAGAGCGCCTCCCCGCTCAGCTTGAGTAGAATGCGTCTGTACCGGGGCGTGGCATGGGCTGGGTTGGATTCGCTCATTGGGGTGCGGAGTCGATGGGTGAAAAAACCCGCGCTTTCCTAGCAATCGCGCCCCTCTCCCGTCAAACGGCTTGCGGAAACCGCGGCCCGGGCGGGATCCCCGCCATAACCCTTGCGGCCGGCGGGCAATCCGCCTTTTCTCAGGTCCGTGACGCACCTCCCCACCCTGTTTCGGGCTCTGTGCGGGCTCGCGCTGCTCCTCCCCGCCGCCGCGAAGGGCGCCGATTCGCCCACCCCCCCGGAAGCGGATCGCTGGCGCGCCCGGCGCCGGATCATCGACCTGCACCAGCACATCCGGAGCACCGAGGAATGCCTGCAGCGCGCGGTGCGGATCATGGACCGCGTGGGTGTCGGCCTTGCAGTGAACCTGAGCGGCGGCACGGTCACCCGCACGAACGACCAGGCATCCGAGTTCGAGCGCAACCGGCAGCTCGCCGAGCGCATCGCGCCGGGCCGGTTCCTGCTGTACTTCAACCTCGACTACTCCGGGTGGGACGAGCCCGACTTCCCCGAACGCGCCGCCCGCCAGGTGGATGAGGCGCACCGTCTCGGCGCCGCCGGACTCAAGGAGTACAAGCGGCTCGGCCTCTACCTCCGGGACCGCGGGGGCGAGCTCATCCGCATCGACGATCCGAAGCTCGATCCTGTCTGGAGACGCTGCGGGGAGCTCGGGATGCCTGTCAGCATCCACGTCGCCGACCCCCGCGCCTTCTGGCTCCCGTACGATCCCTCGAATGAACGCTGGAAGGAGCTGAAGGACCACCGCTCGTGGTGGTTCGGCGATTCATCCGTGTTCCCCCCGCACGAGGAACTGCTCGCCGCGCTCGACCGCGTCGTCGCGCGGCATCCCGGCACCACCTTCGTCTGCGTCCACTTCGCGAACAACGCCGAGGACCTCGACTGGGTCGAGCAGGCCCTCGATCGCCATCCCAACATGTACGCCGACCTCGCCGCCCGGATCCCGGAGATCGGCCGACATCCTCCCGAACGCGTCCGCCGGCTGTTCCTGAAGCATCGCGATCGGATCCTGTTCGCGACCGATTTCCAGGTGCACCCGAGGCTGATCCTCGGCAGCAGCGGCGACGGCGAGAATCCAACCGACGACGACGCGGCGGGCTTCTTCGCGGGCTGCTGGCGCTGGCTTGAGTCCAACGACCGCGACTTCCCCCATATGACGCCCATCCAGGGGGACTGGACAATCAGCGGCATCGGGCTCCCCGCCGATGTGCTGCGCGCCGTGTACTTCGACAACGCCCGCCGGCTGCTCGCCCGGTTCCTCCCCGCGCCCGTGCTGCGCGCCGCGCGGGTCCGGTCCGCGGCGGACCCCGCCGCGCTCGACTGGGAACGCGCGGCGGACCATGCGGTCCACATCGATCGCGCATCCCTGGATGGCCGGCCGCTCCCGGAACTCGACACCGAGGTGCGCGCCCTCTGGACCGAGAGCCATCTTCACCTTCGCTTCGTTGCGCCCTACACGACCCTGACCACGTTCGACCCGCCCGAGCTCGAGGCCGAACGCATCGGACTGTGGGAACGCGACGTCGTCGAGGCGTTCATCGGGTCCGACCCTGCCGATCCCCGGCGCTACGCCGAGTTCCAGGTCGCCCCGAACGGCATGAAGCTCGACCTCCGGCTGCGCCTTCCCGAACGCGACTTCGACTGGAGCAGCGGGTTCACGACCCACGTCGAGGTCGATTCCGGGGTGAAGTCATGGACCGCCTGGATGTCGATCCCGCTGGAGGCGCTGGCCGACCACCCGCCGCGCCCGGGCACGCGGTGGCGCATCAATCTCTATCGGTGCGACTACGCCCAGGACGGCTTTCTCGCGTGGCACCCGACGCTGGAGCGCACGTTCCACGTGCCCGGGCGATTCGGGGTTCTCGAATTCATCGACTGAGCACGGGGCGGGTGCAACTCGCGGCATTCGATTGGCTTGCGCACAGCGCGCCGGATAGGCTCCGCGGCATGGCTCTGGTCCTGACGCTCCTGATCGCCGGCATCCTTCTGCTGGCCCTGGAGACCGTTCTGCCCGGGCTCGTTGCCGGGACGATCGGTGTCCTCTGCCTGATCGCCGGCGTCATCCTCGCGTACCGCAACCTCGGCATGGCCGCGGGCCACACCCTGCTCGCGGTGGTCATGGTCATCCTCGTCGCGGGCGTCTTCGCCTGGTTCCGGTTCTTTCCGACAAGCCGGATGGGCGCCCGGTTCGTCTCGCGCGGGACGGTCGGATCGCTCGGCGTCGAACGCGACGATCTGCTGAACCAGACCGGCACCGCCCTCACGACGCTGCGTCCCTCGGGGGTCGCCCTCATCGCGGGCAAGCGTGTTGACGTGGTCACGGAAGGGGCCATGGTCGAGCGCGGCTCGCCGGTCCGTGTGGTTGCGGTCGAAGGCATGCGCGTCGTGGTCCGGGCGATCCAGACCTGAACCGCCCCCCCTCACCCCCAAGACTCCGGAAATTCAAAAATGACTCCTGGCGAAATCATCCTGCTCGCAGTCCTCGCGGTGCTGGGGCTCGTAGCCCTCATCGTGCTGATCGTTCTCCTGAACTTCGGCGCCATCTGGATCCGGGCGTGGTCCTCGGGCGCTCCCGTCGGATTCATGGAGCTGATCTCGTTGCGCCTGCGGAAGGTGCCGGTCGGCATGGTGGTCGATGCGCGCATCAACGCGGTGAAGTCCGGTCTGAAGGTGCGTGACGAGGACGGCCACGAGCGTCCCGTGAGCATCGACGACCTCTCCACGCACTACCTCGCCGGAGGCAACGTGGTCATGGTCGTGCACGCCCTGATCAACGCCCAGAAGGCCGGCTTCAAACTCGACTTCGATCGCGCGTGCGCGATCGACCTCGCGACGAAGGGCACCGGCAAGAACGTGATCGAGGCGGTGAAGACCTCCGTGAATCCGAAGGTCATCGACTGCCCCATGCCCACGCCTGGCAAGTCCACGATCGACGCCGTCGCCAAGGACGGCATCGCGGTGAAGGTGAAGGCGCGCGTGACCGTGCGCACGAACCTGGAGCGATTCGTCGGCGGCGCCACCGAGGAGACGATCATCGCGCGCGTCGGCGAGGGCATCGTCACGACCATCGGCTCGGCCAACAGCTACAAGGACGTGCTCGAGAATCCCGACCGCATCTCGAAGGTCGTCCTCGACAAGGCCCTCGACGCCAACACCGCCTTCGAGATCCTTTCGATCGACATCGCGGACGTGGACATCGGGGACAACGTCGGCGCCAAGCTCCAGGCCGAGCAGGCCGAGGCCAACAAGCTCAAGGCCCAGGCCGAGGCCGAGGTTCGCCGCGCCAACGCGGTCGCGCTCGAGCAGGAGATGATCGCGCGCGTGGCCGAAATGCGCGCCCGCGTCGTCGAAGCCGAAGCCCAGGTCCCGCTTGCCATGGCCGAGGCGTTTCGCGCGGGCAACCTCGGCATCATGGACTACTACCGGATGAAGAACATCCAGGCCGACAGCAACATGCGGGAGGCCATCGCGGGCAGCCCCGGCTCCGGAAACCCCGGCCAGCAATCCTGACCCGCCTTCGATCCCGGTGAACTCCACCGACCCGATCATGCCCGTCCTCGCCGCCGCCGACTGGATCGAAGTCGTCGCGGCCCTGGTCTTCTTCATTGTCACCGGGATCGCCCAGTGGCTTCAGAAGCGGTCGCGCGAGCGGCGCGGGCTCGATCCGGAGCCGGATGTGGAAACGGACGTGTTCGAGGACGCTCCGCCGCAGCCCCGCGAGACCTTGCGCCCGTCCGGCAAGCCGGCGGATTCCATGACGCGCGCGGCATGGGAGGAGCACCTCCGCCGCATGCTCACGGGCGAGCAGCCCGCGGTGCCCCCGAGGATGGGCGAACAGCCCCCGGGCGCGGGTGACGCGCGTCCCGTGCCCCGGTCGGATCACGCCGGATGGGAGCAGGCACCCGCGCCTCCCCGGCTCCCGTCATGGGAACCCCGGCCTCAGCCCGTGTTTGAAGTCCGCGAGGAACGCGGCATCGAACCCTCCCCCGAATCGCCCGCGCGCGAAAACGTGGCCCGCGAGATGGCGCGGGCGGCGGACGCGGCCGCCGCGGCCGCCGCCCAGTGGACCGAATCGGCACGGCGCGCCACCGAACAGCGGCTCGCCGCGACGCGTGATGCCTACCAGCAGGCGCGCGCAAAGGTGGCCGAAAAGGCGTCCCGCCAGCTCCAGAAGGTGCGCGGCGGAGCCCAGCCATACGCCATTCGCCCGCGGCACCAGGGCCGGAAGACACGCCCGCCCATGGCCGAAGCCGTGGTCCGGGCCCTCCGCGACCCGATGACAGCCCGTCAGACCATCATCGCCGCAACCATTCTGGAGAGGCCGAAATCCATGGAGTGACCCGGGGCGCGCGGCGAGTCGGGAGGAGACCCCGACCCTCGTCGCTCCCCTCCGAATCATCAACCCGGAGCCGATCCACCGCGCCCCAAATCGGGCATCCTCTTGAACCGGTCGAGCGCATCCTTTCGCCAGTCTCCGGTCGACCCCGTCTTTCCAGGATTGAGGGCTGACTCCGGTTCCGGCCGTGGTGACGCGGCATGGGCGTGCGTCGCCGGGGGCGTCGCCGCGGGAGTTGCGGTGCCCGCGGACCCGATCACGAAGGGCCGTTCGAACAGGGTTCCGATCGGGCCGAGTTTCGCCGTGGACGCCTCGCCCGCGGCCGAGCCCGTCTCGCTCGCTGCCGCCTGCGTGCCGAGCCGCGGCGGCAGGTCGCCCCTGGGCGCCTCAGGCTCCGGCGAATCGACCAGGCGCCACCCCACGCGCATGGATGGCGCCGGCCCCATGAACACACTCAGCGTGCGGTATTCGAGGTTCGGAACCTGCACGCGCGCGGCGAGCTGTTCGGCCTGGAGCAGCGCGTTGAGGAGGCCGCGGAGGATCGCGCGATCGGGATGCGCCTCGGCAAGTTTCCTCAGCCGTTCGATCCCGATGTCCGCGATCTTCTCCATGTGGACAATGAGCCGGGAGCCGGAGCCGAGTTCCATGTCCATTCCGGTCAGCGCGAAGCCGGCCTCGAGGAGCACGCCCTCGTTGTCGCCGATCTCGCGCATCGCGCCGACCACCCGGCCCTCGCCGTCCGCGCGAAGTTCCGAGATGCCGGCCTGCACCTCGGACCGGACCTGGCGAAGCTGGTCCGCCGTGACCACCACGGCCTCGCGTACCCGGGCGGCCCGCTGGGGCGCCGCGTGAATCGCCTCACGCAGCCGGATGACCCGGTCGCCGAGGTTCTGGATCGTGCTGAGCAATGCTGGTTTCATGATGCGTCCGGGTTCGATGAGGCGTCCGACCTTTCGGCGAGGGCCTGGTGAAATCGCTCGAGGAACGCTCGCTCATTCCGGAGCAGTTCGTCCGTGACTTCGAATTCGATGACGCCCTGGCGGGCGCGGGCCGCCAGCGCCTCATGTGCGGCACGCAGATGGTCCCGCTGCTGCGCGCTGAGTTCGCGCAGCTGGGCGATCATCTCGCGCAGCAGGACCAGTTCGCGCGAGAGGACGGTCACGCGATCCGACATGGCGCCGGCATGCGCCTGCGCCACGGCGGCGGCAAGTTCCTGACGAAGCGCGGCCATGGATTCCGCGAACCGCGTGGCAGGATCCTCGTTCCGGTCGGCGCGGGCTCCCGATCCGTTCATGCGCTCGGCGATCATCGAGCCCAGGGACTCGAGACTTCCGACGAGCGGGGCGAGATCGAGCGCCGGCGCCCTGAGGCTCGTCTGAAGCGTCTCCTGGATCGCGCCGAGCCCCGCCTGAAACCCGGCGAGCTGCCCCACGATCCGCGAGACGGGATCCTTGTCGTCCCCGCCCCGGACCACCTGGTTCCTGCGAAACGTCCGCTTGATCTCCTCCCAGCGCGCCGACTCCTCCGGGGTCAGCCAGCCGGCGATCTCCTTGAACTTGAGGAAATTGGCCTCCGCGCCGGAGGTCAGCGTCTGGGATTCGGTCCGGTAGTGATCCAGCAGGAGCTCGCGAATCTCGCTGTCGTTCTGGATGGCGACGATCTTCTCCGCCAGCCGGTTCATGTTCCGGTAGGAACCCTGCAGGCGAAAGGGCGGCTCCATCCGAAACTCGTCGGCCTGGCCGGCGGAGTGGATGTACTCCTGGTTCACCCGGAGCAGGATATCGCGCACCGCGACAAGCCGCCGCATCACCGCGACGATCTCCTCGAGCTCCTGGGGCGAGTAGCTGCTGTCCAGCGGTGCCGTCTCGGGGCTCGCGCCCTCCGCGATGCGGATGAACGCGCGGATGTCCCCGCCGCCGCGGGTGGCGAAGGGTGCGAGCACGGGGTTCGACGTCACGGCGTTCTCCAGGTAACTCGCGCGGAACCAGTCCGCCCGCCCGCCGATGATGTCGCCGAGGTTGTAGGTGTCGGCCCGGTTCGCGAGCATGTCCGGCAGCCGGAAACGCTGTCCGCTTTCGGTGTACGGATTGCCGGCCATGACCACGGCAACCTTCCGTCCGCGAAGATCGTACGTCCGCGAGCGTCCCCGCCACACGCCCTCGATCTTCCGCTGGGCGTCGCAGAGCGAGATGAACTTCTGGAGGAACTCCGGGTTGCAGTGCTGGATGTCATCCACGCAGATCATCACATTGTCGCCCATTTCCAGCGCGAGGTTCAGCCGCTGGATCTCCTCGCGTGCGGACGCGTTCCCCGCCTCCTCGGGATCGAGCGACTTCACGGCGTGGCCGAGCGCGGGGCCGTTGATCTTCACGAACACGAGCCCGAGCCGGCTCGCGACGTACTCCAGCAGGGTCGTCTTGCCGTAGCCAGGCGGCGAGATCAGCAGGAGCAGCCCCATCAGATCGGTGCGCCTCGCGTCGCCGGCCGCCCCGAGCTGCTTCGCGAGGTTGTCGCCCACGAGCGGCAGGTAAGCCTCGTCCACGAGCTGGTTGCGAACGAACGACGTCAGCACCCGCGGCTTGAGTTCCTCCAGCCGCAGCCGGTCCCGCTCACGCCGGATCAGCGCCGTCTTCGCGTCCTGCCATGCCTTGAACCGCGGCACCGCCTCCGCCTCGAACCTCCCGAGCCGCGGAAGGAACTCGAGGTAGTCGAAGACATACGTGCTCCCCGAGATCCGCGGGTGCGTCCCCCGGATTCCGTCCAGCTCCTGGACCGCCATGGCCTCCGCCGCGCGCCACTTCACCGAATCGCCGCAGAACAGGGCCGCCGCCGCCTCCTCGAGAAATGGCGCGTCACCGGGCCGATCCCGGATGAAACCCCGCAGCCAGTCGCGGATCAGCTCGAGTGCGCCGACCGCGTGACCATTCCTCGGGGACCGCGTCTCCTCGAGGAAACGCTCGCGCCCCCGGGCGACAAGCTGCGCGCGAAAATCCGCGAGCAGGCGCTCCGCCCCGCGGCTCAGGACGAAGGCGTCGCGGTCGGTGGTCAGCTGCTCGAAGAGATACTCCGCCGCCGGATCCGCGAGATCCTCCGGGTAGAGCCGCGTTCCGCGGATGAAGTCGCGCAGCAACTCGTGCAGTTCGGCGACGTACCGCGCGTGCCGGCGCTCGCCGGGGAAGAGCTGGTTCCGTTCCTCGAACAACCGCGTTCTCCACGACCACAGTTCCCGCGCCTCCTCCGGGCAAAAGTGCTGCCAGAACACGACCGCGCACGCGCGGGCGGCGGGCGTGTGCCGGGCAAGGCCGAGGCCCACGTGCGCCACGGCGAGGCACCCGAGGATGCGCGCGGCATCCACGTCATGAATCCCCTTCGCGTAGCCTTCGTCATGGCGTCCCGTGATGAACTCCTGCACGAGGGCGAGCCTCTGTTCGTCGTGCATGGCCGCCACCTGTTCGACACCGGCGGAGCCGGGTCCGGCGGGCGCGCCGTTCCCGGCATGATCACGGGCGCCGGCGAGACGTTGAAACAGGGCGTGGGCAAGGTACTCCGCGCGATACACCGTGGAGTCCTCGGACAGCAGTTCCTGGCCCCACGCATCGCGCGTGGCCAGATACGCCTCGTCGGTGATCGGCTCGAAGTACCGGGTGCTCGTGAGGTGAAGGCATGGCACGCCCTCCTGCATGAGCACCGTGAGGTCCAGCGGCTGGGCATTGACGTTGAAGCGATGTCGTCCCAGCCGGATGACCTTTCCCCCGCCCTCGAAGAGTTCGCCGCGGTCGTGAAGCTGCCGGATCGCCTCCTGGCGCGCCGCCTTCAACCGGCTGTCGAGATGGTCCGCCCGGACCGGGTCGCCCAGGTCCAGCAGTTGTGAAACCGTGTCGCGCACCCGCGTGACCATCGGATCCGACGCGTAGTGCGCATGGATCGCCTCCACCGACTCCATCGCGGACAGGCGGTGCTGGACCACCTTCAGGATCCGTTCCGCCGCCGTGACAAGGGCCGCCGCCCTGCGCGTGCGCTGTTCGATCAGCGAGAGCTTGCGCTGCTCGAAGGCGCCATGAAGCTCGGCGCGCCGGTCCGCGATGCGGACGATGTACTCGTCGAAATCCGCAAAGGCGCCCTCCAGCTCCTCGAGCTGGACACTCACGCGGTTCAGCGCGTCGTCGCAGGCTTCGGGGGAGTCACAGCGCTCGAGCAGACTCCCCGCCGACTGCGCGAGCAGCTTCATGCGGGCCTCGAACTGGGCCGCTCCCTCGGAGGTGGCCAGTTCCTTGAGGCGCTTGCGCACCACGGCCTTGGCATGGTTCAGCGTCGCGAACACCGCCGTGATGCCGTCGAGGATGCGCGTGGTCTCGGTGGCGTCGTCGATCGCGAGTCCGCCCACCACCTCCACGAGCATCTGGAGCTCGGTGTCCGCCTCGGCGATCGCGCGCTCGACGGCGCGCCCGTCGGCCCCCTTCGTCACCGATTCCGCCGCGGACTGGTGCTCGGCCGCGCGGCGGCGGTAGGGGTCCAGCGCCTCCGGCTGGACAAGGAACTTCACGCACGCCTGCGCCAGCTCCTCGGCGCGGGCGCCGACCTCCGCCTCCAGGGCGTCGATCGCGCCGACATCCACGTACCGGACGTCCCGCAGGGTGATCAGCTCCCCGCGCAGGCGCCGCAGCGCCGTGAGATGGACGACGTGGTCGTCCACGGTCCGGAAGGTCGCGCGCCGCAGCGCCGCGAACTGTTCCTGGCAGCGCGCCCGGATTTCCTCCACCTGCCGCACGGCCTCGCGCTGCAGACGCCGCACCTTGTCGAACTCCTCGACCGCGAGGTCCGCGGCCTCGCGGATGCGGCGGAGAACGCCATCGACTCCCGCGGCCTCGGCGTCCGCGAGCCACAGGTGCGAGTCGAGGACCGCGGCGCAGCGGCGGACGAGGTCCACGTAGAGTTCCGAGTACGGCTCGTCCCGCAGGATCAGCGCGAGGATCTCGTGGCATTCCGCGAGGCACCGCACCACGTCGCGGTTTCCGATCTGGTACAGGAACGCCTCGTGGCGCCCGGGCGGCTCGTGCCCTTTCTCGTGAAAGGGGGTCTGCCGGAGCTGCACCGTGTGGTGCTTCTGCGGCTCCGGATCGGCGCGGAACAGGAGCAGGCGTCCGTCGGGAAAGATGGAGAACCCGTGACAGACGATGCGTTCGGAGACCCGCTGCGCGATCATCTGGTACGGCAGCAGCGCGTACGACCCGTCGGCCGCGCTGTAGAAGACGTACAGCGAGTCCTCGCCGTTGGGCGCGTGGATGACGCGCTCGAGCACCGGCCCTTCCTCCTTCGCCTCGAACCGCTTCAGCCCGCCGGTGGCGAGATAGAAGCCGTCCGGGAAGATCAGCCCCTGGTCCTCGGGGAGGCGCGCGCAGGCGTGGCCGATCGAGTCCACGCGATCGACCGTCTGCAGCTTGCCGTTGAAGATGAGGTGGCGCGCGGCGGCCTCCTTGTACGGGCGGATGCGCAGGAGCACGAGGTGGTTGAGGATCGCGTACTGGATCTCCGCGTCATCAACCTTCTGGTACCTGTCCTCGACGGGTTCGGAGTACAGTCCCTCGCCGGTCGCCGTGTTGTCCTCGACCTTGATGGTCAGGTCGCCGCCCACGCATTCCACGAACACGCGGTCCTCGATCGAGACGTGGGGATGATCGCCGTAGCGGAACGCGTCGCGGCCGGGCGACTGCCAGCGGAACGGATGCGACGGGGAAAACCCGACCTTTCGGTACTCCGCCTCCGCGCGGCCGTCCACGTACACAAGCCCCGAATCGTCCACCGCCCACTTGAACACGGCGATGTCCGCGGGCGCCGGGCCGGTGCGGAACACCATGTAGAGAGAGCCCTCGATCCGGGAGAACTTTGAGAAGACGGTGCGCTCGTAAACGTTGTAAAGGCGCTTGAAGTCCGCGACGAACCGCGGGTCCGCGAGGACCTCGAGGTCGTCCTCGTGGAAGCCGTCGTCCGTGTTCCGGTAGACGGCGAACACGTCGCCCAGCTCGACCTCGCGCTTGAGCCCGAACAGCACGTTGAACCCGACGAGAAAACGGCTCGTCCCGATGCGGGTCATGTCCCGGGGCACGCAATTGTGGGAGGTGACGATCCGGTCCGATTTCAGGATCCGCGGCTCGATGGAGCCGAACACCTCGCGCCGGCGCGCGTCGAGGCGGTCGAGCCCCTCGCGCAGCTCGCCGCCGAGCGCGGCGAGCCGCTGCCGGATCACCTCGTAGGTGGCGCTGCCGGGGGCCGCCGGGACCTGGGGCGCAACGGCCGACTCGTTCGGGGCGCGGGGATCCCTTGTGGCGTTCACGGCGGTGGCCCCTCCGCGGGGTTTCATTCGTGGCCGTTCGCGTCCGCCATCTCCACCTCGGGCGCCCCGCGCCGGGCCTGCGGACGCGGATCCTCGTCGAGGAAGGCGGCGGCGAGCCTGTCGGCGAGACCCGCGCCGGTGGCCAGCTTCAGGGAGGACCGGATGGTCTTCTGCAGGGGGCCGTCTCCCGCCATGGCGATCATCTTCGCGAGGAGCGCGGAGAGCGTGAGGTTCTTCAGGTCCTCCGCGCTGATTCCGAAGTTCCGCACCCACTCGCGGAGCTGCTCGCGGAAGTACTCGGGATCCCCGTTGAAGAACGTCTGCTTGATGTCGCCGAGCGTGCTGCTGTTGTGCACGAGGCGGTCCACCGACTTCCCCGTGCCCGCCGCCCGGACGACCTTCTCGAAGAAGTCGTTCTCGCCGCCCACGATCTCGATGCGCGCGGCCTTCAAGGCCTCGCCCACGAGCCGCGCATTCGCCTCGGCGACCTGCCGCTGGACATGGATCGCGGCGAGCTCCACCTCGCGTTCCTTCGCGAGGCGGAGGCGGAACTCCTCGTGCTGCTGGCCGGCCTCGTGCAGCGCCTTCATGGCGCGGGCCTTCTCCTCGATCGCCTTCGCCTCCGCGAGACCGCGCGCCTCGAGGCCCGCGGCGCTGGCGAGTTCCTTGTCGCGGGTGCCTTCGGCCTCGGCCTGCGCCTGCTTCTCGGTGACATCCGCCTGCACGGCGCCCTTCGCCCTGATGACCTCGGCCTCCGCGAGGCCGAGCTCCCGGACCGCCTCCGCCTCGGTCTTGCGCGCGTTGGCCCGGGCGATGATCACCCTTGCCTCGGCGAGACCGGCCGCCGCCTCCTGGGCCGCGGCGCCCTCCGCCGCCTGCTCCACCGCCACGCGGCGCTTCTCCGCGGCACGCGCCTCGGCCTCGGCGAGGGTCTGCATCCGCTCGGCCTCGCGCAGGGCCGCCTCCCGCGCGGCCTCCGCCGCCATGATCGCCCGGATCTTCTCCGCCTCGGCGAGGTGGCGCTCGGCCTCCTTCTGCGCCTCGGCGGCGACGACGCGCTCGACCTGCTCCTTCTTGGCGTTCATGTCCGCCTCGATGAGCGTCACCTCGCGCACCCGCTCGGCGGTCATGCGCGCCTCGATGTTCAGCCTCGCCTCCTGCTGCTCGACGACGGCCTTCTGTTCCGCGACGACCGTCGCGCGCCGGCGCTCGACCTCGACCGCCGCGTCGGCGACCTTGACCTCCTTGTCCATGGACGCGAGCTCGACGACGCGCTCCCGCCGCACGCGCGCCTCCTCGCCCTCCTGCACGGCCTCCTGCTCCAGCCGCTCGCGCTCCTTGCGCACGGTGTACTCGCGCTCCTGGACCGCGCGGTTCATGTCCTCCGCCCGCAGGCGGATCGCCTCCTCCACCTCGAGGCGCTTGCTCTCGACCTCCTGACGGCGCGCCTCGATCACCTTGCGGGCTTCGGCCTCCTCGTTCGCCCGCACCTCGGCGATCGCGCGGTTCTGCCGGGCGGCGTCCTCCTCGTTGCGGCGCGTCTGCGCCCGCCGGGCGATCTCGGCGTCCGCATTCTCCTTCTCGATCTCGACGCTGGCGCGCTGCGAATGCTCGTTCGAAACGACCTGCTCGCGCTTCGTGATTTCGGTGATCTTCTTGATGCCCTCGGCGTCGAGGACGTTGTTCGGGTCGTGCTGGTCGAGGGGTGTCTGCTCGAGGTAATCGATCGCGACATCCTGGAGGAGGAACCCGTCGAGATCCTTTCCGATCGTCGCCTGGATCTGGTCCCGGAACTTGATGCGTTCCGTGAACAGCTCATGGAACTCCATCTGCTTGCCGGCGGTCTTCAGCGCCTCGGAGAACTTCGCCTCGAACAGTTCCCGGAGCTGGCCGAGATCCGAGACGCGCTCCGGCGTGAGCATCTGCGCGACCTTGCGGACGCTGTCCTCGACCGCCTCCACCCGGATATAGAACGCCACCGTGATGTCCGCCCGGATATTGTCCTTGCACACCAGCCCGTCCTTGCCCTTCCGGTGGATCTCCAGCTTTTTCACGGAGATGTCCACGATGTGGTACGTCTGGACGAGCGGAATCCGCACCATCCAGTCGAACGACACCTTGACGCCGCCCCAGCCCGTCTTCACGCCGGCGCGGCCCGGCTGAATCTTGCGGACGCAGAGGACGAACATCCCGGCCGCGAAGAGAAGCACCAGAAGGACCGCGGCGATAATGAAGGGTTCCATGAGAGGTCAGGGGTGGGGTTTCAGTGTGCCGGGCTGAACACGGAAGGCCCGGCGGGGGTTGCAGGCTTTCCGCGAATTGAGCGCCCCCCCGATTCGCGCGTCGAGCGAGATTCCGCCGGAAACCGGCTCGACACGGCGCGCGCGGCCGCCCCGGGGCCCCGGCGGCCGACACCGGGCACCCCTGACCTGGTCCGCGCATGAAGCGAAGCGTCCCGGACCTAGTCCGGGCTCTGCGAAAGGCGCGCGAGCACCGAGAAGTCCTCGAGCGTCGTCGTGTCGCCCCGCACCTCGACGCCCGCGGCGACCTCCTTCAGGAGACGTCGCATGATCTTGCCCGAGCGCGTCTTGGGAAGCGCCTCCGCGAAGCGGATGTCGTCGGGCTTCGCCACCGGCCCGATCTCGCGGCCCACGTGTTCGCGCAGCTCGTCGCGCAGGCCGTGCTTCGGCTGGACGCCGCCCTTGAGCGTGACGAACGCGACGAGCGCCTGCCCCTTGAGGTCGTCCGGACGACCGACCACGGCGGCCTCGGCGACGTTCGGATGGCTCACGAGGGCGCTCTCGACCTCCGCGGTGCCGATGCGATGGCCCGCCACGTTGAGCACGTCGTCGATGCGGCCGATGATCCAGAAGTATCCGTCCTCGTCCTGCCGACAGCCGTCGCCGGTGAAATAGCTGTGAGGCACCTCGGACCAGTAGGTCTCGACGAACCGCGCCTGGTCCCCCCAGACGCCCCGGAGCATCGAGGGCCACGGCCTGCGGATGACGAGCTTGCCGCCCGAGTTGCGCGGCACGCCCCGGCCCTGCTCGTCCACGACCTCGGGAAGCACTCCGAAGAAGGGCAGGGTGGCCGATCCCGGCTTGCAGGGGGTCGCACCCGGGAGCGGCGAGATCATGATCGCGCCGGTCTCGGTCTGCCACCACGTGTCCACGATCGGGCAGCGGCCCTTTCCGATCACATCGTGATACCAGATCCACGCCTCGGGATTGATCGGTTCGCCCACGCTGCCGAGAAGCCGCAGGGACCGCAGGCTGTGCCGCCCGGGCCATTCGTCGCCCCACTTCATGAACGCGCGGATCGCGGTCGGCGCCGTGTAGAGGATCGAGACGCTGTACTTGTCCACGATCCGCCAGAAGCGGTCCGGCTCCGGCCAGTTGGGCGCGCCCTCGTACATGAGGGTGGTGGCGCCGTTCGCGAGCG
>CAYMDA010000049.1:0-24215 GCA_964389135.1 uncultured Verrucomicrobiota bacterium | reverse complement strand
TCATTCCCACTCGATGGTTCCGGGGGGCTTGCTGGTGATGTCGAAGACGCAGCGGTTCACGCCGCTGCATTCGTTGATGATGCGGTTGGAAATGGTCTCTAGCAGCTCATAGGGCAGCTTGACCCAGTCCGCCGTCATGCCGTCCTGAGACTCCACCGCCCGGACGCAGATGGTCTCCTGGTAGGTCCGCTCGTCGCCCATCACGCCCACGCTGCGCACCGGCAGCAGGACGGCGAAGCTCTGCCAGAGCTTGTAGTACCAGCCGCTTCGCTTCATCTCCTCGACGACAATGGCGTCCGCCGCGCGGAGCACGTCGAGCCGGCGTGGGGTGATCTCACCAAGGCAGCGCACGGCGAGGCCGGGCCCCGGGAACGGCTGCCGGTAAACGACCTCGCGCGGCAGGCCCAGCTCAAGCCCCAGCACGCGCACCTCGTCCTTGAAGAGGCAGCGCAGGGGCTCAACCAGCTCGAAGCGCATGCGCGCGGGCAGTCCGCCGACATTGTGATGACTCTTGATCAGCGCCGCCGGGTTGCCGGCGATGGGGACGGACTCGATCACGTCCGGGTAGAGCGTGCCCTGCGCGAGGAACCGCGCCCTGCCTGCCCGGCGCGTCGCCGCCTCGAACACCTCGATGAACGTGCGCCCGATGATCTTCCGTTTCCGCTCGGGATCGGTCACCCCGCGCAGGCGGCGGAGGAACTGCGCGCCGGCGCGCACGTACTTCAGCCGGATCTGGAACGTGCGCCCGAACACCTCGCGCACGACGTCCGCCTCGCGCGCGCGGAGCAGGCCGTTGTCCACGAAGATGCACGTGAGCTGGTCGCCGATCGCGCGGTGAATCAGCGCGGCCGCCACGCTCGAATCGACCCCGCCGCTGAGGCCGAGGATCACGCGCTCGGAACCGACCTGCGAGCGGATCTGTTCCACGGCCTGGTCGATGTAGCTGCGCATCGTCCACTCGCGGCCGCATCCGCAGATGCGATGGACGAAGTTGTCGATGATCTCCCTGCCCTGCGGCGTGTGGGCGACCTCCGGGTGGAACTGCAGGCCGAGGAACTGCCGCCGCCGATCCTCGATCACGGCGTAGTCTGAATTCTCCGTGGTGGCGACGACCGAGAATCCCCGCGGGATGCGGGTCAGGCGATCGCCGTGTGAATTCCACACCTGGAGGGTGGAGGGCAGGCCGGTGAACAGCGGGCAGGTCGAGTCGATGACCGTGAGCGTGCCGCGGCCGAACTCGCGGCGCTGGCCCCTCTCCACGCGTCCGCCGAGATGATGCGCGAGAAGCTGCAGCCCGTAGCAGATCCCGAGCACGGGAACGCCCAGCCTGAAGACGCCGCGGTCGGGCATCGGCGCGTCCGGGGCGTACACACTGGCCGGGCCGCCGGAGAGGATGATCCCCCGCGGTTTCAGCCGGGAGATCTCCGCCGCGGGCGTGTTGTACGGCAGGATGGTCGAGTAAACGCTGCATTCCCGGATTCTCCGGGCGATCACCTGGGTGTACTGCGACCCGAAGTCGAGAATGACGATCTGCTCTGGCATGTCGCGTCAAAGTCAGTTCTCTCCCAGAACTCCGGGCGTCGCGCCAGCTAATTCCCCGGTCCGCGCGATCAGCCCGGTCCGCCGGCGGGGAACCAGTGGTAGAGCATCAGGTAGATGAGGACGCCGGTCACGGAGACGTACATCCAGATGGGCCATGTCCACCGGGCGATCCGGCGGTGGGCATCGAACCGCTGCCGCAGGGCGCGCGAGATCGTGACCAGCGCGAGGGGAAGGATGGCGATCGCGAGGACGATGTGCGTCAGGAGGATGAAGTAGTAGATCCCGCGGACCGCGCCTTCCGCGCCGATCTGCGTGTGCACCCCGCGCACGAGGGCCTTGTGCAGCACGTAGGTGCACAGGAAGACCGCGGAGGTGACGAAGGCCGCGAGCATGCAGCACTGGTGGGCGCGCACCCTGCCCCGCACGATGCAGGCGAAGCCCGCGACGAGGAGCACCGTCGCGAGCGAGTTCAGGCCCGCGTTGACCGCCGGCAGATCCGAGACGTCCAAGTCAGCCCTCCAGCCGCCGGAGCAGCTCGGTGATGCGCTCGACCGCGCCGGGTTCGAGGCCCGGGACGGCGGCCCGGAGCCGTCCCTCCGCGTCGAGCACGACGATCAGCGTGCTGTGCAGGAAGAGGTCGTGCTCCGACTCGCGCTCCTCCTCGGACTTTTCCTGGAGAACCAGCAGGAGCTCCTCGGTCGCGAGACGCCGGATCTCGTCCCTGGTTCCCGTGACGAACTGCCAGCGGCTGGTGTCGGCCCCGAAGCGCTCGGCATAGCGCGCGAGCACCTCCGGTGTGTCGAAGTCGGGATCCGACGTGATCGAGAGCAGCCCGGCCCTCGAATCCGGGGGAAGCCGCTCCTGCACCTGCGCCATCACGCCGGACAGGATGGCGCACGGGCCCGGGCAGCGGGTGAAGATCAGGTCCACGGCCCATGGGCGGCCGCGGAGCGACTCCCCGGTGACGGTGGCCCCCGCCTGGTTCGTCACCGAGAACGATCCCACGACGCGGATGACGGGGGGATCCTCCGAAGCCGCGGGGCCCTGCCGTCTTGCCGCGCGTCCGGCGGCAAACCACAGGCCGGCCATCGCCACCACGAGGAGGGCGCCGGTGATGACGAGCCAGCGCACCTGCCGGGCGATCGCGGGGTCGCTCATGGAGGAGTCAGCGGCTGCCGGGGAGCGGTCACGCCGGCTACTCGAAGCTGGTCATCGAGCCCACCATGGACGCCACCCACTGCTCGTATTCCTCGGGCGACTCGACCACGACCACGCCCTGCGCCATGGCGGCGTGACCGTTGCCGCACAACTGGGCGCAGGTCACCTGGAACTTGCCTTCCATGGTGGGCGTGAAGTGGACCGAGACCATCACGCCGGGGGTGCAGTCCTGGGTCACCCGCAGGCTGAGAACCTTGAAGCTGTGGATCACGTCCTCGGACGAGCAGTCCAGGATGACCGGGCGGTCGCTCGGGACGTGCATCACGTTGAGGGCCGAGAAGTTGTCGTGCGTCGCCTCGTCCTCGGGATCGAACCCGAACGGATTGTCGGCGCTGACGAGGCCGGGATCCTGGCGGCCGAACTTCCCGTCCGGACCGGGATAGATGTAGGTCCAGGCGAACTGCTTCGCGATGACGCGGACCAGGGTGGACTCCTGCGGATCCGGGAAGGAGCTCGCGACGGTTCCCCACAGCGGGATGGCGAAGCCGATGAGGAGCATGACCTCGAAGCTGGCGACGCCGAACTCGAGCCATGTGGAGGTGTTCTTGGCCGCGCCCTTGTAGTTGGCGGCGGGATTCCTGCGGGCGCGGAAGCGGATGAGCACGAAGATGAAGTAGAGCGTCCATCCGACGACCAGGATGCCCATCAGGATGTGCAGGAGCACCATGAGGCGGTCCACCTCGCGCCCGTGCTCGGACGCGACGATGGGCAGGTTCATGAGCTTTTCGAGCATGCCCATCATGGCGCACCTCCCTCATTCTCCTCGACGATCCCCGCCTCCGCGTCGGCCTCGCGGATGGCCGCCGCGCGCCGTCCGAGGACCAGCGCGAAGGTGCCCACGCCCGCGAGCATCGCGAAGATGAGGGCGAGCAGGACGAACACGCCCCAGTGAAAGCCGTCGCCCAGGGGCGAGTCCGTCTTGCCGAAGCAGACGGAACAGGCGTTGGCCGCCGTCGGGAGCGCCGCGACGAGCGCGCCCGCGATCAGCCCGAGTCTCGATCGGAATGCACGAAAGCTACACATGACAGAATCAGGCTCAGAAATAATCGACATCCTTGAGTTTCTTGAGGAAGTAGCGCCCGTAGACCACGAGGGCCGCGCTCCCCCCGAGTGCAACGATTCCCAGGATGAGGTCCGAGGCGCGCCCGGACCCCCGGAAGTACTCATTCAGGCACCATCCCGCGAGGAACAGTCCCAGCAGGAACGCCGCGACGATGAACACGACATGGAAGGTTTTGAGGGACACGGTGTGTTCAGGGAAGTTCCGCGCGCGGTATGTCTCCCATGGAGAACGCCGAGAGCAGCAGCATCACCAGGAAGAACAGACTCGTGAACGCGAGGATGGTGTAGATCGCCTTTCGTTCGCTCGACAGGTGCATGAACCACGCCGCCACGAGCGACGCCTTCACCGAGGCGATCACGAGGGCGACGAGGATCGTGAGGAACACCGTCGGCAGATGCACCTTCCACGCGGCGACGGTGATGATGGTCCCGATGATCAGGGCCAGGAACACCCAGAGGTATACGCGGACGCTGCCGTGCCCGTGCTCCGCTTCAGTCTTTTGATCGGCCATGTCTCGACTCCAGTTAGAGCAGGTAGAGAACCGGGAAGAGGAAGATCCAGACGAGGTCCACGAAGTGCCAGAACAGACCGGAGACCTCGACGCGGTTGGTGTACCGCTCGGGATCCTCTCGCCACATGCGGGCGCCGGGACCCCAGATGTACCCGATCACCAGCGCGCCGCCGATGACGTGCAGGGCGTGCAGTCCGGTCAGCGTGAAGTAGATCGCCATGTAGGTGCTGTGGTACGGACCGTAGTTCTGCACCCGGGACGTCTCGGACCAGGGAATGCGGAACTCGCGATGCTCCACATGCTGGTGCGTCTCCGCCTCCATGCGCTCGATCAGGGGCTGCTTTGCCATGCCGCGGGCGTTGAGTTCGGCGGGGAACTCGATGCCGTCGATGACGATGAACTCCGGCGGCTGCTTCTGGCCGTTGACGACCTGGCCGCCGCCCTCCATCGCAACGAGGTGGCCGTCGATGACCCTGCCGTCCTTCAGGGCGACCTCGTAGTGGGTGAACTTGTCCCAGTACTCGTAGCTCTTGATGCCGACGAAGGTCGCCGCGCAGAGGAGCGTGATGAGCTGGTACTTGCGATACTGCGCGAAGTTGTTGGCCTTCAGCGCGGCCCAGGAGAGGACGACCGTGACGCTCGAGCAGATCAGCACGAGCGTGTTCACCGTGCCCACCGGAACATTCAGGATGCCGTGGGGCCATGCGCCCGGGTACGCGCCGATGCGGAGCAGCACGTAGGCCGAGAAGAGGCCGCCGAACAGCATCACTTCGGACGCGAGAAACAGCCAGATGCCGAGCTTCGCGTTATAGAGCCCCGTGTCGCGCCGGGGCAGCACCGTGTAGGGGATGTCCATGTGTGACTCGATTCGGGTCCGGGTTCAGCTCCGGGCCGCGGCCGGCGGCTCGAACTGCGGGAGGAATTCCGCGGTGCCGGGCACGCTGTACTCGTAGGGGCCGCGATAGACCTTGACCGGGCGGTCAAAGTTCCCGTGCGGCGGGGGCGTCGGCGTGGCCCACTCGAGGGTGGTCGCGCCCCACGGGTTGTCGGAGTTGACCTTCTCGCCGCGGAACATGCTGTTGAAGAAGTTGTAGATGAACGGGATCTGGGAGAGCGCCAGCAGCAGGGAGGCGGCGGAGATGCCGATGTTGGCGTTGACCACCTCCTCGGAGAGCCGGCCGATGATGTCGGAGGTCGATTCCGTGATCATGTAGGACGCGCCGCCGTCCGACATGCGGCGGGACATGCCCGCGACGCCCTGCGCGAACATGGGCATGAAGATCGCGTTCATGAAGACGAACGACGTTCCGAAGTGGATCTTGCCGAGCGTCTCGTTCATGCGCCGGCCGGTCGCCTTCGGGAACCAGTAGTAGATCCCGGCGAAGAGGGCGAAGATCGTTCCCGGCGCGACGATGTAGTGGAAGTGCGCGATGACGTAGAAGCTGTCGTGCAGGTGGATGTCGGTGAAGTTGAAGCCGAGCGGCAGTCCCGTGAGGCCGCCGATGCCGAACATCGGGAGGAACGCGAGGACGAACAGCGTGGGCGTGTTGAACCGGATGGCGCCGCCCCAGAGGGAGAGGAACAGGCACGTCAGGATGATCACCGACGGGATCGAGATGATCAGCGTGGTGGTCTGGAAGAAGGTGGCGATCCGGGTGCCCATGCCCGTCAGGTACATGTGATGCGCCCAGACGAGGAACGACAGGAACCCGATCGCGAGCACCGAGTACACGAGCAGCCGGTAGCCGAACAGCGGCTTGCGCGTGTTGTTCGCGAGGATGTCGCCGACGATGCCGAGCGCGGGGAGGATCAGGACGTACACCTCCGGGTGCGCGAGGAACCAGAAGAGGTGCTGCCAGAGGAGCGGGCTGCCGCCGCCGCTGATGTCCGCGGGCTGGCCTCCGACGAGCAGGCCGGTGGGCAGGAAGAAGCTCGTGCCGGCCACCTTGTCCATGAGCTGCATGATGCCGGCGGCCTCGAGTGGAGGGAACGCGAGCAGCAGGATGAACGCCGTGACGAACTGGGTCCACGTGAAGAACGGAAGGCGCATCCAGGTCATGCCGGGGGCGCGGAGCTGGATGACCGTGGCGATGAAGTTCACGGACCCGAGCAGCGAGGACGTGATCAGGAAGATCATGCCCACCAGCCAGTAGGTCTGGCCGTTGGTCGGGATCTGGGTGGCCAGGGGCGAGTACGAGGTCCATCCCGCCTGGGCGGCCCCGCCCGGGACGAAGAAGCTCGTCATCATGATCACGCCTCCGAGGAGGAACGACCAGAAGCTGGCCATGTTGATGCGCGGGAACGCCATGTCCGGCGCGCCGATCTGCAGCGGCACGAGGTAGTTTCCGAACGCGGCGAAGCCGAGAGGCACGATGCCGAGGAAGATCATGATCGTTCCGTGCATCGCCCCGAACGCGTTGTAGAGGTCCGGCGAGAGCACCCCGCCGTCGGCGCCGGGGAGGAACCGCTCGAGCAGCCGGCCGACCACGGGGATCGGCGCGCCCGGGTACGCGATCTGCCACCGCATCACCAGCATCAGCAGGAAGCCGAAGAGGAGGAAGAGCAGCGAACAGATCCCGTACTGGATCCCGATCACCTTGTGATCGGTCGAGAAGACGTACGTTCGCCAGAATCCCGGCGGCGGATGATGTCCCGCATCATGGACCGCCCCGTGGCCGTGGGGGTGAACTTCAACTGTCGATTGCAGACTCATGGATCAACCGGAACTTGCCGCCAGATGTTCAACCAGTCGTTTGGAGGGCGCTGTCCAACATCAGCAGCCCGAGAAGCAATGGGAGATAAACGATTGACGCAAAGAAAACCAGCCGCGCCTCGCGGCGGTCGAGCAGGCGCGTGAAACGCACCGCGCTCCAGAGGAAGAGCACGCCGAGGACGAGCGCCCCGGCGGCGTACCACCGGCCCGAGAGCCCGAGCCACCCGGGCGCGAGACTGAGGACGAGGAGCAGCCCCGTGGACACCACGGTGCACCATCCGGTGGCGCGGCCCTCCGGGTCGATCACCGGGAGCATGCGGAAGCCCGCCCGCGCGTA
Source organism: uncultured Verrucomicrobiota bacterium (assembly GCA_964389135.1). Taxonomy (GTDB): domain Bacteria; phylum Verrucomicrobiota; class Verrucomicrobiia; order Limisphaerales; family CAIMTB01; genus CAIMTB01. The sequence goes on along the minus strand of CAYMDA010000049.1, from coordinate 16,831 downwards.
CTGGTCGCGGTAGAGCCACGCGATCGCCATGAAATGGGGGATCTGCCAGAGGAAGAGGATGCCGAACAGCGCCCAGCCGCCCCATCCGAGCTCGCCGCGCGCGGCGGTCCAGCCCATGAGCGGGGGCAGCGCGCCCGGCACCGCGCCGACGAGCGTGTTGAGGGGCGTGCGCCGTTTCATCGGCGTGTAAACCAGCACGTAGCTGACGGCCGCCGCGACGCCGAGCAGGGCGGTGATTCCGTTCACGACGACCGCGAGGTAACCGACCCCCGCCGCGACCCCGAGCAACCCGAGAACGAACGCGACCGCCGGATCCATCAGGCCCGCCGGGAGGGGCCGGTGCGCCGTCCTCGGCATGAGGCCGTCGAGGTCGCGCTCCCACCATTCATTGAGCGCGGCCGAGCCCGCCGCCAGCAGCCCCGTCCCGATCAGGACGTGCAGACCGCCGAGCCACGTGCTCGCCTCGGTGCGCCCCACGAAGAAGCCCGCCAGCGTCGTCACCAGCACCAGCGCCGTCAGGCGCGCCTTCACCAGCTCCGAGACCAGGGTCGTCAGACCCGGCACGGTGCCCGTTGATTCCCTCACGTTTGCAACTGCCGCCTTCATCCAGACTGCCTAAGCCTTCGCCGAAACCATTCCTGAACACGCCTGCACCGCTCCCCCCTGCCCCACCGGCACCGGCCGCACCGCCGCGCGGCAGAAGGCCGTCCCCAGAATGCCGATCCCGAGACATGCCGCCCCGACCGCGACATGGGCCGTCGCGACATCCGCCGCCTTGTTGGACAGCACGGTCGCCGCGCCCAGCGCGACCTGAATCACGATGAGCACCAGCCACAGCGTCCCGAGCCTGGATGGCGCCGCCTTCGCCCCGTGCGCCCGCCGCATGGCGCGCCACGCGGCGATCACCGCCGCCGTGATCAGCAGCCCGAACAGCCGGTGCGTCATGTGCAGATGCACCTGGAACGCGGTGATCGGATTGAAATCCCGGCTGTCCACCCGCAGCGCGTTGGCACGCTGCAGGAGCGCATCGTCCGCCGCCGGCCAGATCCGGCCGTACGCGAGCGGGAAGTCCGGAATGGCGAGCCCGGCGTGCTGGTGCCTCATCGTCGCGCCGAGGAGGAGCTGGACGAAGATGAGCACGGTGGCCGCGAGCACCCATCGATACGCCGCATGCCCGCCCCCGGGCACGGCGTGCTGTTCGCGCCAGCGATGCCATGCGCGCGAAGTGAACAGCGCGATGAGCACCAGCAGGCCGAGGAACAGCTGGGCGAGCGCGGCATGCACGATGCCGATCTGGTTCTCCATGAGGTTGACCCTCAAGCCGCCGAGCACGCCCTGCACGATGACGAGGACGACCGCGGCCCAGCCCATGCGAACCAGGATGCGGCCGGCCCTGCCGACCTGCAGGACGATCGCGAGGATGACGGTGAACAGTCCCACGAGCGAGGCGTAGAGCCGGTGCGTGTGCTCGTAGAAGATGCCGCCCTTCCACAGCGAGATGGGGAACAGGAACATGTTGTACCCGTACGTGGTGGGCCAGTCGGGGACGGCCATGCCCGCGCCGTGCGAGGTTACCAGCCCGCCCAGCGCGATCAGGCCAAGCGTGGCCACCGCGGTGAACACGGCGTAGCGGAAGATCCAGCGGCAGGGCGGGTGGGGCATCGAAAAAGAACCGCCGAGGTTTCTACCCCGGCGGCATTCGGCCAGACTCGGGATGAGGCGAGTCAGGAGGTGAGGGTCAGCAGGTCAGGGTCACGGGAGATCGATCGTGAGATTCACCTCCGCGCCATCGGCGCCGACGGTGATGTCCTGCGTGAGGGCCTTGTCCTCGGTGACGTGCGTCTTGCGATGGAAGGCGACGAGCTTGTACGAGCCCGGGGGGACATTCTCGATCTTGAAGGTGCCATCCTTCTCCGTCACCGCGTAATACGGGTGCGGAAGCACGCCGACATAGGCGAACATCCAGGGATGGACGTCGCACTTGAACCGGACGAAGACCTCGGGCTGGTCGAAGGTGCGCTCGATGTCGGGCGCGCCGGCGAGCTGCGCGAGGTTGAACTGCTTGTTGATCCGCGGGGTCGCGTGGACGTTGTGCAGCACCGGGTCAGAGTTGCGGACGAGCAGCTTCTGGCCGGTCTGCAGGCCGAGCACGTAGGGGATGTACTCGCAGCCCTTCTGGTCGAGGAGAACGGGCGTGTCCGGCGTCGGGCCCGACAGATTGTCGCCGACGAGGTACACGAACACCTCGGCGAGCCCGTTGCCTTCGCCCACGACATAGAAGCGGGTGGTCGGCTTGGTGTCCGTCCACAGCTTGCCGCAGGCGGGGTCGAGCGGGATCGCCTTCTCGGCGGGCGGCGTGCCGTTGAGCACGATTTTTCCGGTGATGTCGGCGGCGGTCGCCGAAGCGAGGCTGGCAAGCAAGGTCGCGCCAGCGATGGCCTTGAAGGATTTCATCATCAGTAATCTCAAAGTGGTCCTCTGTGGACGCCGATAACGAACCACCTAACAACCAGCTCGCGGGCGTCGCAAGCGATTTGTATGCCTGAGGTCCAAGTAGAAGGGCGTCTTCTGCCGATTATTCCCGCCTCCGCGCGACTCAGGAGGGGCGCGCATCGGACCGGATCCGGGCCATCAGCCGGACCATCGCGAGGGCGGCCTGGGCGGCCTCGGTGCCGCGGTTGTACTGCGGGTTGAGACAGCGCGCGTCGGCCTGCGCGCGGTCGGCGACGAGCAGCACCTCGTGGATGACGGGGACGGTGTGCTGCACGGAGAGGTTCATCAGCGAATCGGTCACCGCCCGGCCGATCAGGTCCGCGTGCGCGGTCTCCCCCCGGATGATCACGCCGAGGCAGATGATCGCGGAGAAGCGCGGCCGCCGCTTCCCGAGCGCGGCGGTCGCGGCGACGGGGATCTCGAAGGCGCCCGGCACGCGGTACACATCGAACTCGGCGCCCGCCTCGCGCAGGACCCGGAGGGCGGAGTCGAGCAGGCCGTCGACGTGTTTGCGGTTGTACTCCGAGGCGACGATCCCCACGCGCGCCTGCATTTTGGGGAGGCTCGTTTTCCTGACCGGTTTCAGCATGATGCGACTTTCTGGACGTCTCAGAGCAGGTGGCCGAGCTTTTCCCGCTTGGTCCGCAGATAGCGGCGGTTGTGGGCGTTCGGCGGGATCCGGATCGGCACCTGATCGATGATCTCGAGTCCGTATCCCTCGAGGCCGACGACCTTTTTCGGATTGTTCGTGAGAAGCCGGATGGTGCGCAAGCCGAGGTCGGCGAGAATCTGCGCCCCGATGCCGTACTCGCGGAGGTCCATGGGATAGCCGAGCTCGAGGTTGGCCTGGACGGTGTCGAGCCCCTGTTCCTGGAGCTTGTAGGCGCGGATCTTGTCGGCCAGGCCGATGCCCCTTCCCTCCTGCCGCATGTACACGAGGACGCCGCATCCCGCCTCGGCGATCTGGCGGAGCGCCTGCTGGAGCTGGGGTCCGCAGTCGCAGCGGAGGGAGCCGAAGACGTCCCCGGTGAGGCACTCGCTGTGGACGCGGACGAGCACGCCGGGCTTGCCCCGCACGTCGCCGTACACCATGGCGACGTGATGCTTGTCGTCGGTGTGGGAACGGTACAGGACGAGCTGGAACTCGCCGAAGCGGGTGGGCATCCGGACCGTCTCCACGCGCTCGATCAGCTTCTCGCTGCGTCGGCGGTGCTGGATGAGGTCGCCGATCGAGCAGATCTTCAGCCGGTGCTTCTTCGCGAATTTCCGGAGGCGCGGCAGGCGCATCATCGTGCCGTCCTCGTCCATGATCTCGCAGATCACGGCGATGGGACGGCATCCGGCGAGGCGCGCGAGGTCCACCGCGGCCTCGGTGTGACCGGCGCGCTGGAGCACGCCACCCGGCTTGGCGCGCAGCGGAAACACGTGGCCCGGCTGGACGAGGTCGCCCGGGACGGCCGTCGGATCGGCCATCACCTGGATGGTGCGGGCGCGGTCCGCCGCGCTGATGCCCGTGGTGATCCCGGAGGCGGCGTCCACGCTGACCTGGAAGTCCGTTCGGAAGCTCTCCCGGTTCTGGACCACCATGCGGTCGATCCCGAGCTGCTTGAGGCGCTCCGAGGTCGCCGGCACGCAGATGAGGCCCCGCCCGTGCTTGGCCATGAAGTTGATGGCCGCCGGGGTCACGCGCTCCGCGGCCATCACGAGGTCGCCCTCGTTCTCGCGGTCCGCGTCATCGACGACGATGACCATGCGTCCGCGGCGCAGGTCGCTCAGGACCGACTGGATGGAGTCGAATTCAGACGCCACGCACGGGAGGCTATCAGGCCGCCGAATCGCGGTACACTTCCAGGTACGCGTCGCGCGTGCGGTCCCATGAGAAATCCGCGCTCATGCCGTTGCGGCGATAGAACGCGAGCCAGTCGGGCTGCGCGTACAGCGCGAGCGCCTTGCGCATGGCCTTCGCGAGGGCGCGGCTCGAGTACGCCTCGAACTTGATGCCGTTGGCGCGCTCCGGGTCGTCGCGGATGTCGATGACCGAGTCATCGAGTCCGCCCGTCCGGCGCACGACCGGGATGGTTCCGTACCGGAGGCTGTACATCTGGTTCAGCCCGCACGGCTCGAACTTTGAGGGCATCAGGAAGAAGTCGCAGCCGGCCTCGATGCGATGGGCGAGGCCGACGTCGAAGCTGACGCGCGCGCCGACCTTGGACGGATGCCGCCGCGCGAGGGCGGTCAGCGCGGCCTGGAACTCGCGCTGCCCGCTCCCGAGCGAAACGAACTGGATGCGGCCCGCGAGCATCTCCTCGAGGGCGCCGAGCGCGAGCTCCACGCCCTTCTGGTCGGCGAGCCGGCCGACGGACCCGAACAGCGGGATGTCGCCCCGCGGCGGCAGGCCCATCTCGGCCTGGAGGGCTGCCTTGTTGTTCGCCTTCCCGGAAAGGTCGTCGATGGTGTACGAGAACGGCAGGTGCGGGTTCCCCACGGTCTTCCACTCGTCGTAGTCCACGCCGTTCAGGATCCCGCGAAGGACGGACTGCCGGCTGCGGATGACGCCGTCGAGGTTCTCGCCGAACTCGGGCGTGGTGATCTCGCGGGCGTACCGGGGGCTCACCGTCGTGAGGGCGTCGGCATAGACGATCCCGGTCTTCAGGAGATTGAGCGAGCCATGGAACTCGGCGCCCTCGGGACGGAAGTAGTCCCAGGACAGGTTGGTCAGCGCGAACGCGGGGCGCTCGAACCATCCCTGGTACGCGAGGTTGTGGATCGTGAGCACCAGCCGCGGCGGACGCGGCCATTCGCCCCGCGCGTGGAGGTCGCGGACCAGCAGCGGCACGAGACCCGTCTGCCAGTCATGGACATGGACGACCTCGGGCGCCCACGGCAGGTAGCGCGCGAGGTGGACGACGGCCTTGCTGAACGCGATGAAGCGCTCCGCGTTGTCGGGGTACGCCGTCGCATGCGTCTCGCCATAGATCCCGTCGCGGTCGAAGAACTGCGGCGCATGGACGAAGTACACCGTCAGGTTGGGCGCAGGCTGGAGGATCCGGATCTCCGGCTGGACGCGGCGGTCGCCCAGCTCGAGGTCCATCCACCAGTCGAGCTTCTCGGGCGTGTGCCGCTGCCAGATCGGGCGGTACAGCGGGGTGACGATCCCGACCGTGTGCCCGGCCGCAGCGAGGCTCTTGCCGAGGGCCGCAACCATGTCGGCCAGCCCGCCCGTCTTCGAGTATGGATGCAGTTCGCTGCTGGCGAGGAGAATGCGCATGCGGCGATGACGCGGTCAGGCGGCGAGGCGGTCGGTCCCGAGGTGGGATCGCAGCGCCTCGGGCACGCGAACCGTTCCATCAGGCTGCTGATGGATCTCCAGCAGCGCAACAAAGAGCCGCGCGAGGGCGGTGCCGCTGCCGTTCAGGATGTGCGGGAACCGGTTCTGTCCGTCGGCGTCCTTGAATCGGAGGTTCATGCGCCGGGCCTGGAAATCCTCGCAGTTGGAGCAGCTCGAGACCTCGAGCCACGCGTTCTGGCCGGGGGCCCAGAGCTCGATGTCGTAGGTCTTGGCGCTGGCGAAACCCATGTCGCCCGTGCAGAGGCACACGACGCGGTAGGGCAGTTCCAGGAGCTGCAGGATCCGTTCGGCATGGCCCACCATGCCCTCCAGCGCGGCGTACCCCTCCTCCGGCCGCACGACCTGGATCATCTCGACCTTGTCGAACTGGTGCACGCGGATCATGCCGCGCGTGCCGACGCCGGCGGCGCCGGCCTCCGCGCGGAAGCACGGGCTGTACGCCACGTACCGGATCGGAAGGTCGCCGTGCGAGAGCAGTTCCTCCCGGTGGATGTTCGCGACGGGCGCCTCGGCGGTGGGCACGAGGTAGAGCCTGCCCAGCGACGAGTCGTCGAGGCCCTCGCGGACCGCGTACGCCTGATCGACGAACTTGGGGAACTGCCCGACGCCGAGCATGCAGTGGTGTCCCACGAGGAACGGCGGCGAGACCTCCGTGTAGCCGTGCTCGCGCACGTGAAGGTCCAGCATGAACTGGATCAGCGCCCGCTCGAGGCGCGCACCCCAGCCCGTGTACAGCAGGAATCCGCTGCCGGCCAGCCGGGCACCCCGCTCGAAGTCCACGAGGCGCAGGCCCTGGCAGAGGTCCACGTGGGAGCGCGGGGCGAAGTCGAAGCGCGGCGGCTCGCCCCAGGTGCGCACGACGGGATTGTCCGCGGCGGACCGGCCCACGGGCACGCTCGCGTGCGGCAGATTCGGGAGGGCCAGCAGGATCTCCTCGCGGCGCGCCTCGATGGCCGCGAGTTCCGCGTCGAGGGCCGCGATCCGTTCGCCCACGGCCCGGACCTCGGCCTTTCGCTCCTCGGCCTCGGCGGTCCTGCCGGAGGCGATGAGCGCGCCGATCTCCTTGCTGGCGGCATTGCGCCGGGCCTTGAGTTGTTCGACCTCGCCGAGGCGGGATCTGCGGGATTCATCCAGGGCAAGAAGGTCATCGATCCGCTCGCCGTCACCGGCGCCGCGGGACGCCAGCCGTTCCCTGACCTCCTCCGGGCGTTCCCGCACTCGTTTGATGTCCAGCATCGCGGCCGCAGTGTGGGGAACGGCGCCGGGGCGAGGCAAGGCGCCGCGGCGATGCGCGCGGTCCCCGGACCGGACCCCGCGCCCCGCCGGTCACTCGGTCACGGGCACCACGAGGTTCTCCATGATGTACTCGCGACGGTCGGGCGTGTTCCGCCCCATGTAGAAGCCGAGGATGTGGGTCGAATCCGGCCTGGGCGCGAACTCGACCTGGCTGAGGCGCATATCGGGGCCGATGAACTGGCGGAACTCCCTCGGGGAGATCTCGCCCAGACCCTTGAAGCGGGTGACCTCGGCGGCGCGCCCGATCTCCTTCGCCGCGGCGTCGCGTTCCGCCTCGGAGTAGCAGTAGATCGTCCTGTCCTTGTTGCGGACGCGGAACAGCGGCGTCTCGAGCACGTACAGGTGGCCGTCGTGCACGAGGGCCTCGAAGAACCTGAAGAAGTACGTGATCATCAGGTTCCGGATGTGGAGGCCGTCCACGTCGGCGTCGGTGGCGAGGATGACCTTGTTGTAGCGGAGGTTGTCGATGGAGTCCTCGATGTCGAGCGCGCGCATCAGATTGTAGAGCTCGTCATTGCGATACATGACGTCGCGCTTGAGGTCCCAAACGTTGAGGGGTTTGCCGCGCAGGGTGAAGATGGCCTGCGTGTTCACGTCGCGGCAGGAGGTGATCGAGCCCGCCGCGCTGACGCCCTCGCAGAGGAAGATCATGGACTCGCGGCCCTTGCCGCGCGCCTTGTCGAAGTGCACCCGGCAGTCCTTCAGCTGCGGGATGCGCAGGGAGATGGCCTTGGACCGCTCGCGGGCGAGTTTCTTGACCTCCTGGAGCTCCTTGCGGAGCTGCTGGGTGTCGTTGCACTTGGCGAGGATCTTCTCGGCGGTGGCCTTGTCGCGGTGCAGGTACTGCAGGACCTCCTCGCGGACCCGGTTCACGAGCTCGGTCCGGATCTCGGTGTTGCCGAGCTTGTTCTTGGTCTGCGACTCGAACACGGGATCCTGAAGCCGGATGGCGACCGCGCCGACCATGCTCTCGCGCACGTCGTCGCCGTCGAACTTCCCCCCGGCGAGTTCGTTGATGGCCTTGAGCAGGCCCTCGCGGAAGGCGCTGAGGTGGGTGCCGCCGTCGCTCGTGTACTGGCCGTTGACGAACGACCAGAACGTCTCGCCGAAGCGGCTGTTGCTGTGCGTGAAGCAGAACTCGAGCGTCCTGGAGGAGTAGTAAAGGGGCGCGTAGATCGCCTCGTCCTTCACCTCGTCGAGGACGAGCTCGAGCAGGCCGCGCTTCGAGACGTACTCCCGGCCGTTCCAGATGAGCCGCAGGCCGCTGTTGAGATAGGCGTAATGGCGGAGCCGGTGGTCGACATGCTCCGGCTGGTACTGGCAGGTCTTGAAGATCTCGGGGTCCGGCCTGAAGGAGACGAACGTGCCGTCCGGCTCGTCCGTCCTGCCGCGCTTCTCGGAGAGAAGACGCCCCCGCCTGAACGTGGCCTCGACGTACTGCCCGCCGCGATGGCTCCGCACGATGAACGTCTCGGACAGGGCGTTGACCGCCTTCGTGCCGACGCCGTTGAGTCCCACCGAGAACTGGAACACGTCGTTGTTGTACTTGGCGCCGGTGTTGATCTGGCTCACGCAGTCAACGACCTTCCCGAGCGGGATCCCGCGCCCGAAATCACGCACGCTGACCGTGCCGTTCTCGATGGTGATCCGGACCTCGCGTCCGTGGCCCATGATGAATTCGTCCACGGCGTTGTCGATGACCTCCTTGAGGAGGATGTACACGCCGTCATCGTAGTTCGAACCGTCGCCGAGCCGCCCGATGTACATGCCCGTGCGCTTGCGGATGTGTTCGATCGACGAGAGCGTCTGGATCTTGCTCTCGTCGTAGCGATGCGCCGCGGTCTTGTCCGACTTGTCTTCTGCCATGTCGCGAGTCGAGGATGAGTACCACCCGCACGGGCCGCTGTTCAATCGAATCACGGGAAGCACGCGGCCCGCGGATGCCCGGCTGCGCCAGCGGTTTGCGCGATCGGTTGGCCGCCCGCGGCCGGGGGCCAGATCCCGTTTGCGCCGCGACCCCGGCGCTTTGAACATTCCGCCGGATGGACGCTTCCACCCCGGAGCTGAGCGGCCCGCGTCCGCTGCCTGTGCCCACCACGTTCGCGGGCGTTGCCGGTCTCGCCGGCCGGCCGGCATGGTGTCTCTTCTCGGGGCAGTTGATCACGGCGCTGGCCGCGGCGGTGGTCGCCGCGTGGTCGCTCGACGTCACCTGGGGCCGCGCCCTCGAGCACGCGGCGGAAAGCCTCCCGGACCGGGCCGGGATCCGCGCCGGACGACTCCACTGGCCGGGCACCGAACCGGTGGTCCTGCATGAGAACGCCTTCCTCTCGGTCATCGTCGACCCCGGGGCGCGCCGCGACTCCGGCCATTCCGGGGACGTGGCGCTCCAGCTCGAGGATCGGCAGCTCGCGCTCTCGTCCCTCTTCGGATGGCTCGAGATCCCGTACCCGCCGGACCTGGAGATCCAGCTCGGCCGGTTCGAGGCGCTGGGGGCGTTGGCCGCATGGAAGGGCCCGGTCCTTCTGGGCTTCGGGTGCGCCGTCGCCGTGGGCCTGCTCCTCGCCTGGTGGGCTCTCTCCGCGACCTACGCGATGGCCCTGGCATTCATGGCGTTTGTCTTCCGGCGTTCCCTCGACCTCGTCGGCGCATGGCGTCTCGCCGGCGCCGCCCTCATTCCCGGAGCGATCCTGATGACCGCCGCGATCGCGCTGTACGCGACCCATCAGCTCGGGATGGTCGGTCTGCTGATCGCGGTGCCGCTCCACATCGCCGTGGGATGGATCTTCTGCATCGGCGCCCTGAGGCATGCCGCCCCGCCCCGCGACGCGAACCCATTCGGCTCGCCCGCCCCCGGGGTGAGCGAGCGTCGACAGCCCGCCAATCCCTTCGAAATCCCGTGAACGCACCTGAAGGCTCGAGCTCCACATGGAAGCATTTCGCCATTCCCGCCGTCGCCGCACTGGTCGGGTACTTCGTCCTGTACGCGATCGATTCGCATCTCCGCACGCGGCGCGGCCCGTGGGAGGTGGAATTCCATGCGGAGCCTGACGGGACCCCGGCGGTCACGATCCGCCAGCGGTCCCTCCAGATCTCGAACGTGACGGTGCGGTTCGTGGGCGAGAGCGTGCCCGAGCACGTGGATTCGCTGCCCCAGACCATCGCGTTCGCGGCGCCGGCGATGCTCGTGCCGTTCGGGAAGGCGGCGTTCGACGACCTGATGTACCTGCCGGGAACGGTCGTCCTCCACTGCTTCGGGCACGAGGTCCAGATGCTGCCGCGTGCGCTCTTTCTCAACCGGAAGGAGCACGCGTGGCGGAGCGACACGGAGTTCGATCTCACGCCGGAGCAGAAGCTCCCGACGCTCGACCCGCCGGAGACCCTGCGCCGCCGGTGAGGCGGCGATCCCCCGCCCCGCCGTCCCGCCATGAAGGCCGTCATCGTCGCGCTCGGATCGAACCTGGGCGACTCGAGGGGACATCTTCGAGCCGCCGCACTGCGCCTTCGCCAGCGCGCGGCGTCGGGATTCCACGCCTCGTCCGTGTGGCGATCGACGCCGGTGGACTGCCCGCCGGGTTCGCCCGCGTTCCTCAACGCGGTCGTCCTGTTCGACCCGCGGCCGGATGAAACGCCGGAGGCGCTCCTCGCGGCGATGCAGGCGTGGGAGCGCGACGCGGGCCGCACCCGGCGGCCGCGCAACGCGCCGCGGGAGCTGGACCTCGACCTCGTCGCCTACGGCGATCTCGTCCGGGACACGCCCGATCTCATCCTGCCGCACCCGCGCGCCCACCTGCGGCGTTTCGTTCTGGCGCCGCTTGCCGAGATCGCACCGGACCTTCGCCCGCCCGGATGGGACGCGAGTGTCCGTGAACGCCTCGCGCGCCTGGGGTCGGAGGAGCGGGTGGACCTCGTCGGTCCTCTGATTCCGGACCGCGCACCGGGGGAGGCGGCCTGAAAACGGCGACGCCGCGGTCCGGTCGGACCGCGGCGTGGCGGGAGGCGTTCTCAGCGCCCGAGGCGCGGGCCGGCTCAGGGAACCATGACCGGCGCGTTCGTCTGCCCGATGAGGATCTGGATCGCGGGCAGACCGAAGGAGGAGGCGCTGTTGAGCACGTACTCGGCGTCGATCGCCTTCTGCATGCGCAGGCGCGCCTCGGTGAGGTGCGCGAGCGAGTAGGCGTCCATCTGGTCCGCCCGCTCGTCGAGGACCTTCTGGAGACGGTCTGCGAGGTTGCGCAGGTGCATGAGGGCGAGCGTCGCCACGGGCTTGTGAGACACCTGCGACCACGTGCTCGGCATCGTGAGGTCGATGAGCCGCTCGATGTACTCGCGCTGCAGGTTGCGGCGGAGGCTGGAGATCATCGGCTGGCGCTCCGTGTACTTGCCCGCGGGCTTGTCGAGTTCCGACCAGACCTCGGCCTCCACGCGCGACAGGATTTCGGGGATGGTGACCATGTCCTCCGTCGCGGGCGTGCGGAACTCGTTGTCGTACACGCGACCGAGGGTTCCGGGGTTCATGAGGCGGGTGAGAACCATCGCCTGGATGCCCATGATGCGGTCGTGGACGGGCCACGTGGGATCCTCGAAGGCGGCGGAGCCGTCATCGAGCCACTTGTCCACGGTCATGTGCCGCAGCAGCTCCGGCGTGAGGCAGTACGCCTCGTCGCGGAAGGTCGCCTCGAGAAGGAACTGCAGCGCGTCGCGCTGTTGCTGCGCGGGCACGACCTCGATCGGCGGGCGCCCGCCCGGATCGCCCTTCTTGTCGCGGTTCACGAAGGCGCCGCCGAGCCAGCCCGACATCATGCTGAGCGCGCGGGTCTGCAGGGCGAGGGTCATCTCGTAGCCGTGCCGGGCGCGCGACCAGCTGTCGCCCTCCTTCACGAACTTCTCGACGAGCCGGTGCCGGTGGTAATGCGCGAGATCCATCTGGCGCCTGGCATACGTGAGGGGATCCGCGCCGAAGTCATAGCGGCGCGCCAGCGGGTCCGGGCCCATCGTGTCCTCGTCGGTGGCGTACTGGAGCTCGGGCTCCGGGGCGCGGGCGAGGATCGCCTTGAGGTCCTCGGGCTTGTCGCTGAGGGTGTAGCCGTACTCGATCGCCCACATGTCATAGGGGCCGATGTCGATCATCGTGAAGTCGCCCTGCCTCTCGCGCGTCTCGCTCTCCCAGTCGTTGATGTTGACCGGGAGGTAATCCATGACGGACCCCGCAAACGGCTTCCGGCCCTTCACTTCCGGGCTGTTGATCTGGTCGATGGAGTAGATGCTGGACGCCTTGAAGTTGTGCCGGAGGCCTAGCGTGTGCCCGACCTCGTGCGCGACGAGCTCCGCGATGAGCGGCCCCACGAACGACTCGGGAACGCCGTCGAGCAGGTCCTTCGGCGTCTTGTCATCCTTCTTGTCGTCCTTCTTCGCGCCGGGCTTGCCGCCCCCGGGGGGATCGACGACCAGTTCGTCGCCCATCAGCTCGATCGACGCCCGCATGACCGCGAGATCGAGCGCCTTGCACTCGGCGGCGCGGCAGAGGCCGTTGAACTGGCTCGTGCGCCCGACCAGGCCGTCGTACTCGTTGTGGCCGACCAGCATGGGATCGACCTGCGCCATGGCGTGACCGCCGAACTGCTGGAAGCCCTGGCTCACGAGCTGCGCGAGGATCGCGGGCCGGTTGGCCGGCGAGGCCAGGCGGACGCGCGGGTCCCACTGGGGGCGCGTCTGCAGCCATGCGAGGGTGGCCGGGCTCATCCCCTCCATCGCGAGCGACGGAAGCACCTCGTTGAACTGCCGCCAGTAATGGCGGATCCAGCCGTCGGTCAGGATGATGTCGGCGTCCAGGATCTGGCCCGTGAGGGGATCCACGCGGCTCGGCCCGATCGCGGTCCCCACGTCGTTGTTGAGCCACCGGACGAAGTTGTACCGCACGTCCTCGGGGTCCTTCTCCATGTGGGCGCCCGTGGCGGCGTCCTGGTAGTAAACCTCGATCGCGTTCGCGATGCCGATCCGCTCGAAGGCCTTGTTCCACATCAGGATGCCCTCGCGCACCCAGCGCCGGTAGCGGATGGGGGTCGTGTGCTCGATGTAGAAGACGATCGGGTTCTTTGGCGGGCTGACCTGGATCTTCGGGTCGGCCTTCTCCAGGTGCCAACGGTTGATGTAGCGCACCTGGTTCTCCTCGGCCTGGTACTTCCCGAGGTCGCTGAAGCTCGTGGTGAAGTAGCCGACCCGCGAGTCCGCGACGCGCGTCTTGTAACCGGGGGACGGCTTGATCTCGCTGATGGAGTAGTGGAGCGACTTGAGGACGCCGTTCGCCATCGGCAGCTCGAACGCGAGTTCCACGTTGCCCGGGAACGCCTTCGCCGTCTTGATTGTCGCGAGCTGGGTCTTCGCGCCGCGGACCATGCTCCCGAAGAACTTCTCGGCCTCGCCGACCAGCAGCGCGTCCATGTCGATCACGGGCCCCTGCCCCGGGACGACCGTCAGGATCGGCACGTCCACGATGACGCGATCGGTGAACAGCCGCTCAACGCTGGCCTTCGATTCCGCCTCGCCGGTGGAGCGCACCTGAAGCTGCGGTTCGAGCAGCACCATCCGCTTGTCGATGCGCTTCCAGTACACGTAGCGATCGCCGGCCTGCAGGCCGGCATACCGCTCGCCGCTCGCCACCGTCATCGCGATGAAGAACCGCTTCTGCGCGAACTTCTCGGGAAACACGGCGAGCATCTGGTTGTCCCGCTTGCGGACCCAGATCTGGAGGAGCGTCGGTGTCTTGTCGATCGACGAGATCACCTGCTCGTAATCCTGCATCACCTCGGTATGCGGCGGGAAATCGGGCTTTCTCCCGCCGGCATCCTGCGCGGCGGACGGCAGTGCGAGCGCCGTGGTCAACGCCAGCGCCAACAGAAGGTTTCTCGGGGAGGGGGTGGTCATACAGAGCTCTGTGGTGTGCATCTTTACCCTTGCCCAGCCAATCTGTCCATTCGAAGGACGGCCACGGGCCGGGCGCGCACCGCGAGGACACCAGGGCGCGGGCCATCGCCCGCGCGGCAGTCCCGATCGGCCCCCACCGGGAGCATTACGCCCCCATTTCCTTGAGCGCACAGGGAACGCGTGACATGTAGGGACTGTCATGACAGCCCCCGCGACCCTCGATCGTTGCCTTGCGTATCTCGAGACTCAGCTCGGGCCGAAGGCATCCACCCGTGGCCGGCGCGCGCCCACCGTCACCATCTCGAGGCTGACCGGCTCGGGTGCGATTCCCATCGCCGAACGCCTCGCGGCATGGCTGCAGGAACACCGCCCGGGTTCCCCCGCGCCATGGACCGTCTTTCACCGCACCCTCGTCGAGCGGGCGCTCGCCGAGCACAACCTCCCGGCGCGCATCGCCCAGTACATGCCCGAGGATCGCGTCTCGTACATCCAGGACGTGCTCGAGGAACTGCTCGGGCTGCACCCGTCGAGGACGGCGCTGGTCACGCAGGTCACCGAAACCATCCTCGGCCTCGCCGAGATCGGGAACTGCATCATCGTCGGACGCGGGGCGCACCTGATCCTTGCCCGCTCCGAAACCACCCTCCGGGTCCGCCTGGTCAGCTCGCTCGAGAACCGCATCCGCCGTGTCATGGAGGAGAAGCGGCTGTCGCAGGAGGAGGCCCGCGAGTTCATCCGGAAGGAGGATGCCGCGCGCGAGCGCTACCTGAAGGCGCATTTCGACGCGGACCTCGCCGATCCGCTCAGCTATCATCTCGTCGTGAACACGGACTTCTTCACGGTGGACGAGGCCGCCGAACTGATCGGACAGGCGGTCGTGCGCCACTTCCCGGCCGCGGCATGAGGTGAAGCCCGCGCCGCGGCGCCGATGAGCACGCTCTTCCTGAATCCGCCGTCCTTCGAGGGGTTCGACGGCGCGGCGGGCGCCCGCTACCAGGCGCGGCGGGAGATTCGCTCCTTCTGGTATCCCACATGGCTGGCGCAGCCGGCCGCGCTCGTCCCGGAAAGCCGGCTCCTCGACTGCCCACCACATGACATCGGCCTCGAGGAATGCCTGCGCGTCGCCGCCGGCTTCGATCACGTCATCCTCCACACTTCGACGCCGACCCTCCGCAACGACGCCCGGATCGCGGAGGCCATCAAGTCCGCCAACCCGCGCGCGACCATCGGCTTCGTGGGCGCGCACGCGGCGGTGCTCCCCGAGCCGACGCTGCGGGCCTCGGAGGCGATCGACTGGGTGGGCCGGCGCGAGTTCGACTTCACGTGCAGGGAGGTCGCCGAGGGCCGGCCGCTCGGGGAGATCGCCGGGCTCTCGTACCGCGCCACCGGCGGGAGGATCGTTCACAACCCGGAACGGCCGCTCATCGAGGACATGGACGTGCTCCCCTCGGTGCTCGACGTGTACCGCCGGGACCTCGACGTCTCCCGGTATTCCATCGGCTACCTGAAGGAACCGTACCTGTCCCTCTACACCGGGCGCGGCTGCCCCGCGCAATGCACCTTCTGCCTGTGGCCGCAGACGATCGGCGGCCACCGCTACCGGGTGCGGTCGCCGGGCCATGTGGCCGACGAGATGGCGCGCGCGAAGGAGCTCTTTCCGGAGGTGCAGGAGATCTTCTTCGACGACGACACGTTCACCGCCAACCTGCCGCGCGCCCGCGAGATCGCCCGCCGGCTGGCGCCCCTCGGGCTCACATGGTCGTGCAACACCCGCGCGAACGTGAACCGCGAGACCATCGCGCTGATGAAGGACTGCGGCCTGCGCCTCTTCCTCGTGGGCTATGAATCGGGCAACGCGTCGATCCTCGAGGGCATACGCAAGGGCGTGCGGCTGGAAACGGCGCGCGCGTTCACCCGCCACTGCCACGAGCTCGGCGTGCTCATCCACGGCACCTTCATCCTCGGCCTGCCCAACGAGACGCGCGAGACGATCGAGGAGACGATTCGTTTCGCGATGGACCTCGACGTGTTCAGCATCCAGGTCTCGCTCGCGGCGCCCTATCCCGGGACCGAGCTGCACCGCCTCGCGACGGAGCGCGGATGGCTGCGCGACGACCGCGACGCCGTGAACCGCGACGGGCTCCAGGAGGCGGTCCTCGACTACCCCGACCTTTCGCGCGAGGAGATCCACGAGGCGGTCGAACGGTTCTACCGCCGGTATTTCCTGCGGCCGCGGCCGATCCTCCGGATGCTTCGCACCATGCTGGAGGACCGGCGCGTGTTCGTGCGCAGGATCCGCGAGGGCTACGAGTTCTTCACCACGATGGCGCGCCGCCGCCGGACCCGCGGGGAGGCCGCGGCGGCAGCCGCGGCACGTTCCGCCTGAGCGGAGCCGGCGTCACGGGGTCTCGCGCGCGAGCGAGCGGTACTCGCGCCCCTTCTCCTCGAGGCCCTTCGCGAGCGCCTCCCCGGCGTCGAGGCCGCGCTCGGCCGCGTACCGCCGCACATCCTGCGTGATCTTCATCGAGCAGAAGTGCGGGCCGCACATGCTGCAGAAGTGGGCGGACTTGGCGGCCTCCTGCGGGAGCGTCTCGTCGTGGTACTCGCGGGCGCGCTCGGGGTCGAGGCTCAGGTTGAACTGGTCCTCCCAGCGGAACTCGAACCGCGCCTTGCTGAGGGCGTCGTCCCGGTACCGCGCGCCGGGGTGCCCCTTGGCGAGGTCCGCGGCGTGGGCGGCGATCTTGTAGGCGATGACCCCTTCCTTCACGTCGT
>CAYMDA010000048.1:18749-26058 GCA_964389135.1 uncultured Verrucomicrobiota bacterium | reverse complement strand
CGGCGCAACGACGAGCCGTTCAGGTGCTTGACAGCACCCGCCTCCACGCGTCATGTTCCCCGCTCTTTTGTGGGGCCATTTTTATGTATGCCGTTTTAGAAACAGGCGGTAAGCAGTACCGCGTTGCTGCTGGAGACAAGCTGGAGATCGAGCGCGTGGGCGTGGACGTGGGTCAGCCCGTGACGTTCGAGCGCGTGCTGCTTCTGAACAATGACGGGCAGGTCAGCGTCGGCTCGCCGGTGGTTGCCGGGGCGAAGGTCGTGGCTGACGTGCTGGCGCACAAGCGCGGCGAGAAGGAGATCGTCTGGAAGATGAAGCGCCGCAAGGGCTACCACAAGAAGCAGGGACACCGCCAGGAGCTGACGGTCGTCCAGGTGAAGGAAATCCAGACCAGCTGAACCAGAGTCATGGCACACAAGAAAGGTCAGGGCAGCAGCCGGAACGGCCGCGACAGCAATTCCAAGCGCCTCGGCGTCAAGCGATTCGGCGGGCAGTTCGTCACCGCCGGCACGATCCTCGTGCGGCAGCGCGGCAGCCGCTTCAACCCTGGACGCAATGTCGGGGTCGGGCGTGACTGGACCCTCTTCGCCCTCACCGACGGCACCGTGAAGTTCGATCGCCACGTCCGCCGCGTGAACGTGCTTCCCGCGGAAGCGGCAGCCGCCGCCAATGGCGGCGGCGAAGCCGAGACGGCCGCGGCCTGAACGCAAACCCACAGCGCCGCTCAGGCGGCACCCCCACGTTTTCCCCGGGCGAGGCGGTGGAGCCTCGCCCTTCTTCTTGGTGCGGGCCGCTGCTAAAGGTCTGCCATGTTCGTCGATGAGATCAGGGTCCTCGCGCGCGCCGGTCACGGCGGGCGCGGTTGCGTCGCCTTCCGGCGCGAAGCCTTCCGACCGAAGGGCGGTCCGGACGGCGGCAATGGCGGGCGCGGAGGCAGCGTCATCCTCGAGGCGGACCACGACCTGAACAACCTCATCAACCAGTTCTACCAGCCGCGATTGATCGCGGAAGACGGCAGGCACGGGATGGGCAAGGGCATGGACGGGCGCGCCGGCCGCGATCTCGTCGTGAAGGTGCCCTGCGGCACCATGGTGTGGCGGCTCCTCGATCCGCCCGGTCCCGAGCCGGAGCCTCCCGACCCGGAGCAGACGGAGAATCCGGAATCGCCCGCGCCTCCCCGGATCCTCTCGAGTGCCCACGGCCGTCCGGTGATCCCGCACGCGGCCGCCGTTCGTCAGAACCCGGGGGGGACGGAGGAGAACGATGTGCAGCCGCGCCCCGCGGGGAACCGGCGGCCGGGCGCCGAACTGGTGGCGGACCTGCGCGAGCACGGGCAGCGGGTCGTCCTGTGCCGGGGCGGGCGCGGCGGGCTCGGGAATCGGAACTTCGCCACGGCCGTGCGCCAGGCCCCGCGCTTCGCGCAGCCCGGCGAGCCCGGCAAGGAGGGCACGTTCCTGCTGGAACTCCGCATCATGGCCGATGCCGGGCTGGTCGGTTATCCGAACGCGGGCAAGTCAACGCTGCTGGCCGCCGTCTCCAAGGCCCGGCCGAAGATCGCGCCCTATCCCTTCACCACGCTCACGCCCCAGGTCGGCATCGTGGAGTACCCGGACTTCCACCGAATCGTGCTGTGCGATGTTCCCGGGCTGATCGAGGGTGCGCACCAGAACGTCGGACTCGGGCATGCCTTCCTGCGTCACATCCAGCGCTGCCGTGTGCTCGTGATCGTCGTGGACATGGCCGGGAGCGAAGGCCGCGAGCCATGGGAGGACTACAGGCAGGTGCTCAGGGAACTCGAGTGCCATGACCCGGCGCTGCTCGAACGTCCGCGCCTCGTGGTCGCCAACAAGATGGACGAGCCCGCGGCGGAAGTGAACCTGAGGAAGTTCCGTCGCCGGGTGCCGGGGACGCCGGTGCTGAAAGTGGCAGCCGCCTTCGACATCGGCCTCGAGGAGTTCAAGGCCGCGCTCCGGAAACAGCTCGACGCCACACGGGTTCCGCATCCGGTGGACGCCGGGAACGAGACCGCCTGAGGGACGGGGCGCCTTCCGCTCACCCGCCGCGCGAGGCTGCGAGCCTCCTTCGCAATCCCGCGCGGGCGGCTGAAACGGGCGCTTTCAGCCCCGGACGCGGCGGAAGTGCCGCGTCACGAACGTCACCGCGAGGATCGCCAGCGCGACAAGGCCAAGGATCGCGAGGACCGGCGCCATGATCGCGAGCGCGCTGGTGGCCACCGCCCCGCCGAGCTCCGCCGATGAAACGAGCGGATTCGCCAGGCCGCCGCTCGCGGTGAACGAGAAGCCCCGAACCGCGACGGACGCCGTCTGCACGGTGGCGGCGAGCCCGCCGCCCGCGACGATCGCCACGGTCCAGCGCATGAGCGGGTCCATGTCGGTCGCGAACGACGCGGCGACAAGGCTGCCCGCGATGACCGCGGCGGGGGTTGCCAGCGTGTCGAGCGCGTTGTCCAGCCACGGGACGTAATAGCCGCCCACTTCGAGGCCTGTCGCGACGGCGAAGGTGATCAGGGCCGCATTGGAACCGAGCCATTCGAATTCGCCGCTCGGTTCCATCATCCCGGCGTGCACGGCGATGCTGGCGACGAAAAGCGGAACAAAGACCCGGAATCCGCAGGCGGCTGCGAGTCCGAGACCGGCTAGGAGGCTGAACACGGTTTCCATACGGACGACCAGAACACTAAACCCGCGGGCGAGGTTGCGGCAAACCCCCTTTCGGGGTGCCGTGCGGGCGAGGCGGCTCCAGCCGCGGGAGGCTCAGATCTCGCCCCGCCGCAGGACCGTGTCGCGGTGCTCCCATGCCGGGTCCGGTTCGGGATGGTCGAGCGTGTAGTGCAGGCCCCGGCTTTCCGGGCGCTCGAGCGCCGAGTGCACGATGATCTCCGCCACGGTGGCGATGTTGCGCAGCTCGAGCAGGTCGCTCGTGATGGTGAAGTCCCAGTAGTACTCGTGGATTTCCTCCTGGAGGTTCGCGAGGCGCTTGGCGGCGCGGTGCAGGCGCTTGGTGGTGCGCACGATGCCTACATAGTCCCACATGAGCCGGCGGATCTCGTCCCAGTTGTGGGAGACCACGACGAGCTCATCGGGGTCGGCGGCGTGACCGGTTTGCCAAGGGGGGATGCTCTCGGTCTGCGGGGGAGCCGACGTGTCGAGCGCGAGGCGCGCGGCGCGCCGGGCGCAGACCACCGCCTCCAGGAGGGAGTTGCTGGCCAGCCGGTTGGCGCCGTGCAGGCCGGTGCACGCGACCTCGCCCAGCGCCAGCAGTCCCCGAAGCTCGGTGACGCCATCCACCGTCGTCTGCACCCCCCCGCACTGGTAATGCGCGGCCGGCACGACCGGGATCGGCTCCTTCGTGATGTCGATCCCGTAGGAGAGGCATGTCTCGTAGATGTTCGGGAAGTGAGCCATGATGAAGGGCGCCGGCTTGTGGGTGATGTCGAGCACCACGTGGTCGGCGCCGGAGCGCTTCATTTCGGAATCGATCGCGCGCGCCACGATGTCCCGCGGCGCCAGCGACTTGCGGGGATCGTACCTGTCCATGAACTCCGCGCCGTCGCGGGTCTTGAGCGTGCCGCCCTCGCCGCGGACCGCCTCGGAGATCAGGAACGACTTGGCCTTGGGATGGTACAGACAGGTGGGGTGGAACTGGATGAACTCCATGTTCGCGACCGGCACGCCGGCGCGCCAGGCGATCGCCACGCCGTCGCCCGTCGCGATGTCGGGGTTTGTCGTGTAGAGGTAAACCTTTCCGCAACCACCGGTTGCGAGGACGGTTGTCGCCGCCTGAAACACCTTCACGGACCCGGTGGTGCGATCGAGCACGTACGCCCCGAGACATCGGTCCTCGCCGCTCAGCCCGAGCTTCCTGCGCGTGATCAGGTCCACCGCGATGTGGTTCTCGAAGATGTGGATGTTCGGCTGGGCCTCGATCGCGGCGAGGAGGGCGCGTTCGATCTCGCGGCCGGTCATGTCCTTGTAGTGCAGAACCCTGCGCCGGGAGTGGCCGCCCTCGCGGGTGAGGTGCGGCTCGTGCACGCCCGGCTGGTCCGGCACTTCCCGCACGTCGAACTTCATCCCGAGGGCGATCAGCTCGGCGATCGCGCTCGGGCCCTCGCCGATGATGGTGCGGACGACCTCGTCGCGGCACAGGCCGGCGCCGCATTCGAGGGTGTCCCGGACGTGATCCTCGAACCGATCGTCCCGGCCGAGCACCGCCGCGATGCCGCCCTGGGCGAAGTTCGTGTTGGAATCGGCGCGCTGCTTCTTGGTGACGAGCGCCACGCGGCCGCGCGGGGCCACCTTCAGGGAGAAGAAGAGTCCGGCGATCCCGCTTCCGAGCACCAGAAAATCAAACTGTTCGCCGGCTGGCATGAATGAGCGTCCTTCGTCAAACGTCCGTTTGGCAAGCGGTGGATCAAAGGCTGGCGCCGGGCGACGGTGGAGAACGCGGCCGAACGGGCCGCGCGCCTGAGAAGTTCAGGTTTGACCGGCTGGCCCCAAACCATAAGTTGATCTGCACGACGTCAACCCAGTCAGAGCAAACATAGTTATGCAGTCTCAATCCTCAGGCTCACTCGCGGGCCCCGGTTCCCGTCGCGAGTTCATCAAGAAAAGCGCCACGGCCGCGGCAACCGTTGCGGTCGCCACCTCCTTGAAGACGCCGGTTTACGGCCAGAACCAGGCGCCCTCGACCGGGCGCGTGATCGGCGCGAATGACCGGATCGTCGTGGGCTTCGTGGGTGTCGGTGGCCAGGGCATGGCCCACGTCCGCAGCATCAAGGCCAACGCGGGCGAGAACAATGTCGCCCTTGGCGCCGTCTGCGATGTGTCCAGGCACCGGAGGAGCGAGGCCAAGGCGTTCATCGGCGGCGACTGCGCCGAGTTCGACGATTACCGGCGGCTGCTCGAGCGCAAGGACATCGACGCCATCTGCTGTTCGACGGTCGATCACTGGCACACCCGGATCTCGGTGGACAGCGTCAACGCGGGCAAGCATGTCTACGTCGAGAAGCCGATGACGCGCTATCTCGGCGAGGCCTTCGAGATCTACGACGCGGTCAAGAAGACCGGCAAGATCCTGCAGGTCGGATCGCAGGGCTGCTCCGACGCGAAGTGGCACAAGGCGGCCGAGCTGTGCAAGAGCGGCGCGATCGGGCCCCTGGTCCTCGGCCAGGGTTCCTACATGCGCAACAGCCCGAAGGGCGAGTGGAACTACGCCATCGAGGACTGGGCCACGCCCGAGGACATCAACTGGCAGGCATGGCTCGGCCCGGTCAAGGGCCGGCCGTTCAGCAAGGACGACTACTTCCGCTGGCGCAAGTACTACCCGTACTGCGCGGGCCTGCTGGGCGACCTCTTCCCGCACCGCCTGCATCCGCTGGTGCTCGCGACGGGCAATCCGGAGTTCCCGCGGCGCGTTGTCGCCACGGGCAGCAAGCACATCCACACCGACCGGAACACGCCCGGCACGCCGGAGCGCGACGTTCCCGAGATGGTGTCCGCGCTGTTCGAGTTCCCGAGCGGGTATCAGCTCATCGTCTGCAGCTCGACGGTCAGCGAGCAGGGCCTGCGCGACATGATCCAGGGCCACCACGCCACGCTGTACATCGGCGGCAACCGCGTCGAGATCCGCCCCGAGCGTCCGTTCGCGGACGAGGTCGAGCCGGACAACTACGACAACCTGCGCCCGGGCGAGGACATCCGGTGGCACGAGAAGAACTGGTTCGACTGCATCCGCAGCGGCAAGGAGCCGAACGCGGGCATCGAGCTGGCCATCCGCGTGCAGACCGCGATCTCGCTCGCCGAGATCTCCGAGCGCCTTCAGGTCGCCTGCATCTTCGACGAGAAGACGCGCAAGATCACCACGGAGAACGGCCGCGAGATCTCGCCTCTGACGTACGGCTCCGCCGCCTGAGGCCGCTCCGGGATCTCCATCCCTCATCGCGCGAGGCCCGCCGCGAGGCGGGCCTTCGCCGTTTGCGGCGCCTCCGCGGAGGCGCCTTCGAATGTTCCCCTACCGGCTTTCCGCCGTGACCGGTTCCCCGACCTTCTCCCTCCACATCTCCGGCTCGGTGCAGGGCCGGGCGAACCCGGGTGCTGAATCCACGATCCGTTCCGCCTCTGTCCAGAAGCGGGTGTACGGGCCGTCGGGCCGGCCGGCTTCGCGCCAGAGTCGATACGCGATCCGGATCAATTCCCGGTACCGGATGGCCGCGTCGTCTCGAATCCCATTATTCATGTGTGAGTACGTCGTGTTCGTGTGTGTCCTGATGGCTTGAGTGTGGGTGGTTGGGCGGGCGGGTCATGGCCAGGTAAAATGATGCGTCGCGGGCGGGTCACACGGGCGCAATGCGCGCGCTCACGCCCGGGATCCCGGATGCGTTGGTTCCCGATGGATGCGGCGAAACGAGCACGACAGTGGAACGCGCCTTGAGCCCGTAAGTTGCGCCCGGCTGAAACTCGGCTCCCTCGGCCGCGGGATCCGTGCTGTCCATCACCAGCCGCCACGGCCGGCCGTCGATTCCCGCCGGGAGCACGAAGGGAATGTCTTCATGGTGCGCGTTGAACATCAGGAAGACCGTGTCGCCGTTGATGCGTTCGCCCCATTCGGTGACGTCAAGCATCTCGCCGGACCAGCGGACGCCGAAGCAGTGCGACGCCTCGTGCCACCTGTCCTCGGAGATCTCCTCGCCGGAGTGATGGAACCAGTCGATGTCCTTTCCGCCGCCGCGGAGTTCATGGCCGAGGAAGTACTTTCGCCGCTGGAGGACGGGCTGCTCCCTCCAGAAGCGGATCATCCGCCTGGTGAACTCGAGGAAGGCGCCGCGGCGCTCATCGAGTTCCCAGTTGAGCCAGGTCAGCTCGTTGTTCTGGCAGTACCCATTGTTGTTGCCCTGCTGGGAGTGGCTGAGCTCATCCCCGGCGAGCATCATGGGCACCCCCTGTGAGAGGAGCAGGGTGGCCAGCAGGTTCCTCTTCTGCTGCTCGCGAAGCCGGATGACCTCCGGATCGTCCGTCGGCCCCTCGACGCCGCAGTTCCAGCTCTCGTTGTCGTCGGCGCCGTCGCGGTTCTCCTCGCCGTTGGCCTCGTTGTGCTTGTGGTTGTAGCTGACGAGGTCCTGCAGCGTGAAACCGTCGTGGCAGGTGATGAAGTTGATGCTGGCGTACGGTTTCCGGCCGCTGCTCTCGTAGAGGTCGCTGCTGCCGCAGAGGCGGGTGGCGAACTCGCCGACGACCCCGCCTTCGCCCTTCCAGAAGCGGCGGACGGTGTCACGATACTTGCCGTTCCACTC
>CAYMDA010000048.1:18422-18739 GCA_964389135.1 uncultured Verrucomicrobiota bacterium | reverse complement strand
TGGGAGAGCACCGGGTCCTGGTGGATGATGTCGAAGAAGGCCCCGAGCTTGTCCACCTCATGGAGCTCGCGGGCGAGCGCGCTCGCGAGGTCGAAGCGGAAGCCGTCCACGTGCATCTCCTGAACCCAGTAGCGGAGGCTGTCCATGATGAGCTGCAGGACGCGGGGGCTGCGCATGTTGAGCGAGTTGCCGCAGCCCGTGTAATCCATGCAGTAGCGGGGATTGTCCTGGACGAGCCGGTAGTAGTTGGCGTTGTCGATGCCGCGCATCGAGAGGGTGGGCCCGAGGTGATTGCCCTCCGCGGTGTGGTTGTAGAC
>CAYMDA010000048.1:0-18412 GCA_964389135.1 uncultured Verrucomicrobiota bacterium | reverse complement strand
TAGACCACGTTGAGGATCACCTCGATCCCGGCCGAGTGCAGGGCGCGCACCATCATCTTGAATTCGCGGATGGCATCCTGCGGGACGGCGGACGACGCGTAGGCCGGCTCAGGCGCCATGAAGGCGAGCGTGTTGTAACCCCAGTAATTCTCCAGACCCCGTTCAACAAGGTGGCGGTCGTCCACATGGTGGTGGACGGGCAGAAGCTCGACTGCCGTGACTCCAAGATCAATCAGATACTGAATCACCCGTTCCGACGCGAGGCCGAGGTACGTGCCGCGGATGTCCTCCCCGATGCCGGGGTGCAGCTTCGTCAGCCCGCGGACGTGCGCCTCGTAGATGAGGGTCTTGTGCCATGGCGTCCGCGGCGACTTGTCGTTGTTCCACGGGAAGGTCGAGTCCACCACGGCGGCGAGCGGCGCGTACGGTGCGCTGTCGCGGTCGTCCATCACGAGGTCCTCGCCGGGATCCCCGATGCGGTAGCCGAACAGCTCGTCGCTCCAGCGGGTGGTGCGCGCGATCGCCTTGGCATAGGGATCCAGCACGACCTTGTTCGCGTTGAAACGCAGCCCTTCCTCCGGCCTGTAATCGCCGTGAACGCGGAAGCCGTAGATCTGGCCGGGCCGCAGGTCCGGAAGGTAGCCGTGCCATGCGAGGTCGGTGCGCTCCTCCAGGGGCACCCGCGCCACCTCCCGGGGGTCGTCCGGGGAATCGAAGAGGCACAACTCAACCCGGGTGGCGTTCTCGGAAAAGATGCTGAAGTTCACGCCGGCGCCATCCCAGGTTGCGCCGAGGGGGTAGGGGGATCCCGGCCAGACGCGCAGGGGTTTTTCTTGGTTCATGGACAGGTCGAATGGTTTCCGTTCGCGGGAACATCCGCTCTGAAGGTACCGTGTTCTCCCATTCTGGTTGCCTCGAACCGGGTCACTGTATTCCCTTCCCGCTGGACGGCTCGGCAGCTTTAGCGCGATTCATGCCAGCGGTTCGGACGTGGAATGCCTGCGTTTTGCCGCGGCTCGTCCGCGGTTCTCCATGCGGCATGCGTGCGAACTGCACGACGCGGGCCGCCGCTTGTTGTCACCCGGCCATTGATCGAGGGAACCCCCCGTCGCATGCTTCGATTCATGTTAACCCGTCGAGATTTCCTGAAGACCACCACCGCGGGCCTCGCCCTCGCCGCGGGCGGGGCCGGCGCGGCGGATGCCATCCGCGAGAAACCCCGGCGCGTGGGCCTGATCGGCACCGGCTGGTACGGGAAGAGCGATCTGTTCCGGCTCATCCAGGTCGCGAATGTCGATGTCGTCTCCCTGTGCGACGTGGACAGGCGCCAGCTCGCCGAGGCGGCGAAGCTCGTCAGTCAGCGCCAGAAATCCGGCAAGGAACCCCGGACCTACACGGATTACCGGGAGATGCTCAGGGAGCGCGACCTCGACATCGTCCTGATCGGCACCCCGGACCACTGGCACTGCCTGCAGACCATCGCGGCGCTCGAGGCAGGCGCGGACGTGTATGTCCAGAAGCCCATCAGCGTCGATGTGATCGAGGGCGAGGCGATGGTCGCCGCGGCGCGGCGTCTCGGCCGCGTGGTCCAGGTCGGGACCCAGCGCAAGAGCACCCCGCACCTCGTCGAGGCCAAGCGCGAGATCATCGACTCCGGCAAGCTTGGAGCCATCGGTCACGTCGAGGTCTGCTGCTACTACCACATGCGCGCGAACGGCAATCCCCCGGTCGAGGAGGTGCCGGACTTCCTCGACTACGAGATGTGGACGGGCCCCGCGCCCATGCGGCCCTACGACGGCCTGCCGCACGTGCGCTGGTGGCGCACCTTCATGGAGTACGGCAACGGCATCACGGGCGACATGTGCATCCACATGCTGGACACCGTGCGCTGGATGCTTGGACTCGGCTGGCCGAAGCGGATCTCGTCTGCCGGCGGCATCTACGTCCAGAAGGGCGGCAAGTCGAACATCAGCGACACGCAGGCGGCCACGTTCGAGTACGACGGCCTGAACGTCGTGTGGCAGCACCGCACCTGGGGCACGCCGCCCGACCCGGATTATCCGTGGGCCCTCTTCATCTACGGAGAGAAGGGCACGCTGAAGGCCAGCGTGACGCAGTACGATTTCATCCCGCACGGGAACGGGCAGCGCATCCATCGAGACTGCGTGTTCGAGCGGGAGGAGTATCCCGAGGACGTCACGGAGAAGGACATCGAGCTGCACGCCGCGCCCGCCACGCGCGCGCACATGCGTGATTTCCTCGCGGCGATCGACTCGCGCGGACGCCCCGTCGCGGACATCGAGGAGGGGCATATCTCCACGGCGAGCTGCATCCTCGCGAACATCTCGATGCAGCTCGGCCGCGCCCTGTCCTATGACCCCGAGCGGCGCGAGGTTCGGGGTGACGAGGAGGCCACGCGCCTGCTGCGTCGCGAATACCGGGCGCCGTGGAAGCATCCGGAGGTCTGAAGTCCCCCGCGCGCGGCGCGTCCGCCCTCACGGGCGCGCCGTCAGACCCCGATCCGGCGCGCCAGCCAGTCCGCGAGATGCTCGACGCGGGCGTGGGCAAGTCCCGCGGCGCGCAGGCCCGCCTCGATCTGGAGGATGCACCCCGGGTTGGTCGTGACGACCGTCACGGGCCCCAACCCCGCGACGTTGCGAACCTTCCGCTCCTGGAGCCGCCGGGCCATCTCAGGCTCCGTCAGGTTGTAGCTGCCGGCGCTCCCGCAGCACACGTCCGCCTCGGGCAGTTCGATGAATGCCTCCCCCGCGGCGGCGCGAACGAGCCGGCGCGGCGCCTCGACGATCCGCTGCGCGTGCGCAAGGTGGCACGCGTCGTGAAACGTCACGCGGCCGGCTTCATCCGGCGGCCTCGAGCCCCCGATCCGCGCAAGGAACTCCGGGGACTCGGCCAGCACCTCGCTGAGGTCGCGCACGCGCCTCGCGAAGGATGTTGCGTCCACGCGCCGTTCTTCCTCCAGCAGCGCCGGGTACTCCTTCATCAGCGAACCACACCCGGCCGCGTTCGACACGATGACGTCCGCCTCGGCGAAGGCGTCGAGGTTGCGTCGCGCGAAGGCGCGCGCCGCCTCGGGATCGCCGCCGTGCGCGAACAGGGCCCCGCAGCAGGCCTGGCCCTCGGGAACGACGACCTCGTACCCTGCGGTCTCGAGCAGCCGGCGCGTGCTCGCGTGCGTGCCGTCGAAGAGCACGCTCATCACGCAGCCGGTCAGCATCGCCGCGCGCGGGCGCGAGCTCCGCGGCGATGCGAGCCTGATGGCTGTGCTCCTGCCGTCGGCGGCACGCCGCGTGCCGGGGTCGCGGCGCGCGGGCAGCAGGTCGAGCACGGCGCGGAATCGCGCCGGCAGGAGCCGGTGCAGGCCCGTCGCGCGTGCGACGTTCGCGAGCGCCAGCGCCCTCCTGAACCGGCTCGGATACGGCAGGACCCTCCTGATGGCCCATTCGCGCAGCAGACGTTCGCCGGCGGGACGCCGGTAGTGACGTTCCACGTGCTCCCGTCCCGCCTCGATCAGCGTTCCGTACGGAACGCCGCTGGGGCACGCGGTCTCGCACGCCCGGCATCCGAGGCACAGGTCGAGATGCCGGACCACCCGGTGATCCAGCGCGATGCGCCCCGCCTCGAGCGCGCGCATCAGGTGGATTCTGCCCCGCGGCGAATCGTTTTCGTTCCCCGACTCGAGATAGGTCGGGCATGCCGAAAGGCAGAGGCCGCAGTGGACGCAGGCGAGGGCCTTGTCGCCGGGAAGGAAGGGGTCGGCGGGGGATTTCACGGCAGGGGCGGCAGGACGGCGTTTGGATCGAGGGCGGCCTTCAGTCGTTCCAGCAGGAACCGAGGGGCGGGCGCCGACGGCTGGAGGGCTGGAATGGGCGGTCCGTCGTGGTACGCGAGTCCGATCCCCGCGCGGATCACGAAGCGCCGGCCCGCGAGCGGATCGGCCGCCTCGTGCAGCCGCGAGGGCGGGACGCTGAACGAGGAGGGCACCACGCCGGGCTCCGGCAGGAGCCGTTCGTCCCAGCCGGGGGCTCCCTCCCGGTCGAAGCCCATCGCCTCAGCCTGGCCGCGCTGAAGGTCCACGTCGGCCGCGGCGCCGGCGAATTCGATGGAAACGGTGCACGGCCCTCCGGCGGAGTCGGTGCGATGCACATCGAGCGCGACCGGCTGAAACCGCCGGCGCGCGGCGGCGGCGAGGCGAAGTGCCGCGGGCAGGTCCGGTTGCACGCACTCGAGGAGGGCGGCGGCCGCGGGCAGGGGCAGCAGCCGCAGGTTCGCGATCACGGGCACTCCGAGGCAGCCCCGCGCCCCCACGAAGACCTTGTGCAGGTCGTATCCCGCGACGTTCTTGACGACGCGCCCGCCGCTGCGGACGCGCGTGCCGTCGGCGAGAACGACGTCCAGGCCGATCAGGTGATCGCGGATGGTGCCGTGGCCGAGCCGGCGCGGGCCGCTGAGATTGAAGTGGATCACATCGGCGAGCGTGACGCGGGAGGGGTGCGGAGGATCGATCGGAAGCCACTGACCGTGTCGCGCGAGGGCGCGCTGGAGCTGCGCCAGCGGGATGCCGCACTCGACGGTGCAGGTGAGGTCCTCGGGATGATGCTCGAGGATGCGGCACAGGCGTGAGATGTCGGGCGATGGCGCGGGCTTGCGCGCGGCATGGCGGCGGGCGAGCAGGTCCTGCAGCTCCTCGATGCTGGATGCGCAGGCGGTCATGCGGGGGCCTGTTTCACCGGGAAGAAGTCCATGCACCGGCGTCCGCCGGGAAACATCTTGTGCGGGTTGCATCGGCGATCCGGATCGAAGACCTCGCGGAGGCGCCGCATGGCATCCAGGGAGGCCTCGTCGAACTGGCGGCCCATGAAGTCCACCTTTTCCACGCCGATGCCGTGTTCGCCGCTCACGGAGCCTCCGAGCTGCACGCACCGCTCGAGGATCTCGTTGCCTGCGGCCACGGCGCGGCGCACCTGTGCCGGATCGCGCTCATCGTAGAGGATCAGCGGGTGGATGTTGCCGTCGCCCGCGTGGAACACGTTCGGGATGCGCAGGTCGTGGCGCGCGGCGGTTTCCGCGATGAACTCCATGATCTCGGGAAGGCGCGACCGCGGCACGACGCCGTCCTGGGTCAGGTAGTTCGGGCTGAGACGGCCGATCGCGCCGAAGGCCCGCTTTCGGGATTTCCAGATCGCCGCGCGTTCCGCGTCGGTCCCGGCCGCCCGGATCTCGCGAGCCCCGTTGCGGCGGCAGATCTCCTCGACGAGGGGGGCCTGCGGACCGAGCCCCGGCTCGGGACCGTCGAGCTCCACGATCAGGACCGCCCCGGCATCCGTCGGGAACCCGAAATGGAACGCTTCCTCGACCGCGCGGGTGATGAGGCGATCCATCATCTCGAGGGCGGCCGGGACGATGCCGGCCGCGATGATTTCGCTCACGGCCCGGCTCGCGTCGGGGACGGACTCGAAGACGCACAGGAGGGTGCGCCATGCCGGCGGGATCGGCGTGAGGCGCAGCAGCGCGCGCGTGACGACGCCGAACATGCCTTCGGAACCGATGACCGCTCCGCGGAGGTCTGGCCCGTCGTCGCATTCGCCCTCGCCGGGCCTCGTGCCGAGCCATGTGACGGTCCCGTCCGGCAGGACGAGTTCGAGCCCGAGCACGTGATTGGTGGTGACACCGAGCTTCAGGGTGTGCGGACCGCCGGAGTTGGTTCCGATGTTGCCGCCGATCGTGCATGCCGCCTGGCTGGACGGATCCGGTGCATACATCAGTCCGTGCGGCGCGGCGGCACGGCTGACGTGGAGATTCACGCAGCCCGCCTCGACAAGGGCGCGCCGGTTCTCGGGATCGATCTCGAGCACGCGGTGCATCCGGCCGAGGCCGATCATCACGCCGCCGTCCACCGCCAGGACGGCTCCGCTGAGGCTCGTGCCCGCCCCGCGGGGTATGATCGGAATCCCGCCATCGTGGCACAGGCGCGCGACGCGCGAGACCTCGTCGGTTCCGCGCGGAAGGACGACCACCTGCGGCAGCCGCCGCTCGAGCGTGTACGCGTCGCACTCGTACACGACGAGTTCGGCGGGATCGGCGATGAGCCCGTCCGCGCCGACGATCTCCGCGAGCGCCCGCAGGAAGGACGCATCCTGTTCCACGGCGACACGGCGCGGCTGCGATGGGGACGACGATCGCGGCTCGTTCACGGGGACGCCGCAAGCTAGAGCGCCGCGAAGCCGTGTTCCAGCCCGATCGCGGTCGCGGTGCGGCTCCGGCATTGTGGGATGCCGCGGGAGGCGCGTAAGGTTTCCGCATGCAATTCCCCCCGCGTTTCGCGCCCCCGGAGCGTCTGCTCATGGGCCCCGGGCCGAGCGAGGTGGCGTCGTCCGTGTACGAGGCCATGAGCGGCCGGATGATCGGCCACCTCGATCCGGAGTTCATCCGCATGATGGAGGAGATCAAGGCGATGCTCCGCGCCGTGTTCGGCACGAGCCACGAGATGACGTTCCCGGTGAGCGGGACGGGCAGCGCCGGAATGGAGTTCTGCGTGGTGAACCTGGTAGAGCCCGGGGACGAGGTGGTCGTCTGCGTCAACGGCGTGTTCGGGGGGCGCATCGCGGATGTCGCGGCGCGATGCGGGGCGAAGGTGACGCGGGTGGACGCCGAGTGGGGACGAATCATCGAACCGGCGCAGGTGGCCGCCGCGCTGTCACGGACGACCCGCCCGAAACTGGTCGCGCTCGTGCACGCCGAGACGTCCACGGGAGTGCTGACCCCGGTCCCCGAGATCTCGCGGCTCGCGCGGGAGGCGGGGGCCCTGATGCTGCTCGACACGGTCACCTCGCTGGGAGGCTGCCCGGTGCTCGTGGACGAATGGGGGATCGACGCCGTGTACAGTGGCACCCAGAAGTGCCTGAGCTGTCCACCCGGCCTTGCCCCGGTGTCGCTCAGTCCGCGCGCCCTCGAGGCGGCGGCGCGTCGGCGGACCCCCGTGCAGAGCTGGTACTTCGACGTGAACCTGCTGGCGTCCTACTGGGGCGGTGAGCGCGCGTATCATCACACGGCGCCGATCTCGATGAACTACGCCCTCCACGAGGCGCTCCGGCTCGTGCTGCAGGAAACCCTGGAGGCGCGATGGGATCGCCACCGCCGGAACCACGAGCTCCTGCGGGCGGGGTTGCAGTCCATGGGCCTGCGCCTTGCCAGCCAGGAGGGCCACCAGCTCTGGCAGTTGAACGCGGTGGAGGTGCCCGGGGGCGTGGACGAGGCCTCCGTCCGAAAGCGCCTGCTCGCCGAGCATGGCATCGAGGTGGGCGCCGGGCTCGGTCCCATGAAGGGCCGCATCTGGCGCGTGGGCCTGATGGGCGAGGCGAGCAGGGAACGTCATGTGAACCGGTTTCTGGAGGCGCTCGGCGTCATTCTGGGGAGGTCATGAACATCGGCGTCGCGGCCCTCCTCGCGCTGTTGCCCATCCTCGTGGTCGGGGTGCTGCTGGTCGGCCGGAGGTGGTCGGCCGCGCGCGCGATGCCGCTTTCGTACGTCGTGGCGGTGGCGCTCGCGCTTCTCGTGTGGGAGGTGCCCGCGAACCGGATCTCCGCCGCGACCGTGAAGGGGATCGTCACCGCCCTCACGCTGCTCTACATCATCTTCGGCGCGATTCTTCTCCTGAACACGCTGGAGGCCGGCGGCGCCATGGGGACCATCCGGCACGGTTTCACGCGCCTCCACCCGGACCGGAGGGTGCAGGTGATCCTCATCGCGTGGCTGTTCGGCTCGTTCATCGAGGGCGCCGCGGGGTTCGGCACCCCCGCCGCGGTGGCGGTGCCGCTCCTGGTGGGCCTCGGCTTCCCGGCCATGGCCGCCGTGGTGGCCGGCATGATGATCCAGAGCACGCCGGTGTCGTTCGGCGCGCTGGGCACCCCGATCCTCGTGGGCGTCAACACGGGGCTGTCCGGTGACGCGGAGGTGCGCGCCTTCGCCGCCGCCGCGGGGCTCGACTGGCAGGGGTTGCTCGCGCACATCGGCGTGCGCGTGGCGCTGGTGCACGCCGTGGCGGGCCTGCTCATGCCGCTGTTCGTGGTGTGCGTCATGACCCGCTTCTTCGGGCCGAATCGCTCCATCCGCGACGGGCTTCGAATCTGGCCCTTCGCCCTGTTCGCGGCCGTCGCCATGAACGGGCCCTACCTCCTCCTCGCCGTGATGCTCGGCCCCGAGTTTCCGACGATCCTCGGCTCGCTGATCGGAATGGCGCTTTCCGTGGCGGCAGTGCGCCGCGGCTGGTTCGTGCCTCCGCCGTCGGAAGCATGGGACTTCGCGCCCCGGAACCAGTGGAAGCCGGAGTGGAGCGGCCTGATCGAGCCGCGCGTGGAGACCCGGCCGGATGCTCCGGGCCTGCGAATGTCATGGCTGCCGTACGGGCTTGTCGCGCTCCTCCTGCTGGCCACGCGCATCCCGGAGCTGGGGCTCAAGTCGCTTCTGCAGGCATGGACCTTCCGACTGGAGAACCTCTTTGGCACGGACATCTCGGCCGATGCGCAGCCGCTGTATCTTCCCGGGACGATCTTCCTCGCGGTCTCCGCGGTGACCTGCCTGCTCCACCGCATTCCGGCGGATCGCTGGGCCGAGGCGTGGGCGCGCTCCTTTCGGGCGAGTCTCGGGGCTTCCATGGCGTTGATCTTCACCGTCCCGATGGTCCAGGTGTTCATCAACTCCGACGCCGGCGCGGCCGGTCTGCCCAAGATGCCGATCGCCCTCGCCACGGGGGTGGCCGCGGCCGCGGGCGAAGCATGGCCGTTGTTCGCGCCCGCCATTGGCGGTCTGGGCGCCTTCGTGGCCGGCAGCAACACGGTGAGCAACATGATGTTCAGCCTGTTCCAGTTCGGAGTCGGCCAGCGGATCGGAGTCGATGCGTCATGGGTCGTCGCGCTCCAGGCGGTCGGCGGGGCGGCCGGGAACATCATCTGCGTGCACAACGTCGTGGCCGCATCCGCGGTGGTTGGCCTGCTGGGGCGGGAAGGCATCGTGATCCGGTACACGCTCGCGCCGTTCCTCTATTACGCGTCCCTCGCGGGATCGCTCGGGTACGCGATCGTGTGGGGCGCCGAGAAGGGATGGCTCAATGCGGGCAGTGTCCTCGCCGTGGTGATCGTCGGGGCGCTGGCCGTCGTGGCGAGGCGCGCGGGAGCGTCCGTCATTCCCGCACCAGGCGGAGGGACCGCTCGTCGAACCACGCCTCGCCCTGCGTCGCACTGAGTTCACAGATCAGCTCGATCTCCGCCATGGGCTCGGGGATCTCGATCGGGAAGCTGAAGTCGGACCATTGCTCGCCATCGGCGGCGCGATGCCGGACCTGTCTGCCGGAAATGCGAAGGCAAACGCCGCCGGATCCGTGAACTCCCTCGGTCCGGGCCTTTCCTTCGAACCGGTACCGCCCGGATTCCAGCAGGGCGCGGGTGCGCCATGATCCGGTGCCGCCGCCGGAGGAGGCGGAGATGCCGAGGTGCCGCTCGCCCGGACGCTGCGGTCCGCTCGCGAAACGGACACGTCCCCGCTGGGCCGTGATGCGCGGGGACCATCCGGAGAGCTGCGCCTCCCCGGCCTCGTTGAACGTCACGCCGGACTCCGGCGACGCGAGCTGGTCGGAAATGCTGCGCGCGCGTTCCTCGATCCGCCGGCAGAGGTCCTCCACAAGCCGGTCATGATGCCGCGCGTCTTCAGGGCTGTAGGCCTCGATGGTGGGACGGATCTTCGCCGCAAGCTCGCGGACCCTCGCGTTGACGCGCTCCGGGATGAAGACGTTGGTCCGGAGGTGCGCGAGGCGCTCGAGGTACATCCGACGGCCTTCCTGTGTGTGGAGCACCGCGCGCGCCACGAGTCCCTGCAGGCGCGGATGGATCGATTCCTGCGGGCTGGAGCGCCCGGTTCCGAACATCTGATCCATGCCGTGCGGCATGAAAATCATCTTTCCGGAATCCCGATCATGAAAGACGCGGTAGTTGTTCCGGTTCATCGCGTACCCGTCCCAGTGGCAGGTGATGATTTCCATCGCGACGAAGGAGATGAACCGTTCCATGTCGAGTACGGCGCCGAGTTCCTTCCAGCGTTCGGAGGGATCCGTGATGGTCGCGGCCCGGACGAGCCGCCGGAGATCCGAGCGATCGTCCCGGTCCTCGCCGGAATTCGTGTCCAGGGGTTCCGTGACGTCCTGGAGGAAGCCGCCGTCATACAGGTTGCCGTCCACGTTCCTGAAGTGACGGCGGAGGAACGGTTTCTCCCACCCTTCGGTGACCACGTAGAGGCCGCGATCAATCCCGTTGAGAATCACCGTGGCATGGGTGGCGGGCGGGGAGGGCACTCCGGCCTGTTCAAACAGTTCGCGGCAGATGATCTCCGTCAGGTACGTGCGATCCTGGACGGAGTTGTTCAACGAGATCTTGGTGTACCCGTGGAACTTCTGCCCCCGCACGTGCTTGTTGAAGTCGAGGGTGATCGCCGGCTTTGAATCGAACGGCCGGAAGCTGCCGGCCGATCCCTTCAGGTGCATCGAGACGTCCGTGTACGTCCTGTCGCCCTCGCGAACGGTGGCGCGGACCTTCGGACGCTCCATGCGCGCGCCGTGCCACCCGTTCCAGTGGTAACCGCGAAGGATGTCGGCGTCCTCCTCCGAAACGTCGATGGTGAGGCGCCAGAGGTCGGGCGGCACCTCCGACTGCGGCGGGCGGAGTGTGACGTCCTGCCGGTACATCCGGCCGCGTCGTTCATGCTGGGGCGGCCCGAATGTGTGCGCGAGGTCGTGCGCGGCATGGAAGACGGTGTCGCGCGGAGTGACCACCCGGATGACCACCGCGATTCCGAGGGCGATCCAGAGAAGCGAACGCCACCAGCGAATCCGGGAATGGTTTCCACTTTTCACGGCCCGTGTGCCATCGGATGGGGTTCGATCGGTCCGGCGGGGTTCGCGACTGGCGGTCACCCTGCCGTCGTTTGCGGGAAAATCAACGCCCGTTTACGGGACGTCGCGCGGCACGGCACCTGTCGCACCGCGGGGCTGCCGAGCCTCCCTAGAAGCCTCGCTGGAGAATGAAGAAGGCGCGTGGCTCGGAAACCTGCACCGGGTACCATCCCCACGCGCCGCCGAGATGAATCCTGTAGGCGGTCGCGGGATTCACGATGTCGGGCCAGACATGCAGCGACCATCGATCGCTCGCCATTGTCTGGTACTCGATGAGGTAAATCCCGTTCCTTCGGTCGGCGAGGCGGGGCGGACGCAGGGACGGTTCGGAGATCGCCTCCACGTGGATCGGAACGGGAGCGGAGACAAAGTAGGAACCGTCGGAGCGCACCGCCTTCACGGACAGCAGGATCCTCCCCACCCGGTCGGTCGTCAGCGTTGAGGTGTACGGCCAGTGAAAGGCCATGCCGAAGCGTTCGCCGTCCGCGAGGAACTCGACCCGCGCGAGGTGGTTCGTCTCCTCGACGGATGCGCTCAGCGGGATGTGCGCGGGGAGAAAGCTCCCGTCCGGCGCGGTGGGACGCGGGAATCGCGCGCCTTCGGGCGGTGAGTTCAGCGTCGCGTGGGGTGGAAGCTTCGGTGCGCGGACCTCGATGGTGCCGGCGGACTGCACGATCGGCCACCAGACCGGCTCGTACGGGGGAAGGATGCTCAGCGTGATGTGCCGATATGCATGGAACCCGGGCTCCTCGAAGACATGGCTGAACCGGTGGTTCGGCGGGAGCATGACGCCGCTGTCGAAGGCCCCCGCCAGATCCTCGACCCGCGCGGCACGGCCCTCCTCGGCGCGCACCTCCCAGATCACGCGGTCCCCCGCGTTGATGACGAGATTGGCAGGCTCCGGCCATGTCGGCCGGAGCCGCACATAGATGTCCGCCGCAGGCGCGGTCCACGCCGCCGCCACGCATGCGAGGAACGCGAGCGGGGCGGACGTGCGCGCGAGGGCGGCGCGCAGGGTCTGGAGGAATGGCGGGGAAACCGGCACGGTGCTTGAGGTCAGAATGGGATGCGCCCCGAGAAGATATCCCACGCGCCGTCCGGCCCGATGCCCGGGTTCGGGAACGCCGGGTAGAGGAAGCCGTTCCAGCAGGCGGCGCCGATGTATTCCTTCAGGCTGACGACACGCCCGACTCCGCTGGCGGGCGTCGTCGTGAGGCGGATCACGGTGGTGTTGGATCCCTGGAATCCGTCACGGCTGAGCGCGGCGTACACATGGGCCTCGCTGCCGGCCGGATCCTCCCGGGTGTCGAACCAGATCAGGGCGACGAGGCCGGTGGCTTCATCGACGGCCACCCATGGATGGAACTGGGACCTGGAGGTCACCCGGGAGACGAGGATCTCGTCGCTCCACTGTTGCACATCATGGCGGAATGTCCTGACGGCGACGTCCGTGTCGAGCTCCACGGCGCCGGGCGCCCGGGTGGTGTAGGAGAGGTACAGCCGGTTCCTCGGGCGATCCCATGCGAGCACCGGCATCGCGTCCACCGCCGTGAGGTCAAGGAAGGTCATTCCCATGTTCTCGACGGTGAAATCGGCGGACGCGACGTGCTCGAAGGTCATCGAGGGAAATCCGCTTGCGTTGCGCAGCGTGCGAAAGGTCACCGGTTTCTCGCCGGTGTAGGGTGGCGAGCCCTGCATCATGACGACCATGACCTCGCCGGCGGGGCCCGTGGCGATGCTGTGGAACTTTCCCGGCTGACCGTCCAGCAGGGGCCCGCTCCAGGCCCAGTCGCCCTTGCGGGCGACGTGCTCCGCTCCGAGGCCGGTGCTCTCCGTGGCCGCGCACTGCAGCACGGCTGTCGTGGTGGACTGCAGGAGCAGCCAGATCACGCAGCGGTGCCCGAGCTTCGGGCTCACGGCGAGCCGCGGCGTGGCTCCACCGTATCCGGCACCCGAGAAGCCGTTCACCACCGACCATGTCTGTCCGTCGTTCGAACTCACGGCGCAGACCGCCGCGCCTCCCTGGGCCGAGCGGTACGCGAGGAACAGATTCCCGAACGCGTCGTACGCGAGCGACGGGTCCGCGTCGCCGTCCGCCCGGGGAAGCCCGTCCTCCCCGGTGGCGATGTAGCCGCGGGTCGGCCACGTGAGGCCGCCGTCCCCGCTGCTGACCCGGTACATGCCCACGTCGGACCGGCCGGTCCCCGACTGCCGGGAGAGCGCGACAATCACCACCTTGGTCTCATACGGATTCGAGGGGGAGAGCGCGCGAACGGCGATGGCGGGCTCCGCTTGGTTGTGGGGCGCGACCGACGCATTCGCGATCGCCTCGTGTACGCGGCCCGCGAACTGGCCGGACGCGGGCTGCGTCACGCCCACCTGCCGGACCTTGTCGAGGCGAACCGGCCGTTCGGGGGGGACATTCGCCGCGTCGAGTCCGTACGTGCAGTGTTCGAACCATGCGTCGAACAGGATGTGCGTGTGCTCCGGCGCGACATACCGGATGCCGCGCTGCGCCCACCGGAGGCGAACATACTCCACGCGCGTCGGCACCACCGGATGCAGGATCTGCAGGCACGCGAGCGGCCGATGAGCCGCGGGGTTGCCCGTGCTGTCCTCCTCGCCGGGAACGTTGCCGATCCATTCGCCGTGGAGATCGTCGTCGCGCGAGGTGAATACCGCGTACCTCAGCGAACCTTCGCTCGAGGTGATCTCGTTCTGGAGGGCGAGGAAGGCGTTGTCCGCGAGCTTCACCACGGTCCCGCGCTGAAAGGTCACTGGTTCCGTGACGGTGTAAGGCGACTGCACATAGAAGGTCATTCCCTGCGGGAAGAAGGTGACCTTCGATTCCGGCACGATGATGAAGTCCACCACGAGCGCGCGGGCGCGGGTTGCCTCGGCGGATCGGGCCCCGCCCGCCGGATCGTCCGGGGCGCCCGACCGCGTCGTCTGCCGCGGCGTCGCGGTCAGCGGCGAGGACACGCGCCGGGGGCCGCGCGCATCGAGGTGTTCCTCGACGCAACGCCACGGGATGCTCTCGACCAGAAGGTTGCGTCCGTCGGCCGACGGCAGCCATTCCTTCCGCACCGGCTCGGAGCCGGCCTCCGGATGGGCAGGGCCCACGCGAAGCGCCCGTTCGTCCGCGACGGCGAACGCGTGCCCGGTGGTCACCGTCATTCCGCCGAGGCGAATCAGGGCCGCATCGGCGCGTGCGCCTCCCGCCCCGGGTTCGCACGCCCGGAAACGCACCTCCGCCGGCGCGCTGGTCTCGAATTCCGTGAGCACCTCGAACCGGGTCCGCGCCGGATCCCATCCATCGGGAAGTTCGGGGCGCTCGCGGAGAATGACGTCCTGCAGGAAGGCGTCGCGCCGCCAGACGTACACCACGTCGGCATGAAGCGCGTCGAAGGCGTCAGGAAAGCGCACCTCGCTCCCGTCCTTCAGCGTCCCGGGAACGCCGTCGCGCACCCGCGCGATGAGACGGACTTCGTCCGTCCGTTCGTCACGCAGGCGCAGCGCGCGGATTCCCCCGGCGAAGCGCCGGCCGGATGAGGTTCGAACCTCGAAGACCCGGTCACCGGACGTGTCCGGGGAGAACCACACCTTGTGCGGGCCCCGCAGTGCGGCGACCCTGCCGTCGGGCTGGCGCTCGAGGACGTGGCTGCTTTCCTTCCAGACGCCGTCCTCGAGGTAATGCATGGCATGGGCGATCCGGGTGAATTCACTCGTCCGCCAGGAGATCGTGCCGTCCGGCCCGCTTTCGGGGATCAGGTTCCGGTGGACGGCGAAATCCTCGCCGCGCTCCACAATGGTGCCGCGGATCCGTGGAAGCGTTTCGCGACCGGAGTTGCCGTCGCTCGCCATGTGTTCGGGTGCGGAGGGAGAGATCGGGTTCGCGCCTTCGGTTTCCATGGACGGTTGAGCCGGACGATCCTTCCCGACCGTCCGCGAGCGCTTGATAACAGCCGCACGCGGGCTGGTCGCGCCGATTTCTCCTGCCCACGCGGGGCGATTTCCCCCGCCCGAGGCGGCGGCGCGGCGTGCCGCGAGCGGCAGATCTGGACGACGCAGCCGGTTCAACGGCAACGTTCTGCCGGTCCCCATCGACGTCAACGGTGTCCTTGGATCCATGAACAGACCCCTGAACGGCCTTGCGCCGGGCGCATCCGGCCCCTCCCGCTTCCCGGCATCGTCACGTCGCGCGATGGATTTCTGCCCGCGAATCCGGATGGTGGGCCACGCGGGTCCCTGCCGCCGGATCCTGCTGGCGCCCTGAATGTGATTGGACCCTCATCCCGTGATCCTGCCGCTGAAGGCCCTTTTCCGATGCGCGTTGGCCGTGTGCTGCGCCTGCATGCTGTACAAGATCGTCCTCGGCCGGCCCGCCGCCGCCTCCACCGCCCCCCCGTCGGATCGGTCGTGGGCGCCATTCGTCGAGCCGGCTTTTCCGTTCTTCGGCTCCGTGCTGGACGCCCGCGGCGCCGGCGGGGAGACGAACAATCTCACGCCGCGCGGTCTCATCCTGAATCTCGGGCACGAGGCATGGGCATGCTTCGATGTCGATCTCCTGCGCGTCACGGCGATCTGGAGAGGCGAAGCCGTGACGCCGGTTTCCATGGCGCAAGGTTCGTATCACGTCGCGGGTCACAAGGCGCCCGAGGGCCAGCGCGCCCTTCCCGGGCCCCGCGGGCCGTGCTGGATCACCACCGGCATCCACCCCGGCTGGATCGCGGGGCCGGTTCCTGATCTTGCGGACCCGCGCCCGCGCGATCCCGATCCGCGGGAGGTTGGCCGCGGTCCGCTGCCGCGCGCGTTCGGCCGGTTCCGCGCCATCGGGATCGAGGCAGACGGCGCCCGTCTCGAGTATGAGGTCGCGGGATATGCCGTCCGGGAACGAATCCGCGCGGAGGAGAGGGAAGGGGCCCTTCGCGTGGTGCGTCGCATTGAGCTGGAGCCCGTGCGAACCAACCTCTGGCTGATCGTCGGAAGTGCCGGGGCGAATGCCGCGATTCGCGTCGTCGTGGAGCCGGAGGATGATTCGATCGGGGGCGCGCGCGTGGAACAGGTGCGCAGGGAGGAACGCTTCATGGTCCGCGTACCGCCGTCGGAGCGCGCCATTCGATTCGAGGTGCGCATCGAGCGAACCTCCCGCAGCGCTTCCGAACCGGTGCGCGGCCCCGCGGTTCCGGCGGGCGCCCCGCCGGGCCGGGATGGTTCACGAGCCGGGCCCCGCTGGCCCGAGACCGTCGTCACCGCCGCGCGACTCGCGCCCGCGACGAATGCCTATGTCGTCGATTCCATCGAGCCGCCCTTCGACAATCCCTGGCGGCGCAACGTACGCCTCGCGGATATCGGCTTTTTCCCGGATGGCCGCGCGGCGCTGGTGACGTTCGACGGCGACGTCTGGCTCGCAACCGGCCTCGAAGGCGATCTCCAGAACGTGCGATGGAGCCGGTTCACCTCCGGCTTCCACGAACCGCTCGGCCTCTGCATCCGCCGCGGCGAAGTCTTCGTTCACGATCGGAATGGCATCTGGCGCGTCATCGACTCCGACGGCGACGGCGAGGCCGATCAACACGAGCTGTTCTCCAGCGCCTTCACGCAGACGGCGGAAACCCGCGAGTTCGCCTCCGGCCTGCGCGTCCTGCCGGACGGTTCCTTCGTCATCGGGAAGGGCGGACAGCGCGGCGACACGCTCTCGCGTCACTCGGGCACGGTCCTTCGCATCGCACCCGACGGCGAATCGGTCGAGATGCTCGGACGCGGTCTCCGCCAGCCATTCATCGGCGTCCACCCGCTGGACGGACGCGTGACCGCGAGCGACCAGCAGGGACACTACGTCCCCACCACCGCCCTGCACGTCCTCGGCCGGAACGCATGGCATGGGTTCCATCCCTTGATCCTGAAGGATCCTGAGGACCCGGAACCGATCCCCGATCCGCTGACGTGGATCCCGCATCCGGTGAACGCCTCGGGTGCCGGGCAGGTCTGGCTCACGGACGCGCGAATGGGACCGCTGGCCGGCTGCCTGGTTCATCTGGGCTACTATCGTCCCGAGGCCTTCGTGGTGCGCCTGAACGACCGCGGGTCATCACCCCAGGCTGCGGTCACCAGCCTCACGCGCGCGTTCGACTTCCCCCCGTTGTTCGGCGCGGTGAACCCGGCGGACGGCCAGCTCTACGTCACGGGCTTTCAGATCTGGGGGACCACCGCGCCTCGCGTCAGCGGGCTCGCGCGGATCCGGTACACCGGCAGGCCATTCCATTTGCCCGCCGAGGTGATCCCGATGACCGAAGGGGTGCTCGTCCGGTTCCACGAGTCCCTCGATCCCGCCACCGCCTCGAGCCCGGCCAATTATTCGGCGGAGCGCTGGAACTATCGGCGATCCGCGCAATACGGTTCGGCGCATTACCGCCTCGACGGCTCCAGGGGCCAGGAGACGCTCACACCCAGCAGCGTGTACCTGTCGCGGGACCGGCGGGCGGTGTTCGTCGCCATCCCCGACATGCGCCCCGTGATGCAGATGCGCCTTGGCTGGACGATCGCGTCGCGCGACGGCGGGCCTGTCGTTCACAACACGTGGTTCACGCCACGATTCCTCCCGAAGTTCGACCCGCCCGCCGAAGGCTTCGATCCCATCGCCGTGGACCTGACGCCGCGCGCGGCCGCCGTCGTGAACTCGTCCCCGGTAACCGCCGAGGAGGGCCGCCGGCTGTCGGAACTGATGGGCTGCGTGGCGTGCCATTCCACGGACGGTTCCGTGCTCGGCCGCGTGGGCCCCAGTTGGAAGGGACTCTTCGGCTCGCGCCGCGAGCTCGCGGGCGGGGAGGTCGTGCGCGCCGACGAGGAATACCTGCGCGAGGCGATTCGTGACCCGGCGGCGAAGGTCGTTCGCGGGTACGAGCTGTCGGATGCCGGCATGCCGAGCTACGAGGGGATCCTGACCGAATCGCAGGTCGAGGCGCTCGTGGCGTATATCCGGACCCTTCGGTGACGAAACAACCCCACGCCGTCGAAACGACGTGGGGCTCCGGCTGATGCACCTTGGTTGGCCGGATTCGAGTTTCGTTGCATCCGACGGTCGCGACCCGTCCCGCGGGCCACGCCCTGGCTCCAGCACGGCGGATACCAGGCGGCGCAGGCGCAACCGTCTGCAGGCCAATCCCCCGCAATCACGGCGCCGGATGGCCGCCCCGGCGGCCGGGCCGGAACGCGAACCTGCGGGGTCTGCTCTGCAAAATGCGAGAACCGCACGGCGATTTGCGCGGGGCGATCGCGGCGCCCGCGCGCGGCACGGCGCCGGCCGTCCTTCCTTCGGCCCGAAGGCCGCGCCCGGTTGACATCCACGGCCTCATGCCCTTCAATATCGGCCTCCGGTTGGCGCGTTCGTCTATCGGCTAGGACACGGCCCTCTCAAGGCTGAAAGACGGGTTCGATTCCCGTACGCGCTACCAA
>CAYMDA010000047.1:0-26393 GCA_964389135.1 uncultured Verrucomicrobiota bacterium | reverse complement strand
CGCGGCAAGAAAGTTCGCGGCCGGACTTGCCTTCCTCGCCCGGGTGAGTCAATCTGCTGCCGCTTCGATGAGCACGCGCGGTAAAGCCAGTGAGGTTGCAGGCCCGGGACGTGCGGGCGGCGTGTGCGAGGAGTCCTCTTCCCAGTTCGTCGTATCGATTCCGGTCATGGCCATCCGAGTTTCCGGCCTGTGCCATGCCCAGCGTTTTGCCGGCATTTGGATGGCCGGCTGCGACATGAAAGCAATGGCGGGCGGGGTGGGAGGATAGAGAAGCAAGCCGAAGAAGAGTTTCCCCAACCCTGCTCGCCGAGAGGCGGCAGGGTTTTTTGTTTGAACCAAATCCGATGAGACAAGTCATGTGCCCAAGACAACAGCAGAGACACGAACTTCTGAGACGCGGGGGAGTGTTCTCCCATCGCACGCGGAAACGTCAGCTAATCATGAAAGGTAACGATCACAGACCGGACCGGTCGGTCGTGGGGCTGAAGCTCGCCGCGCTGAAGGAAAGGCTTCTGTGGAAGCACCTTTCCGAGGTCAGGGATGTCCGGGTCAGCCGGCTGCTTC
The DNA here is from genome assembly GCA_964389135.1 of uncultured Verrucomicrobiota bacterium. Classification (GTDB taxonomy): domain Bacteria; phylum Verrucomicrobiota; class Verrucomicrobiia; order Limisphaerales; family CAIMTB01; genus CAIMTB01. Next base: position 25,829 of record CAYMDA010000047.1, on the reverse strand, counting down.
GGCTTGCCGCCAGCGAGGCGGAGGCCCTCGCATGGCAGACTTCGGAGCCGCTGCTGTTCATGCCGGAGCTCCTCAACGAGAAGCTCGAGGCGGTTCGGCGTTACGCCGCCGCGCAGGAGTCGCTCCTGCGGCGCAATGGTCCCGCGCCACCGCCGAAGGCGGAACGGGAGCACGTGCGGGAAGACGCCCTTGCCGAGGCGGCCTGAGGCTCGCCCGCCCCGCCGCCCCCTGGCATTGAGGGATCGCGGCGTCTTCCGCACGATCCGGGCCTGGTGCGGGCTCCCGAAGTCATCGTGATCGGCGGAGGCGCCGCCGGGTTCTTCTCGGCGGTTGCCTGCGCGGAGCGCATGCGGCCCGGGCGGGTCACGGTGCTCGAAAAGGGAAATGCGTTCCTGTCCAAGGTTCGCATCTCGGGCGGGGGCCGATGCAACGTGACGCATGCCTGCTTCGATCCGCGCGAACTCGCCGCATCGTACCCGCGCGGGGAACGCATGCTGATCGGGCTGTTCCACCGCTTCCAGCCGCGGGACACGATCCGGTGGTTCGAGTCGCGCGGCGTGCCGCTCAAGACCGAGGCGGACGGTCGCGTGTTTCCCGCGAGCGACCGCTCCGAGACGATCGTCGATTGCCTCACGCGCGCGGCGCGCTCGGCGGGCGTTCAACTCCGAACGTGTGCGGGTGTCTCCGGGGTCATCCGGAAACCGGAGGGATTCGTCGTTGAACTCGAGACGGGGGAGAGGCTCCAGGCGGACTCCGTGCTGATTGCGACGGGCGGATCGCGCAGCCTCGAGATGGCACGCCTTGCCTCGGACCTGGGACATTCGATCGAGGCGCCGGTGCCGTCGCTGTTCACCTTCGACGTCGCGACGGGATGGGTGCGGGAACTCGCCGGTGTGGCGGTGTCGCCCGTGGAACTGACGATTTCGGGCACGGGGTTGTGCGCACGAGGTCCGATGCTCATGACGCACCGTGGCGTGAGCGGTCCCGCTGTCCTGCGGCTTTCCGCGTGGGGTGCGCGAGACCTGCACGCGCGCGGATACCAGTTTGACCTCCGGGTGTGCTGGGCGCCGGGCGACGGGGAGAACTCCCTTGCGGCGGCGATGGATGAACGCCGCGGGTCCATGGGGGCGCGGCTGGTCAGCTCGGCACCCCTGGCCGGACTGCCCGCGCGTCTCTGGGAAAGGATCGTGAGGACGGCGGGAATCCCGGATGGAACACGATGGTCGGGCCTTGCCCGCGGCGGGCGCCATCAGCTCATCCGGGCGCTGATCCAGACGGAACTGCCCGTCACCGGAAAGAGCCTGAACAAGGAGGAGTTCGTCACGTGCGGCGGGGTGCGTCTCTCGGAGGTGAACCCCCGGACCATGGAGAGCAGGATCTGCCCGGGCCTCTACTTCGCGGGCGAGACGCTGGACATCGACGGCATCACCGGTGGTTTCAACTTCCAGGCGGCATGGACCACCGGATGGCTCGCGGGACGCGCGATGGCGGAGCGTTGCACGACGGCCTCCCCGGCGCCACCATGACCCTGGAACGTCCGGGCCCCCGGGGCGGATCGGCGGCGGATCGCGACGGCGACGGCGGGTCCTATTCGAGCCCGAGAATCCGGCGGCCTTCCGCCGAGATCATGGACTGGTGCCAGGGCGGGTCCCAGACGATGGACACGTCGGCGGACTCGACACCGTCGAGCATCAGCAGCTTCTCCTGCGCGTCGCGGGCGATCACGCCGCCCATGCCGCAGCCGGGGGCCGTCAGGGTCATCTTGACGGCGACGTGGCTGTTCCCCGCGGGCGTCGGCTCGATGACCATGTCGTACACGAGCCCGAGGTCCACGATGTTGACGGGGATCTCCGGGTCGTAGCAGGTGCGGAGAACGTCCCAGACCGCCTGTTCGCTGACCGGGCCGCCGGAGCCGGCGGGCCTGGGTGCGGCAGGTTCCTGCGGCTGGAGCCCGAGCGCGTCGAGATCGCGGGAGGCGATGCGGAACAGGCCGCCCATCGCGTGCACCGTGTAGGTGCCGCCGAGGCTCTGGGTGATGTCCACCTGCGTGCCGGCCGGGAGGGTGACCGTGTTGCCGACGGGGATCTGGACGGCCTCGCAGTCGCGGAGGAGTTCAACCGAGGTGGGGTTGTGCATGGCGATCATCGCGGTGAAACCGCGGGACGACAATCTAGCCGGGGACCGCGGGCGACCAAGTGAAAAGGCGCGCGGCAGCGCCCGGCCGACATGCGCTGCCGGGGCTTCAGGGCGTGAACGGGGAGCGGGGCTGAAGGCCGAGGAACTCCATGCCGAACTTGAGCCACACGGGGATCAGCACCACTCCCATGATCGAGGTTCCGAGGACGATTCGGAGCGCCGTGCCGGCGTGCCCGCCAAAGTGCCGCGCCATGATGATCGGGAACACGGCGGACGGCATCGCCGCGTGGAGCAGGAGGACCTGCCGGACTTCGACGGATGCGGGGATGGCACGCGCGAGGACCAGGACGAGCGCGGGAATCACCCCGAGTCGCAGCAGGCACGCGATGCCGATCAGGCGCAAGCCGCGCCGGGTCCGGAGTTCGGACATGAGATCCGCGATCGTGGCGCCGATCAGGACCAGGCCCATCGGAATCGCGCATTGCCCGAGCAGGCGCATGGCGGAGAGGAGGACGTCGGGTATGTCCTCACGCCGGGTCGCGGTGTTGACCAGCAGCGCCGCGAGAATCGCGATCGCGGGCGGATTGAGGAGGCCCCGCCAGTTGCCGGAGCGGGGGCCGCCCTGCAGGAGCGCCACGCCCAGCAGCCACATGCAGAGCTCGACCCCGACGTTCTGCACGAAGAGCACTCCCACGGTACCGGTGGAAAACAGGAACTGCGCGAGCGGCAGCGGAATGTAGCCGTAATTGCAGATGCCGACCGTGACGGCGAACGTTCGCTGCTCCGCGGGGGACACGCCCGCGCCGAGAAGCGGACGGCAGGCCCACGCGATCAGGATGCCGGCGGCCGTGGTGACGAAGCCGAGGATCGGCGGGAGCAGGACGTTGCCGGCTCGCGCGAAGGCGCTGTTGCCGAGGATGGTGTCGGCGATGAGGCAGGGGGTCAGGACGTTGACGACCACCCGCATCAGGCTCGCGTCCGCCTCGGCCGTGAGCCAGTCGAGCCGCCGCATGCCGTATCCCGCGGCCATGATGCCGAGGACCGGCAGGACGGTCTTGAGCAGGTCGAAGTACTCGCCCACGGATGCATCAGGCGCCGGCGAGATGCCGGGCCAGCGTGACGGACTCCGCACGCTGCAGTTCGCGCAGGAGCCCGACCTCGGGTGAGGTCTCCGGCTGGCGCGAACCCACGGCGACGGCGTCGATGAAGGCGAACGGGTCCCACGCGCCGTCGCGGATCAGGCGGTCGGGGATGGCCGCGTGCCGCGCAAGCATCGGTGCGGCGGCCTCCGCGATGGCCCCGAGCGCCGGATGATTGCCCACCCGGTGGAACCAGTAGCGGGCGTTTGAGAAATCGGGCTCGCGCCGGTGCATGATGCCATGGACGAAGGCGGCGTCCGCGCCGGAAAGGTCCTGCACAATGGCGTGGGCGTCATCGAGATGGTCGTGCCAGAGAAGGACGAGCGCGCGGAGAATCTCGGCCCTGGGCCCATCGATGGACGCGGACTCGCAGAACGCGTCGGTCTGTGCGGCGGCGTCGCGGCGGTCCCATGAATCGGCCCTGCGCTGCGGGCCGAGGACCGGCGGGTTGGCGGTGGCGAACAGATCTTCGACGCGCGAAGGAATCATTGCGGGATGGTCGGAACGGGTTCGGGAGCGGTCAAGAAACCGGGGCGAGATGGTCGGCCACCGGGGTGAAGTAGGCCTTCCACGCGGGGACGAGTCCGGCGAGCGCGGCGAGCAGAATCATCCCGGCCGGCGCCGCGAGCATGATCCAGTGCGCCGTGAACGGCTCGAGCACGACGCCGGTCTGCGCGCGGACCACGGTCGCCACGCCGATGAAGATGGCGGCGTACACGGCGAAGGCGAGCAGCATCCCGAGCGCGGCGATGGCGGCCGCCTCGAGGACGATGGCGGAGAAGATCGTCCGTCTGCGCGCCCCCAGCGCGCGCAGGATGGCAATGTCCCGGCGGCGTTCGCTCATGGAGTTGTAGATGCTCACGAGGACGGAGCCGGTGGCGACCAGCGCCACGAGGTAGGCGACGAGGGCGAGCACGCGGTCCACCCATGCGATGCGCGTGAAGAGTTGCGCGACGATCTGCGCGATGGGCCACGCGAAGGTGAGGCGGTTGCCCTGGCGATTGTAGAGGAGGTCGAGCTGGCGCGCCGTGAGCGGGCTCGTGTCCTTGAAGCGAATCAGCACGCCGCTGATGTCGTTCGCGGCGCGCGGGTCGTGTCCGGTCATCTGCTGGACCCCCTGGAGCGGGATCCAGATGACCCGGTCCGTCGGCGTGTTGGACGGCTCGAGGATGCCGACGACGACGTAGGTCTCCGCGTGCTGTTCGTTCGGATTGAACCGCAGGCCGTGGTACGGCTGGAACCGGTCGCCGATCCTCATCCCGAGGCGCTGGGCCACGTAGCTGCCGACGACCGCCTCGCGCAGCCCGGGCTCGAACGCGCGACCCTGCGCGGGCGAGAACCTCCTCCCGGGCTCGTACTCCACATCGGTGAAGAAGTTGGTCGTCGTCCCGACGATCCGGAATCCGTGGTAGTTGTCGCCCAGCGCGATGGGGATCGCGACCTGGACGGCCGGATTGCGGCTGATCTCCTCGTAGTCGGAGAAGGGAATGTTCCCGGGGGATTCCTCCAGGTGAAAAATCGTGTTGAGGACGAGCTGGAGCTTGGACCCCCGGGCGCCGAGGACCGCGTCGAAGCCGGCGTTGACGCCGGCAAACGCGGCCTGGGACTGGTCCTTCACGACCCAGACCGCCATCAGCAGGCCGCCGGCAAGCGCGATCGAGGCGGCGGTGATGACGGTGGAAAGGAGGTGTTGGCGCAGGCTCTTGCGGACCATCAACGGCAGCGTCATGGGGCGGGGTGTGAGAGCTCGGTTCGGTGGGTTTCGGAATTTGATGGTTGCCGGGAGTCAGTCGTTGGCCGCCGCCGCGGCGCGGTTGATCGCCCGCAGATCCCGTCGGTCCTCGAACGCGCCGAGGATCTCGCGATCATGGCTGACAAGCAGGAGCGCCGCGCCGTTCTCGGCGCAGGCCTCGCGGATGAGACGAAGTGATTCGCCCGCGGAACGATGATCGAGGTTGCCCGTCGGTTCATCCGCGAGCACGAGGCTGGGTCGATTGGCGAGCGCGCGGGCGACGGCGACGCGCTGCTGCTGGCCGGTCGAGAGCTGCCGCGGATGGTGGCGCAGGCGATCGGCGAGGCCGACGCGGCGCAGCAGGCTTTCCGCGAAGGCCCTGTCCGGGCCGGGGCCGAAGGACATCCCGAGCAGCACGTTCTCGAGGCAGGTGTACCCCTGGAGCAGGTTGAAGGTCTGAAAGATGTACCCGATGCGCGTGGCGCGGAGACGGTCGCGCTCCGGTTCCCTGAGCGCGGCGATGTTCGTGCCGTCGAGAATCACCTCGCCGCTGTCGGGCGTGAGAATTCCCGCGATCAGGTGCAGGAAGGTGGTCTTTCCGGAGCCGCTCTCGCCGCTCAGCGCGACCTGCTGCCTCGGTTCGAGCTCAAAGGCCTCGATGTCAACGACGCGCGTGCGTGCGCCTTCGGGTGTGCGGTAACTCTTCGTGAGATTCCGGATCTCGAGCAGCGGCATGTCGCGCGCAGGGTACCAGCGGTTTCGGGTGGGCGAAACCGCGAAGCTGCGCGCGCCGGGCCGCGGGGCGGCGACGGCGGTCGCGGGGCGCGGCCCGGCGGGGAAGTCGATGCACTCGCCCTACGGTTCGAGGATGCGCACCCGGTAGAAGCGTGCCTCTTCCGAAATCGCATCCGAAAGCTCCGCCGTGAAGGGCTCGGCCGGGACCTGGAAGGCATTGGCCGGATGATCGAGCGGCTGCCATGGGCCGTCCCCCTCGATCGCGGCGTTCCACTCGACGATGAATCCCCGGTGCGCGAGGTGCGGGAACGAGAGCAGGACGGCATCCTGCCGGCGCTCGAAGCTGAGGGTCCAGCGCGCGAGGGGATCGGCGGGATCCGTGCCGGTGAGATACTCGAGCCAGTTGTCGGCGCCGTCGCCGTCGAAATCGCCGTCACGGGACGCCTCCGGCGCGTCGGGGTCTTCGAAGTGTTCCTGCTGCCAGACTTCGAACGACCGCCAGGACGCCAGGCCGTTCGTGATCCAGCGTTCAAGGAGCGACAGTCCGTCCGGATCGGGGAGAGTGCCGCCCAGGGGCGGCATGTGCCCGGGGCCGGTGCGCGCGACGCGTGAGTGGATCATGGAGAGCTCGACGTCGCCGGGCTTCACGAGACGGTTCCCGGGGTTGCCCTCCTCGTCCCGCAGGCGGCCGTCCACGATCCGGGTTTCGGACAACGGGATGACCGCTCGCGCGTCCCAGTCGCCGAACCCGGCGCCTCCCGGCCTGTGGCAGTGGGCGCAGTTCGCGTCGAGCCATGACCGGACGCGCCACTCGACGCTGGTCTGTTCGTGGTCCGTCGGGCCCAGCGTGCGCAGGGCATGGAGCACGGACGGCGCGTTGGTGAAGTAGCCGGCGGCGACGAGGCGCGGCAGTTGATCCGCGGGACCGTCGTCGGTGGGAACGGGGCGGTTCAACTGGCGTGCGTTGAAGCCCAGGATCCATCCGGCGGCGGCGTTGTGGCACTGGAGGCATTCATTGCGGCCGGCGTAATGCCACACCTGCGTGCGCACGATGCCGCCGTCCTGAATGAGGAGCGTCTCGTCGAGGCCGCCTTCCGGAACGATCACGGCGTTGGTGGGCGGGTCGGTCCAGCGATAGGAAACGCCGTACACGCCCTCGGGATTGCGGACGAGAAACTGGGTTTCGAGGCGCCGGCGCGACTCCGGCACGCCGTTGGTCATCTCGATCTCGAAATGCTTGATCCAGACGGAACCGGCAGGGAATTGGAACGGCTCCTCCGGATGGAACTCGATCCGCCGTTCGACGTCGGGCACGGAGAACCACCTCCGTCCGACCGCGCCGTCCGCCCAGTATGGCACAATCACTTCATATGGAACGATGCCGGGATTCGGGGTGAGCGACCCGAGGTCGGCGAACGCGCCCGTGTCCGCGAGCGTTTCCGGCAGGGGCGTGCCCTCGAAGTCGGGCGAGTAGTCGATCCGGACAAGGATGTCGCGCGCCTGGTCGGCCATGAGGATGTCGCCGTTGCGCGGGTCGCGTCCGAAGGCGGCGATGCTGCGGCGGTTGGCGATGTGCTCCGTGACCGGGTTTCCGGAGAGCGCGCCCCGCAGTGCCCAGATGTTTCCGGAGATGTAGTCGCCGAAAATGTAGGCTCCGGAGAGTTGGGCGAGGCGGGTTCCGCGATAGACGATGCCGCCGGTGATCGAACTGGCCTGCGCCCGGGGGAGCTCGACGATCGGCGGCTCGCTCGTGAAACCGGGAGGCGCCTGTCCCGCCTTGGGACCGGGCAGGGTTCCCTCGCGGTACGCCCAGCCGTAGTTGCCGCCGCGGGTGATCAGGTTGATCTCCTCGCGCGCGCTCTGGCCGACGTCACCCGCCCAGAGATGGCCGGTCTGCGGGTCGAAGGACATGCGCCAGGGGTTGCGCAGGCCGACAGCCCAGAACTCGGTTCGGACGCGATCCGGATCGACGGGGCGCCCGTTGAACTCGGTGGCACCGACAAAGGGGTTGTCCGGGGGGACGGCGTAGGCGTCCGGGAACACGGACGGGTGCGGATTGGGCGGGAGGCTGCCCGGGCGGCGGTCCACGTCGATGCGGAAGATGCCGGAGTGGAAATCCCGGTCGATGACCTGGCTGTTGTTCAGGGAATCGTTCGCGCCACCGCCGTCCCCGAGCGAGACGTAGAGGTAGCCGTCCGGGCCGAAGTGAAGGTCGCCGCCGTTGTGGTTGGAGGCATCGTCGCGCTGGCTGAACAGCATGAATTCGGAGTCGGGGTCCGCCACGTTCGGGTCATCGGCGGAAACGGTGAAGCGCGACAGGCGCTGGTGCAGGACCCCGTTGGTGATGGTCGAGTAGTAGACGTAGAAGTGTCCGTTGGTCGCGTAGCCCGGGTGAAAGGCGAGCCCGAGCAGCCCTCGTTCATCGGGAGCCTCTCCACCGACGATCCGGGGGGTGATGCTGAGGAAGATTCTCCGGGAGGGGGCGGACAGGTCGGGCACGACCGCGACGACGCCGAGCTGTTCCGCGACAAACAGGCGGTTGGTCTCGCCGGGAGGCGAGGTGATCACGACCGGGTTGATGAACCAGATGGAGTCGAGGGCGGGTTCCGCGACGTAACCGTAGACGGGCGGATCCTGCGGGAGCGCGAGCGTCGTGTTGGGCTCGCGGACGAGCGGTTCCGCCGCGCTGGCGGAGAATGCCGCGACCATGATCAGGCACGGCAGGGGCAGTCCGATGCGGGGCATGCGGGAGATTGACTCGCCCGCGGCGCGAATCAAAGCCGGCATGCGGCCGGCGCCGGCGCTCCCGCGGAGCGGTGCCCGCGACACGGCGGGCGGGTTTTTGACTTGGCGGGGCCTGGTGCCTAGGCTGGACGCCGATGGAACAACTCCACGCCCCGTGGCGGATCGACTACATCCTCGCCCCGAAGCCTCCGGCCGGGACGGCGTCGGTGTTCAAGGCGATCGCCGATTCGAGCGAGGACGAGGAGAATCTCGTGATCCTTCGAGGGCGCACCTGCTTCGCGCTCCTGAACAATTACCCCTACAACGGCGGGCACCTCATGGTGGTCCCCTATCGCCAGGTGCCCGGATTCGAGGATCTGACCGACGATGAGCTGCTCGAGGTCATGCAGGTGGTCCGCCGCTGCATCGGCGCGCTGCGGCGGGCCATGAAGCCGGACGGGTTCAATGTCGGGGTCAACCTGGGCCGCGTCGCCGGAGCCGGCATCGTGGAGCACCTGCACGTGCACGTCGTTCCGCGATGGACCGGCGACACGAACTTCATGCCGGTGCTCGCGGGCACGACGGTGCTGCCCGAGGCGCTGAAGGACGTCGCGGCCCGCCTGCGCGCGGCCCTGGCCGAGGAGACCTGACCCATGCCCGCCTCCCAACCGACCATCGAGGAGATCCTGCACTTCGACAGCGCCCGGCAGGCACAGCAGCTTTTCAACAACGATCCCAAGAACCTCCAGGCGCTCGAGCGCGCCCTCGGAATCCGCGCCACGGCGCGCGAGGGCTGGATCAAGCTCGAGGGATCGGCCGAGGCGGTGTCCAAGGCGCGCCGCATGTTCGAGCTCCTCGACTCGTCCTCCCGCGGCGGGCAGCCCGTTCGGAACAAGGAGTTCGCGTACGCGCTGAATGTCGTCCAGCACGAGGGGGCCGAGGCGCTCGCCGGCCTCTTCGACACGAAGATCCAGACCTCGGCGCGCAAGGCCACGGTCACGCCGAAGACGACCGGGCAGCGCCGTTACGTGGAGGCGATCCAGAAACACGATCTCACCCTCGGGGTCGGCCCCGCGGGCACGGGCAAGACGTACCTGGCCATGGCCATGGCCGTCGCCGCGCTGCGCGAGGAGAAGGTCGCCCGCATCATCCTGACCCGGCCCGCCGTGGAGGCGGGCGAGGCGCTCGGTTTTCTCCCCGGGGATCTCTACGAGAAGATCGCGCCGTACCTCCGGCCGTTGCACGACGCCCTCCACGACATGATGCCGGCCGATGAAATCCAGCGGAACACCGAGCGCGGTGTCATCGAGATCGCGCCGCTGGCCTACATGCGCGGCCGGACGCTCAACAATGCGTTCATCATCCTCGACGAGGCGCAGAACGCGACCGCCGAGCAGATGTTCATGTTCCTCACGCGACTGGGCTTCAACTCGCGCGCCGTCGTCACGGGGGATCCGACGCAGGTTGACCTGCCCAAGAACCGGCCCTCGGGCCTCATCGAGGCGGTGCGCGCCCTTCGCGGAGTGGAAGGAATCGCGATCTGCCAGTTCGACCGCCGCGATGTCGTCCGCCATCCGCTGGTCCAGCGCATCATCACGGCGTACGAGGAGCATCGGGGGCGCCGCCGAACCGAGATCGGCTGATGCCATGACCCGCGAGCTGGTGGTGCGCAACCGTCAGCGACGCTGGCGCGTCGATGTCCGCAGGCTGACCGCACTGATCGAGGAGTTCCTCGAGAGTGACCTCGGGCTGCGCGAATGGGAGTTCGGCGTGCACCTCGTGTCCGCGCGCGCCATGGCGGGCATCAACGAACGCTGGCTGCGGCACGAGGGGTCAACCGACGTCATCACGTTCGATCACCGCGAGAATCCCGACGCCCCGCTTCACGGGGAGGCCTTCATCAGCCTCGATGACGCCGCCGCACAGGCGCGGGAGTTCGGCACATCCCCCGCGCGCGAGCTGGTCCGCTACGTCGTGCACGCCGTCCTGCACCTGCTGGGCCACGACGACCTCGATCCCGTCCGCAGGCGCCGCATGAAGCGTGAGGAGGATCGCTGCGTCCGGCGCCTCGAGGCCCGCGGGCGACATCGAGCGCTCCTCAGGGCGGCCGCGCCTCGTCCCGCCGCCCGCGCATCCGCTCCCGTCTCCACACCTCGATCGCGCCGCGCGAATGGATGAACCACTCGAGGGCCTCGTGCTGAGGATGCGTCCCCTGACGGAATCCTCGCTGATCGTTCACTGGCTCACGGACACCGCGGGACGAATCGCCACCGTCGCGCGCGGTGCGCGCCGCCCGAAGTCCCCGTTCCGGGGCAAGCTCGACCTCTTCCATGAGGCGACCTTCACGTACCGGCGTTCGCTGAGGTCGGACCTGCATGCGCTCACGGAACTGGTGGCGCGCCAGCCGTACCCGGCCCTGCGAACGGACTGGCGACGGCTCACGCAGGCTTCCTACGGAGTGTCCCTCGTCGAGGCCCTCACCGAGACGGACACGCCGCTTCCGGAGGTCTGGAGCCTCTTCCGGGAGTTCCTCGCCCGCGTCAATGGCGACACCGTGTCTCCACAGACGGTCCTCGCGCTCGAGTTGCGCCTGCTGGACGCCCTTGGGCTGCTGCCCGATCCGGACTGCGCGGGACTTCCCGAGGCCGCCGCCCGGCACGCCCGGGCGCTGCTGTCGGATACGTGGTCCGAATCGGTCCCGCAGGACGCTTCCCGCCGCGTCACGGGTCCCGTGACGAGCCTCCTGCAGCGCCTGCTGTGGGACCAGGCGGGACGAATCCCGCGCGGAAGGGCGGACGCGCTTGGCGTGGGCGAGGCACTGAGGCGCGCCGCACCCCGTCCGGATGCGGCGCGGGAGCCGGGTCCCACCGATCCGTCGGCTTCCGCCTCATGACTCCGGGACGGTCCGGCCATCCCGCGGGAGTGTCCCAACCCGAGACGGCGCCCATGCGACAGGTCGGGCTCGCCAGCGCGACGGCGCTCGTCGTGGCAAGCATGGTCGGCACGGGCGTGTTCACCACGAGCGGGTTTCTCCTCGCCGGCCTCGAGACGCGCCCTCGCGTTCTGGCCGCGTGGCTGCTCGGCGGATGCATCGCGGCGCTCGGGGCGCTCAGCTACGGCGCGCTGGCCCGGCGCCATCCGCTCTCGGGTGGCGAATACCTGTTCCTCTCCCGCACCCTTCATCCCGCGGTCGGATGTGTGGCGGGATGGATATCCTTCCTCGCGGGATTCTCGGCGCCGCTCGCCGCAGGCGCGCTCGCGTTCGGCGAGTATTCACGGGCATGGTGGCCCGCTGGATCGCCGCGCGTGGCCGCCTCCGTGCTCCTGGTCGCAGCGGCGGCGGTGCACAGTGTGAGTGTCCGCCGCGGGCTCTGGCTTCACAACGCGGCGGTGGCCTTGAAGCTCGCGACCATCGCGCTGTTCGTCGGCGTCGCGGTGACTCGTCTCCAGCCGGATGCGGTCGCGCCCACGGAAGGGAACGACGCGTTTCCGTGGAGCTCCTTCGCGGTGGCGCTCATCTGGGTCTCGTACAGCTATGCGGGCTGGAACGCCGCCGTGTACGTCGGAGGCGAGGTCCGGGAGCCGGAACGGACGGTTCCCAGGGCGCTCCTGCTGGGCACCGCCATGGTCACGGCGCTCTACCTCGCGTTGAACACCGTGTTCCTGTATGCCGTCGAGCCCGGCGACCTCGCCGGACAGGTGGACGTCGGCGTCATCGCCGCACGCGCGCTCGGCGGAGAGGGGCTCGCGGCATGGATCGGGGCGCTCGTCTCGGTGGCGCTCGTGGCGCATGTGTCCGGGATGACGATCGCCGGGCCGCGGGTGTACGCGCGCATGGCCGACGACGGGTATCTCCCCGCGTGTCTGCGAAGCGCGGGCGGCCCCCCGCGCCGCTCGATCCTCCTCCAGACGACCGCCGCGCTCGTGATGCTCTGGCTCGCGGCGTACGAACGTCTGCTGATGTACGTCGGATTCACCCTGAGCCTGAGCACTGCCGCGACCGTGATCGGCCTGATGCGGGTCCGCGCGCGCGAGGGCCCGGATTTTCACGTGCCGGGATGGCCATGGGTGCCCGTTCTGTTCCTCGCGCTGACGTTGTGGGCTGTGCTGTTCGGCGTGGGCCAGCGTCCGGTCGAGAGCCTTTACGGCCTCGGCGTGGTGGCGCTCGGCCTGGGCGTGTGGTGGCGCCGGCGCGCCGTCCGATCCGCCCCGCGTCCGTGACGCGATCGACGATCCCCGGTGGCGCGCGCGACCGACCGGCCTATGCTTGGCCCGTGTCTGCGGTGCGGTGGCACGTCTGGATCGCGTTGCTGCTCCTCGCCGGGTGCGAAAGGCCCCCGGTCGCAAGTGCGCACGGCGCGGCAGACTTCGAGGAGATTCGGCGCATGATGGTCCGACATCAATTGCAGGGCATCGGTCGCGACATCACCAACGCCCATGTGCTCCGGGCGATGGGCGAAGTTCCGCGCCACGAGTTCGTGCCCCCCGAGCTGCGCGAGAGCGCCTATGGCGATCATCCCCTTCCGATCGGGCACGGGCAGACGATTTCCCAGCCGTACATCGTGGCGCTCATGACGCAGGCCCTCGATCCGAGGCCGTCGGATCGCGTGCTGGAGATCGGCACGGGGTCGGGGTACCAGGCCGCGGTGCTGTCGCGGCTCGTGGACCACGTCTACACCATCGAGATCATTCCCGAACTGGCGCGGCGCGCGGAAGCCGACCTGCGGCGGCTCGGCTTCACCAACGTCACGGTGCGCACGGGCGACGGGCACCGAGGCCTTCCCGAGTTCGCGCCCTACGACGCCATCATCGTGACGTGCGCGCCCGATGACATCCCGGAGGCTCTGCTGGAGCAGCTCGCCGACGGCGGTCGAATGATCATTCCGGTCGGTGACGCGGCTTCGGGGCAGGAGCTCTACATCCTCACCAGGCAGGGTGGCGAGGTCTCGCGCAGGTCCATCCTGCCCGTGCGATTCGTGCCCATGACCGGGGGCGGTGATGGTGACGGCGCCGGCTCGCCCCCGTGACCGGAGCATTCCCCGCTTTTCACTGGCGGCTTCGCGCGTGAAGGACTATCAGTGAGGCGAGAAGTCCTCCGGCCTATGCACAACATATTCCACCACCTCGCGGATGAACTCCCGGAGCTTCGGGAGGATATCAACTTCCTCAACGCCACCGATCCCAAGTTTCAGGACCTGATGGCGCAGTACCGCGAGGTGGATCACCAGATCCGACTGGCTGATGACAACATCGAGCCGAAGTGCGACGAGACGATCGAGATGTACAAGAGGCGTCGTCTCGCGCTGATGGACGAGATGGTGCACCTGATCCGTGCGCGCCGCCCGTCGCGGGCGGTGACCGCCTGAACGCACGCATGGTGACACGGTGGGCTGTCTCACAAGGACAGCCACCGGACCGGCAATGACCGTCAGCGGCACATGCCCATGACGGGGGAGGAGGAATCACGGCGGCCCGCGCGGCCGCTTTTCGCATATGCTCGCCAACTGGAACGGACTCTTTCCCGCGCTCTGGACCGCCACGGATGGGTCCGTGCGTCCCCTGACCAAGGCCATCGCGGCCCAGGTCCGGTTCCTGCGGGGCGCAGGCGTGGACGGCCTCATGGTGCTCGGGAGCACCGGCGAGTTCCCGCATCTTGACCTAGCCGCGCGCAAGGAGGTGATCCGATGCGTCGTCGAGGCCGCCCCCGGCCTCCCGATCATCGTCAACTGCAGCGACGTCAATCCCGCCCGCGCCGCCGAACTAGGGCGCTTCGCGCGCGAACTCGATGCCGACGCGATCGCTCTGCTGCCTCCGTGGTTCTACCGGGTCTCGGACGAGGACGCCGCCGAGTTCATGGTTCGGACCGCGGAGGCCGCCTCCCTGCCGCTGGTCGTCTACAACTATCCGGAACTCACCGGCCACCGGCTTTCCATCTCCACGATCGCGACGGTCTGCGCGCGCGTCCCGGTCGTCGCGGTGAAACAGAGCGGCGACGATTTCGAGTACCACCGCGAGCTGGCGCAGCTCGGGCATGAGAAGGATTTCGTGCTGATCACCGGCTCCGACACCCGGCTCTTCGAGGCTTTCGCGATGGGCGCCCGTGGCCTCATCTCGGGGCTGGCCAACGCCGTGCCTGAATGGATGGCCGGCCTGTTTCAGGCCGCGCTCCGGGGCGATCCCGAGAGCACGGTCCCGGACGCCGTGAAGGTCCGCGAGCTGGCGGCCTGCGTGAACGCCCTCCCTTTCCCGCTCAACGTGGCGGCCGCCCTCGAGGCGCGCGGCCGGCCGATCGGGGAGTTCAAGCAGGCCCTTTCCGCCGACACGCTGGCGCGGTTCGGCGAGATCGTCATACAGGCCCGCCGCATCCTCGGCCCGTTCGAGCAGCAGGGCTAGCATCCCATGGCCACCCGCGGCCGAACGACCCATGACGGAGGCGCACACGCGGGGCGTCCACGGATCTCCGCAGCGTGGTGAGCCCGGAACCGAGGCCCGTGACCGACCGTACTTCGGGCGCCCGGGGTGGATCCCGGGGGCGCCGTGATGCACGATCTTCCGATCGGCTGCCGGGCGGCGAGGACGCGCGTCCGGACCGGAACTGATGCCATCCCGCGATTATGTGCTGCACCCGCTCGAAGGGGGGCAGCCGCTCCGAATAGACTACGAACGCGAGCTGAACCCGCAGCAGTGCGAGGCCGCGACCGCTCCGCCCGGACCCTCCCTCGTGCTCGCCGGCGCCGGGTCGGGCAAGACGCGCACGCTCGTGTATCGAGTGGCCTACCTTCTCGAACGCGGCGTGCAGCCCGACCGCATCCTCCTGCTGACCTTCACGAACAAGGCCGCGCGCGAAATGATGCGACGGGTGTCCGACCTCCTCGGCGTCGAGATGTCGTCGCTGTGGGGCGGAACGTTCCATTCCATCGGCGCGCGCATCCTGAGAATTCATGCGGAGGAGCTCGGGTACCGTGGCGATTTCACGATCCTGGATCGCGACGATTCGGAGGCGCTCCTGAAGATCTGCCTCGGGGTCGTCGCGGAGGCCACGGATTCGAAACGGCTGCTCCCCAAGCCGGAGGTGGTGGGCAACATCCTGTCGCACGCCATCAACGAACGTGTCGCGCTCGCGGACTTCATCGCGCGCCGCCATCCGGAGTGGGAGTCGGAGACGGACGCGATCCAGGAGGTCGCACGGCTCTACACGGAACGGAAGCGGGTCTCCAACGCGATGGACTTCGACGATCTCCTCGCGCTCTGGCTCCGGCTTCTCGAGCGGAACGAGGAGGTGCGCGAACGCTACCAGCGACGCTTCCAGTGGGTGCTCGTGGACGAATACCAGGACACCAACCGGATCCAGAGTGATCTCATCGATCTCATCGTCGCGCAGCATCGCAACCTCATGGCCGTCGGGGATGATTCGCAGAGCATCTACTCGTGGCGCGGCGCGGACTTCCGGAACATCATCGAATTCCCGCGGCGCTACCCGGACGCGCGCGTTTTCAAGATCGAGATCAACTACCGGAGCACCCCGGAGATCCTCGAGGTGGCCAATGCGGTCATCGCCCGGAACCAGCGCCAGTTCTCGAAGGTCCTGACGGCGGCTCGCCGATCCGGAATGCGGCCTGCCCTCGTGGGTTGCGAGGACGGCCACCAGCAGGCGGCGTTCGTCGCCCGCCGCGTGATCGAGCTTCACGAGGAGGGAGTCCCGCTCACGGAAATCGCGGTGCTGTACCGGTCCCATTTCCACGCGCTCGAACTTCAGTTCGCCCTCACGCAGGCCGGCATCCCGTTCGTCATCACGAGCGGCGCGCGCTTTTTCGAGCAGGCCCACCTCAAGGACGTCGCCGCATGGCTCAAGTTGATCGCCAACCCGGCGGACGAGCTTTCGTTCAAGCGCATCGTGCTGCTCCTCCCCGGAATTGGCCCGCGCGCGGCGGAAAAGCTCTGGAAAGCCTTCCGCGAGGAGTTCAGGAAGCCGGATCCGGCCGGTGGACGCACCCCGGTGGCGCGCGCACTCATGGCCGTCCAGGCCACGGTTCCAAGGAAATCGGTCGTGAGCTGGGCCGAACTGGCCACGACCATGGCGCAGGTCGAGGCCGCCGCGGACCGCGATCCGGGCGTCCTCATCCGGATCGTGACCGAGGGATTCTACGAGGAGTATGCGCGGAAGGAGTTCGCGAACGCCGCCTCCCGGATCGAGGACCTCGAGCAACTCGCGGTGTACGCCGGTCAGTTCGCGTCCACGACGGACTTCCTGACGCAGCTCGCGCTCCTCAGCAATCTCGAGACCGAGGCGGACCAGCGCCCCGCCGGCGAGGAGGAGCGGATCCGCCTGTCCACCGTCCACCAGGCGAAGGGCCTCGAGTTCCGGGTCGTGTTCGTGATCATGCTCGGCGAGGGATTGTTCCCCTCTGCCCGATCCCTGGACGACCCGGACCGCGAGGAGGAGGAGCGCAGGTTGTTCTACGTGGCCGTGACGCGGGCGAAGGACGAACTCTACCTGAGCTATCCCCTGCTGCGCGCCACCCACGGGGCGGGCATGACGATGTTCCACAAGTCGCGGTTCCTCAGCGAAATTCCCGAGGAGCTCCTCGACACATGGAATCTTCGGCCTGCCGGCAGCTACGGTTTCCTGCCGCTCTCCGCCAGTACCACTGCCGCCGGGCACGAATCCGAGTTCGACGAGCCGTTCTGAAGGCCGCCTCTGCCGACAGGACCGCCGTTCGAGCGCGGGAACGCGTCTCAGGCCCCTTCCCGCGGACGGCCCGATGCCGCCCGGACCGCATCGGGCGGCTCGGTGTCGGGTGGGGAGGCCGCCAGCTCGGGGAGGCGCGCCGCGGCCTCGGGCGGAAACTCCGCCTGCTGTGCGAGCCATGCCGCCGCTCCCCGAAGATCGTGGAAGGCGCCTTCGAGCTGTGCCTCGAAGGCGGCCTCCAGCCAGCGGCCCATTTCGGGGCCCGACTGGATGCCGACGCGGATGAGGTGCCGGCCCAGCAGCACCGGCTTCGGCGCCGCATCCGCCACGCGCAGCTTCCTCGCCGTGGCGCGCAGCTTGCGAACCGTGGCGGGAACGCCAGCGCGTCGCGGCGGTCTTCCCATCGCGTCCGCCATCATCACCACGCAGAGGTGTTCCACCGTTTCCGGCGCGAGCCGCCGCGCCAGCCGGCGCACCGCGCGTTCACTCACCTCGTCGAAGTGCGCCATGTGATTCAGCACCAGCGGCCGGACACGCTCGACAACCGCCCGAGGCGCACGGATTCGCTCCAGGAAGGATTGCGCCAGCTCGGCGCTCCGGCGTTCGTGGCCTGGCGAAACGATGCGGATGCGCCCCTCGCGTTCGACAGACTGCGTGGTGCCGGCCTTTCCAAGGTCGTGCGTGAGTACCGCGAGCGTCAGGACGATGCGGGTCGTCTCGTCGGACGAACGCCACGAGGCGAGGCGCGCGAGGGCGTCCAGGCAGTGCCCCGTGTGCAGGAACACATCCCCCTCGGGGTGCCATTCCGGATCCTGGGGAACACCCCGGATCGCGGCGAGTTCAGGGAAGTGCCGGATCCAGTCCGTCGCGTCGAGGAAGCGGAGTCCGGCTGACGGAACGGTGCTGTTCGCGGCCCACTTGAACCATTCTTCGCGCACGCGCTCGACCGCCAGCTCGGGCATGGACCCGACGATGGACCGGGAGAGCTCGATCGTTTCGGGCGCAGCCGTGAGATGGAAACGGCCGGCGAACTGCATGCCGCGCAGGACGCGAAGCGGATCCTCCACGAACGCGGGGCTCGCGTGCCGGAGAATGCGTCGCCGCAGGTCCTCGGTGCCCCCGAAGAAATCCATGATCCGGCCCGAGCGCGGGTCGTACATGAGCGCGTTGATCGTGAAGTCACGCCGGGCCGCGGCCTCGCGCGGCGTGATCGTCGGGTCCATGCGCACCTCGAAGCCGCGATGGCCCGGGCCGATCTTCGAGTCGCGCCGGGGGATGCTGAAGTCGTGCACGGCGCGGTTCATCGAAAGTTTCACGACACCGAAGGAGCGCCCGACCAGATCCACGCGGCCCCATGGCTGAAGTGCCTCCACAAGCTCGGCGAGTTCGACGCCGAACACCTCGATGTCGAAGTCCTTCACCTTGCGGCCCAGGAGGGCGTCGCGAACGCAACCACCCACGAGATAGGCCTGCCGAAGGGCCGGCGTCTCGAGGAGCACGCGGGCGAGGTCCGGGGGCAGGTCGATGATCACCGCGTCAGATTTGCTCCGCGAGCATCGGGCCACAAGTCAGCCATGTGTTCGGGATCATGGCCGCCCGCGGGCCCCCCCGGGCTCCGGATGTGCCCCAAGAGGGGTACTCGACCGGGGTATCAAGGAGAGTATGTTACCCGCCGCTTTTGGGGACTGTGATACGGAATCTGTTTATCACTCTCGCGTTGTTTGCCTGCGTGACCGCGCGGGCGGCTGAGAACGTGCGACTCCTGCCGGCAGAAACCCCGGAGGGCTTCGTCGCGCGCGTGCTGATCAATGAGACTGCCTTCCCCGGCGAACCCGGCTTCCACAGCGAAGAGGATTCGCGCGCGGCCATGCTGGCCGTCCTGTGGGTCCTCCACTGCCGGATTCATCACATTCCCGAGGGTTACACGCAGAAGGAGATCGCGGCCGTCGAAACCCGGAATCTCATCGACGTGATCACGGCCGGCGAGGGCAAGGGACAGGTGGACGGCTTTTACAAGGATCGCCACGGGCAGTTTCGCGCGGTCCCGAGGGTCCACCGCCGTGTCGATTACCTCCTGCGTATCGCGAACCACGGCCCCCCCGGCCGGGTGTCGCGCCTCCTCCAGTACGCCCAGGACCTCGCCACCGCCTATTCGCACGCAGGCCCGGCCGGACCGGACATCTTTCGCGACATCCGCCGGATCGATTCCACCCCCGTGACCGGACGTCCGTACTCGTGGATGACCGACCGCCATCGCCGGTCACCGGGCGGGCGCTACGTTCCCATCCCCGACGCCCTCGGCGGCGTGCTGGGAGGCAACCGGTTCTTCACCCTGCGCGCGGACCGCTAGTCGCCGCGTTCCGCCTCCGTGTCCGATGCCGGCTCTCCGTCGGCAGGCGGGGATGCGTCGAGGCCCACCGCGTCCCGCAGGTCTTTCAACCCCCGGGCGGCGAGCTCGCGCAGGAGCCCCCGCACGATGCGGCGGGCGAGGTCGGGACCCTCGTACACCATGCCCGTGTACACCTGCAGCAGGGTCGCGCCGGCGGTGATCTTCTCCCACGCGTCGCGCGGGCTCATGATCCCGCCGACGCCCACGATCGGGATCCGGCCGTCGCTCTGCCGATACAGGTGACGAATCACCTCGGTGCTTCGCGCCCCCAGGGGAGCGCCGCTCAATCCGCCCTGTTCCGCGTAAAGGTGGCCGGAAGGAGTCGCATGGAGTGCCGGCGGCCGGGTGATCGTCGTGTTCGTCGCGATGATGCCCGAAAGCTGTCGCTCCAACGCGAGTTCAAGGATCTCGTCCAGCGCCTCGAAGGTCAGGTCGGGGGCGACCTTGACCAGCACTGGCCGGGGGTTGCCGGGTGCCTGCGCCTCGCCGAGGGCCGTGAGGATGGCGTCGAGCGCCCCGCGGTCCTGAAGCCGCCGCAGGTTCGGCGTGTTGGGCGAACTGACGTTGACGACGAAGAAATCCGCGAGGTCCCGCAGGCGCCGGAAGGAGTAGGCGTAGTCCTCCGGCGCCTTCTCAATCGGCGTGATCTTCGATTTGCCGAGATTGATGCCCACCGGATGGCGCGGCCACAGGCCGCTCGCGCGCCATCCTTCCAGAGCTGCCGCGAATGCGTCCGCACCCGGATTGTTGAAGCCCATTCGGTTGATCAGCGCGCGATCCGGCACCACCCGGAACAGCCGCGGCCGCTCGTTGCCCGGCTGGCCGTGCCGCGTGACCGCCCCGAGTTCGCTGAAGCCGAAGCCGAGCGCATCCCAGATCGGAACGGCGTCCGCGGCCTTGTCCATGCCGGCGGCGAGGCCGACCGGGTTCGGGAAGTGCAGGCCGAACGCTTCGATCGGCAGGGCGGGGGAGGCGTAGAGCGCACGCAGGCAGCCGCGCGCCCACGATCGGCGGCTGGCCCATCCGAGTCCACGGAGGGTTCGTTCATGGATGGCCTCCGATTCCTGCGCGAAAAGGACCGGACGCACCAGCCCGCGGTATATCCAACTCACTCGAGATCGGTTTAGCCGCCGATCGGCGCAGGGGCAAGCCGCGTGGGCCGGCCGTGGTCCCGCTTCGAGGGGTGAAGTTCGCCGGATCGGGAGAGGATGAAGGGGAGGCACCCGCGGACGGAACTCACCCGGCCCGAGCCACCGGACGGCGAGAATCCTCCCTCGGCGCTGCCCGGGCGGCCCGCGAGACAGGCGTCGGCGTGCCCCTCCCGGCGCGCCGGCCCGTCCGTGCCCACGGCGGTTGAATCCAGCCCCGTCTCCTGGCGTGAAGCCCCGGCGATCGCAGCGCCCTCACTCGGCATCCGCCGCGCGGATCTTCTCAACGGCAGCCACGACGGAAGGCGTCATCACGCTCTGGTTGTTGTTGCGGGCAGCCTGCAGGTGCGGCAGCGCCTCGCGGGCCCTGGGACCGATGTTGCCCAGCGCCTCCGCCGCCGCCATCGCCACCGGCTCCACGCGGTCACCCAACGCGCCGATCAGCGCATCCATCGCCGGGAGGGCTTCGGGCCCGAACCCGGACAACGCCTCGGCCGCATTCTGCCGCACGTAGGCGTCGGGATCCCCGAGGGCCGTGGCCAGCGCAGACACGGCCAGGTCCGGGCGGGCGCGGATCTTTCCCAGCGCGCGGGCGCAGGACGAACGCCGCACCGCTTCCGGATGCCGGAGCCCGTTCACCAGCTCCGGAACGCCCCCGGCCGTTCGAATCCGCCCCAGCGCATACGCCGAGGCCACGGCGACGCGCGTGCGCGGGCCGTCGAGCGATGCCGCGAGGGCGGCGCCCGCCGCGGAGGCATCGGGACCGAACGCCCCCAGCGCGGCCGCCGCGGCCCGCGCAACCCCCTCCGCCGGGTCGGCGAGCGCCCCCGCGAGGACCGGAACGCACTGCTCCGGAAGGGTGGCCAGCCTGCCGACGGTCTCGGCGCTGGCCAGACGAAGCGCGTCGGACCCCCGATGCTTCAGGTTCGCAAGGAGGTTCGGGACCGCATCGGCCGCCGCCGGCGCAAGGTGAACCAGTCGCGTCGCCCCAAGCGCGACCGCCGGATCCGCATGAGCAAGGTCGCGGGCTGCCTTCGCGCCGATGGCCGCCGCGACCCCGGCGGGCGCGCCGTGATGCTCCACGACGAGGCCAAGGGCGGTGTACGCCCGGGCCCGCGCGCGCGAGTCGGGATCTTCGGCAAGCGACAGCAGGGGTTCGAGGGAAGGCTGGCCGATCCGCCGCAGGGCGCCCGTGACGTTCCGGAGCGCCTCCTCGCCCGTGATTCGCAACGCCTCCACGAGCGCGGGCGTTGCGGCTGTGGCGTGGGGGCCGAACTCCGCAAGGGCATCCGCCGCCCCCGCACGCATCTCATCCGCCGGCCGCATCCGGGGAAACCACCGGCCGTTGCCCGCCCGGCTGAGCCGCAGCAGCGCCCGCCGCATCGGCCCGTCGCGTGCCGTGAGGCGCCTCGCGAGGGCGGGAAGCGAATGGTCCGGAACGGCCGCAAGGGCGGCGATCGTCCGGGGATCGCGATCGGGATCGCCAAGTTGGACCAGCCAGAAGGAGAGCGGCCTTCCCTCGATCCGCGGCTGGCGTGCCCAGCGCCACCCCAGCAGGGCCGCCACGCTCAGCAAAATGCCCAGCCAGAAGCACATGTGCCGGCTTGAGAAGGCGCGAAACGGGTCCATAGCTCCTTGACCCTCTTCGGAGGGAAGTCTATAGCCTTGTCAACGAGAAGTCCCAGCGGCTTAACCCCCTTACCGCTTATGACCAAGCGCGACATCGTAGTCGCCATCAGCAGCGAAACCGGATTGGTTCAGCAGGACGTGGCGAAGGTTGTTCAACGGACTCTTGAGCTCATCCGCGCCGCGGTGAGCCAGGGCGACACCGTGGAACTGCGGAACTTTGGCGTGTTCGAAGTGAAGGTGCGCAAGGCCCGTATCGGGCGCAACCCGAACGCACCCGAGAAAGACGTCCGCATCCCGCCCCGTTCCGTCGTGAAGTTCAAACCTGGAAAGGAGATGCGGGACGAGGTGCTTAAGCTTTCGCCCCAGTACACGGAGCCCGCATCCCCGCAGTAGCGCGCGCTGATCCGCCCCCGTCCGACGCACCCCGCACCGGGGATGCCGCGGGGTCCGTCGTCCCCTCATGCAACCCCTCCCCGGCTTTCGCGATTTCCTACCGGAGCCACTGCCCCACAAGGATTCATGGAGCGCTGACCTTCGGCAGCACATCCTCGAGACGTGGCGCCGCACGGCGCGTCGCTACGGCTTCCGCGAGTACGACGCGCCCCCCCTCGAACCCACCGAGCTGTACACGCTCAAGAGCGGCGAGGAAATCGTCCAGCAGCTCTTCCACTTCGAGGACAAGGGCGGCCGCAAGGTCGCCATGCGGCCCGAAATGACGCCGTCCCTCGCGCGTCTCGCCGCCGCCTCCGAGCGCCACTACCGGAAGCCCATCAAGTGGTTCGCCGTCCCCCAGCTCTTCCGCTACGAGAAGCAGCAAAAGGGCCGCCTGCGCGAGCATTTCCAGTTCAACGCGGACATCCTGGGCGAAGCGGATCCGGCCGCCGACGCCGAGCTGATCGCCCTCCTCATCGATTCGCTGCGCGCACTGGGCCTCTCGTCCGCGGATTTCGTCGTCCGGCTCAGCAGCCGGCAGGCATGGCTGCGCTTCTTTGCCGATGCGGGGGGGGATCCCGCCCAGGCCGAGGCATTCCAGCAGGCCGTCGACAAGATCGAACGCGAGGCCGCGGAAGCGATCGACGCCCGCCTCCGCGCCACCGGCACCTCGCTTGAGGCCGTCAAGGCCTTCATCCAGGCCGCGGAACCCACCCCCGAACTTCAGGCGATCCTGGACAACCTGCGCGCCCGTGGCCTCGAGGATTTCGTCCGCGTCGATTACGGCGTCATTCGCGGACTCGCCTATTACACCGGTGTTGTCTTCGAGGCGTTCGATCGCATGGGCCAGTTCCGCGCCATTGCAGGCGGCGGCCGCTACGATCACCTCGTGAAGCTCGTCAGCGGCGGCCGCGTGGACCTGCCCGCGCTCGGCTTCGGTATGGGCGATGTCGTCCTCACCGAGCTGCTCAAGGCGCGCGGGCTCGTGCCCGATTTCGCCGCGCGTGTGCATACCTTCGTGCTCATCGAGGACGAATCGCTCCGCGGCGACTCCCTCCGGCTCGTGCAGCGGCTGCGGGAGGCCGGACATTCGGTTGAGTTCCCGCTCACCGCCACGAAGGCGGATCGCCAGTTCAAGCGCGCCCTCGAGCTGGGCGCCTCGCGCACGGTCCGCCTCCAGCGCGACGGCGAGAGCGTGGCCGCGCGCGTTCGCGACCTCGCCGCGCGCACGGAGGAAATCGTCCCCGTCGACGCCCTGTTCGCGTCCTGAGCCTCGGTTCCCTGATCCCGAAAAGGCGCCCGTTCCCGCGGACGCCTTTTCATTGTGCCCTTGGCACGTCCGCGGGGGCTGAAATCCCCGCACGCCCTCATCGGGAAATGCTGGTTCCATGGCGGGAGCGTCCGCCGCGACGCGAAGTCGCAAGGAGGCAGGCACAGCGCCGCCGCGATGAAGAAGAACCACCTCGGCGGCGGCGCGATGGAGATGAGAAGGCAAGTGCCGCCGAAGTCCGAAGCCTGCCCGGAAGGTCGTGGTGTGGATGCGACGCGGCGGAGCGTGGAGGTGCGTGCGGCTCCTCCGGTGAGACCTTGGATCGCTCCCCATCGGATTGCCGCCCCTGGGAGGCCCCGCATCGCGAACGAGGAGGCAGCAGAGGTCATGGTGGGCACGGCGACCGGCGACGCGCGGAGGCCCGAACGGGACGCGAGGCTGTCACGGTCAGATCGATGGGCACCGAAGGCGCAGAACCGACGGCTGCCGTGCCGGAGCTGGACCAGCGACGACCCGGGATCGAATGCGTGCCGAGGATCCTGGTGGAGACCGAAACCACAAACGTCGCCGGCGGTTCGGTGCCTCCGCGCCAACGCTTCAAAGGCCGTAATGGGGATCCCTGCCGGGGCCCCGGGACGGGGAAGCGGATCGCCTCGAATCGCGTGCCCTCGGGCGCCTTGCTGCCCGGGCTCCGCGGACCCTCGCGTGACGTTCCGGCGTGCGAAGCTGCGGGCCCACTGGCCCGCGCAACGTGCTCGAAACCACTGCGAAATCACGCGGTCCGAGCGCCTTCGTCGGTTGCACCCCCGGGCGGACTGTGCTCCGATGGGCCGGAAATCAACGAAATGACCTCCATGAATTCCGCTGTTCAGACCAAGCTCGAAGAGCTCTGCAAGTCCATCCTGAGCCAGCCCGAAGTCGAGGCGCACAGGCTGCGCGTGGACCAGTTCCTCATTGATGACGAGGCGCGCTCGCAGTACGTGCGGCTGACGGAGCAGGGCGAGCACCTGCACCACAAGCAGGCGCAGGGCGTTGAGCTGACCGAGCAGGAAATCGCGGAATTTGAGCGCGGACGCGAGGCGCTTCTGAACAACCCCGTCGCGCGCGGTTTCCTGGACGCACAGGAGGCTCTCGAGGAGTTGCGGGAGCGGATTAACCGCTTCGTGGGCAAGACCTTGGAGCTTGGGCGACTGCCGAATCCGGAGGAGGTCTCCGGCGGGTGCGGACACGGGTGCGGGTGCGGACACGGCCACTGAGGAAGCGGCGGAACATCGATCTCGGCATCGTTTTGGGTTCGCTCCGGCATCAAAATGCCGGGGCGAACCCAAAAAACTCGAAGACGGCAACCGTTGGGAATCAACAGGTTGCGACGAAAATGCGGGCGAGGGCAAAAAACTTTTAAAAAACCTCTTGCTGGTTTGGGGGCTGTCCGGCATACATATCCCCGTCGCTGGCGCCGGTCGCCGCAAGGCAGAAGGCGCGATTGAGAGAGACAAACAAAGGGTTGGTCCTCGACAATGTTGACGGACCGAGGTTGGTGTCGTCTCAATCAAAGCTCGCTCTTTGAAAATTGGTTTGTGCGATAGAAGGCATCACCGTCAACTCGCGCTGGAAACAGTGCGGGTGACAAAAAGCTAAGACGTTCAATGGCCTGCCGGCGGCTCGATGAAGCCATGCCTCCAGGGAGCAATCCCCGGGGTGCGTTGGTGGAGAGTCGACGGTCAGTCGGCCGATAGAGAATCACTCAAATAACGGAGAGTTTGATTCTGGCTCAGAACGAACGCTGGCGGCGTGGATAAGACATGC
>CAYMDA010000046.1:0-26432 GCA_964389135.1 uncultured Verrucomicrobiota bacterium | reverse complement strand
TGAGGGGACGGCAAGGGGGGGAGGAGACGACGGCGTCGATGATCGACGCCGGGCGACTGCATTGGCGGGGATTCTTCGAAGGCGGGTCTTCTGAGCGCGCGTGCTGGTGGATTTCAGCTGGGCTCACACCCGCTGCTTCCTATTACTCCCTACCGTCAATGTCAGAAAGAGTTCACGACGGAAGCCTGTACCCTTGAAGGCAGCTCTATCTGTCTGATGCCAGACAATGTATTTGGAACTCTGGAGTTGGAGTCAGACAATGTATCCAAGGATCAGATACATTGTCTGACCCCGTGGGATGCGGGGGAATACATTGTCTGGCATTCTATCACCAGGGCGGACAGATTGTCTGGCCCTGCCTTCGTAGTTGGTGGTGCTGGTGGGGCGGCAGGAAGGAAATGCTTCAGCGCGCCACCCGCGGGGTTCGGCAGCCCTGTCCCATTCGTCGGCGCACTTGTCCGACAATAGTCCGCCGCATGCCGAGAGCGCATTCCTGCGCTCATCCACGATAGACCACGGACATACCCGGCAGACCTCCGCCGCAAACCCGCCCCCCGCCCCGCCCACAGGACGGCGTCAAGCCCGCCGATTCATGACAGCCGCAATCCGTGACACCAGTGGCTGCCGCCCAATGCGTTCCAACGGCACCGGAAGCGAAATGCGCCAGTTGGGCCACTGATCCACCGTTCCCGGCATGTTCGGTCGCTCCCGCACCGCCAGCGCATCGTCGAGCGTGACGGTCACAAGCCGCGACGGCGTTCGAGCAAGCGCCCGGTGCAGCTTCAGGATCACCTCCTCCACCGGCGCGCCGGCAGGCAGGCCCGTGATCCGCGCCACCTTGCGACAGATGCGCTGCATGCCCTCCCTGTTGGGCTTGAGCCCCAGGCGTTCCTGATCCTCAACGTCGCTCCCCTCCCACAACCCGGCAATCGAGAACAGGTCGTGCGTCGTGATGGCCGCCAGAGCCTGAGCCGGATACTCCTCAGGCGGACGTTCCTCAAACCACAACAGCCGATAGGAAAGCACGTTCGCGCGCCGCAGGACGGAGCGCGCCCCTGCCTCCACCGTGCCCAGGTCCTCGCCGACAACCACCGCCCCGGCCCGCCGACTTTCGATGGCAAGCGCGGCAAGAAGCTCGTCCCCCGCATACCGAACAAAGGCACCCTCGCCGGGCGGGGAACCACGCGGGATCCAGTACAACCTGAACAACCCCATGACGTGATCAATCCGTAACCCGCGCGCATGCCGAAGCATGAATCGCCACGTGAGTCGCAGCGGTTCGTAACCACGCTCGCGTAGCCGATGCGGGATGAAGGGGGGAAGGCCCCAGTCCTGCCCCTGCGTGTTGTACTCGTCCGGGGGCGCACCGACAGACGTCCCGTTCGCGATGCAGTCCCGCCAGAGCCAGGCATCGAATCCGTCGCGATGAAACCCGATCGGGACATCGAGCATCAGGGGCATCTCACGCGCCGCCCGCGCGAGCTGCCGATCCAGATGCCATTGCACCCATTCGTGAAAGGCAACCCTCTCCCGGAGCTCGCGCGCCATCGACTCCACTGCCGGCGAGTCCGGAGATTGAAGTTCGGCGGGCCAGCCCGACCAACCGCACCCATACCGTTCCACGAGGGCGCTGAAAACGGCGTACAGACGCAGCGGCCTCCCCATCTCGCGGCGATACTGTTCGAAATCCCGGTGACCGTCGAACCGCCTCCAGAGGAGCTCGAGCGCCCGAAGCTTCAACGCGAACACCCGGTCGCGATCGATGAGGCGTTCCCCGTTCAACTTCATCGCGGAGCGCGCCAGCGCGGCGATCTTCGGAACCTCGCGAGCACCCGGCACCTCCTCGATCCTGAGATAGAGCGGGTTCAGGAACAGCCGGGAGCTCGGATTGTACGGACTGTTCTCCTGCGTGCTGGTCGGCAGGGCGGCACCGAGCGGGTTCAGCAGGATGAAGTCCGCCCCGGTGCGCCCGCGAAGGGAACGGGCGAGTTTCCGGAGATCACCGAAGTCGCCGATACCCCAGCTTCTCGCGGACCGAGTGGCGTAGAGCTGCACGGCCCAGCCCCACTGGCGCCGCTCCGGAGGCGGTTCACAAGAACCGGGCGTGACGATCAGCCAGCCCCGCGCCGCTCCGTCGCCGTCCAGCATCGCGTGCACGCCGGCGGGCAGATCGGGGGGAACACGGCGCTCCAGCACGCGCTCCTCACCCGATTCGAGGCGAAGGCGGAGGGGCTTCCGCAGCGGAACGGACGTGCGCTCCCGGACGATCTGCACGTCCAATCGGGCAGGGCGCCCTCCGGGAGGAGATCCCATGGCCCGATGCAGCGCGTCGCGAACCCTTTGCGGAGTGCGATGCCATTTGCCGAGCGCATCCTCGTACCGGCTCATGACGCCATGGGCGTCGACAGCGGAATCGGGCGATTTCAAGGGTGTGAGCGGGTGAGTGAGTCGAGTGCCGCCTGGACGGAGTCACGTCCTGCGCAGGATGACGACCCCGGGTCCCGGCGTCCTGATTCGTCGATCCGCGGGCTTCAGTCCCTCAGCGCTGGCGAGCAGGACCTTGTGCGAACCCTCCCGCAGCGGGAGGGCATGCGGTGCGTCATCGAAGTTGCACGCCACGGAGACCGGTCCTCGCTCAACCACAAGCCAGCGTTCGCCCTCGTCGTAGGAACACCTGACGAGATCCATGCGTCCGTCCAGCAGCGCGGGCTCGGAGCGGCGCAGCGCCACGAGGCGCCGGTGCCACTCGAGCAGGTCCGCATGCGGCCGGTGGGCGAGTTCGTTCCAGTCAAGCTTGGACCGAAGAAAGGTCTCCTCGATCTGCGGATCGGGGACCTGGTCCGGATTCCAGCCGAAGGCGGAGAACTCCCGCTTTCTTCCCTCGGACACGGCACGGCCGAGTTCCGGATCCGGGTGACTGGTGAAGTAGAGAAAAGGAGTCGAGGCTCCCCATTCCTCGCCCATGAAGAGCATGGGAACGAAGGGCGATGTGAGGACCAGCGCCGCGCCGATCCTTGCCCGCACCGGATCGACCAGGTGGCTGATGCGCTCACCGGCGGCACGGTTGCCGACCTGGTCGTGGTTCTGGAGATACCCGAGGAACCTGTGTCCCGTGAGTCCCTCGGCGGAGCGGCCATGGGACCGGCGCCGGTGTGGGGCGTACCGGCCGTCGTAGACGAATCCGTGTCTCAGGGCCCGCGCAAGATGCTCGATGGAACCGAAATCCTCGTAGTACCCGGAGCGCTCGCCGGTGAGACAGGAGTGCAGCGCGTGATGGAAGTCATCGCTCCACTGCGCGTGCAGGCCGAACCCGCCGCGTTCGCGCGGCCACAACAGGCGCGGGTCGTTCAGATCGCTTTCGGCGATGAGAACCAGATGCCGTCCGAGGGTCGCCTCGAGCGCGTGCACCTCGCAGGAGAGCTGTTCGAGGAAGGGAATGGCCGAGACATCGACGATCGCATGGACGGCATCCAGACGGAGGCCGTCGAAATGATAGTCCCTCAGCCACATCAGCGCGTTGTCGCAGAAGAAGCGGCGGACGTGGTCGCTGAAGGGACCGTCGAAATTGACGGCCGAACCCCAGGGTGTCTGATGACGGATGCTGAAGTAGGGACCGTACCTGGGGAGGTAGTTCCCGGACGGCCCGAGATGGTTGTAAACGACGTCCAGGATCACGGCGAGCCCGCGACGGTGGCAGGCATCGACAAGACGCTTGAGGCCGTCCGGACCGCCGTACGGTTCGTGCGGCGCGAAGAGGGAGACGCCGTCGTAGCCCCATCCGTGCGTCCCGGAGAAGGCGTTGACGGGCATGATTTCGACGTGGGTGACCCCGAGTTCCCGGAGGTGATCCAGGCGTTCGATGGCGGCATCGAACGTGCCCTCGGGCGTGAACGTGCCGATGTGCAGCTCGTAGATCAGGCCCGACGAGAGCGGCGGCGCCTGAAAGCCCGCGTCCGTCCAGGGGAAGGCCGCGTGATCGACGAGGGTGGACAATCCATGGACCCCCGAACGCTGGCGTGGCGAACGAGGGTCCGGGAACGGGCCTTCCCCGTCCACGATGAAACCGTACTCCGCGTCGGG
Source organism: uncultured Verrucomicrobiota bacterium (assembly GCA_964389135.1). Classification (GTDB taxonomy): domain Bacteria; phylum Verrucomicrobiota; class Verrucomicrobiia; order Limisphaerales; family CAIMTB01; genus CAIMTB01. Next base: position 22,352 of record CAYMDA010000046.1, on the reverse strand, counting down.
AGGCACATCGTCGAAGGTGCCGGACCACGTTCCCTCATGATCCCGCTGGAGTCGGTGGCGCCTGCCGGCGAGCTCGATCTCGACCGATTCCGGGTTCGGAGCCCAGACGGAGAAGGTGCGCATGCGGTTCATGTGGATCACGCTGCGGTTCGGGCCATGAGGGCCACGGGGAATCGGCTGAGGATCTGTTCGACGGACAGCCGTCCGCCCGACCACATTTCGCCGGTCAGTTCGTTTCTCCAGCGCCCGCCGGGCAGAGTGATGGTGGCATCCGCCCAGTCGTAGGGTCGCCGGCTGGCGAGTCTCGGGACCATGACGACGACGTCCTCGCCGCGAAGGAAGGCGACGAGGTGATCCGTGGCGGCGCCCTCGGCGCGCAGCGGCGTGTAGGTTCCGGCGGAGAAAACCCCGGGGACGCGGGAGCGCAGATGCAGCGTTCGCCGGATGAGCCACATCTTGGGAACGCCGTCCTCCCGGCGTTTCCATGCCTCTTCGGGGGAAAGCCGCTCGATCTCGGCGGCCAGGCGGCGGCGGACCGCGTAGTCCACGGGGCGGCGGTTATCCGGATCGACCAGGCTGAAGTCCCACAGCTCGGTTCCCTGATAGATGTCGGGAACGCCGGGCGCGGTGAGTTTGAGGAGCGTCTGGGCGAGTGCATTCACGTAGCCCGCATCGCGGATCCCGGCGACGAACGCCTCCACGTCCCGCACGAAGGTTGCATTGTCGAGCGCCCCGCGGACGAAGCGCGCCAGGGCCTCTTCATACTCCGTGTTGGGATCCGTCCAGTGGGTGTGACGCTTCGCCTCGCGCGCCGCCTTCTCCATGTAGGCGACCGCCCGCCCGGCGGGCAGCGGCCATGCGCCGACGACCGTCTGGTAGAAGAGGTACTCCATGTTGCGATCCGGCCAGTCACCGGTGCGAAGGGGCGCGTTCATGCCCGCCCAGCGCTCGACGGCGGCCACCCACTCGGACGGAACCTCCGACAGCACGAAGAGGCGGGCACGAACATCCTCGCTTCGCTTCGTGTCATGGGTGGAAGTCGCGAGCATGCACTCCGGCCATTCCACACCGGCGCGGCCCGTCGCCGCGTGGAAATCCTCGACACTCGTCGCGAACGCGCACGGGTCCCCGCCGACCTCGTTTCTCGCGGCGAACCGGTTGAACACGTAGAAGGTGGTATCCTCCAGGCCCTTCGCCATGGCCGGCCCGGTAAGCTGCTGGAACCGCATGACGAAGTCGGCGGATTCCTCGGGGCGGTGCCGCAGGAGCAGGACCTCGCGAATGAGCTGGAACACAGGGAGGAGGTCGGGACGCTCCTCCCGGGCCGCGCGGAGCGCCTCGTCGATGCGCTGCACGTCCTCGAAGCGCACGATCCTCGCCTCGGCCCGCACATATGTGCGGTAAACCGGGAAACAGGCGGCGAACTCCACGATCGCGGCACGCAGTTCCTCGGGCGTGCAGCGCGAGGTGGCGGCCTCCCGCGCGGCGACGGGTTCGAACAGGCGCACCAGACGGCTGACCTCCGCCGCGAGAATCTCGCGCAGGATGAAGCGCTTGCTCTCCCGGACGATCGCGGCCGCATCCGGGGATTCGCCGGTGAACGCCGTGTAGAAATCCGTCAGAGGCCCCTCCGCGGCGGGGTCGATGAAGAGGCCTCCGACCCGCTCGATGAATTCGTACCCGGTGGTGCCTGCCACGGGCCATGCGGCCGGCAGGGTTTCTCCGGGTTCGAGGATCTTTTCCACGGTGATCCACGCGCCGGGCGCGCTCGCGTGCAGCCGGATCAGGTAATCCTCGGGGTCCCTGAGTCCGTCGGGATGATCCACGCGCAGGCCATCGAGCCAGCCACGGGAATGCCAGTCGAGGATGCGCTGGTGCACGGCCTCGAACACCTCCGGCAACTCGACGCGGACACCCGCGAGGTGGGTGATGCTGAAGAATCGGCGGTAGTTCAGCCGGGCATCCCCTTCCCTCCACGACGCGAGGATGTAGTGCTGGGCGTCCAGCAGGCGCCGGAGCGCGTCGGGATTGCCGCGGCAGCGTGAGACAACCTCGGGGGCACCGGCATCCCCGAGCGATTCCGGTGACAGGGGGAACTCGTTGTCGAAGTAGCGCACGACCGGCGCGCCGTCTCCACCGATCTCGACACGGATCTCGCCTCGCTCGATGACCTCGGCGAGGGGACCGCCGAGGACGGGCAGCAGGAGGCGCCCTTCGCATCCGGGTTGGTCGAAATCAATGTCGAACCACGTGGCGAAGCGGCTGTCGCGGCCGTGCGTGAGCACGTCCCACCACCATGCGTTGTGCCTGCCCCCGACGGCCATGTGGTTGGGCACGATGTCGAGGACGAGTCCCATGGCGTGGCTGCGAAGGGCCTGCACGAGCCGGGTCATGTCCTCCTCGGTGCCGATCTCCGGGTTGAGCCGGGATGGATCCGTGACGTCGTACCCGTGCTCGCTGCCGGGCCTGGCGCACAACAGGGGCGAGGCGTAGACATGCGAGACGCCGAGGGAGTGCAGGTAGGGAACCAGCTCCACGGCGTCCCGCAACGTGAACCCATGGTGGAACTGAAACCGGTAGGTGGCTCGAGGGGTGGTGGACATGGCGGACGCTGCGATCTGGCGCGGATCGGCTCATCCGACGCGGAATCCGAGATACTCACCGAGGCGGTTGAAGTGATGCACCCAGCGCATTGCCGCCTCGTCTCCCTTTCCCGCGAGGAGGGCGCGCTCGGGGGCGAACTCGCGACGCATGCGAAAGTACGCGTTCTGCGTTTTCCAGAGATTGGCATCCAGGTTCATGGATCGGACGACCTCCGCGAAATCGGCGGTCCTGGCCAGCCAGTCGACGTCATCGGGATTGCGGGCGATGCGGGTCATGCGCTCGTCGAACGCGCCCTGCACGGCGTAGGCCAGAGTCTCGGTGTCGAGCGCGACGTTGCCCGCGATCGCCTGGTCGAGGAGCTGCCGGAGGCGGTCCGGATCCGGATCCGGAGAGCGGATGATGTGGAGGATGTCTCGGTTGAGCACGAAGTCGGCCGCGGTCCGGATGGGGACCGGCAGCGGGGCGTCGATGCCCTTCAGGAAATGCATCAGCGGCGTGTACTTTTCCGCGATCTGGCGGAAGTGACTTTCGACGTCCTGCTCGGTGGACTGGAGGATCTGGTGCAGGATCTTTCGCTGCTCGTCGCGGAACAGCGATTGCAGCGAATAGTAGGACTCGCCGAAGTGCCTGTCCATGATGCGGATGACCCGCGGGAAATCCGCCTGCAGGAAGGCCTCGCTGATCTCGGCGAGCATCTCCTGGAACGCCTCCTCGCCCCGGAAGAAGCGGACGCCGCAGTTGACGTTGTGATCGCCCAGGTGCAGCGCGGCGTAGCTGAGCACGTCGGTGGCCCGTGTGACATCGAAGGTGACCCGGGACCGGCCCACGACGAGGCGCGCCTTTCCGGCGGTGTACTCGTGACGGACCTGGTTCTCGAACGTGCAGGCGTAGATGCGAACGACGTCGGGGTACTGCTCGAAGAGGGAGGACACCGCCAGGTGGGCGCCGAGCTTCTCGCGATCGATGATCGCGGGCTTCACGAACTTCTCGTAGATGACCTTGCCGTTGCGGTGCTCGGGGATGTTGCTGGGTGCGCGGGCGAGGCGTTCCTTGAAGGCCGGTTCGAGGTCGGTGCCGCCGAGGTTCTGGAGGATCTGGATCGCGCGGCCGGCATACTGCATGACCTGGACGGTTTCGATTCCGGAGATCTCGTCGAAGAACCACCCGCAGCTCGTGTACATGAGCATGGCGTGGCGCTGCATCTCGAGGAGGCGGAGCGCGGTGACCTGTTCGGACCGGTCGAGCGGGCGCCGGGCATGGCGCGCGAACCATGCGGCGAGGTTCTCGTCGGAACGATCGAGGATCACCGAGATGTAGTCATCACGGGCGGCCCATGGATCCTTGAGGAGCTCGGAAGCCATGGCCTCAAAGCGGGGCGCGAGCTCGTCGCGCAGCCAGTCGAGCGCCTCGCGGAGGGGCGCGCGCCACCGCTGGTTCCAGCCGGGGCGTCCGCCGCCGTTGCAGCCGCAGTCCGCGAACCACCGGGCCACGCCGTGCTGGCAGCTCCATGCGGAACGTTCGTGGATCTGCGCCTCCATGGTGGGCGGATGCGACGCGAGGAACTCGGAATAGTTGGTGAGCCGGGCGAGGCCGTTGGACTCGATGTACTTGAGGGCGTACGCGAGCGACATCTCCCCGTACCGGTGATGATGTCCGTACGACTCGCCGTCGGTGGCGATGTGGACGAGCTGGTCCCAGTTGCGGCTCGAGTCGAAGCCGTCCATGAGCCGGTGGGCGAAGCCTTCGCCCGTGGTCAGCAGGCGCTCGAAGGCGACCGCCTTGGAGACCGGCGCGTCATAGAAGAAGACCACGATGCTGCGGCCGCCCGGCAGGCGCACCAGGTAGGGACGGGATGGGTCCACCCGGCCGCCGTTCACGTCGGTCCACGGGCCTCCGCGGAGGGAGCGCACCCGGCTGGCCTGGTAGGGAGAGAGGATGGTGAACCGCACGCCGTGGCGCGCGAGGACATCGAGGGAGGGCGTGTCGGCGGCCGTCTCGGAGAGCCACATGCCCTCCGCCTTGCGGCCGAAGCGCCGCTCGAAGTCACGAAGCCCCCAGATCACCTGGGTGTGCTTGTCCCGGGTGTTGGCCAGGGGAAGGATCATGTGGTTGTACACCTGGGCGAGGGCGGAGCCGTGTCCGGAGTAGCGGATTCGGCTCTGCCGGTCGGCCTCGATGATCGCCTCATAGACATCCGGGGCGCGGGCCTCCATCCATGCGAGCAGGGTCGGGCCGAAATTGAAGCTGATGCGCGAGTAGTTGTTGGTGATGTCAATGATCCGGCCCTCGGCATCGAGAATTCTTGCGGTCGCGTTGGGTGCATAACACTCGGCAGTAACTCTTTCATTCCAGTCGTGATAGGGTGCGGCTGAATCCTGAAGTTCCACGGCCTCGAGCCATGGGTTCTCACGCGGGGGCTGGTAGAAATGTCCGTGAATGCAGAGACAACGTTCCATTGAATTCGATTGGAGGGATGAGGGACGCCGCATTCTCGTGCGGCGGGGACGGCGTTCAGGATGGCGGCGCGCCGGGCTTGAAGGCGATGACGGACAGCGGAGGCAGGAGGATGTTGAGGGCATGCGGATGCCCCTGCCATGGAAAGGGGGCGGCCTCGACTCCGCCGAGGTTGCCTGCTCCGCCGCCGCCGTACTCCCGGGCGTCGGTGTTGAGGATTTCCCGCCAGTAACCGCCAGTGGGCACGCCGAGCCGCACATTGGCGCGGGGGACGGGTGTGAAATTGCAGACCACCAGGATGCAATCCTCCGGGCGGCCGGATGACTGACGGATCCAGCTCAGGGTGCTCTGCTCGACATCATTGCAGTTGACCCATCGAAAGCCTCGCGGGTCGGTGTCGAGCTGGTGGAGGGCGGGCTCGGAGCGGTACAGCCAGTTGAGCGTGCCCACGAGCCGCTGGATGCCGTTGTGCGGCCCCCCCTCGGAGGCGAGGTGCCAGTCAAGGCTCGCGTCGTGGTTCCACTCGCGCCACTGGCCGAACTCGCCGCCCATGAAGAGGAGCTTCTTGCCGGGCTGCATGAAAGTGTAGGCCAGGAGAAGGCGGAGGTGCGCGAACTTCGAGTGGGCGTCGCCGGGCATCCGGTTGAGGAGGGACCCCTTTCCGTGGACGACCTCGTCATGCGAGAAGGGCAGGACGAAGTTCTCGGAGAAGGCGTACATCGCCCGGAACGTGAGCTTGTCATGATGGTACTTCCGGTGGATGGGGTCGGTGGAGAAGTACTGGAGGGTGTCATGCATGAACCCCATGTCCCACTTGAAGCCGAAGCCGAGCCCGCCGACATAGACGGGCCGGGAGACCTGGGGCCACGCCGTGGATTCCTCGGCGTAGGTCTGGACGTCTGGATACTCGCCATAGACGGTCTGGTTGAGCTGACGCAGGAAGTCGATGGCCTCGAGGTTCTCGCGGCCTCCGTACTTGTTGGGGATCCACTCCCCGTCGCGGCGGGAGTAGTCGAGGTAGAGCATGGAGGCGACGGCGTCCACGCGGAGGCCGTCCGCGTGGTAATGATCCAGCCAGAAGATCGCATTGCTGATGAGGAAGCTGCGCACCTCGTGGCGTCCGTAGTTGAAGATGTAACTGTTCCAGTCGGGGTGGTAGCCCAGGCGGACGTCCGCGTGCTCGTAGAGGTGCGTGCCGTCGAAATAGGCGAGGCCATGCTCGTCCGTGGGGAAATGGGACGGGACCCAGTCGAGGATGACGCCCACGCCGTGCTGGTGGAGCGTGTCGATCAGGAACATGAGGTCCTGCGGCGAGCCGTAGCGGCCTGTGGGCGCGTAGTAGCCGGTGGTCTGGTAGCCCCATGATCCGTAGAACGGGTGCTTCATGACGGGGAGAAACTCCACGTGTGTGAAGCCGTGCCGGACGACATACTCGGCGAGACGGGGGGCCAGTTCGCGATAGGTGAGCCAGCGATTTCCCTCCTCGGGCACGCGCATCCAGGAGCCGAGGTGAACCTCGTAGATGGAGATGGGGCTGGTGTGCCGCTGGGTTTCGGCGCGGCGCCGCATCCAGTCGCCGTCCGCCCACCGGTACTCGAGGTCCCAGACGATGGAAGCGGTCTCGGGCGCGACCTGGTGAAGGAAGCCGCAGGGATCGGCCTTGTCCACGTGATAGCCGCCGTGACGGGACTCGATGTGGTACTTGTAGGTGTCGCCCCGCCGGACGCCCGGGATGAAGCCTGCCCAGACGCCGGAGGATCCTGCGGGCTCGAGCGGATGCCGGCGGGGCTTCCAGTCATTGAACGTGCCGATGACCGAGACGCGTTCCGCATTGGGGGCCCAGACGGCGAACGTGGCGCCGGTCGCGCCGTCCACCGTGGCGAGGTGGGCGCCCATGCGGCGGTAGATCCGCGCGTGTGTACCCTCGTTGAACCAGTGGAGGTCGTCCGCGGTGAGCGGGCAGTGGGAGACGACTTCGCCTGCGGTGGCGCGTGACGTGACGTTCATGGGCTGCTGACGTTGGCGGATTCGGGATTCCTCTCCTCGATGGTGAGAACGATCTGGCGGGGTTCGATGTCCTCCAGGGACAGCTCGGGGGGCTGGACGAGGTCGCTGCTGGAGAGTGGGTAGCGCCGGATGCCCGGTCGGGCGTTCCAGAGCTTGAGGACGAGCTTGAAATCGTCGTCACGGACGAACAGGAAGGCGCGCCGGGGGCCGGAGAAGGTGGCGCTCACGTTGGTGGGCCACAGGTCCGTCACCGTGTAGTGGACGGGGAGCTGCGTGTACGTGACCGGCAGCTCGAAGGTTCGACGGACGATCTGCGACCGCTGCACGACGACCGTCCAGAGCACCACGGCGAGCCCCAACGCGATGACCTTCTCCCGGAGGTTCTCGCGCGGGAAGGAGTACCAGGGGCGATTCTCGCCCGTGGGGGAGATCTCGCGGTAGAAGTCCTCGAGCACATCGGCGAGCTCGGCGCTGTCGGCGACCGTGCGTATGTCGCCCCTGCGCGCGACGGAGATGGTGCCGCGCTCCTCGGAGACGACGAGGCAGAGCGCGTCCGTGCGCTCGGACAGCCCGAGGGCGGCGGCGTGGCGGGTCCCGCTGCGCGGCAGCTTGTCGAGGTTGCGGGACAGCGGGAGGTGGACGCCGAGTTTCTCGATGCGATTGCCCTCGATGATGACGGCGCCGTCGTGGCCGAGGGAGTGCGGGTCGAAGATGCTCTTGAGCAGGGGTTCGCTGAGGAGGCCCTGGACATCCTCTCCTCCCTCGATGTGGCGGCCGATCACGTCCCAGCCGCGGATCACGACGAGCGCGCCGATGCGCGCCCGCGCGAGGTCGCCGAGCGTTCGGGCGAGCACCTCGACCTCCCAGCGCGCGAGGCGGTTCGACTTGCGGCGATAGAGCGGGAGGCGGCGTTCCACCCACCACAGGGCAACCCGCTCGAGGAAATAGCGGAGGTCCTCCTGGAAGATGACGATCAGCGCGACGAGGAAGACGGCGAAGAATCCCTGAAGCAGTGCGGTGGTCAGGACCAGGTTGAGGCTGCGGGCGAGGACGAACACTCCGCCCATGATCACGACTCCGGTGAGGATCATTGCCGAGCGGCGCGTCCTGCGGAGGGCGATCAGGAAGGAGTAGATGACGAGCGTGACGATGGCGATGTCGAGGAACCCCGCGAGGCCGATCTCGCGGAGTGTGGTCCAGATTCGCTCGAGGTACGCCATGCCTGCCTGGTCAGATGAAGGGCTTTCGGGGTTCCACGCGGCCGGGGATGCGGAGGCGCCGGAGGACACGCTGGGTGAGTTCGCGCTCGCGTTCGAGCCACACCTCCTCGGGCGCGTCCATCCCGACGCGGGTGCTGCCTCCGGCGATCGACCCGTGGCCGCCGGCCTCGTTGCGGTTGCGGAATGCGGCGCGGAGCACCTCCGCGGCCTGGCCGCCGCCGCTGGAGGAATCCACGCGCAGGGAGGCGTGGAGGCGACCCTTGTACCGGCCCGTGGTGAGGCACCATCTTGCCCGCCGGTAGGTCAGGAGGAACTCGGCGATCTGGGACACGCGATCCGGGTTGTCGAGGGGTCCGAGATGGCTCACGACGAGCCGGCGGTAGGCGGTCGCCTCCCGGATGGCGCGGCCGAGCACGGCGAAGTACTTGCGCGGGCGCTGCGGATTCTGGATGCGCGCGAGGGCGCGCATGTCCGCATGGGGAAGGATCTGGAGGTAGGTGTCCGCGACGTCGGAGCGCCGCGCGCGATAGAGACCGAGGGTGTCGGTCAGGATCCCGTAGGCGAGGGCGGTGGCGACGCGCACCGGGACCTCGATGCGCGACTGGAGCAGCGCCTGGGCGACCAGGACACAGGTGGCGCCGCATTCCGGATCCACGATGGCGAGGTCCGCCTGCGGGGGCGTGTCGGCGGGGTGCTGGTCCAGCACGAGGATCGGCCGGCCGTCACGGGGGTAGGAGTTGTTCTCGAATCCGGGCTGGGTGTCGACGAGCGCGACGGACGAGTGGAGCCGGAGCAGTGATGGACGAAAGCGCACGAGGGGAATGCGAAGCGTGCGCACCATCGTGCGGTTCTCGAGGCGGCCGACGACGCCGTCGTAGGCGAACAGCGCATCGATCCCGAAGCCGGCCCGCAGCAGGTGCTGCAGGCCGAAGCCGGCGGCGAGGGCGTCCGGGTCCGGGAACGCGTGGGTGAGGATGAGCCATGGCTCACTGCGGCCGCGCTGTTCGCTGAGGAACTTGAGGATGCGCTGCCCATGGTCGGCGGCCAGTGGCGTCAATTCGTCGGCGTCGCGTGCACGGGGCATGGGCGGCGGGTGGTCACCGGCTGGGCATCGTGAGGTCCAGGATGCCCTGGAGAGGAATCTTCAGCCAGGTCGGCCGGTTGTTGAGTTCGTATCCGAGTTCGTACATGGCCTTGTGCAGGAGGTAGGCGTCGAGCAGGACGCCCACGTCGTCGCGAACACCGGGCAGAACCTCCGAGCCCTCGAGCGTGAGAAGGTAGGCCCGCAGGAACGCGGCGCTCACGATGCGGTACCAGAAGCGCGCCCAGAGTTCGTACTGCTGGACATGCTGGGCCGCAAGGCTTCCCCGCTCCTCCTGCTGCCGGAGACCCGCGTGGGAAGCGTAATGCAGCGAGCGGAGCATGCCCGCAACGTCGCGCAGCGGCGAGCTTTTGATGCGCCGTTCGGAGAGCGGAACGGCGGGTTCCCCCTCGAAATCGAGGATGACGAAGTCCCTGCCGGTCCAGAGGACCTGGCCGAGGTGGTAATCGCCGTGGATGCGGGTGCGGCGGGCCTCAATTCGCCGCTCGTAGACCGGCTTGTAGCGCGCGATGATCTCGTCCTGCATGGCGAGCACCTTCTCCGCGAGCGGGACGACGTCGGGCGGCACCGATTTCATCTGGCGCCGGAGCAGGCGCAGGCTCTGGACGGCCTGGTTGCGCATCGACTGGAACAGGCCGCGCGCGTAGTGAGGCGTGAAGGGCTCGGGGGCGAACGCCGGGTCGAGGGGTTCCGACGCGAGGGCGATGTGCATGGCGGCGGTGCGTTCGCCGAGCAGGCGCGCGGTGACCCGGTACGTGCCGATCGTGTCCTGCACGGCCGGCGCCGGCTCTTCCAGGCAAAGGCGCAGCAGGTTGCTCTCCTGGGCGGCGAGGTCGAAGTCCACCTCCGCGCCGAGGGTGGCCACGCGATCGTAGTAGCGCCCGAGCGCGTCGAGGGTGAGTTCCCATGCGTCCTTGGCGTTCGCCACGAAGCCGTGGATCACGGCGAGGGTCATCGACTGGCCGTGCGCGGCGGAGTACTCGAGGGCGCCCGCCAGGGGCGGAACGTGCGGGAACTCCTTTCGCGCGAGGAACCGCCCGATCTCGAGGTCCGGATTGATGCCGGGCTCGACCTTCCGGAAGAGCTTGAGGAGCAGCCGATCCCCGTAGAGCACGGAGGTGTTGCTCTGTTCCGCGCGCCCGAGGCTCGGGTCGGGGACCGGGCCGTCGCCGAGGATGCGCCGGGCGTTCGGCGTGCGGGAGCCCTCGACCTCTCCGGCCCTGCCGCGGGCACGGCGCCGGCTCAGCGCAAGGTCAAGCAGGGCGCGGTTGAAGGCGGGCCGGGACGTGGCGTCGAACAGGATGCCGGGCTCCCCTGCCCCGACGGTGAGCTCGGCCACGACGGCCCGCGGCCGCTGTGAACGGATGGAATCGGCCTCGGCGCCGGTCGCCCAGCCGAGCGGGATGCAGTAGGTCTCCGGATCATTCTGGACGTACTCGACGCGGGTGAAGAGCAGAACCCCGGTCTCCCGCCCCTCCGCGTTGAGCTGGATCACCTCGACGATGGAGCACTGCTTGATGGAGCGCGCCTTGCCGCCGAACCAGCGCTGGACCCGGACATAGTCCGGAAGGAGCGCCTCCAGTTGCGCGCGGCCCCTGCCCTCGAGGACCTCATGCCAGTCCCGCTGCACGCTCAGGCTGCGCGGCGGACCCGAGACATCCGGGGCGCGCTCCGTCATGAGTTCCAGCGAGAACCAGTAGAATGCGTGAGGCCCGAGGGTGAGAAAGTAGGGCCGGTCCTGGATGGGGGGGAACTCGTTCCGACCGAAGAGCTCGATCGGCCGGTAGTTGCGGAACTCGGACAGGTCCAGCTCCACCGGCTGCACGAAGCGGGAGAGGTTCGCGACGACGAGGATGATCTCGTTCTCGTGCCGCAGGATATAACTCAGGATCCGGCGGTTCTCGAGCTGCAGGAACTGGCACTGCCCCTCTCCGAGTGCGCGCCAGCGGCGCCGCAGGGCGAGCAGGCGCCGCATCCACCAGAGCAGGGAGTGCGGGTTGCCGAGCTGCGCCTCGACGTTGATCGCCTCGTAGTGGTACTCCGGATCATAGATGATCGGGAGATAGAGACTTTGCGGATTGCCCCGGGAGAATCCGGCGTTCTTGTCGGAGCTCCACTGCATCGGGGTGCGCACGCCGTTGCGATCGCCGAGGAAGATGTTCTCTCCCATGCCGATCTCATCGCCGTAGTAGAGGACCGGAGTGCCCGGCAGCGAGAAGAGGAGCGCGTTGAGCAGCTCGATGCGCTTGCGATCATTTCCCAGGAGCGGGGCGAGCCGGCGGCGGATTCCGAGGTTGAGGCGCGCCTGGTGGACCTGGGCGTACATCCGGTACATGTAGTCACGCTCCTCGTCGGTCACCATCTCGAGCGTGAGTTCATCGTGATTCCGCAGGAACAGGGCCCACTGCGCGGTCTCCGGTATGGGCGGGGTCTGTTCAAGGATGTCGATGATCGGCGTGCAGTCCTCCATGCGCAGGGCCATGAAGAGGCGCGGCATGAGGGGGAAGTGGAAGGCCATGTGGCACTCGTCGCCCCGGCCCGAGCCGAAGTAGGCGACGGCGTCCTCCGGCCACTGATTCGCCTCGGCGAGGAGCATGCGGTCGGAGTACTTGGCGTCGACGTGGGCGCGGAGGCGCTTGAGCGCCTCGTGCGTTTCCGGGAGGTTCTCGCAGCTGGTGCCCTCCCGCTCGTAGAGGTAGGGGACGGCGTCGAGACGGACTCCGTCGACACCGAGGTCCAGCCAGAAGTCGAGGACCTTGACCATTTCCTCGAAGACCTCGGGGTTGTCGTAGTTGAGGTCGGGCTGGTGGGAGAAGAAGCGGTGCCAGTAGTAGGCGCCTGCCGTGTGATCCCAGGTCCAGTTGGAGACCTCGACGTCCTTGAAGATGATGCGGGCGTCGCGGTAGCGATCGGGCGTGTCGCTCCAGACGTAGAACTCGCGCCAGCGGCTTCCCGGCTTGGATCGGCGGGCGCGCTGGAACCACGGGTGCATGTCCGAGGTGTGGTTCATCACCAGCTCGGTGATGACGCGCAGGCCGCGGCGGTGCGCCTCCCGGAGGAACACCTTGAAGTCGGCCAGGGTGCCGTAGCTCGGGTGGACGTTGTAGTAGTCGGCGATGTCGTATCCGTCGTCACGGAGGGGTGACGGGTAGAACGGGAGGAGCCAGACCGCGGAGATTCCGAGGTCCTTGAGGTAATCGAGCTTGGCGGTCAGGCCGCGGAAGTCGCCGGCGCCGTTGCCGTCGCTGTCGTAGAATGCGCGGACGTGCAGCTCGTAGATGACGCCCGACTTGTACCATGTGGGGTCATGCGGCAGCCCGTCGCGGTTCGCGTTTCTTGCCCTCTTGACGGTGGCCATGTGGATTCCTGGTGGTTCAGAAATAGTAATCGAAATCCTGCTCGGTGCGGATTCGCTGTCGGAGCCGGAAGATATGGGCCGGAACGTAGCCCGGGTCGAGCTCGACGTAGTTGCGGGAGCCGTGCCAGAGGTAGCGCGCGCCGGTCAGCAGGTCGTGCACCTGGTAGCTTCCGCCGGCCTCGATCCCCCAGTCGCGGATGGGCAGGTCGACCCAGCCGCTCTGCCGGTGATGGGGATCCAGGCTGACCACCGCGAGGATGATGTCGGCGAAGTCCTCGGTGGACTTGCTGTACGCGATGAGCTGGTCGTTGTCCGTGGGATGGAACTGGAGCCGCTCGTTCGTGTGCAGGGCCGGATTCGCGCGGCGGATGCGGTTCACCCGGCGGATGAGTTCCGTGAGGTTTCCGGGCGCGTCCAGGTTCCATGACCGGACCTCGTACTTTTCGGAATCCAGGTACTCCTCGCTGCCGGGCTCGCGGGCCTGGTTGACGCAGAGCTCGAAGGGCGGACCGTAGATTCCGTAACTCGCGCCCAGGGTGGCGGCGAGGATGAGGCGGATCATGAACGCCGGCCGGCCCCCGTACTGAAGGTACTGCGTGAGAATGTCGGGCGTGTTCGGCCAGAGGTTGGGGCGGAAGTACTCGCGCACCTGCGTGCGGGTGAGCTCCGTGAAATACTCAGTGAGTTCATGGCGCGTGTTGCGCCACGGGAAATAGTTGTAGGACTGCGTGAAGCCGAGCTTCGCCAGATTGTACATGAGCTTCGGGCGCGTGAAGGCCTCCGAGAGGAAGATGGTTTCCGGGTGCCTTGCCTTGATCTCGCCGATGGCCCATTCCCAGAAGGGCAGCGCCTTCGTGTGGGGGTTGTCCACGCGGAAGACCGTGACGCCCTGTTCGATCCAGAAGAGGAAGATGCTCCTCAGCTCGTGCCAGAGGGCCTTCCAGTCGTCGGTCTCAAAGTCGATGGGGTAGATGTCCTGATACTTCTTGGGCGGGTTCTCGGCGTACTGGATCGTGCCGTCGGGGCGCTTGCGGAACCACTGGGGGTGTTCGCGGACGTACGGGTGATCGGGCGAGCACTGGAAGGCGATATCGAGCGCGATCTCGATGTTCCATTCGCGGGCCCGGGCGACGAGCCGGCGGAAGTCCTCGAGGGTGCCGAGGTCCGGGTGAACGGACTTGTGGCCGCCCTCGGCCGCGCCGATGCCCCACGGGCTGCCGACATCGCCTGGCTGCGCCACGGGCTGGTTGTTCCTGCCCTTCCGGAAGGATCGTCCGATGGGATGAATCGGGGGGAGGTACAGGATGTCGAAGCCCATCTCCGCGATGCGGGGAAGATGGGCTTCCACGTCGCGAAGGGTTCCGTGCTTCCCCTGGCGTCCCGGGCACGAGCGCGGAAACATCTCGTACCATGCTCCGGTGCGTGCGAGGACCGGATCGACGGTGACCCGCAGCTCGCGCGGGTAACGCGTGGCGAATCTTCGCTCGGGATGGCGGATCATCACGGCGGCCACCTCGTCGCCCAAGGCGAGCGCGGCGCGCTCCGCGGGCGGGAGATCCGCGCGGGCGACGGTGTCGGCCCACGCGCTCAGCAGGCGCGCATCCTCACCCCGGGCGCGACGTGCCGCGTCGGCGATGAGCTGTGCGCCGGCGAGCAGCTCGACGGAGACATCCTGTCCGGCCTTCACCTTCTTGCCGGTGTCGTGGCGCCATGAGAGGAAGCGATCGACCCACGCCTCGAGGGTGTAGAAGGCGGTGCCGAGACGGTCCACGCGGAAATCGGCGATCCAGCGGTCGTTGACCAGGGGCTGCATGCGCGTCTCGGACCATTCGGTGTCCCCGGGTTGACGGTATCGGAGCACGGCGGCGAGGACGTCGTGGCCGTCGGCGAAGATGTCGGCTTCCACCACGACCTTCTCACCGATGACGCGCTTGATGGCGTAGCGTCCCGCGTCGATCTCCGGTGAGACGCCTTCAATGATGACGCGGGCGCGCCCCTCGCCGCCAGGGATGGTGATGTCGCCGCCCGCGGGATCCTCGGGGCCGGCAGGTGGAACATTGCTGGGCATGTCGGTTGTGACTTTCAGGCGGATTTCTCGGATGGCGATTCGAAGGGGGAGGAGAAGACCCGCACGGGCGGGAGCGGCGCCGGGAGTTCCGTCCGGACGCGCGGGAACGATTCCGGGTAGTTCTGGCGGATGAACTCGAGCAGACGCTCGCGGATCTCGCACCGGAGGTCGAACGCCTTCCCGGAGTCGGCGGCGCTTGCGAGGATCCGGACCTGCACGGTGCGCTCGGTGAAGTCGGTCACCTGCAGCACCCAGAACTTTCCGTTCCAGTACTTCGACGACGTGACGATCCGCCCGGTCTCGGCGCGCAACGCCGGGATCGGCACGCCGAAATCCGTGTAGATGAAGACGACCCCGGTTATCTCGGCGGAGGTTCGCGTCCAGTTCTGGAAGGAGTGCTCGATGAAGTAACTGATCGGGACGATCAGGCGCCGGAGGTCCCAGATCTTGATGACGACGTAGGTGAGCGTGATCTCCTCCACGCGCCCCCATTCGCCTTCAACGATGACCGCGTCGTCGATGCGGATCGGCTGGGTCATGGCGATCTGGAAGCCGGCGAGGACCGCCGCGATGCTCTTCTGCGCTGCGAAGCCGATGATGATGCCGGCCACGCCGGCCGACGTCAGGACGCTCGCTCCGACCTGCCGCACGGACTCGAAGACCATGAGCATCGAACCGGCCGTGAAGACAAAGATGACGACGACGACGATCTTCCGGAGCACCTGGACCTGTGTCGTGATCTTCCGTTCATGAAGGTTGTCCGGCTGATCCGTGCGGAACTGCTCGAGGATCGCCTTCTCGAAGGCCCGCGCGAGCTGGTACGCGATGAAGCCGATCGCGCCGATCAGAAGGAGACTGACCGCCTGCCGGAAGAAGGTCCGGGCGCCATCCGGAATGCTGAGCGTCGGAAGGATCAGGATGACGCCGATCAGCGGCACGATCATGCGGAGGGCCCGCAGGACAAGGACTGCGAAGATGTCGTCCCACTTGCGCGAGCTCCGCGAGGCCCAGTGCCTGACCCGCACCCCGATGACCGCAATCATCCGGTAGATGAACCAGAACAGGGCGACAATTCCGCCGACGTCGAGAAGCCAGTCGAGCGCACGCAGGACGATCGGCGCTCCGGAGCCCGCGACCCGGATGAGCAGGGCCGCGGCGGCAAGATAGCCGCCGAGGATCCAGACCATCAGTCGCAGCGGAGGAAGAGCCGCCTCGAGCGTGTGCTTCACGAGGTGCATTGCCTCCGCGGGCTCCCCCGGACCCTCCGTCGTGGGAATCTCCGCGGCCTCGCGTTCCTCGCGGCGGATCCAGCAGCGCAAGGCCCATCCGAGAATCGCCGCGAGGATGGCCGTCACCAGCAGGGACATTACGGCGAACACGACCTGCAGCCATGTCACGCCCGGGATGACGTCGCGGCCGATCCACCCGCCCACGGCCGGTTGCAGGCGGACGGTGAGCTCGTCCAGCCGGGCGGCGAGCCGCGCCTCCCGTTCCCCTCGAACGACGACCGCCGTCTCGACCTCCTGCGGCGTCGCGGGAACCCCGGGGTCGGCGGCACGGACCGCGGCCGTCGCCTGCACGAGGACGAGCAGGAGCAGGGCCGTCACCCGGCTCCACCCGCGGAACAGCACGGTCACGGCGCGATCTGGAATGCACGATTGGGCAGTTCGATCCATAGGCTTGTTGACTGAATGGGTCGCGCCTCGCTTCCGGCCGGCGCGGAAGAGTGGCATTCACTCACCCTTCCCTGAGGCTGATGCAGCAAACGGACCGCTCCTCGCCGGCCGGTGCCGGGCATAGTAGTCACGGACCGCGGAAGTACCACTCACAATGTCGAAATTGCGCGCCGGCGGGAGAAGCCGCGGACGGCCGGGCCGTAGTAGGATTGCTCCGGGGTGCCGTGGCCGGTCGTGCGGGACACGGGCCTCCCGCGTGCAGTATGCAACGGGAAGGCCTCCGTGAAGTGCTCGATGCAGCAGCACGGGGCCTGCGGGAAGCTGGCACGCAAGCCGCTCATGCAAGGACTCAAGCCGTCAACAGAAAGGAAGAAAATGAACTCTCGAAAGGATCCTCAATGGTGGGATGCCTCGCACGAATCCGCATGGGACCGCGTCAAGGCCGCGTTCAAGCGCGATTGGGACCAGACCAAGCACGATTTCGGGGGCAACCAGCCCGACACCGATCAGGATGTGAATGACACGGTGAAGCAGGCCATGGGCAAGCAGCCCATCCCGCCGCGGGGCGCACCAGCTTACGAGGACGAGGAAATGGCATACCGTTTTGGGTACGGGGCGAGGCGACGCTACGGGTCCCGGTACCCGACATGGGACGACCGGCTCGAGGCGGAGCTCCGCCGGGACTGGGACACCACGTACGCGGATGAACCCACGACCTGGGCCGAGTACCGGAGCGCCGTCCGCCGCGGCTGGGAATACGAGGAGAACCCGGGCGGCCCCATCCGCTGACGTCGGCGGCACGGATGCCGAGGCATCCATGCCATCCACTGAGTTGCTGCGGTGTGTTGGTGCCGACGAGGCGCGGGCGGCCATGGCCGCCGGCGCCATCTTCTTCTCTTCGCTTCGTTTGCCGGCTGTCGTCCCTTCCTCAGAGCGGAACGAAGAACACCTGCACGCAGTAGATCACTTCCATCCCGGCCGCCTCGCGGGCGGGGTACCCGTCACACCCCATGTGGGTCATCTCGGGGCGAAGGATGTTCTGTCGATGACCGGGAGATTCCATCCACTGCCCCAGCAGTTTCTCTGCGAACTCCTGGTAGGTATGCATCTTCAGGGGCGGCCCGTCAGGAGTGTAGCTGAACACCGTCTTTCCCCCGAGCTCACGAGTGTAAAAGGGTTTCCCGCTTTCGTACTCCAGTGCGAATTCGAACGCGACATTCTCGGCGGCGCGCCTCGGCTTGAGTCCGACGCCCAGCACGCGATCGTCCAGGGTGCGCATTCCGCGCGCCCGGTTCTCATGGCTGAGGATGCCATGTTCGGCCATGGCCTTCGCCTGGAGGGCTGCCGCCCGCCTTGCACGCTCGTCGTGCTTGAGGGGCGGGAGCCCTTCCCCCTGGCGTTTGCGATTCGTCTCGTGGAAGAGCGCGGCGGAGAGCACGTCGTGACGAAAGGCTTGAAAGTTGATCACGGATCGTGCCTCGGGGGTGGCCGCGAACGCCTCCGGCTCCATGGAGAACCAGTCGCGTTCGGTCGCCGCGGGTGTGGCCCGGGCAGCAGCGGCGGACGGGGTTGGTTCCGGCGTGGCGGCCATCAGGGGAGCGGCCACACCAGCGAGAGCGAGTATCAGTGTACGGATCATGGGAATGGCAAACGGCGGCGAACTTTCGCCCGCCGCCGTGTCGTGGCAAACCACTTCAGCGATCCTGCCTGCCGGAGCGTGGCAGGGCCTCGCCCGAGAGACCGGGCTGGATCTCAATATCTGAGACCCTGATCGCCTGGATGCCTCCCTGCTGGAGGAGGTGTCCGGTCACGGTCACCACCCCGTGGGCGTCGCGCTGGAGTCCGAGCGCGCCCGTCGCGCCTTCGCGATCGCGTCCGGCGAGTTCGAGCGGCTCGGCATCTTCGGCCGGACTGCGCTGCTCCGAAGGGCTCGTGGTGATCTCCTCGGCACCACGGACAAGCTGGCGATCGGGGTCGTTTTCAGCAGAGGAACTCCCGTCCGACAAGCTGCCAGAGCCATCCGATGCGATGGCCGCATGCGCCCGACGGAGGGCGTCCTGGCCGGCCGAGTCGAAGATCAGCAGGTAGGCATTTCCGCCCGTCTGCACCTGGGCATCGCCTGTGCCGCCGTCAACCTGACCGACAATCACGAGGGGGCCGCCGCCCATCCCGGTCGCCTGTGCCATACGATCCGCGGCACGCGCCGTTCCATGAGCCATCATCCCCTGCCGATCCGCCCGCTGCTGAGTCTGGCCGTGCGCGAGCTGGCCGTCCCGGTCCCCCTGCTGATCCTCGGTCGGCAGCTCATGCCCCACGCCGTCTTCGGAAGCGCCCTCGGGCACTCCGGCGAGGCGTTCCATGAGCCGATCATCCAGGGCTCCGGATTGGGCAAGTTCCTGCGCGACATGCGCCGGCGTTCCGGCAATGGCGCTTGCCGCCTGGAGCCATTCCTGCCCTCCGGCTTCCGTGCCTGTCGCGGCGTCTTCCTGCCGTCCCGCCGCTTCCGAATCCTGCGGGGCAGGTTGTGCGCCGCCGGCGTCCTGCCGGGTCTCTGTCGAGTCCTGCAGGGCGAGGTCTGTCCCGCGCCCCTGGGGTACCGGCACGGCGGACTGTGTGGTTCCGGTCGGCTGGGCCGTGCTCGAGCGATCCTGCCGATCCTGGACCTGGTTCTGACTCCCTGGGGAGACGCCCGTGGACCCGGTGCCTCCAAGGTACTCGCGGAGCGGCATGATGCGGCCGCGAACCGTCACCTCCCGTTCATTGGCGGCGGCCGGATCGCCGGATGTGAGCACTTCGCCAGCGTTGCCGGCCGTGGCACCGGGCTGGTTCTGCTGAATGAGGTCGCCCTGTTGAACCTGCTGGCCGGGTTGCGCCTGCTGATTCTCCTGATCGGCCGCGCGAAGGGCGCTTGGCACCAGTACGAGCGCAGCGGCGGCGCTCACGTGAATCCATTTTTTGTCCATATGCGTTCGAAGTGAAAAGTTGTCCGTTCCTTGCGGGTGCCCATTCAGCAGTGGGTGTGCCATGAGAGGCACGCAGCCGACCCGGGCGCCGCGGTGCCGTCTTCAAAACCCCGAAACGGGTGGCGGGCGCCTCACTCGAGGGTGTTTGGCGCGGCGATTGCTGATGGGAGGCACGCTGTTCCGTGCCTGCCCCATTTCTCATTGAACTATGAGTGTCAGAAGCATTCTCACGCCGAACCCAACGTGCATCGGTCCCGATTCGACGATTCTTGAAGCCGCCAAATGCATGAAGGAGCTGGACATCGGCATGCTTCCGGTGTGCGACGCGGACCGGCTGGTGGGAACGATCACGGATCGCGACCTTGCGATTCGGGCCGTTGCGGGAGGCCGGGATCCCGGGACGACGAAGGTCGGCGAGATGATGACTCCGAACCTCGTCTACTGCTTCGAGGATCAGCCAATCGAAGAGGCGTGCCGTATCATGGAGCAGCACCAGGTTCGCCGTCTGCCGGTCCTGAACGCGGAGAAGCGGCTCGTGGGGATCATTTCCCTGGGCGACATCGCCGTCCGGATCCGCAGCGAGATGCTCGGGGGCGAGGTGCTGGAGGAGGTTTCAAAACCGCCCGCGCAAGCCGGAACCGCCTGAAGCAACGCGCTTCGTCGCTGGGTTTGAAACTGACGGACGAGGCCGCGGCGCCGGATGCGCCGTGCGCCGGGACACGCGAGCGCGCACCAGACCGGGGGGCGGGTGCGCACACCCGCACCCTTGCATCGTGCACCGCACGTCAGCGGCGGTGTCGGCGGATTGCAAGCTTGCAAGCGCCACCGCGTGTCCGCGGAATGCCTCGAGCACTGCCGCGTCTGCGCGGCAGCGGGTCATTCGAGTTCCGCGTCGAGTGAGATTCTGGCGTTGAGGACCCGCGACACGGGGCACTTGGCCTTGGCGTCCTCGGCAAGCGCCTTGAACTTTGCAGCGTCCACACCGGGCACCTTGCCTTTCAGATCCAGGTGAACCGCGGTGATCGTCCAGTTGCCGTCCACCTGCTCGAGGCTGAGATCGGCCCGGACGGCGAGGCGATCCGGAGTGATTCCCGCCTCGCCCATGAACGCCGAAAGCGCCATGGCGAAACAGCCGGCATGGGCCGCCGCGATCAACTCCTCGGGATTGGTGCTGGTGCCGCTCTCGAAGCGATCCCTGAACGAGTATGCGGTTTCCTTGAGAACACCGCTTCCTGTCGAGACGGTGCCCTTCCCCTGCTTCAGGTTTCCCTGCCAGACGGCCGATGCTGTTCGTTTCATGCGATGTGTCGGAATGGGGTTGCGACGTGGAAGTTAGGCACGCGCGCAGGGGATGGCCACAGAAACCATCGGCCATCCAGCGCCTCGGGAGGTGTGGGCATCGCACTCTGGCGGAATCCGCCAGGCGGCGCGCGGGAAGGATTGGAATCCGGCGACGCCGCGCGGCGGGTCGCGTCCGCCTACCCGCCGTGCGAGTCGGAGGGGATGCGCAGGGCGGCAGGGAGAAGGTTCGTCACGGCGCCGTGCACCAGATCCTCCGTCCGGGCCGAAAGCCGCGCCGGTCGATCGTAGTACCAGAGCGAACTCTCGGCCTCATAGCCACCTTCCTCGAGGATGCGTCGCGAGGGGATGTAACACGGCACGTCATTGGCGTAGGCCGTGACCCACAGGCGGCGAGGATCGAACTCGGACTTCAGACGCAGCGCGTAGTCCACCACCACCTCGCCGGCGAGAAACACCATCGCGAGTTCCTCCCCGAAGGTCCATGTCTGCACAACGTAAGGCAGAGCCTCGGGAATGCGCTCGCCGCGATCGAGGCGAGTGAGCTGCTTGCGCGCGTGATAGCCGACGATCCCGGGCTGCGTGGATCGGCTTTCCCATTCCTCGCGGGCGGGCAGTGACTGAAACGGCAGCTCGAGGCGGGTCAGCCGCGCCTCCGCGTCCACCGGGACTTCCCTTCGCTCGCCCCTCACGAGCTGCACGACCTCGGCGGCGAGGGCGGCGCCATGCCGCCGCGCGAACGCGATGCCCGCGTCCGCGCCATGGCGGGGACTCGGATTGGCGTCGGCCCCGCAACCGATGGTGATCATGGCGACCGCGCCGGGGTGGTCCTGCTCCACGAATTCCTGCGCGAACCCGGCCCAGTCACCGTGATACCGGATGATCTCATGGCCGAGCGTGGTGCAGTGACACGCATAATTGGCGACAATGGCGCGCACCGTGCCATCCGGTTCGGTGGCGACAAGGATCGGCAGCGAATGATCGACCGGTCCTCCCTGCGGTCTGCGGTTGGCTGCGAACCCGACGGTCCCCTGCGCCGTCCAGAGGCGGCCGGGGCGCCGGTCCCGCAGCGCCTTCGTGGCGACCTCGACGAGTTGATCCGTGAGTTCCGCGGTGTAGCGATCGATCGCCGCGTTCTCCTCCGGGGTGAGATCGCGCACGAAGATGTTCTCGGCGAATCCTCGGACCATGGGGCCCGAATGCGTGTGGGACGACGCGACGGCGAGACCCTCCCGCGGGATGCCCTGCTCCGCCTCGAGACGGCGCGCGACCTCGTCGACGACGACGGAAGTGACGCCGCAATTGTCCACGGTGATGAGGATGCGCGGATGCTCTTCCCCGAATGCCAGCGCCTTCGCCCAGAGGGGTTGCGCGGTGCCGGCAGGCGCATCCTTGCGCGCCGCGTACCCGGTCATCCGGACCGGATGCCGGGGTGTGACATCGATGCGGGCGACACCGACGAGACCGACCGCATGGTCGGCCGGTGCATGCATGGCGAGACAGATCATGCCGAGGACGAGGGGAAGCCAGCGGCGCATGGCGCAAGTAAGCCCTCACGCCGCGATTGCGGTCAACGCCCAGGCGGCAGGACGTGACAACCG
>CAYMDA010000045.1:0-26947 GCA_964389135.1 uncultured Verrucomicrobiota bacterium | reverse complement strand
CTCGAACTGGCCGCGGTACTTGGTGCCGGCGACCATGAGGGCCATGTCGAGCGTGATGACGCGCTTCTCGCGGAGGATTTCGGGGACGTTGCCGCGGGCGATCTCCTGGGCGAGTCCCTCCACGATGGCGGTCTTGCCGACGCCGGCCTCACCGAGGAGGACCGGATTGTTCTTGGTGCGCCGGCAGAGGATCTGGATGACCCGCTCGATCTCGGCCTTGCGGCCGATGACGGGATCCATCTCGCCGCGGCGCGCGATCTCCGTGAGGTCGCGGCCGAAGGCCTTCAGAGCGGGGGTTTTCACTTCGCCCTTCTTCTCCGGCTTCTCGGGGCCCGCCCCGGGTTCGCCGGAGGCGGAGGCCTCCTCCTGGGTGGCGAAGTTCGGGTCGAGTTCCTTGAGGATCTCCTGGCGCGTCTGCTCGATGTCGACGTCGAGGCTCTTGAGCACGCGGGCGGCGACGCCGTCCCCTTCGCGCAGCAGGCCGAGCAGGATGTGCTCGGTGCCGACGTAGGTGTGATTCAGCGCCTTGGCCTCCTTGGCCGCCAGGGCGAGAACCTTCTTCACGCGTGGCGTGTAGGGAATGTTGCCGACGACCTTCTGGTCCGGCCCGGTGCCGACCTGTTTCTCGACCTCCATGCGCACGGTCTCGAGGTCGAGCCCCATCTTTTGCAGGACGTTCACCGCGACTCCCTGGCCGAGCTTGATGAGGCCCAGCAGGAGGTGCTCGGTCCCGACAAAATTGTGGTTGAACCGATCCGCCTCCTTCCTCGCCAGCGCCAGCACTTGCTGGGCGCGTGGCGTGAAGTTGTTCATCGCCTCTTCACTCATAATTCACTCGCCGCCTGCAGCTTTATTTGCATCCCCTCCGGGCTGCGTCAACTGAGTGGTCACCGGGCGCGGCACATCCGCGAGACGCGCTCGAAGCAGGTCCGCGCGAAGAACGTCCCGTTCCTCGGCGCCCATCTTCTTGAGCACATCGCGTTCCTCGGCGCCGATCCTGCGGACGAGCTCCCGCTCCCCGCCCTCGGGCCGGCCGGGGTTCGACCGCTGCAGGTGCGCAGGCTGTGTGACCAGCAGCAGTTCGTCGAACAACGCCCGGGGCACGGTCGGGAACATCCGCAGGTCGTGGGCGAGCCGAACCAGCGAAAGAAGATTCATCGCCTCCTTGGAGGAGATGCTGTGGGCGTTCGACAGGATGCCGAAGGCGCGGCCGATATGGTTGAAGAGCACGCGCGGCTTCTCCTCGAGCATCTTCTGCCGGGCGTTGAGCTCGTGCTCGATCATCTGGTGCACGACCTTGCTCAACCGCTCCACGATCTCCGCCTCGGTTTCACCGAGGGTCATCTGGTTGGAGACCTGGAACACGTTGCCCAGCGCCTCGGTGCCCTCGCCGTACAGCCCGCGCACCGCGAGCCCCAGCTTGTTCACCGACTGCACGATCGGGTTGATCAGCTCCGCGAGGACCAGACCCGGAAGGTGCAGCATGGCGCTGACCCGGATTCCCGTGCCGACGTTGGTCGGACACGCTGTCAGGTAGCCCAGATCCGGGGAGAACGCAAACGGCAGCCGGCTCTCGAGCGCGCTGTCCATCTCGTCCACCGCCTGCCATGCCTCCTTGAGCTGGAAGCCGGCGCGCAGCGCCTGCATGCGCAGATGATCCTCCTCATTGATCATCACGCTCAGCGACTCGGAGCGGTCCAGGACGAGGCCGCTCCCGCCGCCCTTGATGGCGTGCTCGCGGCTGATGAGATGGCGTTCGACGAGGATCTGCTTGTCGATGGCGCTCAGGTTGTCCATCGATTCGGCGAAGCCGCCCGCCATGACCGGCAGCTTCTCGACGGCGGCCCGCATCACCTCCAGCGAGCGCACCCGCTCCGCCTTCTTGGCCCACCCGGGGAACGCGAAGTTCTGAAGGTTGCGCGCGAGGCGGACCCGGCTGGACAGGACGATCTGGTCCATCGGGCCCGTCCGGCGGACGGCGTCAGCGGGACGGCTCAGGAAGCTCTGGAGGTCTCGGGCCATTCGGGTGCATCAGGGTGCCGGGGCGGCCTGCTGCTTCAGGGCGCGGATCTGGTCCCGAAGCTGCGCCGCCTCCTCGAAATTCTCGGTTTCAATCGCCTTCTCGAGGCGGCGATTGAGCTGCTTGAGCTGGTCGGCGGCCTCGCGGCGGGGTCGCAGCGCCTGCGGGACCTTGCCGACGTGGCGCAGCCCCTTGTGCATGGTCTTCAGCATCGCGGGCAGCTCCTCCGAGAAGGTCACGTAGCACTGCGGGCATCCGAACCTTCCCGACTTCTTGAAGTCCGCGCGGCTGAGGCCGCACGACGGGCAGGCCAGTTCGCCCGGCTTGGTGACCGGCCGCTGCTCCCCCTCCTGGGCGGCGCCCAGTCCGAGCAGCAGGTCGGCAAGGGAGAATCCCGCGGGATCCGTCACTCCCTTCGCTTTGGAACACTCCTCGCACAGGTCGATCTTCTGCATCTTGTCATCGACAATCTGCGTCAGGTGGACCTTGGCTTCGTTCTTCTGGCAGATGCTGCAGAGCATGATCTCAACACCCCGAGAGTGGATCCGGATCGCGTCCGCGCCAAGTGGCCATCGAAGACCTCGGGGCGTTCACGCCCGCCCCGCCCGCCCCGGGTGATCGGGCGGTGGTCGCGACGGCTGGGCGTCCGTGAACTCTGGACATCCGTTCACGCGTATATCGGCTCGCCCGTGGAGTTCGTCAAGGCGTGGTACGCACGGACGAGGTCCCGCGTGACCGGACCGGGCCGGCCGTCGCCGATCGTTCGTCCGTCCACCCGCACCACCGGCACGATCTCCGCCCCGCTGCCGGTCAGGAAGCACTCGTCCGCGTTGAACACGTCATAGCGCGTCAGGTTCGGTTCGGAAACCGGCAGCCCCGCCTGCCCCGCGAGCTCGATCACCGTCGCCCGGGTGATTCCGTAGAGCGCACCCGCCGAGAGCGGCGGCGTGTACATCCGCCGGTCCTTCACGATGAACAGGTTGTCCCCGGTGCATTCGGCGACGTAACCCTCCGCGTTCAGCATGATGGCCTCCTCGCAGCCCGCGTTGTTCGCCTCGATCTTCGCGAGGATGTTGTTGAGGTAGTTGAGCGACTTGATCGCCGGGTTGAGCGCGCTGTGCAGGTTGCGGACGGTCGGCACCGTCACGATCTCGAGCCCGCGCTCGTAGAACTCGGGCGGATAAAGCTGGATGCTCCCGGCGATGATGATGACCGAGGGCGTCTTGCACTTGTTCGGATTCAGCCCGAGCGTGCCGCGCCCCCGCGTCACCACCAGGCGGATGTACCCGTCGCGCACGCCGTTCTCGCGGCAGGTCTCCACGACGGCGCGAAACAGCGCCTCCTTTTCCATCGGGATCGAGAGGAGGATCGCCTTCGCCGAGTAGAACAGCCGGTCGATGTGCTCCTGGAGCTTGAAGATCCGGCCATTGTACGCGCGAATGCCCTCGAATACCCCGTCGCCATAGAGGAGCCCATGGTCGAAGACCGAGATTTTCGCGGAATCCTCGTCGTAGTACTGGCCGTCGATATAGACCTTCATGCCTCGCGGACAGACGCTAGGGCAGCGCTGTGACCCGACGCAAGGCGGCAACACCCCGGCCTGAGAGCGGCGGGGAGCGCCGGCTCAGACCCCGTTCCGCACCTCCCCGTCGAGCAGCTCGAGCCGCCGCGGGGCGCGCGCCGCCACCCGGGCGTCGTGGGTCACCAGCACGAGCGCCGTGCCGTGCTCGGCCCGGAGCGCCGTGAGCAGGTCCATGATCTCGGCGCCGGCGTGGGAATCGAGATTGCCCGTGGGCTCGTCGGCGAGCACGAGCGGAGGCGCGTTGATCAGCGCCCGGGCGATGGCGACGCGCTGCTGCTCGCCGCCGGACAGTTCGGCGGGACGATGATCCAGCCGCGACCCCAGCCCCACGCGTTCCAGGAGTTCGCGCGCGCGCCGGATGGTCTGCGCGGCCGGGCGCCTGGCGATGCGCGCCGGCAGGCAGACATTCTCGAGGGCGTCGAGTTCGGGAAGCAGGTGGTACGCCTGGAAAATGAACCCGACCTGCGCATTGCGGAACGCCGCGAGGTCGCGCGGTGAAAGTCCGGCGAGCGAGCGGCCCTCGAACTCGATGCTTCCGTCGTCGGGAACGTCGAGCCCGCCCAGCAGGTGGAGGAGGGTGCTCTTGCCGGAGCCGGACGCGCCCTGCAGCGCGATGAACTCGCCGGGCCGCAGCTCGAGCGTCACGCCGCGCAGCACCTCCACGGTCCGCCGCCCGAGCCGGTACGATTTGCGCAGGTTCCGCGCGATGAGCAGCGGGCGGGCCTCATTCATGGCGGAGGGCCTCCACGGGCTGCAGCCTGCCGGCGATCCACGCCGGCAGGACGCCCGCCATCAGGCAGATCAGCAGCGCGCTCCCGCAGATCAGCATCACGTCGGCGGGATCAATCCGCGCGGGAAGCTGGCCGAATCCATAGATGCTCGCCGGGAAGAGCTCGAGCCTGGTCGTGCGACGCATGAACTCGAGGAACTCGTTGCGATACCGCACCGCGAGTATGCCGAGGCCGCATCCGAGCGCGACGCCGAGCACCCCCACGAAGACGCTCTGGCTCAGGAACAGCCAGGAAACCTGCGCGCGCGTGCAGCCCAGCGCCTTGAGCACGCCGATCTCCCGCGTCTTCTGCACGACGAAGGTGATCAGCGTGCTCGTGATCCCGAACGCCGCGACGACCATCACGAAGAACAGCACCACGAACATCACGTTCTTCTCGACCGCCACCGCCTGCAGCAGATCCCCCTTCTCCTCCATCCAGGTGGTGACGCGATACTCCGGACCCAGCGCGGCGGCGACGCGCGCCCGCACCTCGTCCGCCTTCAGGGGGTCATCCACCATCACCATGACGCCGTGGACGGAGTCCTCGAGGTTGTACAGGTCCTGCGCGTTGCCGAGCGACGTCGCGATGTACGCGATGTTGTACTCGTAGTAGCCGGCGTCGAAGATTCCGCGCACCACGAACTCCGTCGGAAGGAACGCCTCGTCCACCACGCCCTCCTCGCTCCGGCGCGCCTGCGCGAGCATGCGCTGCGCAAGCCCCGGGGGAAGGATGTTCACCACGTCGCCCGGACTGACGTCGAGTTCGCGCGCCAGCTCCCAGCCGACGAGCAGGCCGTTGCCGCGCAGGTCGTTCGTCCCGATGCGCACGTTCCGCAGGAGCGGCGTGGCGTCCCTTCCCAGCCCGGGATCCACGCCCCGCACCAGGGGCGTGAGGACCATCGATCCGTTCTCCGCGAGCCGCTCGAGCAGAACGGGGCCCTCGACGAGCGGCGCCGCGCTCACGACGCCGGGCTGGTTCGTCAGCCGCTCGATCAGCGGGCGGTACTCCGCGAGGTTCGCGCCGTGCCTCCGCACCGTCACATGCGGGTTGAACCCGAGCAGCCGCTCCCGCAGCTGCTCGCTGAAGCCGGTCATGACCGCGAGCACGACGATCAGGACCGTCACGCCCACCGTGACGCCCACCACCGCGATGAGCGTGATCACGGACACGAACGTCCGCTTCGGCCGCAGGTAGCGCAGCGCCAGCAACAGCTCGAACGGGAGCCTCGACACGCGCGAAACGCTACGGGGCCGGGATCCTCCGCGTCGAGCTACTCCGAAATGAAGCCGCGCTCCCGCAGCCACAGGGCCAGCGCGACGGTCCATGGATGCCCTCCCGCGAGGCCCAGCCCGTGGCGGCCCTTCTCAAAGACGTGCAGCGCGAAGGGAACGCCCGCCTTCCGCAGCGCCCCTGCGAACATCAGGCTGTTCTCCACGGGGACCGCCGTGTCCTCCACCGTGTGCCAGAGGAACGTCGGCGGCGTGCGCGGCGTCACCTGGAGCTCGTTGGACAGCAGCTCCACGAGTTCCGGCGCCGGATCCTCGCCCAGCAGGTTCCGCCGGGAGCCCGCGTGCGTGAACTCGCCCATGGAGATCACGGGGTAGCACAGGATCCCGAGGTCCGGACGCGAGGACTGCCGGTCGATCGGGTCCGCGGCCGTGGCATCCCCTTCGTCGAAGTGCGTGAGCAGCGTCGAGGCGAGATGTCCGCCCACGGAGGACCCGATGATCCCGACGCGGCCGGGATCCACCCGCCATTCCTCCGCGCGGGCGCGCACGAGCCGCACCGCGCGGGCGGCGTCCTCCAGCATCCGGGGGTGGCGGTACCCATGGCTGCCCAGCCGGTACTTCAGCACGAACGCGCTGATGCCGCGTTCATTGAACCATTCGGCGTACGCGCCGCCTTCGTGGGGGGCCAGGCCGCCGTAGCCGCCGCCTGGGCAGACCACGATGGCGGCGACCGGCCCGGGGCCATCGCCCCCGACGAGGTAGGGGGTGAGCGTGGGGCGGTCGTTCTCGCCGTCGCCGAGCGCGCCGGGCGCGCCGTCCGGCCAGAGCGGCACCGCCGGGCCCGGCGCCGCATTCGCGGAAAGAACGGTCAAGGCGGAGGCAAGAAGAGCCGATGAAATCGTTGTGACTCGCATGGGAATGGAATGGTTCGGACGCGGATGCTGCGAGAGAGGCCGCGCGGGTGCGAGCCGTTCCTGCGGGGTCGCGGGTGCGGCGGCGGGGACACGCCGCGGGCGGACCCGGTCCGGCTCAATTCGGGCTTGCCTTCGACCCGACTACCCGCGTAGTCAAGGGGCAGTCTCCATCGCCCATGAAGAAGGTCCCGCGTATTTCGGAAACTGAGTGGCAGATCATGAAGATCGTCTGGTCCAAGGGCCAATGCACCGCCAACGAGATCCTCGAGGCGCTCAACGCACGGGAGCCGTGGCATCCAAAGACGGCACGCACGCTGATCGGGCGGCTCGTGAAGAAGAGGGCGCTCTCGTACAAGGAGGACGGGCGCGCTTACATCTACCGTGCCGGCATCAGCGAGGAGGACGCGATCGCCCACTACAGCCAGTCGTTTCTCGAGCGGGTTTTCGACGGCTCGATCGCTCCGATGCTCGCGCACTTCGTTCAGAACCGGCGCCTGTCGCAGGCTGACTTGAAGATGCTCCGGGAGGTTCTGGACGGTCGGGATTGATCCCATGCAACCGCTCGCCGAGGCGGCGGGCTGGCTCTTCGGCTGGCTCCTGCGAAACTCCGCCCACGCGGCGGTTCTCGCCGTGCTGGTCTGGGGCCTTGAGCGCACGGTCTGCCGCGGACTTCCCCCCCGCTGGCGGTACGGCCTCTGGCTGGTTGTTCTCGCGCGGCTCCTGCTCCCGGTCGCGCCGGAAAGTCACTTCAGCCTCTTCAACCTCGTCGATCTCGCGCCGGAACGCGTGGCCGGCGCGGCGCTTCAGGTCCTCGGCCTCCCCGTTCCCGTGACGCCGACGGTCGAGCCGCCCGATCCCCTCGCCGACACGCCGGCCTGGTTCATCGGCGCCCTCGCCCTCTGGTTCTCCGGAGCGCTGACTCTCGCCGGCTTCGTCTGGCGCGATCACCGTCGCCTCCGCCGGGCGCTGGCCGCAACCTCCCCCATCCTGGACCCGGAACTGCTCAACCTGCTCAGCCAGAGCAAGTCCGTCATGTCGGTCTCCCGCCGCGTGGCGCTCGTCGAGACGCGACAGATCACCTCGCCCGCCGTGACGGGATGGCTGCGCCCCCGGCTCCTCATCCCCGAGGGCCTGCTGAACCGCCTCACCCAGGACGAGATCCGTTTTCTCTTCCTGCACGAGCTCGCCCACGTGAAGCGGGCCGACCTCGCGTTCAACTGGCTCCTGACGTTCCTGCAGATCCTGCACTGGTTCAACCCGGTCGTCTGGGTGGCGCTCCGCCGGATCCTCGCGGTGCGGGAGGAAGTCTGTGACGAGCTCGTCCTGCGGCGCTGCTTTCCCGGGGCGTCCCGGGATTACGGTCTCACCCTCCTGCGGCTGCTCGAGGAGTGCGCGCCCCGCCTGCGGTTCCCGGCCGTTGCCGGTGTCCTGGACGATGTGCGCACCCTGCGGCAGCGCATTCTCTGGATCCGGCAGTTCGGCATGACGAACCCGCACCCCTGCGTGCCCGCGGGCCTCACCGTGGCGCTCGCGGTGATCGGGCTGACCGAGCGGATCCCGGAGCCGTTCCTCTGGAACCCCATGGCCGCGTCGCACATGGAGATCCTGGAGGTGCCCCCGGCCGGGACCCCGACGACTCCCGCGGGGACGGTGGTGCGCACGGCGTCGGCGGCTTCCTCCCCGGCCAGTCCCGCCGCGGAACTGGAATCCCGGCGGCGGGACACCTCCGCGATCGTCATGAACACGCTTGCCACGGCCATCCAGCAGGTGGCGGACGACGTGCTCGAGGGCGACGGCACTCCCGCCCCGACCGCCGTGGCGGGCTCCGCGGCGCAGGCCGGCGCAACCGTGGTCCCGGGTCCCGTCGGCGTCTCGGCGGCACTGCCCGCGCAGCGCGCGCCGCTCTCGGCCACGACCCCCTCCTTCTCGGGAGTCACCTCCCGCATCTCGCCGTTCGCGAATCGCCCCTATCCCCTCCCGCCGGTGAGCGAGCGCGGAACCATCCTGCGCCCGGGACGGCA
This sequence comes from uncultured Verrucomicrobiota bacterium, assembly GCA_964389135.1. Lineage (GTDB taxonomy): Bacteria > Verrucomicrobiota > Verrucomicrobiia > Limisphaerales > CAIMTB01 > CAIMTB01. The sequence goes on along the minus strand of CAYMDA010000045.1, from coordinate 18,408 downwards.
CGCGCGCGACCCGAACAGCTTCTCGCCGCCGACATGGCAGCCGCAGCGACTCCGCGAGGAGACGCCCCTGCCGAACTATCGCGGGCCGAAATAGCGTGGCGGCTCCTCCCCGGGGAGGAAGCCGGGCCGCCCGCGCGGGAACGCTCCCGCCTCACTCCCGCCAGATCGAGGAGGCCGCGCGCAGCCGTTCCAGAAGAACCTCGTCGGCCGGCGGGAACGGGTGATCCCCGAGTTCCCCCGAGGTGACCCATTTCAGCGCGGCGCACCCGATCGCGCGGGGCTCACCCTCGACGATGCGCGCGAGATAGAAGCGGAGGCGCACGATCTTGCCCGGGTATTCGAAGGTGACCTCCTCGAAGAGGTCGCCGACCCGGATGGCGACGCCCAGTTCCTCGCGAAGCTCGCGTTGCAGGCAGTCCTCCCAACCCTCCCCGTGCTCCCGCTTGCCCCCCGGGAATTCCCAGAGCCCGGCGAGGTGCACGCCCGGCGGCCGCTGCGTGATGAGCAGGCGCCCCTGGCTGAACAGAAGCGCGGCGGCCACGTCGACGGCGGCTGGCGGCGCGTCCGGATCGGCCATGGCGACAGCCGTTCAGCGTCCGACGCTCTTGTAAAGGAAACCCAGCCGCTCCATCTCCTCGCGGTCGAAGAGATTGCGACCATCGAACACGATGGGATGACTGAGCTGCTGGCGGAGCTTGTGCAGGTCGATCCGGGCGAACTGCGGCCACTCCGTGGCGACGACGAGGGCGTCGCAACCCTCCGCCACGTCATCCATCTGATCGACGTACACGACACGATCGCCCGGCGGGAGGATATCCTTCGCCTTCTCCATGGCCTTCGGATCGTGCACCCGCAGCGCGGCGCCCTCCTTCAGGAGGCGCCGGCACAACTCGATGGCCGGGCTCATGCGCACGTCGTCGGTGTTCTGCTTGAATGCCAGCCCGAGCACGCCGAGGCGCTTGTCCTTCAGGACCCAGAGCGTCTCGACGATCTTCTTCACGAACCGGTCCATCTGCGCCTCGTTGATCGCCCGCACCTCCTTGAGCAGCCTGAAGTCGAAGCCGAGCTGCTCGGCGATCTTGATGAAGGCGCTGAGGTCCTTGGGGAAGCAGGAGCCGCCGAAGCCGATGCCCGCGTTGAGGAACGCGCGGCCGATGCGGCGGTCGAGTCCCATGCCGTTGGCGACCTCGACGACGTTCGCCCCCGTGGCCTCGCAGATCACCGAGACGGCGTTGATGTAGCTGATCTTCAGCGCGAGGAACGAGTTGGCGGCGTGCTTGATGAGCTCGGCCGAGTTGATGTCGGTGATGATCAGCGGCGCGTCGAACGGCGCGTACAGCCGGCGCATGATCTCCACCGGGCGCTGCGAGAGCACCCCGATCACGATGCGGTCCGGATGCATCAGGTCCTCGACCGCGAAGCCCTCTCGCAGGAACTCGGGGTTCGAGACCACGTCGAAGTCGGCGCGCGCCTTGTTGTAGCGCTTGATCGTTTCCGCGACCTTCTCGCCGGTCTTCACCGGGACGGTGCTCTTGTCGACGATCACCCGGTACTGCGTCATGCAGCCGGCGATTTCCCGGGCGACGCCCTCGATGAAACTGAGGTCCACGGAGCCGTCCACCTGGGGCGGGGTCGGCACCGCGATGAAGATCACCTCCGACTCGCTGACGCCCTCGGCGATGCTGCCCGTGAACCGGAGACGGCCGGAGGCGACGTTGCGGGGAACGAGTTCCTCGAGACCCGGCTCATAGATCGGGATGCCGCCAGCCTGAAGCGTGCGGACCTTTTCCTCGTTGTTATCGACGCAGATGACCTCGTGCCCAACCTCGGCGAAGCAGGCGCCCGTCACCAGGCCCACATACCCGGTGCCAATGATACAGAGCTTCATGAGGCTTGTGTCCGACCTAATTGACCGCAGCCGGGGGGATCGCGTTGGTGCCAGCCAGTTCCGGGTGCTTCCGCAACAGGGCTTCCCGCTGCTGTTCCGCCATCTGCGCGAACGCTCCGGGTTCCGGCGTGCGCACCAGCTCGTCGTAGAGCTGCAACGCCAGCGGCAGCTCCGAACGGGCCTCGTGAATTCGTGCGAGCGCGAGCCGCGCCTGATCCGCGACGCTCTCGTCCGGGTGCTGGGAGATCACCGTGCGATACGCGGTGATCGCCTCGTCCACGTTGCCCTGCGCCTCGAGGCTCGCGGCGATCCCGTAGGCCGCCTGCGCCGCGATCGCGTCCGCTTCGGCACGCTCCGCGACCCTGCGGAACTCGGCGAGCGCGTCCGCGTAGCGTCCCTCGTGGAACAGGCTGCCGGCGGCGAGCAGGCGCGCGCGCTGGCCGGCGGCGGTTCCAGGGTACTGCTCGGCAATCTTCAGGTACTCCGAGGCGGCCACGACCTCGGGAATCCCTCCCGGTTCGGCCTGGGGCGGCCGCAGGGCGAGCAGCGCCGCGTTCGCCGCCGCCTCCTTCTGGGCGGCGCTGTGGCGCCACAGGTAGATCGCCGCTAGCACCGCGACGAGCACCACAAAGGCCGTGATGAGCTGCCCGCGATGCAACTCCAACCAAGCCATGACATTGAGCATCCGATCGGGCGGCGCAGGCGCCGCCGCGGCGGGTGCATTCTTTTGCGGAACAGCCGACGGCATAGAGTCGGCAATGGTTTCCCGCGGGATGCAAAACTCAAGACCGAATTCCGCCAAACCGCGCCGCGGGACGGCGCAATCGGCGTCCGTGCGCGCGACGAGACGAGGAATTCCCTCCGGAGACCGGGGAACACACCCAGGCCCGGAGCGAGCGTGAAGATCCCGGGCGCGGGCACGGGCGGCGGGATGGCGCCGGGAAGCTGTCGGCCGCCCTTCTCCCGCGCGCCGCTAGAACAAGGTGCCGACGACCGTGCCGAGCACCGAGATCGGACCCTGGTCCTCGATCGACTCGGTGGCGCGCTCGACCTTCTGGAGGGTTCCCTTCACGTTGCGATAGAAGGTCTCATCGTTTACGACACGGCCGGCGAGCCCCTGCCCCTGATTGATCTTCGCGAGGATCTCGCGAAGGCTTGTCATCGCCTCGGTGACCTCCCGGTAGAGCTGTTCGTCCCGCGCGAGCTTTCCGAGCGTGCCGCGGCCGGCGCTCACGTCGCCGATGAGCGCGCGCGCGTCGGCCACCGCGGCCTTTGCGTCGGCGCTGAGGTCCTCGATCCGCGATGCCACGACGCTCATGTTCGTGACGGTCTCGAGGGCGGCGTTGTAGAGCTGCTCGTCCGAGACCAGCCGCCCGATCGTTCCCTGCCCCTCGGCGATCTGCTTCGAGATCACCTGCATGTTCGCGAGGATCGCGCTCAGGCGCGGGCTGTTGTCGCGGAGGAAGTCCGTGAACGGACCGAGCAGGTTCTGGAAGTTGTCGCCGCCGAAGATGTTGGTGATGTTGCCGACGCTGGACACGGCGGAATCGATCTTCGCCATGATCTCGCCGAGGTCCGGCAGGGTCTCGGCCTCGAGCTCCGTTCCCTCCGTGACGACCGGGGCGTCCGGGGTTCCGAACGACAGCGAGACATAGTTCTGGCCGAGCAGCCCGGCGAACCGGATGGTCGCGCGGCTGTCGGTGCGGATGCCCGCATCAGGGCGAACGCGCATCGTGACGACGACCTTGCCGCCCTCGATCCGCACGTCGCGAACCTCGCCCACGGGCACGCCGGCGAGCTTCACGGGCGCGCCCTCCTTGAGTTCGCTCACGGAGTCGAAGCGCGCGCGGACGCGAAGACCGCGCTGAAACAGATCAAAGCTGCCGGCGAGCTCCAGCAGGACCACACCCGCGAGCAGGGCGAGCGCGAAGAAGAAACCGACACGTGTCTCGAGCGAGGTGGTTCTCATGATCGTTCCTCGGGGCGCACTGTGCTCTCGAAATCGGCGGTCAGGAAGTCCCGGATCATCGGATCGCCGCTCGCCTTGAGCTCCTCGGGGGTCCCGATGAACCGGATTTCCCCATCGGCGAGAAACGCGACGCGATCGGCGATGCCGAGGGCAAGGTCCCGGTCGTGCGTGACGACGATCGTGGTGACCCCGAACCGCTCGTTGACGCGAAGGATCTCCCGCCCGATCGAGACCGAGCGCAGCGGGTCCAGCTCGCTGGTCGGCTCGTCGAACAGGATGAGCTGCGGATCGCCCGCGAGGGCGCGCGCGATGGCGACGCGCTTGCGCATGCCGCCCGACAGCTCGGATGGCAGCTTGTCCGCCGCGCCGGACAGCCCCACCAGCTCCAGCTTGTCCGCCACGATCTGCGAGATGACGTGCGGCGGATGCAGCCGGTGCTCCGTGAGATAGAGGCCCACGTTCTCCGCCACGGTCAGCGAGTGAAGAAGGGCCGCGGACTGGAACACCATCGCCATGCGCACGCGTCCGGGGCGGTCGTCGGCGTGCACGGGGTGGCCGTCCACGAGCACCTCGCCCGCCTGCGGCCGGTCGAGGCCGATGATCTGCCTCAGGAGCACGGTCTTCCCGCTCCCGCTCGCCCCCATCAGCACGAACAGCTCGCCGGCCTCGATCGTCAGATCGATCCCCTTCAGCACCTCCACGCCGCGGAAGCTCCGTCGCAGACCGCGAACCTCAACTCGGACACCCTGGATGGCGTTCATCAGTCGAAGAGCAGGAGGACCCGCGTCAGCGCGTAGTCGAGGATGAGGATGAGCACGATCGAGCGCACCACGGCCCGCGTGACGGAGCGGCCGATCCCGCGCGGACCACCGGAGGTCTGCAGACCCTCGTGGCAGGAGACGAGCCCGACGACCATCGCGAACACGAAGCTCTTCACGAAGCCCTTCGCGACGTCGAATCCCTCCACCGAGTCCCGAAGATTGCTGAAGTATTCCGACCAGCCCACGTTGATCTCGGCGTTGCCCATGGCGACGATCGCGCCGCCCGTCCAGCCCACCACCATCGAGAAGATCACGAGGATGGGCAGGCCGATCGTGATCGCCACCAGACGCGGCAGCACGAGGTAGTGCACCGGGTTGATGTTCATGGTCTGCAGCGCGTCGATCTCCTGGTACACGCGCATGGAGCCGATCTCGGCGGCCATCGCGGAGCCGATCCGGCCCGCGATCAGGATCGACATCATCACCGGCGCGAGCTCCTCGGCCATCGACAGGCCCACCAGTCCGCCCAGGAGCCCCGAGATGCCGCGCTCCGCGAGCCGCGGCCCGCTCTGCAGCGCGAGCACCCCGCCGATGAACAGCGACAGCAGGCACGCCATGAACAGGCTCGCGTTGCCGATCTCGAACAACTGGTCCAGCACCTTGCGTCGCTGATGCCACGTGTGCGGCAGCGCCCGCAGGGTTCGCCAGCCCAGGAACAGGATTTCGCCGATGCTATGGAACATCGCTTCCCACCTCCGGTGGTTCTGCCTCGTCGAGTCGCGGACCGAGGTGCAGCAGGCGCCAGCGCCGACCGGCAGGTGTCTTCTGATACTGAACCAGCCCGAACAGGAGCGAGCCCTTACTCACCCCGGGCGCGGCGTCGCGCCGGTACAGGTTCCACAGGATCGACGTGCTGCTGCGCCCCTCCGCGGGGTCCTCCTCCCTCCGCCAGACGGACCACAGCGGAGACCAGTTGCGTTCAATGCCGGAACCCGCCCGGATCGGCTCGATGGGCGCGAGGATCTGCAGGCGCTCCCTGCCATCCAGCCCCCGGCGCCATGTGAAGAACGGCCACGAATCGATGCGCCGCGATTCCCGCCCCGTCTCCTTCCGGACCTCGCGCTCATCCGAGTACAGGAAGAACAGCCACTGCCGCCGATCGCGATCGATGGCCTCCGTCTCCACATGCCGCCTGCGATAGACCGGCCAGAGGTAGGTCTCGGTCTCCAGCGTCTCCGTGCGCCCGACACTGAAGAACGGGATCACGCGATTCAGGGTCTTGCCCTCCCCGCGCGCGAAACCCACCAGCGGCCACGGAGCGCTCCACTGGCGGAACTTCTCCTCGCGGTTGTCCGTGAACGAGAAGAACGGCCACAGGATGGAGGTGTGATCGCGCGGAGCCGACCGCTCGAGGTACACCAGCGGGAAAACGGCGTCCACGCGCGCGGGCTGTTCCGTGCCGAGGCCCATCCGGTTGCGGAAGTAGAGGGGCCAGAGCGCGAAGAACTTGTCATGCCCGGGAACGACCTCGACCTCGTCCAGCATGTTCGTGCGCAGTCCGGGTTCCCTGTGCTCATGGCCGAGCAGGGGCCACGCCTGCCATCCCTTCAACCCCGGGCCCCCGCGCCAGTGGAACACCGGGAACAGCACGTTCCTGGTGACCACGGCGCCCCGGCGCGTCTGCAGCCACACCGGAAAGAGCGTGAAGTCAATCTCATCGCGGAGAAAGCGCCCCTTGATCGTTCCGTGGAGGGGGAACACCGCCCAGTAGTCGGACGCGGGGTCCGTTCCGTCCTGGTAGAAGAAGATGGGAAACAGGTTGAACCTCCGAACCCCGGGGTCCTCGATCCTTTCCTGCCGGCCGCCGTGCAGCCACTGGAGCATCTGCCAGCGCGTCTCCTCGCCGTACCGGCGCCACGTGTAAAGCGGCGGAAGGATGATGACATCCGCCCGATCGCCGTCCCGCGTGCTCGAGGCGGAGACCAGGGGCGGCACACCCCAGACGAATCCATCCTCGGACTCGTACCGGTAGTAGAACGGCCCCGCCGCCTCCAGGCCGACGCCCGGATCGAGCGTCAGCGGAAACGTCTGAATGATCGGGCCGAGCGCGCGCCAGCCGGTGTCCTCCGGATCACGGAGCCGCGGGGCCGGAGCCGCGGAACCGGCAACGGCCGCGGCTGACAGGTCTCGAGGGACATCGCCCCCGGTCAGCGCGCCGCCTGAAAGCACACCGGCTCCCAGCGCAACGCCGAGAATCACCGCACCCCGGCGCACGCGACGCCGGGTGGATCGTCTGCTGGGCTGTTCCGACCTCAAGCCGCGGCATTCAACCCGTCACCGGGCCCGGAGCGAAGCCCAATCCGCGCGGCGCCGTCCCGCCACCTTATTGCGCCTGCGCACGAAAGAAGCGGGCCGTGCGGGTCTCGCGCGGGATCGCGACTTCCGCCTCCGCCGCGCCCGGCTCGATCCGCACGTCCGCAAGATGCCGCCACGGGCCGTTCGCGGTCTCAGCCTCGAGAACCGCGTACCTGGCGCCGGACATTCCCTCGAGCACCAGTGCCAGCGTTTCGTTCTGACGCCGTTCGATCCTGAGTCTCGGCCGGTCCACGCCGGCCGGAACGGACCCCACCGCGAACGTCACGACCACGTCGGCACTGCGAATGGACTCCCCGGTGTCCGACTCGATTCCGCCCGCGACGAAGGTCAGCCGGTAAAGGCCGTTCGTCGTGAATCCCCAGTTGTAATGCGCATGCCCGCCTGGAGGCACGTCCACCACGTCGTCCTCCACACCGTCCCGTGTGTTCATCCGGACGTCGAACTCACCGGGACCCCGCGATTGCCACAGGAGGAAGTCACCTGGACCGCTCCACGCCACGAGCCGGAGTTCCACCGGGCCCTCGAACGCACCGGGATCGACCTCGTCCCCGGCGATCCCGACATAGATCAGGTCGGGGTTCGGCGACTGCGGCACGATCCACAGCGTGTCCCCCGCGTTCCCGAGCGGCGGGAAGTCCTGGGGGAGGATCGTGCGCGCGGCCTCCCCGACGACGAGCACCACGTCGTCCGGTTTCATGCTCGGGCCCGATCCATCGCTCGCGACCTCCAGCTCGAGCTCGCGGCTTCCCGGATCGAACACGACCTCGAGATCGATTTCGCCCTCCTCGACGCGGATGGGAGCGGTTTCCGAAGGGCCCGGCATCACGACGCCGCAGAGCGCCAGCATCCCGGCCAGCCGTGCCGGAGCGGCGACGGGCCGCCGTCCGGGGGCCCGCGGACGAAGCCATTGGTTTCGATTGCCCAGGGTCATGGAGTTTCAGCGTTTTCGTCGGCGGGGCTGCGGTTCGAATCCCCCTCGGCGCCGCCCCGCGCGCCGGGGGAAAGGAGAGGGTCAGTGAGGCGGCTCGGCGGGGTTCTCGCCGCGATCGATGAGCTGCTTCATGCCGCGCGCCGGAATCGCGAGCACGTGGCCGTCGGCATACAGGTAACTGGCCGCGCCCCGCGTGTGATCGGGGGACGCCCCGCCGGTCCGATGCAGGTCGGGCGCGATGTCGGACGTCACCGCGGGCCAGTGGCCCACGCCGTTTCGCACCCATGTCCTGGAGTGCGTATGATCCGCATGGACGGAAGGCGGGAGGTCCTCCGACACCGGATAAACCGTCTGCGTGCGTGACGGCACGGGGAGACGATCGAGATTCCGGTAGCTCTCGAGGACAAATCCGAACGGATCCGTCCGATCGACCGCCACATACTCGTTCAGCACATAGCTTGACCCGTTGGTTCGCCGGGGCCCCCTTCGGTCGGCCGGCGAGATGCGCACCTCATGGACATCGCCGAGGTACGGTCCCAGCGTGAAAATCCACGACTGATTCGTGGGCCCGCCGTGGGTGGTCAGCGGCATCCACCCGTCGTGATCGTCGGCGTACATCCTCAGCGCCAGTCCGATCTGGCGCAGGTTCGAGGCGCACTTCACGTGCCGCGCCTTCACCCGGGCCGCGGCAAGGGCCGGCAGGAGCAGACTCGCAAGGATCGCGATCACCGCGATCACCACCAGCAGTTCGACCAGCGTGAATGCCGGCCACGCGCCCCGCGGGCGCGAACGTCTCCAGTTCATCGGGAACGATCCCCCGCGCGGCTTCCGTCCGCGCGGGCTTCTGCAATGAGGGAATTCACCCGGCCGTCGGCCGGGCACTCGGCGGCGGACGGGCGGTCCGCGCCGACGGGACCTGGAATGCCGGCGGGGCCGCCGGCGGTGTCACCGGGGAGGTGATCGTCCCGGAACGGTCGGACAATCCGCCCGGGGAAAGCCCGCGAAGACGGGGAAAAGGACGTTCGAAACGCGGGGCGGCGGGGGACAGACCGCCACGGGACCGGGCCCGGGCTCCATCGCGCCGGAGGCGAGCGCGACGAGGACGCAGCCCGGTTCATCGCAATGATGTGCGGGCCCGCGCTCCTCCCCGCCGTGGAGCGCGTGATGGAGCACGGGCAGGGCGACCGCCGCCTGGAGGAAGAGCATCAGGGCGGGCAGCAGCAGGGCGAGGACTCGCCGCGAGAACCGGGATGGCCGCCGCACCATTTGCAAAGCGTTTGCACCATACCGCCGCCGCCGGGTTCGGCAAGGGTTTTCCCGCGGCCGCTCGCGACGGCGGCGTGGCGGTCGGAGTGGCGCATGGGGCAGGTCATCGCGGCACGCGAATGGAACTCCTTTACCCCCTGGAGGCGGGCGGTTCACGATCACGCGATGCGCCATTCGCCGATCGATCCGCGCCTGTTCATCGAGAATCGCCGCCGACTGATGCGCCTCCTCCCTCCCGGCTCGCTCGCGGTGGTCAATGCGAACGACATTCCGCCGACGAACGCGGACGGCACGCTGCGCCTGATTCCGAACTCCGATCTGTTCTACCTCTCGGGAGTCGAGCAGGAGGAGAGCATCCTCGTGATGTTCCCGGACGCGAGCGACGAGCGACAGCGGGAGATTCTGTTCCTTCGCGAGACCAGCGAGCAGATCGCCATCTGGGAGGGCCACAAGCTCACGAAGGAATCCGCGCGCGAGGTCTCGGGGGTCCGCAACGTGCAGTGGCTCGCGGAGTTTCCCCGGACCTTCCATCGGCTCATGTGCGAGGCGGAGCACGTCTGGCTCAACACCAACGAGCATCAGCGCGCCGAGATCGTGGTGGAGAGCCGGGACGCGCGGTTCGTCCGGTGGGTGCGCGAGCGCTATCCCCTGCACCACTACCATCGGCTCGCCCGGCTGATGCACCGGCTCCGCGCGGTGAAGCAGCCCCTCGAGCTGGACCTGATGCGCGAGGCGTGCGCGATCACCCGCGCCGGTTTCGAGCGGGTCTGCCGGTTCGTGCGCCCCGGCGTCTTCGAACACGAGGTCGAGGCGGAGTTCGCGCATGAGTTCATCCGGCGCCGCGGACAGTTCGCGTACAACCCGATCATCGCGTCCGGTGCGAACTCGTGCGTCCTCCACTACAACGACAACGACAGGGAATGCCGCGATGGCGATGTCCTCCTGCTCGATGTCGCCGCGGCCTACGGCAACTACAACGCCGACCTGACCCGGACGCTTCCCGTCAACGGGCGGTTCACGGACCGGCAGCGCAAGGTGTACGAGGCCGTCCTCCGCGTGCTGCGCGCCTCGATCAGCGCGCTCCGTCCCGGCATACGCTGGAAGGAATGGCAGCGGTCGGCCGAGATCATGATGGCCAGGGAATGCGTGGAGCTCGGACTGCTGAAGCCCGAGCAGCTCGAGGAGGATCCGGAGGATCCGATGAAGCGCCCGGTGAAGAAATACTTCATGCACGGCCTTGGCCACCCCATCGGCCTCGACGTCCACGACGTCGGCTACACGACGGAACCGCTCACCGCCGGCTGGGTGATGACGGTGGAGCCCGGCCTCTACATCCGCGAGGAGGGAATCGGCATCCGCCTCGAGAACGACGTGCTGATCACCAGCCAGGGGCCGGTGGACCTGATGGCGGACATCCCGATCGAGCCCGACGACATCGAGGCTCTCATGCGGGGCTGACCCGGCCGCGATGGCCGGTGCCTCACGGGGCCGCGCGCGGGTTCGGTCTCAGCGAGGCGGTGCGCCGGCCGTCAGGCGGAAATCACGGAGAACGGCCCATCGTTCCTCGTGGCGCGGCCCCTGGTACACCTGGAGACTGACCATCGGCTCCCCCTTCACCGGGAGATCGCAGCTTCCGGCCTCGCGCCATTCCCCGGCATCCGAGGTCCGGAAGTAGCCCCGGAGCTGGTTCCCCTCGGCGCGAAGGCGCAGCGTGACCCGGTGGGACTCGATCGGGATGATCGCGATCGTCCGCGCGCGATCGTCCTCCTCGCGCCCCATGACGATGCTCAACTGTCCATCGACCAGCTCCTGCCCGATCTTCACCTGGTGGCTGTCCGCGTAATACCAGACGAGGTCCACCTGCTCGTACTGTTCGGTAGGGCGATTCTCGACGGTCACTGTGACCTCGACCGGGGTCTTCGCCGGGTCCGGCACCTTTCGCACGAACGTGTTCCTCGCGTCGTTCGACGGACCCCACATGTTCCCCGGCTGCGCCCGCACCTCGAGCCCCCGCGAGGTGATTCGCCAGCCATCAGGGTCCTCGCGCAGGATCTCCCAGCCGGGGCCGGGCCTGCCGTTGAAATCGCTGAACTCCGCGGCCGCCGCGTCCGCGAGGCAGGCCGCCAGCGGAAGGAGGATGAGGCGGCGGAGCCGGCGCATGGGCGGGATCAGTGGTGCCCCGCGACACCGGCGGCCTCGCCCGAAGGCGCGGCGGAGGGGGCGGCCGACGCGTGGTGGGCGTGATGAGCCGCTGCCGCATGGGTCCCGGCGTGGGCGAAGCCGCTGTGGCGCAGATGCTCGCGGTCCGCCTCCGCCTGGAGGCGCTCCGCCTCGTCCGGATTCTCGTCCTTCACGGACCCCAGCCACATCCTCATCCACACCACGAAGGCCACCGGCAGGCTCGCGGCGAACAGAAAGATGATGAACATCTCGAAACTCGGCAGATAGAAGGCCTGCAGCGGCTCCAGCGTACGCAACATAACCATTTCACACCTTCAATGCCTTCCCCGCGAGATTCCCGCAAGGACGGATACGCCCCCGGCGGGTGTCTCCCGGGGCCCCGGGGAGCTGCATCGCGTGATCCGCCTCTCGTCTCGGGACTTGCCGATCGCATCCACCGCGGCCACCAATGGTGCGTCATTGGATTCTGTCATCTGGAACCTGCCGTCATTCGAACTCGAAGATCCGGCCTTCGCGGTCCTGCATGAGACATGGCCCGAAGACCGGTACATTCCATTTCTCGCCGCGCTGCGGGAGTACGCGCCGTCGCGCGCGAGCGACCTCGAGGCGGCCCTTCGCTTTCTCAACGGGCTCGTTCGCGTCCCGGTGATCGCGGTGGCGGGGCTGATCAACTCGGGCAAGTCGTCGCTCGTCGCATCCTTCCTGTCGGAGGCGGGCCGGAGGCGCGTGCTTCGCGGGGTCGCGCGCTCCGCGGGGACCCACCGCTTCACGCTCTGGTGCCCGGAGCCATGGGGAAAGGATCCCGCGTTTCGCGCGTCACTCGAGTCCCTGCTGTCGGGCGTGTTCGGCACCGAGGCCGCCCAGCTTGCCGAGGAACCCGAGGCCGCTCACGAGCAGCAGCGCGACCGCGACCGGATCGGGGTGCCGCTTCTCGCGTTTGATTCCGGCCTCGACCATCACGGCGTCTGTCTGCTCGACTGCCCGGACATCCAGCGTCACGAGACCGGCGATTCCGGGCCCACGCGCCGGAGGCGGGCCCTCCTCCAGGCCGCCGGCCATGTCTGCTCCGCGGTTTTCATTGTGCTTCCCCGAAGCGAACTCGAGGTCGAGCAGGTCGCCGAGGTGCTCGACGCGCTTCCCGGCGCGAGCCGGGTGCTGGCGATCAACTTCTGCAGCGGCGAGCCTCCGGAGATCATCGCCGCGGAGGCGCGCTCCGCGTGGGAGGGAATCGCCCGCGAGATCCATGTCGCCTACGATTTTCGCCACCGCGGGTACGAGGACTACACGCCGCGGTGGGACCCGAACCGCGCCCTGCTCTCCGCCGCCGGCGCGGGAGCGTCCTCACCGGCATGGAATGACGCCTTCCCGTGCTTCTTCTCCGCCGCGCCGGATCCCGCGGCCAATCGTCCGGAGGCCGTTGATCCGAACCGCAGCCTGTTGCAGTTCCCCCGGCGTCTCACGCCCGAGGCGCTGCTCCAGTCGCGCCAGAGACAGCTCCTGCAGGCTGTGCGGCAGCAGATCCTGGAGGGCGGCGATCACATCGCCGCCACCGCGGAGGCTCGCAATCGCGAGGTCCGCCGGGCGGCGGCAAGCCTGCAGTTCGAGCTGGAGCGGCTGCTGGAGCGCGAGGGACAGGCGCGCATCCGCATCGATCCACGGTTCATCGAGGATTTCGCGACGGGAATCCGCCGCACGGCGCCGATGGACCTGAAGCCGTTCCTTTGGATGTCCCAGAAGGCATCGGTCGCCATGCGGTCGATCCGTGCCGCCGCGAAAGGTCTGTCGGGCGGCATCGCGGAGGCCGTGCGCGAGGAAGGCCATCGCCTCGGCGCCGCGCTGGCCGACGCGCGGATCACGGCGGAGGATGTCGCCGAACGCCTGCGGCTGTGGAGTGCGTCGTGCCGTCATCATCACGACCGCGAATACTGGCACGCGGTGGCCGAGGCCATTCTCCGGCGGTTCAACGAGCAGGAGCACATCCGCCTTCCGCAGGCCGAGTGGGACGAGCGCGCACGCGACCTCTGGCGCGCGGTGCCCGTCTGGCGCGCGCGTCTGACGGTGGCGACCACGGTCCTGGTCGCGCTCGCGGCGATGGCCGTGCTCTCGGTGGCCGGCGGTCCCGTGATCATGGCGCTCGGCGCGAAGTCCGCCGTGCTCAGCGTGACCGCGAAGGAACTCCTGGTCGTGATCGGTCTCGGCTCGATCGCCCAGGGGGAGGCCGCGCGGCGCCTCGATGAGTGGCTGCTCCAGCGGATCGGCCACCTGCAGAAGGCGGTGCTCCTTGCGGCCGCCTTTGACGAGGTCGGACTGCCGCGCTCCCTGCTCCACGACGCTCCCCCGCCCCCCGGGATGGCCGGGCGCCCCAACGCCAACGGCTTCGCCGTGCGCGAACTGCACGGCCGCATCCGCACATGGCTGCCGAACAACTGGAAACGCCTCCGCGAAGCTCTGGACCGGCTGGACCGCTGACCGCGCCGGACGTGCTCCTCGAGCACTGCATCGCACACGCGGACCGCCTCGAGCGCGCGGCGCTCGACCTCGCGGTGCGCGAGGGCCCGCTCGCCACCATCCCGGCGCGCTGCGCCGCGTTCCGCCGCGCCTGCCGCCAGATCGCATCGAACCGCGGGCTCGACCGGCTCACCGTCGCGGTGCTCGGCCCCCGGAACTCCGGAAAGTCCACCCTGGTGTCGCTGCTCGTCCGCAACACGGAGGTTCGCTCCCGGATTCCCATCGGCAATGCCGCGGGACAGAGCACGCGGCAGATCCTGTGGATCGGCCCGCAGCGGCCGCCGGATCTCGACGACGCCACCGAGGCCTGGATCCCGTGTCCCGCCGAGGAGCTGGAGGACGTGGGCGCGCCTTTTCAGCTCGCGGACGTTCCGGGGTTCAACGATCGCTCGCCGGAGGTCCGCGCCGCCGCTGGAAACGCACTCAGCGCCGCCCTCCTGAAGATCCTCGTCGTGGACGAGCGCGACCTCGAGGCGCGCGCCATCACCTCCTACCTGCGGGATGCGGACGGCACGGCCGTGCTCCCGGTGATCAATCGGGCCGGCGACACGGGCCCGGCCGACGTGAATGCCTTCGTGGCCGAACTGGGCGCGGCCCTCCCGTCCAGCCGCATCTTGGAACCGCTCGTGGTCCCCGACTTCCGGAGGCGCGAATCCGATCCGGATCAGATCCTCGCCGCCGCGCGGGCCTCGCTCGTCGAACGCCTTCGGAACCTCGCGGCCGAGGCGACCGATCTCGCCGATTTCTCGACCCCGCAGCTCCAGTCGCGCCTCGCGCGTTTCCGCACGGAGATCGCGCGTCTCGCCGCGCGCGCCCTTCCCGCCACCGCGCCCGTCATCGCCTCGCTGGACGAGGCCGAGCGCCGACTTCCGAGCGAGGTGCTCGCCCAGAGCCTCGGGCCGGACCGCGCGCTGCACGCCGTCCTCCGCCAGCACGTCCGCTCCGTCTGGCTGGACAACACACCCGCGGTGTTTTTTCCGTGGCGCATCACCCTCGCCGGCGCGAACCTCGTCTGGGGCGCGCTCGACCGCATCCCGCTCCTGCTGCTCGGGAGCGTGCCCTCCCTGATCGGAGCGACGTGGGCCGCCGCTCGCAACGTCCGCAGCGCCGCCGATTTCCGCGAGCGCACGACCGCCGGCCTCCGCGAGTACGTCGCGCGCCGGGCGACGGAACAGCTCGCGCCGCTGGTGCGTTCGCTCCAGGACAGTGTCGCGGCGGACCTGGGACGGAACACGCTCCGCACGGGAGACCACCCGGCCGAGCCCTCCGCGCCCTCGTCCGGCGAGACGCTCGTGGAGGGGATCCAGACGCTTCAGGAACGCTCCGCCGTCGCCCTCGATGCGGTGGTCGAGCGCCGCGCCCCGGGAGCCGCCTTCTCCATCCTGGTCGCGCTCCTCGGCTTTCTCATCTTCTGGGCCGTGGCGGGCTGGCCGCTCTACGCCGTGTACCTCGACTACTTCCGCGCCGCCCTCGGCACGGCGCATCACCTCAACGGGTCCGTCGGCCTGTATCCGACGCCGGGTTTCTCGCTCGTGCTCACGACCGCTCTCCTCGGACTCCTGCCGATGGGCGTCTGGCTGGTCGCCACGGCCGCATGGGTCACGCGCCGCGGACGCATCCGCCGCGCCGCGCGCGAACTCAAGCTCGCGCACGACACGATCATCCGCGAGCTGTTCGAGGCGGGCCTCCTGCGCGCGCGGCTCGCGCACCGCGACCTCGCGGCCTGCCGCATCCTCCTGGGGGCGGCAGGCGAGGACGCCGTTCCGGCGGCGCCATCGCAGACCCGCTCGTCCTGAGGGCGGAGCCGCGCCTCAGAACAGCTTCGCGGCATCGGGACCGAGAAGCTCCAGCGCCGCCTCGCGAACGCTCAGGTCCGATTCCCACGCCCGCTTGGCGATCTTCGCCGCCATGTCATAGCCGATCGCGGGCGCGAGGGCGGTCACGGACATCAGGCTGCGCTCCACGTTGCGGGAGCATCGCTCCGCGTCGGCCTCGAGCCCCGCCACGCACCGGCGGGTGAAGATGCGGCTCGCGGAGGTCAGCAGGTCGATGGACTGCAGCAGGTTCATCGCCATCACCGGCATCATCACGTTCAGCTCGAGCGTGCTGCCGTACGCGTTGGCGAACGCGACCGCCGCCTCGTTCCCGATCACCTGCGCGCCGACCTGGATCAGCATCTCCGCCATCACCGGATTCACCTTCCCCGGCATGATCGACGACCCGGGCTGCGTGGCCGGCAGCCGGAGCTCGCCCAGGCCGCACCGCGGACCGGATCCGAGCCACCGGATGTCGTTGGCGATCTTGACCAGGCTGATGGCGATCACCTTCAGGATCGCCGCCGCCTCCGTGCACGCGTCCCTGGCGCCCTGCGCCTCGAAGTGGTTGGCGGCCTCGCGCAACGCCAGTCCGAGTTCGGCGGCGAGGCCGGCGATGACGCGCCCCGCGAACTCCGGGTGCGTGTTGATGCCCGTGCCGACCGCGGTTCCGCCGAGCGCCAGCTCGCCGAGCGGCTCCCGAAGTCGCGCGAGCCGCGCCCGCGCCAGCTCGACCTGGCGCGCATAACCGCTGAACTCCTGCCCGAGGCTCAGCGAGGTCGCGTCCTGCAGGTGCGTCCTTCCGACCTTGAGGATGCCCTCCCACCGGGCGGCGCGTCCGGCCAATTCGCGCTGGAGTTCGCCGAGCGCCGGCGAGAGGTCGCGCTCGATGCCCTCGAGCGCGGCGAGGTGCATCACGGTCGGGAACACATCGTTGCTCGACTGCCCGCGGTTCACGTGGTCATTCGGATGCACCCGGCGGTCTCCGCGATGCCCCCCCATGATCTCGGAGGCGCGGTTCGCGATCACCTCGTTGGCGTTCATGTTCGTCGAGGTGCCGGATCCCGTCTGGAACACGTCGATGGGGAAGTGCGCGTCGTGCACGCCGTCCGCGACCTCCTGCGCGGCCTGTTCGATCGCCCGGGCGACCTGCTCCTCGAGCAGGCCCAGCCCGGCGTTCGCGCGCGCGGCGTGCTTCTTGACGAGGCCGAGCATGCGGATGATGCGCCTCGGCATTCGGATGCCGCTCACCGGAAAGTTCTCGATGGCCCGCGCGGTCTGCGCGCCGTAGAGGGCGTTCGCCGGAACCCGCATCTCGCCCATTGAATCCTTCTCGACCCGCACCTCGTCGCTCATGGCGCATCACTGCGCCCATTCCGCGAACCCGCAAGCGGCGAAGATCGAAGGCGTCCGCCCGGGGCGGGGCCCCCGCGCCGGCTGAAGGAAACGTTGAACCGAACACGCCGCCGTCCCACGCTGTGCGCACCGATGCCGCCCGTCTCACGGACCGCGAACGATCGCAGCCCGCGCGAACCCCGGCTGCTGCTGCTGATCCCCGCCTACAACGAGGAGGCACGGATCGGCCCGGTGCTCAGGAGCTATGTCGAATACTTCCGCGAGCACTACGACGGCGAGTTCCGGCTCGTGGTGGTGCTCAACGGCTGCCGGGATCGCACCCTGGACGTCGTGCGGGCCGTTCACCGCGAGATCGGCGGGATCGAATGGCTGGACTTCCCCGAACCCATCGGAAAGGGAGGCGCCCTCATCGAGGGCCTCAAGCTCGCGCCCGAGACGGATCTCATCGGCTACGTGGATGCCGACGGCGCGACACCGCCCCACGCCTTCCACGATCTCGTCCGGCGCCTTCCGGGTCATGACTGCGTGATCGGGTCCCGCTGGCTTCCCGAATCCCGGCTCGTCGAGGTGCAGCCATGGAAGCGACGCGTGGCCAGCCGGATGTTCCACCTGTGCGTCCAGGCGCTGTTCTGGATGAACATCCGCGACACGCAGTGCGGAGCGAAGGTGATGCGTCGCGCGGCCGTCGAAGCGATCCACGCCGACCTCCGGATCGCGGACCTCGCCTTCGACATCAACCTGCTCTACTGCCTGAAGCGCGCCGGCTTTCGCATTCTCGAGTGCCCCACCGAGTGGGCCGACAAGATCGGCTCGAAGATCCGCCTCGGGCGCAGCTCGCTCACGATGTTTCTCAGCATCGTGCGCCTGCGGCTGGTCTATTCACCGTTTCACCGGCTGCTTTCCGTGTTCCGCCCGATCGAGCACTGGCTCTACGTCAGGCTGGGGGCGCCTCCGGCGCGTCCCCCGGCGTCCGGCGAAACGAGAATAGAACCGCCACCGACAGCAGGAGGAGGCTGAACCCGCCCAGCACCCGGATCACGAGGCGGAAGGCGGCGAACATCTCGCGTTCGGCGAGTTCGCCGCGCAGCGCCCAGAGTGTCGCCGCGTACCCCAGCGCGACCAGCAGCAGCCACGGCACGGCCGCGAAGCGCCCCCTCGCCAGCAGGTTGTTGACGAGCGTGTAGGCGGCCGTGAGCGGAAGCATGCACCAGCAGAACAGCGGAACCAGCTCCGCCGCGGGCCGGAACTTCTCGTTCCCGGCGTAGAGGATCGTGACGGGCAGCGAGGGAAAGAGCGTGCACGCCACGGCCGCGGCGATCCCCGTGCCGAGCGTCGCGCCCAGCGCCAGCTTGAGGGCG
>CAYMDA010000044.1:13833-30930 GCA_964389135.1 uncultured Verrucomicrobiota bacterium | reverse complement strand
ATGCCGGATGACCTGCCGGGTGGAGGCCACGACCGAAATCTCGAGGGTGCCCGGTGCGGCATCCGCCGCGGCCCCGACCACGACCCGCGCACCCGCGGCCTGACGGCTCAAGTGCTCCGTGATCCTTCGCACCTCGCGCATGGCCAGCTCGGGGCCGGACCGGAAGCTGATCAGCAGCGACTCCGCGTGGCGAAGCGCCTCGCCGTCCCTGAGGAGCGGGTGGGCGAGCAATGCCTCGAGGGCCCGCTCCTCGCGCTGCTCTCCGGAAACCTCCACGCGAGCAAAGGCGCTCTCGAGGTTCGGGCCGCGGAGCACGGCGCAGATGTCGGCGAAGCTGATGTTCATCAGCCCGGGGCGGGTGAGCAGATTCCACACGCAGCGAACCGCATCGCGGATGTGGGCGCGGCTCGCGCGGAAGGTCTCCACCAGCGGCGTACTGTCGTCCGCGAGCGCAAGGAGCTTCTCGTTGGGCAGACAGAGGACGCCGTCGGCAACCGTCTTCAGGCGGTGAAGTCCCATGAGCGCCTGCTGCTGGCGGCGCGTCCCCTCGCAGGCGAAAGGCAGCGTCACGAAGGCGAACACGGAGGCTCCGCTCTCGCGCGCGATGCGCGCGGCGACCGGTGCGATGCCCGTGCCGCCGCCGCCGCCGAGCCCCGCGAGGATGAAGATGAGGGGATGCCCGCCGAGGAGACTGCGGATCGCGGGCGCCTCCTCGTCCGCGGCGGCACGCGCGAGGTCCGGATCTCCGCCGGCGCCGAAGCTGCGGGTGAGCCGCGCGCCGACGAAGAGCTTGTCCGGCCAGTCGAGGGACCGGATCGAGGTGCCATCCGAGTCGAGGGCTGCGACGGACAGCCCGAGCCCTCCATCTCGGAGGAGGTCCTCGGCCATTTCGATTCCGGCGCGGCCGATCGCCAGCACGCGGGCCGTGCCGGGTGGATGACCGTCCGACGAGGGGTGGGTGGGGGAGTCCATGTCTGGGGACGGCGGGCGCCTGGCGGCGCGCCTAGAACAGATTGGAGATGTAGCGCGCGGGCGCGAACAGGCGCTCGAGCGGTCCCTTCTGCGCCTTTCGCCGCTGCTGTCCCGCGCCGTACTTCACGAGGCCGATGGCCGTCGCGAACTCGGGCTGATCCAGCGCGGTGGCGAGTCCGCTGATGCCCCGGGCGTGGCCCGGGAAGGCGGGAAGCTCGAAGATGCGCTCGGCGAGCTCCAGAATCCTCGGGATGCGCGCGCCGCCGCCGCAGATGAACACGCCGGCGCGGAGGTGGTCCAGCCAGCCGGCCTCCTCGATCTCCTCGCGGACGATTTCGAAGATCTCCTGGAGGCGGAGCGACATGATGCAGCGGAGGTGCTGGATGTTGATCGGCCGCTCGGGGAGGCCGAGGTCGTTCCGGGGTGTGTGGGAGAGGCCCCGGGCCGACTCGTCGTAGATGGCGTCGCCATGCTCGAGCTTGAGCTTCTCCGCCCTCCCCTGGGGAAGCTTCAGGCCCAGCGCGATGTCCTGGGCGACATGATCGCCGCCGACGGCGAGCACTCCCGTGTGCTTCACGACGCCGCGTGAATACACGACATACTCGGTGCCGCCGGCCCCGAGATCGATGACCAGGGCGCCGAGTTCCTTCTGTTCGGCGGTGAGGACCGCGAGGGAGCTGGCAAGCCCGTTGAAGACGATGTCCTCGACGTCGATGTGCATCCCCTTGACCAGCCGGATCGCGTTCTGAAAGCGGTTCGTCCGCCCGTGGATCACGTGCATCTCGACCTCGAGCCGGCCGCCGACCATGCCGACCGGATCGCGGATCTCATCCTGGTCGTCCACGCTGAAGTGCTGGCGGACGGCGTGGACCACGTAGTGGTCGGAGGGGATGTTGATCGCCTTCGCGTTGCGGATGACATCCTCGACATCCTCCTCGGTGATCTGACGGTCGCGCGAGACGATCGGCTGGACGCCCCGGTTGTTGAACCCGACGACGTGCCCGCCGGACACGCCGAGGTACACGGAACGGATCTCGATGTCCGCCGAGTGTTCCGCCTCGGCGAGCGCGAGACGCACGTCCTCCTCCGCGAGCGCCGGTTCGATCACCTCCGCCTTGCGCGCGCCGCGCGACGGACTCTGCCCGATGCCGATGATGGACAGGGCGCCTTCCGGGGAGACTTCGCCGACCATGGCGCAGACCTTGGCCGTACCGATCTCGAGGCCGACGATCAGCGGCCGTCTGTCGAGGAAACGGAAGTCAAACATGGCGTCGATTGTGGCGTTGAGACCGAAGGGTGGGGCCTGCGGGCTCGTTCGTCGAGGCGCGCCATCGCGCGGGAAGGTTGTTCGTGACGGACAGATCGAGCCACTCGAGCCGGCGGCCGACCTCCT
Organism: uncultured Verrucomicrobiota bacterium; assembly: GCA_964389135.1. GTDB lineage: Bacteria > Verrucomicrobiota > Verrucomicrobiia > Limisphaerales > CAIMTB01 > CAIMTB01. The sequence continues at coordinate 28,565 of CAYMDA010000044.1, read as the reverse complement.
CCGCATACTGATGAATGCGATGCCACCGGCGCATCTGCCGCTCGAAGTCGCGCACGCCGAACACGATCTCCGTCCCGCCGCGCAGAAAGCCGCGCATCGTGAACGTGCCGGAGAGGTCCACGCGTTCGAGGTCCACCCTCGAGTAGAGTTCGGACTGCTCGTACGCGCGGATCAGTTCGAGGGCCGGCTTCAGCATCGGACTGGACAGCTTCTGCCCGGGAACGATGGCGTGTCCCTCGAGGCCGACCAGCCGCGGCAGGTGACTGAAATCGTAATCGAGCCCGGCCCGGACCCAGTGCGGCTTGAGCGGAGGCAGCACAACTCCCTCGGCGTCCACGTAGTTGGTTTCGGCCCATGCGTTGTCCGCGTGCATGCTCACCCGCCAGACGACGATCTGGGCGACCGGCTCCCGCTCCCTCACGGCGATCCGCAGGCAGTCCGGCCGGCGCGCCTGCACATCCGCCCAGCCGATCCACGGATGCATCTCGAGGTTGTGCCGCACGTGGTCGAGGTCGAGCGCCAGCAGGTTCTGCCCGTGGGAGACGCCGGCCCACTGCCGGATCTGCTCGGGCCGGAGCCGGCCTTCATGACGGATCTCGATCCTCCGGATGGCGTATGACTCGTTGCGAAAGACGAACTGGATCAGCGCCCACTTGTATGCCTGCCAGATGAGCAGGGCGCCGGCCGTCGTGCCCACCACCACCGTGATCACGGCGATCAGGGCGCGCACACGGGCGAGCCGCGGATCGCGTCCGCGGCTCTTCACGGGCAGCACGCTCTCGCGGCCCTGTCTGCGGTTCTTCTTTCGGCTAGGCCACATGCACAGCCCCTCCGCGTTCGCGCCGGCCGGCCGCCATGTCCACCATGCGCTGACACAGGTCCTTGAAGGCGATTCCCGCGGCGGCGGCCGCCTTCGGCAGCAGGCTGGTTTCGGTCATGCCGGGAAGCGTGTTCACCTCGAGGACCACCGGTGAACCGTCCGGGCGGACCATGACGTCCACCCGGCCGTAGTCGCGCCCGCCCACCGCCTCGAAGGCGCGCACGCCGGCCTCCTGGATGCGGGCGGTCGTGGGCTCGTCGAACGGCGCCGGGCAGAGATACTCCGTGGCGCCGGCCGTGTACTTGTTGTGGTAATCGAATCCGCCGCGGATCGGCCGCACCTCGACGACGGGCAGGGCGCGGCCGTCGAGGATCCCGACGGTGACCTCGCGTCCCGCGATGCGCTCCTCCACGAGCACCCGGGTGTCGAACGCAAGGCTTTGCCGGATGGCATCGGGCCATTGCTCGACCCGGTCCACGAACTGCAGTCCGACGCTCGAACCCTGCCGGACGGGCTTCACCACGAGCGGGGGATTCCACCCGTCGGGCCATGGTGCGTCGGGATCGGCGAGCACGAGGTGGGGAGCCGTGGGCACGCCGCGCTCCACCAGCCGTTCCTTCGTGAGGATCTTGTCGAAGGCGATGCGGCTGGACTGGGCGTCGCATCCCGTGAACGGCACCGACATCGCCTCGAGCTCGCCCTGCACCGCGCCGTCCTCGCCGTAGGTCCCGTGCAGCGCGATGAAGACGACGTCCGTCCCGCGCGGGAGCGACCATGCGCCGACCGGGTCCAGTTCGGTGACGATGTGGCCGAGCGAGCGCAGCGCGCGCGCTATGGCCCGCCCGGACTTGAGCGAGACCTCGCGTTCCGCCGAAGGCCCGCCCAGCAGCACGCAGATGTTCATGGCGCCGCTCACTCGCCGATGATTTCGACCTCGGTTTCCAGCTCGATCCCGCGTTCCTGCCGGGCGCGGGTGCGGATCAGCTCGATGAGCTGGAGCACGTCGGCCGCGGTGGCGCCGCCTTCGTTCACGATGAAATTGCCGTGGATCTCCGAGACCCGGGCCGCGCCGACGCGCTCCCCCTTGAGGCCGAGTTCCTCGATGAGCCGGCCCGCCGGAATCTCCGGCGGGTTCTTGAAGATGCACCCGGCACTCGCCGCGGCGGGCTGGGTGGCCCAGCGGCGGGCGTTGAGGTCGTCGAGCGTGCGCCCCACCTCCTCGGGGGTGGAAGGCTCGCCGCGGAACACGGCGCTGAGCGCGATGTTCTCGCCGAAGAACTCGCAGCGACGGTACGCGAAGGGAACCTCCCGCCCCGCGCGCTCGTGGATCGTTCCTCCGACAGCCATGTAGCGGACGCGCTCGAGGCGCTCGAAGGTGGCGCAGCTCCACGCGCCGGCGTTCATGCGCAGGGCTCCGCCGACACTGCCGGGGATGCCCGCGAGAAACTCCAGGCCGGCGAGCCCCTCGCGCCTCGCGGTCATGGCGACGTCGCGCAGGCGCACGCCCGCCCCGCACGAAATCAGCGGCGCCTGCACATCGATCCGCGTGAAGGCAGGCTGGTCAAGGCACAGGACCATCCCGCGCACGCCGCCGTCGCGGACGAGCAGATTCGAGCCGCGCCCGATGACGCGCCACGGGACGCCGAGCGACCGTGCCTCCGCGATGGTGATCGCGAGGTCGCGTTCGTCGGCGGGTTCGACCAGGAGCTCCGCGCATCCGCCCACCCGGAGCGTTGTCCGACGGGCGAGCGGCGCCCATGGCGCGATGAGCGTCGAGGGCGAGAGAAGCGCGCGCAGGCGCGTCTCGAGGGCGGCGACCGGTCCCTGGGCGACCCGGGGTGTCTCTTGGAAGGCGGATTTCATCCTGGTGCGGCGGCGGCGACTCCGTTTCTCGCGCGGTTGGTCCGGGCGCGGACGAATTCCATCAGCTCGGCGGCGATCGTCCGGTCGGCATCCGGCCAGTGCCAGCTCGAGATGCCGGCCTTGAGACGGTCGCGGAGGGAGGTGTCGGTAAGCAGCGCCACGATCTCGTCGGCGAGGCGTTCGGGAGTCGCCTCCGACTGCGTCAGCACGCGTGCCGCGTCGGTCGATTCGAACGCGCGGGCATTGGCGAGCTGGTGGTTGTCCGCGGCGTAGGGATACGGGATGAGCAGCGGGGGCACGCCCATCGCGGCGAGCTCGGCGAGCGACGATGCGCCCGCGCGCGAGACGGCGGCATCGGCGGCGCCCAGCGCGAGCTCCATCTCGGTGAGGAACGGACGGACGACGGCGCGCACGTTCGCGGCCTGGTAGGCCTTTCGAACCGACGCGTCGTCGCGGGAGCCGGCGAGGTGAAGCACCTGCAGGTCGGGGAGGCGCCGGGCGAGGAGCGGGGCGCACGCGGCCATCCGCTCGTTGATGCCGCTGGCGCCCTGGCTTCCTCCCATGACGAGGAGCACGGGCCGGTCGGGCGCGAGCCCGAGCGCGGAGCGGCAGACCGCCGGGTCCCCCGGCTGAAACGCCTCACGCACGGGCATGCCGGCCATCTGCACCTCGCAGGGGCGCAGTCGCTCCACCGCCTCCGGGAAGAACACGTAGGCGCGGTGCGTGAAGCGCGCGAGCCAGCGGTTGGCGCGCCCGGGGATCGCGTTGGCCTCGTGGAGCAGGACGAGGGCGCCGACGTCCCTTGCGGCCCATGCCGGGGCGGCGCTGGTGAACCCGCCCATGGAGAGCAGCAGGTCCGGCGGGTTCGCCCGGAAGTCCGCCCGCGCCATGCGATACGACTTCCAGCTCTGGGCCATGAACCGCAGGAGACCGCGCACGGAGAAGCCGATGGCCGGAAGCGTGATCACGCGGAAGCGCTGCTCGCAGTTGAGGACACGCCGGTCCACCTCCTTCGGGGAGACGATCAGGGTGACCGTCGCTCCCTCGTCCACGAGGCGTTCCGCGATCGCGAGCCCGGGGTACAGGTGCCCGCCGGTTCCGCCGCAGGCGATGACGATGTGGGGTGCGTCGTTCACGTTCATGCGTCAGGCGCCCTGGAGGGCGGAGGCTTCCCGGTCATCGGATTCGGGCAGGAACGCGACGTGTTCCTCGCGCGCGGAGCGGATGGCGACGTTGATGAGCAATCCCACGAGAATGAGCATGGAGACGAGACACGATCCCCCGTAGCTGACGAAGGGCAGCGCGAGGCCCTTGTTGGGCATGGATCCGGTCGTGACGGCGATGTTGATGATCGCCTGGAGGCCCACGAGAAAACCGGTCCCGCACGCGATCATCGAGCCGTACACGTCGATGGCGCGCCGCGCGACGCACAGCGCCGCCAGCACGAACGCGAGGTAGGCGCCCACCAGCGGCAGCGTGGCGCGGAGCCCGAGTTCCTCCCCGATGACGGAGAAGATGAAGTCTCCGGGCTGTTCCGGGACGAACCCCGACTTGTGAATGCCGTTGCCGAGGCCGCGGCCGAGGATCCCCCCGGAACCGATCGCCACCTTGGACTGCTCCGACTGGTGGGCGATGGTCTTCTCGTATCGCTCGGGGTACAGGAACGCCTCGACGCGCCGCCACCGGACGGGGTCGGTGGCGAGATACGTTCCCAGCGCGATCATCCCGGCGATGCCCAGCGGCAGCAGGTGACGCAGGCGTGTTCCCGCCGAGAAAAGCATCGCCGCCGCGAGCATCGCCAGCAGTGCGGTCGTCCCGAGGTCCTTCCCGAGGAGAACGAGGGCGAGGATCGTCGAGATCACGAAGCCGGGAAGCACGAGCCCGTAGAGAGCCTCGCCCATCCGGCGGCGGAACGCGTGCGCGTAGGCCGCGATGCCGACGATGAGCGCGACCTTCGCCAGTTCCGACGGCTGCATGGTGAAGGGTCCGACGCGCAGCCAGCGCCACGCGCCCTTGATCTCCTGGCCGATGCCGGGCACGCGCGCCAGCACGAGCAGGATCGCGGTGACGATCACCAGCATGTACGCGAGCCCGCGCGTGCGCCGGTAGTCCGGTGATGCGGCCGCGACGCAGGCGACGAGGCCGACCGCCAGCCAGCGCCACTGCTGCTCGAAGAAGTACATGCCGCGCGGATGATGCATGCCGATGCTGTGCAGCATCGTGAGGCCCAGGGCGACCAGGAGCCCCGTCACGAGCGTGATGGTGCCGAGGGCCAGGCGCATGCGATCAGAGGCGGTTGCCCGAGCCGTTCGTGCCGCCCGAGCCGCCGGGGATGATGAGCCGCTGGTCGGGAAGGATGCGATCGCCGCGGATGCCGTTGGCCTCGCGGATCTGGTTGACGGTCACGCCGAACCGCCGCGCGATCACGGTGAGGTTGTCCCCGCGCTTGACGACGTACTCGCGGGCCCCGGGCGGGACCGTCCTCTGCGGCTCGCTGGTCGAGGTCCGCTCGGTGGCGGCGGGAATCACGAGTGTGTCGCCGACGCGCAGGGCCCGCGGCCGGACGCCCGGGTTGGCATCCATGATGGCGCTCTGACTCACGCCATAGCGCTTGGCGAGGGCCCCGATCGTGTCCCCGCGCTGAATGGTGTGCGTGGTGCCCGTTCCGGTGGCCGTTCCGGTGCCGGTGCCGAAGCCGGGCGCGGAGGTGGAGGGGGAGCTCGATCCCGTTCCGGTCGTGCCCGGATCGTAGCCCGAGACCGAATAGGAGGAGGAGCCCTGGGTGCTGCTGGTGCTGCTGCCGGCGCCGTAGGTGGAGGTCGAGTACCCCGGGGAAACCGCGTAGTCCTGGGGGGCGGAAGTGCTTCCGGTCTGGGCCGAGTAGTCCTGCGGGTCGTAGGCCGGCACCTCGGCGGGCTGCGAGCCGGTGGAGGTGTTCACGGTGTCGCCCGGGAAGCTGCTGAAGTAGTCCGGATCCGGATCGGCATCCGTGAGCGGCGGCAGCGCGCTCACGAAGTTGCTGCCGTTGGTGCCTCCGCCCGCGGTTGTTCCGCCGCCCTCGCGGTTGCACCCCTGGAGCAGAAGTCCGCCAATGAACACCACGTGGAGGGCAAGGATCGTGAAGATCGTGATCCGGACCCGCGAGCGCGGCGCCGACGCCTGCTCGAGAACGCCCGGCTGAAGAAGAGGACTCGGTGTGCTCATTTTTGGATATCAGGGTTCAGTCAGGCCTTGGCGGCCATGGATCGGCATTGGCTTGGCGTTCTTCCGGACGCTCGACGGCGTCGTGGCGCCCCGCGGATGTCCGGGCCGCCTCCTTCTCCGGCGTGCGCTCCGCGCTGTCCGTTCCTCCCTTCCCCTGTGATTCCCCCCGGATGCGTCCATCGGCCACGCGCCGGAAGATCTCGGCGTCGGGTGGGGGTTGGACGAGGGACTCACGTTGCGGACAGCCCGGTGAAAACAGGATCGTCTCGCCTTCAGACGCCTGGCTCACCGCTTTGTGGGCCGCATCTAACAACGAGTCCGCAGTGCTGCAAGGTGCAAATAGGCTCCACGCCATGCGAAGCGCCGCGGCGGCCGGTCCGTACACGTAAACCTGCCGGACCCGGGGCCTGATCCATGGTCCGGCCTCGAAGATTTCCTCCCCCGCGCGGTCGCCGCCGGCGATGAGGTGGATGAAGGGGCGCTCGGGGGCCGTCGGCGCCAGCGCCCGCAGTGCGCCGATGAGGGAGACGGGCGTGCGGGAGCATCCGTCGTCGATGAAGCGCACGCCTCCCGCCTCGCCCAGAAGCTCCATCCTGCCGCGCTCCGGCACGAAGGACTCGAGCGCGTGGGTCATGTCGCCGAGGGACAGCCGCAGCACGCGCCCGACCGCCACGGCGGCGAGCGCGTCCTCGGCGAAATGCGGCCCGCGCAGGCGGCCGCGGTCCATGTTCCAGAGATTGCCGACCCAGTCGGGCCACCGGCTGATGAGCATTCCGCGATCGGCGAAGAGATCCCCCGGCAGCGTCACGCCGAAGGTGACGGACTTGCCCGGGAGCGTGAAGCCGGCCTTGCGCAGTTTCACGAGGGCGTCCGTCTGGATCACCGCCCAGTCGAAGGCCTGCTGGCGCGCGAAGATGCGGGACCATCGGCGGTCGGGATTCTCGGCCGGGGGTTCGCCGTCGCCCGGGACGTTCAGCAGGACCACGACCACCGGGCGGAAGTAATCGAGCCACTCGAGCTCGTGGGGTTCCACCACGTGGATGAGCCAGTCGAGCTCCCGCGTCTGGTCGACGAGGGCGGACGCGGGCCGGTCATCGAGGCTGGCCACCTCCACCCGGCGCCCCGCCGAGCGGAGGAGGTGCGCGATGAGCCGCGCCGTGGTTCGCTTCCCCGCGATCCCGGTGACGGCGAGGTGCAGGCAGAGACTCTGGCGATAGGCAAGTTCCCGCTCGCCGATCACGGGGATGCCGCGCTCCGCCCACTGGCGCGCAAGCGGCGGAGCCTCGCGGCAGCCGGCGCTCACGACGACGAGCTCCGGGTCCTCCCCGCCGCCACCGGCGGCGGTCGCGTCCATGAACCGCACCGCGGCGCCGCGCCGGCGGAGCCGTTCCGCGGCGGCCTCCCCGCTGGGATCGTGGCCGAGGACAACGACTCGCTGACCGCTCGATGGACTCATGCGCGATGCTTCACCGGAGCTTGATCGTGCTCAGCGCGACCAGCGCGCAGAGAATCGAGAGGATGTAGAAGCGCATCGTCACCTTGGACTCGTACCAGCCCTGCTTCATGAAGTGATAGTGCAGCGGCGCCATCAGGAACACCCGGCGGCCGGTGCCCCATCGCCACCGGGTGAACTTGAACCAGCTCCGCTGGATGATGACCGACACGGCCTCGGCGACAAACACGCCGCCGGCGATGAACAGCACGAACGGCTGGTGGATGAGCACCGCGATGATGCCGAGCGCCCCCCCGAGGGCGAGCGCGCCGGTGTCGCCCATGAACACCTGCGCGGGATGACAGTTGAACCAGAGGAACCCCAGCGACGCCCCGATCATCGCGGCCGTGAACACGACCAGCTCCCCCGCGCCGTCCACGTACGGGAGCAGCAGTTGCGCGGCGAAATTCCGGTTGCTCACGAGGTACGCGAACACGAGCAGCACCGCCGAGACGATGGTCGTGCACCCGATCGCGAGCCCGTCCAGCCCGTCCGTCAGGTTCACCGCGTTCGAGCTGCCGACGATGACGCAGATCGTGATCAGGATTCCGATCGCGGGGGCGCAGGTCCACACCGGGTCCTTGAAGAACGGCACCATGATGCTGGACACGAGCGGGCGGGTGCTCTCGTTGCTCCACAGGTAGATCCCGATGAAGGCGGCGAGGGCGAACTGGACGAGCAGCTTGAGCCGCTCGGTGGCGCCCTCCTCGCGCGCCTGCCGCGCGATCTTCGCGTAGTCGTCGTAGAAGCCGAGCCCCGCGAGCACCAGCACGGACAGCAGCGTGAGCTGGAGCGGGGTGTTCCACCGCCCCCACAGCACCGCCGTGATGTCCAGGACCAGCACGATGAGGAGCCCGCCCATCGTCGGGATGCCGAGCTTCCGGGTGGGATCGATGGCGATGCCCTGCTTCGCCCCCGGGTCGGCGTAGCTCTGGCCGAACTTCCACCGGACGAGCTCCCGGAAGAATCGCGGGCCGACCAGCAGGCACAGCAGGAGGGCGGTCAGCGCCGCGCCCGCGCTCCGGAAGGTGATGTAGTCGAAGACGCGGAGCGGGCCGACGAACTCCGCCCACTCGGTGCCTTCGGCCCATCGGCGGACCCACGCGCTGAGGTAGTAGAGCATCGTTCACGCCGCATGCTGCAGGTGCGCGGGATCCCGGAGCAGCGCGCCCATGCGCTCGAGACGCGCGGCGCGCGACCCCTTGATCAGCAGGCAGTCGCCGGGGCGCAGGAAGGAGCGAAGCGTTTCCGCGGCGATCTCCAGGGTGTCCACCACGACGGCATGGACATCGCCCGCGTCCGCGGCCGCCTCGGCGGAGAGCGCCGCGGCATCGCCGACCGCCACGATGCGGTCGATGCCCAGCTCCGCGGCGCGGCGCCCGATTTCCGTGTGGGCGCGGGCCGTGTGCGCGCCGAGCTCGGCCATGCCGCCGAGCAGCACGACCCGCCGGCCGGCGCAGGGGATCGCCCGGAGCGTCTCGAGCGCCGCGAGGGTCGAGTCGAGGTTCGCGTTGTAGCAGTCCTCAATCACCTCCACACCTTCCCACTGCCAGCGGTTCATTCGCCAGCGCGGAGGCCGGCAGCGGGACATGCCCCGCGCGATCTCGTCCGGGCCGAGGCCGAACTCGGCCGCCACGGCCGCGGCCATCACCGCGTTCGAGACCTGGTGCGCGCCGAGCAGGTTCACCCGGTAGGCGCCCTCGTGGTCCGCGCGGGGCGCGCGCATCCGGAACGTGGTTCCCTCGAGGTCGGCGCGAATGTCCGACCAGCTCCAGTCGTTGCCGGAACCGGCGCCGACCCGGACCACACGGGCGCGCGTGCGGGCGAGGACCCGGTCGAGCCACGGCGAATCCCCGGGCGCGACGAGCACGCCGTCCGGCGGAAGCACGTCCGCGATCCAGCCCTCCTCCTCGACGACCCCGGCCATGCTGCCGAAGTACTCCATGTGCTCCTCGCCGAGCTGGGTGAGAACGCCGATCCGAGGCCGGGTCATGCGGAGCAGCGGCGCCAGTTCGCCCGGATGATTGGTGCCCACCTCGACCACTGCGGCGAGGTGACGGGACTCGAGGGCGAGCAGGGTCAGGGGCACGCCCACGTCATTGTTGTAGCTGGCCGCGCTGCGGAGGGTCTCGAAGCAGCCCTCGAGGATCGACGCGATGAGATCCTTCGTCGTCGTCTTGCCGTTGGAGCCGCCCACGGCGACGACCGGCAGGTCGAACCGGGACCGGTACTGCGCGGCGATGCGGCCCAGCGCCGCGCGCGGATGGTCCACGGTGATCCTTGCCACGCCCGCGAATCGGTGCGCGTGCGAACGCGCCACGAGGGCGGCGACCGCCCCGCGCCCGAGTGCGTCCCGGACGTAGTCATGACCGTCGAACTGGCATCCCGGGATCGCCACGAAGAGGTCGCCGGCAGCGGCATCGCGCGAGTCCGTGCACACACGGTGGACGGGGAGATCGGGACTCGCGTCGAGCAGCTCCCCACGGGCCGCTGCGGCGAAAAAACGGATCGGGAGGACATCCATGGCGGGGAAGTCGCGGCGTTGCGGGTTCAAGGCCTCCCCCCTGCCCGGGTGAGCGAATGCGCCGTGGTGGCGGGGATGGCTCCCGGATCCGGAAGGTCCGGCGCGATGCCGAGGTAGTCGGCGGCGCGTTCGGCGATCGCGCGGAACGTGGGGGCGGCGACGCGCCCTCCGTAGTAGCCGATGCGCGGGTTCGGATCCTCCACGAGCACGCCGATGCACAGCTCGGGCGCGTCGATCGGGAAGAAGCCCGCGAAGCTCGAGTGATACCGCGGCTGGCGGTAGGGCGCGATCCGCGCGGTGCCCGTCTTCCCCGCCACGCTGTAACGCGCCATCTTGACGAGCGACCCGGTGCCGTCCTCGACGACATGCCGCAGGGCCTGCCGCACCCGGGCGGCCACTTCGGGGGTGCAGACGTGATCGACCACCTCGGGCCGCGCCTGCATCAGCACGGTGCCGTCCGGGCCCTCGACGCGGTCGATGATCAGAGGGCGCATCCGGCGGCCGTCGTTCGCCAGCGCGCCCATGGCCATGGTGAGCTGAAGGGGTGTGACGGCGACGGTATACCCCATGGCGATGCGCGAGAAGTCCGTCATCGACCAGTCCACCACCGGCCTCAGGATGCCGGCCTCCTCCATGGGCAGGCGGATCCCGCTCCTCTGATTGAACCCGAACCGGTGGAGATAATCCCCGTACAGGGCGCGCCCGAGCCGCAGCGCCATCTGGAACGTGCCGATGTTGGACGACTCCGCGATGGCGCGCTCGACCGGCAGGTAGCGTTCCTCGAACGCCTTCACGTCGCGCAGCGAGACGACCTCGCGTCCGAAGCGCTCGCTCCACCGGCCGCCCACGCCGCAGTCCACGCGGTCCGACAGGTCGAGCAGCCCCTCGTTCAGGACGGCCGTCGCGGCGACGATCTTGAAGGTCGACCCCGGCTCGAAGGTGTGCGAGACGCCCCAGTTGCGGCGCAGGCGTTCCTGCCCCGGCTTGAGCGGGGGCGACGCGGGATCGTAGCCGGGGTAGCTGGCCATCGCGAGGATGCGGCCGGTGCGCGGCTGCATCACGACCACGCAGCCGCCCTCGGCCTGAAACCTGGCGATCGTGCGCGCCAGCTCCTCCTCGACGATCATCTGGAGCCGCGCGTCGATCGTGAGGTGGACGTTGCGGCCATGCTGCGGCGGCATCAGGACCTCCCGGTAGCTGCGGAGTTCCTTGCCGCGACCCGTGCGGCCGGTCTTGATGTAGCCGTCCACGCCGCTGAGCTGGTCATTCAGGAACGCCTCGAGTCCCTCGAGGCCGCGACCGTCGGCGTCGGTGAAGCCGAGGAGCGGCCCGGCGAGGGATCGGTTCGGATAGACGCGGATCTCCTCCTCCTGGGGATCCGTGTGGATGCTGCGGCGGAGGTTGCGGATGACCGCGCGGTCGGCGCGGGGATCCAGTCCGAAGGTCTCCTCCTGGAGGGCGGAGGCGATGCGCTGCCATTCCTCGTCGAGCACCTTCCGGCGGAGGCGGACGTACTGGTTGGTCAGCGGCCTGCCCTGGTCGTCGCGCAGGATTTCACCCGTGGCGTCGCGGCGGACCTCGGGCTTCAGGGCGTGCAGGAGGAAGGTCTCGTTCGTGCCGAGCAGGGGGGCGAGGACGCGCGCCACCGCGGGATAGTGCGCCCCGATGAGGCTCGGGTCCGCGCAGATCGTCTTCGCGGGAAGGCTGTGCGCGAGGATCTCGCCGCGCGCGTCACGGATGTCGCCGCGATGTCCCTTGAGCTGGATATGGAGCGCATGGCTGCGGTTGGCGCGCTCGAGGAACGCCTCGTGGCGGATCACCTGGAGGTCGACCAGTCGGTAGCCGAGCGCAAGGAACGCAAGGACGAGCAGCAGGCCCATCCAGAGGATCCGATTGCGCTGGCGCGTCAGCTCCATGGTTCACTGGCTCAGGGCGGCGGCGCCCATGGTCGCGATCCTACTTTCGCGGTCGCGCCGGACGGGCGCGGCCGCGGTGTCGATCTCGACGGCCGGTTCCGAAAGGACGACGCGCGCGTTCTCGCCGGGCATCACGAGGTCGAGGTTCATCGCGATGATGCGGCGATTGAGGCCGTCGGAGGACACGAGCGCCTCGTAATCGGCGCGCAGCTTCTCGTTGCTGCGGCGGCGGGCCATCAGCTCGCGATCGACGGCGCCGATCTCCATCTCCAGGCGGCCGAGCTCCGCCTTGAGGCGGATGTAGCCGAGCAGCGCGGCGCCGGCGGCGAGGCAGACCAGCACCATCGAGGTCACGGTGCTTCCGAGGCCGGTCGCGACCGGCACACGCCTTGAGCTACGCGCCATGGGGAAGTTTCTCCAGGACCCGCAGCTGCGCGCTGCGGGCCCTCGGGTTGCGGTTGACCTCGGCCGGTCCGGCCTGGATGGCGCGGCGATGGATCCAGCGCATCCCGGGCGGGCGCGGCCGGCGCAGTTCGGGGACATCGACCTCCCCCTCGAAGTCATAATCGCGCGTGCGTTCCGCGCCGAAACGCTTCACGATGCGGGCCTCAAGGGAATGAAAGCTGATGACGGCCAGGCGGCCGCCCGGGCGCAGGACCCGCGCGGCCGCCTCGAGTCCCCGCTGCAGCAGTGCGAGCTCGTCATTCACCGCGATCCGCAGCGCCTGGAAGGCGCGCGTGGCGGGGTGCACGCGCGCCCCTCCGCGCGGGATCGCACGTTCGATCAGCTCGGCGAGCTGCCTTGTTGTTGTCAGCGATTGCACCTTTCGTTGCTCCACCACCGCACGCGCGAGTCGGCGCGCGCGCGGTTCCTCGCCGTACTCGGCGAAGATGCGCTCCAGCTCCTCCTCCGGAGCGCTGTTCACCAGTTCCGCGGCGGTCCGCGGCTGGCCGGGATCCATCCGCATGTCGAGCGGACCGTCCGCCTGGAAGCTGAAGCCGCGGGACGCCTCGTCCAGCTGGGGCGAACTCACCCCGAGGTCCAGCAGCACTCCGTCGCAGCTCTCCGGCGGGAGCCACTCCTCGAGTCGATCGAAGGTCCCCTGTCGCAGCTCAAACCTTCCTGCGAAGGGGGCCAGTCGTTCCCGCGCCGCCCTCAGCGCGGCTCCATCGCGATCGACACCCAGCAGCCAGCCCGTGGGCCCACTCGCCTTCAACAGCTCGATGGCATGCCCAGCCCCACCGATGGTGCCGTCCACATACCGGCCCCCATCCCGGGGAGCCAGACCCTCCAGCACCTCGGTCAGAAGGACCGGGATGTGCTCGAACGAGTTCACGCGTGGTCCTCACGGTCAGAAGAGGAGATGGCCCAGACGCCTCAGGTGCCGCGCGCCGTTTTCCCACCAGAGCTTCAGCACCCTGCTCCGGCACGCCGGGCTCAGACCCTGCCCGCGGCGCGCCGCCGCTCCTCCGCCGATGATGACCTCCACGTCCGCGGTGCTCAGGTCGTTCCGCACGACCTTCACCGATTCAAATCGCATCTCCGTCTGGACGGCGCGCGTGCCGCGCCGCCGGTTGCCCGGCCGGACCAGGGCAAGCACAAGCTGCTCCACCCAGTGGGGCAGGCGGGCCGGCGCGGAATGCCCCGCGCCGCGCGGCTCCTGGACGCCCGCGGGTGCGGGCTGCGGGATCGGGCGTGGCGCAGGATCGTCCTCGACCGATGCCGCGAAGGGATTAGCCTTTCCCCGGCGTGATGCCGAAGGCACAGGCTTGTCACTCCGGACCCCCGCGGCGGCACCCACCGTTGCGGTCGTGGCGCGCGGCGGCTCGGCCTTCCCCGCGGGGGAGGCGGAGAGCAGGTCCGGGATTCCGAGCGTTGCTCCAGCCGGCTCCGACGGGCCGGAGAGCTCATGGGACCCACGTACGGCATGGGTCCCATCAACCCTCACGGTCGCCGTGACGGTCGCCGGTCCGGATGGTCTGCTCCCCGGCGGAGCCGCCGGAGCGTCGAACCGCGGGAGCCGGAAGCTCCGCGGCGTGCGGTATTTCCCCGTTCGGTCCGCGGCCGGGGCAATGGTCCGGCCCAGGGCAAGCAGGCTGCTTCGATCCATGACTCCTCCTGGTTGGTCACACGAGCTGGTACGCATCGGGAGCGCGTTCGTCGTCTCCCCTGGAGATCTCCTCGTAGCGGTCCGGATTCCAGATCTCGAACCACTCGATCATTCCCGCGAGCTTCGCCTTGTCCTTGATGTCAACGGACCGCGCGGCCTCCTCGGGCAGGCAGATGCGCCCCGCGCTGTCGGTTTCCACCTCGGTCGCGCGCGCCGCCAGCAGCCGCCGAAGCGAGTCGGCCCGGTCGTCCGACATCTTCATCTCACGCAGCGCGGCGATCCGCTTGAGATAGTACTCGGGCGTCAGCACGGCCAGGCACGCAGGCCGCATGTTCCGCTTGGGCACGGCAAGGATCATATAGCGAATTCCCGCGGCTTTGCCCCGCCGCCAGAGGCTCGGCACCTGGACGCGACGCTTCTCATCGACCTTGTTGTCGAAATTCGAAACGAACAGGAGCTCACCGCCATCGCTGTTTTCGGCTGCCGCCATGGGCTTGCGACGCATGATGGGCGCGCGCCCCCATCCGCCACACGACGCCCCACCAGATAACACTTTCCCCCACTGTTGCAACCGAGAAATGCCCCCGCGTCCCACCACGCGGCACCTCCCCTTTGCCGTGTCATCAGGAAAAGTAATGCTAATGACGCCCGCCAGACAGGCTGATGAATGACCCCTTCCCGCCGCCCGGACGCCGAACCCCCCCCCCCCACCCCCCCCCCCCCCCCGGGCCCCCCCCCCCCCCCCCCCCGGGGCCCCCCCGGGGGTTTGATTTAACACCCCCCCCCCCCCAAAGCCCCCCGGG
>CAYMDA010000044.1:2058-13823 GCA_964389135.1 uncultured Verrucomicrobiota bacterium | reverse complement strand
CTCCCCCACCCGGTCCACACCCCCGCCAACCCCGCGTGCGCACCACGGATTTTGACTTTCACCTCCCGCCCCGCCTCATCGCCCAGGAGCCGGCTCCGCGCCGCGACGATTCCCGCCTGCTGGTGCTCGACCGCGCCTCGCGTTCGATCCGGCACTCGCGCTTCCACCGCCTGACCGATCACCTCCGGACCGGCGATGTGCTGGTCCTCAACGATTCGCGGGTCATCCCGGCGAGGCTGCGCGGACACAAGACGTCCGGCGGCGAGATCGAGATCCTGCTGCTCGAACCGGCCGGCGAGAACCGCTGGACCGTCATGCTCCGCCCCGGCAAGCGCGTGCGCGAGGGCACGCCGCTCCTCTTCGGGACCGACGCCAACCTCCTTCACGCCGAGGTGGAGGTCCGCCACCCGGACGGCCTCTTCGACCTCCGTTTTCACGGGGATCCCCTCGCCTTCGCGATGCGCCACGGCGAGATGCCGCTGCCGCCCTACATCAGCCGGGACCGGCCCCGCGGCGCGGATCGCGAGCGCTACCAGACGGTGTACGCGGAGGAGCCCGGATCGGTTGCGGCGCCCACGGCCGGACTGCATTTCACCGAAGACCTGCTCGGCCGCATCCGCTCGATGGGCGTGGAGACCTGCTCCGTCACGCTGCACGTCGGGATCGGGACGTTTGCGCCCGTGAAAGCCGAGAGGCTCGAGGACCACGTGATGCACGAGGAGCGGTACGTGGTCGGGCCGCAGACCGTGACCACCCTGGAACGCGCGCGGGCGGAGGGCCGCCGGATCATCGCGGTGGGCACGACGTCCCTGCGGGTGCTCGAATCGGTGGCGCGGGCGCACGAGGGCAGGCTGGCGGCGGGTCCGGGCCGCACCCGTCTGTTCCTTCATCCGCCGGCGGAATTCAGGGTCGTGAACGCGCTGCTGACGAACTTCCACCTGCCCCGCTCCACCCTCCTGATGCTCGTCTGCGCCTTCGCCTCGCCGGGCCGGACGGAGGGGCGGGAGTGGATGCTCGAGGCGTACCGCGAGGCGGTGGAGCGGGAGTATCGGTTCTTCAGCTACGGCGACGCGATGTTCATTCAGTGAGGCGGGGACCGCCCCCAGCCGCGGGCGGGGATGCGTCAGCAACGCTTACATCCGTCGGGGACATGGATCACAAACGCAAGTCACTGGCGCACAACCGGCTTCCGGGAAGCGGTCGCGGGACCGGCGCCGGGGCGCGTCGGGGTTCTTGACACCCCGGGGGTCCCCGGGGCGTGGTTGCGAGGCAGACCTCTTGGATTCGCATCCGTCTGCCGCGGAACGGGTTGACGATCACCGTGCCGGAGGAGATCCATCGCGGCACAGTTGCTGCTTTGCATCCAAGGGAACTCTGGGCGGCCGGCCTCCCGGTGTGGGTGGCGGCATGGAACTCAGGGAGAATCACACAGGAAGTCGTATGAATATCAGTCTCTGCAAGACCGCCGCGGTGCTGTCCGTCATCCTCGGATCGACGGCCGCCGCCTCGGCGCGAATCGTCCTGCCCGACGGCGGGAACACGGGTCTCCTCGGCATGGGCGCGCTGATTGGTCTCGGCGTGCTGGTGCGCCTTGCGCGCGGCCGGCGCTGAGGTTTCCATGCGGCGCGTCGCATGCATGCGTCGCGCCGCAACCCACGGATGGCGGAGGATCGGCCGTTCATCCGGATCCACGTCGCGATTTCCGCCGACGGCAAGATCGCGAGCGCGAATCGGGCCGTTGACTCCTTCAGCAGTCGGCGGGACCACGCGCATCTTCTGGAGCTTCGCACCCACTCGGACGCCGTACTCTGCGGCGCGGGCACCGCGAACGTCCCGGGCGTGACCCTGGGCACGGGCGGTCCGCGGTGGGAACAGCGCCGCATGGCGCGCGGCCGCGGACGCCACCCGCTTCGTGTGGTGGTGAGCGGGAGGGCCGGCCTCCGGCCTGACGCGGATGTCTTTGGCTGCGCCGACGGTCCCCTCATCGTCGTGGTGGGTGGAGGCGCGCCGGCGGGCGCCGTGGAGGTCCTGAGCCGGCGGGCGGAGGTCGCTGCCTTCGGGCAGAGCGAGGTGGATCTCCCGCGGGCGATGTCATGGCTCCGGCGGGAGCGCGGGGTTCGGAGCCTTGTCTGCGAGGGGGGCGCCGCGCTGAACGATGCGATGTTTCGCGCCGGGCTGGTGGATGAGGTGCACGTTACGGTTTGTCCGAGGATCATCGGGGGCCGCGACGCACCGACCCTCGCGGAGGGGCTCGGAGTGCCCGCGCTTTCCGCCGCGACCCTTCTCGAACTGCGCCGCCGCGCGCGCGTGGAGGACGAACTCTTCCTCGTTTACCGGGTTGCACGCGCCGCCGGCGCGCATGCACAGTCCTCTGATTCCAGGGCGTGAACGTCGAGATCATCAACACGGGGTCCGAGCTGATGCTGGGCAGGGTGGTGAACACACACCAGGCATGGCTTGGCAGCCGGCTTGCCGAAATCGGACTGCGCGTGACGCGGCAGACGTCGGTGGACGACGCCGGGCCGATGATGCTCGAGGTGCTCGCCGAATCGCTGCGGCGCGCGGGTCTCGTGGTCGTCACCGGCGGACTTGGTCCGACCTCCGACGACCTCACGCGGCAGCGTGTGGCCGAACTGCTGGGACGGCGGCTCGTGGAGGATCCGGACGCGCGTGCGCAGATCGAGGGTTACTTCTCGGCGCGTCAGCGACCGATGCCGGTCAGCGTGCTTTCGCAGGCGCTCGTGCCGGAGGGCGCCACGGTGCTTGCGAACCGGAACGGCACCGCGCCGGGGCTCGCGCTGGAAGTGGAGCCGGGCCGATTCAGCCCGCAGGGATCCTTCCTGGTGATGCTCCCGGGGCCGCCGCGGGAACTGCACCCGATGTTCGAATCAAGCGTGCTGCCCCTGCTGCGATCACGCTTCCCCTCGCGGGCACCCTTCCATTCCCTGACGGTCCGCATCTGCGGACTTGGCGAATCGTGGGTGGAGGAGCAGCTAGCGCCGTTCCTTCCGCCGCTGGCCGAGCGCGGCCTGGAGGTCGGATACTGCGCACGCGTGGGCGAGGTGGACGTGCGCCTCGTCGCTTCGGGCGAGGACGGCGCCTCCCTGATCGCGGAGGCGGAGAAGGTCGTTCGCAGCCGGCTCGGGGACGCGGTGTTCGGGACCGGCGAGGAAACGCTCGAGGGACGCGTGGTGCAGCTCGCGGCGGAACGCGGCGTCCGCCTCGCGGTGGCCGAGTCATGCACGGGCGGATGCCTCGCGCATCGGATCACGAACATCCCCGGGGCTTCCTCTGTTTTCTGGGGCGCATGGGTCACGTACGACAACGCCGCCAAGGAGACCCAGCTTGGCGTGGATCCGGCCATTCTCCGGGAACACGGGGCCGTCAGCGAGGCGTGTGCCGCGGCGATGGCGGAAGGCGCGCTGAAGCGCTCGGGCGCGGATCACGCCGTGGCGCTGACGGGCATCGCGGGGCCCGCGGGCGGGAGCGAGGACAAGCCGGTGGGCACGTTGTTCATCGGGCTTGCGTCCTCGGGAGTGGGCACCGTCGTGCGGAAGTACGTGAACCCATTCGACCGCGAAACCTTCAAGTGGTTGAGCGCCCAGCAGGCGCTCGATCTGCTGCGGCGGCGGCTGCTTGCCGTGACGCCGGCGCCGGGACGCTGAGCGTGAACGTCAGACCGTGGCCCGGCTGCGGCGGGTACTGCGGATGACGGAGGATCCGCGGGACTGCCCGGCGCGGTTCAGGCGCCGTCGTCACCGATCGCCTCGACCGGGCAACCCTCCTTGGCCTCCTTGCACTGCGCTTCCTCGTCGGCGTTCTCGGGCTGCTTGTACACATAGGAGTACCCGCCGTCATCGTTGCGCCGGAAATTGCTGGGGGCGGTTTCGCGGCACAGGTCGCAGTCAATGCACTGATTATCGACGTAGTATTTTCCGGCAACGTTCTCCGGGTACCGGTTTGCAAGGTCTGCCATAAGTCGCGTAAAGAGCGTTCAAGCAAGGTGGCGGCGGGCCGGCGGCAAATTCAAGCCTCAAAACCCCCGCTCACCAACTGCATGGATGTTCTCCTGAGATTCGGACGGGCGCACCGGTTTCATGCGCGATGCGCCGTGGAAGGCGCGAGCGCGCCCTGGACCGGGGCGGGATCGGACCGGCCGCAGAGCGGATCTCCCACCGGAAGGTTCTCCGGCAGCTCGACGAACTCTCCGATCGCCGCCCAGAGCCTCGAGAAATCCTTGTTCACGTCGCCGCTGAGGCAGTCGGTGATGTCGCCCGCGAGCTCCGGGTACCGATCGACGACGCTGCGGAAGGAGAACTCCTCGTCGTAGAACGCGTAAACCAGCTTGCGCATGTTCTCGATTCCCTCGCGGAGCGTGCGGGCGTAGCCGGTGAAGCGCGAGGCCGAGAGGTCGCCCTGCACGATCCCGTCGTGGACGGCGTCGGCCGCGAGGATGCCGCTCTTGAGCGCAAGCATCAGTCCCGAGGAGAAGACCGGGTCGAGGAAGCAGAATGCATCGCCGGCGAGCAGCAGGCCGTCGCAGCCGCAGTGGCGCGCGTGGAACGAGTACTCGCTCGTGAGATAATGCGGGCCGAACTGGACGCCCGGGGCGAGATGCGCCGCGATCCACTGGTTCTCCTGGATCTCGCGTTCGAAGATCGCGCGCGGATCCCTGACTCCGTCGCGGGTGAGGTACTTGCCCTCGGCGACGACGCCGACGCTGACCCGGTCGTCATGCTGCGGGATGTACCAGAACCAGCCCTTGTGGGGAACAAAGGCGACGGTGGTGGCGCCGGCGTCGATGCCGTCGTCTCGGAGGGCACCGCGATAGTAGGTCCAGACGGCGATCTTGTTCAGGAACGGGTCCTTCACACGCCACCCGTTTCGCACGGTGCTGAAGGCCTCCTTCCCCGTGCAATCGATGGTGATGGGGGCCCGGATCTCCGAGACCTCGCCGGTGTCACGCTCGCGCACCTGCGCGCCCACGACGCGGCCGTCCTCGCGGAGCAGGCTCAGGACCTCGACGCCCTCGCGGACGTCCGCGCCCTGTTGCCGCGCGTGTTCCATCAGCATCTGGTCGAACTCGGAGCGGAGCACCTGCCATGTCTGGGCGACATCCGGCCCGTAGCGGGTGAAGAAGTAGAAGGGCTGGGAAGCCTTCCCGTTGGGCTGCACGAACTGGACGCTGAACTTGCGGACGAACTGCGAACGCTCGAGGCGCGGGATGAGCCCGAGCCGCCGAAGCGGCACGTTGCAGAACGGGATCATGGACTCGCCGATGTGGTAGCGCGGGAACTTCTCGCGTTCCACGACGAGCACCCGGTGGCCATGCTGCGCGAGGATCGCGGAGCAGGCGCTGCCGGCGGGGCCGGCTCCGATGACAAGCGCGTCAATGTTCTCGGGAAGGGTCATGGGCACTGATGGCGGAAGGTCCGGCGGTCAGCCGGGGGGAAGAATCTCGACGACTTCGCAGATGGCGCGTCCCGCTCCGTCCCAGAGCGTGTTGCGGCGGCCGTACAGGGTGCGGCCCTGTTCCACTCCGAGCGAACGGCTCATCACCTCATCCGCCTCGACCCGGAAGAAGGCGCTGGGACCGCCGCGATGCTCGAGGTCACGCGCCTTGAGGATGTGCCCGATGGGAAGGCGTTCCTGGAGGACATCCTGCCGGACCGGGGGTGGAAGCAGATCCAGCGCGATGCGGCTCGCGCCGAACTCGACGGCGCGCCCGTCGCTGTCCAGGCGCAGGATCACCTCCCGCGAGTACGCGTCCCCGTTCCGTTGCCGGCCGAGGACCTCGATGTGGATGCCGCTTCGATGGTGTTCCTGCAGCGTCGGTGTCATGTCCCGCGCATGGACGAGCAGGCGATGCCATGGCTCCGGAACGCCTGAGGGCGGCAGCAACTCGATGCGCGGGAGGGGCAGCCCGGTGCGCGCGTAGAACTCGTTCAGCGGAAAGACGGCCTCCGCGTCCTTGAGCCCGGCGAGCGGGTCGGCGTGGGCGATGGCGACGCGTGCCGGCGCCCGGGAGTCGGGGGTCGTTCCGTATCGCGAGGTCATCACGCGTATCGACCGGTCCGATGCTCCGGCTTGAAGAATTCATGCAGCAGGCGGTCCACCTGGAGCAGGCCCTCGCGGTTGATGCCGATGCGATCGCCGCCGTTCTCCAGGAACCCCCATTCCTTCAGGCGCGCGAGGGGTTCCGCGAAGCGCGTCCGGGGATCCTCGCCGAACTTGCGGGCGAAATAGTCGGCGCTGACGCTGCCGAGCTTGAGCTGGAGGATGAACTCGCGGAGGTAGCGCTCGTCGGGCTTCGGGGTGAGGGCGCGGTAGACCGGGAATTTCCCGGCGTTCACGGCCTGCACGTACGGCTCGAAGTCATGGACGTTCTGGTAGTGGGTGCCGTTGATGTGGCCGAAGCTCGCGACGCCGATGGAGAGCAGGTCGGCGCCGGCCCAGAGCTCGTCGCGGTACACGAACCGCGTGCGGCTCTTGTCCCGGACCGCGGTGTAGGCGCTTGCGACGGTGTAACCCGCCTTCTCGAGCTGGCTGAAGGCGTAATCCACCCAGCGACGCTTCGTCTCCCAGTCGGCGACCGGGGCCGTGAGGCGCCCCTCGCTCTTCATGCGCTGGTAGATCGTCGTGTTGTAGGGGACCTCCATCTGGTAGATGGTCACCGAGTCGGGCTCGAGCTCGAGCGTCTTCTCGACGGCCATCCGCCACTTCTCCTCGGTCTCCTCCACCATGCCCGCGATCAGGTCGACGTTGATCTGCGGGAACCCGACCTCGCGCGCGAACTGGTAAGCCCTCTGGATCTCGCGCGACCGATGGGCGCGCCCGTTGATCTCGAGGATGTGATCGTCGAAGTGCTCGATGCCGAGGCTGAGTCGGGTGACGCCGAGCTCGCGGATGGTGCGGAGCTTGTGGTCGGTCAGGGTGCCGGGCTCGCACTCGAAGGTGACCTCCTGGACCTCGTCCCAGGGCAGGAGCGCCTTCATGCCGCCCACGAGCGTGCGCAATTGCGACTCCGACAGGTAGCTCGGCGTTCCTCCGCCGAAGTACACGAACTTCGGCTTGCGCCCGCCGACGAACGGGCGGGAGGCGTAGAGGGACATTTCGCGGAGCAGCGCGTCGAGGTAGCCGCGGATCTGCTCCGAATCCTTGTCCGTGTACACCTTGAAATAGCAGAAGTGGCAGCGCTTCCGGCAGAACGGGATGTGGGTGTACACCCCCAGCGGATTGCCGGGCGCGGGCGGGCGCTCGAGGGCGGCCTCGAACTCGGGCACGGCGTCGGGACGCCAGAATGCGAACGGCGGATAATTTGAGACGAAGTAGTTGCCGGCCGTTGTTTCCCTCTGCATGGGCGGAGCGGCGGTTCGCTGGGCCGGGGGCGGGGAAACGGTGCTGGTGCTCATGATTCCTCGGTGCGTTCGCGATCGCGGACTCGTCCAATGTGCCTGCCCGGGCGGAGGCCGCAAACCAAATGATACCTATACGTAATAATTTTTTCGTCCACCCCGGGCCCCCCTGCCCCGTCCCGCCGCCCGCCGCGGGGCCACCGACCGGCGCCCCCGTTCCGCCATGGCAGGCATCCCGCGCAACCGCAATCCCTCGTCGCCAGCGGCGCGTGCGGGTTGCCGTGCCCGGGGGCAAGCACCTTGTCCCGGGACAGTCACCATCCAGACAGCAGCGCCCGGCGGCGTTCGAAGCCGGCCGGGCGCTGTCGGCGGAATCGGGATCTGGCGGCGGCCGAACGATCAGCGCAGCGCATCGCGCACGCGCTGCGTGCGCTCGCGAATCCAGAGCATGTCCACGTTGTTCGCCTGGACGGCAACCCCGGGGAAGTCCGTCAGGCGGACCGGCTGCTTCGTCTGCGCGGTCAGCCACTTCTTGATCTCGGAATGGCCGTCCGCGAAGGCGAATCCGCACGCGCCATTGTGATAGCTGGCGGGCAGGTCGATCCAGCGGCTGATCTCCGGCGAAAAGAAGCCGGCGTCATTGATGCTGTCGGGGTGCTCATCCACGTACACCCAGGTCATGGAGGGTCCCGGGATGGTCAGCTCCGTCGTCTTGGACACGTGCTTGTAGATCCCGTCCCACGGGCCGCTCTCCGCGTTCCCCTCCCCGATGCCGATGTTGCTGGAAATGCTGCGGACCCGCTCCGTCCAGCCGCGGTTGCGCTGCGCGGGCGAGATGAACTTGTCGGCGGGACACTTGAAGATGTTCTTCGAGTTCCCGAAGTACTTCGCCAGAACCGAGTAGCGTTCGTCGATCAGATAGAGGGTGTTCGTGTTGTCGATGCGTAGGCCCCAGTCCAGCCAGCCGACCACCCACGGGCGCCACCGCGAGTTCGGGTTCGGGTTCTGCGCCTCCCCGCCATGGAGATTGCTCGGGAACTTGTCATCGTTGTCCCCCGTGTACATGTGATTCGCGAGCATGAGCTGCTTCGTGTTGTTCATGCACAGCGTGCCCTGGGCCTTGGATTTCGCCTTGGCCAGCGCGGGCAGGAGCATGCTCGCCAGAATCGCGATGATCGCGATGACAACAAGGAGCTCGATCAGGGTGAATCCCTGATCCCGGTGACGACGGTTGAAAACTGGAATCTTCATGGTCCGTGCAGCTCCGAGGAGCGAATGGGTTGTACAACACTGGACGGACGGCGCGCGCGGGGCAAGACGGCAACGGGGCGTGCCGGCAAAAGCACAGCCGTGCCCCATCCCGGCCTGACCCGATCCGGGAACATCGAATCGGGCGGCCGCCGCGGTCAGACCGGCTGAATCACCTGCCGCCGCACATTGACGTCCATGCGGCAGTTCGCGGCGGCGAGCCGGGATTCGAGGTTCTCGAGTTCGCCGGCGGGAACGATGGCTTCCATGGTCTGCCCGGAGACCGAAACCGATTCGGGAACCACCACGGCACCCTCGCATTCCACGCTCCGGACCACCCTCGCGATCTCATGCTCGAGCCATTCCCTCCGTGCGGTGCGCGGCACGGCGGGCATCTCTCCCCGGTACTGGATGGTCACCGAGACACCCTCGCGCCCGTCCGGCAGCCGCCGAACGGCGTGTGCGCGACGAAGCTTCTCGAGCTTCTCCGGGTCCATGCCGGGATTATAGGCCGCCGAGATTGAGGCGTCCAACACCCACCTCGAAGGGCGGGCTCGCCACGTGCTTGAAGCCGCGCCCCAGCAGTTCGGCGCGGACGTCCGCGACGGAAACCGGCAGGCCCGCCTCCCGGCGCCGCTGCAGGATCAGCGCGACGACGCCGGCGACCATGGGCGTCGCCATGGAGGTTCCGCTGTCCGGCGCGCAGAAATCGGCCGGGATTCCGGCACCGGCGGGCCGGCCGGAGGGATCCCGCGGCAGGGGCACGGTGGAGGAGACGTTCACCCCCGGCGCGGCGATGTCCGGTTTGGCGCCGCCCCATGCCGTCGGGCCGCGGCTGCTGAACGGGGCGGTGAGAAAGGTCTGCTTGGTGATCGCGCCCACGGAGATCGCCTCGCGCGCGGCACCCGGGCAGGTGATCTCGGTGTCGAAGGAATCGCCGAAGCCCTTCGAGCGAAGGAATTCCGCCTTCTGATGCTCATTGCCCGCGGCAACGACCGCGAGCACTCCATCCACCAGGGCGGCATTGTCCACGGCCGTGCAAAGGGGGCAGCGCCCGTCAGGGCATGCCCAGCCGTGCCCGCGATCCGACCATGTGGGCAGGTGATTGAACCCGACGCTCATGCAGAGCACGCGGGCGCCGCGGTCGAGCGCCGCGTCCACCCCGCGGGTGATGAAGGACGCCTGACCCACTCCCGCGGCGGTGAGGACCTTGATGTTCAGGAGGTCCACCCCGGGCGCGACCCCGGGCAGGCCCTCGTGCCGCGACGCAAGGATGCCCGCCACGTGGGTCCCGTGTCGTCCCGGGATCTCGACGCTTTCGTCGCATGTGTCGGTGGACTCCGCCACCTGAAGCCACGGGTGCCGGAGATCGATCCCGGAGTCGAGCACGGCCACGCGGACGCCGCTCCCGTCCACGCCGGGGCGCCGCGCGCTGAAGTGCGGCAGCTCGATGTCCGCGATCGCATCGTCCATGAGCGTCACCATGCGGGGCGGATCCAGCTCGAGGGTCTCGAGGCTCGGGTTGCGGGTCGCCTCGGCGATCTGCTCCGGGGCGGCATGCGACTCGAGTGCGTTGCCTGCAAACGCGGGACGGCAGCGCATTCCGGCATTGCTCTCAAGCCATTCGATCACGGGGCCCATGAGGTTCATGGCCCGTTCCTTGTAGTGCCTCCAGCCTTCGCCGGGCTCCGGCCGGATGCGGGGAATGGAAAGGGACAGCGGGAGCACGGCCATCTCCCGCGGGCCGCGTGTCACGGACCGGCGGGTGATCCCGTGGACCGGGCCCGGGTGACCGATCTCATCGAGCGCCTTGCGCAGCAACGGCCCGAGGCGCGCCTGGCCCGTCCTTCGAGGCAAGCGGACACGGGATCGCCGGCCGACTGCGCCTTCGTCGCCGGGCATGCTCATGAAGCGCCGATCGCAAACATCAGAGCATCGCGAGGTCGAGCAGGCCGTCGGACTCGATGGGAGCGGGCGTTTCGCCGCCGGGTTCGTTCAGCGAGAGGAACACGCCGCCCGCCTTCACGGAGACCAGGCTGAGCACCCCGTCGGTCACGCCGACCTGGAAGGCCTGGAAGGCGAACACGAGATTCTGGGGACCGGAGAAAGTGAGGCGTCCCTGGGCGGCATGGGTGGTGTCCACGCTGACGCTGCCGCCGGCGACACCCTTCACGACGGGCACATCCACGCTGGCGGCAACGCCGGACTTGAGTTCGTAACTCACCCCGATCTTGTTGCTCTTGGCTGTCTTGGTGATGAGATAGAGCCGCCCGTTGCCCATCACATACTGCTTGAGCACCACGTTGCCGGCGTCCACATCGGCATCGCGGAGATAGTTTCCCACCTCGAGCGGAACGACGGAATCATTCAGGACATCCTCGTAGGTGAATTCGATCTGCCGGGCGTTCGTGTAGTCCGTGCGCACGCCCAGGTTGCCGCCCATCGCCCCGATGATGTTCCCGAGAATGTTGATGCCGATGCCGATCTTCAGCGTGCTCGACTTCTTCCCGTTGATGTCGGCCGCGGGGGTGTCGCGCGTGATGGCCGGCAGGGGTCCCGGGGGATTCGTGACAAGAAGGTTCAGGGGACCGAGATAGAGCGGCTCGCCTCCCTGCACGCCGATCAGGTCGAGCGGCTGGATGGCCGCGCTCGGATGCCGGATGACGTTGTAGCCGGAACCTTTCAGGAATGAAACGGAGATGTCTCTGCAGGCGCCCATGGGAGGTGAAGGATGGATGTTGGAACCGCCGCCGCTCGGGTGGCGGGGATTCAGGGCCGTCGTCCAGCGCCTGTCAATGGAGGATTCGGCCCCTGAACGCGGTGCGCCGGCGAGCCCGCGCGATCAGGTCCCGCCCCGCGGAACGGGATGGGCCCAGCACAAGCACGGCCGCGACGCTCGACCGCAGGAGGGAGGCCGGCCCCGGCCCTCCCCGTCACGTCATGTCACATCGCGCTTCTAGCGAAGGGAGTCTCGCACGCGCTGGGTGCGTTCACGAATCCAGAGGAGATCCTGATTGTTGGCGGGAACGCTGGTCCCGCCGTAAGTCGTGAGACGCACGGGCTGCTTGGTCTGGCCGGTGATCCACTTCTTGACTTCGGAGTGACCATCCGCGAAGGCGAATCCGCACGCGCCATTGTGATAGCTGGCGGGCAGGTCGATCC
>CAYMDA010000044.1:0-1958 GCA_964389135.1 uncultured Verrucomicrobiota bacterium | reverse complement strand
CCTTGGCCAGCGCGGGCAGGAGCATGCTCGCCAGAATCGCGATGATCGCGATGACGACGAGCAGTTCGATGAGGGTGAATCCCCGACGCGACCGCGCGACGGGATGGGGGAAGGTAGTCATGGCGGTTGGGGAACCGTGGTGGTCGCCGACGATTGAGAACCGCCTGCACTTCTTGCGCAAGGGCGATGTGGCGGCGTGCCGACGAAAGCACACCTCAGGCGCCCGGGAGGCCGGGGAGGCCTCCCCCGGCTCTCCGGGATCATCAGATCGTCTGGAGGTGAACGCCGCGCGGGCGAGTCACCCCATGCGGCGCAGGGCCACCGGCAGGATCTTCATCTCATTGCGGTACTTGGCGACGGTCCGGCGCGCGATGCGGATTCCGCGTTCCTTGAGTTTCGCCTCGATCTGGTCGTCCGTGAGGGGTTTGGAGGGATCCTCGTTGCGGACCAGTTCCGCGATGAGTTCCTTGACGCCGGTGCTGGCGACCGCGCCGCCGTCGGCCGTCGCGACTCCGCTTGTGAAGAGCGAGCGCATCTCGATGATGCCCTGGGGGCATTTCATGTACTTCCCCGCCACCGCGCGACTCACGGTGGTCTCGTGCACCCCGACGGCCTCGGCGACATGCGCCATCGTCATGGGCTTGAGATAGGCCCGGCCCTTTTCGAAGAACTCCCGCTGACGCCGGACGATCTCCTCGGCGATGCGCTTGATGGTCTGCTCGCGCTGGTCGAGGCAGCGGATCAGGAACTTCCCGGCGCGCATCTTCTCGCGCAGGTATTCGCGAACCTCCGGATTGCTGCCCGCCTGAGAGAGCAGGTCCTTGTAGGAATGGCTGATCCGGAGACGGGGAAGCGGCTCCTCGTTGAGTGTGACGACGAAGCCCGACTCGGTGCGGGTGACGGTCACCTCGGGCAGCACGTATTCCGGCTCGGACGGCGCGAGCTCGAGGCCGGGGCGGGGCTTCAGCTTGCCGATGTTCTCGGCCGCGTCCTGAACCTCGTCCGGGTACACGCCGAGCTTGTCGCCGATATCCTGGTAGCGCCGGCGCGCGAGCGCCTCGAGGTGGTCGCGCACGACGATGTACTCGAGCGAATCCTTCTGGCCGCGTCGCTCGAGCTGGAGGAGCAGGCACTCGCGCAGATCGCGGGCGGCGATCCCGGGCGGCTCAAGGGATTGGACGACCTTGAGCGCCTCCTCGAGCCGGGCCTCCTCCACCTCGTTGGATTCCGCGAGGGCCGCGAGGCTCGTCGCGAGGTAGCCCTCGTCATTGAGGTTGCCGATGATCAGCTCGGCCAGCGGCATGAGGTCCTCCGGGACGTCGGACATGCGCAACTGCTCGGCCAGCTCATTTCTCAGCGAAGTCGGCTGGGTGAGGCTGTCGAACAGGAACTGGCGCCGCTCGTCATCGACCTCCGGCTGGCGGAGGGCGACGTTGGTCTGCGCGAAATGGTCGCGCCATTCCTGGTCGAGCTGGAGGAGCTGATCGATCTTGGCCTGGAAATCGTCGGCGGGGGCGCCGTTCGTCCGCTCGACGGCCGGATCGAACAGGACGTCGGGCGGCGGTTCGGCGGGGTCGAGGCGGCTCAGATCCAGGCCGCCCTCGCCGTCGGCGTTGGGGCGTTCGCCGGCCGGCACCTCCTCGAGCACCGGATTGATCGTCATCTCCTGTTCGACAAGCGCCCGCAGTTCCATGACAGGCGCCTGCAGCAGTGCCAGCGACTGCTGCATCTGCGGGGAGAGCACCTGCTGAAGTGCGAGCCCCTGACTGAGTTGCATTCCGGGCGCCATGACCCGCTTACGATGCGTTGCATTCCCCGGGTGCTCAACAGAGAAGCATAAAAGATTCCAGAGCTCCCGGGCCCTCCTCCCCGCGCGGGCGGCGGACCGGGCCCGCACCCCGCCCCCTGCCGCGGGATCAACGCCGCAGGTGCCATTCCGGGCGCCCGTAGCGCTCCGC
>CAYMDA010000043.1:0-35119 GCA_964389135.1 uncultured Verrucomicrobiota bacterium | reverse complement strand
GATGCGCATCGGGGTCGAATGGGGGGCCGGGCCCGATGCCTCGGCTCCGGGGGGCGTCCCACCCGGCCATTCGAAGGCGATCGGGCGATTGTTCTGGAGATGCTTCCCTCTGCACCTTAAGAGACGCCGCAGTGCAAGCGGCCAGACAGAAGGAATTCTGGGGGTCACGTATCGGCGTGATCATGGCAGTGGCGGGAAGCGCCGTGGGCCTTGGGAATTTTCTTCGCTTCCCGGGGCTCGCCGCGCAGTACGGCAGCGGCGCTTTCATGATCGCGTACTTCATCTCGCTGGTGCTCATCGGCATCCCGGTGTGCTGGGCGGAGTGGACCCTCGGCCGGTACGCGGGCCAGAAGGGATTCCGGTCGAGCCCGGGCATCTTTTACGCGCTGATCCGGCATCGGGCCGGCCGGTACATCGGGGCGCTCGGCGCAATCATCCCGGTGACCGTGTACATGTATTACGTGTATGTGGAGGCATGGTGCGCCGGGTACGCGTGGTACTTCCTGACGGGACAGCTCAGCCTCGGCAGGGACCCGGCCGCGTACAGCGAGTTCTGGCGGCGTTTCATCGGCTTCTACGAGGACGGCGTGGTGGTCGGGGACGGGCAGAACCAGGTCGTCGTGTTTCTCGTCCTCGTCTTCCTGGTGAATTACATCATCATCTACCGCGGCATCTCCCGGGGCATTGAGGTGTTCTGCCGGTTCGCGATGCCCGCGCTGATCGTGCTCGCCCTGATCATCCTTGTCCGGGTGCTCACGCTCGGCACGCCCGATCCCTCCCGTCCCGAGCAGAACGTGGTCAACGGCCTCGGCTTCATGTGGAACCCGGGCGACATCACCACCGGCCTCCGGAACCCGCAGCTCTGGCTCGCGGCGGCGGGGCAGATCTTCTTTTCGCTCTCGGTTGGCTTCGGGGTGATCATCACGTACGCCAGCTACCTGACGAACCGCGATGACATCGTGCTGAGCGGATTGACCGCCACGAGCGCCAACGAGTTCTGCGAGGTCGCCCTGGGCGGCATGATCACGGTTCCGGCCGCGTTCATCTTCCTTGGCGCCGCGGGCGTGGTGGGGCAGGGCACGTTCGGGCTCGGGTTCAACGTCCTGCCGGTCGTCATGGCGAACATGCCGTTCGGCTCGGCGTTTTTCGGGTTTGCCTTCTTCACGCTGCTCTTCCTTGCGGCGATCACGAGTTCGCTCTCGATGCTGCAGCCGGGCATCGCCTTCCTCGAGGAGGGTTTCGGGCTCACCCGCAAGCAGTCGGTGGCGTTTCTCGGGCTAGTCACGGCCCTCGGGTGCCTCTTCGTCGTTTACTTCAGCGAGGGGATCAAGGCGCTCGATACGATCGACTTCTGGGTGGGTACCTTCCTGATCTTCGTGATGGCGACCACGATCATCATCGTGTTCGGCTGGGTGGTCGGGATCGAGGTGGGCTGGCGCGAGGCGCACCGCGGCGCCCACATGCGGATCCCGCGCATCTTCAAGTTCATCATCAAGTATGTCTCGCCCCTGTACCTGCTGGGCATCTTCGCGCTGTGGGTCCTGTTCAACGTCTTCGGATGGAATCCGCAGACCGGAACGTTCGAGCCGACGTCCTATGTCGTGGACCTGCTCGGGGATGAGAACACGCCGCCGAACGCCGTGGCGCGGATGAGTGTCGGTGTCATCGGGCTGATTGTGATCTTCACGCTGGTGTTCGCGCACCTCGCGGGACGGCGGTGGGATCGACAGTCCAACGGAGGAATGGAGTCATGACGACCGCAGGCTGGATCCTGATGATCGTGTCGGTGGGAGGCGTCGCCACGCTGTTCGCGTGGTGCCTCTGGCGTGTGCTGTGCGGCCCCAGTGCGCCCAGCCCGGACCAGCTCCACTCGACGCTCGACATTGACACCGGCGACACCGGGGAGCGCTAGCGCGAGCCGAGGTGGCTCCGGCGCATGCCGTACAGCAGGTAGATCACGAGGCCGATCCCGAGCCACGCCGCGAACCGCCACCATGTGATCGCGGGAAGTTCCATCATCAGCCAGCCGCAGGTCGCGATCGCAAGGATCGGCACAAGCGGCACCCACGGGCAGCGGAACGGCCGCGGCCGGTCCGGCTCGATCCGGCGGAGCACGAGCACCCCGAGCGCGACGACCACGAACGCGAAGAGGGTGCCGATGTTGCAGAGCTCCACCACCTCGTCGATGTTCGTCACCCCCGCGAAGAAGGCGACGGCGATGCCCGTGAGGATCGTCGTGACGTGCGGGGTTCGATAGCGCGGATGCACGGCGGCGGCCCAGCCGGGCAGCAGCCCGTCGCGCGCCATCGAGAAGAGGATGCGCGGCTGTCCGAGCTGGAAGACGAAGAGGACGGACGTCGTGGCGATGACGGCGCCCAGCGCCACGATGCCCGAGACCCACGGCAGCCCGCGTGCCGTGAGCGCCGCCGCGAGCGGTTCGGCCGTGCCGAGGCGGTCCCACGACTCGAGCCCGGTCAGGACCACGGCGACCGCCACGTAGATCACCGTGCACACCACCAGGCTGCCGAGGATCCCGAAGGGCATCGATCGCTGGGGATTCCGCGTCTCCTCCGCGGCGGTGGTGACCGCGTCGAACCCGATGTACGCGAAAAAGATGATCGCCGCCGCGCTCGAGATGCCGCGGAACCCGTTCGGTGCGAAGGGTGACCAGTGGTCCGGCTCCACGTACAGCGCGCCGACGACGACGAACAGCGCGATGATCCCCAGCTTCAGCAGGACCATCGCCGCGTTGAACCACGAGCTTTCCCGCACGCCGAGCACGAGGATCCATGTCAGGAAGAGCACGACGGCGGCGGCCGGCACGTTGAAGAGGATCGGCACGCCGGCGATGCGCGGGGCCGCCGCGTGCGCCTCGGCCGCGCGCAGGATCGAATCGCCGAGCGCGCCCGGGGCCATGCCCTCGGCCATGGCGGCGCGGACGCGCTCGACCGCCTGGGCCGCGGTGCGTCCGTCCACCCCGAGCCACAGAGGCCAGTGCATTCCGAGGCCGCGCAGCAGTTCCTGCAGGTAGCCGGACCATGAGATCGCCACGGCCACGTTCCCGACGGCGTACTCGAGGATCAGGTCCCATCCGATGATCCACGCGATGAGCTCGCCCAGGGTGGCGTAGGCGTACGTGTACGCGGAGCCCGAGACCGGCACGAGGGCGGCGAACTCGGCGTAGCACAGGCCGGCGAGGGTGCAGGCGCCGGCCACGATCAGAAAGGAGACGATGATCGCCGGGCCCGCCCCGAGATGATGCGCCCCGCCGGCGGCGGCGGAGCCGATCGAGGTGAAGATGCCCGCGCCCACGATCGCGCCGATCCCCAGGGCGATCAGTTGCCACGGCCCGAGCGCGCGCCGGAGCCCCGGCGCACCGGAGGTCCTGGATGCGAGGTCGATCGGCTTGCGGCGGAGCAGGGGGTTCATCGGGGCGCGCCCACGCTACCGGCTCAAACTGTTCAGGCACAAGTTGGGGCCGGGTGTTCCGTGTCGAAGACGGCCGCGGAGGGGCCGGGCCGCCGGGAGAACGGCAGCGCGCCGGACGCCGCGTGCGCGCCCGCCCGTGCGGCGCCGTCAACCCCGGGCCGGGGATCCGCCGAAAAGCCGCGTGAAGTTTTCCGCGATCCGGGCGGTCATGCCGTCGAGCGGCTCGTCGCGAACGGCGGCGAGGCCCCGGTACACCGCCGGGAGGTTCGCGGGGTGATTGATGGCGCGTCCGCCGGGATCCCTGAGCGCGAGCGGCTCGGGAACCTGTGGCGCGACCTCGTCGAGTTCGTCCCTCGCGGGCAGGCGCTGATCCGGGGCGTCCGTCTCGGCAAGCAGGCGGTCGGGCGGCACGCGCCGGAATGCCTCGCGCTGCCGGGCCTTGCGGACATGCAGGAAGTAGCCGGGAAAGCTGAAGTGCGCCCCGAGCCTCGCGAGCGGTTCCACGAGCTCGGCCGACCCGCCGTAGCTGTGCAGGATGAATCCGCGGGCGGGTCCTGGGACATCTCCGAGGATGCGCAGGAGGGCGCCCCAGGCCTGCAGGCAGTGGATGGTCGCCGGCAGGTTCATTTCGGCGGCGAGACGCATCTGGATCGCGAAGACCTCCTCCTGTTCGGCGAGCGGCGCGGCCTTGAGGGTGTCGAGCCCGGGTGCGACCGCCGCCCGCGCGCGGGGGGGCGTGTCGAGGATCCAGCGGTCGAGGCCGATCTCACCCACCGTGGCTCCGGGCGTCTGCTCGAGGTGCCGGCGAAGCGCGGATTCCCACTCGGTCGTGCGCTCGTGGACGTACCATGGGTGCAGGCCGAACGCGGGGAGGACGAAATCGGGATGACGCCTCGCGAGCCGTGCGACGGCCGGCCAGTCGGATTCGCAGGAGCCGTTGACCACGGCGCGTTCCACGCCGGCCCGTCGGCACGCCGCGATGAGTTCATCCGCACGATCGCCGAAGCGGTCGTCGTGCAGGTGGTTGTGGGCGTCAAACAGGCGCAAGGGCGAACTCCCGGATCACTTCGCGGATGCGCAGGACCGTGCGCCGCCGGTTCTCGGAGAGCTGGTCGAGGAGCCGTGAGGACCCGAGGAAATCGGGCGTGCAAGCCTCGACCTCCTCCGGGGGCAGGTCATCGTAGAGGGCGCACAGCAGGCCGCCGAGCGCCTTGAGGATGGCGGAGTCGGAGTCGCAGGCGAACCGGCAGCGCCCGTGTTCCATGCGCCGGTGGACCCAGAGCCGCGCGGCGCAGCCGCGCACGAGGAACTCGTCGCGCCGCCACTCCGGGTTGAACGCGGGCCGGAGGCGCGCCTGTTCGACGACCCACGCGAGCCGCTCCTGCGGGTCACGCAGGCGGTCGAAGGCGGCCAGGACCGCGGCGTGCCGTCGTTCGAAGCTCTGGATGCGATCGCTCATCGGTTGCGTTGGAACCGCGCGGCCATGCCGGTGCAGGCGCGTTCGCGCAGTGCCGCGGGCAGGCGCTGGGTCAGGCGCTCGCCGGCGAGGATCGCGCGGCGCGGAATCCATTTCAGCAGCGGCTCGGTTCGCAGGCACCCGGCGGTGAGCGGGTTCGAGAACACGCGTAGTTCGCGAAGCTCGAGCCCGGCGGCCTGCGCGAGGCGGGGCACCTCGTCCGGGTGCAGGAGAAAAATATGACCGTCGGCATCGGGCTCAAACTGCCGTGACTCGAAGACGGACGGGTCGGGGCAGTCGGAGAACCGGGGCAGGGGATTGCGGAAGTAGCGGCCGTTGGGGGTGGTCATGACCACGTGGCCGCCCGGGCGCGCGAGCGCGGCCGCTTTGCGCAGGAACTCGTCAGGATGCGCCATGTGCTCGATGACCTCGGTGATGAGCACGACGTCGAACGTGTTCTCGAGGCCGAGGTCGAAGGCGTTGCCGGGGGCGAAGTGCACCGTGCCGCGCTCCTGCTTGAGGCGGACGTAGTCCGCGAGGTCGGCCCTCAGATCGTTCCACGTCACCTCGTAGCCGAGCTCGGCGAGGGCGAGCGTGAAGTTGCCCTGGGCGGCGGCGATGTCGAGGACGCGGGCGGGGGGCGGCGCCGCGGCCCGCACCATCTCGAGGGTGTGCCGGCGGCGCTCCGCGTAGGCATACGCGTAGCCGCGATGGTGCGTGCTCCCGTAGATCTCCAGCAGATCGTACGGGTAACTGTACTTCCAGCTCTCGGGCCAGTCTTCCTTCGGCTCCACGCGGCGCATGCGGCGGCGGATTCTTTTACCTTCAATTGGTTCGGCGGCAAATCCCGCCCGGCCGAGGCCCCGTGTCGCGCCACGCCCGGACCTCATCGAGGACCCGCTCGAGCGCTGCAAGATGAGGATCCGGGGCGAAGATCCTTGCCGCCTGCAGCGCGCCGCGGCGGAGCGAGGCGTAATGCGCCGGGTCCGAAACGGCGCGGGCAAGCGCCGCCGCGAGGTCCGCGGCGCACGGCCGTTCGCCTTGCGCCAGATGTCCGTTCACGCCGTCCTTGAGCCACTCGCGCACCCCTCCCACGTCGAACGCCACCGAAGGCACGCCGTGGAAGCCAGCCTCGACGCCGGCCATGCCAAAGGGTTCCGGCCAGAAACTCGGGTAGGCGAGGACATGGGCGCGGTTGATGGCCTCGTCGCGTTGCGCGCCTTCGAGCCATCCGGTGAAACGAATCCGCACGGCGGGATTCAGCCGCTCGATCCGCCGGGCGCGGCGTTCCCAGCGGCCGCGCTCGGGTCCGTCGCCGGCGACGACCAGTTCGACCGGCCGGCCTAGCTCGCGCGCGAGGGGTGCAAGCGCGTCGAGGAGCAGCGCGCCGCCCTTCACGGCCTCGCAGCGACCAAGGAACAGGAGCCGAACCGCCTCGCCGGGGCGTGGAAACGCGCGCGTGTCGCCGCCTGTCTGCGGTTTGGCTTCCGCCCCTGCGGCGGTGCGCGGCCCGCCCGGGATCCAGAACGGGATCTTCATCACGCGCCCGGGAGGGAAGCCGTGCCGGAGGTACTCGTCCCGCATGGCGTCCGAGTGGGTCACGATGCGGTCGAACGCGCGGAGACGCTGCTGGTCGCGCCGCTGGTTCCTGTACAGGCGCCACATGACCAGCGGATCGAGACCTCCGCATCCATGGGGCAGGTAGTGCGCGAGGCAGCCGGGGCCGAGCACGCGCCGGCAGGGGACGGGTCTCGGGCGCTTCCACGACTTCGCGCCGCTGATGCAGACGCCCACGTAGCAGTGGGCGAAGTACACGGACGGATGTTCGTCGAGCAGGGGGTCGAGCAGCGCCGGCGCGACGAGCTGGTGCGCGTAGAGGACGTCGGGGCGCCACTCCCGGATCGCCGTGAGAATGGACTCAACCGTCCGCTCGCCGGCGCACCAGCGCGCCACGGTCGCCGGGGTGATCGGTTCAACCCCCGGCGGGACGGGCTGCTCATGAAGGAGGACGATCTCGTGGCCGCGCGCCGCCAGTTCGGGAGCCAGCCGCCGGAGGTACACCTCGATCCCGCCGATGCAGTGGCCGAACTGGTGGACGAGAAGAATGCGCATGATGCCGCGCTCCGGCGGGCTCAAGCGTCACCCGGCCGGGCCGCGGCGACGCAGGAGCGGCGCCGCGGCGCTGGAGGCAACCGGACGTGCCGGTCGGGAGGTCAGACCATGCCGGCGACGAGGTCGCCGACCTCCGTGGTGCTGTAACCCATCCGGCCCGCGCCGAGATCCTTCAGCTTCTCGCGGACGACCGTGATGACGGCCTTCTCGATCGCCGCCGCCGCGGCGGTCTCGCCGAGGTGCTCGAGCAGCATCTGGCCGGCCGAGATGGCCGCGAGCGGGTTGATCACGTTCTTGCCGGTGTACTTGGGGGCGCTGCCGCCGATCGGCTCGAACATGGACGTGCCCGCGGGATTGATGTTGCCGCCGGCGGCAATGCCCATGCCGCCCTGGATCATCGCGCCCAGGTCCGTGATGATGTCGCCGAACATGTTGTCGGTGACGACGACATCGAACCACTCAGGGTTCTTCACGAACCACATCGTGGTCGCGTCCACGTGTGCGTAGTCGCGGGTGATGTCCGCGAAATCACGTGCGCCGATCTCGTGGAAGGCGCGCTCCCAGAGGTCGAAGGCGAAGGTCAGAACGTTGGTCTTGCCGCAGAGCGTGAGCTTCTTGGCCCGGTTGCGGCGCCGGGTGTACTCGAAGGCGTACCGCAGGCAGCGCTCCACGCCGCGGCGCGTGTTGATGCTCTCCTGGACCGCGACCTCGTTGGGCGTGTTCTTGAAGAGCGTGCCGCCCGCGCCCGCGTACAGGCCCTCGTTGTTCTCGCGGACCACGACGAAATCGACGTGTTCCGGCTTCTTGTCCTTCAGGGGGCAGAAGCGTTCGTCGTACAGCTTGACCGGCCGGAGGTTGATGTACTGCTCGAGCTCGAAGCGCGCCCGCAGGAGGATGCCCTTCTCGAGGATGCCCGGCTTGACGTCCGGATGACCGATCGCTCCCAGCAGGATGGCGCGGAACTTGCGCAGCTCGTCGAGCACACTGTCCGGGAGGGCTTCACCCGTCCGGAGGTACCGTTCTCCGCCGAGGTCGTAGTGGGAGAACTCGAGCTTGAGTGAGAACTTGCTGGCGGCGGCCTCGAGGACCTTGATGGCTTCGCGGGTGACTTCCGGCCCGGTGCCGTCGCCCGGAATGACAGCGATCGGATAGCTTTTCATGCGTGAGAACGTCCCGAACGAGACGGGAGGCGGAGGCTACCGTTCCGGGAGGCGGCGGCACAGAGGTTTTTTGACCCATGCTCCGGGGCGGTCGCCGGTCTCGCCGGAGGGGCCCGCGGGTGCGGCGCCTACTTGGCCATCACCATGTCGGCGTTGTCGTCGCGCTCGGAGGGTTCGCCCGCGGGAGCCTCCGTGCCCCCGCCGTTTCCGTTGCCGTTCCCGAGTGCGTTCCCGCCGCCGTTGCCGTGCCCGGAGGCGGCGGCCTCCCCGGCCTTGTGGAACTTCACGCTGACGATCCGGCTCACGCCCTGTTCCTGCATGGTGACGCCATAGAGCACGTCCGCCATGCCGATCGTCCGCTTGTTGTGCGTGATGATCACGAACTGCGAGCGCTCGAGGAACCGCTGCAGGATCCGGATGAAGCGGTTGATGTTCGATTCGTCGAGCGGCGCGTCGAGCTCGTCGAGCACCGCGAACGGCGACGGCTTCACCTGGTAGATCGCGAAGAGCAGCGCGACGGCGGTCATGGTCTGCTCGCCGCCGGAGAGCAGCGAGATCGCGCGGAGCTGCTTGCCCGGCGGCCGGGCCATGATCTCGATGCCGCACTCGAGGATGTCCTCGCTGTCGGCAAGCTGGAGGTCGGCGTGGCCGCCGCCGAAGATTTCGCTGAACAGATTGCGGAAGTTCTCCCGGATGCGCTCGAAGGTCTCGCCGAACATCGTGCGCGTCTCGGTGTTGATCCGGTCGATCACCTCGAGGAGCTGCGCCTTCGCCTGGACGAGGTCGTCGTGCTGGGTGCTGAGGAAGTTGTATCGCTGCTCGGCCTCCTCGTATTCCTCGATCGCGACGAGGTTCACCGGGCCCATCTCGTCCACGCGCTTCTGCAGCGCGGCGATCTGCCGGGCGACGGCGTTCCAGTCGGTGGCGGCACCGCTTGCGGCCATCTCCTCCGGCGTCACCACGTGCACGCGCGGGGGACCGTCGTCGGACGTCGTCACCGTGATGCACTCGCTGCGGACGTCATCCAGATGCACCTGGTACTTCTGCTGGATGCGTTCGATGAGGTTCTGGACGGACATCCGCCGCTGCGCGAGCTCGACGTCGAGCTGTCCGCGGCGCGCCTGCAGCTCGTTCGCCCGCGCGCGCACCTCCCGCAGGGCCGCCTCGCGCGACTGGATGTCCGACTCGAGCGCCGTTCGCCGCGCCGTCAGCTCCGTGATCTGTCTCAGCACGATCTCGCGCTCGTGCGTCAGGCGTTCGATGCCCGACCGCGCCTCCGCGATCTCCGATTCCGCCTGCGCCCTGCGATCGAGAAAGCCGGCGCACTCACCCCGCCGTTTCTCGATGAGCGCCCGCCATTCGGCGATGCGCTGCTCGAGAGGCGCCCGCTGGCGCATGAGCCCGGCCGCGGACTGTTCCTCCGCCGCGAACTCGACCTTCGCCTCGGTCAGGCTCGCGTTCGCCTCCTCGCGCCGCTGCCGCAGCGACTCGATGGCGGCGCTGCGTTCGGTCACCCGCTGTTTCGCGGCCGCCTCGACGGCTTCGGCCTCGGTGATGCGCGCGGCGAGCGCGTCCCGCTTCACGACGCCCTCGCGCTCCTGCGCGGTGAGGGTCTCCTCCTCGTATGCCGCGGTCTCAATGCGTTTCTCGAGGCCTCGCCGCGAGTTGACCAGGGCGTTGTACTCGCCCTCCCGCGTCGCAACCGCGACCTCCCGCGCGCGCAGTTCCGTCTGCGCCTCCTGCAGGCCGGCCTGCAGCGTGGTTTGTTCGGACTGCAGCGCGCCCCGCCGGCGGCTTGCCTCCGCGATCCGCTCCTGAACGGCCGTGAGCTGCTCCCGGATCTCCGCGATCTGGTTCTTGCGGGCAAGGATCGAGGAGGCCGGCTTGCCGCCGCCCGCGCCGCCGGTGAACACGCCGTGCCGGGAGAGCAGTTCGCCCGTCTCGGTCACGAAATCGAAGGCCCCCTTCGTCTCGTGCCATGCGGCGCTGGCCGCGGCGAGGTCGGGCGCGATGAGCGTCTGCCCGAGGAGCCCGTCGAGCAGCGGGCGGACGGATTCCTCCGCGTGGATGGAATCCAGCAGACGCCGGAAACCTGCCGGGACCGCGGGTGTCTCGACGGCGGGGACGTCGGGCCGGGCGAGCGGCGCGATGCTGGCGCGGCCCTTCTTCCCGGCGGCGAGGTCTGCGAGCACGCCCCGGGCGACGTCCGAGTCCCCGCTGAGCACAACCTGCAGGTGGTGCCCGAGCGCCGCCTCGACCGCCGGAATGTCCCGGTTGTCAGGCACCCGCATGTGGTCGGAGAGCGTGCCCAGGATGCCCTCGCGCGCCTTGAGGGCGGCCAGCGTGCCGCTGCTGAAGCCCTCATGGCTCGACTCGAGCTGTTCCAGCACGCCAAGGCGCGAACGCAGCTCCGCCTGACGGCGCGTGACGGCATCGAGCTCCTGGCCCGCCGCGTGCAGTTCCTGCTGCAGTTCACGCAGGCGTGCCTGGCGTTCCTCCACCGTCCCGCGGCGCTCGGCGATTCCGGCCTTCTCGGACTCGACCTGCGACTTGAACTCCTCGATGCGCTGGTCGAGCCGGACGCGTTCCTCCTCGAGCTGAATCTTCTCGGCCGAGATCTTCTCGAGCCGGACGGTGTGTGCCTGCTTCTGGAGCTCCAGGGCGTTGAGCTCGTTCCGGAGCCGGGAGAGCTGCTGCGCGGCCGAGAAGGCTTCCGACTGCGCCTCACGGAGTCCGGACTGTCCCGAGGCAAGCTCCTGCTCGACGGCGGTCAGCGCCGCGCGCGCCTCGTCCACGCGCGAGCGAAGCGATTCGATCCGCAGCCCGGCGGCGGTGATGCGTTCGGCGAGCGAGGCGAGTTCCTGCTCGGCGGCGAGCTTGCGTTCCTCGGCCTGGGCAATCTCCGCGAGCGCCCGCGCGTTCTGGTCCTCGAGCTCGCGCAGGTGTTCTTCGTGGTAGTGAATGCGGTTCTCCTCGCGCTCGGCCTGGCCCCGGAGCTCGGTGGCCTGCTGCTGGCGGGCGCTGATGTCGTGTTCGAGCTCGGAAAACTGCTGACGAAGCTGGAGCAGTTCGTCCTCGGCGCGGGTGGTTTCCCCGGTGGCGGCCTCGAGGTCCACGCGCACCTGCTCGGCCTCGGTCTCTCGCGCGCGGATTTCCTCGAGCAGGACGTCGTACTGATGGCGCGCGTGCTGGGTCTCGAGGTGCTGGAGTTCGGTGGTGAACTGCTTGTAGCGCCGCGCCTTCCCCGCCTGGCGCTGGAGCGATCCAATCTGCCGCTTGACCTCGCGGATCAGGTCGCTCACGCGCAGGAGGTTCTGCTCCGTCTGTTCCAGCTTGCGCAGCGCCTCGCGCTTCTGGGCCTTGAATCGCGTGATCCCCGCGGCTTCCTCGAACACGAGCCGGCGATCCTCCGGCTTGCTGCTGAGGATCTGCGTGATATTGCCCTGGGCCATGATCGAGTAGCTCGTCTTGCCCATGCCCGTCCCGGCGAAGAGCTGCTGGATGTCCCGGAGGCGGCACGCCGTCTTGTTGAGGAAATACTCGCTCCCGCCGTCGCGAAAGACGCGGCGCGTGATGGTGACCTCGTCGTAGTCGAGATTGACCCCGGCGGCGCGGAGCTCGGAGGGATCGATGTCGCCGATCGTCAGGGAAACCTCGGCCATGCCGAGGGGCTTGCGCGCGTCCGTGCCATTGAAAATGACGTCCGCCATCTCACCGCCGCGGAGGGCCTTCGCGGATTGTTCCCCCAGCACCCAGCGGATCGCGTCAGCGACATTGGATTTGCCGCAGCCGTTCGGGCCGACGATGGCGGTGATGCCCCGCTGGAAATTCAGCGAGGTCTTGTCGGCAAACGACTTGAACCCCAAGACCGTCAGATTCTTGAGATACATGACAGTGCAGACGGAAGCGGAAGGTCCGCGGGGTGTCAAAAGCAATCCCGCAGCGAATGGGGGCGCAGTTGTTCACAACCCACAAGACTTTGCGCAGAAGCGGTGAATAACTGGAGCCTGCCTTCCCGCGGGAGTGTCCGCCGGCGCGGTCGGCGCGGGTCATGCCACGCCCGCCGGTCTTGTGCCCGCCGAGGCCCGCCGGCTAAGGTCGCCCGACTCAATTCCCTGCCTCGCATGATGCGCATCCTGACCCGACCTGTCTTCCGCCTCGCACTCCTTGCTTCGGCTGCCGCGCTGCTCGCGTCCTCTGCGGCGGCTGCGGACCAAGGCTACTTCGGCCGCTGGGCGCTCACGATTCCCGGAGGCGGCGCCGGCTGGCTCGAGCTTCGCGATGAGGGCGGATGGTACGACGGCTCGATCCTCTGGGGCGGCGGCAGCGTCGTTCCGGTGTCGAGCGTCATCTTCACCGACGACGCGGTGATGATCATGCGCACGCGGGAGGTCCGCCGCCGTGACGCCGCCGGCAAGGTGGTGCGCACGCAGCAGTTCACCGAGGCGCTGCGCGGCGTGCTCGACGGTGACACGCTCCGGTTCACCCGGATCAATCCGCGCGACGACGGGCGCGGCATCGAGATCGCCGAGTTCACGGGCGTTCGCATCCCGGACCTGCCGGAGGCGCCCGACCTGTCGAAGGTCAAGTTCGGCGAGCCCATCGAGCTGCTCAACGGGCGCGACCTCTCGGGCTGGCGGCTCATCGAGCCGAACGCCGCCAATGGGTGGAGCGTGAAGGACGGGGTGCTCATGAATCGCCCGGACAAGTCGAGCGGCAGGCACTATGGGAACCTGCGGACGGAGCGGGAGTTCGAGGACTTCAATCTCAAGCTCGAATTCAAGGTGCCGCAGAACGGGAACAGCGGCGTGTACCTGCGCGGCATCTACGAGGTTCAGGTGGCGGACTCCCACGGCCGCGAGCCGAGCGCCCACGGCATGGGCGGCATCTACAGCCGGATCACGCCGACGTCGAACCCCGCGAAACCGGCGGGCGAATGGCAGTCGCTCGACGTGACCCTCGTGGACCGTCATGTGACCGTGGTGCTGAACGGCACGAAGATCATCGACAACCAGCCGTTGATGGGATGCACGGGCGGCGCGCTGTGGTCGGACGAGTTCCGTCCCGGTCCGATCTACCTGCAGGGCGACCACGAGGCGGTGGACTACCGCAACATCGTGATCCGCCCGGTGGTGAAATAGCCGGGTCCGGCGCCGGCGCGCGACGCTGTTCCGACAAACCCGGTTGTCTGCGGGCCCGGGTCCACCCCGGGCGCCATTGCGGCCCTCCAGCGCGCCCGGGGACGCCTCCTGGGCACCCACGCTGAAGGGTGTCCCGCGGTGCCGCCCCAGGTTCTGCCCGGCCCGCTCCGCGGCATTCCGGAGACTTGGCACCGTTGCGGCGGGTGTGCTTCGCTGCGCCCCACAATGAATCGCCTGCCACGGGTACTGCTGTTCCTCCTCCTTTCGGGGATGGCCCTGCAGGCGGCTGATGTCCCGAACGTCTTCGGGCCGCTGCTCTCCGCAACGACGAACGCACCCGCCGTCCTGCCCGCGGACGGCGAGGCGTCCGACGAGATCGAGATTCGCCCGCTCAGTGATGATTTCCTCCTGGATTACTTCGTCGAGGACGGCACGGCGACGGCGACCAATGGCGTTCAGATCCAGTACCGGGACAGCACGCTCACGGCGCGCGCGGTGCGGATCGACCTCGACACGGGCGAAACCTACGCCGAGGGATCGGTCGTTCTTCAGCGTGGCGCGCAGACGTGGATCGGGGAACGTCTCTGGTACAACTTCCGGACCGACGCGATGTCCGCCGAGGATTTCCGGATGGGGTCGCCCCCGGTGTTCCTCGGGGGGGAGCGCGCGCTCACGCTGGAACCGGTCGAGGGCCACCGCGTGATCGGGCTCACGAACGGCTTCATCACGACAGACGACCTTGCCGATCCGGCGTTCCGTGTCCGGGCCAGGTCGATGACGATCCGGGAGGACCGCCGGGTCGTGGCGCGGAACGCGACGCTGTACCTCGGGGACACGCCGGTCTTCTGGTTTCCGTACTACACGCGCCAGCTCGTGCGGCACCCGGTCCGCTGGCATTTCACCCCGGGTTACCGGACGCTCTACGGCGCGTATCTCCGGTCCATCTACGCGTTCGATCTCACCACGAACATCGTCGCGGGGATCCACGTCGATGGTTACACCCGGCGGGGTGTCGGTCTCGGCGGCAGCGTCGCGTACGATTTTGAGCGCGCGGGGACCGGAGATCTTCATGCCTACTGGATCGCCGACCAGAACCCCGAGGACGACCCGCTCACCGGTGAGGAGATCGATCGGGAGCGCCACCGGATTCGCTTCGATCACCGGGTCACGCTGCGCGAGGGCCTCACCGCGACTGCCGTGCTCCGCCAGCAGTCCGACCGATGGGTGATCCGCGATTTCTTCGAGGACGAGTACCGCCGCGATCCGGTGCCGGATTCCTTCCTGGAGGTGCAGCAGTCGTGGCCTGATTTCACGCTCAACGCGCTCACGCGCGTCCAGGTGAACGACTTCTTCGAGACGGTCGAGCGCCTGCCGGACGTGAAACTCTCCGCGCACCGCCAGGAGCTCGGGCGCTCCGGGATCTTCTACGAGGGCGACACGTCCGCCGGCTGGTACCGCCGCCGTTTCGCCACGCCGGCGCCGACCAACGATTACTCCGCGTTCCGCGCGGACACGTTCCACCAGCTTCTGCTGCCCAGGACGCTCTTCGGGTGGCTGAACGTCACGCCGCGCGTCGGCGGCCGGCTGACGTACTACGGCGACACCGACAGCGACGGCTGGGAGAACCTCGACGCCGAAACCCGCGCGGTGTTCAACGCGGGCGCCGAGGTCTCGTTCAAGGCGCATCGCGTCTGGCACAATGCGCGTTCGCGCTTCTGGGACGTCACGGGCCTCCGCCACATCATCGAGCCGTCCATCAACTACGCATGGACACCGGAGCCCGACGCCCGCCCGCTCGACCTCCCTCAGTTCGACTCCGAGCTCCCGAGCCTGCGTCCGCTGCCCGTGATGTATCCGGACTACAACGCCATCGATTCGATCGACTCGCAGAACGTCCTGCGCCTCGGCATGCGCAACAAGCTGCAGACGCGCCGCGACGGCCTGGTCGAGGACATCGTGGACTGGGTGGTGATCACCGACTGGCGCCTCGATCCGCGCCGCGGCCAGGGCGATTTCAGCGACATCTACTCCGAGGCGGACTTCAAGCCGTTCCGCTGGCTCACCCTCAGTTCGGAGGTGCGCTTCGATCCGAGCGAGGCGGAACTGCGCGAGTCGCATACCACGGCGGTCTTCGAGCCGGGCATGGACTGGTCCTTCAGCCTGCTGCATCGCTACACGCGCGACGATCCCGTGCTCGGGCGCGGCGGCAACCTGATCGGCACCCAGTTCTTCCTGCGGTTCAGCGAGAACTGGGGCATGCGCACCTCGCACTACTACGAGCTCCGCGACGGCATCATGCAGGAGCAGTACTACACGCTGTACCGCGACCTGCGCAGCATCACCGCGGCCCTCACGCTCCGGTTCCGCGACAGTCTCTCCGAGGGGGACGAGTTCGCGATCGCGCTGGGCATCTCGCTCAAGGCCTTCCCGCGGTTCCGCCTGCGACAGGACGCCGTCCGTCCCGAGCTGCTGATCGGGGGGTGAGGTGCCTTCTCACCCCGATGCCGCGCGTTCGACACTCAGTCCTCCGGCCGCTCGCCGTGCGGCGCCATCTTCACGAGCTTCGGATCGAAGCGGCCGAGGACGGTGACGAGATCCTCCTGGGCGGCCATCACCGCGTGGATGTCCTTGTATACCATGGGCACCTCGTCGAGTCCGGCGGAGATGAGGTGCACCCCGCGTTCCTTCAGGACCCGGTTGACCTTGCTCCATTCGAACGTCTGAACCGCCTTGCTCCGGCTCATCACGCGCCCCGCCCCGTGCGAGGCCGAGTTGAGGGACGCCGGATTGCCCTTGCCGCGCACCAGGAATCCCGG
The DNA here is from genome assembly GCA_964389135.1 of uncultured Verrucomicrobiota bacterium. Taxonomy (GTDB): domain Bacteria; phylum Verrucomicrobiota; class Verrucomicrobiia; order Limisphaerales; family CAIMTB01; genus CAIMTB01. The sequence goes on along the minus strand of CAYMDA010000043.1, from coordinate 19,005 downwards.
GCTGGCCATCGAACCGGGTATGATGCCGAGCACCTCGGGCCCGGCCGGCGTCGCCCCCTTGCGGTGGACGATCACGTCGCGCGCCACGCCATCGATCACGTGGCGTTCCTTCCACGCGAAGTTGTGGTGGTTCTCCACGTCGAGCAGGACCTCGACCCCGAGCCGCCTCGCGATGTGCCTGTGGATCAGCTCGTGGTTGGCGGCCGCGTACCGGCCCATGAGCTCCATCGCGGCCCAGTATTCCTGCCCCGCCTCGGAGTCGAGCGGGAGCCACGCGAGATGTTTCACCTCACGCGGCAGGCCCGGGTGCAGCTCCATCGCGATCCTGCTGTAGCGGTCACACACGGCCGCGCCCGTCCCGCGGCTGCCGCTGTGCGAAAGCAGCGCGACGTACTCGCCGGGCGGGAGTCCGAGCACGGGCTCGGTCAGCGTGAAGACGCCGAACTCGACGAAATGATTGCCGCTGCCGCTGGTGCCGAGCTGCGCCCAGGCGCGATCCCGGTTTTGGCGGGTGACGGGGCTGACGGACCAGTCGAGGTCCATCACGGGATGGTCCCGGCGCTCCCGGAACGTGGCGCCGACGCCGAAGCGCGTCTCCGTCTCGATCGCCTGGATGAGCCGTTCGCGACGGCGCTCGAGGTCGCGCACCGGGATGTCGAGGACAGTCATCTTCATGCGGCACGCGATATCGACGCCCACCGCATAGGGAATGACGGCGTCCCGCGTGCCCAGCACGCCCCCGATCGGAAGCCCGTAGCCCACGTGGGCGTCCGGCATGAGCGCGCCCGCGACGGAGACGGGCAGACGGCAGGCGCGGGCGAGCTGGTTCACCGCCTCCGGCTCGAGTCCCTCTCCCCACTGCCGCCATGGCGCGGAATCCTCCCGCAGCGGCGGTGGCGCCTTCAGCAGGGCGCGCGCGAAGTCGCCGCGCAGTTCATCGTCCACGTACGCGGCCGGATTGCGCACGATGGCCTCGAGCTCGGCCGGGAGCGCGAGTTTGTCGAGACCCTTCAGCACGTAACGCGCGATGAATTCCATGCCGCGCCGGCGGGGTTCGCCGGGCGGAACTCCGAGGCGGATGAGATCCTTCTGGTTCACGCCTGACGCGGGGCTCACGGGCGGATGATATCGCGCGCCGGGATCTCGAGCGCATCCGGCAATCCGGGGTCTGCGCGGAACTTGAAGACCGTCTCACCGGGACGCGCCAGGCCGAACTTCTCGCGCGCGAGCCGTTCCACCGTGGCGGGGTCCGTCTTGACCGCCCGGATGCGCAGGGCGAGATCCTTCGCCCGCTCCTCCTCCTGGCGCAACTGTTCCGTCAGCTCGAGCAGGATCCGCTTCTGCATGGCCTTCTCGCGGATCAGCGGGATGCAGGTGATGACCCCGAACACGAGGATGCCCACGGCGACGACGAGCGCGAAAAGGCGGGGCATGATGCGGGTTCAGGGTTGGGTGCGTGCCGGCGCGGAGCGACGCGCGGGGGCGGGCGTTCAACGGTAGGTTCGCTCCCACGCCACCAGCATCCCCTGCGGGTCAAAGGTGAGCCGCAGCAGGCGATCCGGCGCGGGAGGGTCCACCACCACGTAGCTCGGCCCGAGCCAGCCGTAGTGGTACGGATAGAACCCCCCGCCGAAGGTCGTGGCGGTGCGCGCACCGCGGTTGGTCACCCAGTCCGCGACGAGCGAGCCGTCGGTGAGCGTGGCGTGTCGATCGGGCGGGCCCAACTCCCGGATGGCGTCGTCATAATGGTAGTTGCCGACGCGCGCGTCCCAGTCGATGCGCGTCGAGGCGCAGCCGAGGCCCAGCATCAGACAGACGGTGGCCACGAGGGTGAGGCGTGCCATCCGCAGTGTCTTCATGGCCTCATGATGTGTCCTGAAGGCGCGTTGTGCAATCAGGGTGCCCGGACCCGGTCCCGTCCCCGCCTCGCGCCGCCTCGCCCGCCCGCCGGGGAATGGGAGCCTGAAGCCCGCGCCTGCCGGCGCGGGGTTCCCTCACTCCTTGCGGTACGTGATCACGAGGACGCCGTCCGCGGGTTCGAAGTTCTTCGGCCGGTCCGCCCCGTTCTCGGGGTAGGCAAGGCGGAGGTTCCCGTCCGTGAACTCGAAGATGGCGGGAATGGACCGGCCCGTTTCCGTCTCGATGTCGAGATCGCGCTCGCCTTCGCCCAGCTCGAAGCGCCCGCTCCACCCGCCGTCGCGCCAGCGGCTCTGGAACTCATTGCCGCGAATCGCGACCCGCACGGTGGAGAGCCAGTCCCGCGCGATGGGCTCGCCTCCGCGCACGCCCGTGACGGGAACCCAGGTGCCCTGAAAGAAGTCCAGCAGGTGCGCGCGTCCGTTTCGGGAGGCGGAGGACGGTGCGGCCTCGGCCGGCCCGTTGTCGCCGGACGAACCGATGCGCCGGAGCCGGATGTCCTTCACCTGGACGGTCATCGGCGGGCCCTGGTGAACCTGCAGGGCCAGCACGCCGCTTTTCGCCGCGCGGGCGGCGTCGTCATCGATCACATCGACCGTGACCCGGCCGTTGATGATGTGGGTGAGGCGGTTGCCGATCGCGAAGATGCGGTACTCGTTCCAGTCCTCGGACTTGATCCCGGACTGGATGTCCTCGGACTTGCCGACGGACGCGATCACCTCCACGCGATGGCGGCCGTTCTCGGAGGGCACCACGCGGGTCATCTGACCGCGCTGGGCGAGGATGCCCCGGCCGCGTTCCTCGTACAGGATGCCGGAGTAGGTCTTGCCCGCCTCGAAGTCGGCCTGGTACCCGGCGACGATCGGCCCCATGGCGCCCTGCTCCGCCACGCGGCTGCGGTACTGGATGCCGGAGTTGCCGTTGACGATCCGGTAGCTCAGGCGGAGCTCGAAGTCCTCGACGGTGCCGCCCTTCCACACGAGGAAGGTGTTGTGCGGAAGGCGCGTGTCGGCCGTGGTGCGGCCGGTGATGGCGCCGTCCTCGACGGACCAGATGTCCTGGTTGCCTTCCCAGCCGTCGAGGGACTTGCCGTCGAAGAGCGGGGTGAAACCATCCTCGGCGTCCGCGGCCGTGCAGGAGACGGATCCCGCGAGGGCGAGGGCGGTGACGCAGCAGAGAAGGGCGAGGGAACCGGTGGCGGTGGCTTTCATGGGGGCGGGGTCGGGCATCGCGGTGCTCATGGTGCGCGGCCGGTGACGCGGATCAGCCGAGGGTGCGGCGCAGGAACTGGAGGCCCTTGGTGGCGATCTCGTCGCGCGTCGGTTCCATCTTGCGCCAGATCGCGGCGGCGCGGGCGATGACCTTCACATCGGTGGTGAAGCTCTCGATCACGACGTCGCCCTGGTACTTGATCTTGCGGAGCGCGTCCGCGATGGACGGCCAGTCGATGTGATCGTTGCCGGGCGTGCCGCGGTCGCTTCCGCAGGCATGGAAGTGGCCGAGGAGGGGACCCGCCTTGAGAATGGCGGCGGCCTGGTTCTTCTCCTCGATGTTCATGTGAAAGGTGTCGAGGTGAAGCTTCAGTGCCGGGCTCTTCACGGCGCGAATGAGCTTCAGCGCCTGGTCGCAGGTGTTGAGGAAATCGGTTTCAAACCGGTTCAGCGGTTCGACGCAGATCTGGACGCCGCGGTCCTCGGCGTAGCTCGCGAGGGTCCGGAGGTGCTTCACGACGAGGTCGAACTGCGCCTTGCGCTCGGCGTTGTCGTGCGCGCCGATCCGTCCGACCACGCTGTACACCGGTCCGATCAGCGAGGGGCAGCCCATGACGACCATCTGATCGATCAGCGCGCGGCAGTACGCCATGGCCGTCTTCTGGTCGGCCTTCGTCCCCCGGAAGTCGCGGCCGGGCCCCATGCACGCGCAGACACTGCCGATGGCGATCCCGGCCTTCTCCGCGGCGGCGCGGACCTTCTCGGGATCGATGTGCTCCGGGGACTCGATGGGGAGCTCGACCGTGTCAAATCCCCATCGCTTGAACCGTGGGAACAGCCTGGTGCTCTCGGTGGTGAACGGGGAGACGAAGAGGAAGGTGTTGATGCCGATTCTCATTTTTCCGTGAGGCGGTGAGCGCCGCTCAGGCTAGGGAACGCGCGCGGGGAGTCAAAGCATATGCGGCCGGCGAGGACGCAACGGACGGAATGGGGCGCCGCCGCGTGGGACGCGCGGCCTGCGGGTGGATCGGTCCGTCGTGTCGTCCTGGCTCCGCCGCGGGGGGAAAGGCGGGGCTGCAACTATCCTGCGGGCCGGTTCGTGCGCTCTCCGTCGCCGGTGCGTTGCCTCGCCCGGGCGGCTCTGGCAGGGTGTGCCGTCGATGGTTCTTTCATGGAGAAGCTTCTGATCATCGACGACGAGGCGGACATCCAGCGATCGTTCAAGCGGCTGCTGGCCGGCCCCGAACTCGATGTCCATGCCGCGGGCAGCGGCGAGGAGGCCCTCGAACTGCTGCCAACGCTCAAGCCGGACCTCGTGATCATGGACGTGCGCATGGCGGGCATCGGCGGCCTCGAGACCCTCCGCCGCATCCGGGAGACCGATTCGCGCGTGCCCGTCATCATGATGACCGCCTACGGCACGACGCAGACGGCCATCGAGGCGATGAAGCTCGGCGCCTTCGATTACCTGCTCAAGCCGTTCGACATCCCGAAGCTCAAGGAACTGATCGCCGGCGCCCTGCGCGCCGCGCGCCAGATGAAGGCCGCCGGCACGAGCACCCCGCCCCTGCTCGACTCGGCCGACTACGAGCTCGGCATCGTGGGGCGCAGCGCCGCGATGCAGGAGGTCTTCAAGCGTGTCGGCCAGCTCGCGGCTTCCAACGCCACCGCCCTCATCACGGGCGAGAGCGGCACCGGCAAGGAGCTCGTCGCCCGCGCGATCTACCGGCACGGCACGCGGGCCAACGGACCGTTCGTCGCGATCAACTGCGCGGCCATCCCCGAGAACCTTCTCGAGTCGGAGCTCTTCGGACACGAGAAGGGCGCCTTCACCGGCGCGACCCACCAGCGCATCGGCAAGTTCGAGCAGTGCCATGGGGGGACGATCTTCCTCGACGAGATCGGCGACATGCCCGCCGCCACGCAGACCAAGATCCTGCGCGTGCTGCAGTCCGGCACGTTCGAGCGCGTCGGCGGCAACGTCACCATCCAGACCGACGTGCGCGTCATTGCGGCCACGAACAAGCCGCTCGAACAGGCGGTCGCCGCCGGCACGTTCCGTGAGGATCTCTTCTACCGCCTCAATGTCGTGCGGGTGCCGCTGCCTCCCCTGCGTGAGCGCCGTGAGGACATCCCGCTGCTCGTGGATTACTTCCTGCGCAAGTTCGCCCGCGAGTCCGGGAGACCGCCCAAGGTGATCATCCCCGAGGCGCTGCGGATGCTGGAGGCCTACCACTGGCCCGGCAACGTGCGCGAACTGGAGAACGCGCTGCGGCGGGCGTCGGTCGTCGCGGCCGGCGACACGATCCTTCCCCGCGACCTCCCGGAGCTGGGGGGCATCCCCGCGCGGACCGCGCTCCTTTCACCCGTTCCTCCCGCGGCGGGGCATCCGCCGGCGGTGGCGTCGCCTCACCCGCACGCCGACGGAGCGGGGGATCCGTCCCGGCAGGCGGCTTCCGGTTCCGCGCCCCAGGGTGCCGACCCGGACATGCCGACGCTCGCGCGCATGCTCTTCCGCCGCGCGCGGGAACAGCCCGACCTCCGGATCCTGCCCGCCGTGGAACGCGAGCTGGTCATCGAGGCTCTCAAGGAGACCGACGGCAACCAGCTCCGTGCGGCGCGGCTGCTCGGGATCACGCGCGCAACCCTCCGCAAGCGCATCGACAAGTTCGGCATCCGCCGCCAGTTGCGCATCGAATGACGGTCTGGCGGGAAACACGGACGGGCCGGGGCCATGCCGCGCCGCGTGGTGCAGCGAATGGTCTTGTGGGGGTGAACGCGTTGTGCTGCGCTTTGCGTCCGTGTCGGGCGGGGGGATCCGACCATCGGGGAGGGTGCCGCCAACTTGCGTCGCTGCGAAGCGACGGGGACGGAGTCTGCCCGTAGGCCGCGCGCGTCCGACCCCCTTCGCGACGGGCGGTCCCCGCTCCTTCACTTCTGTCCTTTCCTCTCGCGGAGGCGGGATGATACGCCGCCTGGCATCCGATGGCTGTACCTCTTCTCGATCCGCGCCCCCAGAACCTCGCGCTTGAATCCGAACTCTGCGCCGCGTTCCGGCGCGTGCTTCGATCGGGCCAGTACATCCTCGGCCCGGAACTCGAGGCCTTCGAGGCGGCGATCGCGGAAACCTGCGCGACGCGGCACGCCATCGGCGTGTCCTCCGGAACGGATGCCCTGCTGCTGGCGCTGATGACCCTCGGCATCGGTCCCGGCGACGAAGTCCTCGTTCCGTCCTTCACCTTCTTCGCGACGGCCGGGTGCGTGAGCCGCACCGGCGCGACACCCGTCTTCACGGACGTCTGCCCGGTCTGCTTCAACATGGACCCGGCCGACGCCGCCCGCCGGGTGACGCCCCGAACCCGCGCGATCGTCCCGGTTCATCTGTTCGGCCAGGCAGCCCGCATGGATCCGCTGCGCAAACTCGCGGCGGACCATGACCTCCGCGTGATCGAGGACGGCGCCCAGGCCCTCGGCGCCACCTGCGCCGGTGTCCCCGTCGGCGCCCTCGGCGACTTCGGCGCGTTCAGTTTCTTCCCCACCAAGAACCTCGGGGGCTTCGGCGACTCCGGGCTGCTCGTGACCAACGACGGTGACCTCGCGGACAAGGCGCGTCTGCTCCGCGTGCACGGCGCGCGCCCGAAGTACTATCACCACGTGGTCGGCGCCAACTTCCGCATGGACCCGCTCCAGGCGGCCCTGCTCGCGGTGAAGCTTCCCCACTACCGCGGCTACTCGGAACGCCGCAGGGCGAACGCGGCCGACTACACGGAACGGCTTTCGAGGCTGCCCGGCGTGACGGTCGCGGATCCGGCGTGCTGCCGCTGCCCCGACGGACGCGGGTCCGCCGACCAAGCCGGGGTCCGGGACGCCGCCGTCATCCTGCCGGTGGAATGCCCCGGGAACGAACACATCTGGAACCAGTACACGCTGCGGGTCACCGGCGGACGCCGGGACGCCCTGCGCGAACACCTTGCGGCGAGGGGCGTCGCCAGCGAGATCTACTACCCGGTCCCGATGCACGCGCAGCCGTGCTTTCGCGACGTCGCGGGCGGTGTGTCGCTTCCCGTGAGCGAACGGCTCGCGTCGGAGGTCCTCAGCATCCCGATCTACCCGGAGCTCACCGCCGAGCAGCGCGCGGAGGTCGTGGACGGGATCGCCTCGTTTCTCGCGGGCTGATCACGGGCGCCCCATGATCGGATGCCCATCATGCCGACGTACGTCGTTCCCGAAGCGCTGCACGATGGCCTCGTCTCGATCGCGTTCGCGCACCGCGGGTATCAGCCGGACGAGATCCAACCCATGGTGCGGCTCTGCCGGGAGGCCGCCCTGCACGGCATCCGCTCGCACAACGCCATCAAGGCCCTTCATCTGGAGGAGCTGTTCGGTTCGCGGGTCGGGGGCTGCGTGCCGGGGGCGAAGGTCGAGAGATTGCCGGGCCGGTTTGAGGCCGCGCAGGTCTGGAACGCGCATCGGAAGCTCGGTCCCGCTGTGGGGTATCAGGCCATCGACGAGTGCATCCGGCTGGCGGAGCGCTTCGGCGTCGGCACCGTGAGCGTGGACGAGGCATGGCACTACCTCTGGGGGGGCGCCTATGTGCTCGAGGCGGCCCGCCGGGGGTACATCGCCTACACCAACTGCACGGCGATGCTGGCCGAGGTGGTGCCGTTCGGCGGCGTCCATCCCACGCTCGGAACCAACCCGCACACGTGGGCCTTCCCCACGGTTGAGGCCGTCGGGTTCCCGGTCCTCGTCGATTTCGCCACGTCCGCCGTCGCCATGGGGTGCGTGCAGCAGTTCGCGCGCGAGGGACGTCCGCTGCGACGCGGCTGGGCGGTGGATCGGGAGGGACGCGAGACCACGGATCCCGCCAGGGCCGCCGCCCTCCTTCCGTTCGGCGAGCACAAGGGCTACGGACTCGGCCTCGTCAACGAGCTGTTTGCCGCGTGGATCGGCGGGTCGCTTCCCACGGAGCGCGGCCGGTTCGCTCCCGGACCGGATGCGCGCAAGCGCACGCCCGTCTTCTTCTTCATGGTGCTCCACCCGGACGCGATCGCCGGCGGACGGAACGAGGACGGCCGGGACGCGCTCTCGAATGTCCGGGCGATCCTCGGCGACATCCTCGGCCACGGCAACGAGAGGGCGATCCTGCCCGGGCAGATCGAGGCCGAGCACGCGCGGCGGTCGGCGCAGGCCGGCGGGCTTCTGTTCTCCGCGGCCGAGCTGGACGCATTCGACGCGATCGCCGCCGAGTGCGGCGCCACCGCGTGGGACCGGCGCCGGTTCTCCACCCTCCCCGAAGCATGACGCTCCAGTCTGGCACCGAGATCCCCCCCGCACGATGGCTGGTGACCGGGGCCGCCGGCTTCATCGGATCCCACATCGTCGAGACGCTGCTGCGCGGCGGGCACGAGGTCGTCGGGCTCGACAACCTCAGCACGGGGCGGACCGCCAACCTCGACGATGTACGGAACGCGGTCGATCCGGGGCAGTGGACCCGATTCCGGTTCATCGAGGGCGACATCACCCGCCGGATGGATGTCGATTCCGCGGCGGTGGGCGTGGACTTCATCCTGCATCATGCAGCTCTCGGCTCGGTGCCGCTCTCGCTCGAGGATCCTGTCGCAACGCATGCGGCGAACGTCACGGGCTTCCTGAACGTGCTGATGGCCGCGCGCCAGGCCGGGGTGCGGCGCGTCGTCTACGCCTCGAGCAGCGCGGTCTATGGCGACTGCGCCGAGCTCCCGGCCACCGAGGAGCGCATCGGCCGACCGCTGTCGCCGTACGCCCTTTCCAAGTCCTTGAATGAGCAGTACGCGGCCGTGTTCGAGCGGTGCTACGGCCTGGTCGCGATCGGCCTGCGGTACTTCAACGTCTTCGGTCCGCGGCAGGATCCAAACGGGCCCTACGCCGCGGTGATTCCGCGATGGATTGACGCCCTGGTTCACGGGCGCGACGTCGAGATCTACGGCGATGGGGAGAACACACGTGATTTCTGTCACGTGGCCAACATCGTGCTCGCGAACCTGCGGGCGGCGGCGACCGAGATCCCGCCGGAGGCGCCCCGGGTGTTCAATGTCGGGCTGGGGCGCGCAACCAGTCTGAACCGATTGTTCGAGCTGCTGCGCGATGAAGTCGCGCGGCTCGACCATTCCGCCCGGGAGGCGCGCCCGGTGTACCGCGATTTCAGGGCCGGCGACGTGCGGCATTCCACGGCGGACACCGCGCGGCTGGAGCGCTGGCTCGGCCGTTGCGACGCGAAGAATGTCGAGGACGGCATCACCGAAACCGTGGCGTGGTTCGTCGCACGATCGCGACCCGGGGCGGGAACGGGCTGACACGGGGCGCACGGACTGGAGTTGTCTCCGGGCGGCCGCCATCAGACCGCGGTGACGGAGGAGGGGCCGGTCGGACCGGAGTTTTTTGGCGCACTTATGATCTACGGACATCTGTCGGCGTCGGAGACGTACGAGTTTCTCCTTTCGAACTCGGCATGGCGGTTCGCCTTCGAATGGCTCAAGAACCTTCCGGAGCCGCCCGAGCCGGGCTTTCGCAGCCTCGACGGCGACGACGTTTGCGTGAACGTGCACGGGTACGAGACGCTCCCGGCCGACCAATGCCGTTTCGAGAGCCACCGCAGGTACGTGGACCTTCAGTACTGCATCCGCGGGGGCGAACTCATCGACTGGCAGCGCAGCGACACGCTCAAGCCCGCCGGTCCGTTCGATGAGCCGAAGGACCTGCAATTCTATGAGCCGGGCGATTCGCTCACGACGGTCCAGATGATCCCGGGGAGTTTCGCGATCTTCTATCCCGTGGACGCGCACCGTCCGAAGCGCGCCGACGGAAGGAACTCAAGTGTGGACAAGCTGGTGATCAAGATTGCGCTGGAACGCCTCCGGCAGTGAGCGCCGCGGGAACGGGATGGCAGCGGATTCGCCGTGCGATCGGTGTGGCTCGCCTGAGCCCGTGAGCCGCGTGTCTCCACGCGGCGTCGCGGCGCGCCGGGCGGCCTGGATGAACGCCCGGCGAGCCTGCAGGCAAGCGGGTTCATGGGCCCGTCGGGTCTGTCGGCATGTGCATGGCATGTCCTTTGCGAACTTCGCGGTGCGATGGATCCGACAACGGATTGCCGCACCGCGGGCGTCACTCACGATCGTTCTGGCATGCGCGGCCGCCACGGCCCCTCCCGCCGCCGCGACAACCACGGAATTCGGCGGGATGATCATCGGTCCCGAGGGCAGGATCGTGCGGGTGCTGGAATCGCTCGCCGGCCGGCCCGGGCTCCGTTGGATGCGCGGTGCGAACGACGCCGCCACGCGCTTCCCGGAGCACTTCCGATGGCTCGATGACGTGCGTAACCGCGTTCCGCGGAACGGACGTCACTGGGCCCGGCTGCCGGAGGATCTCTTGGAGGTGTACCACGTCGCGCGCGCCCGTGCGCGGTCCTCACCCGAACGCCGCGCGCCCGACGCATGGGAGGTCTGGAACGAACCGGACTTCTACTTCGTGGAGGACAGTGCCGCCGACATGACCGCCGTGCTGAAGGCGGCGTGGTGGGGCGTCAAGGGAGTGAGCCCGGAGACACCGGTGCTCATGCCGTCGCTGGCCTTCAGGCCGTCGCGTTACACGGTGGAGATGGCTCACAACGGACTGGCCTCGTACACGGATGGATGGAACATCCACTTCTACGGCTGGGCATCGGACTACGCGTCGTTCCTTGCGCAACACCGCGTCTTCACCCGCGCCGCGGGGATCGAGGGGGACTGGTGGGTGACCGAGATCGGTGACTTCACGCTCGACGCCGCCGCCGCGGGACAGGCGGACGCCCTCGGCCGGCAGGAGGCCTTCCACGAGCGGGTCCTGCTGGAATCCGTCGCGGCCGGCGTGGCGCGGCACCTTCCCTTCGCGCTCACGCACTTCGTGGAGGCGTCGAGCGATCTCGGAATGACGGACCCCGCCGGTCGATGGCGTCCCGCCATGCGCGCGCTCGTCGAGACGGCCGCGCTGCTGCAGCGCGCCCGCGCGCTTCCCCGGTGGGTGCTGGTGCATCGTGACTCCGGCGCGAGCGTCGGCATGGTGCTCGAGGAGAAGATCGGCGACGACGAGGACCTGGAGTTGCGCTGGTGGACGATCCTCTGGTCCCCCGGGCGTCCGGATGAGTTCCGCCCTCCAGGCGCGGATGATCCCGCGCCACCGCTGCGGCTGCGGCTCGCGATCGACTGGCCCGCGGCGGTTCGCGAGATCCGCACCGGCCGCGGCGGCACGGTCAGCCTTGATCCAGGTCAGATCGGAATGGTGGAGCTCAGGCCTGAACGGAACCTGCACTTCCGCACCGGGCCCGCGCGCTTCCGACTGGAAGGTTGCCGGTGGGTCGCCGTGCGCCAGTGGCTGGAGCAAGACGTGCGAATCCCGCCCGCCGCGCGGGACGCGCTGGACGGCCTGCCCCCGCGTCGCGCCCCGTCTCCGGTCGTGGTGCGATTCCGCCCCGGGCCGGATTGGCGGGCGGACAAGCCGCGTCAGACCCTGCAGCTCACGGGGGATGAAGGCACCGCCGCGATCCAGGTGCACAACTTCTCGGAGGACACCGTCGAGGGCGAGTGGACCCTGCAGGCCCCGGCCGGCTGGTCGGTGGTCGCGGCCGGCGAGGAAGTGAACGCCCGCGAAATCCGCGGACGTGTGGAGGTGGAGGGACTTTCCCGTCGGGAGATTCCCGTCCGGCTGCTGCCGCGGGACGGCGCTTCCGCGGAACCGGGGCGTGTCGTCGTGCGGTGGAAGGCCGGGGATGGCGCGGTGGACCAGGCCAGCGTGCGGGTCGAGCGTGAACGGCGGGTCGGGGAACCATGGCATCGCTATGACTGGCGTGCGTTCACGCCAAGGCCCGACGACCTGGCGGCATGGCAGGTGTACGTGTCCGGCGGGGAAACGTTCACGCTGGAGATCCGGGAGCCATCCGGTCCGCAGGGTGAAGCGACGGTCCTGCTGCCGGTGCCGAGGGGCGCCCGGGAGTCGGACGTCTTTACCGCGACCCTGCGAATCGCGCCCGGTTCCGCCGGACGGCATGTGTTCGCGCAGGCGTTTCTCATGACGGCATCCGGCGAGACATGGCGCCACGGCGAGTGGACGGCCATTCCGCACGACGGGCTTACCCTCAATGCGGGCCTGGGGGATTTCGCGCCCACGATCTGGTCGCGGCACCGGACGCTCCTGTTTCCGGACCTGCGAGAGGCTCGCTGGCTGGCGCTGCGGTTCCAGGCGGCGGTGCCCGGAACCATGGTGGAAGTGGATCGGCCGGGACTCGCCAGGGGGATGCGGGAACGATGAGCGACCTCGAGCGGAACGGGGTGGACACTCCCGGATGGGCGCTGCATCTGCCGATCGCCCTGGTGTTCCTCTGGTGGATGGCGGACCTCCAGGTGCACTGGCGGGGCATGGTCGAATTCCAGCACGGCTGGCTCGTCGTGCCGCTCGCGGGCTACCTCGCCTGGGAACGCTGGAATGAACGCCCGGCATCGCGTCCGCCGCGATCGCCCTGGGGACCGGTGGGACTGGCCGTCCTTTCGGCGCCCTTCGTGCTCCTCGGCGAGCTGTACAAGCGGGCGGTGGCGAGCACGCCGTCCTCGAGCTTTGCGCTCAGCCTTGGCTGCACCGGGTTCCTGATTGCGATGCTCTGGCTGCTGCACGGCGGAGCGTTCGCGCGGCGGTTCCTCTTCCCGATCCTGTTTCTCTTCGTGGCCGTGCCGATCCCGAAGATCGTGTGGAATCCCGTTGTGCTCGGGCTGCAGGGGCTGATCGCGTCGCTGAATGTGGAGACGCTCAACCTGCTGGGAATCCCGGCAGCGCGCATCGGGAACCTGATCCAGTTGCCGCAGGGCACCGTGGGCGTGGACGAGGCGTGCAGCGGAATCCGAAGCCTGCAGTCGAGCATCATGGCGGCGCTCTTCATCGGGGATCTCACGCTGCGGCGCGGCGGCGCGAAGGTGTTCTTCTTCATCGCGGGCGTGCTGCTGGCGATCGTGGGAAACTTCGGGCGTTCCCTGTTCCTGTCGCTCACCGCCGCGCGCCGGGGCGTGGATGCCGTGGCGGTGGTGCACGACACCGCGGGTTGGAGCGTGCTGATCTTCACGGCAGGCGGCATTGCCCTTCTCGCGTGGTTTCTTCTGAGGGTGGAGAAGCGGCTCGCGGAGGCGTACGCAAGGGCCGGTGCGGAAGGATCCCCCGACGATGCGCGGCCCGGCTGAAGCCCATGGCCGCGACGCCGCGCCGGGGCCCGGTCGCCGGGGAGCGCGATGTCGTCGCCCCGCCTTCGGGCAGATGAGCGGAGAACACGCCGATGAGACGGATCTGGCTGGCCTGGATCACCGGGATTTTCGTCCTGACCGTGGGTGGCGCGTGCGCGTGGTTCAGGCTTGCTCCACCCGCGAGCGAACGGCTGCGGTTTGAACTGGCTGCCGAGATTCCGGGCTGGCGATTCGTCCCGGAGCCGGTGAGTGAAACCGTGCAGGAGATCCTGGCGACGACGAATCTGGTGAACGGCATGTTCGTCGCGGAGTCAGGGGAACGCGTCACCGTCTTTGCGGCGGAATGGCGGGCGGAAGACAGCCGCTCGATGAGCGTCGTGCAGCATACCCCCGACATCTGCTGGGTCGGAGCCGGATGGGTGCCCGTCGCGCTCGGTCAGCCTGATCATGTCGATCTGCCATTCGAAGGGAGGATGATGCGATTCGAGTGCCGGGTGTTCGGAACGCCGAACGGCGAGCGCAGGGAGGTGGTGGTGTGGTGCACGCTGCTGGGCGGCGAGGTCCTTGAGGAGAGTGGCCGATGGGAGATTGAAAGGGCATCCGCCGCGTCGAGGGAATCCCGTTACCGATGGGCCACGCGGCGTGTTGCGGGAAGCCAGTTCCTTCGAAACGTCGGCGCAAGGCGCTCGGGAGACGGGCAGAAGCAGTTTGTCCGGCTCTCCGGGGAGGTGAGCGGGCGCGACTGGGAGCCGACGCTGAGAAGGCTGGAACGATTCTCCGGGATGTGGCTGCGCGTGATCTCGCAGGGCACGGCGCCGATGTGAATCCGCGCGCCTGCGCCGGACCGCCGGTGGTGGCCGGTTCTCACGGGACTCGGATCGTTTGAGACTTGCTGTATGACTCCAATCTCAAGGTCGGAATTCATGGACGCGGCGCAACGGCATGCCGAGCGCTTCGATCGACAGGGAGGGCGATACCTGAGGGATCACGGCCGTCGCTTCTACGACACCTATCTCAGCACCCTGGAGCTGCTGCAGCCGGGTGCGCGCGTTGTCTCGGTGGGGGCGGGAAGCGCCTACGTGGAAATGGTGCTGACGCGCCACCACCAGGTGTCGATGACGGTGATCGACTTCGCCGAGGCCGTGCAGTACCACGCGCCGCAGTACGAGGAACTGGGATGGAAGGCGATCGCCGCCGACCTCACGACGGTGGGTCGCTGGCCGGAGGACGCCACCGGCTTTCACGCGGTGCTCCTGGCGGAGATCGTGGAACACATCCCCCAGGCGCCCGCCCGGCTGTTCTCGCTTGTTCGCCAGGGACTTGCGCCGGGGGGAAGCATCGTGGTGACGACGCCGAACCTCGGCAGCCTCGGGCATATCGCGCGCCTCATTGTCCAGCGACCGATTCTGCCGCCCGCCGAGCGGACTTTCGGGCCGGTCTCCTTCGAGAATGAGTCGGTGCACCGCCGTGAATACCTCCCGGGCGAGCTCCGGCGGGAGCTGGAGTCGGCGGGCTTTGATGGTTTCAACGTGCGCTACACCTGGTACGCGGAACCCGCCTCGCTGATGAAGCGAATCCAGCACGTTCCGGAACAACTGGTCCCCAGGCTTCGACCCTGCATGATCTGCACGGCACAGGCGGTCCGGCAGGCCGCCTAGTCACAAGTCGGAGATCCTCCTCTTCATCGGTGCGAGAACCCACGTCCTCCGGCGAGATCCATGCAGCCGCCCGGGAGCCGGCGTCATGGTCGCCCTCCGGCCTGATCCGAAGATGCTTCCCGAACAGCGGCCTGCCGGAGCTGCTGGAGCGATTCCTCAGCGGGGGCAGGCGGGATGCCGCGCGGCTCATCGGGTCGACCGCGGCCGCCCAGGGCCTGGTGATCGTCTGTGCCCCGATCATCACCCGCCTGTTCAGCGTGGAGGCGGTCGGGATCGCGGGCCTTTTCAGCACCCTTCTGGTCTTCAGCGGAACCCTGGCGACCTGCCGGATGGAGGCGGCGATCTCGTTCGCGCCCGATGACGCGGAGGCGCGAAAGCTCGCCTCGGCCGTCCGTTTCTCCGCGGTGGTGGTCTCGCTGCTGATCGCCGCCATCGTGTGGATGATCCCGGGCGAGGCATTCACCGCGAGCTGGCACCCGGCGATCCGATACTGGCTTCCCCTGGCGTCCCTCGCCTTCGCCTTCTACCAGGCCGACTACCAGCTCGCCGTGCGCACGCATGAGGTGCGGACCGCCGCCTGGGCGAACCTGCTCCGCTCGGTGGTGATGAACGCGACGCAGATCGTGGCGGGCCTGGTGAATGCCGGGCCGTCCGGCCTCATGGCTGGAGTGGTCCTGGGCCAGGCGAGCCGCGGCGTCTTCACCCGCCTGGGTGCCCTCTTCCGTCCCCGCCTGTGGGTCGCGGCCGGACGCGATGCGATCGAGATGTTTCAGGCCCACGCGCGGTTCCCCGTCTGGGTGATGCCACAGGCTGTCGCCAATCTCCTGACCGGACATTTCCCCATCCTGTTCCTTGCGAGTTCCGGCGCGGAGACCGTCCTGGGGCACTACTCGCTGGCGTACCGGGTCCTGCAGTTGCCCATCATTCTGATCGCCGGCGCACTCCGGCCGCTTTTCGCGAGGCAGTTCACCGAGCGCGCGGGTGACCTCGCCGCGGTCAGCCGCCGGTTTCGTTCCAGCACGCTCCGGCTCCTGGCTGTCGCGAGCGTTCCGTTCGGAACGGTCATGGTGCTGGGACCCTGGATCTTTCGCATTGTGTTCGGACTCAACTGGGAGCCCGCGGGCGAGGTGGCCCGGTGGATGGCGCTCTGGCTCCTCATCGCCTTCATCAACGTGCCGGCGGTGTCGCTGGGGATCGTCCTTGGAATGCAGCGCCGCTTTCTGGCGCTGGAGCTGGCCTTCGGAATCGCGCGATGCCTCGCCCTCTGGTGGATCACGCGGGAGGTCTCCATGTACTGGGGCATTGCCGCCTTCTGCGTCGTCGGCGCGGTCTACAATTCCGTGTTGATCGGGGCGGTCGCCATTCGATGCCGCGGCACGCAGGGCCGAGCCGAGGCTTGACGGATGGGCCTATGATCACGGGCAAGATGCATCCCGTCGTGAGACTTTCGCTTCACGAGATCGACAACGCCATGGGCCCGCTCCGCATCGAGTTCCGCGCGGAATCGGGTGAGCCGGGGCGGATCGAGATCACGGGCGACGCGACGGGACAGCGCGTGTTCTACGTCCGCCGCGATCCCGCGGGGGTCACGCTGTTCCTGGATCCCAGCGATCCCCGGCACGCGGGAAAGGCGCTTCCCCACGGCGGCGGGCTGGATCCGGGCGGTCTCTCCTTCCTTCTGCAATCGAGCTTCTGCCCGTTTCCCTCCACGCCGGTCGCGGACCTCGACTGCATCGGCGCGATGGACCAGGTGACGCTGGAGGCCGCCCCCGGCCTCCCGCGCCGGGAGGTCCGCAGGAAGTTTCACTTTCGCGCCGCTGACTCACGGCAGGATCAGACGCCCGATCCGCGGCGGCTGCTGGACCTTCTGTGCGATGCGACGGCCGAATGCTGCGAGCATCCCGGGCCGAAGGTTCTGATGCTGAGCAGCGGCAAGGACTCCGTCGCGATCGCCGCCGCCCTCTCGAGACTCCGTCGGCCGGACGTGGAATGCATCACCTTCGCCGCGGTTCCGGAAGATCCGGAAGCGCAGGACGCGGCGGCGATCGCCGCGGAGTTCAAGCTGCGCCACCGGGTGGTGGGCTTTCCCCGGGATCCGGATGCGATGCACGACCTCCTCGCGCGTGTCCTGTCCCGCTGCCCGGTTCCCGCCGTTGATCCCGCCATCATTCCGTATGTCGCGGCCCTGGACGGGATCGAGGCCGGCGCCCTGATTCTGGATGGGAGCGGCAACGACGTGTACATGGGCTCCGTGCCGGGCCAGCGGGACCAGAGGAAGGCGCGGGCGGCCCGCATGGGCGAATGGATCCCGGCGGGAATCCGGGATCGGATACCCGGGTACGCGCTCGGCTCGGTCCTGGAGAAGTCGCCGCCCCAGGCGTGCTTTCCAACCTGCTGGTTCACCGTCCGCGAGGCCCGCCAGATCCTGCCCGGGGCCATGGATTGCAGGGAGTTCTGGAGAAACGAGACCAGGGCTCACGGGGACCTCACCCCGGCGGATCTGAAGACGCTCTTTCGAAGTGCCCATTATGGACATGCCTCGTGCATGCAGAAGGCCCGCGCGGCCGCCGCGGGGAACGCCGCGTTCGTGGCATTCCCATGGTCCCAGTCGGACCTGATTGACTATTACTTCAACCTGCCGGAGGCATCCCGCTTCGATCTGGAGAGCGGCACGAACAAGATTCTCCTCCGCAGAATGCTCCGGGAACTCTTTCGCTACGATGATGCGCGCATCGGAAAGCGTGTCTTCGACTTTCACGCCCGGTCGTTCATTGATCGGATGTGGAAACACCTCGAACGCGAGGTTCTGGGGTGCAGGCTCTGGGCGCCCGGCGTGGCCGGGATCCTGGAATCCTATCGAGCCGCGATGAGACGCAGGCATGTCGCGGCGTTCCCGCTCGCTGTGCTTTACATCCTTTCGATCTGGGCGAACCTGCGCGTCCATCCGGCGCCCCGGGACATCCAGTCCCCGGCCGGGGCGGTTGCCCCCGCCTGATGGTGCGGGGAATTCCCCTTCACGGGACGAATCTGCAGGATCAAGGGATCACGAGTGCGCGTTCTCATCGCCAACACACTGTACACCCCCAATCTCGTGGGGGGAGCGGAGCGGTCCGTCCAGGTCCTCGCCGAGGCCCTGGTGGAAGGCGGACACCAGGTGACTGTCGCGACCGTGCACGCGGACCGCAGGGCCGGGCGCGCCAACCGGAACGGGGTCGAGGTTCATTACCTGCCGAACCGGAACATCTACTGGCCGTTCGGCCCGGGGCGACCGTCGCCGCTGCTCAAACCCCTGTGGCACGTGATCGATGCCAGAAACCCGCTGATGGCGCGGGAGGTCGGGCGCATCATGGACGACTTCCGGCCCGACGTCTTTCACACGAACAACCTGGGAGGCCTCTCGACCTGCGTCTGGGGGGAGGCCGGGAAGCGTCGCATCCCCATCGTGCACACCCTTCGGGACTACAGCCTTCTCTGCCCGGCCTCGACGATGTTCCGGCACGGGAAGAACTGCGACCCGATCTGCGCGCAGTGCCGCCCGTTTCACCGCCTCAAGCGGGGGCCCTCGCGGAATGTTCACACGGTGGTCGGCAACAGCCGGTTCATCCTGGAGCGGCACCTGCGGTTCGGCATGCCGGAGAACCCCGCCTCGACCGCGGTGATCTATAATGCCTGCCCGGCTCCGCCCCCGGATTACCGGCGCGTTCCTCCGTGGCCGGGAAGCGGCCCGCGGACCATCGGGTACCTGGGTCAGCTGCATCCGACCAAGGGAATCGAGTGCCTCATCGACGCCGTCCGCGAAATGGGCCCCGAACGGGCGCGCCTTCTGATCGCCGGGAAGGGCAGTGAGGAGTACACGGCGCATCTGCGCTCGCGGGCGGGCGGTTCCGCGACGTTCCTCGGCGTGGTGGACAAGGTGGACTTCTTCCGCCGCATCGACGTGCTCGTCGTGCCATCCCTCTGGCACGAACCGCTGGCGAGAAC
>CAYMDA010000042.1:0-37645 GCA_964389135.1 uncultured Verrucomicrobiota bacterium | reverse complement strand
CGGGTGTGTCGGGATCTGCGCAGGCAGCCGATCGGCTGAGGGGACGGCAGGGGGGGAGGAGACGACGGCGTCGATGATCGAGGCCGGGCGACTGCATTGGCGGGGATTCTTCGAAGGCGGGTCTTCTGAGCGCGCGTGCTGGTGGATTTCAGCTGGGCTCACACCCGCTGCTTCCTATTACTCCCTACCGTCAATGTCAGAAAGAGTTCACGACGGAAGCCTGTACCCTTGAAGGCAGCTCTATCTGTCTGATGCCAGACAATGTATTTGGAACTCTGGAGTTGGAGTCAGACAATGTATCCAAGGATCAGATACATTGTCTGACCCCGTGGGATGCGGGGGAATACATTGTCTGACGACGGATTACTCGACGCGTTCCCAGCCGCGGATGCGCACGTATTCCTGGGCGTCGGATTCCGCAAAGCGAGCGCCGTCCCACTTGTACACGGTCACCCTCACCCGGTGGTCATCCAGCTCCAGCCAGTTGAAGGCATTCGGCTGGTTCCGAAGCCTCCGTGATATGGCCGTGCCCGCCTGGATCGCCAGCAGCGAACCGGACTCGGTGGCATGGATGCCACCCGTGTCCGCCAGATGAAGATGCCCGGCCAGAAGCACCGCCGGTCCGTGTTTACGAAGAAAACCCAACGCCAGTTCCACCTCGCCGTACAGGGGACCGAACCGGGGCGCCCCGGGCGCGGGCAGCAGGGGGTGATGCGTCACCAGCACCCGAAGACGTCGATCGCCCTCATCGGAAAGGCGACGCCGCATGACGTCCAGGTGGTCGGGCCGCATCCGCCCCCGTTTCCACACCCACCGGCAGGGGGTGTCGATTCCCAGGAACACCACGCCCTCCGCGGCATGCATCGGCTGCAAGTCCGAGGTGATGAAGCGCCGATACCTTCCCAGCGGCGAGACGATGCGGCGCGTGAAATCCCAGAGGGGCTGGTCGTGGTTCCCGGGAACGACGAGCTGCGGCTTGGGCAGGCGCTCAAGGCAGGCACGCGCCGCCCGAAACTGCGCGACCCTCGCCCGCTGCGTGAAATCGCCGCTGACAATCACCAGCGACGGGGTCCGCCGCTCGAGAAACGCGTACAAGCCCGCGACAACCTCGGGCTGCTCGGTTCCGAAGTGCAGGTCCGAAAGGTGAGCGACCTCCATTTGCGCTTCGTCAGGCGGATGGCGGCGCCGCGGGTGCCTCCCGGCGGCAGCCGCCGGGAGGCCGCATCGGCGCCGGGACGTCCGCGCGCCGCTCAATACTTGGGCACGGACGGGTCGATCTCATCCGACCATGCCGAGATGCCGCCCTTGACGCTCTTCACGTGCTTGAAGCCCTGCTCCCGGAGGAACCGGAGTGCCTTCATGGAACGAACGCCGCTCTTGCAATGGATGTAGAGCTGCTGGTTCGCGTCGAGTTCCGTGAAGCGCTGGGGCAGGACGCTGAGGGGATAAAGGCTGACACCCTCGATGCGGGCGATCTGATACTCATCGGGCTCGCGCACATCGATCACGCGAATGCCGAGGCTCGGATCGCGGAGGGCGGCCTGCATGTCCTGGACGGTGACCTCGTCCGGGTTCTGCTCCGGCGTGGCGGGTTCGGGGGTCATCCCGCAGAACTGCTCGTAATCGATCAGCTTGTGGATCGTGGGGTGATCGCCGCAGACGGGGCAGGCAGGGTCGCGCCGGAGCTTCAGCTCGCGGAACTTCATGTCCAGCGCGTTGAACAGGAGCAGGCGTCCGACGAGGGAACTGCCCTTTCCGAGGGCGAGTTTGAGGATCTCGGTGGCCTGAATGCAGCCCACGATGCCGGGGAGCACGCCGAGCACGCCGCCTTCGGCGCAGCTGGGCACCATTCCCGGCGGGGGCGGCTCCGGGTAGAGGCAGCGGTAGCAGGGGCCGCCGAGATGGGGCGCGAAGACGCTGGCCTGTCCATCGAAGCGGAAGATGGAGCCGTAAACGTTGGCCTTCTTCAGCAGGACGCACGCATCGTTCGTGAGGTAACGGGTGGGGAAGTTGTCCGTGCCGTCCACGACGATGTCGTACTGGGCGATGATATCCATCGCGTTCTCGCTGGTGAGGCGGACGTTGTGCAGGACGACCTCGACATTGGGGTTGAGATCGGCGATGGCATCGCGCGCCGACTCGGACTTGGGCCGCCCGACGTCGCTCGTCCCGTGCAGCAACTGCCGCTGGAGGTTGGAGAAATCGACGTGGTCAAAATCGACGATGCCGAGCTTACCGATGCCGGCCGCGGCGAGGTACATGGCGACGGGTGAGCCGAGGCCCCCTGCGCCGATGCAGAGAACGCTCGTGGAACAGATCTTCTTCTGCCCGGCCATGCCCACCTCCGGCAGGATGAGGTGGCGTGAATACCGGCGGATCTCGTCGTTCGACAGTTGCATAGCTCGTTCGAGACCGGCCAGCCTAAGAGCCGCGCGTCCATTCTCCAATCCCCAAATGCACACGGTGCACACCGCCGCTCCCGGGCGGGATCCGGCCGGCCCCCGATGATCTCCACGGCCACGCCCGCAGCCGCCGCGACCTGGATTGCCGCGCGATCGGACATCCGGCCGGTCCTGGGCATCGTCCTCGGCAGCGCCTTTTCGGGCCTTGCCGATCTCGTGCGGCCTGCCGCGGCGCTGGATTTTCGCGAGATTCCCGGGTTCACGCCCACGGCGGTGCCGGGCCATCCGGGTCGGCTGGTGCTGGGCGGGCTCGAGACGGTTCCCGTGGCGATCCTCGCCGGCCGACATCACTACTACGAGGGGCACGACCTCGCGACGGTCACCTTCCCGATGCGGGTCCTGGCGGCGCTGGGCGCGACCGCGGTGCTTCTCACGAACGCGGCCGGCGGGATCCGGGAGGATCTCGCACCGGGTGACTTCGCGATGATCGCCGACCACGTGAACCTGATGTTCGCCAACCCGCTTCGCGGCGCGGGGTGTCCCCCTGCGTTCGTCGATCTGTCCGAGGTCTATTCGGCGCGGCTTCGCGGCATGATGCGCGAGGCGGCCGAGGCCGAGGGGATTCCGCTGAAGGAAGGCGTGTACGGCGGCGTCGGGGGTCCGTCCTACGAGACGCCTGCGGAGATCCGGGCCTTCGGCCGACTTGGAATCGACATGGTGGGCATGAGCACGGTTCCCGAGGCGATCGTGGCGTGCCACGAGGGCCTCGAAGTGGCGGGTCTCTCCTGCATCAGCAACCGCGCCGCGGGCCTCGGCGGCCGCATCGACCACGGGGAAGTCCTCGCCGTGGGACGCCGGGTGACTCCGGACGCCATGCGCCTGATCCGTCGTTTCGCCGCGATCTATGGGAACACTCCGAGACAGCGAATGCCATGAACTGATTCGTCACGCCCTCGCGGCGCGGGATCGCGCCGTGGCGCGGTACTCCGGCTTCCGCGTGGGGGCGGCGATCCGCGCGTCGGACGGCGGTGTGACATGCGGGGCGAACGTGGAGAGCGCGAGCTACGGCCTCACCTGCTGCGCGGAACGCGTCGCGCTCTTTGGCGCGCTCACGTCCGCGCCCCGGAGCGCCCGGTTCGACGCCATTGCGGTCGTCGCCCGGATTCCGG
This sequence comes from uncultured Verrucomicrobiota bacterium, assembly GCA_964389135.1. Classification (GTDB taxonomy): domain Bacteria; phylum Verrucomicrobiota; class Verrucomicrobiia; order Limisphaerales; family CAIMTB01; genus CAIMTB01. The sequence continues at coordinate 34,074 of CAYMDA010000042.1, read as the reverse complement.
GTGGCCCGATGCCCTGCGGCGCGTGCCGCCAGCTTCTTCTCGAGTACGCACCGGAGGCGGAGGTGATCGTGGCGGACTCGGGGGCGCCGGAGGCGTGGCGCCGCTTTACCGTACGCGAACTGCTGCCCCACGGCTTCGGGGATTTCCGAGGCGAGGAAGGCCCGTGAGGCGGGGCGCGCCCCCGGGCTTCCCGGCGGTACGGGCGATCTTTCGGTGCGCGCGGATCGAGGCTTGCCCCGATTGCTTCAAATCGCAGGCTTCGCGGCCGTGGAAACCGTGGCCGAAAAGCGAGACACCCCCGGAACGGGCAATGGCGGCTGGGCGGGGGCGCTGCTCAACCTCGTGGAACGCGCGGGCAACCGGCTTCCCGACCCGCTCCTGCTGTTCGTCTTCATCGCCGTCGCGATCCCGTTCGTGAGCTTCGCGATCGCGGCATCGGGCTGGACACTGATTCATCCTGGGACCGGCGAACCCCTCCGGGCGGTCAACCTCCTGCAGACCCAGCACCTGCGACGGATGCTGACGGACGCGGTGCCGAACTTCGTGGGGTTCCCGCCGCTGGGGGTGGTGCTGGTGGCCCTGATGGGGGTGGGCATCGCCGAGCGCAGCGGGCTGCTCGCGGCGCTGCTCCGGATGCTGGTGTCGGCATTGCCGGGGCGGGTCGTCACGGCGGGGGTCGTGCTCGCGGGACTCCTGAGCAACGTGGCATCGGACGCGGGCTACGTGGTTCTGGTCCCGCTGGCCGGGGTGGTCTTCGCGAGTGTCGGGCGGCACCCGGTCGCGGGCATCTGCGCCGCGTTCGCCGGCGTCTCCGGCGGGTTCTCGGCGAACCTGGTGATCAGCACGCTCGACCCGATGCTGGCGGCGTTCACGCAGTCGGCGGCGCAGCTCCTCGACGCGGGGTACTCCGTTCATCCGGCCGCCAACTACTATTTCATGGTCGTTTCGACGCTGCTTCTCGTCGCGGTGGGAACCTTCGTTTCCGAGAAGATCGTCGAACCGCGGCTCGGTCCGTGGAAGCCGGAGGCGGGCGTCTCCTCCGAACTGCCCCAAGCGGTCAGCGGAGCGGAGCGCCGCGCCACATGGATGGCGATCGGATCCGCGCTGCTGTTCACGGCGGGTGTCGCGCTGCTGGTGGTGCCCCGCGACGGGTTCCTGCGCGGTCCCGATGGCAGTCTCGATCCGTTCTACAAGTCGCTGGTTCCGCTGATGGCCCTCGGGTTTCTCATGCCGGGGATCGTGTATGGAATCGCGGCGCGGACGGTGGAATCGGTGCGCACGGCCTCCCGGATGATCGCGGACACGCTGGGATCCATGGGCGGCTACATTCTCCTCGCCTTCGTCGCGGCGCAGTTCATCGCCTACTTCGCGTGGTCGAACCTCGGCATCATGTTCGCGATCGCGGGGGCGGAAGCGCTGAACCGTTCCGGGCTTCCCACCTCGCTGCTGCTGGTCGGCGTCGTGCTCGTGGCGGCGACGGTCAACCTCTTCATCGGATCGGCATCCGCGAAGTGGGCGCTGATGTCACCGGTGCTCGTGCCGCTGATGATGGAACTCGGACTTTCGCCCGAGATGGCCCAGGCGACGTATCGCGTGGGCGACTCGGTGACGAACATCATCACGCCGCTGATGCCCTACTTCCCGATCGTGGTCGCGTTCGCGCAGAAATGGAGCCCGCGCCTCGGGCTGGGGACGTTCCTTGCGGGCATGCTGCCGTACTCCGTCGCGTTCCTGGTCGTGTGGTCGCTGCTGCTGCTCGGGTGGTACTGGATGGATCTCCCGCTCGGTCCGGGTTCCCCGATCCTCTACAATGCCGGCGCCGGCGGCACGGATGCGGGCGTCTAGATCCGCCCGAACCGGGCCCCGTCGCCCCGCCGATCCGGCCATGCCCGCGGCGCGGCACTGGTCTTGGAGGCGGCGTTTCGCCATGCTCGTCGCTCGATGAAACGCGTCGTCCTGCTGGGCAGCACAGGGTCGATCGGCACCAGCACGTTGAAGGTGGCGGACGACCTGCCGGATCGCATTCAGCTGGTGGGTCTCGCCGCCGGCTGCAATGCGGATCTTCTGATTGAACAGGCGCAGCGCCACCGGCCCGCGGCCGTGTGCATCCACGATCCCGCGAAGGCCGCCGCCGTGCGGGCCGCCCTGCCCTCCTCCACGCGGGTCCTCAGCGGGCCGGAGGGACTCATCGAGCTCGCCACGCAGCCGGACGCCGACATCGTCCTGATCGCGATCGTGGGGACGGGGGGTCTGCAGCCCGCGCTGGCCGCGCTGCGGGCGGGAAAGGACATCGCGGTCGCGTCGAAGGAGATTCTCGTGATGGCCGGCGAACTCGTGATGGCGGAGGCCCGGCGGCACGGGGTCCGCGTGCTCGCCGTGGACAGCGAGCACTCGGCGATCTTCCAGTGTCTCGACGGAAAACCGCTGGACTCCGTGCGGGCGCTGTGGCTCACGGCCTCCGGCGGGCCCTTCCGATGCACGCCGGCGGAGGAATTCCCGCGCATCACGGTGGAGCGCGCGCTGAAGCATCCCTCCTGGGTCATGGGGCGGAAGATCACGATCGATTCGGCCACCCTGTTCAACAAGGGCCTTGAGATGATCGAGGCACGCTGGCTGTTCGGCATCGGGATGGACCGCGTCCAGGTGGTCATCCATCCGCAGAGCGTGGTGCACTCCATGGTGGAGTTCGTGGACGGCTCCGTGCTCGCGCAAATGTCAACGCCGGACATGTGCCTGCCCATCCAGTACGCCCTGACCTATCCGGAGCGCGCGCCCAGCGCCCGGGTCCGGACCGACTTCCCGCGGATCGGCACCCTCACGTTCGAGGAGCCCGACCTCGCGCGGTTTCCCGCGCTCGACCTGGCGCGCGCCGCGGGCCGGCACGGGGGCACCCTTCCCGCCGTGCTCAATGCCGCCAACGAAATCGCCGTGGAAGCCTTCTGCCAGAGGCGCCTGTCCTTCCCGGGAATCACCCGGACGGTCGCCGAGACCATGGAACGCCACCAGCCGCTTGCGAATCCGGGCCTCGAGGAAATCCTCGAGGCCGACGCATGGGCGCGCACGACGGCGGACGATCTCCTCCGCCGGATCGACTAACCCGCCGAGCGCCGCGATGCTCCCTGTGAATCCGGCATCCATCGGCCGACGTCCGAAGGACGCACCGATACGGCATGCCTGAACATCCCACCCTCAACGATCGTGTCCGGCTCGACGGAAAGTTCTTCCGCGCCGGCGCAGACCTGTTCCATGTGCGGGGCGTCACCTACGGGACGTTCCAGCCCAACAGCGCGGGCGAACCGTTCCCCGAGCGACCCCGCGCCGCGGCCGACCTCGACCTGATCTCCGAGCTCGGCGCGAACACCGTCCGGGTTTACGACATCCCGCCCCACTGGCTGCTGGACGAGGCGGCGCGGCGGGGGCTCCGCGTGTTCGTGACGCTGCCATGGCCGGTCCACACGTGCTTTCTCGACTCGCGCACCAGCCGCCGTGAAGTCCGCACCGCGGTGCTTTCCGGTGTCCAGTCGGTTGCCGCGCACCCGGCGGTGTTTGCCTTCGCCATCGGGAACGAGATCCCGCCCGACATCATCCGCTGGAGCGGCACCCGGAAGGTCGAGGCGTTCCTCGACGAGCTCGTGGAGGCGGCCCGCCACGCCGCCCCGGACGCGCTGTTCACGTACGCGAACTTTCCGCCGACCGAGTTCCTCCAGCCGCGCCTGCTCGACTTTGTCACGTTCAACGTCTTTCTCCACTCCCGAAGCGCCTTCACCAAGTACATGGCGCGCCTGCACCTCCTCGCCGAGGGCAAGCCGCTCCTCCTTGGAGAATGCGGCGTGGACAGCCTCCGCGAATCGCCGGAGGTCCAGGCGGAGATTCTCGGGTGGACCGTGGACGGGGCGCGGCGCGCGGGGCTCGCCGGGGCGGTCGTGTTCAGTTTCACGGACGAATGGTTCCGCAACGGGACCCATGTCACCGACTGGCGCCTTGGCCTGACCACGGCCGAGCGCCAGCCGAAGCCGGCATTTCGCGCGGTCCAGGCCTGCTTCAAGTCGGAGCCGCCCCGCCCCGGCCGCATTCCGGCCGTGTCCGTCGTCATCGCGTGCTACAACGCGGCGGACACCCTCCGTGAGTGCCTCGATTCCGTTCTGAAGCTGCGGCACCCGAACTACGAGGTGATCGTCGTCGACGACGGTTCGACCGATGAAACGCCCGAGATCCTCGCGGAGTACCCGGGCGTGCGGGCACTCCGGACACGGGAGAACCAGGGCCTCTCGAATGCCCGCAACCTCGGCATCCGCGCGGCCACCGGCGAGATCGTCGCATTCACGGACGCCGACTGCCGCGTGGATCCCGAGTGGCTGAACTTCCTTGTCGCCGGGCTCTTCGAGGCGCCGGTGGCCGGCATCGGCGGGCCGAACCTCCTTCCCGACGACGACCCGCCCGTGGCCGCGGTCGTGATGGTCGCCCCCGGCGGGCCGGCGCACGTGATGCTCGACGATCGGTTCGCCGAGCACGTGCCGGGCTGCAACATGGCGTTCTGGAAGTGGGCGCTCGAGGCGATCGGACTCTTCGATCCGATCTTCCGGCAGGCCGGGGACGACGTGGACGTCTGCTGGCGCATCCAGCGTCGCCGGTGGCGGCTCGGCTTTGCGCCGGCCGCATTCGTATGGCACCGCCGGCGGCCCAGCGTCGCGGCGTACCTCCGCCAGCAGGCGGGCTACGGACGGGCCGAGGCGCTGCTGATGGACAAGCACCCGGTCCATTTCAACCGTCTCGGGGCCGCGCGCTGGCAGGGACGGATCTGCTCCCCGGTTTCCGCGCACGTTCCCTGGAACCGGCCGGCGATCTATCACGGATCCTTCGCGACCGGCATGTTCCAGACCCTGTACGCGCCTGGGTCCGACACGTTCCTGCCGCTGGTCACGAGCATCGAGTACCATGCACTGGTCGTGGCTCCCCTCCTGATCGGGTGCGCGTTCACTCCGTGGCTTCTTCCCCCCGCGCTCGCGGCGGCGCTCCTGCCCCCGACGCTGTGCGTGATCACGGCGTGGCGCACCCCGCTGCCGCGCGGGCGCCAGCGCTGGTGGTCCCGTCCGCTGCTCGCCTGGCTTCACTGGGTTCAACCCCTCGTCCGCGGGGCGGCGCGTTACGCCGAGCGCATGGGATCCGCCGAAGGCATCCCGGAGACGCCCGACGAATCGCTCGAGGCGGAGTCGAGGCGCTTCACGGGCGGATCCGTGCGGGTTCGGGCGTACTGGTGCCCGGACCGGCGCGAACGCCGCGAATGGGTGCTGCGCCTTGCCGCCGCGTTTGAGTCGCGCGGATGGCCGTGCCAGCCCGACGCCGGCTGGAGCGAATTCGACCTGCACCTTCGCGGGGGCCGCTGGAGCCGTCTCGCGCTGATCACGGTCGCGGAGCCGACGGGGGAATCGGCCCAGGTCCTCCGCTGCCGGCTGGACTCGCGATGGACGTTCCGCGCGCACCTGGTCTTCTGGGCGGTGGCGGCGCTGCTCCTTGCGATCACGGGACTGTTCGACGTCGACTGGCGCGGCGCGTGGGTGCCGCCCGCGGTGCTCGGCGCCGTCGCGCTCCGCTATCGTCATTACACGCGCACGCTGCGCTGCCGCGCGACCGTTGTGATTGACGCCGCCGCGCGCGACTGGGGTCTGACGCCGATTTCAAATTGACACCCCTTCCACGCGCACGGTGTCATCTGCCGCGTTCAGCCCGTCTCGCGCCGGCACGGTCGTTATCCAGTTCCGCAGCAGCCGGAGACAGGCAGCAATCCTCAAAGCATGAGCCAGCAGAAGGTCAACGTTGCGATCATCGGCCTCGGCTTCGGCGCCGAATTCATCCCCATCTACCAGGGCCACCCCAACGCGAACATGTACGCCATCTGCCAGCGGTCGAAGGACAAGCTGGACGCCATCGGCGACGCGTTCGGGGTGGAGAAGCGATACACCGACTATCGCGACCTGCTGCGGGATCCCGATGTCCACGCGATCCACATCAACTCCCCGATTCCGGATCATGCGCAGATGACGATCGACGGCCTGAAGGCGGGCAAGCACGTGGCCTGCACCGTTCCCATGGCCACCTCGATCGAGGACTGCAAGCGGATCGTCGAGCTCCAGCGAAAGACCGGACTCAAGTACATGATGATGGAGACCGTGGTTTACGCCCGTGAGTTCTTCTTCATCAAGGAGCTCTATGAGAAGGGCGACCTCGGCAAGATCCAGTTCCTCCAGGCCAGCCATCAGCAGGACATGGACGGCTGGCCCAATTACTGGCCCGGGCTCCCGCCGATGTGGTACGCCACGCACTGCGTGGGCCCCGTCTGCGGCCTGCTCGGGCTCGACGCCGAGTACGTGAGCTGCTTCGGCTCCGGCACCATTCGCAAGGAGCTCATCAAGCACTACGACTCCCCCTTCGCGGTGGAGACCACGCACATCAAGCTGCGTGACAGCGATCTCTCCGCGCGGATTTACCGGTCGCTCTTCGACGTGGCCCGCCAGTACCGGGAGAGCTTCGACGTGTACGGCTCCAAGGCGTCCGTCGAATGGCCCCTCATCGAGCACGAACCGCTCGTGCTCCACCGCGCCAAGCTGCCGGAGCCGAAGATTCCCAAGCTGGTGCGCGCGCCGGACTACGCGAAGCGCCTGCCGCGCCAGATCCGCCAGTTCACGACCAAGGGTGTGTACGACCTCGGCAAGAAGACGCACCTGAGCTTCACCCAGGGGGCAGGCCACGGGGGCAGTCATCCGCACCTCGCCCACGAGTTCATCAGCGCCCTCGTCGAGGATCGCGATCCGTTCCCGAACGCGCGCCAGTCCGCGAACTGGACGTGCGTCGGCCTCTGCGCCCACCAGTCGGCGCTGAAGGGCGGAGCCATCGTCAAGCTGCCCGCGTTCACGCTTCCGTGAACGGGCCGCGCTTCTGACCATCCACGCAGCCTGCCAATACCCTCACCTATGTCCTCACGCACTGAAGGCATCGCCCCCAATGCCGCGCGCCTGCTCTGGGCCGGCTTCACCGCCATCCTCGCCGCCGGCGTCGGCTTCTCCATCCGCGCCGGCATTCTCGGCGACTGGGGCGGGCAGTTCGGATTCACCCAGTCGGACCTCGGCACGATCACCGGCGGCGGACTGACCGGTTTCGGCATCATCATCCTCATCGGCGCGCTCGTGGCCGACAAGGTCGGCTACGGCCGGCTGATGATCTTCGCCTTCGTGATGCACCTGCTCTCCGCGGTGCTCACGCTCATGGCCACGCCCGTGTTCAATTCGATGGGCGGCCTCGAATCACAGGCGGCACGGAACGCCGCGTTCCAGATGCTCTTCTGGGGAATGTTTCTCTTCGCGATCGGCAACGGCACCGCCGAGGCCGTGGTGAACCCGCTGGTCGCGACGCTCTATCCGAAGAACCAGACCCACTACCTCAACATCCTTCACGCGGGCTGGCCCGGCGGACTCATCATCGGCGGCCTGCTGTCCTACTTCATGGTCGGCAAGGTCCGCTGGGAGATCCAGATGTCCCTCTTCCTGCTGCCCGTCGTCGTGTACGGCGTCATGCTGATGGGGCAGCGATTCCCGAAATCCGAAGCGAGCCAGCACGGCGTTCCCTACCGCGACATGCTGCGTGAGGTCGGCATGTTCGGCGCGATCGTGATCTGCATCCTGCTCGGCCTGTTCTTCAAGAACGACGTCGGACTCGGACCGGTCGCCTCATGGGCGCTCGCCCTCCTGATCCTCGCCGGCTTCGGCGCGCTCATCGGCTTCACCCCGGGGCCGTGGATGCTCGGGTTCCTCCTGCTGATCCACGCGATGGTCGGATACGTCGAACTCGGCACCGACTCGTGGATCTCGAACATCACGGGCAACATCATGGCCAGCCGCGAAGCGGGCCTCCTGCTCTTCGTTTACACGTCCGCGCTGATGTTCGTCCTGCGGTTCTTCGCAGGGCCGATCGTCCACCGGATCTCGCCGCTCGGCCTGCTCGTCGTGAGCGCGATCTTCGGCGCGACGGGACTTCTCCTGCTGGGCGCCGCGGGCACGGTCTTCGCCTGCGTCGTGGCGGCGACGATCTACGGCGTTGGGAAGACCTACCTCTGGCCCACGATGCTCGGCGTCGTGTCCGAGCGGTTCCCCAAGGGCGGCGCGATCACGATCGGCTGCATCGGCGGCGTGGGCATGCTGTCGGCGGGACTGCTCGGCGGCCCGGGCATCGGGTACAAGCAGGACTTCTACGCGTCGCGCGACCTGCGCCAGACCAACCCGGAGGCGTATGAGGCGTACAAGTCGGAAACGAGCAACCGCTTCCTCATGTTCCCCAAGATCCAGGGCCTGGACGGGACGAAGGTCGCCGCGATCCGCGCGAAGCCACGCGCCGAACTCACCCCCACCGAGGCGGCGGTCCAGGCGTCTGACCTGCAGGGTGGCCGGATGGCCCTTCGTGTGACGGCCCTCGTGCCGGCCACCATGGCCGTCTGCTACCTGTTCCTGATCCTGTACTTCAAGGCGCGCGGAGGCTACCGGCAGGTTCACATCCACGGCGCAGGCAAGAGCGCCGAGGAGACGGAAACCGGGGAGCCCACCGGGCTCGGGGCCACGGCAAGCCCGAGCTGATTCATCACTCACGAACGGGCGCCGGCTCCGCAAGGGCCGGCGCCTTTTTCGTGTCAATGCGCCGGAGCGGCAGCGGCGCCGCTCACGGTTCCGTCACGCGCACCCGCCCGGCGAACTCACTCTCGCTCAGCCTGCCGCCCGCGAGTGCGTCCACATCCGAGAGCGTCGCATCCGAAAGGCCATCGCCGAGCCCTGCCCGGAGAACGGAGTGAAATGGAACAGCGACTCCGCGGCGGCGAACGCACGCGCGTGATCGCCTCCGCTCGCTTCAGCCCCGAACCCCTCCACGCCGGGACCCGCGTCGGGTCCGGTCACGATCACCGCGATCGAGTCGTCCTCCCGCATCCCGCGAATGTTCCTCGCGTGCCGAAGCGCCCGGATGACATCCCGGCGAAGTTCCACGGGCCGGCGCCGGGCCAGCCACCGCAACTGATCGGCCGCCTGCAGGAATCCGACGTCTGTCCGCGTCGCCAGCTCGGCCATTTCCTCGCGAAGCTGCTCCGCCTCGACGGCGTGGCGCTCGTCGAGCGCCTGCATCAGCTCGAGGAACAGCGCGCGGTCCGAAGCCCGCGCGACCCGGATCCGCTTTGCCATGCCGGCCAGGGGGGACGCAGCTCGAGCCGGACCGCCTCGAGCTGCAGGCGGAACTCACGCGCCCGTTCCCAGCCTTCCCCTGCGACCGGGGGACCGCGGGCGGCTGCTGCGGCATGCCCTCCTGCCGGGCGCGGTTCGGGAAGCCCTGCCGCAGGATGCGATCCGGCTTCTGGATCCCGTGACCGAGATGCCGTCACGTCCCGAGCCAATGCCCGAGGCCCGGGAGGGCGCCTCCCGCGGGGACGACTCCGTTTCCGACCGGCTTCTACGCCGCCACGGGATCCGGTGATCGGGCGCCCGGCTGCGGCTCACGCCTCGAGGAGCAGGCTCCGGATGGCGTCGTAATCACTCACGACAAGGTCGGCCGCCCGCAGCTTCTCCGCGGGCGTGGTGTTGGTGATCGCGATCACGCGCATGCCCGCCGCGCGCGCCGCCTCGACGCCCGGACCCGAATCCTCGATCACGACCACTGCTTCGGGCGGGGTTTCCAGGAGGTCGGCCGCGCGCAGGAAGAGGTCCGGCGCCGGCTTGCCGCGCGCCACGTCCTGCACGCTCACGGCGTGGCGGAAGTGGCGATGGAGGTCATGGAGCTGGAGAGCTCCGTGAATCGCGGACCGGAGCGATCCCGATGCGACCGCCAGCGCGTAGCGCCCGGCGAGGGCGCGCACGAGCCCCGGAACGGCGGGATAGATCGGCTGGCGCTCGCGCAGCAGCTCGAGGAACAGCTCGCCCTTGCGCTCGAGCAACTGGTCCACGGGGAGGGACGCATCGTCACCAAGCATTCGCAGGAGGGTCCGGCGGTCGGACGTGCCCACGAACTGGAGCCAGTTGTCGGTCAGCGACGGGTCGCGGCCGATTTCGACCAGCAGCTTCTGGAAGGCGATCTGGTGCAACGGCTCGCTGTCCACGATCACCCCGTCGAGGTCGAAGATCACCGCGCGCGTGCCCGCCTGAAAGTCCGTCATGCGCGCGAAACTAGCGCCCCGGCGCCCGGCGGACCAGTCAGGGCCGCAGGCGGGGCTCGACGGTCACGGGAAACGTCCGTGTGGTCTCCGCGGCGGCCTTCGATAGACTCGGCGCGTGACGTTGTACGATCTCCTGCCCCGCGGCGAAGACCGAAGCAGCTCTCATCTGCTTGATCGGTTCCTCGAGTACGCCTCGAGCCGCAACCTCGAACTCTACCCCGCGCAGGAGGCCGCCATCCTGGAGCTGTTCGAGGGGAGGAACGTGATCCTGAACACGCCGACCGGCTCCGGAAAATCGCTCGTCGCCGCCGCGCTCCACTTCCATGCGCTCTCGACCGGGCGTCGCTCCGTGTACACGTGCCCGATCAAGGCGCTGGTGAACGAGAAGTGGATCGCGCTCTGCCGTGAGTTCGGCCCTGACAACGTCGGCCTGAGCACCGGGGACGCCACGGTCAACCGCGATGCGCCGATTCTCTGCTGCACGGCGGAGGTTCTGGCGAACATCGCGCTGCGCGAGGGACCGGCCGCCGCCGTTCACGACGTCATCATGGACGAGTTCCACTGGTACGCGGACCGGGATCGCGGCGTGGCATGGCAGGTGCCCCTGCTCACCCTGTCGCGGTCGCGCTTCCTCCTGATGTCCGCGACGCTCGGGGACACGGCCTTCTTCGAGGAGGAGCTCACGCGCCTCACCGGCCGGGACAGCGTGACGATCCGGTCCGCGGAGCGTCCGGTCCCGCTCGAGTTCGAGTATTCCGAGAACTCGCTGGCGGAAACGCTGGAAACCCTCGTGCGCGAAGGCAGGGCGCCGGTGTACATCGTGCATTTCACGCAGGCGGAAGCCGCCCAGAGCGCGCAGGACATCACGAGCATCAACGTGTGCACCCGGGAGGAGAAGGCGGCCATCGCGAGCGCCCTCGAGAACTTCCGCTTCACGAGCCCGTACGGCCCCGAGATCCGCCGCTGGCTTCGCCATGGCATCGGCCTGCATCACGCCGGGCTCCTTCCCAAGTACCGTGTCCTGGTCGAGCAGCTCGCGCAGCGGGGGCTGCTCAAGGTGATCTGCGGCACCGACACGCTGGGCGTGGGCGTGAACGTTCCCATCCGGACGGTGCTCTTCACGCGGCTCTGCAAATACGACGGGCAGAAGGTGGCGATCCTGAGCGCGCGCGATTTTCATCAGATCGCCGGCCGCGCGGGCAGGAAGGGCTTCGACGACCGGGGATGGGTGGTGGTCCAGGCGCCCGAGCACGTGATCGAGAACCGGAAACTGGAGGAGAAGTCCAAACGTGACGGCCGCAAGTTCCAGAGGCGTCAGCCACCCGATCGAGGCTGGGTGAACTGGGACCGAAAGACGTTCGACCGCCTCGTGGCGGCGCAGCCCGAGCGCCTCACCTCCCGGTTCCAGGTCTCCCACGGGATGCTCCTCAACGTGCTCAGCCGTCCCGACGACGGCTGTCTCGCGATGCGCGACCTGATCCGCAGGTGCCATGACTCGCCCAACCAGAAGAGGGCGCACACGCGCCGGGCATGGCAGTTGTTCCGGTCGCTGCTCGGCCGGCGCGTGGTGGAGTTCATCGATGCCGAGGGCAACCCGCTGTCGTCCTCGCCGAGGAAGGGCCTGCACTCACCGCACGCCCGCTCCGGCCGCCTCCGGGTCAACGTCGAGCTGCAGGACGACTTCTCGATGGATCAGACGCTGTCCCTGTACCTGCTCGAGACCCTGCCCCTCCTGGACGCGGCCGCGCCTGATTTCCCCCTCAACCTCCTGACCCTTGTCGAGTCGATCCTCGAAGATCCCGAGATCATTCTCCGCCGGCAGCTCGACAAACTGAAGGCGGCGAAGATGGCCGAGTGGAAACAGCAGGGCATGGAGTACTACGAGCGCATGGAAGAACTCGACAGGCTCGAGCATCCCAAGCCCCTGCGCGAGTTCATCTACTCGACGTTCAACGCGTTCGCCGACAAGCACCCGTGGGTGGGCCAGGAGAACATCCGGCCCAAGTCCATCGCACGCGAGATGTACGAGGAGTTCCGCTCCTTCTCCGACTACATCAAGCTGTACGACCTGCAGCGTTCGGAAGGCCTCCTCCTGCGGCATCTGAACAGCGTGTACAAGGTCCTCGCGCAAACGGTCCCCGACACCGCCAAGACCGAGCCGGTCCGGGAAATGGAGGCGTACTTCGGCACCCTGATCCGGGACGTGGACTCCAGCCTGCTCGAGGAATGGGAACGTATGCGCAACCCCGACGCCGGCCGCGCCGCCACCGCCGCCTCCGCCCCGCACGAACCTCCCCCCGACATCACGCGCGACCGCGCCGCGTTCGCCGCCGCCCTTCGCACCCGGATCTTCCAGTTCCTTCGGGCCTTCTCCAACGGGGACTTCGAGGCGGCGGTGGCGGCCATTCACCCCCCTGCCGCGACGGGCGCAGCCCCGGAGGCTCCCGTCGATGCCGACGGCCAGCCATGGACCACCGCACGGCTGGCCGACGCGTGGAACGAGTACCACCAGGAACACGAGCGCATCCGCCTCGACCCGGAGGCGCGCAACATTCGCCACACGCACATCGCCGTGGCGGACGACCGCCGCACATGGCGTGTCGAGCAGGTGCTCGTCGATCCCGAGCAGGCCAACGACTGGAGTGCCCGCTTCGAGGCGGACCTCGAGCGCTCCCGCGCCTCGAGCCAGCCGGTTCTCCGGCTCGTTGCGATCGGCCCCATTGCCGCCTGATCGGGGTCTCGTCTCCGCCGCCCCGCCCCACCCGGCCGCGCCCGGCGGTGTGACCACCCGCGCCGGATCCACGCGCGCTGATCGAAATCATTCGATCAGGCGATCACGCACTTGCCGGTTCACCAACCTGCATGCACGGTCAGAGCGACTGCATCCGCAGCCGCCGAAAAGGACTGAGTGCCGCCGATCAGACCGTCTGCAGCGTCATCGCATGCACCGAAGCGAGCATCCTCAACGGCCACTTCCGGACGACGAGACCCTCCGCCTCATCCTGAACGGAACCGCTCCGGCCGCGGGGGCGGACGTGGCGGGCCCCCTCGTCTGCAGTCTCGCGGCCTGCCTCGGCGTCTCGGGCGCATGGCTCACCGAGCTTCGCCCCGACCGGGAGACGGCGCGGATCCTCGCGTTCTGGTACCAGGACCGATTCCTCGAGCCGTATGAATATTCGCTCGCGGGCACGCCGTGCGAACGTGTCTTCGACTCCGGCGGCTGGATCCACCATCCGCAGGATGTCGTGGGCCTTTACCCGCGGGCGGGGGACCTCTCGGCGCTGGGAACGGTCGGGTACCTCGGCCTCGCGCTGCGGGGTCCCGACGGCGCGCCCCTCGGGCACCTCGCCATCCTGCACACGAAGCCGCTGCCGGAGCACCCCGGGCTTCGCGCGCTCTTTCAGATCTTCGCGGCCCGCGCGCAGGCCGAACTGACCCGGCGCAGCCTCGAGCGCGAACTCGAGCTGCATCGCGAACAGCTCGCGGCGGTGCTCGCCAACGTCCTTGACGCCGTCCTGATCCTTGATTCCGAGCTCACGGTCGTCCGGGCGAATCGCGCCGCCGAGCGGCTGTTTCGCTGCCCCGCGGGATCCTGTTCCGGGAAGCCGATCCGCGATTTCCTGCAGGCCGGCAGCGCCAGCCGGCTGGTCAGCCTCGTGCGGGGCCTTGGCGGCCGCCCCACCGACCTCCCCCAGCTCTGGGTCAGCCAGGACATGATGGCGCGCCGGGCGGACGGATCGCGGTTCGCCGCGGAATGCACCCTCTGCCGCCCGGCCCTCCGCGACCGCGCCTGCTTCATCCTCGTCCTGCGCGACCTCGATGAGCGCCAGGAGACCCAGCGGCACATCCAGTTCCTCATCCGCGAGAACCAGACCCTGCGCGAATCGGCGCGGGACGACGCCCGCGACGTGGACCTGCGCGGACCGAGCCCGGCCGCCGGCGAACTCCTGACGGCCATCCAGAAGGTGGCGGCCACGGAACTCAGCGTCCTCCTTCATGGCGAACTCGGGGTCGGGAAGGAACACGTGGCCGAAGCCATCCATGCCGCGAGTGCGCGCGCGTCGCGGCCCTTCCTCCGGATCCACTGCGCCGCCACGTCCGCGGCCCAGCTCGCGGCCGACCTGTTCGGTGACGAAAACGGGATCGGCCCCGGCGGCGGGCGGCGGAAGGGCCGGCTTTTCCTCGCCGACGGCGGCACGCTGTTTCTCAACGAGGTGTCGGAACTGCCGCTTCCCCTCCAGGTGCGGCTGCTGCGCCTCCTGCGTGAAGGTCTCTTCGAGCCGATCGGAGCTTCCCGGCCGGCGAGGGTGGATGTGCGCATCATCGCCGCCACCCGTCGCGACCTTCGGGCGATGGCCGTCGAGGGCTCCTTCCATCCCGACCTGTTCTTCCGGCTGCACGGGCTCAACGTGCGCGTCCCGAGCCTCCGGGAGCGGGCAAGCGACATCGGCGTGCTCGCCCAGGCGTTCGCGGATCGCTTCGCGCGGCGGCTCGGGCGCACGATCGACCCGATCGCTCCGGAGGACCTCCGCGGGCTCGGCGAATACTCGTGGCCGGGGAATCTTCGCGAGCTGCAGTCGGTGGTGGAGAGGGCGGTGCTCCTCGCGGAGGGCAACCGGCCGCACTTCGAACTTTCGCCGGCGGGCCCGTTCCGCACGATGCCATCGCCCCGAGCTGCGCCCCCGGGTCATGCCTGATACCGGCGAATCCATCGGCGATCGATCCGCTGCTTCCACCTCCAGACCCACGCCCCCTCGAACACAAGCCGGCCGCGTGCGCCCACCGCGCGGGCATCCCCGGTCCCCATCAGCGTGAGGAACTGCCGCTGCGGCTGGAAGCCGCGCGGCGGCTTGCCCTGGAGGACCCGGCGCAGATTCTCGGCGAGGGGCGGCCCCTGGCGGACCGCGAAGACGCCTGCCCGCGGCCGCGGATGGTTCACCATCGAGGCGAGATCGCCGCTCGCGAAGACGGACGGGTGCGAGACGGAACGCAGGCAATCGTCCACCGCGACAAACCCGTCCTTGTCGGTTGCGAGACCGGAGGCGCGCGGCCATGCCGGGGCGGAGACGGCGGTCACCCAGATGCAGAGGTCGAACGGAACCTCCACGCCGCTGCCGCATCGGAGCAGTCCGTCCTCCACGGAAACGACCGGCGATCCGGCGAGCACCGTGATCCCGCGATCGCGAAGGATGCGCCGCACCCTGCGGCGGAATCCGGGCACGTGCGTGGGGACGACCTCCTCCGATGCCGTCACGAGGCGAATGTCGGCCGCGCCGAATGCCGGCACCCCGTCCACGGCCGGCATGGAACGCAGGCGATGGCGGACGGCCATGGCCAGTTCCGTTCCGCCCGCCCCGCCGCCAACCACGACGACGCGCGGCATCGGGTGGCTGCTCTTCCGCATGTGGTCCAGCCACCGGTTCCAGTTCTCGAGGAACGTGCTGACCGGCTTCACGGGCACGGTGAAGCCCGAGGCGCCCGGCACGCGGGCGGGATCCGGCGCGGCGCCGGTGTCCAGCGAGAGAAGATCGAACGGGAGGATCGAGCCGTCGGCGCAGCGCATCTCTCGGGCGGCGAGGTCCAGCCCCGTCACTTCGCCGTGCACGAACCGCACGCCATGGCGCGAGCACAGGGCAGGAAGATCGATGTGAGCCTCTCCGTGCGAGTAATGGCCCGCGACAAGGCCCGGCAGCATCCCGGAATACGGCGTGTGAGCCTCGCGCGAGACGAGGGTCAGCCGCACGTTCGGGAGCCGCCACGCGCCGAAGCGGCGGACCACCTCCACGTGCGAGTGGCCGCCTCCGGCGAGGACGAGTTCCGAGGCGGTCTGCATTCCCGCTCGATCTCAGGAATCGGCCGCGGGCACAAGCCGCGCCGCGCATTGCCACGCGGACTTCCCGCAAGCACACTCGTGCCGTGCTGGTCCTCATTGACTACGGCTCCGGCAATCTTCGAAGCGTGCACAAGGCGCTGCTGAAGGTCGGGGCGGCCGTGACCGTCGTGCGGCATGGGTCCGAACTTCCCCGCGCCCGGGGCATCGTGCTGCCCGGCGTGGGCGCGTTCGACGACTGCCTGCGCGCCTTGCGCGATCGGCAACTGCTGGACCCGATCCGCGAGCACATCGCGAGCGACCGGCCGTTCCTCGGCATCTGCGTGGGCTACCAGGCGCTCTTCGAGGGGAGCGACGAGTTCGAGTCCACAGCGCCGGGCCTCGGGATCCTCGAGGGGCGGGTCGTCCGATTCGCCGCGGCTCCCGGACTGAAGATCCCGCAGATCGGCTGGAACCGGCTGCAGATCGCCCGGCCCGACTGTCCCCTGTACCGGGGCGTGGCCGACGGCGATTTCGTGTACTTCGTCCACAGCTACTTCCCGCGGCCGCGCGACGAGTCGGTGGTCGCCACATGGACCCGGTACGGCGAGCGCTTCGCGTCTTCCGTCTGGCGCGGGAACACCTTCGCCACACAGTTTCACCCCGAGAAGAGCCAGCGCGTGGGGCTGACCGTGCTGAGGAACTTCGTCGAGCTCAGCGGGAGCGCTTCCGCGTGAGCGGCGCGGGAGCCGCACCGCGGCCGGCCGGGGTTCTCCGAACAGAACGGGCGGCGAACTGTCCATGTCTCCGACGAGCCCGGGGCGCGGCGCGCGGGCGCGGGGGCATGAGTCCGTCGGGTTCGACGGGAGCAATCCGCGCGGCAAGCCAGTGACCGCTTGCCAATTCACGACACCGTTTCGCACACTCGGGTTTCCGTCGCTGTTATGGCCACCAGGCAACACTCTCGCTTTGTCCACTTCGTCCTCCCGTGGCTGGTTGCCGCCTCGGGCCTGACGGTTTTTCTCCTCAGCCTTCACCCCTGGGTCAGCTTCCAGAGCCTGGACATCGCGGCGCGGGTCGCCGAGTGGGAGTGGAACACGATGCAGCTCGCCCCGGTGACGCTCATCGTCACGTGGCCGATCCGCTGGCTGCCGGACACCTGGGCGCCCGTCGCCCTCAACGTCCTCAGCGCGATCCTCGGGGCCGCCACGCTGGGGCTGCTGGCGAAATCCGTCGCTCTCCTGCCGCACGACCGCACGCGCGACCAGCGCCAGCGGGAGCGCAGCGACTTCAGCTTTCTGACGGTGCCGATGGCGTGGGTGCCGCCCGCGGCCGCGTCCGCGATGCTCGCCTTCCAGCTCACCTTCTGGGAGCACGCCACCTCCATGACGGGCGAGATGGTGGACGTCTTCCTCTTCGCCTTCTGCGTGTACTGCTTCCTCCGGTTCCGCGTGCTCCAGGAGGACAAGTACCTCGCCCTGCTCGCGTTCGCGTTCGGCGCCGCGGCCGCCAACGACTGGGGCACGGTGGGCTTCGCGCCCCTGTTCCTCATCGCGATCTTCTGGGCGAAAGGCGTCGCGTTCTTCAGCAGCCGCTTCCTGCTCCGCACCGGAGCCGCCCTCGTCGCGGGCCTGCTCTTCTATCTCGTCGCGCCGGCGGCCCTCCTTGTGACCGGACAGGGCGACGGAAGCTTCCTTGAACTGCTGCGCACCACGCTCTCCTTCCAGCGCGAGTACATCATGAACTTCCCGCGCTGGGCGCTGCTCTTCTGCGGGGCGGCCTCGATTCTTCCCGTCACGTTCATGGGAATCCGGTGGCCATCCACGTTCAGTGACCTGAGCGCCGCCGGTTCCGCGATGACGAACCTCCTGTTCCGGATCATCCACCTCGCGTTCCTCGGTTTCTGCGCATGGGCGATGTTCGATCCCCCCTTCAGCCCCCGCGCCCGCGGATTCGGTTTTCCGTTCCTGCACTTCTATTT
The DNA here is from genome assembly GCA_964389135.1 of uncultured Verrucomicrobiota bacterium. Classification (GTDB taxonomy): domain Bacteria; phylum Verrucomicrobiota; class Verrucomicrobiia; order Limisphaerales; family CAIMTB01; genus CAIMTB01. The sequence continues at coordinate 16,104 of CAYMDA010000042.1, read as the reverse complement.
CCTCACGGCGCTGGCGATCGGCTACATGCTCGGTTATGTCATCCTCGTCTTCGGGCAGGAACCCGAGCGCAGGCTGCAGCGAACCTCCGGCGCGATGCTCGCGCTGAGCCGCGGCATCTCGAGCCTCGCCATGCTCGCCGCGCTTGGCGCGGGAGCCGGCCTTCTCATCTACAACTGGCCGGCGATCCGCGGGCAGAACGGGCCGCTCGTTCGCGACCTCGCGGACACGCTGCTGCCGCCCGATCCGGAGAATCCGGTCTTCATCAGCGATGACCCGATCCTGCTGACGCTCGCCGTCGGCAGGTTCCGCGAACTGCACCCCGGCAAGGAGGTCATCCCGATCAACACCCTGCTCCTGCGGCGCCAGGTCTATCAGCGGCACCACGAGCTCAAGTACGGCGCCCGCTGGCCCGCGCTCGCGCTCGAGAACCTCACGGATCCCATCGCGGACGACACCCTCATCCGCCAGATGGGACGACTCACGGTCAGCAACCAGCTCTTCTACCTGCACCCCAGCTTCGGCTACTATTTCGAGGTCTTCCGGCCGATTCCCTCCAACTACGTCTACTACCTCCAGCTCAGCACGACGAACCTCTACGAGGTCCCCCCGATCCCGGACGAGCAGTTCGAGCAGGTACATGAAGGCTGGACGGCCCTCCGGAAGAAACTCGCCGACTCGGGCCTCATCGAGTCGCTCCTCGCGCAGCGCGTCTCCGACGCGCGCATCGCCGGGGTTCACTACTCGCGCGCGATGAACACGTGGGGCGTCACGCTCCAGCGCCGCAACCGGCTCGAGGATGCCGCGGTCTTCTTCGAATCCGCCGTGCGCCTGAACAAGGACAACACGGCCGCGTCGATCAACCGGACCTACAATTCCAACCTGCGCGCGGGCAGGCGCGAGGGAGTGGATGAACAGATCGGCGGATTCCGCGACCTCACCTCGTTCCTGAGGCTGTGCGGACCGGTGGACGAACCCTCCTTCTGCTTCCGGCTCGGACGCGTCTTCAACGAGGGGAATCTCTTCCGGCAGGCCGCCCGCAGCTTCGCGCGCGCGCTCGAGCTGCAGCCCGGCCTGCTCGACGCCCGCCTCTGGCTGGCCAACGCGACCCTGAAGGCGGGATTCCCGAAGGACGCGCTCGAAGTCATTCGGAACGTTCGCGACACGCACGCGAACCTGACGCCGGACCAGCTCACCGACCTCATCACCCTGGAGAGCTGGGCGCTCTACTACGGGGGCGACTTCGATGCCGCCGAGGAGATTCTCCTCAACGCCCAGCGCCAGTTCCCGGACCGGCTCGAGCCGCTCCAGACCCTCAACGACATCTACTTCAGCGCCAACCGCACGAACGCCGCGCTGAAGACGGTCGAGAAGCTCATCGAACGCATGCCCGGCAATCCGCGCCCGGTCATCACGAAGAGCGCCATCCTGATCCATGCCGGCCGCTATGAGGATGCCGTCGAGACCCTCAGCGCCCTGCTCGAGAACCGGCCCGACTTCTTCCCCGCCCTCGTCAACCGCGCCCTCGCCTACAGCCGGCTCAAGATGCTGAACGAGGCCGAGCGGGACTATCGGCGCCTGCTGGAAATCGCCCCGGGCTTCAACATCGTTTACTACCACCTCGGCGAGATCGATTATCAGCGCGGCGACGTCGTCGCCGCGCGCAGGCACTACCGCAAGTTCCTCGCCTCGGCGGTGTCGGGCTCGCCCGAGGCACGCGCCGCGGAGCGCCGCCTCCAGGAGATGGCCGACGGCAGGATCGTCGACTGACCCGCCTTCGCACGCGCCCCATCCAAGCCGCGCGCCGACATGCGCGTCCACCACGTCATCACCCGCCTGATCGTGGGGGGCGCCCAGGAGAACACGATCGCCACCGTGCTCGGTTTGCGCGGACGGCCAGGGGTCGCTGTCCGGCTGATCTCCGGCCCCACCACGGGTCCCGAGGGTTCGCTCGAACCCATGGTCGCCGCGGTTCCGGGCCTGCTCTCCATCGTCCCCGAGCTCGTGCGCCCCGTCCATCCGCTGCTCGACGCGCGCGCGTTCATCCGGCTCGTGCGCGTCTTTCGGGACGAGAAGCCGGACATCGTGCACACCCACAGCGGCAAGGCGGGCACGCTCGGACGCCTTGCGGCGCGAAGTGCGCGCGTCCCCCTGATCCTCCACACGATCCACGGCCCTTCGTTCGGCCCCTTCCAGGGGCCTCTCGCCAACGGCGTGTTCCGATCCGCCGAGCGCATTGCCGGCCGCTGCACGCATCACTTCGTGACGGTGGCGGACGCGATGACGCGGCAGTACCTGGCGGCGGGCATCGGCCGACCGGATCAGTACACGCGGGTGTTCAGCGGGTTCGACCTGACCCCCTACCTGAACGTCACGTGGAATGCCGGGCTGCGCGCCCGCCTCGGCCTGCGGCCGGACGATTTCGTCGTCGGCATGATCGCGCGCCTGTTCGCGCTGAAGGGGCACGATGACCTCATCACGGCGGCGCCCGGGCTGGTGGCCGCGCGCCCGCACATCCGCTTCCTTCTCGTGGGCGACGGCCCGTGGCGCGACCGTCTCCAGGCCGAGATCGACCGGCGGGGGCTCGCGCGCCACTTCGTGTTCGCCGGGCTCGTCCCTCCCGCCGAGATCCCCGACTGGATCGGCGCGATGGACCTGCTCGTCCACCTCTCGAGGCGCGAAGGCCTGCCGCGCGCGCTTCCGCAGGCGCTCGCGGCGGGCCGTCCGGTCGTGGCGTACGACTGCGACGGCGCCTCCGAAGTCTGCATCGACGGGGTCACCGGTTACCTGGTGGCGCCGGGCGACCTCCACACGCTGCGGTCGCGCATCATCGAGCTTGCGGATCACCCCGCCCTCCGGGAAAGGCTCGCCGCCGACGGACGCCGGTTCGTCGCGGACCGGTTCCCCGTCGCGTGCATGGTGGACCAGCTCCACGAACTCTACTGCCGTCTTCTCGAACGAAGCCCCCGGGCGGGTTCGGTCGAAGCGCCCGCCGCCATCCGGTGAGCTTTCCCGCCCAGCTTTACCTCGCATCGTTCCTCGGGGCGTTTCTCGCGTCGGCCGCCTCCCTGCCCCTGTGGCGGCGGTGGTGCCTGCGCACGGGACATGTGGACGATCCCGGCGCGCGCAAGATCCATCACACCCCGGTACCGCTCGCAGGCGGTCTTGCGGTCATGACCGGGATCCTCCTCCCGCTGGCGATCGCCGTGTCGGCCATCCTCCTTGCCCGCGCCGGGTTCAGGATCCCGGGGCTCCACCCGGAAGAAGTGGAGCTCGTCGCGTACGGCTTTCAGGCCCGGAGATGGCAGTTGCTGGCCATTCTCTCCGGGCTGCTCGCGATGCTCGCGCTTGGCTGGCTCGACGACCGCCACGAGCTCGCACCGCTCCCGAAGTTCATGGCGCAGTTCGCGATCGCCCTCCTCGTCGCGGCGGCAGGCGTGCGCATCACGCTGTTCATCCCGATATCGGCCGTGAGTTACCTGCTCACGGTCCTCTGGATCGTGGGTGTCACGAATGCGCTGAACTTCACGGACAACATGAACGGCCTGTGTTCGGGGCTCGGCGCCATTGCCGCGGCATTCTTCGCCCTCGCGGCGGCGCGGCACGGCCAGTATCTCGTCGGCGCCATCGCGTTCCTCGGGGCCGGGGCGCTGGCGGGATTCCTGCCCTGGAACTATCCCCGGGCGGCGGCCTTCCTCGGCGACGCCGGGAGTCATCTCGCCGGATTCCTTCTGGCCGTGCTGGCGATCCTTCCCACGTTCCACTCCCCCGAGAACCCCGCGCCCGTGGGTGTTCTGAGTCCGCTGCTCGTGCTCATCGTGCCGCTGGCGGACCTCGCGAGCGTCACCGTGATCCGGTTGCGGCGTGGCGTGGCGCCATGGATCGGGGACAACAACCACTTCTCCCACCGGCTCGTGCGCGCCGGGTGGTCGCGGCCGGCCGCCGTGGCGATGCTCTGGCTCGCGGGCGTCCTCGGTGGTGTGGGCGCACTCCTTCTTTGAACATGGACCTGCCGACCACCATGCCTGACTCCGTCGCGGCCGATCTCCCGACGCAGATCGATTCCGAAGACGTGCTCGACGAACTGCTGACCCGGCCCGGCGAGGCCCTGATCGACTCCGTCCGGACGATCGCCAGTCCCCTGCTGATCCTCGGCGCGGGCGGCAAGATGGGACCGACCCTCGCCGTGCTCGCGGCCCGCGCTGCGCGTGCCGCCGGCGTTCCCCTCGAGGTCATCGCCGTCAGCCGGTTCTCCGACGCCCGTGCGCGGGAATGGCTCGAGGCGCGCGGCGTCCGAACTGTCTCCTGCGACCTGCTCGACCCCGCTGAGGTTGGTCGTCTCCCGGACTGCGCGAACCTGATTCACCTCGTCGGGCTCAAGTTCGGCACGACCCGTCACGCGCCCGCGACATGGGCGGCGAACACGATCGTTCCGCTGCGCGTCTGCGACCGCTGGCCGGACGCGCGAGTGGTCGCGCTATCCACGGGCAACGTGTATCCCCCGAGCCCGGTTTCGGGCGCGGGATCGGCCGAGGAGGACCCGCTCACGCCCGTCGGCGAATACCCCAACGCCGCGGTCGCGAGGGAGAGAATCCTCGAGTTCCACTCCGCCCGGAGGGCGGCGCCCGTCGCGCTCATTCGCCTCTTTTACGCGGTGGAACTCAGGTACGGCGTGCTTGCCGACATCGGTCGCAAGGTGTTCAGGGGCGAACCCGTGCCGCTCGACAACGCCCGCGTGAACTGCATCTGGCAGGGCGACGCCAACGACATGATCCTCCGGGCCCTTTCGCTCGCGGACAGTCCGGCAACCGCATGGAATCTGTGCCTTCCCGAGTCGTTCGCGGTGCGGGAGATCGCGGAGGCATTCGGCCGCGAGTTTCATCGCCCCCCGTCGTTCTCGGGATCGGAGGGCGGCACCGCCCTGCTCGGCGACAGCAGGCGGCTGTGCGCGCGCCTCGGCCGACCGCGCGTGCCGGTCGATCGGATGCTTCGCTGGCTCGCGCACTGGATCCGGATCGGCGGCCGAAGTCTGGACAGGCCAACCCACTTCCAAACCCGCGATGGCCGGTACTGATCCCGCGATCGACACGACCCGGGCGGCGCTGCTGGCGGGCATGGTGATTCCCGCCTGCCCGCTCGCCCTCAACGCCGGCCGGCGCCTTGACGAACGCCATCAGCGTGCGCTTCTGCGCTACTACCGCGACGCCGGCGCGGGAGGGATCGCCGTCGGCGTGCACACGACCCAGTTTGCCATACGAGATCCGGCCGTGGGACTGTTCCGGCCCGTGCTCGAACTCGCCGCCGGGGAGTGGCGAACGGTCCGCGCCCGGGGTTCTCACCCCGGGATCCTCATCGCCGGAATCTGCGGCGGCACGTCGCAGGCGCTCGCGGAGGCCGAGCTGGCGCGGGGGCTCGGATATCACGCCGGTCTGCTGAGCCTCGCCGCGTTGCCGACGGCGAGCGACGACGAGCTCCTGGAACACTGCCGCGCCGTGGCCGCCGTCCTTCCGCTCTTCGGCTTCTACCTGCAGCCGCTCGTCGGCGGGCGCGTTCTCCCCCATTCCTTCTGGCGGCGCTTTGCGGAGATCGACGCCGTGGTCGCAATCAAGATCGCGCCGTTCAACCGCTACCAGACGCTGGATGTCATCCGTGCCGTGGCGGAAGCCGGTCGTGACGACATCGCCCTCTACACCGGGAACGATGACCAGATCGTGCTCGACCTGCTCACGCCCTATCGCTTCCGGGTGAACGGGGCGACGGTCGAGCGGCGCATCGTGGGCGGGCTGCTGGGACAGTGGGCCGTGTGGACCCGCCGCGCCGTGGAGATGCACGCCGAGCTGCGGCGACTCGCCACATCGGAGGGTTGCGTCGAGCAGGGCGTTCTCCGACTGGCGGCGGAACTGACGGACGCGAACGCAGCGATCTTCGACCCGGCCCATGGCTTCGTCGGCTGCATTCCCGGCATCCACGAGGTTCTCCGCCGCCAGGGACTGCTGGGGTACGCCGGCTGTCTCGATCCGGCGGAAACCCTCAGCCCCGGCCAGGCCGATGAGATCACGCGCGTTCATGCCGCCTACCCCCATCTCAACGACGACGCCTTCGTCCGCGAGAACCTGGATCGGTGGCTGCGGTAGGCGTTCCGTCCGAATGCCACGTCGAGCACCGCCCCCCTTGGCTCCGAGCGCGGATTTGCGAAGACGCCCCTAGCGCGCGAGCCCATCCGCGGCGGCCGGTCGCGGACGGGACGGGGACGGTGGTGACGTGGGGATCGTGCGCACGTTCCTGGGCGCCCGCGGCCTCGGGCCCGTGCGCTGCGCGAGGGGAAGGGTGGGATCCCCGTCCAGGTGATGATGCATTCCGCGTCTGCCGGGGGTGCCAAGGTAGGCGAGGTACCCGTCCGCCGCGGTGGCGCCCTGCATCCACTGCGGATCGGGAAATCCCCATGTCACGAGAAGGAACCACTGCAGCCAGTACCGATTGCCCATGTCCCCCTGCTGATTGCCTCCCACCCAGATCGGCTCGAACTCGTATGAACGCAGGTTTGAGAACCAGACGCCCCGGATCATTCCGCGTTCCTCGGTTCCGAGATGATACTGGAAGCGGTAGTCCTGTCCTCCCGACGCGTAGGCGTACACATGTCTGCCCGCCCACGGAGAGCCCTCGAACGTCGCCACCGTCACCCATTCGATCTCAGGCCGGTTCCGGCGGAGTGCCTCGAGCCGTTCCGGAGAGGCGACGCCCTCGAAGATCACTCCCTTCCTCTCGGGACGCCATTGTCCCTTGCGCCACTCGAGGTCGCGCCGGAGGTAATCGGCAAGGGCCCGGTGCTCGTCGACCGCGGGAATGCGCGGTTCACCCGCCCGGTAACGGCCGGCGGGCACCCGGCCGCGCGGAAGTTCGGGCATGTCGCTGAAATCCACCCGTCCGACCGCCCAGCGTGCGCCTCGAACCGCGATGGAAGGATCCCACCGGCCATCGCCCGGCTCGTTGCGATAGAACTCGAGCGAGCTTTCCACCCCGTGATCCAGGTTGTCCGTCCATGCGTCGGCGGGAAGCACTCCCGAGTAGGGGAAGTCATTCCACATGCATCGGGGCGGATGGCCGTCCGGACGGAACGCGCCGGTCGCGGGGCGCGCGACGGCCCCGAAAAGGAACACGGCCTTCGGCTCCGTTCTCTCGGCCATGCGCATGATCTCCCGCGCGAGACCGGGCCGGTTCGGATCGCGCCAGTGACAGCGGGGAACCGTCTCCTCGACGACGGTCCAGCCCTCGCGTTCCACCTGCGAGCGCCATTCCGCGAGCAGCCCGGCATGACGCCCTGCGGCGTCTTCGGCGACGATCAGGAGCACCGTATCCGCCCGCGCGACGCACGTGGAGACGAGCGCCGCCAGCATCATCAATCGGAATGTCCCGCGCATCGGCACACTGATTCGCTCTTCGGATGGGACCGCGGTCGCCGGGGGGTCCGTCACCCCTGAGGTCGTTCTACGTAGCGCACGGGGTCTGATCCCAGCTTCCCGATGGCGGCCTCGATCTTCGGTGCCAGCGGCGCGAACTGATGGTCCACGATGAGCACTCCTTCCTCCCCCGTGAGCACGCCGATGTTGCCGCCGGCGCCCTCCAGCATGAGCACATTCCCGGCCACGGAAATCGTCCGGATCTCCACGTTCGCGAGGTCGGGTTGGGCCTGCGCGGCGAGGGCGAGGGCGCATCCCGCGCCGAGGACCTGCAGGAGGGCTTTCATGCGCGCAGGTTGCGGGACGCGCGGGGCGACGGCAAGGGGATGCTCGGGCCGAATAAGTCTCTCTGATGTAGTCCACTTTTGGGCTTGCAGCGCCGGAACGCGGGTCGCCATTACTCTGGGCGTTCCCGTTGGAGTCGTTCGGCCGGCAGGCTTGTGTGCCCCCTCACGGTTCCACCCACCGTAGGCAGACGGTCCTTGTGCCGTTCCGTCCGCCTCCCGCCACCAGAACCACATCAAGCTCCATCGCCATGAGAACCCACATCATGCGCGCAGGACTCGCAGGAGTCGCGATCGGGCTCTGCACCGTGTCTGTTCGTGCACAGGTTCAGATCCCGTCGGACTACGTCCTGCCTGTCAGCGCCGCCAACACCAGTCAACCCGGTTTCATCTGGAACGTCTTTCAGAACGAGGCGAACCAGGTCACCAGCAATGCGAGGGCGGAAAGCGCGCTTGCGGGTGAGCTGATCGATCCGAACACCGAGGCACCGCTGGAGAACTACGCGAACCCGGATGAAGTGGGCGGCGCCGACGGGCCCGGGACCTTTCTCGGCGATCCGTTCGCCTCGACCCTCCAGTTCGTCGTCAGCAGCATCATCAACTTCAACCAGGACTTCACGAGCGCCGGCAACATCCCCGATGACCTCGGGATTCCCGGCGTCCCGGGGATCACCGGGAGCACCGACGGCATCGCCGGCGAGGCGCTCGCGTGGCTTCAGCTTCCCGCCGGCGATCACACGCTGATCGTGAACAGCGACGACGGGTTCCGCCTCTCGATCGGCGGACTGAACCCCAGGGACGCCTTCGCCACCGTCGTGGGTGAATTCGACGACGGCCGCGGCGCCGCCGACACGGTGATCAACATCCGCGTGGAGGAGGAGGGACTCTACCCGATGCGACTCCTCTGGGAGGAGGGCGGAGGCGGGGCGAGCCTGGAGTTCGTCCAGCAGCTCCCCAACGGCACCCGCGTCGCCGTCAACAGCGACGAAGCCACGATCAAGGCGTGGCGCTCCGTCTCGGGCGCTCCCGGCGCCTACGCGAGGAAGGTCACACCCCGCGCGGGGGCCACGGGCGTCCCGTATGACGCCTCCATCGAGGTCGAGCTGTCGGGCTCCGCCGTGCAGGCCGACTCCATCACGCTCTCGCTCGACGGCACCGAGGTGGACGCCGATGTTCAACGGAACGGCGACGTGACGATCGTCTCGTACCAGCCGGAGAACCGCTTCGACCGTCTCTCCCGGCACACCGTGACCCTCCAGTTCAACGACGGCGGCGCGGAGCGGTCCGTCTCATGGGATTTCACGGTCACGGACTACGCCCTCCTCACGGCGGACATGAGCGTGACGCCGGACGAATCCCGCCCCGGCTTCATCTGGCGCATCCATCAGAACAGCGCGTTCCAGCAGAACGACAAGACACGCCCCGAGCGCCAGCTGGCGGGACTCCTCGGGGTCAACAACGCGGATCCGGCGCAGTACAGCATCGCCATCGGCGAAGGCAGGCCCGGTCCCACGCCCAACCATCCCATCGAGTTCGAGATCCCATCGACCATCAACTTCGAGCAGGACGGCGGCAGCGCGGGCGAGTTCATGCCCGATGATTTCATGCCCGGCATCCCGGGGCCCAACGACGCCAGCCCCACCGACGGGATCGCCGCCGAGATCATCACCTACATCCGCCTCACTCCCGGCGAGCACACGTTGATCGTGAACAGCGACGACGGGTTCCACACGACGGCCGGGAACGTGCGCGACGTGTTCGAAGCCCAGCTCGCCGGCGAGTACGTGGGCGGTCGCGGCGCGGCCGACACGGCCTATCGCGTGATCGTCGAGGATGAAGGCGTCTACCCGTTCCGCACCGTCTGGTACGAAGGCAACGGCGGCGCGAGCATCGAGTGGAAATCCGAGACCTCCGGAGGCGTGCGAGCGCTTCTCAATGACACCGCGAACGGAGGCCTCGCCACGTTCCGCGCGGTGACCGGCCCCCTGCCGACCGCCGTGACGTCGGTGTCCCCAATGCCCGGAGACACCGTGGTCATGCCCGAGGCGAGCATCGAGATCACGATCGAGGAAGGAGCCGACCCCGTGGACCTCGAGAGCATCCGGCTGGTGCTCGACGGCTCGGAGGTGGAGCCCGAGATCTCGCGTGACGGCGACATCGTCACGATCTCGTTCGATCCGCCCGAGGATTTCGTGTCGCCATCGACGCACACGGCACGGATCACGTTCGCCGCGGGCCGGGAGCGTGTCGGGGAATGGTCCTTCTCCGTGCCTCCACTGACCCGCGACGTCGTCGCGGGCCGTCCCGGTCTCATTCATGGCGCGGCCCAATTCACTCCCGACGGGGGAGGACGCAGCGGCGAACCCGGCGACTACGCCATCGACTTCGGCACCGCGAACGGGAACTACGTCGAGGTGCCCGACATGACCTTCCTCAACGAGCACACCGAGGACGATGACCTGACGGTCACTCACTGGCAGAAGCTCCATGAGGTGGTGAATTCCTCCGCCTACTGGATCTTCTCGCCCAGCAGCAACAACAACCAGCGCGGATGGCAGGTGCACACCCCGTGGGGCGACGCGACCATCTACTTCGACACCTCCGGGTGCTGCACGACGGACTCCACGCGCATCAACCTGAACATCGCCGAGTTCAGCGAGTACACCGGCGACGCGTCGTGGTGGCAGGACTGGCATCACTTCGCGTTCGTGAAGCGCAACGATGGCACGAAGGAAATCTGGATCGACGGCATCCTGTTCCACCTCGGCTACGGCGACCCGCTGATGACCGATTTCAACCGGATGTACATCGGCGCCGAGTCACCCACCGCCAACACGATCCATGGCATCGTCGATGACCTCGCCATCTTCGACTCCGCACTGACGGAGGCGCAGATCACCCAGCTCGCCAACGGCGCAAGCCCCGGCCAGATCTCCGGCGCCGGCCTGATCGCGCACTGGGACTTCAACGACGCGCCATCGGGCGGTGGCGGCGGAGGAGGCGACGAGATCTCGATCACGCGGGACGGCACGAGCGTCCAGATCACCTTCAGCGGCACCCTTCAGGAGGCGAACTCCGTCACCGGCCCGTGGCAGGACGTGCCCGGCGCAACCAGCCCGGTCACCATCCCCGCGGGAGAGGAGCAGAAGTTCTACCGCTCCCGGGAGTAGCCGGCCGCTCGCATCAGCAACACACGTGCAGGGGGACCGGCCGCTCCGGTCCCCCTTTTTCCTGCCGTGCCGCACCCCTCCCATGAACGCGCCCGGCTCTCCCCTCGCGCGCGCAGACGCGATCACGCGCGCGCCTCTCTCCGCCCTCTTCGCCCTCGGCCTCGTCGCAGGCCTCCTGGCGGCTCACCCGATGTCCGTGTGCCGGGCCCGCGCCGCGAACGCATCGGGAACGGCCGAAGGGGGCTCCCATTCCGCCGGCGAAGCCCGGCCGTTCCGCGCCCGAAAGCTCCCCGATCCTCCCCCGTCCGCACCGGGTTTCACCCTCCTGCCCCCGGAGCAAACCGGCATCCACTTCTCGAACGTGCTCCGCGAGACCACCGTGGCCACCAACCGCCTCCTCGAGATCGGCGCGGGCGTCGCCCTCGGCGACGTGGACGGCGACGGACTCACCGATGTGTACCTCTGCGGAACGACGCGCCCCAATGCCCTCTACCGCAATCTCGGCGGATGGCGGTTCACCAACATCACCGAATCGGCGGGGGTGGCCTGCGCCGGCGAATTCTCCATCGGCGCGGTGCTGGCGGACGTCGACGGCGATGACGACCTCGATCTGATCGTCACGAGCCTCGGGAAGGGCGCACGCCTCTTCCTGAACGATGGCTCCGCCCGGTTCACCGAACACGCCGAGTCCGGACTCCTGCCCCGCTTCGGCGCCACTTCCGCCGCGCTCGCCGATGTCGAGGGCGACGGAGATCTCGACCTGTACGTCGTCAACTATCGGTCCGACACCTTCCTCGACAGTCCGCGCGGGCTTCGCATCGAGTCACGAACCCTGCCCGACGGCACCCGCGTGCTCGAGCCTCGCGATCGGTTCCTCACCCTGCCGGTGCCCGGGGCGGTCCCCCTGGTCATCGAGCGCGGCGAGCCGGACATCCTCTATGTGAACCGCGGCGGCGGAAGGTTCGTGCCGATCCCATGGAACACCGGGCTGTTCGTCGACGAGCGCGGCAACCCGCTCCCGTCCCCTCCGACCGACTGGGGTCTCAGCGCGATGTTCCGCGATCTCAATGGGGACCGGTTTCCCGACCTGTACGTCTGCAACGATTTCATCGCGTGGCCGGACCGCGTGTGGCTGAACGAGAACGGCCGGCGTTTCCGCGCAGCCCCGCTCCATGCGTTCCGTTCCTTCAGCCTTGCATCGATGGCGGTGGACGCCGCGGACATCAATCGCGATGGCCACGATGATCTCTTCGTCGTGGACATGCTCAGTCCCAGCCGCTCCGCCCGCGCGCGGCAGCGCCCGGACCTGCTGAAGGGCGCGGTCCGGTGGCCGATCGACGATCCGGATTTCCGACCGGAGATTCCGAGGAACACCCTGCACCTCGCGCGCGGCGACGGCACGTATGCCGAGATCGCACGGCTCGCCGGGGTTGCCGCCACCGACTGGTCGCCCGCCGCCGCCTTCCTCGATGTCGACCTGGACGGCTGGGAGGACCTGCTCGTCACCACGGGAAACCTCCACGACGTCCAGGACGCCGACGCCCTCGCCGCCATGTCGCAAGCCGCCGCGCCGCGCACCGCCGCCGCGCGCCTTGCGCACCTCCGCGCGCTGCCGGACCGGTTCACCCCTTCGATCGCCCTCCGCAACCGCGGAGACCTCACCTTCGAGGATGCCAGTCGGGCGTGGCGCTTCGACCAGGTCGGCGCGGCGCATGGACTCGCGCTCGGCGACCTCGACAACGACGGCGATCTCGACGTCGTCGTGAACGCGATGAACGCCCCCGCCCGCATCCACCGCAACGACTGCGCGGCACCGCGCATCGCCGTGCGACTCCGAGGTCTGCCGCCGAACACTCGCGGCGTGGGCGCGCGCATCACCGTGCGGGGCGGTCCCGTCGTTCAGTCGCAGCAGATCACCGCAGGCGGACGATTCGCATCCGGCGACGATCCCGTGCGCGTCTTCGCCGCGGGAACGGCCGGGCGGCTGGACCTTGAAGTCACCTGGCGCAGCGGGCGGCGCTCCCTCGTCAAGGACCTCCTCCCCAACCATGAGTATGAGATCCTCGAGGCGTCCGCCACCGAGCCCGGCCCAACCACCGCGCCCGACCGCCATCCCCTGTTTCAAGCGGTCCCCTCGGTCGCGCACGTCCACGTGGACTCGCCCTTCGATGACTTCAGCCTGCAGCCGCTCCTTCCCCGCCGCATGAGCACGGCCGGGCCGGGCCTCGCCTGGGCCGACGCCAATGGCGACTCGCGTCCCGACCTGATTCTTTCCGGCGGCACCGGCGGCCGCCTCGTCGTCCTCACGAACGGGCCGGACGGATTCGCCGAATGGAACATTCCGACGGCGCGTCGATCCAATCCGCACGACGAGTCCGCGATCCTCCCATGGCGCGCGCGGGACGGCCGTCTTCACCTGATCGTCGGCCAGTCCCCGGACGCGCCCGCGATGTCGCCTCCCGCGGCTTCGATTCCGCTGCGCGCCCCGGGGGAGGATGGTCCGAACGCGCCCGCCGTCCCGACGCTCCTCGATGCGCTGCCTCCCGAGGTTCTCGCCGCGGGCCCGATCGCTTCCGCGGATGTCGATCTCGACGGGGACCTCGACGTGTTCATCGGCGGCCGCTGCGTTCCCGGACGCTTCCCCGAACCCGCCGATTCCCTCCTTCTCCTCTGCGAGAACGGACGGCTGACGACCGCCCATCGTTTCGTCGGCCTGGGCATGGTCAGCGCCGCGGTCTTCACGGATTACGATGACGACGGCGACCCCGACCTCGCTCTCGCCTGCCACTGGGATTCGCCACGGATCCTTCGGAACGACGGCGGCACCTTCACGGACGTTTCCGACCGCCTCCGTCTCACCCATCTCAGGGGCTGGTGGAACGGCATCACGACCGGTGATTTCGACGGCGACGGCCGCATCGACCTCGCCCTCTCCAACTGGGGACGCAACTGGCGCACGGACCTTCCGCCCACCCCGGACCACCCCGTGGTCCTGTACCATGGCGACTTCAACGGCGACGGCTCGGTCCACACGCTGATCGCCTCCTTCAATCCGGAGCTGGGACAGCCCTCACCATGGCGGGAGCGCAGCGCCGTCATCGCCGCAATCCCGGCGGTCGCCGCCCGCATACCGGACCATCGCGGCTATGGCCGCGCCACGCTCAAGGACATCCTCGGCGGCGGGTTTTCCGAAGCGCGCGAACTCCGCGCGGGCGTCCACGACTCCATGGTGCTCCTCCATCGCGGGGATCATTTCGAGCCGATCTCCCTCCCGGTGGAGGCGCAGTTCGCGCCCGCGTTCGGCATCGCGGCGGCCGACTTCAACAACGACGGCCATCACGACCTGTTCCTCGCCCAGAACTTCTTCGGCGTGGATGCCGAAACGTCGCGACATGACGCCGGCACGGGCCTCGTTCTGCTCGGCGACGGAACCGGCCGATTCCGCGCGCTTGCGCCCTCCGATTCAGGCATCGCCCTGTTCGGCGAGCAGCGCGCATGCGCCGTCGCCGACTTCGACGCGGACGGCCGCATGGATCTGGCGGTCGCGCAGCACGCCGGAGCCGTCCGTCTCTTCCGGAACACGTCCGCGCCGCCGGGCCTGCGCGTCCGACTGGAGGGCCCCCCCTCGAATCCGCATGGAGTCGGTGCGAAAGTGCGGTTGCGGAGCCATCGCGGCCTGGGGCCCGCGACGGAGATCGCGTCCACGACCGGCTACTGGTCCGCCCACGACCCGGTCCTCGTGCTCGGCCCCGCGTCCGATGCGACCGCCGTGCTGGTCCGGTGGCCCGACGGTCAGTCCACGGAGTGGACGGTCCCCACGGGTGCGCGCGAGGTCGTCATCGCCCGCGGGGGACTCGCCGTCGCGTCCGAACCTCGATGAACGGCCCGCGCCCGACGCGTCCCCCTTCCGACCGCGCGTCGCCCCATCTTTTCTCTCGCACTCGACCGGCCGCCTCGGGAACTTGCAGGGTCATGGCTGATCCGGATCGAACCCCCGCTCGCGCGCGCTACATCATGATCGGCGGCTTCCTTGGGGCCGGGAAGACCACCGCCCTCGCCCGCCTCGCGGAACGGCTCACCGGCTCGGGTCTTCGGGTGGGTCTCATCACCAATGACCAGGGATCCAATCTCGTGGACACGGCCACGCTGCGCGCGCGCGGGTTTCCCACCGCCGAAATCCCGGGAGGCTGTTTCTGCTGCCGTTTCCAGTCCCTCGTGGACGCGGCCCGGGCGCTCACGGCCGAAACCCGCCCCGACCTGTTCCTCGCCGAACCCGTCGGGAGCTGCACGGATCTTGTGGCCACCGTCACGTATCCTCTCCGCCGCATTTACGGGGATGCCTTCACGATCGCCCCGCTCAGTGTGCTCCTTGATCCGCTGCGCGCCCTGCGCGTCTTCGGGATCGAGCCTGGCGCCGGTTTCTCGGACAAGGTCCGCTACATTTACCACAAGCAGCTCGAGGAGGCGGACCTCATCATCATCAACAAGTCCGACCTGCTCGAACCCGCCCGCATGACCACGCTCCGGGACGCGATCGCCGCGCGGCATCCACACGCCCGGATCCTCGCCGTCTCGGCCCGCACGGGGAGCGGCCTCGACGAATGGTTCGAGATCATCACGCGCCACGAACAGTCGCCGCGCGCCACGATGGCCGTGGATTACGATCTCTACGCGGACGGCGAGGCGCTGCTCGGCTGGCTCAATGCCACCCTTCGCCTGGAATCGCCGAGTCCCTTCGATGCCGACCGCCTCCTCGAGACCATCGCCGCGGCCATCCAGAAGCGGCTTGCCGCGGTGCCCGCGGAGATCGCGCACCTCAAGATGACCTTCGCGCCCGACGGCGCCCTCGGCGAGCTGGCGATCGCCAACCTCGTCCGCACGGATTTCGTGCCCGAACTTTCGATGCGCATCGGGGAACCGATCCGGTCCGGCGAGCTCGTGCTGAACCTGCGCGCGGAGGCGGCGCCCGAGATCCTCGCGGAGGCGCTTCACGGCGGATTGTCCGATCTGGCGGCGGAATGGCCCGAGCTCCGCGCGCGCGTGGAACACATGGAGCACTTCCGGCCCGGCCGCCCCACGCCGACGCACCGGGACGAGGTGGCGGCCTGAGGTGGCGCGCCGGGGACGGAGGTTGCCAGGCCCGCGGGGTTCCGGGCGCCGGGGCGCGCCGGGTGAGGCGGGGGGAGCACGGCGGC
>CAYMDA010000041.1:0-38270 GCA_964389135.1 uncultured Verrucomicrobiota bacterium | reverse complement strand
GGGGACCCGCGGCTTCCACGCCGTCCGCTATTCGAACGCCTGATCGAGCGAACCCACGTGCCCGTCCATGAACACGACGTTCTTGCCCGGCTTCACGTCCGGCCAGTGAAAGTCCTCGTAGTCCAGGAGCATCGGCGTGGTCTGGGGAGGGAACTGCAGCGTCATGTTGGTGTGGACAACGGGGCCATGGTCCGTCCGTGTGACGAGATGCAGATGGGCGGAACGCGTCTCGTCCATGCGCCGGCCGTTCAGATCCGCGTTCCACTCGTAGCTCGAGCCCTGTGATTCGAAGTAGCCGAAGCGGTCCGACGGACAGCGAAACACCTGCGACGGTGCCGCATTGGTCCCGCCGCCGTGTCCGAGCTGGCGCGCGAGCACATCGCAGATCCGCGGCAGGGGCTGCGCCGGATCGATGGGCATCGTGGGCAGGATCTCCGCCGAGGGCAGGCGATCCTCGTTCTCGTCGGCATACACGCGTGCGGCGATGCCGAGCTGCCGGAGGTTGCTCACACAGACCGTGCTGCGCGCCCGTCCCTTCGATCTGCCAAGCGCGGGCAGCAGAAGTCCCGCGAGGATTCCGATGATCGCGATGACCACCAGCATCTCGAGGAGCGTGAACGCGGGCCGTCCGTGCCGCTCCAGCGGAAGAACGGGAGCGGGAGTGAAGGTCGTCTTCATGATGCTCCTTCCTCGTCTCAGTCCTCCGCGTTCCCCGCGGCTCGGACCGTTTCCTGGCGCTCCATGATGATTCCATGGCGGCGTTGCCGGGAATGCTGCACGCGCTGTTCCGGCGTCAGCCGGGCGAAGCGTTCGTTCGGCTTCGGCAGTTGCGGACCCCGGGTGGAGGGCCCCGCGGGCGGAATGAGCCCCGGTCCGAGGGCGGACTCCTCGAGGACGATCCAGGTGGCGAGCCGCGCGTCGAGTTCCCGCGCGATGCGTCGCGCGCTCGCCTCGTTTGGTTCGACCGAGGGCGGCGCGCCGGAGCCTTCGGCAAGGGCACGCTCGGCGAGCACCCGCTCCCTCGCCCAGTGGTCCACCACCTCGCCATCCACGATCGCGGTCACGACGCCGTTCCGCTCGAGGATCCGCACGGGACCTCCGTTGCGGGCTGATCCCGCGTGGCCGGGTGCCGGAAGGGAATCGCGTTTCGCTGCATCGAGCTCCGGTTGCGGGGGCGCGAGAGTCGTCCACCCGTTCCGCCCGGGGTCGCCGCCGCTGTGCAGCGCCTCCTCGAGCGATCGAAGGGCCGTCCCGGATCGGTGTACCGCGTGGATTCGCGACCAGCGCGCGCCAGCCTGGCCTCCGATGCGATCGAGCACGGACGGGAGCGGTTCATCCTTCACCCGCAGCGTGATCGGCCGGCCCAGCAGCTCCTTCCTCGCCACGATGGAACTGCCAGTCTGCCGCTCGATCTTCCGCAGCACCTCTCGAAGCGGCGTGTTGCGCGCCTCGAGGCTCACGACGCCCGAATCCGATCTCCATGCCTTCGCGGTCCACAGGGTGGCCGCGGCCGCGACCACGATCATCATTGACGCTCGTTTGTATTTCATGGTTTCGGACGCGGATTGTGGCCGGCACCACGAACCGCACGACCGGAATGGGATCGGCCATGGAACATCCGGGACGAAAGACTCGCCCGCCGGGACGACGAATGATCCGCACCCGCCGGAAGCCGCGGCGATTCCTCAGAGCGTCGAGAGCCGCGCCTGAAGATCGGCGAGGGCGCACGTCATCGGCAGGCGCACGCCGTCCGCCAGCACGACGATGTACTGACCCGGCGCCACCGGCTGGACCTCGCGAATTCGCGCGAGGTTCACGATGACGGACCGGCTGATTCTCATGAACCCGGCGGCGGAGAGCCGCTGTTCCATCGCGGCCGTCGTCTCGCGGAGGATGTGGCGCTCCCGGCCGGAGTGCAGGACGACATAGTTCCCGGCCGCCTCCACGTAATCGATCTCCGCGGGCTTCAGGAAGACGATGCGATCAGGGGAACGAACGAGAATGCGCCCGGGAGCGCCGCCGGCCTTGAGTTGCGCCAGGAGGGCCGCGATGCCCGGGTCCGACGGACACGATGGCAGGTTCGCGCGATCGGCCCGCGCGCGCTGCAGGGCCCGCCGGAACCGGGCCTCGGTGAATGGCTTGAGCAGGTAGTCCAGCGCGTTCACTTCGAACGCACGGATGGCATGTTCGTCGTGGGCAGTCGTGAAGATGACGGCGGGGAGGTCCTCCACCCCGATGGCCTCCAGCACCTCGAAGCCGTTGAGCCGCGGCATCTGGATGTCGAGGACGAGCAGGTCAGGACGGAGTTCATTCACCGCCCGCACCGCCTCGGCCCCGTTGCGGCACTCCGCCACGACTTCCACGTCCGGCTCATCCGCAAGGAGTGCGCGGATCCGCTCGCAGGCGAGCGGTTCGTCGTCGGCGATCACGGTTCGCATGTGTGGCCCTCCGCCGACTCGAAGTTCGCGCCGCGGGCGCCTCGCGATCCTGCCGAAACACCCTTGGGAAGGGCGGAACGCCATGGAACTTCGAGGATCACGGTCATGCCTCCCTCCCTGCGCGGATGCAGTTCGAGCCGCTGCTCCGCGCCGTGGAGCGTCGCAAGGCGGGCTCGCAGGTTCGACAGACCGATGCCTCCGGCGCGCGCGGTCGTGTTCCGCCCGCCCGGCACGGGTGGCAGATCCGCAGCCGGGCGCGATCGCCCCTCCCCTCCCTCGATGTCACCTTCCGACGCCTCCGCGACGGCGCCATCGTTCTCCACCGAGATCCGCAGCCTGCCTTCGGCCCGGCACGCGGACACTCGAACCCGCCCGCCGTGCTCGGACGGCTCGATGCCGTGCCGCAGCGCGTTCTCCACGAGGGGTTGCAACGACAATGCCGGCACCAGCGCGTCCATGGCCTCCGGCGCGACCTCATACGCCACCCGGAGCCTGTCGCCGAAACGCGCCTGCTGGATCTCCACGTACCGTCGGATCAGCGCCATCTCCTCCGCGAGGGCGACCTCCTGGCGGTCCGACTGATGCAACGCCAGCCGCAGAAGCTCACTGAGCGCGATCAATGTCTCCTCCGCCAGCCTCGGGTCACGCCGGAGCAGGCCCGTCACCGCGTTGAGGCTGTTGAAGAGGAAGTGCGGCTGAAGCTGCGCGCCAAGCGCGTGGAGCCTCGCACGCGCGAGGTTCGATTCCAGCAGCAGCCTCGCGCGCTCCCTTTCACGCAGACGGCGATTGAAATGAACGACGTGCACCAGGCCGGCGATCGCGCCGTACGCCGCGAGGTCCAGCACCCATGCCCATGCAGGGTTCGGATCCGGCGGCGGCGCAGCGAGCGCCTTCACGGCGAGGGGCGGTTCGCCTCCCAAGGGCTCGGAAACGAGGTTGGAACCGAACGGCGGCTGGATCACGCGGTGATCGGAGGTGTGCAGCACGTGCAACTGCCGCACGCGCCGCCGCGCATGGTCCATGAGGTCCACCTCCGAGCGAACCACCGTCACCCGCGCGGGGCGGGCCCGCGTCCTTGCGTTCACCACGCCCGTGGCGCCGACGAAAGCCATCAGCGCGCATGCGTGCACCACGAGGTTCCGGCCGAGCAGGCCCGATTCCACCGGAAACAGGTACGCCACAAGGGCCACATACGGCCCGAAGAGGAACCACGGATACAACCGCTGAAACCCGATGTCCGAACGGAACCATGCCCGAAAGTGATCCGCCCTGCCGGTGAGGCGGGCGTCCTGGTCGTAGATCCAGAGGGTTGGCCCCTCGCTTCCCTCGAGCAGCCACCAGAGCGCCACGCCGACGAGCACCGTCCACAACGCAACGGAGGCCGCCACGAATCGCCGGCGGCGGCGCGCGGCGTACGGCCCCCGCTCCGGCAAGGCAGCGACGGCGGGCGTCCGCTCCCGAGGGACGGCCCTTGCGGTCCCGGTGTTCGGTTCGTTCTCGCTCAATCCGTTCTCCGGGGATTGTGGCGGCAGCCCGCGCGGAATCCACCCGGCCTGTGACGAAGCCCCATGGCCCGGGGACGACCGCCGCCGGAAGCGTGACAAGATCAGGCCGGGCGCGGCGTGCCCGGGCGTCATCGCGCCGGGGAGGGAGACGAAGCGACCACGTGCCCGCGATTCTTCAAGGCCAGCTCGATCGCGTTCGCGGACGGCCCCACAAGGAACAGCGCGTAGTACGGCGCATGGATCACCTCGTTCAGCCGGAGCACCATCTCGACCACCGCCACGAGCGCGGCCACGGCGCACTGTCCTGCCCGGCCGCTCACGGTTGTCCTCGGGTCCGTGATCATGAAAAAGACGAAGAGCTGGTACATCGGCCCGGTCAGCGGAGCGACACTTGCCGCGAACGGATTGCCCGTGATCCGGCTTCGGAGCCATGCCAGCAGGACGAACGTCAGCACATAGGTCGCGCAGATATGCAGGCGGCGCAGCCGCGAGACGATGATCGAACCGAGGATCCAGACGATCACCATCGGCCAGATCGAGTTCCCCCACTGGATGCTCAGCGACGCCACCGCGGTCGGGTAAAGGAACAGCATCGCGCTCACGCCGAAGTTCGACGGGTTCCACAGGTGGCGTCCGCGCCAGCGCAGCACGTACTTCGACATGATGGAGAGCGCGGCGCACAGAACATACGGCCACAGGAACGGCGACCGGATCAGGATCCCCACGCTGATGCCGGAGATGTAGGCGCTCGCGACGTGCGGTAAGCGGCCGAGCACGAGCCGGCCGAGGATGAGTTCCATCCCGATGCACGTCACGATCGCCGAGCATGTGCGGCCCCAGCTCTCGAGCATCCCGTACACGAGCTGCCCGGCGAGCAGGATGCACGTGATCAGCAGCGGGGCGAGGAAGCGGTTCTCCATGCTGAAGAACCG
This sequence comes from uncultured Verrucomicrobiota bacterium, assembly GCA_964389135.1. Lineage (GTDB taxonomy): Bacteria > Verrucomicrobiota > Verrucomicrobiia > Limisphaerales > CAIMTB01 > CAIMTB01. Next base: position 33,395 of record CAYMDA010000041.1, on the reverse strand, counting down.
TCGCAGCGCGCCCCGGCGGGATGAATTCGGCGGATCCACCGGCGTCTCCACCCTCGTCTCGTGCACCACGGTGTTCATCGCGGTTCCTCGATGCGATGGATTGTGTTCACCCCGGGAGATTCCATCACCTGCCTCGTCCCCGAGGGCCAGCGGATGAGAATGCGATCGACGCGCGCGCCCGTGCCAAGGCCGAAGTGCAGACGCCGCTGGTTCTGCGCCGCGTAGCCCGAAGCCGCGACCACTTCCTGAAGCTGCTCCTGGTTGTTCCACTGCACGCGGACCTGGGCGCCGATCGCGCTGCGGTTGCCGGCGGTTCCGTGAAGCTCCAGCGCGATCCAGTTCCGATCCTTCGGCACGTGATTCCGGTAAATCAGCAGCGGACCGCCCTGGTTCGCGACAATGACGTCGAGCACGCCGCGGTTCTCGAGATCCGCCAGCGCGACCGCGCGCCCGTCGTAGGTGTCCCTCGCCCCCACCACCTGCGACACCTCGGTGAATCGGCCATCGCCGCCGTTCAGCCAGACTCTCTTCTGCTGGTAACCCGAGAGGCTGCGGCCGTTCATGGCCGGCCAGTTGCGGGCGTCGGAAATGATCCGGCTGTTTCCTCCCGTGATCTCCGAGAAATCGTACCAGTAGGTCGTGCCGGGATTGCCGGACACATAGCCGTTCACGAGATAGAGATCGGTGAACCCGTCGTTGTTCAGATCCCCGAACTGCGCACCGAAGCTCCACCCGCCCAGCTCGACGCCCATGACGGATGCCATGTTGTCGAAGCGCAGCGAGCCGCGTCCCGACGGCATCCAGAGGTTGTTCCCCTGGATCAGCACGCCGGGTTCCGAGATGTTGGACTCGTAGATGGCGTGCACGCCCGTGTTCAGCACGTCCCCGACGGCGGCGTTCATGCCGCTCTTCGGGTTCCGCCCCACGCCTGATGCCTGGCCGATCTCACGGAAGCGCCTGCCGTCCGGTCCGGGCTCGTTCACGTAGAGCTCCGAGAAGCCGTAGTCATTGGACACGAAGAGGTCGGGGTAACCGTCGTCGTTGAAGTCCGCCGCGACCACCGCGAGGGTCCACCGCCTGCTTCCCACGCCCACCTCGCGCGAGACGTCCGTGAAGCGTCCATCGCCCTCGTTCCGGAGAAGCCAGTCGCGTCCGCCGTTGTTCGCGTATTCGAAGCTCTCGGGCATGATGCGGGTGGACTCCACGCTCTCGAGCCGGACGTCGTCCGGCCAGTACCCTCCGATGTAGAGATCCACGAGACCGTCGAGGTCGTAATCGAACCACGTGGCCGTACCGGCATTCACCCATTCCGGGAGCCCGGCGCCCTCGGACACGCGGATGAATCCGCGGCCATGATCGTTGCGGAACAGCTCGGGCCGTCCCCATTTGTACACGAACAGGTCCTCGAACCCGTCGTTGTCGAAGTCGGCCCAGACACTGCCCATGCACGCGCCGGTGCCGGGCTGATTCAGATCGGCGACCCCCATGGCGCCGGCCACATCAACGAATGTCCCGTCGCGCCGGTTGTGATACAGGCGATTGAGCGAGCCGGGCGCGCTGCTCGTCACGTAGAAGTCGTTCCAGCCGTCGTTGTCGAAGTCGACCACCGCCACCGAGGCGCCCATCGAGGCGATCTGGGGCTCGATGTTGTGAAGCTTCTCGTCAATGCGCGGGCGCTCGTGCACGAAACGGACGCCGACAGCCTCGGCGACCTCCGTCAGCACCATGCCGTATCGCTCGAGCGTCTGCTGCTGATCCGCCGTCAGGTCCGTCGCACCCGATCGCAACGTGCGGTACGCCAGCGGCCCGATCAGTAATCCGACGAAGCAGGCGGCGACGGTGGCGCGCGTCAGGTGCGTTCTCATCGGACATCCCCCTTGCCAAGGCCTTTCATCATCCCGCGCTGGAACAGGTCCGGGGTGACAAGGCGCGTGTGAAACCGCTGCCAGTCTTCCCGATGCCGCAGATAGACAGGGTCCGCCTCCAGGGGGCCGGGCGGCCCGCCGTAATCGGATGACGCATGGGTCGGCAGGGGATGCACCGTACGCGACCGCGCCGTGTTGAAGTCCCCGTCCTTCACCCAGCCGTCGCCGATGAGGACGAAGTCACGCTTCCATCCCGCCGGAGGGACAAGGATCTCGGCGAACCGCAGGATGAACTCGTCGCCGGCATTCATGATGACGTAGCGATCGTCCACGCGCTCCAGCAGCTCCGCGACATCCCCGAAGCGTGTGTAGTAACCCTCGAGATCCAGCCAGCGCGGTCCGATGCCGACAAGGTGATCGTACTCCGGAATGTCCGGCCGGCGGCGATGCGGCGGATCGACCCTCGAGAACCCGCGGTGACGCAGCTCGGCCGCGAGCGTCTCCGCGCGCGCCGTCCGGAGCGGCGCGTCGGGCCGCGCCTCCGCCCACGCGATGCGGTCCCAGTACACCTCGAGGTTCGTGCGCAGCCGAAATCGGCGGCGCCCGGCATTCACCTCGGCCTCGGGGAGCGGGATCACCACAGTCTTGTTCTTGCCCGCGGGAAAACCGAGGTCGTCGCTCGCGGGCAGCCAATCGCCTTCGGAAGTGCGCACCTCCAGCGAAAGGCCGCGCGGCGGCGGATGGCTTCCCTGTGAGACCGCCACGTTGAGCGAGCTGTCCGTCGGATAGATCCATCCCTCGCCGATCAGCAACAGGGATCCCTCGGCTTCGGGGGGGAGCTCGAACTCCACCCAGTGATCCTCGGCGATGCCCTGGAAGCGCCCGAGCCGGAAGTCGTCGACATACCGTCCGTCGGTCTTCGCGAGGATCTCCGTGACGTCGCGCCCCGACTCCGTCGTGATGCCCGCGAACGGCCGTTCGGGCGAGGCCGCGATCACCTCCAGCTTCGGCTGCCTCGTGGGAACGAAGCGCTCGTCCACATGCACCACGACATCGCCGGGATGGTCCACCACCATCAGTGAGATGTGATCGAAGAAGTGTGTTTCCCAGAGCTCCGCCGTGATGCGGACTTCGTAGGCTCCTTCGTGCGCGGCCATGAGCCGGCCCGGGATGAGGATCCAGTCCTCCGTCTGCTCCACGCCGGCCGTGTCCTGGGAGTTGATCCGCATGCCCAGCGGCGACCGCCAGATGAAGTCCTTCACGAAGTGAAAGCCGTCATCGCCGCGAACGAACACCCAGGGGCAGGAACCCTTGAGGCGCTGTACCGCGGTGACATGCGTGTCGGCGGCGAGGTCGAACTCGACCTGCCCCACGCCGTTCGGCCAGACGATCCGGGCCACACCGATGCCGGTCTGCTCACCGAGGCCGAAGTGCGTGCGCGGGGAGGTGATCGGCATGATCGAGAGCAGCGGTCCGGCACGCACCTCGATGTGGCCTCCGAGACCGAAGCTGTTCAGTCGCCCGTCCGCCACCGTGGACAGCGTGCGCGTGGCGATCGTCTGCCAGTGGTAATCGCGGGTGCCGCGCCCGTGGGCGACCGCCGCACCATCCTGCGCAAGACCGGCGAGATCCGGCAGGCCGTCGCCGTCCGCATCCACAACGGAAGACACGAACAAGGGAGGTGCGTCTTCCAGCCGCCGGAACGATCCGCCGCCCGCGTTCAGCCAGATCACCGCCGCGCTCCCGGCGGAGGCGACGAGGTCGACGGCGCCGTTGTTGTCGAGGTCCGCCACCGCGAGGCTGGCGCGCACTTCTTCCCACGCGTCCCGCAGGGCGGGCGGATCAGGCCATCGCGCCAGTTCGCGCTCACGCCACACATCCTCCGTGCGATCGAACCGCGCCTCGCGGATCGAACCCTGCTCGTCCAGGGCAAGGAGGCACATCCTGCCCACGGCCGAGACATCTCCCCATGCGATCGCCACGGCGGTGCCCTGACCGACCCGCACAGGAGGCGCGTATGCGCCGGAGCGATGATTCCATGACACGAGCACCCCGCCCTGTTCATCGAGCAACGCGAGGTCGCCATCGCCGTCCGCATCGAAATCCGCCCACACCAGCTCACGAATCTCCGGGAACGCCTCGAACGCGTCCATCGGCGTGTACGAACCATCTCCATTGTTGCGGAACAGCCGCGGCGCGGCTCCCGCACCCGAGACGACCATGTCGAGGTCGCCATCGGCCTCGAAATCGATCGCCCAGACGGAATGCACCGGGACCTGGAATGCCGCGCGAACCTCCTCCGCCGGTTCGTGGACGCGAAACCCGCCGTTCTCGTCCTGCATCCAGAGCTGCAGGCCGCGCTCGCCGGCGAGCGCGAAATCGATGCGGAAGTCGCCGTCGATGTCGGCGGCGCAGACGGAGCGCGGGCCGGTGCGGGCACCCGCCGCCCCGACTTCGAGCCGGGCCCCGTCCTTCACCTGCAGCGACCCGCCGGTCCGGATCACCGTGCGCACGCCGGAGTTCGTTCCCAGCTCGAGCATCCCGTACCAGAGGACCGGCTCCTCGCGCGGTGTCTCCGGGGTCAGATCGTAGCGCAGGCCAGGGTCGGGTTCCGCCACCGCAACCCCCGGATTGCCGTACCGGAGGAATTCCCGAACCGGCTGGCCGATTGAGCCGCCGGAGACGCCGAGGTCCGCGAGCGCGGCCTGGTAGGCCGGCGTGGCGAGGTTCAGGTTCTGCAGAAAAGCGAGGTGCGTGGCGGCGTTGCGGAAGTTGCTCGATGCCGCGGCCTCGACCGCGGATCGGAATTGTTCGATCGCGTCGGGCCCCCATGCGTCCTGGTGCTGTTCAAGCTGCCTCAGGGCGGCGCTGAGCCCTTCCCCGTCCTCGAGCCGCGCAAGGAGCCGCGCGCGGCTGAAGACGGCCACCATATTGCCGGGCGCGCGTTCGACGATGCGGTCATAGACAGCGAGCTGTTCACGCAGGTCGGCGTCGCGCCCGGTGCGCCCGAGCAGTTCCGCGAGTCGGTGGAGCGCGGCGGGATCCGGATCGGCGATCGACCTCAGCCTTCGGATCGCCCCTTCGAAATCGCCCTGGTATTCATCGACGATCGCGAGGGCGAGCGTCACCTGCTCATTGTCCGGAGCGAGACCGGACGCGCGCTCGAGCGCCTCCCGCGCACCCGCGAGGTCTCCGACACGCAGCCGGGCGACGCCCAGGTTCGCCCAGACGGCCGGCTCATCCGGGATCCGCGCCGAAAGATCGGTGAACAACCGCCCGGCGCGCTCATTCTCCTCCACGTCCAGGGCGGAAACACCCACATGGAACGGACCCACGACTTCCGCCGGGGCGGGCGCCGCCGCCTGTCGCACCGCGGCAGTCCGCCCCTCCCGTCCGGCGTCCCCGCGCATGAACACCCATACCAGCATGGCGGCCGCGAGCGCCGCCATCACCCCGACCAGAACCCACGTCTTCTTCATGCTGCAGATCCTCCGCAAGCCCGCTCCGGCATCCCCATGCACCGCCCCGTCCCGCCCGCATTCTCCCCCGCCTCCGCGTGATGGCTCCCCATCGCCCGGGGCGCGGACCCGCGGCGACGCGACCGGCTCACGAACGCGAGCACCCACAGGCCGCCGAACAGCACGAAGGGCATCAGGTACAAGGCGATGTCCCACGGACCGAGTCCCGGCGGGGTCGCCTCGACCGCAGCCTCGAGATCGTGGGTCGAACCGTCACTCATCCGGATGTTCACTCCGACCCGCCAGATCTCGGCCTGGTCGAGTGCCGGACGCGCCACATACCGGAGATGCCCCCGCGCGCGCTGGCGGTTCGCCTCGTACACCGCGACGGGAACCCGGCCGCTCACCGGCTCCAGCGAGATCCGCACGGACGTCGGTTGCGCGGCAGGCGCGGGCTTCCCCGGTTCCAGCACCACGTAGAACAGCGCCTTGCCCACGTCCGGATCGGCCCAGATGCTCGCTGAATAACCCGCCATCGGCTGCTCCATCAGAATCGGGAACGGAGGACCCGCATGGGCCCCGACGGAAGGGACGAGCCCCGCCGCGGCCCATACCGCGCACGCAAGCCGACACCACCTCTGCACCGTCGCCTTCATCCGGCCACAAACGTTCCGCGCATGTCCATGGGTTGACTGAGGATCCAGCACGCGGCCGCAAACAACAATACGCAGACGCACGCCCATGGCAGAAAGACGCGCGCCGTCCGGTCCGGCGAAAAGTCGCGCGCGAGACGCCATGCGACGAGCAGACTCCCGAGCAGCCCGAGTCCGAGAAATCCCAGTTCGATCGGGTACACGACCGACTCGGGGAGCCCGGCCCAGTGCCACAGCGGGACGCCCAGGAGGGACATGCCGGTCGCTGCCTTCACCGCGTGCTGCGCGACCGGAACGATCGTCAGCGCACCGGTCAGGAAGTGGAACCCGTAGTGGGCCAGCCACACGCCGAAGCCGAGCGGAACGAGCGCGGACGCAAACCGCCCGGCCACCGCGACGAGTCCGGTCGCCGCGCCCGCGGCGCGCCGCGTGCAGAGGGCCGCGCCGCCGAGCAGCACGATGGGTTCGGCGATCAGCCCCATCCCGAACACGACCCCGAGCACCGGTCCCTCCGCACTCCATCCGGTCGCGCGCGCGATCGCCTGCTGCAGGGCGTATACCGGGCTCGTCATGGCGAAGGCGTTGAGCACGGCGCCGAAGACAAACACCACGATGAGGATCGTCCAGTCGCGCCGGCGTCCGACATCGCCGATCCCGGAACGCGCGCCGGTCATCGCGAGTTCCTCGCCCGGGACGCGCGAGAGAATTCCCACGTTGTCGTGCGGGCACGCGCGCACGCAGTCCATGCAGAACGTGCAGTCGAGGTTGCCGACCTTTCGCGGCTGAAACAGGTCGAGCTCGCATCCGCGCCGGGTCACGCGCCACGGGCGCCCCCCTGAACCCGGCTGCGCCTCCCTGCGGCCGCGGATGCAGTCGCGGGTCCGGCACCCCTCGCAGACAGCGGGATTCCGAACCGCCACCTCGAGCGGCGAGAGGGTCGAACCAAGGAAGTTGAACTGCCCGACCGGACACACGTACTTGCAGAACGAGGCGCGCTTGAAGAGCAGATCCACGACGAGGGCCGCGCCGAAGTATCCCACGATCAGGATGCCCGTCGCCCACGGGTCGGCCCAGAGATCCAGCCATTCGTAGGTGAAGAGCACCGCCACGAACAGCCCGATGGCCGGGACCTTGTTGCGGAGGGCTCGAGGCCACGCCCATCGCGGCGAGATCCAGCGCCGCGCGAGGTCCCGGGGCAGCATGAACGGACAGGCCATGCAGAAGAAGTTGCCCGCCACGAGGATGACCAGGACGACAAGCCCCCGGAAATGCACCCATGTCAGCAGGGACGCGAGATTGCGCGGTGCCAGGGATGGCCCGAGGAAGGCGTGCGCGATCATCCCGACCGACACCGCGAGCGCCAGCGCCTGCAGTGCGAGACGCGATCCCTTCCAGCGCAGGAACCTTCCGGCCACCGGCGCGCGCAGCAGGTCGAATCGCTCGATCACCGCCCCCGCGTCCGGCGTCCGCGCCGGCGCTGGTGCGTCGGTGATCACCTCGACCTCACTCCGGCGACGTCCACCTTCGCCTGGAACCCGCCGCGCTCCCCGCCCCCGCCGGAGACAAGGAGGTACCAGTCCCCCCCCATGGTGAAGTGGATCGCCCCGCGATAGCGCCCGCTGCCCGGGCTCTCCTCCTCCAGTCGCGTGAACACGGGGCGCATGCCCGCATGGCTCATGTTGCCCTCGAGTTCAACGGATCCCACCGACACGGGCGCGCCTGTCGCGTCCGCGAGTTCGATCGTGATCGCGTTCGTTCCGACCCGCGGCGGGTCCTGGTCGAAGCGGATGCTCGCGACGCGGACACCGCTGTCGATGTCGTCCGGCGGCCTGCATCCCCCCACCAGTGCAGCCGCCAGCGTCATCGCAAGGGCCATTGCCAGACGTCTGTTCGCGGTCAGGCGCACGGCACAATCGCCTCAGGGCAGTCTCCGGGGGCGCGCGCTCCAGATCACTCCCAGCGCCACGCACGAAGCGAGGCCCGTGAGCGCCAGTGCGACCCGCGCACCGCGAAGCTTCGGTGGCGGGAGATCCCCCGACCATCGCCACCCCAGAACGGCCAGCGTCAGCACGATCAGGAGAAACACCGATAGGACCGCGCGTACGCCGTTCATTTCGTTACCTGCCGGGTTCCGTCGCGAGCGCGGCCGCGGCGCCCGCCGGACGCGGGTGCCACGAACAGTTACAGCGCGCCTGCCCCTCCTCCTCGGGCGTCGGAAACATGTGGTGGAACATCGCGATCACCATGGGGATCGTGACGATCGTGTTGTAGAACAGGTGAAGTTCCACCCGCGGGATCACCAGCTGCGCAAGGCTCAGGGGCACCGGGGATCCGAAAAGATTCTGTCCGACAATGGCCTGTCCCTGAAGAAGCGCGTGCTCGATATGATGCCAGAACTGGATCCAGAACGCGATCATCCACCATGTGTACGACCGGCCGGTGAATCCCTTTCGCAGGAACCAGAATCCCGCCAGCATCACAAGCGCGTAGAGGTAATGCAGGGCCTCCGAGCTCACGAGCACGGGAAACGCGAGACCGAGCACGCCGCGCGCCTCCGGGAGCGGCCAGCCCAGCACGTAGATCTGGAACGCCTGCGCGAGGTGTTCCGCCCAGTGCGCGAGCACGATCCCCGTGTACACCCACAAGGCCACCTCGTGCCAACGCCCGTTCAGCTTCTCCAGCAGCGTCACCTCCCCCGGCGCGCGCCATCCGCAGTTCTCGGCTGCCACTTCCATTGTCGGTTCTCCGCTCGTGTGTCCTTGCCGGGACCCGACCGGACCGCGTCGTGCGCCCGGTCGGCCGCCGATCGCGCGTCGCGAATCCATCGCCCGAACGGCATCGTGCGGCATGCGGGAGCGCCAGTTCGCGAACACGGAGTCACGCCACAAAGGCACCACGCACCGGCGGGTTTGAAGCAGTGTGGGGCGAACTGCCGGATTCACGGGGTGAACCGCTGAAATCGCGGGGTGAACCGCTCCAGGCGGCTTGGCGAATGGCCAGCCCCGCGGCAGGGCGGCGCCCTTCAGCCGCCGTCGCGGCGCCAGACGCTCGAGCGGATCAGGCCCCACTCCATCTCCGCCGTATGCGCCAGCTCGAACCCGCGCGCCTTCAGGAAAGGATCCGGCGCCACCACCGAAGTCGCCTCCAATCCGGTGAAAACCCTGAAGAAGGCGTACATCACCGAGTGGATGCCACGCGCCCTCCAGCGCCGCCAGCCCCGCGGCGGGAGGGCGAAATCCGCGATCATCCAGGTGGCGCGGTCCTCCGCCACGTTGGCAATCGCGTCCACCACCGCCGCCAGCGTGGGCGCTGCGAAGCAGTCGAGGAAGAAGTGCGTCGCGACCAGATCCACGGACAGCATCCGCCCCCGCATCCCGTCGGGGAGGCGCGAGCATTCCCATTGCACCCGCGACTGTTCGTCCGGCGGAACCCGGCGCCGCGCCCGATCGAGCATTGCGGGACTTTGGTCCACGCAGAGGAAGCGCGTGGAGGGCCATGCGCGCAGCGCGGCCTCGAGGAACCGACCGTTCCCCTCCCCGACGAGCAGGGCACGCCGCGGCGGATCGACCGCCCCGAGCCAGCGCGTGCGAGCGCCCTGCAGCTTGCCGCCGGCGAGCACACGCTCCATCCACCGATAGTGCGGCGCGAGACGGTCAAAGCTCATGCGCCCGGCGCGGGCACTACCGGTTCCACCAGCAGCCGGCGATGATGCCGCCCGTCCAGTAGGCCAGCACATCGAGGAAATCACCCGTCACAGGCATCCACCGCGGACCGAGCGCCTCGAAGAGGACGGACCACACGGCAAGATGAAGGATGATCTCCGACCAGAGCGGCGGCGCGTCGTGGGACCGAACCTGCAGCAGCCGCTGCACCCAGAGGACGACGGGCAGCGCGGCCGGGATCAGCAGCAGGTCATTGAACTGGCCCCGGAGAAACGGACAGCCAAGCCGCGGCATGACCATCCATCGGTTCACCGCATACAACGCGCATGCGGCGAGACACAGCGGGTCCGCTACATACGCGAACGCTCTCATAGCAAGGCAAGGATCACGCAGCCCGCAACGACGGCGATCAGCAGTTTCGCAACGATCATCGGGCGGATCCTAGCGCGTCGGACCCGGAATCGAAAACGCTTTTGCCCGGAGACGACGCGCCGCGTGGCCGCGCGGCGCAGACACGCCCCGCGGCGGCGGCATCCGCCGTTTCCTTCGCCATGACATCAAAGCCGCCGCGCCGGCGTGACCCCTCGGGCATGGATGACGAAATCGAACCAGTCCCGGAGCGCGGGACCGCGCAGCTCGCGGGCCGTGGGGCCAACCAGCCGCACCCGCGCGGAAGAATCGAGCCAGCGCCGAACAGGCCCCGACCACGAATCGGCGATCGCCACCAGGCCATGGTCGATCCCAGTCGCGGCAAGCACCGCTTCCACATGGTCGGACGGCGGAGCGTCGAACGATTCCTCCAGCCGCCCATGATGAAACAGCAGGGCGATGGACACGTATCGGAAGCCAAGGCGCCCTCGCAGATGAGCGCCCGCGTTGGAACCCTCCGCCAGGCCGACGGCCGTGTGCGCGAGACCGCCCCAGTAAACGATCCGATGACCCGTGCGCTCGTGCCACTCGACCGTCGTGTCGGCCAGGTGAGACTCGATTTCGGAGCGACCGGCGGATTCGGGCAATGGCCGGGATGGGTGAACCACATGAATCGGATCGTCGGGTCGCAGCTGGTTGCGCGCACGAATCCAGCGGATCGCATCCAGAACCTCATGGAACCGAAGGAAGACCCTCGCATGGGAAAGGATCGACCGCGGGTCCCCGACCCCCGTGCGCACATAGGTGTCCAGGGCCGCACTTGCGTTCTCATCCCCCTCGAGCGCCACGGATCGATAGCCATGCCGCTCGACCAGGAACCTCAGGAGCCGGTGCATCAGGGCCAGAAGCTCGTGCGACGTCCGGACCGCGGACCCCAGCGCCACCACCGCCGCCTCCTGCACCCGCCTCGACAGCGGGCCCAGATCATCGAAAGGCCCATCGACGTCGAGCCTCAGGGGCGACATCCCCTTCAAGAGCTCCGCGGTCAGCTCGGGATCCATGATCCATCGAGTCTGACCCGCGCCGACGCAACGCGGCAATGCGCCGGGTGTTCGACTCGTCCCGCGGCCAGGCTCAATCGGGAAGGATTCGAGAAACGACACATCCCCGCGGGGGCAGGACCATCGCACACGCGGTATAGGCAAGGACGCCCGGATATCGCGCAAGGCAGGCACGCAGCCACCTTCCGTCGCGCGCGCATGCCTGCGGCGTGTTGCGCTTCCATTCCATGATCGCCAGGCGCACGGCATTCGCGTTGCCCGAACGTCATGTCTTCCTCGGGCCAGACCACAGATCCTTCCGGACGTATCGCTTGATGCCGGACACCTGCACGACTGCCACGGTTCATGATCTGGTTCTCGCGCCGCCACCCGTTCGACACGCGGAGAACCTGATCCAAATCGGCCCGCGATGATTCGAGGATTTCGCCCCAGTCGCTCCCATTGACAATCCAGGACCTGCCCGACGCGCCGCGGGAAGGCAAGATCGCCGGATGCCGGCAACCCGCGACACCCGGTGCCTCAGCCACGGGATCTCACGAGAACGCGGCGAGCTGAGTCTCGATCGCGGCCCTGTCGATGACCGACCAGACCCGCCAGATCTTCCCGTCCCGGAACTCATAGAAGACATTCTCGAAGAAACGGATCCTTCTGCCGTTCACAGGAAGTTCCAGGAACCATCCCCGGGGCGTGCAGTCAAACGCCAGCCGGCTGGCGACGCGCTGATCCTCCACCACGAGCAGAGCGATCTCGAACCACAGATCCGGAATCTGGCGGAAATCGCTCCGCAGCATCTCGCGGTAGCCGGACAAACCGAGCCGTCGGCCGTTGTGTGACACGTCCTCGCAGACGAAGCGCCCGAGCTCCTCCCAGGCCTGTCGATTCAGGCAGTCGATATAGCTTCGGTAGGTTTCGGCGAGGCGCTGCGGCATGGATTGGGACGATGCTGGCATGGAAACGTCTCCGGGAACCCATTCACTGCACGGCCGGAGAGTGAACGGTTCCGCACGGCGCGTCAGATCTGGGCGGCTCCGCCGTCCACGAAGAGCTCGATGCCATTGACGTAGCTGGCTTCATCGGATGCGAGAAACAACACGGCGTTCGCGACCTCACCGGGCGTGCCGGCGCGTCCGCCCGGCGCCGCCGCGGCCACCTGGGCCTCCATGCCTTGGATCTGCTCCTCGCTGAGTCCGAGTTCAGACCGGTAGGCGGGAGTCACGACCGTGCCTGGAGCCACGACATTCACGCGAATCCGACGCGGCTTAAGCTCGACCGCCCAGGTGCGGGCAAAGGAGCGCAGGGCGGCCTTGGTCGCCGCATACACGCCGAAGGCGGCTACGCCCTTGATGGAAACCATGGAACCGTTGAGCACAATGGCGGAGCCGGCGGGCATCAGGGGCAGCGCCTTCTGAACGGTGAAGACCGTCCCTCGGACATTGATCCCGAAATACTTGTCAAAGTGCTCCTCGGTGACCTGCTCCAGCGGCACGAATGCGCCGCCCCCGGCGTTGGCGAAGAGGATGTCGAGACGGCCCGCCTGCGCACGGATCGCAGCAAAGACGCGATCGAGGTCGGCGGACTTCGCGATGTCACCCTGAAGCGGCGTCGCCTGCGGACCCAGCTCGCGCGCGGCAGCCTCGAGCTCTGCCTTGCGCCGCCCGGTGACGAAGACAAGTGCGCCCTCGGCGATGAAGCGTCGCGCCGTGGCAAGGCCAAGGCCGCTGCTGCCACCGGTGATCAGGGCGACCTTGCCGGCCAGTTTCGGATTGATCGGTTGATTCATGGAATGGGCGTGTGAAGGGACCAGAGGCACGACAGATCGAGGCCGCCTGGGCCGCGAGCCGGCGCACGGGCGCAGGATCCTCCTGCGCCGGAAGATTGCCCATTGCCGTGTTGTTGGTCTCACCCATACTTTCGGTGAATCGTCCGGGCATGGAGCTCCGTCACCTGCGATACTTCGCCGCGGTCGCAGCCCACGGCAGCTTCCAGCGCGCCGCAGGAAGCCTGCACGTCACGCCGCCGGCGCTGAGCAGGCAGGTCCGGGATCTGGAGGAAGAGCTGGGGGCGACCCTGTTCGTCCGCGGGAAGAACCGGATCAGGCTCACTCCCGCCGGCGAGCTCTTCTATGAGGAGGCGCGCGAGGTGCTCGCACGCGCCGATCAGGCCGTCCGACGGGTCCGTGGCGATGCGAGGACGGAGAGCTTGCGCATCGGATTCGTGCCGTCTCTGACGGCAGGCCTGCTGCCCGCGGCCATCGCGAGGTTTCAAGCCGCCGTCCCATGGGTCACGCTGGAGCTATCCGATCTGACCCCGCGTGAAATGAGCGACCGCGCGTCGGCGGGCGCGCTCGACCTCGCGATCATGCCAGCCGGGCTCGAAGCGGCCGCGCCGCAGTACACATGGACTGAACTGGTCCATCAGTCACCCGTGCTTGTCATGCCGCGAGACCATCCGCTGGCCCGGTTTCGAAGGATTCCGCCGACGCGCCTGAGGGGTGTGCCGTTGCGGGGTCTGGGGATCCTCCACTTTCCCGAGTACGCCCCTCGACTCCGGGCCATCCTGAAGCCGTTCGGGGTGTTTCCCCGACTGGTCGATCAATCGGCGGACAGCGTGGCGACGCTGTTCGCCGCGCTGGAGGCGAACAACCATGCCGCGGTGTTAACCGACGGAATCGCCGCGGCACTCCCCCAGATCCTGGTGATGCGGCCGTTTGCGCCCGCGCCGGCCGCGGTGGTCATCAAACTGGGTCTCCCGGCCATCCAACCGAATCCGCACGCCGAGGCGTTCGCCCACGTCCTTCGCGAGGAAGCGATCCGCAGGAAGCGCCGGGCGGCGTAGTGCCGCCGCGGCTGTGGATGCACGGGGCGGTCGCGCCGCAAGAAAAGTGTTCCGGGCGGCCCGTTTGCTCCCACGGGGACCGGTTGTCCGGGCTGCAACTGTGGTTGTTCCACATTTACTTTTCCAGGCGCTCCTCATCCATCGGAAGAAGCACGGCACGATGGCCGTGCGATGTCGCGACGCCGGGAAGCGGACGCCGCGCCGCCAGCGCGGCAAACCCCAACAGGTTTGAAGGACGCGCTTCTTGAATGCGCCGCGACAGCGGGCGCTGGTCTGGGTGCTCGGCATTGCCTGGGATGGATCTCGTTCCGCCTCGGCGATCCGTTCCGGCCTGTTGCTGTGTTCGCCGTGTTGCCGCTGCTCGTTACGCTCGCCTACTGGACAGATCTGCAATCCGATGAGTCGAGAATGGAGTCCGATCCGGGAAACGGACAGGTTCCTCGTCCGCGATGCCGGAACGTCCACTGACTGCTGAACGCTGGCGAGGAAGGGAATGACCCCTGGTGCAAGGAGAAACGGGGTGCCACCGTGAGTGGCGATCAAACGCCGGGAAGACCGCGAGCCGCGCAGACGAGGAGTGGCGTCTTCCCGCGCACGATGCCGCACCTCGATCCGCCCGCGACGACCCGGCGTTCCCGCGCCGCCTCACAGGGGAACCCGGGGAACGCGGCGCATCGAACCGAATCGCACGGACGGCCGCCTGCCGGACGGAGTCAGGCCGCGATGCGGGAAGCGCCTCCTCCCCCTCGCCGGGTCGGCACGCACCGCCCTGTCGGGAGGCGTGGGAGGCCAAGGCAACAGGGCCCCCGGAATGCGGGGGCCCTGTCAGGAGAAATTGGTTGCGGGGCTAGGATTTGAACCTAGGACCTTCAGGTTATGAGCCTGACGAGCTACCGGGCTGCTCCACCCCGCGATCAGGTGCGAGAAGTATGAGGGCCGGACGAACCGGTGCAAGCGGATTTTGATCCGAAGAGGCCGAAGGATCGATTCCCGGACCTCCCGATGGCCCGCGTTGTCGGGCATGCGTTCCCACCTATACTCCCACGGTGGACCTGCTCCGGAAGCTCGAGATCCTCGCGGACGCCGCCAAGTACGACGCGTCGTGCGCGAGCAGCGGCGGCGACCGCCGCCATTCGCGCGGGGGTGCGGGCCTCGGCTCCGTCACGGGAACCGGCATCTGCCACAGCTACACGCCCGACGGCCGGTGCGTTTCCCTCCTGAAGATCCTCCTCACGAACTACTGCGAGTACGACTGCCTCTACTGCATCAACCGGGTCTCCAGCGACGTGCCGCGCGCGCGGTTCACCGTCGAGGAGGTGGTCCAGCTCACGCTCGATTTCTACCGCCGCAACTACATCGAGGGGTTGTTTCTCAGCTCCGGCGTGATCCGCAGCCCCGACTACACGATGGAGCAGGTCGTCGCGGTCGCACGCAAGCTCCGGCAGGAGCACGGGTTCAAGGGGTACATCCATCTCAAGACGATCCCCGAGGCCAGCCCTGCGCTGATCGAGGAGGCGGGGCGCCTCGCCGACCGCATCAGCGTCAACCTGGAACTGCCCACGCCGCCGGAACTCCGCCAGCTCGCCCCGCAGAAGGATCCCGTCCGGATCGAGTCCACCATGGGCGAGATCCGCAAGCGGATTGACGCAGCCGCCGGGGAGCGCGCGAGGAACCACTCGGCGCCGGCCTTCGCCGCGGCCGGGCAGAGCACGCAGTTGATCGTCGGGGCGACGGAAGCGTCCGATCGCATCCTCCTCCAACGCGCGTCGTCACTCTACGACAGGCACCGTCTGCGGCGCGTGTACTACTCGGCCTTCAGCCCGATCCCGCGTGCCTCCTCCCGGCTGCCGCTGGTCGCGCCGCCGCTCGCGCGGGAGCACCGCCTTTATCAGGCCGACTGGCTGATGCGCTTCTACGGCTTCAACGCGGACGAGCTGACCTCCCCGGACACGCCGCATCTCGACCTGCGCATGGATCCGAAGCTCGCGTGGGCCCTGCGCCACCGCGGGTGCTTCCCGGTCGACGTGAACTCGGCTCCGCGGGAACTCCTCCTTCGCGTGCCGGGGTTCGGCGTACGCAACGTGAACCGGATTCTCCAGGCGCGCCGCTGGTCGAAGGTGCGCCTCAGCGATCTGATCCGGCTCCGCGTCTCGATGAAGAAGGCAATGCCGTTCATCGAGACGGCTGATCACCGGCCGCACCGCCTCGAGCTCGAGAAGGAGGAGGTCCTGCTGGCGAGGTTCGCCCCAGGCCCGGCGCAGCTCGACCTGTTCGAGCCTCGTGACGCCTCCGTGGTCACGGGGGAGTTCTGATGCGGCAGGCGCGTTTCGAGGGTTTCGACGGGTGGCGCAAAGTCGCCCGGGGCCTGCTGATGGCGGAGTGCCCTCCGGACGAGGTCACATGGGTGGAGGCATCCGACCCGCAGCCGGTCCTCAGCTTCCTCAAGAGCACGCCTGCGCCCGCCGGGGACGGCGGGCAGTTCCGCGTGCCCCGGGAGTTCCTCGTGGCCGCCCGGACGGTCGCGGCCCACTCCGATCCGGAGAGATGGTCGCTGATGTATCGGATCCTCTGGCGGGTCACCCACGGTGAACCGCGTCTGCTGGACACCCCCACGGAGGCGGACGTCCTCCGGTTCACGGACCTCCGGCACCAGGTCCAGAAGGAAGTTCACCGGATGCAGGCCTTCGTCCGGTTCCGCCAGACGCGCGTCGATGGCGAGCCATGGTTCGTGGCGTGGTACGAACCGCAGCACGATGTCCTCGATCTCAATGCGGATTTCTTCACGGCGCGGTTCGCAAGCATGCGGTGGTCGATCCTCACTCCGGGGCGGTGCATGCACTGGGACGGGAAGGAACTGAGCTTCAGTCCGGGCGTCAGCCGTGCCGCCGCTCCGACCGGAGACGACCTCGAGGCGGCGTGGATCGCCTACTACTCGAGCATCTTCAACCCGGCACGGCTCAATCCGTCCGCCCTGCAGGCGCATCTTCCCAGGCGGCACTGGCGGAATCTTCCGGAGGCGAGGGTCATCGAGCCGCTGATGAAGGACGCAGGCCCCCGGACCGCCGCGATGCTCGAGCGCAGCGAGTTCCTCCGCGTGCGCGACTCCGACTACTCCCCTGCACAGCCGCCGCCCGGCGCCGACGTCGCCACCCTGCGCGAGGCCGCCGCAGCCTGCCGGGCGTGCCCGCTCTGGAAGATGGCAAGCTGCACTGTCTTTGGCGAGGGACCGGCCTCCGCGCGCGTCGTGCTCGTCGGAGAGCAGCCCGGCGACCATGAGGATCGAGCGGGAAGGCCGTTCGTCGGCCCCGCGGGACAACTCCTCGATCGCGCGCTCGCGGCCGCGGGCGTGGATCGCGCGGCCCTGTACGTCACCAACGCCGTCAAACACTTCAAGTTCGAGCCCCGCGGAAAGCGCCGCATCCACCAGACGCCCAATTCGCGGGACATTGCCGCGTGCCGACCCTGGCTCATGGCCGAGATCGCACAGATCCGGCCAAGGCTCGTGGTGGCGCTCGGAGCCACCGCCGCGCAGTCGATCCTCGAGATGCGCCTGAAGGTGACCGAGGAGCGCGGGCGTGTCCTGAATTCAGCGTCCGGACCGACGCTTGTCACGATCCATCCTTCCGCGCTCCTGCGAACCGAGGGCGAGACGGACGCCGCCGCCGGATTCGAGCGGTTCGTCGCCGACCTGCGCGAGATGCGGCGGACGATGTAGGCCCGGGGGCGTCCGGCAAACGGATGTCCCGCGCCGCCGCCATCAGCCATCCACAGGCTGTCGCCCGTTCTTCCCCCGCCCCGGCGATGGCCCCCCCTTGCGAGGCCGCCGCGCTACTTCACTCCGAGCCGCTCGGCGTGCTCCCGCCGCCATGCCTCCCCCAGTTCCTCCAGGCTCAGTCCCGTGCGCTCCTTCCAGATCGACTCGGAGTAGCGGGCCTCGCGCGCGGCGGCGTTCAGAACGGGAACGATCTCCGGGTCGTGGCGCTCGGTGACCCAGTTCAGGAAATTGCCCGTGATCCGGTAGCTCGCGTCGTGGCGGGCGCGGTCGAAATTGCGCTCGGTGATTTCCGCGCCCCTGGTCTCCGGCTCATAGAGGAACCAGCGGATGTAGTCGGCGATGCCTTCGACCAGCCAGCCGGGCGTGCGCGTGAAGCCGGGCTCCCGCCGGCGCGCGCGTCCGTAACTCTGGACGACATGCACCATTTCATGAACCACCGCCCCGAGCGCCTCGCGCTGCAGCTCCCCCCGGAACCAGCGCGTGTTCAGGTTCACCCGGTTTCCGCCCGCGGACGCGGGCGTGCCGCCCATGTCATGGCGGTATCGGAACACGACGTTCGCGGGCGGCTGGAATCCCGGCGACGGCAGCAGCTCCACGAGCCTGGGGTACCATTCCTCGATCACCGGCCTCAGCCTCTCCCGGGACCATTCCACGAGGTCCGGCGCCGCCGTGGCATCGATCGTCCAGTGGTATCGCCCGTCGGCGGAAGCGAACTGCACGGTGATCTGCTCCGGTCGATGGCGCTCCGGCTCGGGATGCCCGGCGTGGAGGACGTCGATCTCGGAGAAGAACGTGTTCCCGAAGGGATCCCGCTCGTCGGTCTTGAACACCTCGAAGAGCAGGTAGCGAAAGCGCCCGAGGTTCTCTGCGTCCGCATCCGCCTCGATGAGAACACCGTACTGTCCGCCCGGCTCCTCCGGGCGATCGCCCGAGGGCCGGGTGTCCACGCGGGCCAGGCGTTCCCATCCGCACGTGACCGGATCGACGCCCTCCCCCGGCGCCGGATTGAACCCGGCCCCCATTCCGTCGGAGCCGTAGAGCACGTACACCTGGGGGCCCCGTCCGCCCGGGTGCCAGGAGTACGTCGCCACGTTCTTCACGGGAATGATCGAGCCGAGGTCCAGCCGAAGACGGCCGCCGTCGCCGGCGAAGAAAAAGTTCGCCGAGGGCTGATCCTCATCCTGCGGGACACGCCCGTCGTGGAGCACGTCCAGTTCGGCGGCGTTGCGATCGCGCCCCCCCGTAACGATCTCGAACCGCGCGGAGGCGGCCGCATCGTTCCGGGCAGGCGGCGGCACCCTCCCGAACTGAAAGGATCCTCCCGCGGGATCCCGCTCCATGCGCACGCGGACCTCGGAGGCCGACGCCGCGCTGCAGAAGATGACGGCATACAGAAGCCCGGTGATTGCCGGAGACGGAAACTTGAATCGCTTCATGAGCAGTACAATCGATCCACCATCCTCCAGCGCAGCCTTTCGGTACAAGCCGGCAATGGCGAGGGGAAGCACGGGCGGCGGCTCGCGTCGGGCGGGGCGGCAAAGAATCACATCTTCCTTCTTCCATGGAAGTTTCTTCATTTCCCGACGTGCGGCGATGGAGTCTCCCATCGTCCGAAGCCCAGCTCCAACGGCGAAGGCAGGGAACGGAACGACCCGTTTGCCAAAGGATGACGATCCTGCTGTAGTCCGGAAGCATGCGGCCCGTTCGTCGTTTCCTGGCTTTGCCGCTTGCATTGGCGCTCGGGCTCACCGCCACCGTGCTGCTCGCACCAGAGCGTGCCCGCGCGGCCGACCTCATGGTCTTCGCCGCAGCCAGCCTCCATGACGTCCTGCGTGAAGTCGCCGCCGACTACGCACGCGACCACGGCACCGGGGTCACCTTCAACTTTGCCGCGTCCAGCCTGCTCGCCCGACAGATCCGGCAGGGCGCCCCGGCGGATCTCTTCATCTCCGCCGATGACCGAACCATGGACGAGCTCGAGCGCGAGAATCTCGTCGAACAAACGCGCCGCGACCTGCTTGGCAACACGCTCGTGGTCGTCCTGGCGCAGGATCATCCGGCCCGCGTTGCCTCCGCCCGGGATCTCGCGTCTGACCAGATCGGACGAATCGCGCTCGGCGAGCCGTCTTCCGTTCCCGCCGGCAGGTACGCGAAGGAATGGCTGACACAGGAGGGAATCTGGGACCGGGTCGCTCCCAAAGTCGTGCCCACCGCGAACGTCCGCGCGGCCCTCGCCGCCGTGGAGGCCGGGAACGCGGATGCCGCCATCATCTACAGGACCGACGCGGCCCGGTCGCGGCGCACCATCACGGTCATCAAGGTGCCGGAAGCCGGGGGACCGTGCATTCGTTACCCGGCCGCGGTCGTGCGGTCGTCGCGCGACGCGACGGAGGCGAGGCGCTTCCTCGAGTTCCTCGAGGGCGGGCGCGCGCGCCGGATCTTTGAGAAGCACGGGTTCACGGTTCACGAGCCGCCCGGCGCCTCCCGATGACTGAGGAAGCGCGCGAGGTCATCTGGTTCACCCTGTGGGCGTCGGCGCTCGGCACGCTCGCGATCGTGCCGGCCGCGCTCGCGCTCGCATGGCCGCTGGCCCGTTACGAATGGCGTGGCAAGTCGCTCGTCGAGACCTGCGTCACCCTGCCGCTGGTGCTCCCGCCGGTGGCCACAGGACTGATCCTTCTCAAGCTGTTCGGCAGGCGCGGACCGATCGGGTCGTTCCTGCACGGCACCTTCGGCATGGAAATCGTGTTCACATGGCGCGCGGTCGTTCTCGCGCTCGGGGTGATGTCTCTCCCGCTGATGGTGCGTTCGTTCCGCGTGGCATTCGAGGGGGTGGACAGGCGGCTCGAGCAGATTGCCGCGACGCTCGGCGCCAGCCCCATCCGCGTCTTCCTGCGGATCACCGTGCCGCTTGCCGCGCGCGGCCTGCTCGCCGGCGTCGTTCTGGGCTACGCCCGGGCGCTTGGCGAGTTCGGCGCCACGATCATGGTCGCCGGCAACATCCCCGGTCGCACGTCCACTCTCTCGCTGAGCATCTATCAGTCGGTCCAGCTTGGGGACGACCGGCAGGCATTCGTCCTCCTCGGCGTCTCCGTGGCCATCGCCTTCGCGGCGGTCTGGACCGCCGAATGGCTGCTCCGACGCCGCACGCCGGCCGCATGAGCCTCCGTCTGGATTCGATCGCGGTCGAACTGCCCGCGTTCCGTCTCGACGCGGATGTGGAGCTGAATGCCCATGTCACCGCGGTGTTCGGCCCCTCCGGGGCGGGAAAGACCACGCTGCTCGACGTCATCGCCGGATTGCGGAAGCCATCGGCCGGACGCGTCATTCTGCACGACCGTGTGCTCACCGATGTTTCACGCCGGACGTTCGTCCCGCCCCACCTCCGCCGCGTCGGCTACGTCCCGCAGGACCTGGCGCTGTTTCCCCACCTCACCGTCCGGGAGAATCTTCTCTTCGGCTTCCGCGGACCGGATCCCGCCGGGGCGCTCGAGGGCGTGACCGGCATCCTCGAGCTCCGCGGCCTCGAGGATCGACGGATCCGGCAACTCTCCGGCGGCGAGAAGCAGCGTGTCGCGCTCGGCCGTGCCCTCCTGACGGAACCGCGTCTCCTCCTGCTGGACGAACCCCTCGCCAGCCTGGACGCCGCGCTCAAGGACCGGATCCTTCCCTGCCTCCGCAGAATCCGCGACGCATTTGACATTCCGATCCTCCATGTCAGTCACGACGCCCGCGAGGTGCGACTCCTGTGCGACGAGGTCCTCATCCTCGAGGCGGGCCGGATCGTCCGCCGCGGGCCGCCCTCCCGGATGCTGCCCGGCCCATCCGCGGGCGAGCCTGACGACGCGAATCGGGGCGCGTGACATCGCGGGTTGCGAATCAGGCGTTCACCATGCTGATCTCGGGCATGGCGAAGCCGTATCCCACAATCATCCCGGGCCTCCGCAGCCCCGCGGACAAGGTGAAGGGTCTGGTGTACTTCGGGCGCATGATCGACAAGATGCGCCTCGCCGCCGCCGGAAAGCTTCCCCCGGAATGGGAAGCCGCACGGGGCAACGCGTTCTTCGGCACATTCGACGCCCGCTGCTGCCGCTTTCTCCACGTCGACTACGCCGCGCTCGAGGCCGAGGCCCTCAAGGGCGGCACGGACGAGGAACTGCTCGAGTGGGCCTTCCAGCACGGAAGGAGGCCGTCCGAGGAGGAAATCGAGATCTGGAATGAGTTCATGCGCAAGCGCGGCTGGCGCGACGCGGGCACACAACGCCTCCAGGAGCGCCTCGCCGAGATCGGGCTTCCACCGGGAACGGTCGAGACCATGTTCGAGTTCATCGATCTCGACGAGGGCCGCCTGAAGCTTCCTCAGGGCTGACTCGCGCACAGGGTCAACACCGCGAGGCGCGCAACGCCCGTCCGGGCGTGACCCCGGGCGCGCCTCGCGTCGAGAATCCTCCCCGGCGTCCGCCCCTGCCTTCGCGGACCTTCACTCCGGAAGCGCCCGCTCAAGGTCACTCGCTGGCGCAGCCAGAACGACGGTCGAAGGGAACGCCGCCTTCCACGCGAACCAGTACGCCCGTGTGACAATGAGTTCCTGACCGTCCGGATCATGAAACCGCGGGGCCTGCGTTCCCGTGACCGCCACCGTCACCGGCACGCCGGGCATGGGGTATGTCCCGGACGCGAACGGGCGATCCATCGGCACGCAGTAGTCCGTGCCCGCATGCCGAAAGCCGAGCACCCGCCGCATCGGCGGCAAGGCCGGATCCAGGATGCTCACCGGCGCCTCCGGTGCCTCCGGATCGTCCGGCTCCCGTCCCAGCGCCCGGAAGAACAAGCCGAGATTGCGGTCGCCCGTGAGCACCTCCGTCCCCGGATGCGCGCGGCGCCACTCACTCCATCTTTCGATCACCACGGGCAGCCTGCGCAGCTCCGTTTCCAGCAGGTCGCCCGCGATGGAGACACCGCGCAACTGGTACCAGTGACTTTCCGTCTCGCGGTCATACAGCACGAGGTTGCATTCGTAGAGTACTCCCGCGTTCCCGAAGGTCAGCGCGCGCCCGTTCACGACCCGATCGAAAACCACGGCGGACGCCGAGAGGGGGCAGTAAGTCACACACACCGGCTCTCCTCCGATCGCGTCATTCACGATTTCCTGGCGCGCGAGAATCCAGAGCGGATAGGCGCGGGCGATCCCATTTCTCACCACGCCAAGAACCGGATCGTCATCCGCCAGCTCCACGCGCGCCGGGTTCGACTCGAATCGCGGGCTGTCCAGCGGGCGAATCTCGTCGCGCCGGCGCCAGGGATGAAGGGCGACGCCACGGTAGGAAGCCGGGTGCTCCGTGTTCAGCGAAGTCCTGCGATCCGGATCGTCCCCCTCTTCCGGGCCGCTGCAACCCGTCGTCGCCAGTGCGGCGGCGGCGCAGACCGCGAGCAGCCGGCGGAAGGATCTCATCGCACGCACCCGGGCTGCCGGGACTACTCGACCCCGGCCGCGTCCATCGCCGCGCCGGTCGCGATCTCCGGCACGATGAACACTTCCCCCCCGGGGGTGAGCCCGGGAATGCGGCACCCGGAGCGCATCGCGAACATCCCGGTGAGCAGCGCGCCCGCGGCGACACTCGCGCAGAGCGCGGGCGATCGCAGCAGCGATGGCCGGGCCGGCGCCGGCGGGCCGGTGGGCGCGTCCGGCTCCGGGGGGTCTGCGTCCCTCCCGCTCAGGATCGCCTCCGCGCGCGTCCATGCGGCGGACCAGTTCACGCCATCGGCCCTGCAAAACCGGATGATGTAGTAGCGCGAGTCACAGCCCTTGCGGGCGCAGTAGCCGAGCCGCAACCTCCCGGCCTTCGAGTCACCCGCCAACTCACCCGCGATCGCCGTCGCGAGAAGCTCCGGGCCCCGGATCAGGATGCCGCATGTCGCGCATTCAGCCTCCATGCACCCGCTCAGCAGCGGTTCCATGGAGTTGCCCGCGATCCCGAGGGCTCCCATGGCCCGTGCCAGGGCTCCGGGGATCGCGGGGAGACTCTCCAGGGCGACGCGCACCTCCAGGGCCGTCGAATCATCTTGCCGCGTAGGCGTCATCGCGCGGGCGGTATCAGATCCAGTCCCTGGTTTCCTCATACGGATGCAGGACGTCGTCGGTCAGGCCCTTCGTGAAGTTGTGAATCTGCACGTGGCCATCGCCGAAGAGGACAGTGGACAGGAACTCGGCGGGCGCCCTCCGGGGATCGGTGAATTCCGTACGACCCTGGGCATGATGCCACTGGACCCATATGGCCGGCCGGCCGGTGCATCCCCACGGCCGCGCGGGGGGCTCATGCATGACGATGTAGCGTCGCGGGTCGGGAATCCACGTTCCGAGCTTTCCGGCAAGTCCGTCCACCGGATCCTGCTGGGGCAGAAGCGTCGGCGGATCACTCAGCGGAGTGAAGTTTCCCGCGTTGTAACAGTAGCTGCACCCGATCTCCTCCCACTTGGTATCCGGCATGTTCGGACAGCTGCAGGCCTGCAGGGCCACGCCCCTGTCCTCCGGACATCGGAACACCTCGGCATTCGGCGCATAGGGATTCAGCGGACGATCCGCCTGCCGCCCGTAGATCAGCGCGGAGTGTCCGTCACCCTCCTTGGGTGACTTCCCTCCGATTGCGAACCGAAATTCCCGATACACAACCTGCCCGCCCTCCCCGGTGACGGGCAGCGAAGCGAGCGGAAACCGTGTCTCGTTGTCGTCCTGGTACATCTTCATCGCCACCCCGATCTGGCGCATGTTGCTGATACACTTCGCGTCATTCGCGCGCTCTCGCGCGCCGACAAGGGCGGGGAGCAGCATCGCGGACAGCATGATGATGATCGCGATCACGATGAGCAGCTCGATCAGCGTGAACCCCCGATCGCGCGGCGCACACGGATGGAGTGGAGGAGAGTTCCCGGGCCCGCGTGGCCGGACGCCTGCAGCCGGAATGTCTCGGTGGAGTCGGAACCGCGCCTCGCTTCTGGGTGGAGTCCTCACGATGTGCTCACCGTCAGCGGTTGTCGGCGTCAACACACCCGGCGGATGGGGCGTTGCCGGGTACGGGCGTGTGATTACATGCGTGCGCATAGGAAGTCAATGAATTCCGCACGCTGATTCATCCTCGCCAGGCCCTCCCCCGGCCGCACACCCCCACGGCTCCTCCCATGGACGGGCGGACGCCTCCGCCCTGTTGTTCCGTCCCCGCTCCACGTCTATGCTCGCGCCCCATGAGCCCGCGGAACACCCAGCCTCCCGTCGCCTCGTGGCCCGTCGCATGGTTCTGCCGCATCCTCGCGCTGATCATGCCCGCGCTCGCGATGGAGGCACGCGGCGGCGCCGAGCTGATCCCCTCGCCGGAGCCCGGCTGGCCACAGTTCCGAGGTCCCCGCAGGGACGGCGTCAGCCTCGAACGCGGTCTGCTCCAGGCATGGCCGGAGACGGGCCCGCGCGCGCTCTGGAGCGCGGATGGAATCGGGCGAGGCTACTCCTCTCCCGTGATCTCCGGCGGCCGTCTCTTCATTACCGGCGACGATGCGGGCGAGCTGCATCTCTTCGCGTTCGATCTCGAGGGGAAAAGACTGTGGCGCACCGCGAACGGCCGTGCATGGCGCCAGCCCTACCCCGGCGCGCGCTCCTCCGCCGCGGTCAGCGATGGCCGCGTGTACCACAAGAACGCGCACGGCCGCATGGCGTGCCTCGACGCGGGGACCGGCCGCGAACTCTGGGCCGTCGAACTGCTCGAACGCTTCGAGGCGGAGAACATCACCTGGGGAGTCAGTGAATGCCCGATCGTGGACGAGCGGGCCGTGTACGCGACCGCGGGCGGATCGCTCGGATTCATGGTGGCTCTCGACTGCAGAACCGGCGAGGTCCTCTGGAGAAGTTCACCCCTGCACGACGCCGCGCGGAAGCAGGTTGAACCCGGCAGTTATGTCTCGCCGATCCTGGTGCGATTCGAGGGGCGCAGGCTGCTGATCGGATGTTCCCTGCGGCATCTCTACTGCATCGATGCCGACACGGGAGCGATCCAGTGGCAGGTTGAGCGGCCCACGGAGTACTCCGTGCTGGCGATGTCCCCCGTGCTGGTTGGCGACGCGGTCTTCATGACCGCGCCGCATGGCCCGCCCGGCGCCCTCTACCGGCTTCTCCCGCCGGCCGCGCCGGATGGTGACATCGGAGTCGCCCGCGCATGGACCACTCCGCTGGATACCTGCCAGGGTGGTGTCGTTTACGCGGACGGCCGCCTGTACGGATCCTATTATCCCGGCCGGAAGGGATGGGCCGCCCTCGATGCCGTGTCAGGTGAGGTCCTGTACACGGAACCGGCCTATGCCAAGGGCGCCGTGCTCCACGCGGATGGCCGGCTCTACGCGCTCAGCGAGGATGGTTGGATGCGCCTCCTTGAGCCAACCGCCGACCGCTTCGAACTCCACGGCCAGTTTCGCCTCGCCGAGGCGCGCAACGACGCCTGGGCGCACCCCGTGATCCTCGATGGACGCCTGTATCTCCGGTACCATGAGCGGCTCCATTGCTATGACGTGCGGGCGGCGGACGGAGGCTGA
The DNA here is from genome assembly GCA_964389135.1 of uncultured Verrucomicrobiota bacterium. Taxonomy (GTDB): domain Bacteria; phylum Verrucomicrobiota; class Verrucomicrobiia; order Limisphaerales; family CAIMTB01; genus CAIMTB01. Next base: position 7,143 of record CAYMDA010000041.1, on the reverse strand, counting down.
CCGCCCAGGGTGCCGTCGGGAACCGCGTGCCCGATGCGCCGGCACGACATCCAGGCGCCTGCGCGGATTCGACCCCGGTGGCCTCACCAACCGGACTCAAGTTTCCCCAACCGGCTGCTGGACGGAGCATCCCGCTGGTCCAGACTGCCCTTCGTATGAGCACGAGGATCAGGGGATACGCCGCGACAAGGGCCGGCGCACCGCTCGAACCTTTCGAGTTTGATCCGGGTCCCCTGGGACCGGACCAGGTCGAGATCGCCGTGGGCCATTGCGGCATCTGTCATTCGGACCTTTCGATGATCAACAACGACTGGGGCCAGACCGTCTATCCGATGGTTCCAGGACACGAGGTCGTGGGGCGCGTCGTTGCCGTGGGTGAGAACGCCCGCAACCTGCAGGTGGGGCAGACCGTGGGAGTCGGCTGGTACTCCGGAAGCTGCATGTCGTGCAGCCAGTGTCTTTCCGGCCACCACAACTTCTGCCCGGATGCGGAGGCCACCATCGTGGGACGCCACGGAGGCTTCGCCACCCGCGTGCGCGCCCACTGGGCGTGGACCACATCCATTCCGGAGGGAGTCAACGCCGCGGAGGCGGGCCCGCTGTTCTGCGGCGGGGCCACGGTCTTCAACCCGATCGCGGAGTTCGTGAAGCCCTGCGATCGCGTCGGCGTCATCGGGATCGGCGGCCTCGGTCACCTTGCGCTGCAGTTCCTCGCGAAGTGGGGATGCGAGGTGTATGCCTTCACCTCGAGCGACTCGAAGCGCGACGAGGCCCTGCGCCTCGGCGCCCGGCACGTGGTGAACTCGCGCGATCCCGCGGCCATGCGAAAGCTCCGCGGCATCCTCGACTTCGTGATCTCGACCGTGAACGTGCCGCTGGACTGGACGGCGGTCATGGCAACCCTCGCTCCCATGGGTCGCCTCCACGTGGTCGGGGCCGTGCTCGAGCCCATCCCGGTGCCCGCCTTCTCGCTCATCGGGGGCATGCATTCGGTTTCCGGCTCCCCGGTCGGCAGTCCCACGCTCGCCGCGCGCATGATCGAATTCTGCCGGCGTCACCAGATCCTCCCCGTCACCGAGCATTTCCCCATGTCGAAGGTGAATGACGCCCTGGAGCACCTGCACGCCGGGCGCGCCCGCTATCGCATCGTGCTCGACAACGACCTGGGGGAGGGCTGACCCGCCGCCCGTACCGCCGTACGAGGTCGGACCGACGGACGGCGCCGCGCCCGGCGCGAATGGGGCATGACCGCCGCCACCCCCGTCGGGCCGCCTCCATCGCCCGCCTCCCGCGTCGGATCTTGCCGATCGGCGGCTTTATACCGGCGGAAACCATGATGGATCCCATTCAATTGCTGCGGGAGTACGCGGAGAGGGGTTCCGAGGGCGCATTCCGCGAGGTGGTGAACCGGTACGTGGACCTCGTCTTCTCCGTGGCCCTGCGCCAGACCGGCGGGCACCGCGCCATGGCGGAGGAGATCGTTCAAACGGTGTTCACGGATCTTGCCCGGCATGTCGCCCGCGGCCGGGGACCGCTTTCCGACCCGTCCGCGCACCTCGGAGGCTGGCTGCATCGCCACACGTGCTTCGCCGCCGCGAACGCGCGGCGCTCCGAGAAGCGCCGGCTCGCCCGCGAGAAGACCGCCGCCGACATGAACACACTCCATTCGGAGCCCAACGACTCCTGGGAAGCGCTCGCGCCAGCCCTCGACGAGGCGGTCCAGCGGCTTCCCTCGGCCGACCGCGACGCGATCGTCCTTCGGTTCTATGAGCGCCTCGACCTGCGCCCACTCGGCCGTCGACTCGGCATCAGTGACGACGCCGCGCAGAAGCGCGTGAGCCGCGCCCTCGAACGGCTGCGTGATCTGCTTGCCGCGCGCGGCGCGATGCTCACCGTCGCCGCCCTGGCGACCTGCCTCTCGGAGCGCGCCGTGCAGGCGGCGCCCGCCGGAATGGCAGAGACAACGGCATGACCGCGCTCGAGGCAGTCCGTCGGCACGGATCATGGGCGGCCGCGAGCACGGCCGGCGGCGGCGCGGCGTTCGCCCTGTTCTCGAACAAGTTCCTGATCTCCGCGGCGGCGATCACGGCGGCCGCCCTCGTCGGCGTCGCGCTGATGCACTCCGATCCGGATGCCACGGCGGAATCCGCCTCTCTCGCCGAACCCGGGCCGGCACCCGCCTCCATGGCTCTGCCTCCGGACGGCGCCGCGATGTCCTCATCCCGCACGGACGCGGATGCTTCGGGTGTTGCGTCGCCGGGCGCGACGCATTCCCTCCAGTCCGCAAACGAGCTCGTCCTTCGCATCGTCGAGGCCACGACGGGCGATCCCATTCCCCGGGTGCCCATCGAGATCCGGCAGTGGATCGGACCGAACTTCTCCGGCCGGCGGGTCACCGGCTCCGCGGACGGGCAATGCAAGATCCCCCTGGAGGCCGGCATCACCCACCTTGAGCTCACCACCCGGCTTGAGGGATACGCCGACACGCGCCTCGAGTGGCGTCCGGACCGCGGCATCGAGATCCCGGCATCCTACACCCTGCGCCTCCAGCCCGGCGTCCGCATGGGCGGCCGGGTCGTGGATGCCGACGGTTTCCCGGTATTCGGCGCCCAGGTCGGCTTCAACCATGAAGAAGGCCCGCCCGATCCCGGCGCGGTCGAGACTCACCAGTTCATGTGGATCGAAACCGAGACGGACGTCACCGGCCGCTGGCACATGCACCGGATCGCGGAATCCATGATCCCGCTGTTGCGCGGCGGCGCGAGTCATCCCGAGCACGGGGAGTCGGAGTATCTCTGGGTGACCCGTTCCCCCGAGGCCGCGGAAGCGTTGCGTGCGGAGACGCACGAGTTCCGCCTCGGCCGGGTGGCCACCGTTCACGGGCGGGTGGTCAACGCGAGCGGGGAACCCGTTCCGGGCGCGCGCGTTCTCGTCGGGCAGGTGGCGGAATCTTCCGGCAGGAAGGGCGTCACCGATTCCGAAGGACGCTTTTCCATCCCCGGCTGCAGGCTGCGGGACACGTTCGTCACCGGCGAAGCCGACGGTTATGCGGCCACGACGCTGAGCGTCAGCGTGGAGATCGACATGCCCCCCCCTCGAGATCGTGCTCCAGCAGGGGAAGACCCTTCGCATCCGCGTCACGGACGCCCATGGTTCTCCGATCGAGGGGGCGTACGTCTGGCACGACACCTTCGAATCGCCGCGGAACCCCACGAACCCGCCCGTCCAGGTGGAATTCCGCCCGCAAACGGACGCCGCGGGACGGGTGGTCTGGGAGCATGCCCCCGACCGGGAGCTCTCGTTCCAGATCAGCAGGCAGGGCTTCATGAAGCTCAAGAATTTCCGGGTCCGTCCGTCCGATGAGGAGCACGTAGCCGTCCTGTCACCCGCACTCGTCATCCGCGGCCGCGTGATCGACGTGGAAACGGAAAACCCGATTCCCGCCTTCCGAATCGGCATCGGCTGGCCGCAGGACAACCCTTTCCTGCAGGTGTCCACGCCCCAATGGAGCACGATCGACCGGTTCTGGCCCGCCTTCGCGGGCGGCGAGTACCACCATGTCCTCGAGGAACCCGTGATCTCCGGAATTCCGAACCCCGGCTATCATCTCCGGTTTGAGGCGGAAGGGTATGCGCCGCACGTCAGCCGCCGCATCGCTCCCGACGAAGGTGAAGTGATCCTGGACGTGGCACTCAACCGCACGGCGAAACAGAGGCTCACCGTGCTGCGGCCCGACGGCAAACCGGCGTCCGGCGCGGAGGCGGCATGGCTTCCCCTGCCGTCGCCGGTTCAGCTCCTGCGTGGCCGGTTCGATCCGAACGGCATGAGCATTTCCCTGCGTGCGGACGAGAAGGGCGTTCTCGCGCTCACACCCGAACCGGAAGCCTCACGCCTCGTCATCGTTCATGAGTCCGGAATCGCGGACATCGACAGCGCCTCGCTCACCGACGACACCGAGGTCGTGCTCCGGCGATGGGCGCGGATCGAGGGCGTCGCATGGGAGGGCGGAAAACCCGCCGCGGACCGCTCGTTCCGGCTCACGGCACCGGCTCTTGAAGTTCGCAACCTGAACCTTGGCGCAGGGGCATATCATCTCAAGACCGGTGCCAACGGCGGTTTCTCCTTCAGCCATGTGCCCCCGATGAAGATCGTGCTTCAGCGGATGGAACCGATTGAGCCCGCTCCCGGCCCAGGCACCGCGCACCAGGTTGTTGCCGTCGAGGTCGTCCAGCCCGAACCCGGCGAGGTCGTGTACCTCGAGCCGGGAAAAGGCCACCGCACCGTGTCGGCCACGCTGAGCACGCCCGTCGCCGGACATATCGCCTGGGCGGTGGTAACCACGCCAACCCCCGTACCCCCGGCAGAGGTCCGCCACGATCCGCAGGCACTCATGCGCTGGCACATGCAACCGGAGATCCGGGAACAGATGCTCACCGCCCTTCAATTCCCCGCGGAGCCCGCCGGACCCGGCGTGTGGAAGACAGACAACGTGCCGCCTGGGAGATACATCCTTCGTGCCGCGGTTCTCCCGCCCGATGAAGCGCCTGCTCCGAACTCCATGCCGCCCATGTTTCAGGCGACGCTCGTCGTTCCGCCGGGCGAGGGCGCGGTGGACCTCGGCGAACTGGTCCTCGAGCCCGCGGAACCGTAGCGGCCGAACCGGCTCGGACGCGATGCGGCGCGATGGGCCCACCCAGACCCATCGCGCCGCGGGGGCGCCAGACGTCGCTCCAGGCGCGCCGCCTGCGCCCCGGATCGGATTTCCCGCCGGTCACATGAGAATCCGGCCGGTGTCGACCCCGGACCGGCCCGGCAGCGCACTCTTCGGACGGCGCGGTGCTCCGGGAAGCGGCTTCAGCATCGTGTCCACCACGTGGTCGCCGAGCGCGACACCGGCGTCCGAACCGACGTCACAGGCGTGACGAAAGTGAATGCCTCCGAAGATGCGCGCCTCCTTCGCCTCGAGCGCCGCGTCGGAGAAACGCGTGTAGGTCCTTGTCACGCCCGGCAGCAGCGGTGAACCCAGCGTGAACGTGTGTTCATTTCCCAGCTCCCGCTCCAGCACCCGCATGATCGCGGCCGTGAGCGCCGAGTGATTCGAGACGTACTCCGGAAACCGCGGTGCGAGAATCAACGCGGTCCATTCGGGATCTGCGATGGTCGAGGGATTGCCATCGGTGTCGGCCAGCCGGATCGCGTGATGCGGCCGCCAGAGCTGGTATTCGAACTTCGAGTGCCAGCCGATGATGAGTGCGTCGCATGCCGCCATGCCGAGCAGCGCGAACAGGCGGGCGGTATCCACGAGCGGGAACGACCTGGGGATCAGGGCGCGCGCACCACGGAACTCGTCGATCGCGCCCATGGCGTGCCAGACCCGGGCGATGTCGGTCTGCTCGGCCGTGCGCACCAGGCTGTCGATTCCGCCCACGCTCCTGGTCTCCTCGAGGTCGGCGGCGTACTCGGGGGTTCTCAGGGCTTCGGGAATCGGCGCGCCGTACGGCGGCCCCGGTCGAAACTGGTCCGGGCCCGTCATCGCGAACGGCGTCAGCACGGCCAGTTGCGGGAACACCGCGGGCAACGCGCCATCGCCGTCGGCACCGACGGGGACGGAACGCCACTGTCCCGGCTCGAACCCGCCCAGGAACGGAGGCTGGGGGTCCGTCCATCCGTCGGTGCTCCGCAGCTCGAGAATGCGTTCCGCCACGTACCCGCCCCAGGCACGGCCGCGCGCGACTGACTGGCTTTGGCTGTTGCCGCCCGGGATGGCGGCGAGCGAATCCGCAAGGTGCCGCGCAAGGGCCTCCGCATGGCCCGGGTAGAGCGCGACCAAGGTGGTGTACGCCGCCTGGACCGCGGCGGCATCGGCGCGCGCGCCCGGGGCGGCGTGCTCCTGCACATGATACGGGACGAAGCGCCGCTCGATGCCGTTCACGGCGTCGAAGATCGCGACGTGCACGATCGCCGCGCTTCGCACCTGGGAGGGAATGGGTTCGGCGGTGGCGAAGACCGCCTCGTCGAGGTGTGCGCTCCAGTCGAGAACGACGTTGGCGCGGGCAGGATCACTGCAGAGGACCGCGGCGCCCAGCAGGACGGCGCCGCGGATGGATGTTGATTTCATGGAGGTCGTGTTCATCGGTCCGGCCGCCGCCGGTTGCACGGGTGGATCGGCGGGCCATGGTGTCCACTGCTCCATTCGCCGCGGGAGGCGCCGTCTTTCACGTCAGCGGCGATTTCCGCGGAAAGCGATCGGGCGCGGCCCCCCGCTCGCTGCGGCGACCGCGCCCGAATGAAAAACGACCTTTGTCCGCCCCGCCCGGGTGGCGGGAGGGCGATCAGTCCTCCGAAAACAGGTACTCGAGGTCGTTGCTCGAGAGGTTCTTCGCGAAGCCCTCCTCGCCGAGCACGTCGCTGATCGTTTGGGCCTTCTTCTGCTGGAGATCCCAGATCTTCTCCTCGACGGTGCCCGGGCTGATGAGGCGGTAGGCGTTGACGGTGCGCGTCTGGCCGATGCGATGGGAGCGATCGATCGCCTGCGCCTCGACCGCCGGGTTCCACCACGGATCGTACAGGATCACGTAGCTCGCGGTCGTGAGATTCAGGCCCGTGCCGGCGGCGCGCAGGGACAGAAGGAACACGGAGGGCCGCGTATCCTCCTGGAAGGCGCGCACGACCTCCTGCCTGTCCTTCGTGTTGCCCGTCAGCACGTGGGTGTTGATCGAGCGCGTGCCGCACTCCTTCTCGAGGAGCTTCAGCATCTCGACGAACTGCGAGAACACGAGGACCTTCTCGCCCTTTTCGAGGAGCGGCTCGAGCAGTTCGAACAGCGTCTCGGTCTTGCCGGAGACGGTGTCGCTGCCGACGAGCGCCGGATGGCAGCAGATCTGACGCAGTCGGGTGAGGGCGGCGAGCACGTGCATGCGGCTCTGGGCGAGGCCCTTGGTCTGCAGCGCCTGCATGACCTGGTCGCGGCTGCGGCGCAGCTCCGCGAGGTACAGCTTGCGCTGCTCCTCGCCGAGCTCGCAGTCGCGGCGCTCCTCGATGCGATCGGGCAGATCCTTGGCGACCTGATGCTTCAGGCGGCGCAGCATGAGCGGGCGCAGCTTCGCGGAGAGCCGGCGGCGGTTGATGCGCTGGGCGGCGGCA
>CAYMDA010000040.1:0-38839 GCA_964389135.1 uncultured Verrucomicrobiota bacterium | reverse complement strand
CCGATGACCAAAAAGCTTGCGGTGAGTCGGCGCGAGGCGTTCGCTATGACGCAATCCCGACAAGCTTCGCGCGCCGTTTCGCGAACCCGGTCACCGGAAGTATCGATTGAGCGCGTCGACCGGGAGTTTTCCGACGGCGGACCGCGTCGTGTGGGAGGACGATCCAAGGACATGAACGCTAGCAATGCATCCTCATGGCGGCGCATGACATCGAGACTCCAACGGCGGCTGACGGCCTGTGCGGCCGTCCTCGCGCTGGGCTGTCAGGCGGCCCTCGCGCAGTCGCTGATCACCAGCGTGGAACTCGTGGAAGGCTGGGATGGCATCGAGTTGCCTCCCTACTACACGGGACAGACCTTCGATCATCCCGACGAGGGCGCGGGATTCACCGTGCCGCGGTTCGGGGAGGAGGCGCCGGCATTCAATGACCGGACGCACGAGTGGAACGGGGCGTCGGCGGAGCTTCCGCTGCCATCCTATCTGGTCGGAGGTGAGTACATCATGTTTCCCAACGACGACAGGGACAACGATCCCTATGTCGTGGAGGTGACGGTTTCCGCGCCGGCCCTGCTGTACCTGCTGATCGACAACCGGCTCGGGGGGAGCCCGAACACGACACCGCCGGCCCTCGACGTTGCCATGCTGTGGGTGCTGGAGAACGGGTGGGAGCCCGTGCTCAACGGACTGAACCGCGCGGGGGATCCGACCCTCCCGGACGAAGTCGGCGTGGATGAGAGCGGGGACGGCGTGGGGCCGGGCGTCGCCATCAACCAGTGGTCATCCGTCTACGTCCGCCGCGTGAACGCGGGGACGTTCACGCTCCACACGCCCGAGAACGCCGGCCAGAACATGTACGGCGTGGTCGTGCAGCCCGTTCCGACGGCTCCCTTCGTCAGCGGCGCGAGCGGGGATCTGCTCGGTGTCGTCTTCGAGATCACGGACGGGGAGAACTCGGCGCTCGATCCGGACACCATCCGCGTCACGGTGGACGGCACCGACGTGACTTCCGAGCTTCAGATCTCCAGCGAGGATCTGGTCACCCGGATTCGTTACCGGATGGACGAACCGTTCCCCTCGGAGTCATCGCACACGGCGGTGCTCGAGTTCGCGGATGACGCGGCGCCCGCGAAGGAGGTTTCCTACGAGCTGCCCTTCACCGTGGAATACTACGCCACCCTCGGCGCGGACCACTCCGTCCCGGCGGACTCCGTGGACACGGGCGCCTCAGGCTTCACCGTGCGCGTGGTGCAGGCGAGGGACACGGTGTCATGGCCCGGCCCTGACCTCCCCAACAACACCACGCGGGGGGAGCTGCATCTCGCGGGCCTGCTCAGGGACCCGGTCTCGGGCGGGCGACTCGAGAACGTGGCCGAGCCCGGCCCGGGGGAGGGCGGCACGTACCGGGTGGAGGTGATCAACTGGAATCAGGAGATGAACGACGGCGGCACGGGAGTCGAGATCGGCGTGTTCCAGAGCACGACGACGCCCGCCCTCGCCGATGAACCGATCCCGGGCATCGGGCAGATCGATCCCGACACCGGTTCCCATAACCTCGACAACATCGCCGCCGAGGTCGTGGGCTATCTCGACCTTCCCGCGGGTGTTCATCGATTCGGAGTGAACAGTGACGACGGGTTCCGGGTCACGGCGGGACGGGACCCGCACGCGCCCTCCAACGTCGTGCTCGGCGAGTTCAGCGGGGGCCGCGGCAGCGCCAGCACCTTCTTCCACGTGTATGTCACCGAACCGGGCATCTATCCCGTGCGCCTGATCTGGTACGAGGGCGGCGGCGGGGCGAACCTCGAGTTCTTCTCGGTGCACCAGCCGGATCCGGATGGCGAGGCGACCTACGTCCCCGTGAACGGGGACGGCGCAAACGCCTTCCGGTCCTACGCGGCGAGCGCGGCGGTGCTGCCCGCGGCGGCGGCGGTCCATCCGTTTGCCGGCAGCACGGGCGCGCTGGCGGACGCGGCCATCCGGGTGGCTCTGCTGCCGCGCGGAGCGGCGGCCGATCCGGATTCCGTCGAGCTGACTGTCAACGGCGAGTCGGTCGCCGCCACCGTCGACACGGACGGTGACACCGTCTATGTGGAGTACGTGCCCGCCGGCCTCTGGCCCTCGGGTTCCACCAACCTGGTGGAGCTCACCTACGGCGGTTCGGGAGTGGATCCCGTCACCGTGAGCTGGAGCTTCGTGGTCGAGGATTACTCGGGGCTCCCGGTGATCCCGGCGAGCTTCGCCGTGCCGGCGAACTCCGTCAGCGGCTCCGGATTCAGGGTGGACGTGTATCAGATGACCGATCCGGTCCAGTTTCTCCCGCTCGCGCGCAGCGGGTTTGCGGACAACAACAGCGTCGAGGCCGCGGAGATGCAGATTTCCCGCGGGTACATCGACCCGGACACCGGGGCGCCCTACGAGAACTTCTCCGCCCCGGGCGAGAACGACGACGGGACACACAACGTCGAGATCATCAACTGGAACCAGCAGTACGCGAATGCGGGTGACTTCAATCTCGACAACGGGTTCGAGGACGCGCTGGCTCCGGGCCTCTGGCTGGACGGTGACGTGGCCGAGAACAACTGGATCACGGCGGAGGCACTGACATACCTTGAGCTGGGGCGCGGCCGCTACCGGTTCGGCGTCAACAGCGATGACGGCTTCAAGGTCAGCGCGGCGCCCAATCCCGGCGACGTGGTCGGCGTGCAGCTCGGCCTGTTCAGCGGCGGCCGGGGCGCGGCCAACACCTTCTTCGATTTCATCGTGGAGGAGGACGGCATCTATCCGTTCCGGCTCCTGTGGTGGGAGGGCACGGGCGGCGCGAGCGTCGAGTTCAAGTCGCAGGACGCCGTCCAGCTCTCGCAGACCCTGATCAACGACCGCAACCGCTCGGAGGGGATCACGGCCTATCGCACCTACACGGGACCCGCCATTCCGCGGATCGCCTCCGTCTCGCCCTTCCCCGGCTCGACCGATGTTGCGGTGGACGCGCCGATCGAGGTGGGCCTCGAGAACCTCGGCAACGCGACGGTCACGCTGCGGGTCAACGGGCAGGAGGTGACCACGGAGCGCACCACGCAGGGTGACATCACCACGCTGCGTTATGAGCCGGCCTCGCCGTTTCCACCGGACTCGACCGTCATCGTGGATCTGGTGCGCGGCGCCACGACCACCTCGTGGTCGTACCAGGTCGGCCAGGGGGCGGGGAACCTTGTCACCGTGGAGATCACGGAACCGGCCGATGGCAGCCGGATCCCGGAAGGCCCCGCGGATGTCACCCTCGCGGCGTCCGCCGAGGCGACCGGCGCCGAGATCGTGCGCGTCGAGTTCTTCGATGGCGGCGGCGGAAGCCTCGGCGCGGCCACGTCGGCGCCGTTCGAGGTGGAGTGGCGGGGCGTGCTGCCGGGACGGTACACGATCGTCGCCGTCGCCACGGACGACCGCGGACTCACCGCGGAGTCCACCCCCGTCGCGTTGCAGGTCGGGGAGCCGATCGGCATCAACTTCCAGGCGGCCACCGCGGAAGTGCCCGAAGGCTATCTCCCTGATTACGGGGATGTCTTCGACGATCGCGGCGACGGCTACAGCTACGGCTGGGACAACGACAACACCGCCGCCGCCCGCGACCGGAACAACCCGGCCTCGCCCGACGAGCGTTACGACACGCTCAACCACTGGCAGTCCGGCGCAACCACCGCGAGGCTCTGGGAGATCGAGCTGCCGAACGGATGGTACAACGTGTTCATCGTTGCCGGAGACCCGTCCAACTTCGACAGCGTGTACGATGTCACGGCGGAAGGCGTGACGATCGTGCGGGGCACGCCCAGTGACGGGGTGCGGTTCTTCGAGGGGATGGGCGCCGTGGAAGTCACCGACGGCCGGCTCTCGATCGGCAACGGGCCCACCGCGAGCAACAACAAGGTCGCATTCCTCGAGATCTACGAAATCCCACCGCCGGAGGATCGTCCCGTGATCGCGGCTCCGGAGATCGCGGACGGCATGCTGACGGTGACATGGGCCGGCGGCGGCACGCTCGAGTGGGCGCCCTCCGTCACCGGACCCTGGACGAGCACCGGGGATTCGGACGGCAGCTACACCGAGCCCGCGAGCGAGGAGACGCGATTCTTCCGCGTCGCCCGGTGAGCCGGTGAACCCATGGCGCCGGGCGCACCGCGCCGCGGCGCCTTCCGCTGGCACACGGCGGGTGGCGAAGGTGGCTTCGCCACCCGCGCTGTTTCGCGCGCCGGCCGCATTCGCGCCGGCACCGAGGCGACAGGACGGCCTCCGGGTCAGAGCAGGCGGCTCTCGTCGCGGCGTTCCGCGCGCTGGAGCTGCTTCTTCACGATCTCCACGTTGCGCGTGATCTCGAACAGCGCCTTCAGGATCTCGCCGCGCGCGGCCTCGTCGGCGACCTTCGCGGCATGCGGGTGCATGGAAGTGACGGTGGACGCGAGGTCGCGGCAGGCGTTCCAGAGGGGTTCATGAGCCGCGGGCGTGTCGCTCGTGTTCATGCCCGCATGATCGCCAGCCACACGGCTCCCGTTCAAATCCGGACCTTGAAGGTCTCGCCCTTGCGGAGGGACCGCACGAAACCGGCGATGAGCTCCGGGATCTGCCTGAGGTCCCTGAGGTTGATGATCTCGACGGGCGAGTGCATGTAGCGGTTCGGAAGCGAGATGAGCGCCGAGGGAATCCCGCCCCGGGTCCAGAACACGGCGTCGGTGTCCGTCCCGGAGGTGGAGGACTGCGCCTCGTGCTGGAGCTCGATGCCCAGTTCATCCGCGACCTTCTCGAGGCGCCGCACGACCTCGGGATGGTTGCCGCCGCCATGGGTCAGGGTGGGGCCGTGCCCGAGGCGGACGTCGCCGTGCTGATGACGGTTCACGCCCGGGTAGTCGGTGGCGTGGGTGACATCGACGATGATCGCCAGGTCCGGCTTGAGCGTGTACGCGATCTGGCGGGAGCCGAACAGGCCGATCTCCTCCATGACGTTCGAGACGGCCGAGACCTCCGCCTTCAGGCCGCGGGTGTCGCGGTGCAGGAGACGCAGGGCCTCGGCCACGGCGAAGGTCCCCACGCGATTGTCGAACGCCCGGGCCATCGCGAGGTCGCCGCGGAGCATCTCGAAGCCGGGCACCGACGTGACGGGGTCGCCCACGCGGACGAGCTTCTGCGCCTCCTTCCTGGAGCCCGCGCCGATGTCGATGAACAGGTCCTCGATGCGCGGATACTTCTTGTCGTTGTCGCCGCGCGTCAGGTGGGGCGCGACGTTCCCGATCACTCCGGGAACGGGGCCGTTGGCCGTGTGCACATGGACGCGCTGCGCCCGGGCGACGACCGGATCCACCCCGCCCAGCCGGCGGACGAACAGGAACCCGTTCTCGTCGATGTAGTTGACCGTCAGCGCGATCTCGTCGGCGTGGCCGGCGAGCATGACCCGGGGCGCCCCCCCGCGGTTGAGCACCGCGACGCAGTTGCCGTACGCGTCCGAGAAGGTCTCGTCGGCGAAGGGCTTGACGTAATCCATCCAGACGCGCTGGCCGCGCGCCTCATGCCCCACGGGGCTCGGGGTTTCGAGCAGGGTCCGGAGAAACGCCATGGACGACTCGCGCATGGCGGAGTCTGGCCATAAAAGAGACTGTTTACAAATGCAGAGATGGATTAGCGGATGGAATTGACGATTGACGCTGCCGGGGCCCCCGCTAGCATGGGCACGTTGTCTTTCTGAATTCGCAACACAGGAACATCAAGATGCCAGTCAACGTCGCCATCAACGGATTCGGCCGGATCGGCCGCCTTGTCTTTCGGGCCATGGTCGAGCAGGGGCTTGTGGGCCGTGACATCAACGTCGTCGCCGTGGGCGACATTGTGCCGGCCGACAATCTCGCCTACCTGCTGAAGTACGACTCCACCCAGGGACGGTTCGCCGGGACCGTCGGCTCGAGGAAGTCCGCCGCGGACAAGACGGATGACGACGTGCTGGTCGTGAACGGTCAGGAGATCCGGGTGGTCAGCGCGAAGACCCCCGCGGAGCTCCCGTGGAAGGATCTCGGGGTGGACGTGGTCGTGGAGTCCACCGGCCTCTTCACGGATGCCGCGAAGGACAACCCGAAGTCGTGCTACGGCCACATCACGGCCGGAGCGAAGAAGGTCATCATCTCGGCGCCGGGCAAGAACGACGATCTGACCGTCGTGATGGGCGTGAACCACGACAAGTACGACCCGGCGCAGCACCATGTGATTTCGAACGCCTCGTGCACGACGAACTGCCTTGCGCCTCTCGTGCACGTCCTGCTGAAGGAGGGCTTCGGGGTCGAGGAGGGTCTCATGACCACCGTCCACGCGTACACCGCGACCCAGAAGACCGTGGACGGTCCCAGCCGCAAGGACTGGAAGGGCGGGCGTTCCGCGGCGATCAACATCATTCCCTCGACGACGGGCGCCGCGAAGGCCGTCGGCCTGGTCTGCCCCGAGGTGAAGGGCAAGCTCACGGGCATGTCCTTCCGCGTTCCGACCCCCACGGTTTCGGTGGTGGACCTGACGGTGCGCACGGCGCGCGACACGAGCTACGCCGAGATCTCGGCCGCCATGAAGAAGGCGAGCGAAACCTATCTCAAGGGCATCCTCGAGTACACGGAGGACGAGGTCGTCAGCACGGACTTCGTCCACTCCGCGGCGAGCTCCGTTTACGACGCCGGCTCCGGCATCGAGCTGAACAAGCGGTTCTTCAAGCTGGTGAGCTGGTACGACAATGAGTGGGGCTACTCGAACCGGGTGGCGGACCTGCTCACGTACATGGTCAAGAAGGGGCTGTAAGCGCCTCCAGCCGATCCGCGCCGGCGGCACGGCCGTCCGCGCGGAACCCGATCGGCCGCCGGGACTTCCGGCGGCCGTCTGTCTTACGGGGCCGGGGGAAGCACGGCGCCCAGCGCGTCCGTCGCGAAGATCAGCGGGTACAGGCGTTCCCAGTACCAGAGGCGCGCGAAGTAAAACCCGATCGGCTGGGGGCGGTCCCATCCCTCATCGAGGGCATCGAGCAGCCACCGGAGACCCTCCTGGACGGCGGGGCCCGCCTGCGCGCCCGCGAGCGCCGCGAGGGCGACGGCAGTTTCCTCGATGGACGGCGGGCATCCTCGCGCGCCGCCCCATCCCCCACCCGGGCTGGCCGAGTTCAGGAGGAAACGGATCGCGCCCTCGCGCGCAGGGGCGAGGGAGGGCGCTTCCGCGAAGTGATTCAGCGCAAGGAGGACCTGCGCCGTTCCGTACACGGGGTTGGCTTCGTCCGGCGCGTGCTCGTTTCCGAACCACAGGGGGATCCACGAACCGTCGGACCTCTGGGACCGGATCAGGAAGGATTGTGCACGCGCGGTGGCGGAATCGATCCGGGGCTGAAGCCCCTGCGGAAGGCAGTCGCGCCATGCGGCCCACGCCCGGAGCGCGTGCGCGGTGAGCTCGGGGGCGCTGCGGTCGAAGGGAAGTCGGCCCCAGCCGCGGCAGAACGTCGGGAGGCCTCCGTCGCCGTTCTGCAGGTCCAGGAGCCAGCGGACGCCGTTGCCGGCGGCGGCGACTTCGTCCGGGGTGGGCTCCGGCCTCAGGACGCGGAGCGCGAGCAGGGCGCCGGCGGTGTCGTCGGCGTCGGGAACACCGCCGGGCAGGGGCGTCCATGCCCAGCCGCCGGGGGCCGCGCCGGTGTAGGGATGGACGTCGCGGTACTGCTGGTCGAGCAGCCAGCGGGTGAGTTGCGCGGCGTGTTCGGCCGAAAGGGTCCCGGGCTGGTGCCGAAGGGCCTTGACCGCGAGCGTCGTGACCCACGTGGAGAGATTCGTGTCGATGGGCCAGCTCCCGTCCGCGCGCACCGACTGCCGGAGGAAGCCGGCGGCGCGGCGGGTGACCTCGTGATCCGTGAGGCCCATGGAGGCGAGGCTCATCGCGACGAACGCGGTGAGCGGTGTCGCCTCCAGGAAACCTCCGTTGTCCGGCTGGAGGGTCACCATGCGGGCGAGGGTGTGGCGCGCGACGGCGGTTCGAGCCGCGCGCGCGAAGGGGTTGGGGGAAGGGGCGTGATGGTGGATCGCCTGGCCGAGCGCGATCAGGGCGGGCAGCGCGTAGCTGACCACGGGCAGCCGGAGGGCGCCGAACCACGACCGCGGGAAGGCCGCCAGCTCGAAGGGCAGGGGACGCACCCTCGACCATCCGTCCGGCCCGAGACGTCCGGAGAGCGCCAGCGTGAGCACGATCGGAACCGAGAACGTCCGGTCATCGCCGTAGCGGGCCTCGATCGCCTGGACGAGACGGTGCTCGGAGCCGACGGCATCGAGGATCCAGCGGCGTGCGCGCGCGACGGTTTCAGGGAACTGTTCGTCGGCGCGGGCGGCGCCGAACGCGGCCCAGCACAGGGCGGTGGTGGACAGGTTGCTGCGGCTGACGGTGGTGTCGCCCCACCCGCCGTCCGCGTTGGCGTTGGCGGCGAGCCATTCGAGGCCGCGCTCGACGAGGTGGAGGTGGCGTGTCGTGTGTTCGCGGCGGTCGATCTCGCCGAGCGCGATGGTGGCGACGGCGGTGGAGAGGGCGCTGGGAGCGAGGAAGCCACACCAGCAGCCCTCGCGTCCCGCTTCGGCGAGGAGGTCGCGGGTGAGTTGGTGCAACGTGGCGCGGGCGCGCCGCATCAGGTCGTTCACAGGCTCAGGTGGCCGAGCGCGAGCAGGCCATAGAAGGTGTACTCGGAGTCGAGGTGGTCGTCCGCCCAATGGCCATGGAAGCCGCCCTCGGCGGACCAGAGCGAGTCGATGAAGTCGAGACAGCGCTCGTGGAGATCCGAGGTGAGGCGGCGGTCGGCCGCGGCGAGAGCATGCAGCGCCGTGGCGGTGGAGAGAAGATCGGGAATGGGCGCGCCGGGCACGGCCCGGAATCCACCGTGTGGATGCGCCTGGGCGAGCAGCCAGTCCGCCGCGCGCGCGGGCGCGGGGAAGCCAAGATGGCGGATCAGCGTGAGCGCGCCGGCGGTGGCGTTGGTCGCGCCGACGCTTGTTCCGGGCAGGTTGCTCCATCCGCCGTCGGGCGTCTCGAGGGCGCGGAGACTCTGGACGAGCTGCAGCGGCCGGGGCGGTGAGAAGCCCAGGTCCTGGTACGCACCGAGCGCGACGAAGGCGCCGTAGGCGGTCCCGTGGGTCGCGTGGGGATCGCCGTCGTAACCGCCGTCCGCCTTGCGGAAGGTCTCGATGCGGGCGAGCAGGCGCGGCGCGAGGCCCTCGGGGAGCGAACCGATCGCCGCCCAGCAGCGGGCCAGCGCGCCGAGGTGCACGAAGTCGAGGCCCGCGCCGTCGCCGAAGCGCTGGAGAAACCCGGCGATGCGCTCGCGGGGGATTTCAGCGTCCAGTGCCTGGAGGCCGGCGAGGGTGAAGATCGTGTAGTACAGGTCGGGACGGCCGGCGCGATCGCACGCTCCGCCGTCCGGGGTCCACTGGCGGTTGAGGAACTCCCGGACCAGTGGTGTGGAATCATGGAGCAGCCGTGGTGCGAGTCGCGCGACCTGAAGCAGTTGGAGTCGGAGGCTCACCCTCGGGGCGGCGGCGGGCTGATCATGCCACGGCGGTGTTCACGCCGAGCCTGGTGCGGCAACCGTTTCGCCGACAGCAACCGGGGGCTCGAGCGCGGGCCGGGGGGCGTCCGCGGTGCCGGCGTTCGCGTCGGCCTGGTGCTCCTTGCACCACCCCTTGATCTCGACGTCGTTGAAGATCTTCCCGAGGGTGCGGCGCAGGAGACCCTTGAGGCTCGGGTGCTCGAGCGCGGCGAGGGAGCGGATCGCCTCCTCCTTGTAGCTCTCGAGGAGGTGCCGGCAGCGCTCGTCCGCCTTGAGCTGCCGGACCCACTCGGCGACGAGCGCGGGTTCGGCCACGGGATCGCGGCGGGCATGCCGTTCGATCGCGGCGCGCAGGTCCCCCTGGGCGCGTTCGCGCGCGATCGCGAGGAGGAGGCTGGGACGAGGGCTGGCGGCGTCGGCTCCGTCCGGGTTCTCGAGGTCCTCGAGATCGTCGCGGATCTGGTACGCGATGCCGAGGAAACGGCTGTAGGCGCCGAGCACCTCTCCGACGTCGTCGTGGCGGCCGGCCGCGATCGCTCCGAGGCGCAGGGCGACCTCGAAGGCCGGCGCGGTCTTGCTCTGGAAGATCTCGACTACCTGGAGCGGTGTCAGCGGCTGCGGATCGCGGCACCATGCCAGCTCGACGCCCTGGCCGTGGCAGAGTTCGCGCTGCGCCTCGGAGGCGACCCGGACCATCGCGGCGACGGCCTGGGGCGGCAGCTTGCACGACGCAAGCAGGCGGTAGCCCTCGCCGACGAGGAGATCACCGATGTTCAGCGCGATGGCCGTCCCGTGCTCGGCGTGAAGGGTGGGCTGTCCGTAGCGGCGCAGGTCGCCGTCCTCGATGTCGTCGTGGATGAGCGAGGCCTTGTGGAAGCACTCGACGGCGACGGCGATGCGCCGCAGGTCCTCCGGGGCGACGGCGTCGTGCTCCTCGCGGAGGGCATGGAACGTGGCGACCGTGAGGAACGGCCTCCAGCGCTTCCCCGCGCGGAGGAGCCACTGGCGGGCGAGCCGCTCGGGTTCGCCGCGCGGCGGTCCCATGAGGAGGTCGAGCGAGGCGGGGGTGAACCAGAAGTCGATCTCCTCGCGCAGGGCGCCGAGGTCCATGCGGCGCGACTGGTCGTCGGCGGTGAGATGAATGTATTCCCAGACCCAGTCGAGATCGACGTTCGTGTCGATGCAGTCATCCTGGAGGAGCGGAATGGCGACTCCGGGAATGGCGGCGGCCTCCATGTAGGGGAAGGCGCGCTCGAGCACGCTCAGGCAGCTCACGCCGACGATCGCCTCGATCTTCCCGGTCTGGATGAGGCTCATGACGATCGCGGAGCCCTCGGCCACGAGCACCGCGTAGCCGAGCTTCTCCGCCTCGATGGTGAGATCCTGGATCGAGCAGAGGCCGCACTGCTTGCAGAGCAGGCCGAACTCGTCGAAGGGCGCCGGGCACTTGCTCTCCACCCGGAGGCACTTGGGGAGGAGCAGCAGCCGCCGCTCGAAGGGGACGCGGGCGAGCTGTTCGCGCCACATCTCGTTGTTGATGAGCACGCCGATGAAGTCGCGGTAGATCGGGTCGCACTGGAGCGTGGCGACCACGCGGTCGGCGTGGCGGGCCAGTTCCTTCACCGGCAGCGGCGGGACCGGTGCAAACTCGGCGACGTACCGGCGGACGGCCTGAAGAATCCGCTGCCGGTGGAGCGGCGTGGGCGGGATGTTCTTCTTCGGCGCGCGCCATTTCTGGAGCGGAACGAGTCGCGGCAGTGCGGCAGGCGTGGATGTGGACATGCGGCGAGCGGATCAGTTCGGGGTGGACATGGTGGTCGTGGATCGCGGGGAAGGCGGCGGCGTTGCGGCAGAGGCGGCGGCCGCCGCGGGTTCCGTCGCGGCGGGGGCGGTCGAGGATCGGACGGCGGCCGCGAGCGCGCGCGCCCTGTCCGGCGCGTCGGGGTGCGCGCCCTGGTAGGCGCCGAAGTCGGAGAACCAGAATCGCTTGGCCAGCCGGTAGGCCCAGTGGCGCTCGGGAACCTCCTCGCCGGGAAGCCACTGGCTGAAGCGGGGCTGCATCGCCTCCAGTTCGGCCATGGCCGTCCCGCGCAGGGTCGTGTCGCGCGCGCCGTGCCTGCGCACGAGATCCCGCACGAGGTCCGGCCGTTCCAGCACGACGCACCCGCGTGTGTGGCGGGCGGTGACTTCGCGGAAATCGCGCAGGAACGCGGAGTCGCGCAGGGTGGCGAAGATCCCGCGCGCATCGCGGACGTCCTCGACCGCGAACTGGAGGATGGGACAGGGTTCGATGTCCCCGCGCGGACTCACGTGATGGCTGATGCCGGTCACCATGGGACAGAGCGCCTGCCCGCGGTCGTCGTAGTACGCATCGACGATCCCGATGGGGTGGCGCGCGCGCATCTCGACGATGAAGCGGCGCACGCGGACGAGCTGGTCCGGGCGCAGGGCGAGCCCGGGATTCATGAGGGGGCCGACCGGGCGGTACGTGTGGTACCAGACGTAGTGAACCCCGCGCCGGATCAGCTCGCGCAGCCAGTCCTCCGAGAGCAGATCGTCGATGTTCGTCTGGCAGACGCTCGTCGCGACCCCGGTGAGCAGGCCCGCCTCGAGACAGTGATCAAGGCCGCGGAGCGTTCGTCGGAGCACGTCCGGCTTGCCGCGGCGCTCATCGCTCACGATCTCGGTTCCCTCGATGGACACCAGGGGGGTGGCGTTTCCCACGTCGCGGAGCCGGCGTGCGGTCTTCGCGGTGATGAGCTGGCCGTTGGTGAAGAGCTGGAAGTAGCAGTCCGGGTGTTCCGCCAGCAGGTCGAGGAGTTCCGGGTGAAGGAACGGCTCGCCGCCGAGGATGCCGAAGAACACGTTTCCGTGGGCTTTGGCGTCGCGGATCGTGCGGTTCAGCGTGTCGAGGTCGAGGGCGGTGCGGGGAGCTTCCACGTCCACCCAGCAACCCTGGCAGCGCAGGTTGCAGGAGTTGATGATCGAGAGGTACAGGAAGGGCGGGAACACGATGCCCCGCCGCCGGCGGCGCTTGAAGCGTTCCACCGAGATCAGGCCTTTCACCCCGAAGTTCCACGAGAATTTCCACAGGCACCGCGGGTGCACGGTGCGAAGGGTTCGGAGAACGAGGGCGGGGACCATGTCAGGGAGTGCCGTTCGGAACCCCGGCGGCCGCGGCGCGCCGTCGCGCCTCCTCCGCCTTGCGCGCGATCTCGTCGGGGGAGGGGAGGCTCGCGAGCACTTCGGGCGGAACGTCCGCCGCGATCTGGCCGAGCTTGACGAGGCATTTCTCGCGCTCGGCGAGGGCCTTGTCGGCGTCGCGTTCCCTGCTGAAACGGCTGCGCGCGCGTTCGCTGCGCGTCCGGAGCAGCGAGTACACGTCGCCGCCGAGCAGCGCGGAGATGTCGACCTTCATCTTCTCGCGCTGGAGATCCGCGTCGCTGACGGTGTCGCCGTTGATCGGGCCGGCCTTGTACTTGGGGAACATGATCGCGGCCTCGGGACAGACGCGGGAGCACGCGGGGCAGTTGGTCTTGCACTGATCCTGGTGCTGCGCCTGGATGCGGCCGCCGGCATCGACGCCGTAAACGCCGAAGAGGCAGAACGACAGGCACTGCATGCAGTTCGTGCAGCGGTCGTAGTCGATGACCGGGAACCATGGAAGCCACGCGCCGGGCGCCGGCGCGGCGGCGGCATCCCTCACGGCGACGACCGCCGCGCGCACGGACTCCTCGACCGACCCGGTGATCGGCCGCCATCGGCCCGCAGGAGAGTCCGGTGCCGGATCGGCCACCCGCTCCCGCCAGCGTCCGAGCACCACTTGTGACTCCGAGGGGTCGGGAACCGGCCCCGCCGGCACGGAGCGGACGGCGAAACCCTCGGCAAGCAGGGTGCGTACGGCCGCGAAACGCTCGGCGGCCGCCAGGGGATGGGCGCCCTCGCCCTCGAAGAGCAGGGCGTCAGGCGTTGGATCCTTGAGTGCCATGATGATTCGGTCGGGGCGTGTCAGGCGCCGGATCTGCGTTTGGACGGTCGGGCGGAAGGTTAGGTTTCAGGTCCGGGGAAAAAAGCGACTGCGCGATCTCGGCGGCGGTCTCGGTGCGCATGTTGAGCACCTCCGTCTCGGGCTGCCGCAGGCGCGCGCCCGCCGTGGCGAACAGCCACTTGACGGCGCGCGGGTAGCACGCGGCGATTTTGAGCGGTCCCCCGGCCGCGAGTCGCGCGAGCCGGGGGTCGCGGCGTGCGGAGAGTTCACACAGGTCCGGCACGGCCTCGAAGGGGATGCCGGCCTCGCAGAGGCGGCGCAGGACCTCCTCCTTCACCGCGGGCGGGATCACCTGGGCGTACTGGCAGTGACAGTAAAGGATCCGCGGCGAGGCATCGTTCATGAGGAGGAAGCCGGACTGGAGGCGGCGTCGGACGCCTGTTTCTCGAGCATGCGGTCGATCGTGGCGTCGAGCACGGCGGTGTAGCCGGAGATGTCGAGGGATTCGGGATCGGGAGTGCCCGCCACGCGGTACAGCCATGTGTGATGCGGATCGCGGTCGAGCGGCTCGAGACCTGCCTCGAGCCGCGGGTTGCCTCCCCGGAACTCGCCCTCGACCACGCAGTAGAGGTCGCTGATGGCCTTGAAGCCCTCGACGTTCCCGATGATGTCGCCGACGCGCACGCCCTGGCCCGGCGCGGTCTCGAAGCGAAGCTCGACCAGCTCCCCCAGCATGCGCAGCGCGAAGCGCGTGAGGCCCACCTCCCACACCGCGGGATCCTCGGCCGAGGGACTCATCCAGGCATGGGACGCGGTGTAGCGGTGACCCACGGGCAGGTGGGCCACGAACGTCGCGCGCTTGTAGAACAAGTTCCCGCTCATCCGTATGGCAGCACGCCGGGGCGGCGCCCGAACGCATGGGGCGCGGCGACCATACCCGGCACACCGACAAGAGACAGGAGAATCCCTCCCGGGTTCAAGCGCAGGGGAACATGGTCTGTCGTTCCGTGATCTGGGACGATGACCGCGTGCGCTACTTCGATCACAACGCGACGTCTCCGATGTGCGATGCGGCGCGGCGGGCGTGGCTCGAAGCCGTGGAGCGGTTCACCGCGAATCCCTCGAGTCCGCATCGGCCCGGCGCCCGCGCGGAACGCGCCCTCGAGGAGGCGAGGGAGAGCCTGGCCCGCATTCTGGGCGTCCGTGCCGGGGAACTCGTTTGGACATCCGGCGCGACCGAGGCCGCGAACGCCGTTTTTCATCATGTCTCGCGGACGCGGCCGGGAACCGTGTGGGTGTCCGCCGTGGAACACCCGTGCGTCCTTGCCGCGGCGCATCGCTGGGCCGGGGGCGACGTGCGCAGGATTCCGGTCCATGCCTCCGGGGTCGTCGATCTCGACTGGATCGCGGATCGGCTTGCCCGGGAACAACCGGCGCTCGTCGCCGTCATGGCGGCCAACAACGAGACCGGGGTCCTGCAGCCGTGGGAGCAGGTGTCGGACCTCTGTCGCGCGCGGGAGATTCCGTTCCTTTGCGATGCCGCGCAGTGGAGGCTGCCAGCGCGCGGGCTCGGGGCCTGCGACTTCGTGATCGGCTGCGCCCACAAGTTCGGAGGCCCGCCGGGCGTGGGTTTTCTCAAGTGTCCCGGCCCGATGGAGCCACTGATCGTGGGCGGGCCGCAGGAGGACGGACGACGCGCGGGCACCGAAAACGTCCCGGGCGCGCTCGCGCTCGCGGCGGCTTTGCGCGACCGGGAGGCGGCACTGCAGGCCGGCGCCGCGGGCAAGGGTGCGGCCATGCGTGATGCCTTTGAGGCGCGCATGGAGGCGTGCATTCCGGGGATCCGAATTGCAGGTCGAGAGGCGCCGCGCCTGTGGAACACGTCGGCCCTGCTGATGCCCCCCGCGGATTGCCGGCGGCGATGGGTGGTGCGGCTCGACAAGCTCGGGTTCGCGGTCTCCACCGGCTCGGCCTGCTCCAGTGGAAAGGAGAAGCCGTCCCACGTGCTGCAGGCGATGGGGCTGGATGCGAGCGGCGATCGCATGGTGCGCGTAAGCGCGGGTTGGGAAACGACGGTCGCGGAGTGGGAGGAGCTGGCCTCCGCAATCGTCAGCGTGGCGCGCGAATTCGGTCTGGATGTTCGCGGGAGCTGAGCAGGCCTGAGGACCGCGGAGCGGCCGCCCTGTTTCGGGCGAGGTGCACAACCGCGCGCTCCGGGAGGTCTGCATCCTGCAATTCCGCATGCGTTTTTGCGGGCGAAAGCGTCGAAGCGCCGCTTGGAGCGCGCTGGCATGCGTCGGGCTGAGGGGTGTGTGGCAACTCAAAGAGACCATATGAAAAAAGATTCATTCCAACGAACGAGGATTCTGATCGCGATGTGCGCGGCCACGGCCCTGGCGCCCGGATTCGCGCTGGCTCAGCAGACGACTCCGCGCACCGACAGTCCCACCACTCCCGCGACGGCGCTCCAGACAACGGAGCAGACCGGGGAGCACGTGGAGATGACCGCCGAGACATTCGCCCGGGCGGCAGCTCTCGGCGGACTCAAGGAGGTGCATGTCGGTCAGCTCGCCATGCAGAAGACGCAGAGCTCCGAGGTCCGGCAGCTCGCTTCCCGGATTGTGGAGGATCACTCAGCCGCCAATCAGCGGCTGATGCTCCTCGCCCGCACGCGGGGCATCGACCTCCCGCCGACCAACGTGTTCGAGAAGATCGGCGCGGAGGATTCGGACAGACTTCCGGTCCGCGGAACGGAGGAGGACGCGGCGACAGGCACCGGGGATCCGCGCGCGCGCCTCGAGCGTCAGCGCGATGAAGCCCGCGACGTGACGCGGAGCGATTCCACGGCCCTCGGGATCGAGCGGCAGCCGGGCGAACTCGCCGCGCTCCGCGGCTCGGCGGACGCCTCGAAGGACGCCAGGCTGGAGCAGATGAAGCAGGAGTGCATCCAGGACGTGGAGCGTCTCCAGGGGCTCTCCGGCTCCGAGTTCGATCGGGAGTTCGTCAAGGCCATGGTCAAGGACCACGAAATGGCCGTGCAGAAGTTCGAGCAGGCTGCGCAGTCCCTCGAGGACCGCGAGCTGAAGAACTTCGCATCTGACACGCTGCCGAAGCTGCGCCAGCATCTCGAGATGGCGCAGGAACTCCAGAAGTCACTGGGCGAGAACGCCGGCGGTTGATCCGCCGACGCGACCCCAGAGGGACGGAACTCCAAAACGCGGACCGCGGCATGCGGTCCGCGTTTTTCTCTTCATTCGTTGAAGCTGAGGATCGTGGTCGTCTGCCGGGAGGATTTCAGTTCGCTGATCCGATCCCGAAGCAGCGTGATGCGGCGGCTGATGCTGCCGAGCTCCCGAAGGCGCGGGGTGATCATGGTGTCGGCGACCCAGCGGCTGGTCTCGCCAAGGCCGGACATGCGGCGTTCCTGCGCGAGACGCGCCACCTCTTCCATCAACGAGCGCTGCCGCTTGAGCTCAAGATCCAGCAGGACCTCGAAGGTTCGAAGGACGGATGAGGTGGTTTGGTACGAAGGTGTCATCGTCGCATCGGCGGCGTGGATGCGCCGCCTGCCGTGAGATAGCGTCCTGCGTGCCAAACGCCCCGACTCGTTGATGATAAGGAGCTTGTGAAACGGATGCCTCGTTCGGCTCCCGGCGCGCAGTGGAATCGTGCATGCGATTGCAATGCGTGCGCGCGATCCCCCGGAGGGGCCCGATCCGCGTTCCTCAGCGCTGCACCCGGCGCTCAGCGGCGGGATGCGTCCCGAGGCGTGGCTGCCTCCTCCCGAATCCGGTAGAAGCGATGGGGCCGGTCCCGCGCCTGGATGTCGGTCCATTGAACCGTCCCGGAGGCATTCGAGAGCGTGACGAGTGGGGCCCAATCGAGGAGATCGTTCGACGCCTCGACGACGAGCGGCACGCCGGGTTCGCCCACCAGGGAGAGCTCGAGCCCCTGGTCTGTCAGGCGCACGCCGGAGATGGCGGGTTGAATGGGCTCGGCGGTTTCCACGCGCAGCACGACGGCGGCCTCCGCGCTGAACGTGTAGCCGTCCCACACCTTGTAAGTGAACGAGTCGCGCCCCACGAAGCCGGAGCGGGGCACGTAGGTGTAGGTGGTTCCCGAGCCGAAGACCCTGCCGGATTCGGGCCCCTTGAGGATGGCGGCGGTGAGCGGGTGCCCGTCGGGATCGATGGCTTGAAGGACAAACGTGGCCGGAACGTCCCGCGTGACGTGCACCGTCTGATTGGTGACCTCCGGGATGTTGTTCGGGTCGCGGACGAGCAGGTGCACGACGGCCACCTGGCTGGTGAGTGCGCCGTCCGTCGCGACGAAGCGGAAGAGGTCGAGTCCGCGGAAATTCGTCAGCGGCGTGTAGGTCAGATTGGGCGGTTCGCCCTCGAGCGTGCCATAGGCGGTGTTGGTCAGCAGGATGAATCGCAGCGGGTTGTTCTCCGGATCCGATGCCTTGAGAAGGACGGGCGATGACTCGTTCCGGGCGACACGGAGAACCTCGGAGACCGCCACGGGCGCGGTGTTCTCGTCCGTGACGATGATCGACACGCGGGCGTCCTGGCTGACATCGATTCCGTCCGTGGCCCGGTAGGTGAATGAATCCGTTCCGACGAAACCGGGGGCCGGGGTGTAGAGGGCGTTGGTTCCGGTGAGGCTGACGGATCCGTGCGCGGGCTCTCGCGCGATGGCCAGCGTCACGGGTTCGCCGTCGGCATCGGTCGCGGAGAGGCCGATCGTGATGGGCTGGTCCCGGGCCGTGACGGTGGACACGTCCTTCACGTCGGGCGGATTGTTCCTGTCCTCGACGCGCAGGGTGACGGTCGCCGGTCCGACGACGGTGGTCCCGTCGGACACGGTGTAGGTGAAGCGGTCCTCTCCGGTGAATCCCTTCTTCGCGTCGTAGGTGGCGATCGTGGGGTAGGAGAACAGGATGCCGTGCGCCGGGCCCTCGAGGATCGTGAACTGGAGCGTGTCGCCGTCCACGTCTTCCGCGTCGTAATAGATCGTCGCGGAAGCGTTGCGGTTCAGGACGACGGTCTGGTCACGGACGGTCGGTGGATCGTTGACGGGTCT
This sequence comes from uncultured Verrucomicrobiota bacterium, assembly GCA_964389135.1. Taxonomy (GTDB): domain Bacteria; phylum Verrucomicrobiota; class Verrucomicrobiia; order Limisphaerales; family CAIMTB01; genus CAIMTB01. Next base: position 20,189 of record CAYMDA010000040.1, on the reverse strand, counting down.
CACGAGGATCGCGACCTCGCCGGTCGCGGTCAGTCCGGATGGATCGCGGACGAGGTACGTGAAGGACTGCACGCCGTGATAGTCGGGCGGCGGAATGAAGCGAAAGATCCCCGCGCCTTCGGCGTGCAGCGCGCCCTGAGCGGGACTGCCGATGCTCACCAGTTCGAGCGGGTCTCCGTCCGGGTCGATGTCGTTCGAGAGCGGCTCGAAGGTCGCCGTCGAGTCCTCGTCGAGGACGATGCGATCCGCCTGCGGGGCGGGCGGATCATTGACCGGCTGGACGACGATGCGCGCCTCCCCGGTCGCGAGGCCGCCGTCGTTGTCGGCGAGCGTGTACTCGAACGAGTCGGTCCCGAAGAAGTCGCGCGCCGGCGTATAGCGGATGCGGCCGTCGGGCAGGAGTTCCGTCGTCCCGCGGGCGGGGCGGCTGACGCCGATGACCCGGAGGCCGCGTCCCTGGGGGGAGATGTCGTTTTCCACCGGATCGAACTCGACGGACTCGTCCTCGAGAACGACGACGTCATCGGTGACGGCGACGGGCGGTTCGTAGCCCGCGATGACGGAAAAGAGGAGGGACTCCGTTGCCTCGGCACCTTCGGGATCCCGCACGCGCAGGAGGACGGTGGCGGTTCCGGTCCATGCGCCGTCGGGCGTCTCGACGGTCAGGATGCGTCCGTCATCGATCCGGACGAGGAGGGGCCCCGTGGCCTCGACTGCCCATGTCAGGCGATCGACCGGATGATCGGGATCATGAACATAGAGGTCGAGCGGCACCGGCCGGAACGCGTGCCCCGGGGCGATCGTCTGGTCCGGAATGGATTGCACGATCGGCGCCTGGTTCGGCGGGGGCGGACGGTGATAGCGGCCGTTGCGCGCGGGACCGCCGTGGTGGGAACTCCAAGGGTGCGCGTCGGCGGTGAACGGGACGGGCAGTTCCCACGCGTAGATGCTGGACCGCCACTTGTGGGTCGAGAACGGCGCCTTCGGGGAGTAGCGGCCGTCCTGCGGCGAGGCGGACACGATATCGAGCAGGCCGTTCCCGTCGAGGTCCGTGAGCACCGCGGGGGCGTAGTGGTGCCAGCTCCCGCCGGTGGATTCCATGGCGAGAAAGTCCGAGGCACGCGCCGGGTGGAAGTCGATGCGCGACCCGTCGAAACGCCATGCACGGATGCCGCCGGTGCGCGCGGTGTCGCCGGTGCGCACGACGTGCAGCCAGAAGCCGGGCGAGGGGAGGACCACATCGGGCCACTGATCCCCATCGACATCGCCGATGACCGGAAGGGAATGCATGGTGCCCTCGGCGGCGTTTCTCAGGGGCCATCCGCGGAGCTCGAATCCGTCGGGGCGCACCACGTGAAGGCGCGTGGAATCCCAGCTGGGCACGATGATCTCGAGCCAGCCGTCGCCGTCGATGTCCTCGAGGGCCGCGGAGGCATGGAACGACTCACTGGTCAGGATGGGCCAGCCGGCGCGTGGCTGGCCGTCACGATTCCACACGTGGAGGCCGCCGGGCCTGCCCTTGCCGCGGCTGACGCCTCCAAGGATGACCTCCTCCCTGCCGTCGGCATCGAGATCGCCGGTCACGGGCGACGCGACGAAGTGCGCGTCCGTGACGGCCGTCCAGACGGGGCCGGCGGCATTCGAGAGATCGAAGGCGGAAACGCCGCCGCAACCGTCCACCGCGACGATCTCGAGCTCGGGATCGTCATCGAGGTTGATGACGGCCGGGAGCTGTTCCGGCGCATTGGTTTCCTCGCGACAGCCGGAGAGCTGCCAGCGCGCCACGATCCGGCCGCCGCCGTCGATCACGACGAGGCTGCGACGGTGATGACTCACGAGATCGGGTGGCGGATTCGAGACGGCGATGACCTCCATGGCGCCGTCGCCGTCGAGGTCCGCGAGGATTTTCCCGAAATGCGTGCCGCCGGGCGCCACCGGCCATGGATCCCCGCGGCGGTTTCCGAAGGCGTCGAAGGCAAGGATCTGGCCCGCGTCGCCCGTGTCCACGACGATGTCGGGAACGCCGTCCCCGTCGATGTCTCCGATGACCGGCGCGTCGAACTCGGGCGCCCCGCCCGGGAGTTCCCGTTCCCAGACCGTGGCACCGTCCGAATCCAGCACGACGAGGCGCGGCGATCGCCCGCTGGGTTCGCCATGATCCACGAACACGACCTCTCGGCGGCCGTCGCCCGTGAGATCGGCCACGTTGAACTCTCGCCAGTGGGTCGTGGGGAACTCGTCCGTGAACTCGAGGCGTTTCGGCCAGCCCGGTCGCAGTCGCGGCTCGAGGTGCACCATCAGGGCGAGCGCCTCGCCGACGCTTCTACCTTCGCGAAGCGCGCGGACGCGGATCGTCACGAACTCCCCGGCAGGCGCCACGGAGGAGTCCCATGTGGCGAGGGCCGACTCGATGACGGGGCTGCGGCCTCCGCCTCGGAGCTCGAATCCCGTGTCGTGCCATTGGGCCGGATTCGGACCCACGCCCCATGCGAATTCGAAGGTGCGGCCCTCGCCGGCCACGGTCCCGCGGATCTCGACGTGTTCTCCCGCGCGCAGGATGTCGTTGTTCTCAGGATGCGCGAGCCGCACGTTCCGGATCTCGACGGCGTGCCGGACGAGCGCCTCCTGGCCGAGATCATTCCGGACCACCAGGCGCATCGTGTACTCGCCGTCGTCATGGGCGCTGGTGTCGAACCCGTCGAGGAGGATGCCCTCCGTCCCGGGCGTGTCGCGGTCGGCAAGCCGGATCCATTCCGTCGGGCGTTTGCCCGGGCCGAGCTCGAGGCGATAGCCCGCGAAGCGGTGTCCCCCGGCCTCCCCGCGGATGCTGACGATCCCGGAGAGCTGCGGCGGCAGCTCGAGGGCCGCGTCGGGAAGCGGTTCCGAGATCCGGATGGCGCGCGCGGCGTTCACCCTGCCGACCCCCGTGTTGCGGTCGGTGGTGATCTCGTCGGCGGTGCTCCGCAGGATCGACGCGATCTGGGCGGGGGTGAATGACGGGTTCACGGAGAGCAGGAGCGTTGCGATGCCGCTGACGTGCGGCGCGGCCATGGAGGTGCCGCTCAGCAGCGTCCACGAGGCGTTCGGGGCGGTGGAGTGGATCCCGTCCCCGGGCGCGACGAGATCGACGAACGGCCCGTAGTTCGCGAATCGCGGCGAACCATCGCGCGCGTCCGAGGCGCTCACCGCAAGGGTGGCCGGGAACGCGGCGGGATAGAAGCTCACGTCGGTGCCGTGGTTGCCGGCCGCGGCGATGAAGAGCACCCCGCGCCGCACGGCCTCGGTCACGACCTCGTCGAGGGCTCGTGAGAGGACGGTGGTGCCCCAGCTCGCGTTGATGATGCGCACGCCGGCATCCGTGGCGTAGGCGACCGCCTCGATCGTGTCATCCAGCGTGCCTCCTCCCGTCTCGTTGAATGCCTTGAGGGCCATCATCCGCACGTTCCATGCGACGCCGGCGATGCCGTTCTGGTCGTTGCCCGCGGCGCCGAGGATCCCCGCGACGTGCGTGCCGTGGAGGTTGTCATCCATGGGATCGCCGTCGCCGCTGACGAAATCGAACCCGTGAACATCGTCGATGTAGCCGTTGAGGTCATCGTCGATGCCGTTGCCGGGAATCTCTCCGGGATTCACCCAGACGTTCGTCGCGAGGTCCGGATGGAAGTAGTCGATTCCGGTGTCGATGATCGCGACCACCATGTCCCGGGAGCCCGTCGAGACCGCCCATGCGGCGAGCGCGCCGATGTCCGCGCCCGGGGTTCCTCCGGTCTGCCCCGTGTTGTGAAGGCTCCACTGGCGCCGAAATTCAAAGTCGTTGGGAGGATCCGCGAGCCCGGAGGCCGCCGGAGCGGTCGTGCGCAGGAGCAGGTTGGGTTCGGCGTAGGCGACCCCCGGCAGCCGGGATGCCGCGCGCAGGCCGTCCTCGAGCGACACTCCCGGAGGGAGCCGCAGCACCGCCATCCTCTCCGCCGCGGAGAGGGCGTTCGGAGCGGCAAGCGCCCGGCGGCGCCGCGGCACGATCCAGCGCGCGTCGCCTCCGAGCCGCCGGCTCAGCGCGCGCTCCTCCTGCAGGGCGACGGCGGCATCGGCATCCATGCGGACGATGACCTCGTTGGCGACCGCCCATGCGGGCTCGCCGGCCTCGTTCACGCGCCCCGGAACCGTCACGAAATGGGCGGGCGCGGGGTCGGCGGCGACGGCCCCCGAGGCGAGGGAACACAGGAAGAGGGCGAGGGCCGCGGGAATGGCGGCGGCAGGACGGTCGGAAGGCGGGCGTCTCACGACTTCGGCTGACGGCACGATCGAGTATCGCACATGCGGGCGGCGGACGCACGCGCGGGGCGGCCCGGCTCGCGGGCGCTGCGCATTTCATAAGAAAAAGTTGACGAACTTTCACTCCGAACGATCATGAGCTTATGCAAATCGAGACGCTCAAGGTGTTCTGTGACTTATCGGAGACCGAGAGCTTCACCAAGGCGGCCCAAATCAACGACATCACGCAGTCGGCCGTCAGCCAGCAGATCCGGTCGCTGGAGAACCAGTTCCGCGCGACGCTGATCGAGCGCAGCAAGAAGAAGTTCCGTCTGACGCGCGAAGGGCAGATCCTTTACGAGCACAGCAAGCAGATCATCCAGACGTATGACACGCTGCGGGCCGAGCTGCAGGAGTTGCGGGACGTCGTGTCCGGCACGCTGCGGGTGGCAACGGTATACAGCATCGGACTGTACGATCTGCCGCCGTACCTGAAGCGCTTTCTGCGGGCCTACCGGACGGTGAACGTGCACGTGGAGTACCACCGTTCCAACCGCGTGTACGAGGACGTGCTGAGCAACGTGTGCGACGTCGGGCTCGTGGCGTACCCGGTGAAGGAGAGCCGCCTCGAGGTGGTTCCCCTGTGGCGGGACAAGCTCGTTCTCGTCTGCTCCCCCCGGCATCCGCTTGCGTCCCGCGGGAACATTCCGATTTCGGCGCTGAACGGCGAGCGCTTCGTCGGGTTCGAGCCGGACATTCCGACGCGGCGGGCGCTCGACAAGGTGTTCCGGGGCGCGGGGGTGGAGGTCCAGCATGTGATGGAGGTGGACAACATCGAGACCGTGAAGCGTGCGGTGGAGATCGAGCTCGGGGTGTCGATCGTTCCGCAGTCCACCATCGCGTCGGAGGTGCGGAACGGGACGCTGTCGGAGGTGGAGCTGACCGGTGCCGAGTGCTGGCGCCAGGTGGCGGCGATCCTGAAGAAGAGCAAGGTGCTCTCGCCGGCCATGAAGCAGTTCATCGGCATCCTGAAGGAACCGAGGCCCGGCGTTGAGGTGAGCTCTCCGGAGGCGGCGGGCGCGCCGGGCGCCGCCAAGGGCAATTCGCGGACGTCACGCCGCGGACCGGTGGTGGCGACGGCCGCCTAGGTCGGAACCATGGCGCGTGGCGGGCGCGGCCGCCCCGGTCTTGACCCTGCCATGCGGAATTCTAAGTTGCTGCGATGTCGATGACGAGAAACGGGAAGAGGCGCGCCGTGCTCCTCGGCGTGGGGCTTGATTCGGACGGGCACAAGCGCATCACGACGGGGTCGAACTTCGCGCTCGTGGGCGGGAGTGAGGGCACGCACGAGCAGATGGTCGAGAAGGCCGTCAAGATCAACGAACACCTCAAGCGCCGGGGCAAGACGCTCGACGAGGTCAGCCGGGAGGAGTTCGACGACATTGCCGGCTCCGTCGGGTTGAAACGCGCGGAGTAGTTCCCGGTCCCGCGCCGCGCGGGGGACGGCTTCGAAGGTCGGGCGCGGATGGCGCATCGGTCGGTCCGCCGGAGGATATCATTCCGGTCCGGCCGTCGGCCTGGCTTCCTCACGGGCGGCGGCCGTCGCCCGGGATGCCGGCTTCCAGGTTCATCGGGCCACCGCGCGATAGAACCGCCGGGACGCCCCGACCGCCTCGAGATCAAGCACATTGATGATTCCGCTGGCGGATGACTGGGTCGCGATGGGGGACCAGTCGCCGTCGAGGTCGGGCGCCGTCTGGATCTCGTAGGTGACGCCCGGCTGACCCTGGAGGGTGATCTGGGCGCCCTCGGAGAAGAGCTGGATTCCCAGCTCGGGACCGTCACCTCCGCCGCCGGAGTCGCGCCGGGGCGGGAGATAGACGTTGTCCACGAAGGCGCAGTCGAGCCCCGCACTGAAATTCGGATCCTTTGTGTAGCGCCACTCGAAGGTGTGGGTGCCGGCGCTGATGTTGAACGTGACCGTCTGCCAGGGCACCTCGCCGGACCAGCGGCGGACCACGGTGCCGTCGATGAGGAACTCGAGAAAATCCCACGACGGTTCGGAGCTCACGCGGAAGTCAAAGGACCCGGTGCCGGCGCCCGTGTTCGTGCTGATCAGGAGGGACGCGGACTGCCGGTGATCGATGGGCGCGCTCCGGGCGGCGAACCTTCCCCCCGCGACCGAGTTCGTCTGGACGATCCATGGGGGAGATCCGAGCGTCCACGGAATCCGTGAGAAGTCCGCGGTCTCGAAGTCATCGGTGAACCGCACCGTGCGGAATCGGGCGGAGACGCGATAGTTCTGGGACATCACCAGCGTCAGGGGATTCTCGGTCGAGGCGACGTCGCCCTCCCATGCGACGAATGCGAAGTCTTCATCCGGAAGGGCGTTGAGCGTCACGCGGGCACCGGTGGGGAACGCGCCGCCCGGCGGGGACACGATGCCGCCGACGCCGGGCTGCACGATCAGGTTCACGAACGAACCGGCCTGGAGGGGCGTGAACACGTACTGCAGGGCGTATTCCCCGATGCCGGCTCCGAACGAGTCCACGACGATCCGATAGACCTCGTTGCTCGACGCGAAGAAGGTGAGCGCACTCCATCCGAACGCGCCCGGTGCCTCGTCATTGCTGACCACCTCCGTCAGGTCGGCGAGGCTCGAGCCCTGGTAGACCGCGAGGAGGGTGTCCGCGGTCGACCCCTGCGTGGTCAGGGCGAGTTCGCCATCGCTGGGCGCGCGCCACCAGTACCACACGGAACGTCCGCCCTCGTTGCCCGCGTGCGCGGGTTCTCCGGGCTCGCGCGTTGCCTGCGCGTTGGGGGCCGTGACGAAGCCGCCGGTGCCGGGCAGTTGCGCGGAGAGCGCGAAGTAGTCGTTGGTCGGATTCAGGTAGCGCACCACGATGCTGTCGGCGGCGCTGGTGTTGCCCGCGTAATCGACCGCGAACGCGCGGATGACATTGGTGCCGGGAGGCAGGGTGAGAACGGCGGACCAGGAGGCGGATCCGACGGCGTTGGTCAGCGGCTCTCCGTTCACCTGGACCAGCACGTTGCTCACGCCGGAATCGAGCGGAAACGGTTCGCGGGCCGAACCGGAGACGAGGAGCGTTTCGCTCGTCACGATGGAGTCCGGCGCGGGCGACTGGATCGTCACGACCGGGGGCCGGGTGTCGGGGGTTGCGCCGGGCGCGACGCGGAGGCGGATGTTTCCGAAGTGGTTGGTGTCGGTTCCCGCGACGGCGATGCGATACGTCGCGGCAGGCCGGGCGGTGAACGTGACATTGGGAGGGAGGCCGCTGGCGGTGTCGCCGGTGGAGGATGCCAGCGCCACGAGGTTCGAGACGCGGTTCCCCTCATAGACGGCGAGCACGGCGGGAAAGTCCGTGCCGGCGAGGTCGACGAACACGGGGCCGTTCACGTCGGGCGAGGACCATGCCCACCAGACGCTCGCGGCCGCGGTCGCGACGTTGCCGTGGGCGGGCTCGCCCGGCTCGAGCGACGCGAATTCGTTGGTCCCGAACGTGACGCTTCCGCCGCTGGCGATGCGGAGGGCGTTCGTGAAGCTGTCGTTCGGCGGGCGCGGGGCGATGATGTAGGTGACCTCGAGCCGGTTCGTGATGACCTCGGGAAACTCCGAGGGAATCTCGCCGGTGACGGAGGCGAGATTGGTGCCGGTCATCGTGATGGAAAGCAGGAGCGGCGTGCGCCCGGTCACGAGGGGAGTGACCAGCAGCCCGCGGAAGATGCCGTCGCCCGGGGTGTCGTCGGGCGGCGTTCCGGCGTCGAGGAACTCGATCACGTTTGTGCCCTCGAGACCCGTGATGGAGATGTTCGTGAACGCGATCCAGTTGCTGACGGTGAGGGAGATCGTGTTGGTCGTGGCGGTGATCAGCACGGCGTTGTTCGTCGGCTCGATCGAGACTTCGAACTGAAGAGCGTTTGTCGGGCCCGGGACAATCTGCGCATGGAGCTGCGGACCGGCCGCCGGCAGGACAAGGCACGCCATGAGTCGCCACAGGGAGGACATGGACCGGGAGGGTAGGGAATCCGGGCGATCCGAAACAATCTTAAAGGCTCGCAGTTGTGGTCTTTTCGCTTTCACACCGGGCGCGGGGCTGGCAGCGTGGGGCGCGTCACCCTTTTCGTCGCGATTGCGCGGCGGGCGGCATTTGCACCCGTGATGAAGCCAGGATTTCTCAGTCACTGTGGATGGTGGACGTGTCTGGTCGCGCTGATCCTCGCCGCCCCGCGGGCGCAGTCAGCCGGACTTTCCCGTGAGTTCTACGCGGGCATTCCGGGTGAAAGCGTCTCCGCCCTGACGAGCGCGCCCTCGTTTCCCGACAGCCCGACCTTTCGGGACGTGCTCACGGTCGCGTTCGAGACGGGGCCCGGAGAGTCAGACAATTACGGGCAGCGGATTCGCGCCTACCTTCAGCCGCCCGAGACCGGTGACTATGTGTTCTGGATCGCGAGCGACGATCATTCGGTTCTCCAGCTCGGGATGGATGAGTTTCCCGACCGCAAGCGGGTCATCGCCGCGGTCACCGGAGCGACGGGTTTCCGGAACTTCTTCGCGCAGCCGGGCCAGCAGTCCGCACCGGTTCGTCTCGAGGGCGGCCGGCTGTACTACATCGAGGCGCTGATGAAGGAGGGCGGCGGAGACGATCATCTGTCAGTCCGCTGGCAGCTTCCCTCCGGTCTCGTGGAGGAACCCATTCCCGCGACTTACTTCCTGCCGTACGGGACGGCGCTGTTCCCGCCGCAGATCACGCGCCAGCCGGCAAGTGTCACGGTGACGGAGGGCGAACCGGCCGTCTTCCGTGTCGAGGTCCGAAATGCGGACCCGCTGACTTACCAGTGGCAGCGGGGCACCTCGCCCATACCGGGGGCGACCGGGCCGGTCCTTGTCATTCCGAGGGTTGGTCTCGAGGACAGCGGGGCGCTGTTCCGCGTCACCCTGACGAATCCGCTCGGGGTGGAGGTGTCCGAGGGGGCGGTGCTGAACGTGCGGCCCGACCGCACGCCCCCGGGAGTGGAGGTCGCGTACAACATCTCACTCACGAACGTGGTGATCCGCTTCACCGAGGCGCTCGGAACCAATTCCGCGCGCATGCCGGAACACTACTCTCTCAGCCATGGGGCGCGGGTCACGGGCGCGGAGCTGGCCGCCGGGGCGCGTGAGGTGATTCTCACGACCACGGAGCTCACGCCGGATGTGTTGTACACGGTCACGGTCGGCCCGGTGACGGATCAGGCCGCCACCCCGAACCCGGTTCCCGCGGGGACCCGGATCTCCTTCACCGCGCTGACGCTTGCGCCCGCGGTCGTCGGCGGGGGGATCGGGCCGGGCGATGTCTGGCCCGCTCCCGGAGGCCTCGACATCCGCGCCGCCGGGCTGGGCCTCGGCGGAACGAATGACCAGGCGCACTTCAGTCATCAGCAGCGGACGGGCGACTTCGACGTGCGCGTGCGGCTGGAGGCGCTGCCGCTCGTCGATCTCTTCGCGCACGCGGGCATCATGGCGCGTCGCAGCCTGCGGGGGGACAGTCCGTTCGCGGCGGCGATCGCGACCCCGAGCCATGCGGGCAGCCACTTCCAGTGGCGCCAGAGCACGGGCGCGGTCGCCATCGCGCGCGGGCATCATCCGGCCTCGATTCCGAACGCGTGGCTCCGGCTGCGAAGGACAGGCACGAACTTCAGCGGGTACGCGAGTCATGACGGCAGGACCTGGACCCTCCTCGGCACCGCGGGAATCGACGTTCCGGAGACGGTGTTCCTCGGACTGACCCTGGGCGGCGGCTCGACCAACACGGAGATGCAGGTGGCGTTCCGTGACTTCAGCGATGTCACGGAGGTCGCCCCGCCGCCGCCGCCGCGCGTTCCGGAGGTGGAGCCGCTCGGCCCTTCCAGCCGGCGCACGGCACTGGTCATCAGCGAAATCTCGTATCATCCGCCGGACAACGAATCCGGGCGCGAGCTGGAGTTCGTCGAGCTGTTCAACGCGGATTCGGTGTTCGTCGAGATCGGCGGTTACCGGCTCGGGGGCGACATCCAGTATGTCTTTCCGCGGGGGACGCGGATTCCGGCGGGAGGATTCCTCGTGGTCGCGCAGTCTCCGGGGGACATCACGGCGGAATACGGCCTGCAATCGGTGCACGGCCCATGGATGGGGCGCCTGCCCCGCGGCACGGGCACGGTCGAGCTGCGGAACCGCCGGGGCGCGCTCCTCCTGCAGGTCGAGTACTCCGACGAATCGCCGTGGCCCGCGAGCGCCGATGGCGCCGGGCACACGCTCGTCCTCGCCCGGCCGAGCTACGGCGAGGGCGACGAACGGGCATGGGCCGCCAGCCAGTTCCGAGGCGGCTCCCCGGGGCGCCCCGAGCCGCCTCCCTCGTCAACGCGGATCGTCCTCAACGAGATCCTCGCCCGGACGGACGCGCCCGCGCTCGACTTCGTCGAGATTCGCAATCTCGGTCATGCCGACGCCGACGTGTCCGGCTACATCCTCACCGATGACCCGTGGGAGGCGAAGTTCCGCATCCCGCAGGGCACCGTGCTGCGGCCGGGCGGGATCGCCGCGTGGGACGAGACCGACCTCGGATTCGCGCTCGCGGCGGAGGGGGAGGAGATCTACCTCATCGAGCCGGATGGATCCCGCGTGGCGGACAGCCTGCGTTTCGGCCCGCAGTTGCGCGGCATCTCCCTGGGGCGGGGCGCCGTCGCCGCCGAAGGCTGGCATCATCTCTCGCATCCCACCCCGGGCGCCGCCAACGCCGGCGCGTGGCGTTCGCCGGTGATCTTCAATGAGATCATGTACAACCCGCCCGGCGGTGAGACGCAGGAGTGGGTGGAGCTGCACAACCGCGGCGCGGAGCCCGTGAACCTGCGCGACTGGCGCGTCCTCGGCGGCATTTCGTACGTGTTCACGAGCGACACGCTCCTCGAGCCGGGCGGATTCATCGTCGTCGCCGCGGATGCGGCCGCCCTTCGCGCTTCGCATCCCGATCTCGATCCCGCGCGTGTGGTGGGGGATTTCTCCGGCAGCCTGCGCAACAGCGGGGAACGCATCGCGCTCGCGCGCCCGGAGCTGATCGCGGGGGTGGATGCGTCCGGCAATCCGTATACGAACCGGGTGCATGCCGTCGTCAACGAGGTGCACTACAGGGACGGCGGCCGGTGGGGGCGCTGGTCCGACGGGGACGGGAGCAGCCTGGAGTTGAAGGATCCCCGCGCCGACAATCGTTTCGCTCCCAACTGGGCCGACAGCGACGAGTCCGGGAAAGGCGACTGGGAAACGGTGGAGGTGAGCGGCCTGCTCGAACTCGGCGAAGGCGGCGCGACCGAGCTGCACATCATGCTGCTCGGTGACGGCGAGTGCCTCGTGGACAACGTCCGCGTGATCGACCAGAGCGGGGCCAACCTCGTGCCGAACCCGACCTTCGAGGGCGGGTTCTCGGGATGGATCGCGCAGGGAAACCACGTCGCGAGCGGCCTGGCCGCGACGGGGATCGGGAGTCGCCGGAGCATGCATCTCCGCGCGAGCGGCGGCGGCGACAACGGCGCGAACCGGGTCAAGACCACCCTCGCGGGCGGCACGCTCCTCGAGAACACGATGGCGACGATTCGGGCGGACGTCCGCTGGCTGCGCGGGCACGGCGATCTTCTGCTGCGGCTCAAGGGCAACTATCTCGAGGCCGTCGCGCAGATGTCGCGGCCGCGCAATCTGGGCACCCCCGGCGCACCCAACAGCCGGCTCGAGCCCAACGCGGGGCCCGCGATCGTCGAGGTGTCGCACGCGCCGATCCTGCCGTCGGCGAGGGAGCCGGTGATCGTCACGGCCCGCGTGGATGATCCGGACGGCGTCGGCGCGGTGCGGCTGCGCTACCGCTACGATCCGTCCGTTTCCATCCACGAGGAGATCATGCGCGACGACGGGATCGCCCCCGACCTGATCGCGCGCGACGGCGTGTACACCGCGGCGCTGCCGGGGCAGGCGGCCGGCGTGCTCATCGCGTTTCATGTGGAAGCCCGCGACGAGGCGACGCCCGCGGCGGTCGCGACGTTCCCCGCCGACCCTTCCGCGCAGGAGTGCCTCGTCCGCTTCGGCGAGGAGGTGCGCGCCGGCAGCTTCGGCACGTACAGGCTCTGGATGACGCAGGCGAATCTCGACGCGTGGTCGAACCGCGAGGTGATGAGCAACGAGGCGCTCGACGGGACGATCGTGTACGGGACGAGCCGGGTGATCTACAACGGCGGGGCCCGCTATCGGGGCAGCCCCTTCATCCGGCCCAACTACGACACGCCCACGGGCAGCCTCGCCGGCTACATCTGGACCATGCCGTCGGATGACCGCCTGCTGGGCTCCGACGAGTTCAACCTCGACTGGCTGGAACAACCCGGGCGCGACCCGACCTTCCAGCGCGAGCGGATGTCGTTCTGGATCGGCGAACAGATCGGCGCGAGCTTCAGCCACACGCGCTACGTGAACGTGTACATCAACGGCATCCGGCGCGGTGAGATCTACACGGATTCGCAGCAGCCGAACGGCGAGTACGTCGAGAGCTGGTTCCCCGAGGCGACCGACGGCGAGATCTTCAAGATCGACGACTGGTTCGAGTTCAACGACGCCGTCGCGCGCGAGTTCAACGTCGATGCGCGCCTCGAGCCGTACCGCAATTCCCTGGGGCTCCTCCACAAGACGCGCTACCGCTGGAACTGGGAGAAGAAATCCAACCGGGGCGTGGACGACGATTACACCCCGCTGATCGAGCTGGTGGAAGCCCTCAATCTCCCTGACGAGGCCGCATACACCGAGCGGGTGCCGCAGGTGATCGATCTCGACGGCTGGATGCGCGCCATCGCGACACGGCGCGTCGTCGGGGACTGGGACGGCTACGGCTATGACCGCGGGAAGAACACCTTCGCGTACCGTCCGCCGGGCGGGGGATGGCACCTGCTTCTCTGGGACCTCGATTTCTCGCTCGGCGGAGGCAGCGATGGTCCGACCACCGGGATCTTCCATGCCAACGACCCCACCATGGAACGGATGTACGCGCATCCCGCCTTCGGGCGCGTGTACCTCCAGGCCATCGGAGACGCCGTGCGCGGGCCGCTGAGCAGTCCCGTGACCGAGGCGCTGCTCCGCGCGCAGCACAGGGCCTTCGCCGCGAACGGAATCAACGCGGCCGACCCGGCGCCCGTGGTGTCGTGGATCGCCGAGCGGCGGCAGTACCTCGCGCAGGTGCTCGTGACCAACTCGGCCCCGTGGAGCATCGCGCAGGCGGGATCCGGACTTGTGACCGACGAGAGTGTCGCCGTCCTGAACGGGACGGCTCCGATCGAGGTGCGCCGGATCCTCGTCAACGGCGTCGCCTACGAGCCCGCATGGGAAACCCGCACCAACTGGGTGCTGCGCGTTCCCCTCCGCGCGGGCCTCCATGTTCTCTCCCTCACCGGTGTGGATGCGCACGGCGATCCTGTTCCGGGGGCCACGGGAACGGTTCACGTCGAGTTCACGGGCGAGGAGGAACTGCCCGAGGACTTCGTGGGCTTCACCGAGATCATGTATGCCCCTCCGGCGGGCGACCTCGAGTTCGCGGAGATCCACAACCGTTCCACGCGCACGACCTTCGACATGTCGGGGTGGCGCCTCGACGGCGCGGATTTCGATTTTCCCGACGGGACGTCCATCGCGCCCGGCGCGTACTTGCTCGTGGTGCAGTCGCGCCAGGCGTTTCAGGCCGTGTACGGCACCGGGCTGCCGATCGTCGGTGAGTTCGCGGGAAGACTCGACAACGCCGGGGAGACGCTCCGCCTGCTCCGGCCAGGTCCGGCCCCGCAGACGTACGTGGTCGTGGACGAGATCACCTACGGTCCGCGTCCGCCATGGCCGAGTGCCGCGAACGGGGGCGGCTCGCTCCAGGTGCTGGACCCCTCGCGCGACAATCGGCGCCCGGCCAACTGGATCGCGCTCGACGCCGCGGGACACGGCCATTCGCCGTGGCGCTTTGTCTCCGTGACCGACCGCGGCGGGGCGTCCGAGCTCCGACTGGAACTCAGCGGCCCCGGGGAGGTGCTGGTCGATGATCTCTCCCTGGTGGCCGGCATGGTGCCCCGGTCCGGCACGGAGCTGATCGCCAACGGCGGGTTCGAGTCTCCGCTGGAGACTGCATGGGCGCCGGACCCCGCCTACGCGGCGTCGCGGATCGAGGTCGGAGGCCGTTCGGGGACGCGCAGCCTGCGGCTGGCCGCCACGCAGCAGGGTTTCGAACCGGGCGCGGCGCTGCGGCAGATCCTCGCGCAGCCCACGTCCGCGGACGAGTTCCACACCCTGAGCTTCTGGTATCGGGCGGAGCGGGCGGGCGCGGAGCTGACCGTCCGCCTCGCGGGAACGCCGCTGGCAATCACCGTGGACGGCCGGGAGTCGCCGCTCGCCGCGGCGACCCCCGGCGCCCCGAGCTCCGTCCGCGCGAGTCTCCCCGAGTTCCCGGACCTCTGGATCAACGAGGTGCATCCTCCCGCCCCCGGGGGCTCGGGGCGCGCGTGGGTGGAGCTCTACAACGGCGGCAACACTGCGGTGAGCCTGTCCGGGTGGGCCCTGTCCTCGAACCCGGGCGCCCCGGGCGAGTGGATGTTTCCGTCGAACGCGCGCATCGGCGCGGGCGAGTTCCTCGTGGTGTGGACGGACGGCGGCGCGCCGGAGCAGGGTGGAATTGCCGGCGGGGTCGCGCTCGCGTCCGTCAGCGGCTCCGTGACCCTTGCGCGGACGCGGGCCGGCGTCCTCGAGGTGGTGGATTACCTGCACTACGAGGGACTGGCGAGTGGACGCTCGGCGGGATCCTACCCCGACGGCGCGTGGTCTGACCGGCTTGTCTTCGAGATGCCCACGCCCGGTGCGCCGAACGACGTCACCAGTCGCCCGGTGCAGTTGAGCATCAATGAGTGGATGTCCCGCAACAACAGCACCCTTGCCGATCCGGCCGACGGGGATTTCGACGACTGGTTCGAGATCTACAATGCGGGCAGCGAGCCGGTGGACCTGAGCGGCTATTCACTCACCGACGACCCGCGGGAGCCGCGCAAGTTCGTCGTGCCCCCCGGGTACGTCGTTCCGGCCCGCGGGATGCTCCTTGTCTGGGCCGACGGCGAGCCGGAGCAGAACACGCCCGGGTCCGGGGACCTGCACGCGAACTTCTCCCTCAGCTTCGATGGCGAGTACATCGGACTCTATTCGCCGAGCGGCCTGATCATCGACCTTGTGGCGTTCGGCCCGCAGGACCGCGACGTCAGCGACGGTCTCATCCCCGATGGCGCGGTGGGCTCGGTGTTCCGCCTGCCGCGGCCAAGCCCCCGGGCGCCGAACGATCCGAGCTTTTCTCCCGGTGTTCGCTTCTCCCGGATCAGCGTGCTCGGTGGAGCCGTGACCCTGACATGGGAGGCGGTTCCCGGCCGCACGTACCAGCTCCAGGCGGCGGAAGCGCTCACCGGTCCATGGATCGACATCGGCGCGCCCATCGTGGCGGCTGGCGAGACGGCCACGGGGATCGACGCCGGCGGAATCGCGGCCGCCCGCTTCTACCGGGTGGTCAGTCCCTGAGGCGAGCCTCCCCATTGGTGCCGGGCGGAGCTCGCCGAAACTGGCGCAAGGGCGGGGAGGTTGCTTAGCCTCCCCGCATGCACCCACTATCCCGCCGTGGATTCCTCGCCGGCGTGCTCGCGGCGTCCGCCGCGCCGGCGTTCCTTCGGGCCGCCTCTCCCAATTCAAGGCTGAACATCGCCATCATCGGCTGCGGGGGCAGGGGGGCGGGGAACCTGCAGGAGGTCGGCAGCGAGAACATCGTCGCGCTGTGCGACGTGTATGAACCGGCCGTCGCGGCGGCCGCGCGCCGGCATCCGTCCGCCAGGAAGTACAGGGACTTCCGGCGGCTCTACGACGACGCGCGGGACATCGACGCGGTCGTGGTGAGCACGCCCGAGCATGTGCACGCGTTTGCGACCCTTCCGGCGCTCCAGCTGCGCAAACACGTGTACTGCGAAAAGCCGCTGACCCATTCCGTCTGGGAGGCCCGCGTGATTCGCGAGGCGGCGCGAAACGCCGGAGTCGCAACCCAGATGGGCATCCAGATCCATGCCGGATCCAACTATCGCCGGGTGGTCGAGTGCGTCCGTTCCGGAACGATCGGCCCCGTGCGCGAGGTGCATGTGTGGGTGTCGCGCGCATGGGGACGGCAAAGCAGCGAGAGGGCGCGCCGCAACAAGGACATCGTGGATGTCCAGGAGCGTCCTCCCGGATCCTCTCCGGTGCCCGCCGGCCTCGACTGGGATCTCTGGCTGGGGCCCGCCCCGGAGCGTCCCTTCCATGAAGTCTATTTCCCCGGCCCGAAGTGGTATCGCTGGTGGGATTTCGGGAGCGGCACGATGAGCGATCTGGGGAGCCACTGGAACGACCTCCCCTTCTGGGCGCTGAACCTCGACGCCCCGCGCACGATCTCGGCGGACGGCCCGCCCCCCCATCCGGAACTCGCCCCGGCGAGCATGTCGGCGACCTACCACTACGACGCCCGGGGCGACCGGCCCGCCGTTCGTGTCACGTGGTACCAGGGAGAGATGAAGCCCCGGATCTGGGAGGAGGGCGGCATCCCGCGCTGGGACAACGGCGTGCTCTTCATCGGCGACAGGGGCATGCTCCTCGCCGACTATGGCCGGCACGTGCTCCTGCCGGAGGACCGTGAGTTCGAGCGTCCCGAACCGTCCATCCCGGACAGTCCGGGGCAGCAGCGTGAGTGGATCAACGCCTGCAAGGGCGGACCGCCCGCGTCGTGTGATTTCGAGTACAGCGGGGCGCTCACCGAGGCGAATCACCTCGGCAACGTCGCCTATCGCACCGGCCGGGTGATCGAGTGGGACGCGGAGCGCCTCGAGGCGCGCGGCGTTCCGGAGGCCGCACCCATCATCCGGCGCGAATACCGTCCCGGATGGAAGCTCGCGTAGCGGTTCCCCAGGTGGCGTCGCGCTCACGGCGCCGCGCCTCCCGCATCTCAGGCGGGCGCACGTGGATCCGGCGATCCTCGGCGCCTGTGCAGGCCGACACGACCACGGTGGAGGACGGAGTTCGTGTGGAGGGAGGTCGCGGCCGGGGCGTGTTCGTGCGGGTGCCCGTGCGGCCTGCCATGAAGATGATTCATCATCAGCGTGGAGTTTCATTTGAGGCTCCGCGAATTCGGTGAGATCGCGCGCATCGCTCCTTGTGAGAGGTTCGCGGGCTCTGTTACGTAGCGCGGCCATGCTGCGTTTTGTGTGGGTGCTGGGCGTGCTGATGGTGGTGACTGCAAGTCCGCTGTTCGGAGCCGCCGGTCCGACGACGGGGGTCGAGCCTCCCATGGAAGACTCCGCCCCCTTTCCTCCGCCGCTGGACAGCTACGGGGACGATGAGACGCAGGGCCTCTGGCGGGTGCTGGTGCGTCGCGCGCACGCGTTCCCGTTCAACGTGGTCGCCACCGGCCTGTTCCTGATGGCGATCATCCACACGTTTCTCGCGGCGCAGTTCCGGAGGCTCGCCCACGTGGTGGAGGAACGCCATCGGGCGGCATGGTGGTCGGCGGTTCAGGAGGCGGAGAAGCGTGGCGTCCCGCCGCCGCGGGAGACGATCTCGGTAAGGGCGCGGCTGCTCCACTTTTTCGGCGAGGTGGAGGCGGTGTTCGGGATATGGACCCTGCCGCTGCTGGCGCTGATGGCATGGCAGATGGGGAACGGGACCATGGTGCGGTACCTGGAGGAGTCCGTGCATTACCAGGAGCCCCTGTTCGTGGTGGTGATCATGGCGCTTGCGTCCACGCGGCCGATCCTCGAGCTGGCGCAGCGGTGTCTCCGGGCGGTGGCGGTGCTCGGCGGGGCGACGCCCACCGCGTGGTGGTTCACGATTCTCATCATCGCGCCACTGCTCGGGTCGTTCATCACGGAGCCGGGCGCCATGACCATCGCGGCCATGCTCCTCGGGCGGCAGTTCTATTCGCTGAATCCGTCTCCCCGGCTGGCGTACGGCACCCTCGGGCTGCTGTTCGTGAACATCTCCGTGGGCGGCACACTCACGCACTTCGCGGCGCCTCCCGTTCTGATGGTGGCCGGAAAGTGGGGATGGGACACGCCGTTCATGCTGGAACACTTCGGATGGCAGGCCGCGGCGGGGATCGTCGCGGCGACCGTGGCGATGTACCTCGCGCTGCGTCGCGAGTTCACGGACCTGGCCGATCCCTGGGAGAAGGAGGCCCTGGAGAAGCAGCAGGCCGAGGAGCGGGCGCATCCCATCCCTTGGTGGGTGACGTTCGTGCACGTGATCGCGATGGGCTGGGCGGTGATCAACGCGCATCACCCGGTGCTGCTGATCGGCGGCTTCCTGTTCTTTCTCGCCTTCTACACGGCGACCGAGGATTTCCAGCACCGCCTCGACCTGCGCGGCCCGATCCTCGTCGGGTTCTTCCTCGCGGGGCTGGTGATCCACGGCGGGTTGCAGGCATGGTGGATCGCGCCGACGCTGGGCGGGCTCTCGGAGTGGCCGCTGTTTTTCACGGGGGCGGTGCTCACCGCCTTCAACGACAATGCGGCCATCACCTATCTTTCGACCCTCGTTCCCGGGTTCACCGAGGGCATGAAGCATGCGGTGGTGGCGGGCGCCGTGACCGGCGGCGGGCTCACGGTGATCGCCAACGCGCCCAATCCCGCGGGCCAGTCCATCCTTGCGAAGTACTTCCCGAAGGGCGTCTCCCCCCTGAAGCTGTTCCTCGGCGCGCTCATGCCGACGGTGGTGGTGGGGGCGAGCCTCATGCTCCTGGACCGTTGAAAATTCGGCTCTCGCACTCGCCGGACGGGCATGGCAGATTCACGTCTCCCGCGAATGGACATTGAGTCATAGTCTCCATCGCCAGCCATGTTGAACTCCCCCACAGAGAACCAGTCCGGCATCACCTCCGTCCTGAACGAGAACCGCGTGTTCCATCCGCCGTCCGAGTTCGCCGCCGCGGCGCACATCAAGTCGATGGAGGAGTACCAGAACCTGTACCGCGAATCGATCGAGGAGCCGGATCGCTTCTGGGGCCGGATGGCGCGCGAGGAACTCGTGTGGGCGAAGCCCTTCGAGACCGTCAGCGAGTGGAATGAGCCGGTGGCGCGCTGGTTTTCCGGGGGCCGCCTGAACGTCTCCGTGAACTGCCTCGATCGATGGCTGGACACGCCCGTCGCGAACCGGGCCGCCATCATCTGGGAGGGGGAACCGGCCGCGGACGGGCGGCCCGGCGAGGAGCGGACCCTCACCTACCGGCAGTTGCACCGGGAGGTCTGCCGGTTCGCGAACGTGCTGAAGCGGCATGGCGTTCAGCGGGGCGACCGCGTGCTGATCTACCTGCCCATGGTGCCCGAGGCCGCCATCGCGATGCTCGCCTGCACGCGCATCGGCGCGGTGCACTCGGTCGTGTTCGGCGGTTTCAGCGCGCATTCGGTCGCCTCGCGCGCGCAGGACTGCGGCGCCTCGCTCATCATCACGGCGGACGGCGGCTACCGGCGCGGCGCGATCGTGCAGCTCAAGCGCAACGTGGATGACGCGCTCAACCTCAAGGATTCCGAGGGCCGCCTGCTCGCGGGATCGGTGCGCGCCGTCATCGTCCTGCGCCGCTGCTACAACGACATTCACATGCAGGAGGGCCGCGACTTCTGGTGGCACCGCGAGCTCGAATACGTCTCGGCGGACTGCCCGGCCGAGGAGATGGAAAGCGAGGACCCGCTCTTCATCCTCTACACCAGCGGTTCCACGGGAAAACCCAAGGGCATTTTCCACACCACCGCCGGATACCTCCTCGGCATCAAGATCACCACGCGGTACGTCTTCGACCTGAAGCCGGAGGACGTGTACTGGTGCACGGCGGATGTCGGCTGGGTCACCGGCCACA
>CAYMDA010000039.1:0-39415 GCA_964389135.1 uncultured Verrucomicrobiota bacterium | reverse complement strand
CCCAGGAAAACGACGCTTCAGCGGCCCATTCCGGCGAGCTGTGGGACGGCTGTGTGAATCTTTTCATGGGCTTTCAGTTCTCGATGTGTCGGGTAGCGTTCGCTCGCACACGACCGCCTGAATCAGCCGACCGCGCTGCAGACCGGACCTTGCCCGTACGTCCGGGTGAGCCCCGGCACCGTGATGGACCGAAGATCGTTCCAACCCGGCACGCAGGGCCACGGGACGCCTGAGGCACGACCTGGCGCGCTGCCTTGCCGCGTGACGCAACACGTATATATCGGCCGTGCGACCCCGGAGTGAACGACCGACCCGCGGATGCGGAGGTCTTGCCCCGCAGACACCCGGGACTGACCCGGTGTGCAAGCAATGGCCCTCGACCCAATCCGGCTTCCCATCTATTTCCCCTGGCGACTCACCATCGCGTTGATCCAGATGGGCGCGAAGGGGGATGTGCACCCCTTGGAGACGGGGTAATCCCGGTAAATCCCGAGCTTTTCTCCGATCGCGATCGCGCGATCCCTCAGGGCGGCATGGTGAATGCCGATCGCGGCCAGCGTGCTGTTCATCGTCCACTGGACTTCGGGCGGCGCGCCTCCCATCTCCGACTCGATCCGGTCGAGCAACCCGCTCAGGTCGAGGCCCCCGGGTTCCTTCGCGACGCGCTCGGCCGTCAGGTACCAGCCCGCGCGGGCCGCCCACCGGTCCCCGGACTTCATCCATGGCTCCCGAAGCGATTCCCGGCGGGGATGCCGCGAGACGACGTAGGAATTCAGCCAGTCCGCGACCCGGACGAAGGAAATGGATCGCACCAGCTGATCGAGGTCATCGGCGGACAGCTTCTTCGGCTCCATGACAAGCGCCGCAAGGAACTGGGCGTCCACATTCCCCGTTTCCCACAGCGCCATCGCCAGTTCGTGGTCCGACCGGATCTTCTTCGCGAGCGTCCGGATCTCGCCGAGGCTGACGCCGTACTGATTCTCGCCGGCACCGCTTTTGGCGTTCTGGGCGCGCACCTTCTCATTGCCGAGTGCCTCAAGGTGCCCGAGAGCTTCTGGAAGGGTCATAACGAGGGCTTCTCCCTAGCATCACGCCACGAAGGCGGGAAGCACGGACGCCTTCATTCTCCGCGCTCTCTCCATCCACCGCATCCATGCCGCAACGGCGCCGTTCCCCGCGGGAGGCCTGCTCCCCCCGATGCCCGACGGCATTGCCTCGGCGGCTCCCGGCCGGCCTCAGGCGGGATACACCCACGGCTCCCGAAACGGCTTCGAGAGCAGTCCGCTTGCCTCCGAGTCGTTCCGGATCACCTCGCGTTCACCGTCCCACTCGATGCTGCGCCCGATTCGCCACGAGATCATGCCCAGCAGCGGCAGGACAGACGCGCGATGCGCGGACTCGATGTCGCCGGCCGGCTGTTTGCCCAGGTCGATCGCCCGGATGAAATCGGCCCAGAGCAACTGGAGGTTGTGTCCGTCCGGTTCCTGGAGCTGCGATTCCTCGTGGATGACCTTCTGACTCTGTCTCGAGGGATAGAAGGTCCATCCGTCCCTCCACCCGATGTGCAGCGTGCCCTGGGTGCCGTAGAAGTACGCGCCGATCCGGTGCTTGTCCGGTGAGTTGGCGGCGAACTGCCGGTGCTCCCAGATGCAGGTGAACTGCTCGAACTCGTACGTGGCGACCTGGTGATCGGGCGCGTCCGTGGTCTGACCGCGTTCGTCATTCACCGGCTCGCCCTTGATCGGGCGGCCCCCCGTGCAGAAGACCCGCTTCGGATACTTCTCCTCCGTCCAGAGCAGCACCTGGTCGAGCCAGTGAACGCCCCAGTCGCCGAGGGTGCCGTTCCCGTAGTCAAGAAAGTTCCGCCAGCCGCCCGGATGGAGCTTCTTGTTGAAGGGACGCAGGGGCGCCGGCCCGCACCAGAGGTTCCAGTCGAGGCTTTCGGAAGGTTCCTCGTTGGGCTGGGGATTCTCCCTGCCCCCGCCGCCATGGACAAAGAGGCGCACCATGCCCACCTCACCCACGGCCCCGGACCGCAGAAACTCCATCGCGCTCACGTGGTGGGGGCCGACGCGTCGGTGCAGCCCCACCTGCACGATGCGGCCCGTGTCGCGCGCGGCCTGGAGCATGGCGCGGCTCTCGTTCACCGAATGGCCTGTCGGCTTCTCGACGAACACATGCGCGCCCGCCCTGAGGGCATCGATCGTGTTCAGCGCGTGCCAGTGATCCGGCGTGGCGACGATCACGATCTCGGGCTTCTCGGCCGCGAGCAGTTCCCGGTAATCCCGGTATGTCCTGGGCGTGGAGCCTGTCAGGTCATTCACCTGGTCGGCCGCGATCTCCAGCACCGAGCCGTCGGCGTCCGACAGCGCCACCACCTTGCAGCGACCGCTCGCGACGGCTTCCCTGAGAATGTTCTTTCCCCACCAGCCGGACCCGATCAGCGCGGTGCGGTACACGCGACGGTCCTGCGCCCGAAGGTACGGAGCAGCCAGCGCGAGTGCGCCGGCCTGTGCGCCCATCCGGAGGAAGGTTCGACGCTTCATGCTCAGAGGGAGGAATCCTGTCCGCGAACGTCCACGCACACCAGGTCGCCGCGCGAGTTTCGGCAGTAGATCCGGCCGTTCGCGAGCACCGGGGCCGTCCAGCATTTCCCGCCCAGCACCTGCGCGCGCGCCACCGGCCTGAATCCTTCCGGGGTGGCGGGCGCGACCGAAAGCTCCCCGAACGAGCTGAGGACGATGAGCTTCCCGTCGGCGATCGTGAGGCCGCCTGTGCCGAAACCCGGGACAGCCCATTTCTCCCTCCCCGTCGCGAACTCCACGCACTTGAGGGGACCTCTCTTGTCCGTGTCGCCATCCATTCCATAGACGTGGCCGTCATGGAGCACGCCGGGATTCAACTGCGTGCCGAGGACCTTCGACGTCCAGAGCTGCTTCGGCGGCCGCTGGGTGACGTCGAACAGCCCCGCGCCTTTCCCGTAGCCCGATGAGACGAACAGCTTCCCATCGGCGTGGATCGGGTCCGCGGCATTCACTCCGTATTGGGTGAGCCACCGGATGCGCCACGCTTCCTCGCCGGAAGCCGGGTCGATCGCGATGTAGTGCTCCCTCGAACCCAGCACGAGAAACTCACGCCCGCCGACGGCAACGGGCACGGGCGTGGAGTAACCGGAATCCTTGTTGGCCGACTTCCACACGACCTTCCCGCTGTTCTTGTCCACCGCAACCCCGGCCTCACCCATGGTCAGGACAAGCAGTTCGCCGTGAACATAGGGGGCGCCGGTGAAGCCCCAGTCCGGCACGCGGATGCCGGTGTCCTTCTGCACCTGCGTGTTCCAGAGCACCTTGCCCGTGGCCGCCTCGAACGCGAAGAGGTCACCCCACTTGCTCAGCCAGTAGACACGTTCGCCCTCGATCGTGGGCGTGCCCGTGGTGCCACCTTCGTAGAAGCGCGCCCCGATGTCCGCCGGGTAACGGTGGGTCCAGATCTCCTCTCCCGTCTCGGCGTTGAAACAGTACACGGTGTCGTGCTCGTCGGCGTGGCCCGCCGTGAACATGCGCCCATCGCCCACCACGACGGACGAGTGCCCCAGCCCGACGTTCGCCTTCCATGCGATCCGCGGGCCCTGGGCGCCCCACTGGTCGGTCCAGCCCGTCTCAGCCGAGTGTCCGTCGTGATGGGGGCCGCGATAGATGGGCCAGTCGTCGGCGCTGGCGCCCACGCTGATGAAAGCCGCGGCGATGCCGGCCCAGGCCAGCATTCCGGCGGCGCAAGAACCTCTGGTCAGGGAAGAACGCGCAGTTCCCATGCGCCCCAAGCTGCTTCGCTGGAATGGGCATTCCAAGCGGAAATGTCCGCCGCACGACACCTTTCACGGCAGGCCGCGCGCCACGCGGAGTCCAGGTCCGTCGGACCACCTGAATCGCGAAGCGCCCCGCCCAATCGGGAGGCCGCGTGTCCCACGCGGCGCTCCACGCCCGCCGCCTCATTCTCCGCGCCCGCGGGGCGTCGCCGTTCGAACACCCCCGGTTCCTCCCGTGCCTACGGCGCGCGCACGACGCGGTAGAACCGGTGTGGATGCTCCCGGGTCGAATCGAAGACGCGCATGAAGCCGCCCGTGCCCGTCATCGGGGCGCCGAGATCGTTCCATACCGCGGGAGCCGCCGCGCTGGACCACTGCACCTGGTACGCAACTCCCTGGACTGAATCCCACCCGATCTCCACGGCGGTCCAGATCCGGACGGTACCCTCCGAGACCACGGGGGGCGGCGGATCCCCCCAGATTCGGGCGGCCATTCTCTGGGACACGGTGCTCACCGAACCGAACGCGCCTACGATCACGATCCGCCCGTCACGCGCCAGCGCGGCATCGTGAACCTGCGCGTCCGGACCGGTTCCCGGCTGGAACTCGACATCGAGAAAGCCGCTGCCGGTGAGCCTCGCGAGCCTCGCCGTGCCGCCCCCGTTGATCGCGCCGAAGTTCCCGACCACCACAAGCTTTCCGTTCGGCTGGAGCAGCACGCGGCTGACATCGCCGCTCGCGCTTGCGCCGAAGCTGGGGTCGCGACTCCCATCGGGATGAAGCCGGGCGAGCTTGTTCTGAGTAAAATGGTTCACCTGCCAGAACCGCCCTCCGATCACGGCCTGTCCGTTCTCCAGCAGCACGATGCTGTTCACGTCCCAGTCCGTGAACCCGCTGAAGGATGTGTCCGTCGTGCCGTCGGAGTGAAGCTGCACGAGGTGGGTGCGGGCCTGGTTGTTCACCTGCGTGAACTCGCCGCCGACAAGGATTCGGCCGTCCGGCCGGACGGCGATGGCCTTTACCCCGGCGTTGAGCATCACGTTGAAGTCGGGGTCAAGGGCGCCGTTCGGGAGCAGCCGCGCGAGGTGGGTGCGGGTCGTGCCGTTCACGCCGCTGAAGCTTCCGCCCACCAGGATCCTGCCGTCCTCCTGCACCGCGACCGCCTTGACCACCCCGCCATTGCTGACCCCGCCGAACTGGCCGAACCCGGGATCCGGAAGCCCCGCCGCGGTGAGGCGCGCAAGGCCGCGCCAGCCCGCCCCGTTGATCGACGAGAACGTGCCGCCGACAAGGAGGCTTCCGTCCGCGGTGGGAAGGATCACATACACGTAGCCGTTCGCGCCCGGCGTATGGGCAAAGCTGGAGTCCAGCGAACCGTCGGGTTGAAGCCGCGCGATGCCCGACACCGTGGTGCCGTTGACCGAAGTGAAATCGCCCCCGAGAAGGACGCGGCCATCCGCCTGCACGGCAACCGCCACCACATCGGTGTACGACCGGGAGATCTGGGGCCTGAAGGTGGAATCCATCGTGCCGGGCGCCTCGGTCTCGGCGCGCGCAAGGGTTCCAAGGATCAGGGTCGCCGCCGTGATCGTCACAAAGTACTTCTTCATTGAGTCAGGAGTGCGGCGAAGACGTCGTCCCTCCGGCCGGTCATCCCGTCAGACCGGGGACGAACAGCGGGCTCGCCGCGGATTTCTGAGAGATCAACGGCAGCCCCGGTCAAAAGCTGAGATCGGTATTTCCGCTAGGCGCAGGCACTTAGCCGCGCCCTTGCCCGTTCGGGCGGGTTTCCTGACCCGGCGCGAGCCCAGGGACGCGCGGGTCCGCCGGTCGGACCGGCTCGAAACGTCGAACGCTCGAGGGCGCACCCTCGGGCCATTCCTCGGGCTGCAGGTTCTGAATGGTTTTTTGTCCCCCTTTCCACCCGGCGGCAGTAGCAAAGTGGATCATCCCCCATGGACGACGCGGAACTGCTTCGGGAATTCGTCACGCGCCGCTCTGAAGCTGCGTTCGCGGAACTGGTGAAGCGCCATGCGGGCGCGGTCCACGCGGCAGCCATGCGCCAACTGCAGGATCGTCACCTCGCCGAGGATGTCACGCAGGCGGTGTTCATCGCCCTCGCGCAGAAGGCGCACAAGGTGAAGCCTCCGGTGATCCTCGCGGGATGGCTGCACCGCGCCACGCGCCTGGCCGCGTTGTACGTGCGACGCTCGGAGGCGCGCCGCCGCCGCCGCGAGGTCAGGTCCGTCGTGGACCCGGGCCTCTCCGGTCCGGGCCTGGCCGGCGAGCCCCGCGAGGAGACTGCATGGGATTCTGCCGCCCCCCTTCTCGACGACGCGCTCGCGGCCCTTCCCTCCCTCGAGCGTCACGCGGTGCTCCTGCGTTTCGCGGAGGAGTGCACGTTCCGCGAGATCGCAGCGCGCCTGGGCGTCAGCGAAGACGCTGCCAGGAAGCGGGTGGCGCGAAGCGTCGAGCGCCTTCGCCGATACTTCCGCCGGCGCGGGCTGGTGATCGGCGCCATCACCCTCGGCGCGGCGATGCGCGCCCGCGCCACGGACCCCCTGCCGGAGGGGCTCGTCGCACGCTGCATCTCGGTTGCGATCGACCCCGCCGTACCGGCGTCCGACTTCGTGCGGGAGACCGCCGTCGCGATTCACTCAGGTCTCGCCCGGCCCGGGCTCATCACCGGTCTGGCGACCACACCCCTCGCGGCCGCCGCACTCGTCATTCTCGCCCAGTCACCCCTCGGACCTGCCATGAAACTCATTCCCTGCGCTCTCTCGATCCTTGCACCCCTCCTTGTGCCCGGCGGGGGCGCATCCGCTCCGTTCCTGCCGGATGCCGCCTTCCAGCCGACTTTCTCACGCAACGGCCATCAGTTTCGGCAAATGGCCGCCCTGCCCGACGGACACCTGATGGTCAGCGGCCTCTTCGACCTTCTCAATGGCGTGCCCGCGCTCGGCATGGCGAGACTCCACGCTGACGGCGCCGTGGACCTCACGTTCCGGGTGAGCGAACGCACTGCCGACTTCCTCGCGATCGATCCCGGAGGCCGCGTGATTCTCCGCGGGGAGAAGGGACTCACCCGCCTGAACGCCTATGGGGACCCGGACCCGGGCTTCGATGTGGGTGCGGGCTTCTCCCTGGAGAATGCGCCCTTTCCCATCTCCCCGGGCGATCTCATCCGCGGGGTCACATGCGACGCCCAGAACCGCCTCATCGTCTCGGGCAATTTCACCCACGTGGACGGGAAGCCGCGATACGGCATCGTCCGTCTGAACCCCGACGGCAGCGTGGATCCGACCTTTGATCCGGGCGACGCGTTTCGCCCGGACCCGGACGCCGAAGGCACGCCCGTTCCACCCGCGGTGACCGCGTCCGCCGTGCAGCCGGACGGCCGCATCGTCGTGGTCGGTTCCTTCGCGAAGGTGCACGACAGGGTCGCCCATGGCATCACGCGCCTGATGGACGACGGAACCGTGGACCCCAGCTTCTCCGCCGGAGGAGGAGCCCAGGCATCCGACGGGTCGCCCGGCAGCATCGCCTTCATCCGCGTGGTTCGCGAAGACGAGCTCACGGTGAGCGGCGCCTTCACCCGGTTCGACGGGATCCCACGCAACGGTCTCGCCCGCCTGCACCCGGACGGATCCCTCGACCCCGGTTACGAGCCCGTCTTCACGCCGCAAACCCACCTGTTCCTCGAAGCCGCGCCGGACGGTTCGGTTTACACCACCGCCATCGCGGGCGGGGCGCTCAGGCGCCTCCGGCCCGACGGGAGTATCGACAACGGCTTCTCCCCCCAGTTGCCCCCCAAGGCGGCGGTCCTCTCGGTCGTCCCCATGAACGACGGCAGCCTGCGTGTCGCCGAATCGACCGCGGAGATCGCCGGCTCCTCCGCCACGCTGTGGCGGCTCCGCGACGATGGTTCCGCCGAGCCCGGCTTCCGCGTCTCCGCCGCGAGCTTCGGACGCGTCATGACCATCGCTCCCGAACCAGACGGCAAGGTGATCGCCGGAGGCGAATTCTCGATGGTGAACGGAAACCTGCACCCCGGAATCGCTCGCCTTCTCCCGGACGGCTCGGTGGACACCTCGTTCAATCCCGACCTCCAGGGCGGCCGATCCATCGAGGGTTCGCTGGTCAACCCGACCGTGTGGCGCGCACTGCGCCAGACCGACGGACGCACCATCATCAGCGGCTTCTTCGAGTCCGTCGGCGGCGTCCCGCGAAACTATCTCGCGCGACTCAACCCGGACGGAACGGTGGACCCGGACTGGCACCCGGCCATCGTCACTCCGGACTACACGGCCACCTACGCGCTGCAACCGGATGACCGACTCCTCGTCGCCGGCCGCTTCCTGAAGCAGGTCAATGGGGTTCCCCGAACCGGCATCGCGCGACTCCACGTGGACGGGTCCCTCGACGAATCATTCGATCCCGGAGATGGAATCGTCTTCGCCGCCCCGGATCCGTACTCGCAACAGGTCATTTCGGACATCGCGATCCAGACCGATGGACGCATCCTTGTCGCGGGCGCGTTCTCCTCCGTCAACGGCGTCCCCCGCACCAACCTCTTCCGCCTCGAACCTTCCGGCGGGGTGGACACCAGCTTCAACCCCGGCCCCGGCATCCTCGGCAAGATCTTCGTCGTCGTGCCCCAGCAGGACGGACGGATTCTCCTCGGAGGGAACTTCACCCGTGTCGCGGGCCTTGGAAGGGTCGCCCTCGCAAGGTTGAACCCGGACGGAAGCCTGGACGCCGGCTTCGATCCCGTGCTGGGCCGCACCCCCGCGGGTTACCCCGTCAACGTTCGGAACATCACGCGCCTCCCCGATGACAGGCTCCTGGTCACGGGCGCGTTCTCCAGCGTCCACGGCGCTCCCCGCGACGGCATCGCACTGCTGCAACCCGACGGGTCCCTCGACACCTCATGGGACCTCAGCCACGCGCTGGAGTACGGCGTCGGCATCCATGTTCCCGATGTCACCGACACCCGCACCGTATCCGCCGCGGGCTTCCAGGGCGTCGTGTATCTCGGAGGCGCATTCATCGCCGGGAAGGCCGTCGCACTCATGCGCCTCTCCCCTGGCTCGCGGCTGGCGCTGGCGCGCCCGTCCTCCTCCGGCGGTCCGCTCACTCTTTCCATCACCGGCGAACCAGGCGGCACCTACCGGATCGAGCGGTCCATCGACCTGTCCTCATGGAGTGTGTGGACCAACTTCGTGCTGCCAACCCCCGCCGCCGGAACCGCCATCCCCATTGATCCCGCGGGACACACCTTCTTCCGGGTGAGCCGAGTGCCCTGACGAAGAGTCCCGCCAGTGGAGTCCCAGTTGGGAGCAAAGGACCTTCAGCCTTGGTCCCGACTCCGGGAGGCACGCCGCGATTCGCTGCTCCCTCGCGGCAGCCCATTCATTCCGCGGGTACCCGACTTCGAAGGGCGCCGCGGAAAGAAGATCATGCCACTCCCGGGCGCGCGCATCGGCGTATTCCCACAGCCTTGCCGAGTGGCCCTTCAGGGCCTCGGCCATGGCGTCCGCAAGGTCGAGCGCCTCGCGCAGGCCGATGTTCATGCTCTGGACGCCGAACGGAAGCGCCTGATGGGCAGCATCCCCGGCCAGCCAGCAGCGGTCGCGCCCGAAAAGAGGAACGAATCCGGGCGTGAACCGAACAACTCCGCCCCAGTCGAGCTCCGTGATCCTGGCGGTGAACCAGCGCGCCCGTTCCCGTATCAGGCCCTCCAGCATGGCGCCGTCATACCGAAACCGTCCCGCGCCGCCGTGAACGTTGGTGCCATCCGAAGACATCTCGAACGTCCAGCGGCAGCGATGATCCGAGAGCGGCCAGAGCACACTCACGCCGCCCTCGTCCAGAACCACGCGCACCTCGTGAGGCAGAACCGCGTCTGTCCGGAATTCATACATGGCGCAGGTGACGGCACGTCCAAGAGGCTCGCAACGCACGCCAAGGTGTTCGCGCACGAGCGAATGCGCGCCGTCCGCGCCCACGACGAACTGAAACGACGCGTCGCGGTACCCTCGGACGGCAATGACGGAGTCGCCCAGGAGACATCCATCCCCCGATTGCGTGACGCTCGCGATGCGGGCGGAGATCCCGTCGTCCATGTGGCGCAGTCCCGCCAGCCTCCGGTTCCACTGCACGCTGACCCCGAGGTCGGCCAGCCGACGTTCCAGGAGATCCTCCAGCGACGACTGCGCGAGGCAAAGGGCGAACGGATGGCTTCCCGTGAGATCGCTCAGGCGCACCTCGGTCTGACGCTGATGCGCGTCGTAGAATGCCACGGTGTCCACGCTGCGCCCCCGTTTCACGGCCGCGGAGGCAAGCCCCACGGAGTCGAGCAGCTCCAGAGTGTGCGGATGCAGCGCGCACGCGTAGGAACGGCAGGATACTCTCGGCCTCTGATCAATGATCGTCACCGGGACACCGTTGAGGGCGAGGCGGACGGCGGCCATCAGTCCGACAGGGCCGGCGCCCACGATGAGAACGTTGGGCTGCGCATTCATGTGACCTCCAGACGAGGCGGGCATCGCTGATGAGGAGCTCCATGGAATAAGGGCGGCGGTTTCATGAGCGACGTCCCGCGGTTCGCAGGATGCGGGATGGATTGATCCCGGGGATGCTTCCTTATGCCCTTCCCTCCCGAAGTCGGCTCACCGCCTGTTGTCATAGGCAGGTCCTTTCTTGCCCGCCTCCCTCCGCACACGGCTCGCAACCGAGGGTGGGTGTCCATCGCCCGCACGATGGCACGCAAGGCAATCAGTGGAACCACGGCCGGAGTCCGCGGCCACTCTCGGAACCTCCTCGAGCCGTGGCAATCGCGGTGGAGAGAATGCCAAGTTCCGGCGAGCGCCCTCGCGGCGTTCCGCATAGAAGGATAGCCACTCCAAAAGGCTCATGCGGCCGACCGCGGCGGCCTCCGAACCAGTCGGGAGGTCCCCCAGCCCATCCGCCCCATGCGAACCCCGACAATTCACTCTGCCTGCTTTTCTCCCGATCGAGCCTGCGCTGATCCCGCCATGAACCTCGCGTCCACATCCGGGCGCGAGGCGCGATTCGAGTCAGACGTTCTCCAACCCCAGGAAGGTTATGCTACCCACGTCACCAAGGCCGCAGCGAAGCCCGTCTTCCGGCCTGCTCCTCGCATCGATGATGACGGCCGCGGCATGGGCCGCCCCCGTCATCCACGAGGTGGAGATCGCGCCAATGGAATGGTCAGCCGGCAGCTCGTTCTCCCTTCGCGCGTCCACGAGCACCGATGTCACGCAGGTTGTCGGCACGGTCGATTTCCGACCCTACGCGCCCAGCCTGCTGAGGGTGATCTTCACGGGCAGCCCCGGGGAATGGACCGCCTCCGGCAGCGTGCCCGCCACGGTGCCCGAGGGGTTCCGCGCCACGCTCACGGTGTTCGCCTTCAATTCCGCGCGCGAGCGTGCCGAGGTCAGGGAGATCATCGGCCCGATCCTCGCGGAGATTCTTGTCACGGACGACGGCAGGAAAATCCTCCAGGTCACCGGCCACGCCGGTCCCGATGAAATCCATGTCGGCGCGAGTCCCGAGGGAATCATCCTGATCAATGGCGGGGAGGTGCGTGTTCACGGCACTGTTCCAACCGTCCCGGACATCGCGGAAGTGCACGTTCGAACGCTCTCCGGCCCCGATGCGCTGCGTGTTGACGATGCGCTCTCCACGCTCCTCACCGTGATCCTGGACGGCGGCGAGGGCGACGACTTCATCCAGGGCGGGGCCGGCGACGACATTCTCTTCGGAGGCCCCGGCGATGACGTGATTCATGGCATGGACGGCAACGACCAGATCGACGCCGGCACCGGCTCCGACGTGGTCATTGGCGGCAGGGGGGACGACGGCATCGCCGTCGGCCTCGGCGGACACGACTTCGTCGATGGCGGGGCGATCCCGACCACCTTGCTCCCCCTGGCGGCAACCATTCACGCCGGGGGCAACACGCTCCGGGTCGTCGGCACACCCGCCGACGATGCGGCTGAAGTATCGATGACCGATTCCGCAGTGATCGTCACGGGAAACGGCGGTGCCCTTGTCGAAATGGTCAACATCACTCACCTCGAAACCCAGCTCGACCTCGGCGGCGACACACTTCATGTCAGGAACCTGGCCGGGGGACCGATCCGCCACGTCCTCGTCGACACAGACCCCTCCGTCGGCTCCGACGATACCGAGGGCGACATCACGATCTTCGATCTCACGGAAGGCGACGACGATGTCCGCGTCTTCGGGGGAACGATCCACGGAGCGCCGATCTCCCTTCAGTGGACCGGGAGGAGGAGTATCCATGACCAGGTCATTGTCAGCGGCCTCGGCGGCAATGACCGCATGCAGGGTCAACTTCATGTCACCATGAACGGAGGCGAAGGAGATGACATCCTGACCGGCCCGGGCATCCTCATCGGCGGCCCCGGCGAGGACACGATCTTCCCGCCCACGGAAAGCTTCACGTCGATCCTCTGGGAACCCGGCGACGGCAACGACCGGGTCAACTGGGTTCCGACCGTCGGCGCGACGGGGATCACGCTCCTCGTCAGCGGCGGCCCCGGCGACGACAGTTTCGTCGTCTGGTCCTCGACCGAGGCGCTGCATATTCTCGTCAATGGAACTGAAGTGATCGATGCACTCACCCCGAACCTGCGGATCGCTCCCGGGGACGGCTCCGACACCTGCTTCCTCATCGATCTGGACAATCAAAGCCGCACAAGACCGCGAAGCGTGGTGATCGATCTGGCCGAGGACTCACCGGCGGCAGCCGAAGACTCCGTCTTCATCTACGGAAACCTGTCCTTCTCGCTGAGAGCGGAGCGCGACCCGGGCGGCGAATCCGTGGTGGTCACGCCGGGCGACAGCCTCCTCTACGACTACCGAATTCACCGCCCGGACCCCGCGTCGGACCGTCTCGAGATCCATGCCGACGCCAGCAACAACAAGCTCGACGCTTCGCGGCTGAAGGCCGGGCTCATCCGCCTCACCCTTGACGGCGGCTCGGGTGATGACCTCGTCCTTGGAAGCGAAGGCAACGACATCCTCATCGGCGGCGCCGGTGACGACACGCTCTACGGCGGCGCGGGAATGGACTTCCTCGACGGCGGCTCCGGAAACGACGTCCTCCATGGAGGCCTGGATGACGATGTCCTCTCCGGAGGCGAAGGCAACGACGAGCTGTACGGGGGCGAGGGCGAAGACATCCTCGACGGAGGCCCCGGCCAGAATCTGCTGTTCCCCGACATCGACTGACGCGGTCATCCGCGGCGCCTTCCCCCGGCTTTCAACTCCGCAGCCGCGGGAAGGCTCCGTGAGCACTCACATTAAAGGCTTGCCTGCGCCATGAGAAGCCACAGTATTCGCACTCGAAGCGCTGGACTCATCCCATCCCTCCATCGGACTGTTCTCCATCAGTGGGAAGCGGATCACGGCGAATCGATGCCCTCGAACAGCACCGCTCGTCCCCGGGTTCCCGGGTCGAAACACTCACAAAATCACTCACACCTGATTCCGCCATGAATGGTCCCCTGTCCCCCTGGCACCCGCTCCGCAAACTCATCCTCATCCTCCTCGCCGCGCCCGCCGTCATCCTGCCCGGATCCGCGCCCGCGGTCATCATCGGCTCCTACGTCGAGAACGCCGACGGAACTTTCACCTACTCCTACGAGGTGGATAACTCCGCGGGCACCTTCGATGTGGTCGCATGGTCGCTGACCACCAACCTCCCGATCTTCGACGGATGGAGTGATGTCGCTTCCGGTGGATCAGTCAGCGTTCCCGATGCCAACTGGATTGCGCAGCCCGGAACGCCCTCTCCCGGGGGACCGGCCCCCCTCGACTTCATCTCCCTCGACCCCGCCGGCGACGTTCTCGTCGGCACCATGCTCGACGGCTTCTCGTTCACCACGCCGTTCGCGCCGGGCGCCGTCACGTACTTCGAGTTCTCGGCCCTCGGGGACTTCGCCAGCGGCGTGACGATCGGGCCGGTGCCGGACCTGGGAGGTGGCGCCGAGCTCGTTGGCGTGGCTGCGCTCGCGCTGCTCGCGTGGTTGGGTCGCGGTCACCGCGAACGCGCCTGATTCCCGACTCGACACGCGGCCGATGGCGCGGCGTGCGCGGCCGACGCGAGGCCGGCCGCGGGCCGCGCTCATTCCATGGGGCAATCGCGAGTGTCTGAACGCCCGACCACGCGGGGGGTCGTCTAGGCGATGGATTGCAGGATTCTCTCCAGGGCCGGGCGGGTCAGCCGCCGGGGATTGTTCGCGAGCCGTTCAAGATTCACTTCGTCGCAGAGATACCCGATGTCCCCGGCCTGAATGCCCAGGCGCGAAAGCGTGTCCGCGCAGCCGATCCTGGCCATCCTGGCGCGGATCGCGGCACACGCCTCATCAGGATCGGCGCATCCAAGCATTCGAACGATCTCACCCACGGTTTCCCGCACGTGTTCCGGACCACGAGGATCGCAGTTGTCGTCCGCCTCGACCTCCGCGTTGAAGACAAGCAGCGGTCCCAGGGTC
Organism: uncultured Verrucomicrobiota bacterium; assembly: GCA_964389135.1. Taxonomy (GTDB): domain Bacteria; phylum Verrucomicrobiota; class Verrucomicrobiia; order Limisphaerales; family CAIMTB01; genus CAIMTB01. The sequence continues at coordinate 25,063 of CAYMDA010000039.1, read as the reverse complement.
ACCGCCACCGCGTGCCCGTGGGGAACCCCGAAACGCGACGTGATCGCGTAGGAAATCGCGTGGGGGGCCGTGGTCTTCGTGATCTGGATGGCTCTTCCGGCAAGGTGCGAGGCGCGACACATCGCCAGTCGATCCTCGGGCGTCGGGCCGAGCACCGCGTTCTCGAGGTGTTTCCACGCCAGCCCCAGCGCCTCGCGCGCGAAGGCCCGTGAAAGCTTCGTCGAATGGATGGACCAGTAGGATTCGACCGACTGGCAGAGCGCGTCCAGTCCGCTCACGGCCGTCAGGGCCGGCGGCATGTTCGCGGTCAGGTCAGGGTCAACGACCGGATACCTCGGCAGCATCCCGGGATGGGCCAGCGAGAGCTTCCGGCCATCCACGTAAACCACCGCGAAATGGGTCGCCTCGCTCCCCGTGCCCGCCGTCGTCGGCACCGCGATCACCGGAACCGCCGCGCGCGTGAGCGACTTCTCCCCGCGCAGGATGTCCAGGGGCGGATCCTTCTGGGGGCTGAGCGCGGACACGAGCTTGGCCATGTCGATCGCGCTGCCTCCGCCCACGGCGAGGATCGCGTCGGCCCCGCTCTCCCGAAATGCGGCAATGCCCTCACGGACATCCTCGAGCTTCGGGTTCGGTGAGAACCCGCTGAACCGGCTCGTCCGGATCCTCGAAAGGATCGGATCGAGGGAACGCCCCGCGCCCGTCAGGGACCACGCGTCCTCCTGGGTGACGACGAACAGACTCTTCCACCCGTTGACGGCGAGAATCTCCTCGATGCCGGACACGGATCCAGCCCGCACGGAGGATCTCAGCAGGTCATCGATCGGCTGCGCCTCATCGAGGGGCGCAGCCGGCACAGGTGAAACGCTTTCAGGAGGCGGAACTTCCCCGGTCTTCGAAGGAATCATCTTCTTATGAACAAGCCGCTGACGCCTGCGGCGAGGCAGAAACTGCCCACGATAGGGAACACCAAACCGTAATCGTGCCCGCTGCGCTCGATCATCCAGCCGATGAACGGTTCGGAAAGTCCCGCGACAAGGTACGCAAAGAAGTTCATCACGCCGATCCCGGTGCCGGTGCGATGCCGTCCCAGCAGGTCCGGCGCGAGCGCCCAGAACGCGGATTGTGCACCATAGGTGAAAAAGCCGGCAAGAAAGAGCACCGCAATCCCCAAGACCCAGTCCTCCCGGGGCACCAGATACATGCCGAAGGCCGCGGCCGCGCCAAGGCCCATGTTCAGGATGATCACCGGCGAGCGCCGCGCTCGAAAGAGGCGATCCGAGATCCAGCCGCTCGCCAGTGCCCCGAGCGCCATTCCCGTCGGCAGCGCGAGGCTGATCCACGCCGACGACTCGGCGTTCTTCCAATCCCTCCCGAGGAAGTACACGGGCACCCATACGATCAAGCCGTACCGCGCGGCGCTCTGGAATCCGATCGCGACGCTTCCGACGACGAACCGGACATTCCCCAGGATCGCGAAATACCGCCCCCAGGCTGTCTCCGGGCCTTCAACCACCGGCTCCGCGGAATCCCGCCCCCCCTCTTGGCGGCGATGCGCCCGGTTGTCCGCAAACCCCAGCTCGGAGGGCTGATCACGCGCCGCAAGCCAGAACCCCACGGCGCCAAGCAGCATCAGCAGAACGGGAAGCCGGAAGATCCAGCGCCAGTCAAGGTGGAGCACGTCGATGACCACCAGTGACATCCCGAACGCCAGAACCGACGAAAGTCCGGCCGCGAAGGTGTAGAAACCGAATGCGAACCCACGCTCCTCGGCGCTCCACCAGTTCGACAGAAGCCGCCCGCCGGGAGCCCAGCCCATCGACTGGGCGACGCCGTTCGCCCCCCATGGAATGAAGAGACCGGCTATCGACGTCCCGAAGCTCGTGATCCAGTTGAAGCCGCACGAGAGCACCGCTCCCATCGTCATCATTCGCCGGCCGCCGAAACGGTCTCCAAGGCTTCCGTTGATGAACTGCCCCAGCGCGTAACACCAGAAGAGCGCCGTGCTCATCCACCCGAGCGTGGCCAGCGAGATGCCCAGCTCCTGGTGGATCCCCGGGATCGCGAAGCCCGCCGTCTGACGCCCGGTGTAGTAGAAGAGGTAACAGAACATCACCGCCAGCAGCATTCGCCACTGGGCGCGCCGGAAGCGACGGGTCTCCACGGCCTTGTCCGTGGCGCTTCCCTGCAGGGCGGCGGTTGAGATCATCCGGGTCCGGTCCCTGAGCCAGGGCGCGGCATGACGCCGCGCCCTGCTCGTCAGGTTCCCTACTGTCCTACAACGCGGTAGAATCGGATCGCGCCCTCCGGCGCGTCCACGGCGAAGTTCTCCATCGATTCCGGTCCGAGGTCGGTCCATTCCCCGCCGAGCGCGTCGGTGTACTGGACCTTGAACGGTCCCGAGCCGCCCTCCCATTCGATCCGGATGCCTCCCGCGTCCAGCGAGATGGCCGTGATCGCCGGCGCGCGCCCCTCCGGCGGCAGGATGCCGTTGCCCGCGGCCAGCCAGGCGATCTCGCCTTCGGTCAGAACCCTTCCCCAGACGCCCACGTCATCGATCCATCCGTCGAAGAAGCGGCCATCCGCCGCGCGATACGTTCCAATGTGGAATCCTTCGGTCGGCGCCGTGCCGAGATTCAGGATCGGCGGCGCGAACTCTCCCTCCACCTTCACGCCATCCAGGTAGATCGCCGCCTCTCCCGCGGCGCTGTTGAACGTGACCGCGGCGTGGTGCCACTCTCCATCCGCCGCGGGGATGAAGCTGTCCAGGTTCGGCGAACTGAGATCGCTGAGCCGGGTGAATGCCTTCAGCGTTCCGTCCGGAGTGATCTCCGTCGAGATGGGGTAGTGCGTCGCCGCGGTTTCCCAGAGGAAGCGCCGGCCGGTGCCGCCTTCCACCTTGAACCATCCCGCCACCGTGTAGGTGCGCGTGTCGTCCTCGATCACCGGCGCGGCGATGTCCACATACTGCTGCTCCGCCTGCCGGAACCTTGCCGCCCCGGCGCCGATCCGTGCGTCCGCGGAGATGGATGCCCCGCCCATCGGCGTTCCGTCGTGCGCCGGGCTCGAACTGGAGAAGTCCACATCGAAGCTCCAGCTGGCGTTCAACCCGATCCGCACCGAATCCTCCGGGGACGCGGGCAGCTCCACGACCTCGACGCGCGCCACTCGGCTCGTGGCCGACTTCTGGCTGTCCGCGATGATCGCCATGTAGTCACCCGCATCGGCGGACTTCAGGTCCCCCAGCACGAGCCTTTCACCGGTCGCCCCCGGGATGTCCACGCCGTCTCGCTGCCATCGAACGACCAGGGGAGGCGTGCCCGTCGCGGCAACCTGCAGAAACGCCGTTCCGCCGACGGGGGCGCTGACGTCCTCCGGCTGCAGCGTGATGACGATCGGGTCCGTCTCCGCTTCCAGCGGCGGAGGCACCACGTTGCCCTCCGCCAGCCACGCGATCTCGCTCTCCGAAAGGACCCGGCTCCACACCGCCACGTCATCGATGAGTCCCTCGAAGAAGCGGTCGTTGGCGCTGCGATAGGTGCCGATGTTGAATCCGGCCGTGGCCGCGGTTCCGACACCCTGCGGCAGCACGTAGGGAACATCCACCTTCACCCCGTCGAAATAGATGGAGGCCACGCCCGCGGCGCTGTCGAACGTGACCGCTGCATGATGCCACTCGTGCTCGAACGGTGTGATGAACGTGTCCGCATTCGGTCCGGAATTGTCCGCAAGCTGGCTGAACGCCTTCAGCGTCCCGGCCGGGGTGATCTCCGTGGAGATCGCGTAGTTCGGGAACGTTTCCCAGAGGAATCGCCGGCCCGCGCCGCCGGTCACCTTGAACCAGCCCGCCACGCTGTACGTCGTGGTTCCGTCCGCGATGACCTGCTGGTCGACCCGAACGTACTGCTGCGACGCCTGCTCCAGCGAGAGCGCACCCTCACCAAGGCGCGCGTCCGTGCTGATGCCCGCGCCGTTCACCGGCGTCCCCTCGAACCCGAACGTGGAGCTGCTGAAGTCCTCGTCGAACGGGAAGTGCACCGTGAGCCCGTAGCGCAATGACTCGGCCGGGTCGGACGGCAGCGCCGGAAGCACCGTCAGTACGGCCGCGTTGCTGACGATCTCCCCGCCCTCGTCCCTGATCACCACGTCATAGTCGCCGGCGCTCGCCTCGGTGACCTGCAGCGTCAGGACGGCGTTCGTCGCGTCGGCGATCGGATTCCCGTTGTGCCGCCACTGGTAGGCCACCGGCGGGTTGACGGTCGCGGCGACGGAAAGAATCACCGTGCTCCCCGCGATGACCGTCTGGCTGAGCGGATGTGTCGAGATGGCCGGAGCCGGCACCGTGGTGAAGGTCCAGACCTTCTCCACCGGCGTGCCGCCGGCGTCGTCGGCAAGGAACACGAGACGGTTCGTGTACGTGGTGCCCGCCTCGAGTGGAGCGTCCGGTTCGTGCGCCACCACCAGCCGGCCCTCCACATCCTGGAGCGTCACCGGCCGACTCACACCGTTGATCCAGAACTCGACGGACTCACGATCCACCTTCGCGAGACTGTTCATCTCGTCGATGTATGCCGCGATCGCGCCGGACCGCGGAGCAAGGACTGCCTGGTCCGCCGGCATCGTGCTGACCACCTGCGGAACCGGGAAGCTGTAGTCCGGAAACTCGACACCGCGGGTGTAGATCCGCCAGACCTCCTCATCGGAGATCGTGCGCGCGATGACGGACACCTCGTCGATCGCGCCCCTGAAATGCGGTGTGGCCGACCCGCGGGGATCGGCGCCAATGTAGGAGACGCCCCCCGGGATCACGTCCTGACCCGCTGCCGGAAGCGTGGCCGTGAGGCTCCCGTTCAGGTAGAACCGGATCTCGTTCCTCGCGGGATCCCGCACGAATGCGATGTGCTCCCACTCGCCGGTCCGGAGGTCGATCCCCGTCACCACCCAGTTGGGATTCCCGTTGTTCCAGAAGATGCGCGGGTTGCCGGAGGTGGTCACCTCCCAGTTGATGTTGTTCCCCGCCGGGTAACTCCCGCAGATCACTCCGACCCGAGTCTCGGCAGGAACCGTGACGGGAATCCTGACCCACGCCGAGAAGCTGTTCGGCACGGCCGACCACGCCTGCGAGAGCACCACGTAATTGGCCGTGTGCTCCTGGAAATCGATCGCGCTGCCGAGGCGGCCGTCCGTCAGCAGATCGTTGCCCGGCTCGGCAAGCGTCAGCACTCCATGATTCGCGCGCGGCGACAGGTCCGGAACCTCCGCCTCGTGAGTGGCCTCGGCCAGCTCGAAGGGCATGAACAGCAGCGACTCCGCCGCGAGATCGATCGGCGGCAGGTGGTACGGAGCCACCCTGAACGACCACGCCGCGGAGACCTCCTCGTCCGCCGACGGATCCGTGAACTTCAGCTCCACCTCGTGTTCGGAGAGCGGCGCGAGCAGCCCGGGGTCGTAGGTCACCACCAGCCTGCCGGCTTCGGGCGATGTGATCTGGGGCGAGACCTCCGTGCCGTTCACCATCAGCCGGATCGTGTCCCGCACGATCGGCTGCGCCCCCTCGAGGATCTCGGCGGAGATGGTTGCATCCGGCAGAACGAGGGCCGCATCCCGCTCGGGGTGCACGCGCGAGACCAGCGCCCGCACGGTCACGGAGGCCGGAATGCCGTCGCTGCTCGGTCCGCCGAGCGAATGGACGTAATTGGCCGGCAGCACCGTGTCGTGCACCTGGATGCTGTTCACGAAGACCACCTCCGACGCGCCGGACTCGCTGGAGAACAGAATCGCCGCGTCCGATCCGTACGGGGCGCCCTGGGGATTCATCGCCCAGCGCCCGTCCACCCCCTCGTTGAGCGTCTGCGCGCCGACCTGCACGCCGTCTATGTAGGTGACCATCGTCGGCTCGGGCGCCGCGAGATCAACCGTCACGACGAGGCGGTGCCAGGTGTCGGGTTGCAGCGTCCCGTGAAACTGCAGGGCGCCCACCGCATTCGCGGCGTTCACGGAGAGCTCCGCCGCGTTGGAGTTCGCCACCGCGTCGTCGATCTGCACCAGGGAGCGATTCAGACCGGACGATGACGCCGGGAAGAGGAGATCGAACACCAGCGAGTACTGGTTGGCCAGCACACCCCCGCCGTTCGCCGGCAGGCCGGGCCGCATCAGCAGGCCCATCGTCGCGCTGTTCTTCGGCACGCGAATGACCTGCGCGTCCCCGCCCGGCAGCGGCGGGAGCGAGAACGACGACGCGAGACCGAACTGCACCGCCTGCTCGGTGTCTCCCCCCGGTCCGTCGAAGTATTCCATGTCAACCCCGATGGACGCAGTGAGACTGCCGTTGAACTCCCACTGCCCTGTCACTGCCGCGCCGACCTCGGCCGGACCGGCCAGTCCCGCGACGAGGCCGCAGATCGCGGCGGCCTGGAACCTGTAGTTCGTCTGTCTCATGGGATCCTTTGCGTTTTCCTGTGCTAGGGCAACGGGCGCCCGACATACCAATCGAGTTTCCAGTGTGTCTTCCCGCGCCGAACTTCCGTGGCGTGTCCGTCCGCCCACATGATGTTCCCCCGACCGCCGCCGTGCCGGTAGTACTCATTCAGGCGTTCCGGCCATGCTTCCCACTGCGAGAGGTTCAGCGGCGTGTCCTCGTCGCCGTCCAGCATCGATTCCCACGCGTCCTGGAACAGGATCGTCTCGCTCGGGAAACGCAGCGCGGACGCGGGGCGCGCGCGGTCCGGCGTCTGCCCGATCAGTCCCTCAAACAGGGCGATGTCCTTCCCGAACGCCCGGCGATCCGAAGTTTCATGGAAGCCGTTGAATCCGTAGGTGATGAACACGTGCCCGTTCTTGAAGAGACCATCCTGGTTCGGGGGACCGCCGTACTGATCGTCGGCCGACCTTGCCTCGGGGCAGCGAAAGACCTGCTTGGTACCGCCGACGTACTTGAAGTAGGCCACGCCCCAGTAGGCGTTCGGGTGTCCCGGGTCGATCAGGTCCGTCGCGCCCGGCGACGGCGCGGCGAAGTTTCCGCCATCGCGGATCCAGCGCATCCAGTTGCGGTGCGGATGGCCGCGGTCATCGAAATCCTCCTGGTACAGCGTGTAGCCGAGGTGGATCTGCTTCATGTTGTTCTTGCAGACCACCCCCCGGGCCGACTTCTTCGCCCTGCTCAGGGCCGGCATCAGCATCGCCGCCAGAATCGCGATGATCGCGATCACCACGAGCAGCTCGATCAGCGTGAACGCGGCCCGTCCCGCCCTCTGCGCGTTGGTTCGAACAGTGCTGAAACTCATACTCGGTCGATTCGTCTGTTTCTCGCCTTCATCAGGAAGCCCGGCCGCCCGTTCCTACCAGGGCAGCGAAAAGGTCTTCACCGTGGTCATCGACTTGACCGCCTCGATGACTCCCTCCTTGATGCCCAGGCCCGAGTCCTTGATTCCGCCGAACGGCGACGACTCGATGCGGTAGCCCGGCACCTCATTGATGTTCACCGTGCCGACGCGCAATCCCTTCACCGCCGCGATCGCCCGCTCGATGCTCGAAGTCACGACACCGGACGACAGCCCGTACGTCGTCGAGTTCGCCACCGCGAGCGCATCCTCGAGGTCTCGCACCGCCACGATCGGCGCCAGCGGGCCGAACGACTCACGGACGATCATCTCCGCGTCCCGCGGAACATCGCGCACGACGGTCGGCGGAAAGAGCGCCCCCTGGCGCTCGCCGCCCAGCAGAACCTTCGCGCCCGCGGCCACGGCCCGCTCGAGAACCTCCTCCAGTTGCCTGGCCGCCGCCCTGCTGATCACGGTGCCCACCCGCGTTTCGGGATCCATCGGGTCGCCGCACCGGTACTCCCGCGCCCTCTCCACAAGCCGGCGTGTGAACTCCTCGAGCACGGATTCCTGCACGAGGATCCGTTTCACCGCGGTGCAACGCTGTCCCGAGTTGCGGAAGGCGCCTTCCGCGGCCAGGTGCGCCGCGAGGTCCAGGTCGGCATCGTCCAGGATGATCAGCGGGTCGTTGCCGCCGAGCTCCAGCACCAGGCGCTTGTATCCCGCCATCGAGGCGATCCGCTTGCCCACCGTCTCCCCGCCGGTGAACGTCACCAGGTCAACCCGGGGATCCCTGATCAGATACTCCGTGACCTCCTCGCCCGCCCCCAGCAGCACGCTGAGCATGCGCCCCGGCAGTCCGGCCTCGTAGAGCAGTTCGGCGAATCGGATGGCCGTCAGCGGCGTCTTGCCCGAGGGCTTCAGAATGACCGGCGCTCCGGCCGCGACCGCCGGAGCCACCTTGTGCACCACCTGGTTGAGGGGGTGATTGAACGGCGTGATCGCCAGCGCCAGCGAGACCGGCTCCCGCAACGTGAAGATCTTGCGCGCCTTCCCCTGCGGCGAGATGTCGCAGGAGAATATCTGGCCGTCGTCCCGCAGCGCCTCCATCGAGGCGAACCGAAGCACGTCGCTCGCGCGCCCCACTTCGTACCGGGTGTCCCGAAGGCACAGCCCGGACTCCGCCGTGATCAGCCTGGCGAACTCCTCGCGCCGCGCCTCCAGCTGCTGCCGGGCGCGGTCGAGGATCGCCGAGCGCTCGAAGCGGGTCAGCGTCTCACCCTGCACCAACGCCGCGCGAATGGCGTCCTCCGCCTGCTCCGTGCCCACCGTCCGGACTGTCCCCGCAAGCTGGCCGTCGTACGGAGACCGGATCTCCGTCACTTCGCCCGAAGTCACCGGCTTGCCCGCCACATGACAGAAGCATTCCTGCACCGCGCGCTGATCCTTCATTCCCTGGTTCCGTTGATCGTGAAATCGAAGATGTCGAAGTTCCGCACGTCCCCGGCCGCACGGGCGAGGTACTCCGGCCGCAGCGGCTCCGAGACGAGGAACGGGACCATTTCCTCGTACCGGCCGCCGTGCGAGCGCAGCCCTCCCTCGAGCGCCGAGAGATCGTGATGCTCCGGCGTCCGCCCGAGCACCACGTCCCGGCCGGACAGCACCACGAGGTCCCCGATCCGGTCGTGCGGGAGTTCCAGTTTTGTCGCAGCCTGCTCCCGGCTGTACACCTCCGTCACCCCCTTGAGCCCGAACAGCCATCGTTGAACCGCGTTCGCCTCGGCCCCCCGCGGAAGGTGCACCATCGCCAGCGAGCCGAGGGCCCCATGGTGTTTCACGTAGGGATCCGTGATGGGAAGGATCACCCGGAAACCGGGCCCGAACTTCTCCTCGAGGAGCGCCTGCAGGTGGATCACGTTCGGCGTCCCGTCCGCCTTCTGCTTGGCGTTCATGCCGTGATCCGCCGTCGCCCCCACGATCGCGCCGGCGCCTGTCAGGCGTCCGAGTTCCACGTCGATCGCGGCGTAGAAATCCAGGCACTCGGCGTCCTCCGGCCGGCGCTTGTGCTGCATGTAGTCGGTCAGCGAGAGATAGGCGAAGTCCGCGCGCCCGTCTTCGATCAGTCTCACTCCGGCGCGAAGCACCCAGAGGCTGGCCTCCGCGCTGTAGATGGGGGGCGCGGCCTCACCCGCCAGCAGTTCCCTTCCGTCGATCCCGTGCGTGTCCACGGTCGCCTCGGCCGCCTTCTCCGCGGAGACGGCGATCCCGCGCAGGCCATGCCCGAGAATCTCCCGAAGCTTGTCCTTCGCGGTCACCACCGCCGTCCTGCGGCCCGCCCTCGCCGCGGCGGCGGGGATGGTCTCCGCGCGGAGATATCTCGCGGAATTCATCATCACCTCCGCGCCCGCCGCCGGATCGTAGAAGTAGTTCCCCGAGATCCCGTGCACGGAAGGCGGAACCCCCGTCACGATCGACGCGTTGTTCACGTTCGTGAACGAAGGCAGCGCTCCTCGCGCCATCCCGCGATATCCCTTCACCGAGAGTTCCTGGAGGTGCGGCATCCGGCCGCGCGCAAGGGCGGCGTCGAGGTACTCGTCGGCGCTGCCGTCCATGCAGATCACGACGATGGGCCGCGGGGGCGGGCGATAGCTTCGTCCGTTGGCACGGAATGCGGTCGTGGAGCAGGTCATTCGGGAAGGCGGCGGCGGGCCCGGTCAGGCGGGGGTCAGGTCCTCGATCGTGAGCTGATAGTGGAACACGCGCGCGCCGCGCGCGTTGATCAACGTCGCGTCCAGCCGCGCGGGACTCACCGTGTCGTCGGCCTCGACCAGCAGGAACACGTGAGGCTCCACCGCGCTGCGAACAAGGTGCGGATTGTATACGTTCAGGCTCGGGATGACGCTCCCGTGCACCGGCGAGGCGATGAACTGCACGAGGTCGTAGCCGACGGCCGCCTTCGAGTTGTAGCGCAGCACCCGGCTCGCGTGAATGTCGCCCCCCATCAGGATGACCCCGGGAATTCTCTCCGTGAGAATGAACCGCTCCAGGGCCCGGCGTTCCGCGAGATACGTTCCCCAGTCGTCCTTCTCGGAATTCTCCTTGTCATCCCAGATCATTCCGCACGCGAGCACCTTGAACGTGGCTTTCGATCGCCGCAGGCCCTCCTGGAGCCATGCCCATTGCTTCGCCCCGAGCAGCGTCGGCTGCCCGCCGGCCGCGAACGACGCCTCCGTCATCGCGAACCACCGCGTGTCCAGGAGGAAGACTTCCATGGGGCCGTAGCGAAAACTCGTGTAGATCCCGTCCGTGCCGTCCCCGAAGTTCCTCTGCGGCCGGTACCTGGTGTACACGAGCCGGCTGTTCTCCTTGCCCGGCAGCAAACCGCTCGCGTCGTTCGCCCCGAAATCGTGATCATCCCAGGTCCACCAGCACGGACGTGACGCGAGCAGCCTCTGATACTCGGGCACCGCCGCGAATTCTCGATGCCGCCTCGTCTGCACCTCCAGGGTCGTGCTGTCGATGTAGGGCGTGTCCCCGATCAGCACCACCGCCTCCACACCCTCGGCCGCCATGCGATTCCACACGGCCCGGCTTCCGGCGTCCTCCCTGGCGCAGGAACTGAACGCAAGGCGCACCCGGGAACTCCTGTCCGGATCCGGAGCCGTCCGGAAAACCTGGTTGCCGGACTCGGAGACCGCTTCGCCTCCCCGCAGCACGCGATACCGATACTCCGTGGCCGGCTGCAGGCCTTCCACCCGCCAGTGCACGCACAGATCCGCGGCCTCCGTCGCCATGGCCGAGACCCTGCGGGTCGCCCCCCCTTCCACGGCCGACACTTCCAGCGTGTACTCTCCCGGGGCGGCCGCGCGCATCCACAGGACGCTCATGGTCGCCTCGGTGTGACCGACGATCGGCCCCAGAATGTTCCCCGGAGGCTCGGCACCGAGGGTGATCCGCGGCACCGCCGCCGCCGCCCCAAGCGCCAGCCCTGCGGCCATGAACTTCCGCCGCGGAACTCCGGGCCCCCGTTGTCCCGGTTCCATCGCGGAACCGGCGGGGCACGACTCATGCAAAGCTTCGCCCTTCCTCTTCATCGCACGTGGAGTGCGGCTACATCACCGTGGGGTTGAGCATCAGTCAACAAAATTTCTTGAGCATCACATTCGCGACGACAAAAACTCTGCCGTCCCCGGACGACGATCCAGTGGCGGTCAGGCTACGAATGAGCAACGGTTCCCAGGCCCGTCAGTCTCCCGTGGGGAAGTCCCGGCGGCGCGGCGCGCCGGCGCGTTCAGTCCACCTCGGTGCCGCCCGAAAGGACGCAAAGCACCTCCGCGGCCCTGTCATTCGGGTTCAGCAGCCGATGGTCCACGGACGCGTCGAAGTACGCGCAGTCGCCCGCCTTCATGGCGATCATCTGCTCGCCGTACTGGAAGGTCACCTGGCCGTTGAGCACCATGAGGAACTCCTCCCCCTCGTGCGCGAGGCATTCCTTGCGCGGTTCTCCCGGCGGCACGTTCAGGATGAACGGGGCCATCACCTTGTCGGACCGCTTGTACGCGAGGTCGTGATAGACGATCCTCGAGTTCGGCCGGTCGCGCTCGACCGCTCGCCGCTCATTCTTGCGGATGATCGCCAGCTGCGGCCCCTTCTCGTCCAATCCCTCGAGCAGCTCGGACAGCGGGATGCGCAGGCACTGCGCGATGCGGCTCAGGGCCTGCAGCGAAGGAGTCACGCGGAAGTTCTCGACCTTCGAGAGCATGCTTCGCGTCAGCCTCGATTTCGCCGCGAGCTGGTCGAGGGTCATTCTCCGCTCCAGCCTCCGCGCCTTGATGCGCTGCGCCAGTTCCACGAGATTCATGGGGCAAAGTACACCGGCCTGTTGATTCTGTGTCAACAAAGCCGGACCATCCCCCGTCCCCTCACCGCCTCACCGGCGGGATTTCGCGAAGTCAGAAGAGACACGAAGAATGAACCTCAGACCCAAGATCGTTCTGGCCCTTCTCCCCTGGATCCTCTCGGCCGGAACCGCCATTCCCCTCCATGCCCAGCCCGCAAGGAAGGTTCTCATCATGGGAATCGACGGACTGCGGCCGGACGCCCTCCTCAAGGCGAACACTCCCCACATCGACCGCCTGGCCCGTCATGGAGTCTTCGCCACCAACACGCTGATCCAGGGAGACCGCTACAAGGCCAGTGACACGATCAGCGGCCCCGGCTGGTCCAGCCTGCTCACCGGCGTCTGGGCGGACAAGCACGGCGTGCACGACAACACCTTCGCCGGCCGCGACTTCGAGCGGTACCCGCACTTCTTCGCCCGTCTCAAGCGGGCCATTCCGGAAGCCAGGACCTTCTCCTTCGTTTCGTGGGCACCGATCGACGAGTTCATCGTGGCCGGAGCCGATGTTCGCCATGTCGAATCCAAACCGCCCGGACAGGAGCAGGTCACGGATCTCTGCGTTCCCGCGGGGGACACCAACACGCGCGACGGTGCATGGCATCACCTCGCGGGCATCCGCAGGGAAAAGACCCTCTCCCTCTACCTCGACGGCCGCCATGTCGCATCGCTCCCGGATTCCACCGGCGCGTTCGGGCTGGCCGGCGCCCTCTACTTCTTCGGCCGCGACACGCGGAGCGGTCCCACCGAGTTCGAGGGTGAACTCGGACCCGCGCGAATCTGGTCGCGCGCCCTGGAGGAAACGGAGATCCGCAGCATCGCGGACAGGGGGCCGGAGCCGGACATCCAGTCCCCGGTCCGGGACGAGAGACTCCTGGTCCGCATGCCCAGGCCCAGCCCTGGCTCACGCCTGCCCCTGGGACGACTCCAGGATGTCACCATGGGTGACTTCACCCTGGAAGCATGGTTCAGGACCACGGACCCCGGCCGAGGAGTTCTCATGGGCAATTTTGCGCCCCAGACCGCGGCGCTGAACCTCGAGCTGCACACCGACAACCGCATCCGCCTCTACCTGGACCCGGGCAACGGCCGTTCCGCGACGCTCGGCTCGCTTCAGCGCGAGGACGAGATGGATTCAAATCTCATCGACCGCGCGATCCGTGCGCTGCGCGAGGACGATCCGACCGCCATGTTCGTCTATTTTCACCAGTGCGACTCCGCCGGACATTCCCTCGGCTTCGGGCCCGACCGCCCCGAATACATCAAGGCGATCCAGAACGTGGACACTCATGTCGGGCGCCTGATCGAGGCGGTCCAGTCCCGGCCCTCCTACGCGAACGAGGACTGGCTCATCTGCGTCTGCACGGATCACGGCGGGCTGGACACCCGGCACGACCGGGGACACCAGGACCCGGAGATCCTGAATGTCTTCCTGATCTTCAGCGGACGCTCGGTGCCCCCGGGAACACCCGCGACGCAGACCTACCTGGTGGACCTCGTGCCCGCCGTACTCTCCCACCTCGGCGTGGCCATCGACCCGGCATGGCAGCTCGACGGCCGGCGTCCCTACTGAAGTTAAGACGAACGAGCGGATCAGGCCGCGCCTCCCCGCGGGCTGACCCGCGGCCTCAGGAAGACGCGGGGTGCGGCGGCGACATCCGCCGGCCTCCGTGGATCCAGTCTCGGGGGACCGCCGGAAAGGCCGCCGGGCGGTCCGCGAGGCACGGCAGCCCGCGGACCGCCCCGCGAGGCGCTACCGGCCGACCCAGCGCAGGCGGTAGATCAGGTTGCCGGTGTCATCCGCAATGATGATCGAGCCGTCCGGGGCTTCCGCGCAGTCCACGGGGCGTCCCTTCACCTCGGTCCCGTTCTTCAGGAAGTTGACCACCTTCTGCTCGCCGTAGGGATGTCCATCCTCGAACAGGACGCGGCTCACGCAGTAACCGACCTTCTGCGTGGCGTTCCATGATCCGCGGAAGGCCACGAAGGCGTCGCCCCGCGCGTCCGGGATCTGCGACCCGTGGTAGAAGATCATCCCGTTGCCCGCGCTGTGCGCCGGGAAGGTCCATTCCGGGATGGTCGTGGCCGCGGCCAGCTCGGCGAGGTCCGGGCGGTCGAGGAAGAGGAGGTTGGGCATCGCCTTCCCCACGATCCATGGGTGGCCGTAGAACTTCCCCTCCTGGTAGTGGTTCAGCTCCGCCGGTGGATTGTGGTCCGTGATCGGCTGGCCGTGCTTCTTGTCCTCCCCCTCGAACCTCGCGCCGATCACGTCCACGTCATGGTCGACGCCCCAGATCTCGTCCGTCCCCGGTCGCACCGCGAACTTCTCCGTGTTCCGAAGACCCGTCGCAAAGAGCTTCTTGTCTTCGCCCTGCAGGTTGAACGACCAGATCTTCTTTCGTTCGGAGGCCTCCACCGGCTCGTCGGTCGCGTTGCTCTGGTCTCCCACGTGCGTGTAGATGCGCCCGCCGTGGATCAGAAGCGCCCGCCACATGTGGCCGCCACGCGCGCCCGTCGGAAGCTCCGCGGGCCCGAGAACCTCCACTTCCTCATCCGCGCGCCCGTCGTTGTCCGTGTCCCGGGCCTTCGAGATCGAGTTGAGCTGGGCGAACCACAGCCAGCCGTCGTGCCACTGGATTCCCTGGAGGATCGAACGCGGGTCCTTGCCCTGCACAAACGTCGTTGCCTTCTCGAAGAAGCCGTCCCCGTTGGCATCCACGCAACGGAAGATCTTGCCCTCCGCCGGAACGCTGACGTACAGCGCGCCGTCCGGATCAAAGGCGAGAAACCGCGGGGTGCGGATGCCTGTCACCGCCACCGACAGTTCGTAGCCCGGGCGCACCCAGATGCCTTCCGGCACCGGCGGCCCCTGCACGGCCATCGCCTGGTCCATCATCGCCGCCCCGGCGGCGCCCAGCAGCCAGCCGAGGGCGCGCGCCGGGCGGCGCCGCCGCGACAAGGCTGATCCTTCCACTGACAACGAATCCGGCTGAGAACGCATGCGGCGGACTCTCGCCACCCGGGTTCCGAAAGTCCAGAATCGCGCCTTCCCTCGGGTGCGCCGCGGCCGCGGGCCGCCTGCCTTGACAGCCGACCCCCCTGCCCCTGCGTGCCGCCGATCCGGCCCAGGCCGGCGCGGAATCGATGGACACGGGGCGCCCCGCCAATCCCGCGTACGGCATCCCCGCCAAAGGCCAGATTCGCCGCGTGAACCGAACCACTCGACTTGCGGCATGACCGGCAGTGGCAATACAGAAACTTCAGAGGCTGTCCGACGACGTCGAAAGCGACCGTTCCGCACAGGCACGAGCCCTTGATTGGATCCATGCTGAGAGTCCACCCTGGCGCGGCATCGGGAGGCCAGAGGATCCTCGGCCAACCGCCGACCGCCCGACCGCCCGTATGTGGGTCGCCCGGGAGTGATCGTGGATATCGAGGGGGCGCCTGCGCCGTCAGGAGCATCGGCTCCGGCCGCACGACTCCGCTTGCCTTGCAACGCCTTTGATCTCACAAACACCAGTCATGCATCCCCAGCGTTCCCGTGGCGCTCGCATCGGCAGGATGTGCCTCCTGTTCCTCACCTTGATGACTGTCCAGTCCGTGGTTGCGGCGGAACCCGGCATGGCGCGGGAGGTCGTCATCACATCCGTCGAGCTGGAGGATCGGATCCGTGGCGGCTTCCTCGGCCAGATCCTCGGCAATCTGAACGGCCTGCCCCATGAGATGAAGTACATCGACGAGCCCGGCAGCGTGGACGAGTACCGTCCGGCCCTTCCGGACGGGGCGCACACCGACGATGACACCGATCTTGAATGGATTTATGTGACAGAGATGGCCAGTGCCGGCCCGTGGATACCTCCGGGCCGCATCCGTGAACTATGGATGAAGCACATCAATCGCCGGATCTGGTGCGCCAACCTGTACGCCCGCCAGCTCATGGATCTCGCCATCCAACCGCCCCTGACCGGCCGGATCGCCCTCAATCCGTGGAGTGAGTTCAACATCTCGGGCCAGTTCATCTGCGAATCGTTCGGCCTTGTCGCGCCCGGCATGCCGCAGACCGCCTCGCGCCTGGGTCTGCATTACACTCACGTCACGATTGATGGCGAGCCCGCCCAGACCACGCAGCTCTTCTGCACCATGATCGCCCTCGCGTTTGTCGAGAGCGATCTCGACACCCTCCTTGACGCCGGTCTCCAGGCGATCGATCCCGATTCCGAGATCGCCCGCGTCGTCCGCTCCGTCCGGGACTGGCATCGGCAGAATCCGAACGACTGGAAGGCGACCCGCCTGAAGATCAAGCAGGCGTTTCAACGCCACGGCGGCTCGATGCGTGACATGAACGGGTTCGAACTGAACACCGCGTCCACGATCGCCGCGCTCCTTCACGGGAACGGGGACTTCGTCGAGACACTTCGCCTCGCCTTCAATTTCGGATGGGACTGTGACAATAACGCCGCCACCGCCGCCACCATCCTCGGCGTGATTCACGGCCGGCAATGGATGGACCGCCAGAACTGGAACATCGGCGACGCCTATCGCAACACCGCGCGTGATTCGATGCCGGAGGACGAAACGATCTCCGGCTTCAGCGACAAACTCATTGCCGTCGCCCGCCGGATCATTCTCGACAACGGCGGGGAACGCGTCATCGCGGACGGCAACGAGGCATGGCGCATCAGGGTTGAGTCTCCCCGGAACATCGAGAAACTCCCGTCGCCCCCTCACCGTCTCACCGAGCTGAAGGCCGAGCTCGTCCCGCTGATCGACAAGGATCTCTCCGGATCAACCCAGGATCGGGCCCGCGCCGCATACCTCGCCCTGTGCCTCGACGAGGCAGACCGCCTTCGGCGCGAGCGCCCGGCCGAGTGGAAATCGGCCATCGACGCGCTCCGCACCTATCCCCGGTTGGTACGCGAAATCTTCAAGGCGCCGCATCCCTCGGGTCGGCCTCTGCAGCAACGCGCCCGCGCCAGCGGCCTCGAGCCGTCAGAGGACTGATCTCCTCCCGGTCTGCATCGGCTCGCGCGGCCTCCGATCCCATCCATCCGCAGCCACCGCGCAGCCCGTCGGGTGCCATTCTCACCCACCCTCCCCCATCCCGGAACGCCTCCGCGGTACGGCCTCGTCGCCCCCTTCCCCACCTCCCCTTCCCTCTTTTTCTTGACCGACTGGACAACTGCTCACATTGTCCGCCGGTTCCGCTGCGGAGTGGAACCGCGATGGGAAGAACCAGTGACGCCCGGGAGAAGCTGCTGCAGGTCGCCTTCGACCTGATCTGGAACTACAGCTACGGATCCGTCAGCATCGACCACATCTGCGAACAGGCCGGGGTCAACAAGGGGAGCTTCTACCACTTCTTCCGCACCAAGGCGGACCTCGCCATCTGGGCTTACGAGATGCACTGGCGGGAGCGGCAGCCGGAACTGGATCGAATCTTCTCAGCCCAGGTCCCTCCGTTGGATCGCCTGAGGCAATGGTGCGACTACATCCAGCGCTCGCAGGCCCGGAAAGTCGCGAAATACGGGCATGTCTGCGGCTGTCCCTACGCCAGCCTGGGGGCCGAGCTCGCCACCCAGAACGAGCGGGTCCGGGGAAAGGTCGAGGAGCTGTTCGACCGGATGATTCGCTACCTCGAGGGCGCGATCGCCGACGCGCGACGGCAGGGGTTGATCTCGGTGGAAGACCCCCGGGTCGCCGCCCAGCAGATTTACTCGTCCGCTCACGGGCTCCTGTTGCAGGCCAAGATCAGGAATGACCTCTCCGTGCTGCGGAACCTGCCCGCCACCATTGCCGCGCTGCTGCGGTTGGAGGAAATACCCGCCTAGACAGAACCGCGCCTTCCGGCGGCGCCTGGAAGGACATCTTCGACCAGATAGTTAACCGGTTGGCTAACTCATGAACAGGAACACTGTCCTCTCGTGGGGCCTCGCTCTGGCGCTCTCCGTCGCCGCCGGATGCGAACGGGACAACAGGAGCAAGACACCCGCCCCCCCCCCGCCCCCCCAGGTCACCGTTGCCCAGCCCATCCCACGAACCGTGGACGAATGGGACGTATACTCAGGCCGACTGGTCTCCCCGGAGATGGTCGAGGTGCGCGCGCGCGTGTCGGGCTACATCGACAAGGTGCACTTCCAGGAAGGCAGCGAGGTCGAGGCGGGCGACCTGCTCTTCACGATCGATCCCCGGCCCTACCAGGCCGCGGTGGACCGCGCCCGCGCGGAACTCGGGGCGGCACGGGCCCGCGCGGAACTGGCCGCGGGTGAAGCACGCCGCGCCGAGGCGCTCGCCGCCACGCGCGCGATCTCGACCGATACCTATGAAACGCGGGTCAAGACCGCGGCCCAGTTGCAGGAGGGCGTGCGTTCCGCCGAAGCCGCCCTCCAGGCCGCCGAGCTCAACCTGGAATTCACCCAGATCCGGGCGCCCATCTCGGGCCGCATCAGCAACGCGCGGGTCACTGCGGGCAACCTGGTTACAGGCGGCGACACCGCGAACACCACGCTGCTCACCACGATCGTCTCGCTCGACCCGCTCTACTGCTACTTCGATGTCGATGAGGCTTCATCGCTGCGTTACCGGCAGGCCTATCGGGAAGGCAAACGCGACAGCCCGCTCTTCAATCGCGTGCCGGCCGAGATGGCTCTCGGGAACGAGGAGGGCTTCCCCCGGCGCGGGATGATCGACTTCGTGGACAATCAACTGGATCCCGCGACCGGCACGATCCGCGTCCGCGGCGTCTTCCCCAATCCGGATCGCCTCATGGCGCCCGGGTTCTTCGCCCGCGTACGCGTCCCGGGGAGTGGCCAGTACGACGCCGTGCTGATTCGGGACTCCGCGATCAGCAGCGACCAGGGCCGCCCCTTCGCCCTGACCGTGGATGAGCAGAACACGGTGATCTACCGCCCGCTTGTCCTGGGGCCGCTGCTGGACGGATTGCGCGTGGTTCGCGACGGCTTGAAGCCCGACGACCGCGTGATCATCGCCGGACTGATGAACGCGCGCCCCGGCATCGAGGTCCAGCCGCAGTTCACCAACATGGTCGTTGCGACGACCGTGACGAACCAGACCGCAGGCGACCGCCGCTACGTCGCCGCGCCCGCTCGATGAACTTCTCCCGTTACTTCGTGGACCGGCCGATCTTCGCATCGGTCCTCAGCCTGGTTATCACGCTGCTGGGCGGTCTGGCCTTCTTCGGCCTGCCGGTGTCGCAGTATCCGGAGGTGGTGCCCCCGACCGTGATCGTCTCCGCCACGTACCCCGGCGCGGACGCGCAGACCCTCGCGGAGACCGTGGCCACGCCGTTGGAACAGGAGATCAACGGCGTCGAGCGCATGCTGTACATGTCCTCGTCGAGCACCAGCGACGGCAAGGTGCAGATCACCATCACGTTTGAGTTGGGCACCGACCTCGATGAGGCGCAGGTGCTGGTGCAGAACCGCGTCAACACGGCCCTGCCCCGCCTGCCGGAAGACGTCCGCCGGCTCGGCATCACCGCCCGCAAGCAATCACCTGACCTGACCCTCGCGGCGCAGTTCTTCAGCCCGGACGGATCGCGCGATGTGGCCTACCTCGCGAACTTCGTCACGTTGCGCGTGCGCGACCGCATCGCCCGCATCAGCGGCGTGGCGGACGCCAACACGCTCGGCGGCCAGGACTTCACCATGCGGATCTGGCTCGACCCCGAGAAGATGTCCGCGCGTCGGATCACCGCGGGGGAGGTCCTCGGCGCGCTGCGCGAGCAGAACCTGCAGATCGCGGCGGGATCCCTGGGACAGCCGCCGGTGCCTTCCGGCGTGGATTTTCAGTACACGCTGGTCGCCCAGGGCCGGCTGCTCACCGCCGAGGAGTTCGGCGAGGTCGTGGTGAAGACGGGCGAGGACGGCGAGGTGATCCGCGTGAGCGACGTCGCCCGGGTCGAGCTGGGCGCGCGCGACTACTCCACGAAGACCTACATGGACGGCTACAACGCCGTCTCCCTGCGCGTGTTCCAGCTGCCGGGCAGCAACGCGCTCCAAACGGCGGACGAGGTGTATCGCGTGCTGGCGGAGATGAAGAAATCTTTCCCGCCCGGGGTGGACTACCGCATCAACTACGATCCCACGCAGTTCATTCGCGCGTCGGTGTCGGCGGTGCTGCGGACGCTGCTGGAGGCGGTCCTGCTGGTCGTCCTGGTGGTGGTGGTGTTCCTGCAGACGTGGCGAGCGTCGATCATTCCGCTGCTGGCCGTTCCGGTGTCGCTGATCGGCACGCTGGCGGTCATGAAGATCTTCGGCTTCTCCCTGAACAACCTCTCGCTGTTCGGCCTGGTGCTCGCCATCGGCATCGTCGTGGACGACGCCATTGTCGTCGTGGAGAACGTCGAGCGCTTCATTTCTGAAGGGCTGGCGCCGCGTGAGGCAACCATCCGCGCGATGAGCGAAGTGGCCGGGCCGGTCGTGTCGGTCGCCCTGGTGCTTTGCGCCGTCTTCATTCCCACGGCGTTCATCGGCGGGATCAGTGGCCGCTTCTACCAGCAGTTCGCGCTGACGATCGCGGTGTCCACGGTGATCTCCGCGTTCAACTCGCTGACCCTGAGTCCGGCATTGTGCGCGCTCCTCCTGCCTCGGCATGGCGCCCCCAGGGACTGGCTCACCCGCGTCCTGGATGCCGCGTTCGGCTGGTTCTTTCGCGGCTTCAACCGCTTCTTCCGGCGCGCCAGTGACGGCTACGCCAATCTCGTGCGGCGGATCCTGCGCGTCGCCGCGCTGGCGCTGGTCGTTTACGGCGGACTGGTCGGGCTCGGCCTGTGGACCTTCGCCAAGGTTCCGGTCGGGTTCATCCCCGCTCAGGACATGGGCTATTACATCGTGGTCGTCCAGTTGCCGGACGCCTCCTCGTTCGAGCGGACGGACGCCGTGGTGCGTCGGGTGGATGAAATCGCCCGGAAGATCCCCGGCGTCGCGCACACCTTCGCCATCTCCGGTTACTCGTCGGTGCTGCAGGCCAATCAGCCCAACGTGGGCGCCGCGTTCCTGGTCCTCGATGACTTCGAGAAGCGCAAGGATCCCAACCTGCGCGGGGAGAAGTTGCTGGCGCGCATTCGGCAGGAGCTCGCGCAGGTGCAGGAGGGCCGCGTCCTGGTGTTGCCGCCGCCGCCCCTGCGCGGTTTGGGAAATGCCGGTGGCTTCAAGGTGCAGGTGCAGGATCTGAACAATGCCGGCTTCGCCGCCCTGGAGGGCGCGACGCGCCGGCTGCTGGACGCCGCGCAACGCGATCCGGAGCTGACTTCGCTGATCTCGGGCTATCGCGCCAACGTCCCGCAGTACCGCGTCAACATCGATCGCGCCAAGGCGAAGAAGATGGGCGTCAGCATGGCGGACATCGGCGAGACGCTCCAGACGTTCATGGGCTCGGTGTACGTGAATGACTTCAACCTCTTCGGGCGCACCTGGCAGGTGTACGCCCAGGCCGATCCGCGTTTCCGCATCCACCCCGAGAGCGTCACGCAGCTCAAGCTGCACAACAACCGCGGCGACATGGTTCCTCTCGGCGCGGTGGCCTCGATCGAGAAGATCGGCGGGCCGGACCGACTGCAGCGCTACAATCTCTACTACTCCGCCGACATCAGCGGCAGCACGGTGCCCGGGGTGAGTTCCGGCCAGATGATCGCGAAGATCGAGGACCTGGCGCGCCGCGAACTGCCCGAGGGCTTCGCCATCGAGTGGACCGACCTCACGTTCCAGCAGATCCTCGCGGGCAACACCATCGTGTTCATCTTCCCGCTCTGCGTCATCTTCGTCTTCCTTGTGCTCTCGGCGCAGTACGAAAGCTGGGCGTTGCCGCTGGCAGTCATCCTCATCGTGCCCATGTGTCTCCTCTGCGCCATCGGCGGCGTGTGGCTCAGCGGGAGGGACAACAACATCTTCACGCAGATCGGCCTGGTCGTGCTGGTCGGCCTTGCGGCGAAGAATGCGGTGCTCATCGTCGAGTTCGCGCGGCAGCGCGAGGACGCCGGCCTGACCCGGTTCGCCGCGGCCGTTGAGGCGTGCCGGTTGCGCTTGCGTCCGATCCTGATGACCAGTTTCGCCTTCATCCTGGGAGTGCTGCCGTTGCTGCGCGGCACCGGCGCCGGCGCGGAGATGCGGCAGGCCCTCGGGACGGCGGTGTTCTACGGCATGCTGGGCGTCACTTTCTTCGGCCTGTTGCTCACGCCCGTCTTTTACCTCGTGATCCGCGCGGCCAGTGAGCGACTCCTCTCCCTCTGGCGCGGCTCGTCCTATCCCTCGGTTCAAGGCCTGGAGGTCAGTCCCAAATGATCCTGTTTCACCGTTCCCGCGGCGCCCCGACGCCGGGCCGCGGCTTCGTCGTCACGTGGTCCGGTCTCCTGCTGGTGATCGGGGGCCTGACGGGTTGCGCGGTCGGCCCGCGGTACCGGCCGCCGGACCTCACTGCGCCTGCGAACTTCGCGCATTCCGCCGCGGGTTCCTTCAGCACCAACGAAGTGGTTGCCACCTGGTGGCGGGAATTCGGCGATCCGTTGCTGGAGCGCCTGATCGCGCGCGCATCCACGAACAACCACGACCTGCGCGTCGCCCTCGCGCGCCTGCAGGAAGCGCGCGCCCTCTGGACGTCGGCGCGCTTCGATTTCGCCCCCACGGTGCGGAGTGAGAACTTCTACGACAACTCACTCACCAGCCTCGCGCGCACTCCCGATGTCGATCGCCCGTCCCGGCAGAACGAACTCTACCGCGTCGGCTTCGACGCGACATGGGAACTGGATCTCTGGGGCCGCGTCCGCCGCAACGTTCAAGCCGCCCGCGCCACGGTGGAATCCGTGGCCGCGTCGCGCGACGACCTGCTGGTGGCGATACGCGCGGAAGTCGCGGCCAATTACCTCGAGCTTCGCGGCCTGCAGGGTCTGCTCGGCGTGGCTCGACGCAACGCCACGAACCAGGCCGAGACGCTGACGCTCGCGATCGCGCTGCGGGACGGCGGCCAGGGAACCCAACTCGATGTCGCCCGCTCGCGCTCGCTGCTGAACACCACGCTGGCCACGATTCCTCCGCTCGAGGCTGCCGTGGAGCGCACGCTGCACCGACTCGCCGTGCTGTGTGGCATGCCCCCGGGCTCCCTCGATCCCGAGCTCATGAACGAGGCGCCGTTGCCGCCCGGTCCGAGCCGAATTGACGGCGGTAATCCGGGCGACCTGATCCGTCGCCGTCCCGACGTGCGCGCCGCCGAACGCGCCCTCGCCGCCGCCACCGCGCGGGTCGGCGTCGAGGTCGCCGACCTGTTCCCGCGCGTGACGTTCGTGGGGAGCATCGGGCTGGAGGCCGCCAGCCCGTCCGGCTTCGGCGCTTCGGGAACCGACGCCTGGTCATTCGGACCGCATATCTCCTGGGCCGCCCTCGATATCGGCAGGGTGCGCGCGCAGATCCGCGCGGCCGGCGCTCGCGCCGAGGGTTCGCTCGCCACGTACGAGCAGACGGTCCTGCTCGCCCTCGAGGAAACGGAGAACAGCTTCGTGAATCTGGCGCGCGAGCGACAACGACTGGCGTACCTGAACCAGGCGGAACAAGCCGCGGCGGAAGCCGTTGAACTCGCCCGCCAGCGCTACCGGGATGGCATCGCCGACTTCCTCAGCGTGCTCGACGCCGAACGCACGCTCCTGAGCCTGCAGGAACAGTTGGTCACCAGCCAGACCCGCGCCGCGACCGGACTCGTGGCCGTGTACAAGGCGCTGGGCGGCGGATGGGATACGCCCGCCGTGCCGGAAGAGTAGGGCTGTCGCCGGTCGTGGTCGCGCCGGTTGGCCAGCACCATTTCCTGGTCCGCCCCGCCGGGTTCCAGCCCCCGTGCGCACGCATTCGATCTCGATCGGGAGGACGGATTCACTCGGCGAAACCGGGACCAAACCCGGTCGTCTCGAATCTTGAGTTCAGCCCCTCGATTACGGAGAGGCAGCTTGGCCAATCCCGCAAGGCAGCGATCCCGCTGAACGAAAGATAGTCAGCCCGTCACCATGGGGTTGCTGTGACGGATACGAGCATCGATTGCGTCGCGCCACGTTCGCCGGGAGACTGCGTGGTCGCTTCCCGCGAGGTATGCCTTGGCGAGTTGGAGGTTGATGGCCAGCTGCCGAAGCGTCTGATTCCTGGCGAAGACGATCTGCCGGGCAGCGTCGCGGTCGCCTGTTTTCAGGCTGGTTCGTTTCCCGGTGAGCGAGTCGACGCAATAGAGGCGGTTCCCGCGTTCTCCGCGGGCGATGAGGCGATAGCGAGTTTTCATGGAGCCTTGCGTTTCGGTTGAAGTGCAAGGCTGCCGGAACAGGATTCCGGACCCATACGGTGCTACCGACGGGCTGAAGGGGTGTTGGCCCCGGCAATTCCGGTGTGGCGGAATTGGTGCCCGTCGCGGGATTCTATCGAAGCAAGCCCTTGGCTCTGTGTGACTTCCGACTGGAGCCAGTGGTCGGGGTCGAACCGACGACCTACGGTTTACGAAACCGGAAACGCCACCCCTCCGAGAATGGCTGAAAACCCCATGAAACCCTTGTTTTTATTGGCGTTTCTGAACCTCGAAGCCCGAAGGTGTGTCGCGCAGAAACGCGCAGATTTGGACGACAAACTGTCGGGATTTGTTGGGAATCGAACACTCACCGTAGTGGCCCAGTTCGGCAATGGTTGCCGCTCACCACCCTCACCCCTCTTCCGGCGGGCCGGGCACGTGCAGCCGGCGGTGGGCATGCCGTCAGCCCATTCGCGAAGGTGCTGGCGTCGCGGGGCGCGGTTCTCGTACTCGATCTTCTCCGCGCGGGAGTTGGCCTCCCGGATCGTCGCAACGTGCTTGTCGCTCACCCACGCCC
>CAYMDA010000038.1:0-40190 GCA_964389135.1 uncultured Verrucomicrobiota bacterium | reverse complement strand
AATGGGTCGTCAACCGAAGCGGTGTAAAGCTTTCTTCGGCAGCGTTTCAGCCCCATTCCCCCGCGAAATTCGAAGATGGGCGCGGGAGCCCGGGCGGCCCCGCGCCGGGACGGCGGGCATGGCGCGCCGGGAGGCCGGCGCGCCATCGGGGGATCAGGCGATGAAGCTCCAGTCGTACGGCTTGCGCATCGGACGGCCCAGCCATTCGTTGGCCTCCGGGTCGCCCACGATCTGCTCCGCGTCGGGGTCCCACTGGATCTTGCGCCCGAGGCGGACGCTGATCACGCCGAGGTGCGCGATCGAGATCGAGCGGTGCCCGATCTCCACGTCACAGATGGGATCCTTCCGGGTGCGGACGCACTCGAAGAAGTTCCCCATGTGATTGTCGGAATGATACAGGCGGATCGCGTCGTCCGGGAGCTGGGACTCGATCAGGTCGGGATTGCTCGCGCGCAGCTCTCCGCGGCTGACGAAGATCCAGCCCTCGGAGCCGAGGAACTGCACGCCGTTGGGCGTCTTGTCCCTGCTGACGACGCCGCGCTCGTGCGGGGTGCTCTCGTCGAGGATCGTCATCGTGACGCCGTTGGCGTACTTGCACTCGATCCGATACTTCGCGGCGGCGTCGTACCCGCCCGGGATCATTTCGGCGAGTGACTTGCCGTCGAACTCGACCGGGCCGGAGCGCTCGGTTCCGTTGCCCCACTGCGCAATGTCGTTGTGGTGCGCGCCCCAGTCGGTCATCTGGCCTCCGGAGAACTGGTACCACCATCGGAAGTTCCAGTGGTGATTCTTCCCGTTGAACTCCACGAACGGCGTCTGGCCGAGGTAGAAGTCCCAGTCGAGACCGGCGGGGACCGGCTGGGGCGGGAACGGACCCTCGATCGGGCCGGTGGGAAGACCCACGATGATGTGCTCGAGCTTGCCGATCCGGCCGTTGCGCACCAGCTCGCACGCGAACCGGAACTTGCGGTCGCTGCGCTGCTGGCTTCCGACCTGAAGCACGCGCTTCCGGTCGCGGATCTCCTTCACGAGGATCTTGCCCTCGTTCACGGTGAGGGTGAGCGGCTTCTCGGAGTAGATGTCCTTCCCGGCGCGCGCGGCGGCCACATTGATCAGCGTGTGCCAGTGGTCGGGGGTGCCGTTGATGATGACGTGGATGTCGTCGCGCTCGAGGAGCTTGCGGAAGTCCTTGTAGCTGTGCTCGGCCTTGAACTGCTCGCGCGCCTGTCCGGCGTGCCTTTCATCGACGTCCGCGACGGCGATGACATTGCCGAAGTTCTTCGCCCAGTTCGTGTCGCCGCGGCCCTGTCCGCCGCAGCCGATCAGTCCGATCCCGGGGCGGTCATTGGCGCTGAGGGGGCGTGTCGCGGCCATCGCGCTCCGGGTGCTCTCGTAGTACCAGAGGGGAACGCCTGCGGCCGCCGCCGCCGCCTGGAGGAAACGGCGACGGGAGACGTGGATATGGAATGGCTTCATCGGTGACAGGCTCACTTCACCTGCGCGAAGGGCGGGCGTCAAGCGGCGTGCCATGCGGACCGCACCCCGCGGGAATCCACCCGGGGGACGCCGGGCACGGCGAGCGGGGAGCGGGACGCCGGCCGGCGCCCGCCTCACTCAGGGCAGGGGCTCGAGCGTGAGCGGGTCGCGCAGCGGCAGCTCGATCACCCCGCCCCGGCTCAGGTCCGCGAGCTTCACCGGGTGGTCCGGGTGGCCCTTCAGGATCTCGTCCTTGTCGCCCACGACGAGGATCACGAGTCGTTCCGGGTCGAGCCTCTCCCGCGCGACGCGCTGCACATCCTCGATGGTCACGGCGCTCACGCGTTTCCGATAATCCCGCCAGTAATGCGGGTCGCGGGCGTAGCGGCCGGTGATCTCATCCGAGGCGAAGCGCGCGGCCACCTGCGCCTTGGTCGCGAACGCCTGCGGGAACGTGTCGATGAACGACTGCTTCGAGGTGCGGATCTCCTCCTCGGTCACGGGCGCCTCGGCGAGCCGCCTCATCTCCTCCACGAGGATGCTCGTCGCGTAAGGCACGGTGCGTGACTTCGACTGGAAACCGGCCCGGAAGACCGACGGGTAGTACACGCCCCCGCCGAAGCTCGATCCCGCGGAGTACGCGAGGCCCTCGTCCGAGCGGATCCGGCTGACGATGCGCGAGGTGAACCCGCCGCCGCCGAGGATGTCGTTCATGATGGTGATCGGGAAGTAATCGGGATCCTCCCGCAGGATTCCCGGGAGAAGGAGGCTGACGCGTCCCTGGTTGACCTCCTTGTCCACGATGTACACGCCGGGCGGGGCCAGAACCGCGTTGGTGGGCACGGGCGGCGGGGTCCTGCCCCGGAACGGCCAGCTGGCGAAGAGCTTCTCGAGCCGGCCGATGAACTCCTTCCGGTCGAAGTCGCCGCTCGCCGCGACGACGAAGTTCGACGGGTGAAACCACGCCCGATGGAAGGCGGCGAGATCGAGGCGGGTGACGGCGCCGATGGAACCGGCCGTCGGCAGGCGGGTCGCCCAGAAGTTGGTGCCGTAGGCGAGCCAGTCCAGCTCGCGGCGCTCGATGTCGGCGGAATCGTCATTGCGCTGACGCATCGACTGCAGCGCCTGGTCCTTCAGCAGGCGCAGGCGATCCTCCTGGAACCGCGGCGCCGTGAGCACGTCGCGCAGGATCGAGAGCCCCTCGTCGATGTCCTTCGACAGGAGGTTGAGGCGCACGGAACCCTCCGTGGGACCGATGGAGGAGGACATCTGCGCGGCAAGGAAATCGAGGCGCTCATCGAGTTCCTCCGCGGTCATGTCACCCGCGCCACCCCGCACCAGGAGCTGTCCGGTGAGCGCCGCCAGCCCGGCCTTGGCGGGCGGCTCCAGGTACGTGCCGGTCCGGACAAGCACCAGCACGTTCACGAGCGGCAGCTCCCGGTCCTCGATCACGTACGCCACCGGGCCGGACTTCAGTTCCACCCGGTACTCGGACGGATCGGGGGGCTCGAACGTGAGCGGCGGGAACTCGAGCTTCTCCGGGCGATCCGGGATGGGCTGGCCGCGAACGACCGCGGCGGCGAGGCACAGCGTGCAAAGCGCGAGGAACTGCGGGCGAAAGGGCGGCAGGGAAATGCGACGGCTCATGGCGTGGCGGGACGGAGGTCGGAGGTCACTTCTCGAGTTCGGCGAGGCGGGCCTCGACCTTCTTGCGAACGATGTCCTGGAACTGGCGCTTCTTCGGGTCGGACTCCGATGAAGCCTGCATCTGCTCGAGCATTCCGCGCAGGCGCGCCGCGCTCGTTTCCTGCGCGAGCATGCCCATGATCTGCCGGATCACCGGCTGCTGGTCGGGGGTGAGCCCGGCGAGATCCGGGTCCTCGACCTTCTCCCCGCCGGAAGACTTGCGCGTGTAGGTCGCGACGCACCGGTTCTCCGGGGTGAAGTACTTGCGAACGACGCGCTGCACGTCCTGCGCCGTCACGGCCTGGATCCTGGCTCCGGCCTCGTTGATCTCCCGCCAGTCGCCGAACCCGGCGTTGAACATGAGCTGGTAGAGGATGTGGAAGTTCGAAGTCAGCTTCCGGTACTCGCCGGCGGCGAAGTTGTTCTTCACCTTCTGGAGTTCCTCCGCGGGGACCTCCTCCTGTTTGAGACGCTCGAGCTCCTCATAGATGGCCTGCTCGACCGCGGCGGGCTCGATGCCCTCGCGCGTTTCCCCTCCGATGTTGAAAAGGCCGGCCCACTTGCGGTGCTCGGCGCTCGCGTACGTCGAGGTGGCGACCTGCTTCCCGAGGACGAGCGACTTGTAGAGGCGTCCGGTGCGGTTCTCGAGGAGCTGCTCGAGGATCTGCAGGGCGTACGAGTCCCGGTGGCCGAACGGCACGGTGTGCCAGAGGATGTCCACCTGCGGATTGGCCTCGGCCTCCGCGTTCATGCGCTTCTCCGCGGGCTGCTTCGGCTCGAGGGTGACGACCTCCGGGATCGGCTGGTCCCCGGCGGGGATGCGGCCGAAGTACCGCTCGATCTGCCGCATCGCGGCGTCCACCTCGAAGTCCCCGACGAGCATCAGCGTGATGTTCCGCGGCGCGTAATACGTCGCGTAGAACCAGTCGGCGTCGCTCTTGCTGATCGCGGGGATGTCGGACGCCCACCCGATCACCGGCCACTGGTACGGATGCGCCTCCCAGAACATCGACAGGAACGTCTCCTCGAACTTGCCGAGCGGCGTCGCCTCCGTCCGCATCCGACGCTCCTCGAAGACCACGTCGCGTTCCGCGTAGAACTCGCGGAAGACGGGACGAAGCAGGCGCTCGCTCTCCATCCAGCACCACAGCTCGAGCTTGTTCGCGGGCACCGTGATGAAGTAGCCCGTCATGTCGTAGTAGGTGAACGCGTTCATCCCGGACGCCCCCTCCGCCGTGTAGATCCGGTCGAACTCGTTCTTCACGAGGAGATCCCGCTGTTCCGCGATCAGCCGGTTGAACTCGGCCTCGAGCTCGCGCAGCCGCGGCGTCTTGTTTTCCGGGGCCTGCAGGTCGTCGATCTCGCCTCGCCGCCATGCCTCGCGCATGCGGCGTTCCTCCTCGCGCATGAGGTTGCGCACCCGTTCCTGCTCGAGGATCAGCTCCCGATCGCGCTCCGCGTCGCGCGTGCCGATCGTCGGGGTGCCCTTGAACATCATGTGCTCGAACAGATGCGCGATGCCCGTGATGCCCGGGCGTTCGTTGGCGCTGCCCACGTGCACGAGGAAGCCCGCCGCAATGCTTGGCTCGTCGTGGCGTTCCACCAGCAGCACGGTGAACCCGTTCTTCAGATGCCGTTCGACGACCGGAACCTGCTGCGCACGCGCCGCAAGCCCCGCCGCCACAAGAAGCACCGCGGCCAGCGCGCGCGCACCGCGGGACGGACGCAGGAATGCTGTCACAGCCGCGAACTTGGCGAATCCCCGGATACGGTCAATCGGAGAAGCGGCCGGCGGAAGGCAGGGCGCCCCCTGAAACGGGGACCCGCGCGAGGGTGGACGCCCGCGCCCCGGCGGCCGCAATCTCCCACCCGCCGATGGCATCGCCCCGACGCGCACGCTCCCTTCCGGCCGTTCGCCCGCCGCTCGATCGCATGCTGCGGATGCACGCCGCGCTCAAGGCGGGCCGGCACCCCAACGCATCGACCCTCGCGGCCGAGCTCGAGGTGTCCCGGAAGACGGTGTACCGCGACCTCGAGTTTATGCGCGACCGTCTCGGCCTGCCGATCGCGTTCGATCCGGTCCGGAACGGCTTCCACTACACCGAGGAGGTCGATGCCTTCCCCACCGTGCAGATCAGCGAGGGCGAACTCTTCGCCCTCATGGTCGCGGAAAAGGCGCTCCAGCAGTACCGCGGCACGCCGTTCGAACACCGCCTCGTCACCGCGCTGAGGAAGCTCGAGAGGGCCCTGCCCGACACGGTGTCGCTGAACCTCGCCGAGTGGGATCATGCGATCAGTTTCCGGACGAGCGCCGAGCCGATCGTGGACGTCCCGATCCTCCAGTCGCTCGCGGACGCGATCCAGCACCGCCGCCAGCTCCGCCTCGAGTACCGCAAGCCCGGCACCCGCTCCGTCAGCGAGCGCGTCGTCGATCCCTACCATCTCGCGAACATCAACGGGGACTGGTACCTCTTCGCGTTCGATCACCTCCGCGGCGCGATCCGGACCTTCGCCCCCGCGCGGATCCACTCCGCGCAACCCACGGGCGAAACCTTTCGCCGCCCGGCGCGTTTCGCCCTCGAGAAGGAACTGCGTGACAGCTTCGGCGTGTTCTCGCACGAGGGCGACTACCAGGTCGTCATCCGCTTCGACGCGAAGGCGGCCGATTACGTGCGCGAGAAACGCTGGCATCCCTCCCAGGAACTCATCGAACTCGACGAGGGCGTCGAGCTCCGGCTGCGCCTCGGGAGCCTCGTCGAGGTCCAGCGGTGGATCCTCGGCTGGGGCGGCCACGCGGTCGTCATCGAACCGCCGGCCCTCGTGGAGAATGTGCGCGCCGCGGCGGCGGCGATCCTTCAAGGGCACGCGCCCGCCGCCCCCGCGCGGGGTTGATCCGCGCCGCGACGCCGGTCGCTCACGGATCGCGCGGCGGCAGTTCCACCGCGCGGATGTTCCGGAACGAAAGGTCCGTGGTCGGATCGTGGCCCTGCAGGCTGATGACGCCGGCGGCAGCCCGATAGCCCCGCCGGGGGTTGGCATGGGGCGGGCGGTTGTCCGTCCAGTCGCTGACCTGGATGCCGTTCACCCACACCGCCATGTGCCGGCCATGGGCGATGATCGTCTTCGTGAACCACTCGCCATCGGTCGAAACGACCCTGCGCGCCGGCTGACGCCGGTAAATCCCGCCCGTGCCGTAATCGACGGGGCGCGTGCGATCGGCGCCCTCCCATTCGTTCCGGATCTGGCTCTCGTACCCCTGCCAGAACTCGCCGGGAATCGCGCGGAAGAAGACACCGCTGTTGAGGTGCGGCCCGTTGGAGATGAT
Source organism: uncultured Verrucomicrobiota bacterium (assembly GCA_964389135.1). Lineage (GTDB taxonomy): Bacteria > Verrucomicrobiota > Verrucomicrobiia > Limisphaerales > CAIMTB01 > CAIMTB01. The sequence continues at coordinate 33,703 of CAYMDA010000038.1, read as the reverse complement.
CTCCAGTTGCAGGATGAAATCCGCGAACTGCGCCTCGGTCTGGATGTCACCGTTGCCGTTCTCGACATGGAGCCATCCCTCCGGCGTGACGGAATATACCGATTCATGACCCGGGATGACGTTCCAGCCTTCGAGGTCCCGGCCGTTGAAGAGCTCCTGAAGGCCGAGCGGCCGCAGCCGGATGTTGCGGAACTTCACCACGCCCTCGCCCGTCCGCGTCTGCAGTCCGATCACGCCGCGCGCGTGGCGTCCGTCGATCGCATCGACCATCTCGACACCGTTGAGACGCACGGTGAGATGCGGTCCCTCGGCGCGGATCTCGAAGGTGTTCCACTGGCCGACCGTCCTCACGTCCGCCTGCCGGGCCGCCACCTCGTTGATGCTGCCGGTGGGCCACTTGTCGTGGGCATCGAAGATGTTCACCTCGTACGCCGTGGCGGGATTCACGTCGCCGTCGGGCGGACAGCGGAGGAACACCGCGCTGTTCGCGACCTCGTCGATCCAGAACTCCGCGTGCAACTCGAAGTCGGCGAACTCGGTCGTCGTGCAGAGGACACCGCCGCCACTGCCGGGAATGGGCGTCAGCGCGCCGTCCTCGACGTGCCACCGTGCTTCGCCCCGCGGGGTCCAGCCGAAGTCGGTCTCGCCGTCGAACAGCAGAATCCAGCCCTCCGCGATCTCCGCGGGAGCCAGTTCGGTCTCCGCGGGCGTCGGGAGGGGCGACCATGCGAGCGCGGCGGACACTCCGGCCGCGAAGCACCATCGCAACGCGACCGGCCCGGACGTGACGGATCTGGATGGCATGGCCGACTCCATAGCACGCGTCCGGGATCCGGGAAAGGCGCGCACTCGGAATGCCCGGCGGGTCCCCGCTGCGTGCCCTCCGCCTTCAACCCGCCCCGGGGCGACTGTCGTCCGGGAGGAACGGGCGGGTCACCCGGCTGAACCAGTGCCGATGCCTCGCGACAAAGCCGTACGCCCGCTCCATCGCCGCCGACGCCAGCCGGCTGCGCTTGTAGATGGCGGCCGGGGCGCGCCACCACGGATTCGTGGCGAGCGCCCGCACGACCGCTTCCGCGCCGCGGGTGACGCGGCCGTCTGTCTCCACGAGGTGCACCGATTCGTCCAGGGCACTCCGGGGGATCTGGGGAAATCGGGCGGCGCACTCGTCCGACTGCGAGGCGACGAAATCCACGCGGCCCCCGGTCAGCCGCCGCGCCATGAGCACGCTGCGCCGGCAGAACCCGCAATCGCCGTCGTAGAGGATGACCGGCCGCTGCGGGGTGGGGGCGGACGCTGGCGTCTGATCCTTCGGCACGAGGAAAACTCAACGGCCGCTCAGGGTGCCCGTCAATGCCATCACAGGGTTCCCTCGGCCCGAAGGCGCCGACACCGGGTCTGCAGACGACCGGGATGGCCGGGACGCGCCTCGCGCCCAGCCCGATCGCAGACCAAAAATCTGCGGAACAGGTTCGTCGGCCGCAGGGGTTTGCGTCACCTTGCCCATGGTTCCCGCCCGCGGGACGCTTCCCTCCGGCGCCACAATCCCCTAACGTCCCGCCCCTTTGGAAAATGGCCACGATCCGACCCTTTGACGCGCTGCTGCCACGGCCAGACCTCGCCGCCCGCATCTGCGAACTGCCTTACGACGTCATGTCCTCCGAGGAGGCGCGGCAGCTTGCCGCCGGGAATCCGCTCAGCTTCCTGCGTGTCAGCAAGCCCGAGATCGAGTTGCCCGACGGAACGGATCCGTACAGCGACGCCGTGTACGCCCGTGGCCGCGAGAACTTCCGGCAGATGATCGCGAGGGGCGACCTCGTCCGCGACAGCCGTCCGTGCCTGTATCTGTATCGACAGGTCATGGGCACCCACTCGCAGACGGGGATCGTCGCGGCCGCAAGCTGCAGCGAGTACCTCGATGGCACGGTCCGCCGGCACGAACTCACCCGCGTCGACAAGGAGAACGATCGTGTCCGCCATATCGAAACGCTGGAGGCCCAGACCGGCCCGGTGTTCCTCGTTTACAGGGCCGTCGCGGACCTCGACGCCTTCATCGAGCGCAAGACCCTCGAGACACCCTACGTGGACTTCACCGCGGCGGACGGCGTCCGGCACACGTCGTGGCGGCTGGCCGACGACGCCGACATCCGGTTCGTCACCGAATGCATGGCGGGTGTTCCACGGCTTTACATCGCCGACGGTCATCATCGAAGCGCCGCGGCCGCCCGGGTGTTCCAGTCGCGGGGCGGCGTCGGAAACACGTCGGGATTCCTGTCAGTCATCTTCCCGCACACCCAGGTCCGCATCCTTCCCTACAATCGCGCACTGCGGGATCTCAACGGGCGATCGCCCGCGGCGCTGCTGCGCGCGCTGGAGGACGTGTTCGAGATCCGCGAGGACAACGGCGGTGTCCCGTCCCGGAAGCACGAGGTGGGGCTCTACATCGAGGGAACATGGCGCCTGCTTACCTTCCGTCCCGAGGTGAGCGCCGGGGCCGATGCGATCGGCGGCCTCGATGTCAGCCTCCTGCAGGACCGCGTGCTGCGCCCGTTCTTCGCCATCGACGACCCGCGCACCAGCAACCGCATCCACTTCGTCGGCGGCATCCGCGGAACCGTCGAACTCGAGCGGCTCGTGGACAGCCGCGAGTACGCATGCGCGTTCTCGATGCACCCGACGGGCATCGAGGATCTCATGGCCGTCGCGGACGAGGGCGGGATCATGCCTCCCAAGAGCACGTGGTTCGAACCAAAGCTCCGCGACGCCATGTTCTGCCTGATGCTCTGAGCGACGAGCCGCCACCCGCCTCACGCGAATCGGTTCCCCGCCCATGACCCCCTCGTTCAGCGGCCTCGTCGAGTTCGCCCCGCACTTCAGCCCGCGGCCGCATATCCGCCACGTGCTGTTCGACTTCGATGGCACGCTCTCCCTCATCCGGGAGGGCTGGCCTCAGGTGATGGTGCCGATGTTCGCCGAGATCCTGCCCCCGCTCCCGGGCGAAACGGACGAGCAGCGCCGCCAGCTCGCCTTCGAGGACATCATGCGCCTCAACGGCAAGCAGACGATCTACCAGATGATCCAGCTCGCCGAGCGCGTGCGGGAACGCGGCGGCACACCCCGGGATCCGCTCGAGTACAAGCACGAATACCTGCGCCGGCTGGACCTTCGCATCGCCGAGCGCATCGAGGCCCTCACATCGGGCAGGCGGTCACCCGAGGATTTCCTCGTGCACGGCGCGCGCGCCTTCCTGGACCTGCTCGTCCGGCGCGGGCTCACGCTGTACCTCGCGAGCGGCACCGATGAACCGTTCGTTCGCCGGGAAGCCACGCTCCTCGATCTGGACCGCTACTTCGGCCCCCGCATCTACGGGGCGCTCGATGACTACCGCAGTTTCTCGAAGAAGATGGTGATCGAGCGAATCCTGCGGGACAACGCCATCCCGGGCGACGCCCTGCTCGCGGTGGGCGACGGCTACGTGGAGATCGAGAACACGCGCGAGGTCGGCGGCATGGCGCTCGCCGTCGCCAGCGACGAAGCCAACAACGGCTCCGGCCGCTTCGATGACTGGAAGCGCCAGCGCCTTCTCGGGGTCGGCGCAGACCTCGTCATTCCCGATTTCCGCGACGCCGCGGCGTTGATCGAGGTCATCTTCGGCCGGTGATTCTTCCGTTCGCGAAGCGCGCGACGGAAACGCGAGTGCAGGGATCCTCGTTCCGGGGGCGCTCCACCCGGGCGCGATGAGGCCCCGGGGGCCCCTCTGAGCCCGGCCCCCTCCCCAGGCCCCCCGGGGCGCGATCATCCCGCCCGCTGCGGCGCCGGACGTGTGCGCCGGCGCCCCGATGGCGCCCACCCACGGCCCTGTGGAACTCCCGCATGCTCCCCGCCCCGCGTGCCACGTCACCCTCGCGGGTGGCAGCCGTGTTCCCTGGCCCCTTGCGCAGTGGCCGACGTGTGCGATTGTCCGCCAGGACCCACCCAAGTCGTTCAACAAATGTTCGATCTGCGTGTCGAACACATGCGCATGCGCGATCTGATCTCATGGAGACTCGTGATCCGGGTCCTTGCGATTTCGTTCGTGGGTCTGGCGATCTGCCGGCTGGCGGACCAGTCCACGGGGGAATTCTTCAGCGAAGGCCTCGGACGGATCATGGTCATGCTCCTCTCGGTGACATGGTGCGGCGCCCTCATCGTCCTGCTTCCGCTCCGGATCGCGTGGGACAAGGGCGAACGCCGCAAGGATGAGGAGTTCGCGCGGCGCCTTGTCGCGGAGTACGGCGACCCCGCCGCCACGCCGCCCCTCGAGCGGCTCGTTCTCCTCGCGAACTTCGGATCCCTGCCCCGCTGGTTCTACCTGCCGTTCCTCATCGTGGCGGTGACCCTCGCCATGATGACGATCCTCGCGCTGCTGGGCGCCGCCGTCTGGATCCTCGTCTCATGGCTGTGATCCCCTTCCCCCGGCTCGGTCGGCGCGCACGCCGGGGTGGATGACTCAGCGCCAGACAAGGTCGCCGTCGGTCCGGTTGCGCTTCGGGTAGGCGCCGCCGTCGTCATCGTGATCCCAGCCGACCGAACGAAGACGATAGCCGTCCGGCGTGCGGACATACCGCAACGGCTGCCCGATCATCGGATCCGGCGGCACCTGTTCCAGGAACGCCGGCACGAGCGCGTCCAGTGACTCCGGATAGCCGCCGTGCGCAAGCCGATGACGTTCGAGTCCGAGCCCGACGATTCCCAGGCGCTTCATTGCTTCGGCCTCGAACACCTTGGAGGCGACCCGGGTCAGGGCCGGCATCAGCCTGCGCGCGAGCGCCGTGTAGGGACCCGGTTTCAGGGAGAGCACCATGGCGTCAAAGTCCGGGAGTTCCCCGTCCGAGCTCGCGTCCTGCAGTTCACGGGCCATGAGGCTCACGAAACGCAGATGCCGGACCTGGTTCTGCCGGATCCAGCCCCGAGGGGTCAGGCGCAACAACCCGAGGGGATCGGCCCCGTCCGAGTCGACAAACTCCGTGGGATCAACCCTTCCCGCCGCCACGTCGTCGTAGAACGCGCTCGCGACGACGCGTTCGCCGTGGAACGCCCTGACCGCCTCGGCCTTGTAATCACGGGCGGCGAGCACCGCCTGCAGCCGGGCGGCCTGCTCCTCGGTCCATCGATGATCAAGGCACCCTTCCCAGACCGGCTGGAGCAGCTTGATGTCCATGGCAATGCCCGTCAGCAGGCAGATGAGGCTCGGATCCTGCCGAATGACATCGCTGAGGCGCAGCCCGACCACCAAATCCTCGACCGCCTGGTCCGCGCGCCCCGCGCCCAGCAAGGCGGCCGCTCGCAGGCTGATCACTCGGGACAACCCATTCACCTCCGCCAGATGCGGCAGGAGCGTCGCCCAGCCGGCGTCGTAATCGATCGGGAACCGCCCTGCGGGGCGCCGCGCAACCGCCGCGCGAATCTCCGTCAGCAGCGGGTCCGCGGAGCGAAGCGCCGCGAGCACGTCCGCCGCCGGTTCTCCGTCACCCTCCGGGGACACGAGCGCGCCGGTCTCGCGAAAGGCGTCGCGCCAGCGCTGGAAATCGAGTCGCTTTCCCTCCCTCCAGTCGTCCCGGCCGGGTCGTGCCGAGGAACGCATGGCCTGGTGCACGAGGGCATTCGCGGCCTGAATCCGCTCCAGACCCTCCGGGGCAACCCGGCCCGTGCTGGAGACGCTCCAATCCATCAGGGGTCTCAGGACCGGCGCCATCGCGAGATTCTGGTCCTCCGGAACCGCCGGCGGCAGAACCTCCGCCATTGTCAGCGGGAACCCCTGCGCGCGGAGATCGTTCCGCGTTCGCTTCAGCGCCCCCGCGCCGCGCATGTTCTCGACGGCCACGAAAAACAGGACGGCCGTGGCAAGGACCACCGCGGCGAGGAGCGGCCGTCCTGCCAGCCGCTGCGCCGGGGTCAGTTCCACCGGCTGCGGAGCGGGCGGCTCCGAAGCCGGAACCGCGGCCAAGCCGGATGCCCGCTGATTCCACGTCCACAGGACCATGGCGCCCCAGAGGAGACCGCTGAGAAACCCGATCACCCAGGAGACCGCGCCGCCCCACGCGTAGGCGACGCCAAACAGGTGTGACACCAGCAGGCCGAGAACGGCCATGGCGATCCCGCAGAGGAACGCGGAACGGAGAAGCCATCCGACGGTCAGCGGCTGTTCCGGACGCGGGTTCCTCTTCCGGAACGGGCCCCATGCCCATGGCGAGCGAAGCAGGATCGAAGAGAAGAAGGCTTTCATGACGTTCGTCAGGCGGGGGTTGGGGAAACATCCCGCCGAATCACGCGCGCGCCGGGGCGGTCGGGCCGGGTGCGGCGGCGATCGACCTCACCGTTCCGCGGCGGCTCGGCTGACTCGCCCTCCACCCATTCCAGCGCAAGCGCGAGCTGGCTCTGGTATGCGCGGGCGGCGTGGACCGACATCGTTCCCGCCGGCCCGCGCTGTTCCTCCTTCAGGGGGTCACTCCCGAACCACGTCGCCATACCGTTCAGGAGGAGAATCACGGCCCACGCGGGGCCAAGCGTGACCCATGGAGCCCAGGCGGAAGCGGTCCGCGCGCGCAGCCTGCGCCACCACCGCATCGCGGGGTGCCGCGCCGCGCTGTCGCCAGTCCCGCACAGGGAGCGGACTTCGCCGGGAATCTCCGCGCGCCATGAATCGGGCGGCGGGCGCAGCGGGGTTCGTGCGAGACGTTGTTCAAAATCGTCAGTGTTCATCGCTCATCGAAGTTCCTCGTAGATCGGACGGAGCCGTGCCCGGAGTTTGTCTATCCCATAGCGGTACCGGCTCGCCGCGGTGTTCAAGGGAATCTCGAGCAGGTCCGCGATGGCATCGAAAGTGAGGCCCTCCCACAGCTTGAGGTGGATCACGGCGCGCTGTTCGGGCGGCAACTCGGCCAGCGCATCCGAGAGGGCGGCGCGGTAAGCCTGTTCATCGGGGCTCTCCGCCGGCGCGAAGGGAGGTTCCCCGGTCTCGTGAAGCCGGGATCGTGCGCCGCGGCGCCGGATCAGGTCCATGGCCGCGTTGTGCGCAAGTCGCAGAAGAAAGCGGCGTTCGTCGCGGACGCCCGTCATGAGGCCGGGGTTCCGGGCGAGCTTCAGAAGCACTTCCTGCAGGATGTCCCGCGCGTCCGCCTGGTTCCGGAGCAGGTTGAGGACGAAACCGTGCAGCGCCGCGGCGTGCGCGTCGTACCATCGCTCCAGCTCGGTCTCCGGGGACATGTCCACCCTCAGGACGCACTCACCCCGCATCTTTGTCTAACCCTCCGTGAGACGCATACGGGGCGGCGCGGCGGGGGGATCCGCCCCTCGCCCCCCCCGCGCGTCGGGCACCGCCCCCGCGAGTGACGAACCCGGCCGAAAACAAGAAGGCCGTGGGTCCGCCTGCGGATCCACGGCCCGTTTGTCGAGGCGCGGCGGGTTACGGCCGGACCTGAAGCGTGGAAGCCACCTTGGTCACCCCGTCGATGCCGAGGGCGATCTCCATGGCGCGGTCGATCGCCTGTCGGGACGGAGCCTCGCCGGACAGCGTCACGACCCCGTTGTCCGTATCGACGTCGATCTCCAGCGCGGACAGCTCGGAGTCCTGCATCAGCTTCGTCTTGATCGACGCCGTGATGCGGGCGTCGGACGTGGCATCCGCGATCACCGAGCCCGCCTGTTCGACGCGCTCGCGGATCACGGCGCCGGCGCGGTCGAGGCTGTCGCTGACGTCATTCCCGGCATTGACGCGCTCACGCACCTCGAGCCGGTCCGGATCGGTCGCCCGGGTGCGATCCGTCGCCACCACAGGGCGGTCCAGGTCCAGTTCATCGACCTCAACGCCCCTGTCGCGTTCGACGATGGACACGCGGCTTTCCGAGAAGAACCAGAGTCCCGCCACACCCACAAGCAGGCCGAGAAGAAAGGAGACAAAGACTTTCATGTTATGTTTGCCGTTCCTGCGGTTGGCGCTGCCGCGCTCCCGCATTCCGCTCCACCGGCATAAGGCGTGCCCGACTCCTCCGGAGAGACCATCCCCTCAGGAAATCACGGGGCGCAGCGGGCACGGCGACCGACTGGGGAACGCGCGGGAAGTCTTCCCCGCTGCGTCAAATTGCACGGTGCCGAAAGGGTCGCTTGCAAGATGCCCGAGCACCGGGCGCCTCGACCGTTGCTCAACCGTCGCTGCCGCGACGCAATTCCAGCGCCTCCCGGACCTCGTCCACCCACGCTCGATCCGGCAGGGCGTACGGCCGGAACAATTCGATGTGACCCTCCTGCTCCATGTGAAACGCCGCGCGATGAAGACCGAGCCGGCTCGCCGCCGGGTTGTCCATGAGGCTTGCCGAATCATTGGCGCTCATCTGGAACAGCACTCTCAAGCCGAACTCCGCCAGCGTCTTGCGCCCGAGCGAGCGAAGCGTGTTCCCGTAGGTGTCACAGGTCACGACCGCATGGAACCCATGACTCGGGCCATCCGTGACGAGTTCCTTCAGACGATCCGCCGCGGAGAGTTCCGACCCGGACGACGCGTAGGCGAACTCATCGTCGGGGCGGAGCTTCCGGAACTGCTGGATGGCGTGAACCATGAGGAAGGTGCGGACCGGCTTCCCGCTTCCGCCTTCAACCGCCCTCATCTCATCCCCCAGCCGCTGTACGATTTCGTCGGCGCCACCCGGATCGGCCCGATGCACTTCATGCGGCAGGCCGGGCAGCAGCCGGTCGAGGGCCTCGCGCACCGGCGAGTCCTGGGGGCTGCCGTCGAGAATGGCGATGCGCAGCGATCCCGGCGGATGCTGCGCCGCGAGGGCCGCAATCGAAACGACGAGGAGCGCCGCGGCGGAGTCCTCGCGGGGTCCCACGACCAGCAGGTTCCGCCCCGCCCTGCGTTCGAACACCACTTCGGTGGGGCCCTTGATCGAGTTGGGCGCACCAAGCCAGATCCGCGGCGCGTGCGGAGGCTCGGACGGCGTCTCCGCGAGCAGGCCCGGGAACAGGGGGTTCTCCCGCACTTCCGCCGGCGCGTCGCCCTCGAAGACCATCGGCCCCGGCCAGCGTCCGCCCTGCCGATCGGCGCGCTCGCGAATCGTCCGGAGCCATGTCTCGCGGACATCGTCCGGGAGCCAGACCGTCTGGAACGGACTGTTGCCCTCCCGGGCGCCCGCGGCGTCGTTGTAGATTCCCTCCCCGGGACGCGAGAGCAGGCGTGGCGCCGCGTTCTCCTCGTCCATGATGAGGTATGCGTCCGCCTCGTTGCACTGGAGCGCGATGCGAATGACCATCTGCCCGAGCGTGCTTCGAGCCACGGTGTAGGCGCCGCCGAGCGTCTGCGATCCCAGGATCACGTGCACGCCGAACGCCCGGCCCTGGCGGACGATCCGATCCAGGAGCACGGCGGCGCTCTGCGCGATGCGATCCTCCTCGACGAACCACTCCTGGAATTCGTCCACCAGCAGGAGCACTCGCGGGACGCGCTCCGTGCCGCCCGCCTTGCGGTAGCCCGGCAGATCCTGAACGCCCGCCGCACGGAAGAGGTCGCCACGCCGGCGCAGTTCCTCATCGACCCGCTGGAGAACGCTGAGTCCGTACTCGCGATCGCTCTCGATCGCCACGACCCGCGCGTGCGGCAGACGGTGGGTCGCATAGGGCTTGAACTCGACACCCTTCTTGAAGTCCACGAGATAGAACTCCACCTGGTCCGGACTGCACCACAGCGAGAGGTTCGTGATGATGACGTGGAACAGCGTGGACTTGCCCGAACCGGTCTTGCCGGCGACGAGCACGTGCTGGCGCGTGCCGCGCCCGATCGCGAGATACTGAAGCTTCGTCGCCCCGGTCCGCCCGATCGGGACGCGAATCTCCTGGGTCGTGTCCAGGCTCCAGATCGCGTCCTCTGCCGGGACGACGTGGCGGAACGGCACCTCCACGCGGTTTGCGTCCACGCTCGCGCGCGCGACCCGCTGGATGAAATCCGTCGCCCGATCGGGATCGGGAGGTTGCTCGAGGTGCACGGTGACTCCGGGCAGGGCCCGCCCGTTCAGCGCGATCGCGGCGCCCTGAAAGGAAACCCGGGCGCAGTGGGCCCGCAGTTCCTCCACGATCCCCGCCTGCAGCGCCTGCTGCTGGTCCCAGTGGATCAGCGTGTACACGCCGCAGCGCGGTCCGTTGACCACGATGTTCATCAGCCGCTGCAGCGCGAGCTCCGAGAACTGCGCGGGAAAATCCGCGATCGCGAGGATCCGGTACTTCTCCGCGATCGTGCCCGCCTGCTCGTTGTACTCCGCGATCGTCCGGTACTCGTTGCGGAGGTACATCTGGATGACCTTCTCCATGTGGTCACTCAGGTCGGCGAGGCGCGCCTCGATCTGCGCCGGCTGCGTCCAGATGCGGCCATGGATGAGATGCTCCGCCTCGTCGGTGAGGTGCATCAGGCCGGCGAACGTCTGGCCCAGGCCCACCGGATCGACGAGGGTCAGCTCCACCCGTCCGGGCGGCGACAGCGCGAGCAGCCTCAGGACGATCTGGTTGAGCACGGCCATCGCGTCGGGACGCCCGCGCGCCCGCGATTCGAGCAGGATCGAGCCGTGCTCCGGATACGTGAGCAGGAGCGGAAGCGTGAAGGACGTGGGACCGGAGGGCTGCAGGCGCGGGTCCGCGGGCCGGTTCTCCGAGAGGCGCGCCGCATCCACCTCCATCCGTCCGAAGCGAACGGCCTGCGGTGCCTCACGGGGAGGCTGCCACTCGGACCACGCGGGATCGGACCATCCCGGCTGCGACGCCGCCGGAGTCGCGGCGGCCTCCGCGAGGGCTTGGGCGAGGGGCTCGTAGGTCGCGCGCCACTCCGCCTCCAGCTCCGCGCGGAGGCGCCCGGCGTCGGCCTCGCGGCGGCCGCGGCGTTCCTCGAACTCACGCGCGAGCTCGGAATTCCTCCGGGCGGCCTCCGACTCCAGGTGTCGCAGGCGCTCCGCGTGCCGGCGCTCGAGATTCTCCATCCACGCGCGATGCGCCTTCTCCAGGCGCGCGAGCGCGCGGGACGTGCGCTCCTCCAGCCACGGATCGAGCGCCTGCCGGCGCGCGTTCGCGTCAGACACGGCGAGGTTCCACTCGTCGCTTCCGCGCTGGGCGATCTCGTTGTGCACCGCCTCGATCCGCTCGCGCTCCGCGTGATGGGTGGCCGTCGCCTTCTCGAGCGCGACATGGTGCAGCACGCGCGCGCAGCCGATCGAGTGGATGATCTCGAGCGCGTCCGGCGAGACCTGGGCGCGGCCGATGTAATGGAGCGCCACCCCCGCCACGAAGAGCCCGGCGGTCACCGCGGCCGCCGTCATGTACGACAGGCCCGCGACCCCGAGGTACTGCAGGATCGCCGCGAGCGGCAGCGGAACGAGCAGGAGGACGATCCACAGCGGCGCGAGGGCGGAAAGCTTCGGGAAAAGGCGCGATCGAAACGCGTGCAGCTTGCGGGCGAGACGGGAAAGCTCGTCCCGAAGATCGACGAGCAGCTGCTCCTCCGGCGGCGCCGTGTCGGGATGCGCGTATTCATGGGTGATCTCCAGCAGGTGCCGGAAGCGCTTGCCGTACATCGCGAAGGCCTGCTCCGCCTCGTGCTCCAGCACGGCGAGATGCCCCTGCTCCTCGGTCAGGGCCGTCTGGAATTCCGTGAGCGTTGTGTCGGCCGCCGCGATCGCCGCCTCCCGCTCGCGCGTCGCCTTGAGCAGCGTTCGCTGCAGGTCGAACTTCCGCTGCCCCTCGCCCGCCTCGATCGCGTCGAGCGTGGCCTTGCGCACGCGTCGCCGCGCCTCCTGGATCCGCTCGCGCCGCCTCTGAAATCGGGCCTCGTGTCGTTCGCGTTCCGCGGCGTGCGCCTCGCGCGCCTCGCGCAGTCCGGTGGCGGCGCGCTCCTCCGCGTCGGTCTGCATCGCGCGCTCCCGGGCAGCCTCCGTGGCGGCGCGCTGCTCGATCTCCGCGTTCAACCGCGATTCGCGCTCCGCAAACTCCCGGAGCGCATCCCGAAGGCCCTCCACGAGCCGAAGCGTTTCTTCAAGCCCCAGAGGACGGCTCACAATCCTTCCTTGCCTTGATAACGACTTCATCAAGCTGCTCGAGCGCCAGCGCCGCGCGATCGACGCTCGCGAGCAGCGGCTTCAGGTACAACCGCTCGAACTCCTCCGCCTTTGCGTCGTTCCATGACTCGCGCGTGAGACGCCAGTGCGCGGAAAGATCCCGCGTGAGGGCGGTGAGGCGCGAGCGTGATCCTCCAAGGCTCATTGTGGTGGCTCCGTCCCGGCTCCGGCGGGCTCGTCGCGCCCGCTCCCCGTTTCCCTGGTGGTTGTCGTCGACGGATCCGACGGCGGCGGGGAGGGCAGCGGCGCGTGCTTCCTCGGACCCTCCACGTACTCCTGGAGATTCCGAACGATCTCCGTCAGCCAGGCGAGCGCCCTCGCCATGTCATGGCCGAGATACGCGTCGAGCGCCTCCACCTGGCGCGACAGGTTCTCCGTGCGGTTTCCGAACTCGCGCGCCCATGTGCGGACCCTGCGCAGCCGGGCCTCGGCCTCCGCGAGCTCCTGCCGGGCGCGCTGCACCTCCGTCAGCTCGGCCGCCGACGCCTCCCGGAGGTTGGAAAGCCTCGCGCTGAAGAGAGTCTGCTGCTTCTCCTCGAGCGCGCGCGCGAGGCGGCGCACCTGGCCGTCCCAGTACATCCGGCTGTCGCGATCGATCCACATCCAGGTCCGGCGCAGGTCCGAACTGGTCTCCTCGAGGATCGGACGGACCTTCGCGATGTACACGACAAGGTGCGCCCGGAACGCCTCGATGGCCTCGATGGAACTGACGTGTGCGCGATCGGCCATGCGTCGTGGAATGGCGGCCGGTTCAACGCTGCGCGAGGTACTCCTCGATCCGCCGCGCCTTGCGCAGAAGGTAGGGACTGTGCTGCGAGGACACCTCCACGAAGTGCTTCAGCGACCGCATCGTCTGCTGGAACTCCTCCGCGAACTTCTGCTGTTCCTGGTCCTGCCATGTGTCCCCCAGCGCGGCGAAGCGCGCCTGAAGCGAGGCCATCCTCACCTGGAGATCGGCGTTGAAACGCTTCAACTCCTCGGCGAACCGCCGGACCTCCTCGGGGTTGATGATTGCCTGGGCCATTTGTCTTCCTGTTCCGCGACTCGATCCCGCCAGCCGCCCGTGGGTTTCGGCGGGTGGCTGCACGCGCAAGCTATCGCGCCTCGCGCCCGTCGGCAAATGACCGTTCCCTCCCGCTCCCCGGGCCGGCCGCGTCCCACGCTCCCCCTGCGTCCCTAGATGAGCCTTGTGATCCCCGGCCGCGCGACTTCCGATGGCGGGGGCGCCGCGTCCCACGTGTACGCCTCCGGCGAGAGATCCTCCGCCGAGTTCATCGCCTGGTCCCACGTGACGCGCTGTCCGGTGTAGGTCGCCATGCGTCCCATGATCGCCATGAGCGTGCTCTTCGCCATGTATTCGCCATTGTTGACCGGTTCCCGGCGGCGGATGCTCTCGAACAACACCTCGTGCTCGGTCAGGAACGCGTTGTTCCGCTCGCCCTCGTGCGTCCATGGGTCGCGCCCGCTGATTCGGAAGTCGCGGCCGAGCACGGCCGAACCCGCCTCGCCTGTGAGATGCACGGAGATGTCATCCGCGCAGCCGGCCTGCTGGCGGCAGTACGCGTGGAGCCGCGCGCCGTCGGCATACTCGTAGATCACCGCGTGGTGATCGTAGATGTTGCCGTACTCCGGCCCGATGCGGACCTGGCGGCCGCCAATGCCGACCGCGCTGACGGGGTACTGCTCTCCCATGGCCCACGCGCACAGGTCGAGCATGTGGATGTGCTGCTCGACGTTGAAGTCGCCGGAGAGCCACGTGAAGTAATACCAGTTGCGCATGTGATACTCCATGTCGCTCCACCCCGGCTGCCGCGGCTTCACCCAGATCGGGCCGCGAAAGTCGTTCGCCAGAAGCGTGTGAATCCTTCCGATCGCGCCCTGGTGCACGCGGCGCATCAGCTCGCGATGCGGGTCGGAATAGCGGAGCGCCAGCCCGGAGACGATGGAAAGCCCGCGGCGCCGCGCCTCCTCGCACGACGCCAGCACCGAGCGCACCCCCGGGGCATCCACCGCCACCGGCTTCTCGGCGAACACATGCCTGCCCGCCTCGACCGCCGCCCGGATGTGCATCGGACGAAAGTGCGGCGGCGTCGCGAGCAGCACGACGTCCACGCCCGAGGCGATCAGCCGCTCGAACGCATCGAACCCGACGAAACAGCGGTCCTCCGGCACCTCGATGCGCTCCGCGAGCTCGTCCTGGGCGCGGAGCGTCGCGAGACTCGTGCGAAGGCGATCCTCGAAGACATCCGCCATCGCGACGAGGCGCGTGTTGCGGTCGGCGGTCAGCGCCTGCGCCGCGGCGCCCGTCCCGCGGCCGCCGCAGCCCACGAGCCCGACGTTCAACGTTCCCCCGCCCGCCTGCGCGCGCGCCCGTGGCGCGACGAACGGCGCCGCCACCGCGGCCGTCGTGGTTGTCTGGAGAAACCGGCGCCGCGAGACAGGGCCGGAACCGGGCGCTTCACGCTGAGCATCCATGGCGGGAGTCGTGGGGAATGAGCTGACGCCTCGCAGCGTGTCCGCCTCTGCCGGCGCGCCGCAAGCCGGAAGCACGCCCGCGCGCGGCGACGGCTGCGGCGGCAGGAGCCATCGCGCACGGACCGGGACCGGGGCCGCGCGCCCCGCCGCGGGGGTGCTCCAATGCCGGCCGCACGACCCGGCGCATGCGGAACTTGTCGCGCGCGCCGGGGAGGAGTAAGAGCGCGGCGTACCCTCCCACGCATTCCCGCACTCAAGCCATGGCATTCACCGCGACGAAGGATCTCATGCTCCCGGCCACCGTCACCGGATCCTGGCCCCGGCCCCGCTGGTACACCGTGAACCTGTGGGGCCGCCCGCTGGACACCGCGATGATGGATCCGTGGTTCCGCGAGCAGTTCACCGACGCGCACGCGCTCATCACTTCCGAGCAGGCGCGCGCGGGCCTCGATGTGCTCACGACGGGCGACTACCACCTCGACGAGGACGTCGCCGGGCGTTCATGGCACCACTACCCGCTCCAGAGGTGGAAGGGACTCGAGCACGAGGAGCTCCAGCCGGCGAAGACGCGTTCGCCCCTGCTGTCGTATCCGGTCGGGACGATGCTCGACTCCATCTACAAGGCGTGGCGCTGGCCGCGCGTCGTCGGCAAGGTCGAGCATGATCCCTGCAACCCGCTCGAGTACGCCAAGATCTGGCGCATCGCGCAGCAGAGCGCGGCGGCGCTCGGGAAACCCATCAAGTTCGGAACGTGCTCCGCCCAGGTGCTCGCCTTTTTCCTCGATTCCCACACGCCCCACTATCCGGCAGACGACAAGCGCGAGCTCATCTGGAACATGGCCGAGGCCATGAACCTCGAGCTGCGCCAGCTCGCCGCCGCCGGCTGCAAGGTCATCCAGGTCGAGGAACCCACCTTCCATTTCATGGCGCGGTACTCGCCCGAGAAGAAGGACTTCATCGATTTCCTCGTGGACGCCTTCAACCGGGAGATCGAGGGGCTCGACGACGTCGAGGTCTGGATCCACACGTGCTGGGGCAATCCCAACATGCAGAAGGTCTTCACCGACGAATCCTACGCCAACGCGATGGAGATCTATCTGGAACGCCTCAAGGGCGACGTCTGGACGATCGAGGCGACCGAGAACAACCTGCGCGAGCTCCCGCTGTTCGACCGCTACAAGGATCGCCTCCGCAAGAAGATCGCCGTCGGCGTCATCTCCCATCGAACCCTGCAGGCGGACTTCCCCGAGGTCGTCGCCGACCGCATTCGCCGATGCCTCAAGCACATCCCGGCCGACCGTCTCATCCTCTCGACCGACTGCGGATTCGGCCGGCAGGGGTTCAACCGCCACCTCGCCTTCTACAAGACGGTGGCGATCCCCATGGCCCGCAACATCGTCCTGAAGGAACTGGGGCTCCCGGAGCGGTACGTGCCCGCCGCCGACGAACGGCTCGCGTGGGATCAGCTCCCGAACGACGAGCCACTGACCCATCTTCAGACCTGACGCCGCCCGCCGCCGCCCGCCGCCGCGGCGGTGCCGGCCCGCCGCCGACGCGACCGCGCGGGCGCGCCTTCCTCCAGCAGCGCCGCCGCGTGCCGCCCGGCGGCCGGGCCGCCTCCGAGCATGCGCGCGAGCTCCGCGACGCGCGCGGGACCCGTCACGGGTTCGATCAGGGAAATCGTCCGGCCGTCGCGTGTCTGCTTGGACACGACGAAGTGCGCGTTCCCCGCCGCCGCGACGGGCGCAAGGTGCGTGATGCAGAGCACCTGGCGCCCTTCCCCGATGCGCCGCATGCGCTCGCCCACCGCGTGCGCCGTCTCGCCGCCGACGTTGGCGTCCACCTCGTCGAATACCAGCACGGGCACCTGGTCCTCGGCCGCCAGCACCGTCTTGATCGCGAGCATCACGCGGGCGAGCTCGCCCGAGGAGGCGATCGCGCGCAACGGCCGGGCGGGCTCTCCCGGGTTCGGAGCGAAATGGAACTCGACACTGTCGAAGCCGGCGCGCTGCGGCTCGGACCCGGTGTTCAGCTCGACGTCGAACTCGCTCTGGCGGAAGCCAAGGTCGCGCAGCTCCGAACGCACCGCGGCGGCCAGCCGGGGGATGGCCTTGCGCCGCGCGACCGTGAGCGCGCGCCCCCGGGCGGCGAGCCTGCCGCACGCCGCCTCGAGCTCCGCGTCGATCCGCGCGCGTTCCGCATCACGGTTCTCGACCTGCGCGAGCCGCGCCCGGGCCCGTTCGCCGAACGCAACCACATCCTCGAGCGAGGGACCGTACTTGCGCCGGAGCGAATGCAGGAGGTCGAGGCGTTCCCCGAGCTCATGGAGCCGCGCGGGATCCAGGTCGAGCCGGTCAGCGTAGCCGTCGAGGGCCACCTGCAGCTCGCGCAGCGACTCGACGAAGGCCTCATGGAGCCGGGCGAGGCCCTCCGCGGAGGGATCCATGCGGACGAGTTCCTGCAGCGTGCGCCCGACCAGCGCCGCGCGCTGGTCGATGGCGTCGTCGTCGCGGCTCAGCAGGCCCAGCGCGCCATGCGCCAGCTCGAGCAGGCGGGCCGCGTTGCTGGCGCGCTCGTAGTCCTCCTCGATCCCCGCGTCGGATTCCGGATCGATGCGCGCCGCCTCGATCTCCTGCACCTGGTGACGCAGCAGGTTGATCTCGCGGAGGCGCGCCTGTTCGTCGGCCGCGAGGGCGTTCCTTGCGGCGAGCAGGCTGGAAACGTGGTCGAACTCCCTCGTGAACTCGGCACGGTCGGCCTCCAGCGACGCGTAGGCGTCGAGCAGTTCGAGCTGGCGCGCCGGCTGGAAGAGCGACTGGTGATCGTGCGGGCCATGGATGTCCACCAGCCGCTCGCCGAGCTCGGCGAGGACCTGGAGCGAGGCCGGCGAATTGTTGATGAACTGCCGGTTGGCCCCGGAGGCGGTGAACGTGCGTTTCAGCAGCAGTTGCCCGTCCTCCCCGGTCTCGAGGCCGCGCTCGCGGAGGAACGCGTCCACCGCGGCGGCGGCCCGCCCGAGCTGCAGCGAGGCCTCGACCGTGCACTGGTCGGCACCGGCCCGGAGCAGCGTGCGGTCCGCGCGCTCGCCCAGGAGGAGGCCGAGCGCCCCGATGAGGATGGACTTGCCGGCGCCGGTCTCGCCGGTGATCGCGTTGAAGCCAGGCTGGAGCTCGATCACGAGATCCGCCACGAGGGCAAGGTTCCGAATCCTCAGGGTCGTCAGCATGCCGGCTCCGCCGCCTCATCTTGCGAACTGCGCGCGAGGGTGGAAGCGCAGAATCGTTCCCGCGTGCTCCCGCGTCACGGCACCTTGGATCTTGGACCGGCCGCCCGGCGAATGGCATTTTGAAGGGCATGTCGTTTGCCTTCACGTTCCTCGGATCCGGGACCTCGATCGGCGTCCCCGTGATTGCAATCGACTATCCGCCCGAGTTCCTTGCGAACCCGAAGAACCACCGCACGCGCGCCTCGATCCTCGTGACCACCCCGCAGCTCCAGCTCGTGGTGGACACCGGCCCCGACTTCCGCCAGCAGATGCTGCGGGAGAACGTCCGGTGGCTCGACGCGGTGATCATCACCCACGCCCACGCGGATCACATCATGGGCATGGACGACCTGCGGCGCTTCTGCGACCTGCGGCAGGGGAAGATCCCGATCTACGCCAGCGCCGAGACGCTGGCCGGCATCCGCCGGGTCTTCAGCTACGCCTTCAACGGCCCCGTGCCGAAGGGTTACTTCGACCCGGACCCGCGCGAGATGTCCGGCCCGTTCACCCTCGGCGACGTCGAGATCACCCCCCTCGACCTGCCGCACGGCACGATGACCACCTCGGGCCTCCTGTTCCGCCAGAACGGCATCCGCCGCCTCGCGTACCTCAGCGACTGCTCGGCCATCCCCGAGGAAGTCCTCGAGCAGGTCCGCGGCGTCGAGGTCGCCGTGCTCGACGCGCTCCGCAGGAAGCCGCATCCCACCCACATGTGCCTCGACGAGGCGCTCACCGCCGCGCGCCGCATCGGCGCGGGCCGCACGTTCTTCACGCACCTCACCCACGACTACGACCACGATCGCGATGACGCGGAACTGCCGGCCGGCATCCGCCTCGCCTATGACGGTCTGAAGGTTCCATTCGATCCATGAACGATCTCCCACGCCCGCTGAATCCCGAGGCCGCATCCCGGCCGTCGTTCCGCGCCGCGCTGCTCCTCCTGCTCGCGAGCGCGGCGCTCCTGCGCGCGCCCGCGGTCCGGGCCGAGACCAACGCACCTCCCGTCCGCGGCGACGTCGTGATCCTGTACAACTCCGAGATGCCCGAGTCCTCCCGGGTGGCGGAGCATTATGCGGCCCGGCGCGGGGTTCCGGAGGCGAATCGCGTGGGTCTGCCCCTGCCGGTGAGCGAAACCATGTCGCGCGCCGAGTTCGAGCGCCGCCTGCTCGAACCGCTCGTGAAGGAACTCGACGCGCGCGGGCTCATGACCGTACGGGCGGACCTTCAGCCCGCGACCGAGTCCTCGCCCGGCCGCGTGATCCAGTCGGTGACCGGATCGACGATCCGCTATCTCGCCGTGTGCCACGGGGTGCCCCTCAGGGTCGTGGAGGACACGAGCTGGCCGGTGGAAGAGGCGGTGCAGCACTTCCCGAAGCAGCTTCAGCGGAACGAGGCGGCCGTGGACGCCGAGCTCTCGGCCATGCCGCTCCTCATCGGCGGCGCGCCCCGGTCCGGTCCCCTCGTCAACCTCTGGCACGGCACGACCAACGCCGCCGTGTTCACGCCCGAGAAGGGCCTCCTCGTCGTCGGCCGCCTCGACGGTCCCACGCCGGAAAGGGCCATGGCCCTCGTCGATCTCGCGATGGAGGCCGAGGAGAACGGCCTTCTCGGCCGCGGATACTTCGATCTCCGCGGCACGAGCGATCCGGCCTACCAGCCGGGCGACCGCTGGATCTCCAACGCTTGGCACGTCGTCACGCGCTACGGATTCGAGACCTCGCTCGACACGGCGCCCGCGACGCTCCCGCCCGATTATCCCCTCAGCCACGTGGCGTTCTACGCCGGCTGGTACGACCAGCACGTCAGCGGGCCCTTCGCGCTGCCGCAGGTCGAGTTCATGCCGGGCGCCATCGCGTACCACCTGCATTCGTTCAGCGCCGCGACGCTGCGCTCCACGAACCGGCACTGGGCCGGTCCGCTCGTCGCGAAGGGGGTCACCGCCACGATGGGCATGGTCGCCGAACCATACCTGGACGGCACGCCCGACATCGGGCTCTGTCTCGCCCGCCTGCTCTTCTCCGGTTTCACCTGGGGCGAAGCCGCCCTCGCCTCGCAGCGGATGCTCTCATGGCAGCTCACGGTCATCGGCGATCCGCTCTACCGTCCCTTCTCCATGAACGCGCTCGATCGCGCGAAGCAGCTCGCCGCCAGCGGCCAGGGACGCGTGGACTGGGCGCTCATCACGCTCTACAACCGCAAGCTCGAGGCCTCCGGCGACCTCCCCGGAATCCTCAAGGATCTCGCGAACGAACCCCGCCTCCGCATCTCCGCGCTGCTCCAGGAGAAGTTCGGCGATCTGCTGATCCAGGCGGGCGAACCCGGGCGCGCCGCCGAGGCCTACCGCCGCGCCACCATCGCGAAGACGAGTCCCCAGCAGCATCGCCGCCTCCTCTGGAAGGCGGGCCGCGCCCTCGAGGACGCCGACGAACCGCGCAAGGCCTATGAATTTTACGAGGCGCTCACGCGCGTGCGCGATTTCCCCACCGACCGCCGCGTGTACGAACGCCTCCAGGCGCTTGCGAAGTCACTGGGAAGAGAGAAGGATGCACTCGAGTGGGCGGCAGAACTGAACCGCCTCACGGGGTCCGAAAACGAATCGAAGTGACGTGCGCAGCGCCTTCAAAGAATGGGCGGTCATCGTGGACGCCCTCCACCGCGGAGAACAAATCCTCATCCTGCGAAAGGGCGGGATCCACGAGGGCCGCAACGGCTTCCATGTTCGGCATTCACGTTTCCTGCTTTTCCCGACGCGCTTTCACCAGCAGCGCGAGGGCGTGATCGCGTCGGCGGCCGAACGATTCGACCTGCTGCCCCCGCACGACCTCAACGAGCTCCGGCTGGAGACATGGGCCGAGACCGTCCGCGCGTGGCGGCTGCGTTCCGCGGAGGTGATCCGCGCCCTGCGCGGGCAGCACATCTGGCGCGACGACGTGCTCGAGCGTCGCTTCGACTGGGGCGCCGCGCCCGGTGTCATCCTGCTGGCCGTCCGTGTCCACCGCCTCCCCGCGCCCGTGACGATCCCCATGCTGCCGCAGTACGGCGGCTGCCGATCCTGGGTCGAACTCGCGGAGGACATCCCGACCGACGGGTCCGAACCCGTCCTCGACGAAACCCGGTTCGACGAGGCCCTCGCCGCGCTCGAGCGCACGCTCGCCGAGGCGACGACCGGGCACGCCGGCGGCCCGCACCCTGTCGAACCTCTTTCTCATGAAGCGTCGCACCCTGATCCTGGCCTCCGCGTCCCCGCGGCGGGCTGAACTCCTGAAGTGGCTGGGCGTCCGCTTCCGGGTGGCGGCCTCCTCCGCGCCGGAGGTGGCCGCGTCCCACCTCGCGCCGCGCGAGATCTGCCTCGTCAACGCCGCGGCCAAGGCGCGAACCGTCGCGAGGCGCTTCCCCGAACACCTCGTTCTCGCCGCCGACACCGAGGTGGCCCTCGACGCCCGCGTGTTCGGCAAGCCTGCGAACCGCAGGCAGGCCGCCGATTTCCTCCGCGCGCTCTCCGGCCGGACGCACGAGGTCATCACGGGCGTGTGCCTGTTCTGCGCCGCGCGGTCGTTCCGGCTCAGCTTCGCCGAATGCACGCAGGTGACCTTTCACCCCCTGAGTGACTCCCAGATCAACGCCTACCTGCGCCGGGTGAACCCACTCGACAAGGCGGGCGGATACGCCGTCCAGGAGCACGGGGAACTGCTGATCGAATCGATGGACGGCTCCCTCACCAACGTGGTGGGCCTTCCGGTTGAAGCCGTGCATCGCGCGCTCGAGACCCTCCCCCCGGACCTCCGCCCGACGGGCTGACCGGACCCCGCCCCCGGCCCCCATCCGCTCCGCCGTTTCCATCCGATGAGCCGCGGGTCATTGCATGGTCCCGCCCTCGTGCGGCAGACTCGCCCTCCAATCTATGGCCGGTCACAGCAAATGGGCGAAGGTGAAGCACTTCAAGGGCGCGATCGACGCCAAGCGGGCGCGCATCTTCGCCAAGCTCAGTCGTGAAATCACCGTCGCCGCCCGCCTCGGCGGCGGCGATCCCGAACTGAACCCGCGCCTGCGCATGGTGCTGCTCAAGTGTCGCGCGGCCAACATGCCGTCCGACAACATCGAGCGCGCGATCAAGCGCGGCACCGGCGGCGACGACAGCGCCAGCTATGAGGACCTGCTCTACGAGATCTACGGCCCGGGCGGCACGGCCATCCTCGCCGAGATCAGCACGGACAACCGCAACCGGACCGCCGCCGAGATCCGCAGCCTGCTCTCCAAGAACGGCGGGAGCATCGCCACCGCCGGTTCCGTCACGCGCCTGTTCCAGCGCCGGGGCCAGCTCATCGTCGCCCGCGAGGACGCCGACGAGGACACCGTGCTCGAAACCGCCCTGGAGGCCGGGGCCGACGACTTCCGTCCCGACGAGCAGGGCTACGAGATCCTCACCGACCCGGCCCAGTTCGAGGCGGTCCACCGCGCGCTCGAGGCCCGCGGGATCCGGTGCGCCTCCGCCGAGGTGACGTACCTGCCCGTCACGCCGGCGAAGATCGAGGATCCCTCCACCGCCTCGGCCGCAAGCCGCCTCCTCGACCTGCTCGAGGAACACGACGACGTGAAGGCCGTGCACTCCAACGCCGAACTCCCGGACACCGACTGAGAGGCTGCCGAGGCCGGGCACCGTCCCCCGAGTCACCCACCCGTGCTCCCCCAGACCTCCCGTCCCTGAAGCGGGCCCCCGTCGAGCGCTCTCCGATGGACGAAGCCCGCCCCCCACTCAGCCAGCGCCTCCTCCAGCGGCTGGCCCATCTCGTCCTGCACCACCCGCGGTGGTTCGTGTGGCCGCAGATCCTGCTCGCCGTGCTCTGCGTCTTCTACACGGCTTCCGAACTCGAGTTCTCGACGAGCCGCAACGACCTCGTCGATTCCGATCTGCACTACCACCGGATCTTCCTCGAGTTCCGGAAGGAGTTCGACGCCCAGGAGGACATCGTCGCCGTCGTCGAGAGCGAGGCGCCCGAGAAGAACCGCCAGTTCGTGGAACGCCTCGGCGCGCGCGTCGAGGCCGAGACCAACCTCTTCACGGACGTCTTCTTCCGCGGCGACCTCCCGATGCTCGGGCACAAGGCCCTCCTGTTCCTCAACGAGGATCAGCTCGCCGAGCTCCGTGACACCCTCCGCGAATACCGCCCGCTGCTCGAGCGCGTCGCCACGACGACGAACCTCAACTCGCTCTTTCAGCTCATCAATCGCGAGTTCCGCGCGGCGAGCCGCTCCAGCCAGGACGGCTCCGACGCGCTGCTGAACGCGATCCCGGCGCTCCAGCGCATCGTCGAGGGGGCGAAGGAAAGCCTCGCGCGCCCCGGCATCCCCCCGTCCCCGGGAGTCAACGCCCTCTTCGGCGGCGGCCCCGAAGCCGAGCGGCGCATCTACCTGTCCTTCGACAACGGCCGCATCTTCCTCGTCTCCCTCCGCCCCGTGAGCCGCGAGAAGACCTCCGAGGCGATCCACCGCCTGCGTGAGCTCGTGAACGCCACCAAGCTCGAGGTGCCCGGAGTGAACGCGGACATCACCGGCGGCGGCGTGCTCGAGGTGGACGAGATGGCCCAGTCCCAGCGCGACACGATGGTCGCGACCGCCGTCGCCCTCGCGCTCGTCACGCTCATCTTCATCTACGGCTACCACGAGACCGGGCGTCCGCTGAAGGCGGTCCTCTGCCTGTTGATCGGGCTGTGCTACAGCATGGCCTACACCACGCTCACCGTCGGGCGCCTCAACATCCTCACGATCACCTTCGCCCCGATGCTCGTCGGCATGGCCATCGACTTCGGGGTGCACCTCATCACCCGCTACGAGGAGGAGCTCAGGCAGGGCACCCTCCGCCAGCTCGCGCTGCGCAAGGCGCTCATCAACACCGGGCAGGGCATCCTCACCGGCGCGCTCACCACCGCCGGCGCCTTCTTCGCCATGTCGTTCACCGACTTCGCGGGCGTCCGCGAGATGGGAATCATCACCGGCGGCGGCCTGATCGTCTGCCTCGTGCCGATGATGACCCTCCTGCCGGTGCTCCTGCTGCGCGGCCGCCAGAACGCCATCGACCGCCGGCCGAAGGTTTCCCGGCAGTCCCTGCGCGAATGGGTGGAATCGCTGTGGATCCGGCGCGCGGGCCTCGTGACGCTCGCCGGTGTCCTTTTCACGGCCGTATGCGCGGTCGGCCTCACCCGCGTCGAATTCGACTATGACCTGCGCAACCTCCAGAGCGAGGGCCTGCCTGCCGTCGTGTACGAGAAGAAACTCATGGCCTCGACGCCGCGCTCGGTGCTCTTCGGCGCGGTGGTCGCCTCCAACGCCGCCGACGCCGTGCGCCTGGAGTCGCGGCTCACCAACCTCACCACCGTCGCGGAGGTCGATTCCATCGCCCCGCTCCTCGTCGAGGACCAGACCCGCAAGCTCGAGCTGATCGCCGCGATCACCAACGACCTCGCGCCGCTCCGGTTCCCCGAGCCGCCCGAACAGCCCCCCAACCTCCGGGTGCTCGACCAGACGCTCACATACCTTCAGGCGTACCTCGGCCAGGCGGCGGCCACGCTCGAATCCGAACCGGACCAGACAAACCTGCTCCACCAGGTCCGATCGCTGCGCGCCACCATCGGCGAGATGCGCGGCCGCATGAACGGCGGCGACTTCGGCCGCAACGCCCGCCAGCTCGGCGCCTATGAACAGGCGCTCTTCGACGACCTGCGTTCCACGCTCGAGACCCTGAAGAACCAGGACGCCTCCCACCCCCTGCGCATCGAGGACCTCCCCTCCACGATCCGCAACCGGTTCATCGGGCGCACCGGGAAGTTCCTCGTCCAGGTGTATCCGAACATCGACGTCTGGATCCGGACCAACCAGGCCCGGTTCGTCAGCGAGCTGCGCTCCGTCGTGCCGGATGTCACGGGCGAGCCCGTCCAGCTCTTCGAATACACCGCCCTCCTGCGCGAGAGCTACCAGACCGCGGCGGTGTATGCCCTGATCGGCATGGTCCTCCTCGTGCTCGTGCAATTCCGATCCCTCAGCGCGGTCGTTCTCGCGCACGTGCCGGTCGTCTGCGCCGCCGTCTGGCTCGGCGGCATCATGGGCATGTTCGACATCCCGCTGAACCCGGCGAACATCATGATGCTCCCGCTCGTGGTCGGCATCGGCGTCACCTACGGCGTGCACATCCTCACGCGCTTCGCCGAGGAACGGGACCCGGCCATCCTCGCGAAGAGCACGGGCAAGGCGGTCCTCGTCTCGGGACTCACCACCGTGTCCGGGTTCGGCAGCCTCATGCTCGCGAAGCACCAGGGGATCGTCAGCCTCGGCCTCGTCATGTCGATCGGCGTGCTGGCGGCCATGCTCGCCGGCCTCATCGCGCTGCCGGCGCTGCTCGTCCTCTTGCGCGGGCCGCGGCGTCCGGAGAGAAAGGGAACCCAGCGACCGTGACCCGCACGCGCCGCCCTGCCGGGGAGAAACATGAACGAGGCGCGGCCGCGGCCGCCTCCGCCCCCATGGCACCGAGTTCGCACATCCGATCATGATGACCCTCGACGCCATCCTCACGCGGCGCCTCGAGGCACTGGACCGCGCCAACCTGCGGCGCCACCTCAACCCGGTTCACTGTGTCCGCGGCGTCACCGCGGACGTTTCCGGGCTGACCCTGCTGAACTTCTCGTCGAACGACTACCTCGGGCTCGCCCGGCATCCGGAGCTCCTGCAGGCGGCGGCCCGGACCGCCGCGGTCCACGGCACCGGCTCGACCGCGTCGCGCCTGGTCTGCGGCTCGTTTCCGCCCCACCAGGCCCTGGAGCAGTCCATCGCCGCCTTCAAGCGAACCGAGGCGGCGCTCACCTTCTCGAGCGGCTACGCGACCGCCCTCGGCACCATCCCGGCCCTCGTCGGTCCCGGCGACTTCGTCGTCATCGACCGCCTCTGCCACGCCTCGCTCGTGGACGCGGCAAGGCTCAGCCGCGCGCGCCTCCGGGTCTTTCGCCACAACGACGTCGAGGACCTGCGGAGGGTGCTCACGTGGGCGCGCCGCCAGGCGGACGCCAATTCCGGCCGCCCGGAGCCCGCCGCCATTCTCGTCGTCACGGAAAGCATCTTCTCCATGGACGGGGACCGCGCCCCCCTGCGCGACATCGTCGCCGCCAAGGACGAGGCCGGCGCATGGCTGATGGTCGATGAGGCGCACGCCACCGGCGTCGCGGGCACCGACCGGCGCGGGTGCATCGAGGAGCTCGACCTCACCCGGTCCGTCGAGATCGCCATGGGCACCCTCGGCAAGGCGCTCGGAACAGCGGGCGGGTTCATCGCCGGTTCGCGCGCCCTCTGCGACTACCTGCTCCAGCGCGCGCGCACGTTCATGTTCTCGACCGCGCCGCCTCCCCCCACCGCGGCCGCGGCCGCGGCCGCCCTCCGCATCGTTGATTCGAACGAGGGCGAGGCCCTCGCCGGCAGGCTCTGGGGCAACATCCGCTCGCTCCACGGCCAGCTCGCCGCGCTCGGCTGGGAGCTCCCGCCGAACCCGGCGTCCGCGATCCTCCCGCTGATCGTGGGCGAGGAGGAGAACGCCGTCACCCTTGCCGCGGCGCTCCGGCGGCAGGGCATCCTCGCGCCGGCGATTCGCTATCCCACCGTGCCCCGCGGTCGCGCCCGCCTGCGCGTCACGCTCAGCGCGCTTCACGATGAGGCACACCTCGCGGCCTTCGTCTCGTGCCTCCGCAACGCCATGGAGGAAACCGGGGTGCGCCCGCCCAGGCACGCCGACGATTCCGGCAGGGCAGCCTCCTGACCGGCCACGCCCCAGCGCCGCTCCCGCCATGCATCCGCTCGCCGAACTCGATCTGCGACACCTGTGGCATCCGTTCACGCAGATGCGCGACTGGCTCGCGAGCGAACCGGTCGTGATCGCCTCGGGACGCGGCGCGGTGCTCCGTGATGTCCATGGCCGCCGCTATCTCGATGCAAACGCCTCCATCTGGACCAACCTGCACGGACACCGGCACCCGGCGATCAACCGGGCGATCCGCCGCCAGTTGAACCGCATCGCCCACAGCTCGGCGCTCGGTCTCGCCAACGAGCCGGCATCCCTGCTCGGGGCGCAGCTCATCCGGGCCGCGAACCCCGCCTCCGTCCCGGCCACGCTCACGCGCGTCTTCTATTCCGACGACGGCTCCACCGCCATCGAGGCCGCCCTGAAGATGACGTGGGAGTTCAGCCGCCGCACGCTGGGCCGTCCCCAGCCCCGCTTCGTTTCGCTCGGTGGCGCCTACCACGGGGACACGATCGGCGCGGTTTCACTCGGGCACATCGACACCTTCCATGCGCGTTTCGGCGGACTGCTCTTCAAGTCCGACACCGTCATGGCGCCCTACTGCTACCGCTGTCCCCACAACCGCGGGAAACCGGAGCGCGCCGATGCCCGCGCATGGCGCCGCTGCCGATGGGAATGCGTCGGGGAGGTCGAACGCGCGTTCGAGCGCGCTCGCCGCCGCGGCCATCACTACGCCGCGCTGGTGGTCGAGCCGCGCATGCAGGGCGCCGCCGGCATGATCCCGCAGCCGGAGGGCTGGCTGCCCCGCGCCGCCGAAATCGCGCGCGCCCACCAGGCCCTCGTCATCGCCGACGAGGTCATGACGGGCTTCGGCCGGACCGGAGGCGCCGATCGCCCCGAAGCCCCGCTCTTCGCCTCCCACCTCGAGGGCGTGCAGCCGGACATCCTCTGCGTTGCCAAGGGGCTCTCCGGCGGCTACCTGCCGATGGCCGCCACGATCGTCAGCGACCCGGTCTTCAACACCTTCCTCGGACGGCCCGAGGACGCGTTCTTCCACGGCCACAGCTACACGGCCAACCAGCTCGGCGCCGCGGCGAGCCTCGCCAGCCTCGAGCTCCTCCAGCAGCCGGAGAACATCCGCATGCGCGCCAGCCTCGAGCGGGACATCACCGCCGAGCTCGGGCCCCTCTGGCTCGAACCACGCGTCGGCGACATCCGCCAGTGCGGCCTCGTCGTCGGCATCGAGCTCGTTCGCGACTGGCGCACGCGCGACCCGTTCCCCGCCCGGGATCGCGTCGGGCACCGCGTCTGCCAGGCCCTTCGCGCGCGCGGGGTGCTCACCCGTCCGATCGGGAACGTCATCGTCCTGATGCCTCCCTACTGCATGACGCGGGCGCAGTTCCGCCAGGTGGTCCGCTCGCTCGTCGCCGCGTTCCGCGACACCTTCTGAACCGCGCATTCCGCCGCAACACGCGCGCACGTTCCGGTGTCCAACCTCGCAACGACACCCTCCATGCCCACACCCCGCCTCTCCCTCGCCCCGGCCGCCCTCTGCATCGTCGCGCTCTCCATGGTCCTGGCCGCCTGCGGCCCGTCCGAACCGCGGCGCACCACCGTCACGCTGCGGCAGTTCGACCCGGAAACGGGCGTGCCCCTCGAGAACGGCGCCATCGGAACGTTCTCGTACATCCCGAAGGGAACCAACTTCACCTTCGAGTTTCAGGGCAGGCGCCTCGAACGTGCGATGAGCTACACGCTCGCGTACCTTCCCGACCCGTGGCCCGGCAGGGGATTCATCCGGCTCGCCCACGGCACGAGCGACGGCGGCAGTCAGTTGCGTCTCACGGACTCGCTCGACATCGGCTCCCTGCCGGTGGAATCCGATGCCAACCACCCCGGGGGCGCCCGCATCTGGCTGGTGCCGACCAGGCTGCTCGGGCCCGACGGCCTCACCGACCCCGACACCCGCCGCTGCCTCCGTTCGGAATCCCTCATCGTCTTCGAGGACACCGACGGCCCGCCCGACGCCTGAGCCATTCGGGGAGGCCCCTCTTCACCGTGGCCCTGCGCGCGATGACAACGCGCCCGGACCGCACGCGCCGCGGCACGCGCAAGGGTTGTTGCGAGCGACCGCCGATGGTTCCCTTGCGTCATGATCGTCATCACCGATGAGCGCTGCACGGGCTACCACTCCCCCGGGCATCCGGAACGCCCCGCGCGCATCTCGCGCTCCCTCGATGCGCTGCGAAAATCCGATCTGCCCGTCGAATGGCGGAGCCCCTCCGCCGTCGCGCGCGAATCGCTGCTCCGCGCTCATTCCGCCGAGCACCTCCACCACGTCGAGGAGGCGGTGTACGATTTCGATGCCGACACCCCGGCGCACCCCGGCATCCTCGCGCACGCGGAGCGCAGCGTCGGCGGGGCGATCGATGCCATGACGGCCGCGCTGCGCGGCGAGATCGCGTTCAGCCTCCTGCGCCCCCCCGGGCACCACGCGACACGCTCGCGCGCGATGGGCTTCTGCTATCTCAACTCGATCGCCATCGCGGCGCTCGAGGCGATCGCCCGCGGCGTGTCCCGGGTCGCCATCCTCGATTTCGACGTGCATCACGGCAACGGCACCGAGGAGATCATCGCGGGGCACGCCGGCATCCGGTTCGCCTCGATTCACCAGCACCCCTGCTATCCCGGCACGGGGACCGACGACGTCGGGGACAACTGCTTCAACCATCCCGTGCCTCCCGGGCTCGACCGGAAGGAATACCGGAAGGTGATCGAGGCGGCCCTGGAACGACTCCTCTCTGGCAAGCCGGCATTGCTCGGGGTGTCCGCGGGTTTCGACGCCTACGCGCGTGATCCGATCGCCCAGGAGACACTCGAGGCCGAGGACTTCCACTGGATCGGGGAGCGCATCCGCGCCGCGGGCGTGCCCGCGTTCAGCGTGCTCGAGGGAGGCTACAGCGACGACCTTCCCGGGCTGATCCTCGCGTATCTGCGCGGCCTACTCGGTCGCTAGTCGGCGGGCCGAGCCACTCACTCGAGGGAAGCCTGCGCGCTTCTCACCGGAGCGACGCGGGAACACCGTTTCGGCGACGCGATGTCAAGCGGACACTGCCCGCAGGAAACTTTTCCGGACCGCATCTTTACAGCACGGCGCCGGATCCTACGATGCCCTGACCTTGAGCGTCCGCCACGCAGGCCCCGGCTCTCCTTCATCCTCCGCTTGAGCCGCCGGGTTCGGACGCGAGGAGTTCGACGTCGGGAGCAAAGACCCGTCATGCGCGATCGATCTCAGCGAGCAACCGCCGCCTCCGCCCCCAGGGCGGAGCCGTCGTCTCGTGCCGTCCCGGAACGGCACACCGCGGCGACTGGAGGCTCCGCGACGCGCCTCGGCATGGGCCCGGCGGAGGGAGGCAACCGGCTTGTTCGCGGGGTCCGGCGGTTCGGTTATTCACCGCACACCCCCCGCGGGGGGACGTGCACAGGTTCCTCCGAAAGCGTTCAAGAACGAGTGTTTCGAGGGCTTTTCGGAGTTGGGAACAACCTGTGGATAACGGTGAATGACTTTTGCTCGCCCGACCGTGTACGCCGTCCTAAAAAGCCACCGCTTCGAATGGCTTTTCCTGCTGACCAGTGGCGTGATATCGGCGCATGGGCCTCGGCCCACGATGCAATGCAAATACCTGAGCACAAATGGGTTCCGAGTCCGGCGACGCGCCGGGTGAAGCCCGTTTTGGATCAGGTCTCCCATCGGGTCCCGGGGCTTCCGGGCCGTGTTTTTCCCCGCTCCAGCACGCGCTGCGCGCGGTAGCAACAACCCCCGTGAATAACTTGGTGAAATCCGGGCCGTCCGCCGTCTCTTCCGCCATGGAATCCCCTGCCCAGGCGCTCTGGAATTCCGCGCTCGCGTCGCTGCGCCAGATCCTCAACCAGGAGGTCTACAGGCTCTGGTTCGCGCCCATTCAGCCGATCCAGCTCGAGGACGACCGGCTCTCGCTGGCGGTGGCGAATGAGTTCTGCGGCGTCTGGCTGGGCGAGAACTACCGGGACGTGATCGAGAATGCGCTGAACACGGCCGCGGGCCGGGAGATCTCGTTCACGTTCGTGCCCCGGAGCCTCGTCCCCGGCGGGGCTTCGCCCAAGGCGGCCGCGCCCGTCGCGCCGCCCGCGCGCGAAACGCGGAAGGCGGTGCTCGAGCCGAGCGGGATCGAGCCCGGCGGGAACGACTGCATCTCGCCCTTCGACCCGAAGAACACCTTCGATTCCTTCGTGGTCGGCAACAACACCTTCGCGCATGCGGCCGCCTTCGCGGTGGCCCAGGCCCCGGGGCGCTCGTACAACCCGCTTTTCCTGATCGGGGGCGTGGGGCTGGGGAAGACCCATCTCCTGCACGCGATCGGCCAGCATGTCGTGGCGAACCGCCGCAACGCGCGCGTGGCATACGTGTCGTCGGAACGGTTCACGAACGAGTTCATTGACGCCCTGCAGAACAACGGACTGGTGAAGTTCCGCCGCCGTTTCCGCGAGACGGAGGTGCTCCTCATCGACGACATTCACTTCCTCGCCGGGAAGGAACGCATCCAGGAGGAGTTCTTCCACACATTCAACGCGCTGCACGAGGCGCGCCGCCAGATCGTCCTCACGTGCGACCGCCCGGCCAACGAGATCCAGGGCCTCGAACAGCGGCTCGTGTCCCGCTTCGAATGGGGCCTCGTGGCGGACATCCAGGTGCCCGACATCGAGACGCGCGTCGCCATCCTCCGCAAGAAGGCCGACCAGATGGGTTTCGCGCTGCCGCCCGAGGTGGCGCAGTTCCTCGCCGAACGCATCCGGACAAACGTGCGGCGGCTCGAGGGCGCCCTCATCCGCGTGATCAGCTACTCGCGCCTGACGGGCAATCCGATCACGCTCGACCGGCTGCGCGA
The DNA here is from genome assembly GCA_964389135.1 of uncultured Verrucomicrobiota bacterium. Taxonomy (GTDB): domain Bacteria; phylum Verrucomicrobiota; class Verrucomicrobiia; order Limisphaerales; family CAIMTB01; genus CAIMTB01. The sequence continues at coordinate 2,134 of CAYMDA010000038.1, read as the reverse complement.
CCTGCTGCGCGACGTGCTCTCGGAGGAGGGACGCGCGTCGCTCACCATCGAGATCATCATCAAGCGCGTCGCGGACCGCTTCGATCTTCGCGTGTCCGACATTCTCGGCCGCCGGCGCCCGGACAGCATCGCCTTCCCGCGCCAGGTCGCGATGTACCTCGCGCGCACGCTGACGGAGTCCTCCCTGAGCACGATCGGCACCGCGTTCGGCGGACGCGATCACGGCACCGTGCTGCACGCGTGCAAGGCCGTCGCCGACCGCATGGAGACCGATTCCGCCGTGCGCAAGGTGGTCGAGGACCTCAACCGCGAGCTCCGCGGCTGAGGCCCCGGACCATCCCCGCGCGGGAGGGACGGATCCCGATCCTCCCCTTCATCGCCACGCCCGGTGCCCGCACCCGACGTTCATGGATCGCCCCGGCGCGCCGTGGTCGCCGCGTGGGGACATGCGGCCCGCGGCGGGAAGATCGACGCCTGCATGGACGCCGGCGCGCAGGACGACCGGGATCCATCGACAAAAAGAGGCAGGCCCCCGCGGGCCTGCCTCTGGTGCTTCAAGGAGATCGGGCGCCGACATCCGGCGGGAACTGTCAGACCGTGACGGTCTGGCCCGGGACGGCCACGGGATAATAGCCGTCCTCGTTCGGGCTGATCGGTGTCGGCGCGTCCCAGGCGAAGGTCTGGGGCATCACGCTGATCTGGGAGTTGAAGGCGTCCTCCCATGCGATCTCCTTGCCGGAATACGTCGCCATGCGCCCCATGATCGAGAGCATGGAGCTGTAGGCGCCGTAAAAAGCCTCGTTGAACGGCTTGTCGTTGCGGATGGCGTCGAAGAGGTCGTTGTGCTCCTCCTGGTACGGATTGTTCGGCCCCTCGCTCCGGTACCGCCACGCGCTCTCTCCGCGGATCGTGCCCGCGCCCACGTTGCACACGCCGCGCGTGCCCACGACGTGCTCGCCCACGTGCGACCAGCAGCCCGGGATGTGCCGGCACTGGCTGAGCATGCGCACTCCGTTCGGGTACTCGAACTCGACCGTGTGATGATCGAAGATCTCGCCCGTTTCCTTGCTCGTGCGGACCTCGCGTCCGCCCGCGCCCCAGCAGCGCACCGGGTGCACGATCGGGGTGCGGCCGGTGGGGTCGTAGGGCTGGCCCTGCATCACCCACTGGATGACGTCCAGGTTGTGCACGTGCTGCTCGCAGATGTGATCTCCCGAGAGCCAGACGAAGTAGTACCAGTTGTACATCTGGTACTCCATTTCCGTGGGCGGCCGGCCGAGCTTCGCGGCGAGTTCGGCACGCGGGCGGACCCACACGCCCTGGTCATTCCAGTAGGCGCGGGTGTGCAGGATGTCACCCACGGCGCCGTCGTGCAGGCGCTTGATGGTCTCGAGATAAACCTTCTGGTGATGGCGCTGGAGGCCGACGCCGACCTTCAGGTTCTTGCGGACGGCCTCCTCGGCGGCGGCGATCACCTTGCGCACGCCCGGGGCGTCCACCGCCACCGGCTTCTCCATGAACACGTGCTTGCCCTGGCGAATCGCCTCCTCGAAATGGATGGGGCGGAAGCCGGGCGGCGTCGCGAGAATGACGACGTCCGCGAGCGCGATGGCCTCCTTGTAGGCGTCGAAGCCCACGAACTTCCGGTCATCGGGCACATCGACCTTGTCCTTGTGCGCGTTGGACAGGTTGCGCAGGGAGCCTTCGAGGCGGTCCTTGAAGGCGTCGGCCATCGCCACCAGCCGCGTGCTGCCGGAGGTGCTGAGCGCCTGGTCGGCCGCTCCGGATCCCCGCCCGCCGCAGCCCACGAGGGCGACCTTCACGGTGTCGCCGGGCGAGGCGCCGAGCGCAAAGCGTTCGATCGCAAGGTTCGCGACGGCGGCGGCGCCGGCGACCTTGCCGGATTGTTGCAGGAAGCGCCTGCGGGAGAGGGGAGGGGAGGCTTCAGATGGCATCATGGCGAATCAGTCCGTTCCACCCCTCGTGCTGCGGGCGGCAGTCCGTCCGATTCAGGAGGGGCGATTGGCGGAAGCAAATCAACTTGCCGCCTGCGTGTCCATGATTTCGTCGGCTCACCCCGGCAGCTCCGCCAGCGCCGTCGCCGGTTCCCGATTCTCGCCGCAGGCCGATCGGA
>CAYMDA010000037.1:0-40217 GCA_964389135.1 uncultured Verrucomicrobiota bacterium | reverse complement strand
AGGAGGCCGACTTCTACGGCGCGATGGACGGCGCCAGCAAGTTCGTCCGCGGCGATGCCATCGCCGCCATCCTCATCACGCTGATCAACGTCATCGGCGGCTTCGGCATCGGCATCATGCAGAAGGGGATGTCCGTGCCCGACTCCCTCCAGAGGTACACGCTGCTGTCGATCGGCGACGGTCTCGTCTCCCAGATTCCGGCGCTCATCACGTCCACCGCGGCCGGCATCCTGGTCACCCGCGCCGCCGCGAAGGACGATCTCGGCCGCGAGCTCGGCCAGCAGTTGCTGCTCTTCCCGCGGGCGATGTTCGTGCTCTCCGGCATGATGCTCGTCTTCGCGATGGTGCCGGGCCTTCCCCACTTCACGTTCCTGCTGCTCGGAGCCGCCGCGTTCTTCGTCGGGCGGGCACTCCACAAGCGCAAGTCCGAGACGGGCGCGGCCCGTGAGTGCGGCGGTGCCGTCGGCGCCGCCCGGTCCGGAGCGGAAAACCCGGGAGCCGATGTCAGGCCGACCGCCGCCGCCCCGGAGAAGCTGGAGAGCCTGCTCACCCTGGACACCCTCCAGATCGAGCTCGGCTACGGCCTCGTCAGCCTCGCGGATCCCCGCCGCGGAGGCGACCTCCTCGATCGCGTCACCGGCGTCCGCAAGACGTTCGCCCAGGAAATGGGCATGGTGATCCCGCCGATCCGCCTCCGGGACAACATCCAGCTCGGCGCCAACGAGTACCGATTCCTGCTCAAGGGCAACCCGATCGTCCAGGGCGAGCTGATGCCCGGCCACTGGCTCGCCATGAACGCCACCAACAGCAAGACCGTGCTCAAGGGCGTGCCGACCGTGGAACCCGTGTTCAAACTGCCTGCCACCTGGATCACGGAGGCTGAGCGCCGCAACGCGGAGGTCGCCGGCTACACCGTCGTGGATGCGGCCTCCGTCCTGGTCACGCACCTCTCCGAAACGGTGAAGCGCAACGCGCACGAGATCCTCTCGCGCCAGGACGTGCAGAACCTGCTCGACAACCTCAAGCAGACGCACCCCGCGATCGTCAGCGAGCTCGTTCCCGCCATGCTCAGCCTCGGCCAGATTCAGCGCGTGCTCCAGAACCTGCTGGCCGAGGGCATCTCGATCCGCAACCTCGCCGGCATCCTCGAGAAGGTGGGCGACTACGCCACCGTCACCAAGAACCCGGATGAACTCTCCGAGTATGCCCGGCGCGCCCTCGGCTGGCAGATCGTCCAGCCGTATCAGCAGGAGAATGGTGCGCTGAAGGCGATCACCCTCGACCCGCGCCTCGAACAGCAGATCGCCCATGGCGTGCGCCAGACACCCGGCGAAATCTCCCTCGTGATGGAACCGAAGCTCGCGCGGCACCTCGTCGAGAGCCTCTCCCAGCGCATTCAGCAGCTGCTGTCCGCGGGCGTCCCCCCGGTCGTCCTGTGCGGTCCGCAGATCCGGCTCGCTTTCCGCCGGTTCTTTGAGACCACCTTTGCCGAGCTCGCCGTGCTCTCGTACTCCGAAATCCCGGCGCGCCTGGAGGTCCAGAGCGCGACGACCGTTCCCGCTCTTGAATGAGCGAGCCAGCCGAACTGGTGCCCTTCGTCGCCGAATCGGTGGAGGACGCGGTTCGGCAGGTTCGCGCACGGCTCGGTCCCACCGCGGTCGTTGTCGAGGTCCGCAGGGTTCCGGTGCGCGGCCGCGGCTGGTTCCGGCGCCGGCGGCAGCGCTTCGAGATTCTCGCGTACAAGCCGGCGCCCGGCGGCGGGCTCGACCTCGTCTCCGACACGCCGGCAGTCCCCGCGGACATCGATTCGACACCCTCCCCTCAGGAGTCTCCGTGCGAGGTCGCCGAATCCCCTCCGGCACAACCTCCGCCTCAAACGAGTTCGTCGTGGGGGCATCCTCCCGGCTCGGAAACAGGGGAGGAACCGCCTTCCGCCCAAGGCTCACTCGCCGGGGGCGGTGCATGGCGCGTGGCGCCGCTTCTGGAGTCGTCGGGGCTCCTGCCCGCAGCCGCCCAGCGCGTCGTGGACGAGTTGCGCCGCCGCCATGGCGATGACCCGCCTCCGCATCTCCAGGACGAACTGCGTCTGACGCGAAAGGTCCTCGCGGGGTTCTGGCCCGGACTGAAGGCCGAATCGGGCGGGTCGCTCCATGTGCTCGTCGGCCCGTTCGGCTCGGGGAAGACCACCTGCCTGTGCAAGTGGCTGACACAGATCGTCCTCGGCGAGTCCCGGCGGGCGCGCGTCTGGAGGCTTTCAGCGCAGACGGCCAACACGGCCGAACACCTCGAGGTTTATTGCGAGATCCTCGGGATCAAGGTCGGGCGGTCGTGGCCGGTGGATCCGCGGCTGGAGCCTGATGAAATCGGTTTTGTGGATCTGCCCGGGGTGAACTGGCGCGACGGCCGGGCGGTGCGCACGCTGGCGGCACAGCTCGAACGGCTCGGACGCCCCCGCGTTCATCTCGTGGTCAATGGCGCGTACGAGAATTCACTGCTCCTTCGGCAGGCGCAGGCGTTGGCGCCGCTCGGGGTTGAGGACCTGCTGGTGACCCACCTGGACGAGGAGGCCCGGTGGGGGCGCATTTGGAACCTCGTGCTCGGCACGAATTGCGGCATTCGCTTCCTTAGTGCCGGGCAAAACGTTCCTGGGGATTTTCTTGCCGGGTCACCGGAGGCCCTCTTGGGGCGCCAGTTTCCTGTGTAAGTCGTTGGTATTCAGTGAGTGGTGATCTTCGGGGCAGTGTGGCAACGGGATTGCTTACTAGTGATCGTGGTTGCTGCCCTATGAAGTTGCTCATGATCACCGGCGCCCTCCTGGGGTTCGGAATCGGGTTCGTCTTCAGCCTGCTGCAGAAGACTCCCTGGCCGAGCGTGATCTGGCACGCCTGCGTGGCGGCCTACGTCTCGGCACTCCTGCTGAGGTGGTGGGGCCGGTTGTGGGAGAGGAGCCTGCGCTCCTCGCTGGTGGAGCGACAGGTGGCGACCGCCCGGGCCAGCAGCCCAACGACACCCAAGAAATGATCGCCGAACTCACCACCGCCTCGAACGAAGCCAGCCGCCGCGTCGTTCACCTCACCGCCGACTCCGAGAGCCGCTCTGACAAGGCGCAGCTCTGGGCCCGGTACGCCACCGCCGGTCACGGCAGCACGATCGAGAGCCAGATCGTGGAAACGCACCTGCCGCTGGTGAAGACGGTCGTCGGCCGCATCGCCATGTCGCTCCCCCCCCACGTGGACATGGAGGACCTGCTCAGCGCCGGCATGGTCGGACTGCTCAACGCGATCCGCCGTTTCAACCCCGACAGCGGCGCCTCCTTCGAGACTTACGCCCGCGTCCGCATCCGCGGCGCCGTCCTCGACGAGCTCCGCCGCCTCGACTGGGTGCCGCGCTCCGTCCATGAGAAAGCGCGCCGCGTCCAGGAGGTCATGATGCGCATGGAACAGGAAAAGGGCGGCGTGCCCACCGAGGCCGAAATGGCCGAGGCCATGGACATGAAGCTCAACGAATACCGCGAACTTGTCGCGGAGATCCGCCCCGCCACGTTCATCTGCCTCGACTCCGTGCGCACCAGTGAAGGCGAGGAAGGTCCCTCGCACTCCGAGCTGCTCGCGGACGAGCAGAGCGACGCCCCGGACCGCGAAGCCTCGCGCCGCGAGCTGGCCCGCCTGATCACCGACCGCCTCGAGCGGCTCCCCGACGCTCAGCGCAAGGTGCTCGCCCTCTACTACTTCGAGGACATGCGCCTGCGCGAGATCGCCGAGGTCTTCGGCGTCACCGAATCGCGCATTTGCCAGATCCATGCGCAGGCGATTCTCGCGCTCAAGAGCTTCCTGCGCCGCCAGGATCCCGAGATCGTGGACTGGAGATAACGCCGCCCCCACCCCGATCCGCTCCCACCCGTCATGATTGTATTTCTCGGCGTCGTCATCGTTCTCGCCTCCGTACTCGGCGGTTTCATGATGGCCGGCGGGCATGTGGGTGCGCTGCTGCACGTCTCCGAGCTCGTCATCATCTGCGGGGCGGCCCTGGGCGCCCTCGTCATCATGTCTCCCAAGCGGGTTCTCGTGGACCTCTTGAGGAGATCCATCGCTACCCTGAAGGGCCCGCCCTTCGGCAGGGCCGAGTACGAGGAGCTCTTCAAGGCCCTGTACGAGCTCTTCATGCTCGGGCGGCGCAACGGAATGATCGCGCTGGAGGAACACATCCTCTCCCCGGAAACCAGCAGCATCCTCACCAAGTACCCCCGCTTCAGCAGAAACCGGCACGCGGTCGAATTCCTCTGCGGCGCCCTGCGCCCGATCGTGGACGGCAAGATCAAGCCCGATCAGTTGAAGCTGCTCCTCGACGTCGAGATGAACAGCCTCGAGGAGGAGGAACACCAGTCCGTCCATGTGCTGACCAGGGCGGCCGATGCCATGCCCGGCTTCGGAATCGTCGCCGCCGTCATGGGCATCGTCATCACCATGGGCTCCATCGCGGGGCCGATCGAGGAAATCGGTCACAAGGTGGCCGCCGCGCTCGTCGGCACCTTTCTCGGCATCTTCATGTCCTACGGCTTCATGAATCCGCTCGCGGTGAACATCGAATTTCTGAACCAGGCCGGCATGGCGTACATCCGCTGCATCGCCGCCGCCCTCGTCGGCTTCGCCAACGGGATGGCCCCCATCATGGCCATCGAGGTGGCGCGCCGCGGACTCACCACGGACGTGAAGCCCGGCGGGGATGCCCTCGAGTCGATGCTCAAGGAACTCACCCTCTCCGCCCGCAAGTAGCCGGGGGCTCTTCATGAAGCGCAAGGGTCACCACGGAGGAGCATGGAAGGTCGCCTACGCCGACTTCGTGACGGCCATGATGGCGCTCTTCCTCGTCCTCTGGCTCACCGCGCAGGATGAGAAGATCAAGGAGGCCGTCGAGCGTGCCTTCCGCCATCCGTTCTCCTCGCTCACGAAGAACAGCGTCGGCATCATCCCCGGCGAGCAGTCCTCCACCGTCCGCAAGGACAAGACCTCCAGCTTCGACCCGGCCTCCATGGTCGAGCTGGAGATGCTGCGACGCCTCAACCAGGACCTCCTGCGGTCCCTCCAGGACCTCGAGGAGGACCCCGCCCAGCGCACCGTCCAGATCGAAGTCACTCCCGAGGGCCTGCGCATCAGCGTGTTCGATCGCTCGCAGCGCCCCGTCTTCGAGAGCCAGAGCGCCGCGTTCACCCCGTACGGAAGCTGGGTGTTCTCCACGCTCGCCTGGGAGATCGCGCGGCATGAGGCCTTCACCATCGAGCTCGAGGGACATACCGAGGCCGGACAGCCCCCCCGCGACGAACATTACGGGAACTGGGAACTCACCGCAGACCGCGCGAACGCGGCCCGCCGCAAGCTCCTCGAGCACGGCGTCCGCACGGCACAGATCCGCAAGGTGGCCGGGTTCGCCGAGACCCAGCCCATGCCCCATCACGCGCCCGAGGACGAATCGAATCGCCGTGTCACGGTGATGCTGAAACTCCCGGGCAGGACCTGAATCCCCCAGCATGGCAAGTACCTTCGTGCCTCTCCTGACTGCTGATGGCCCGCATGCCGCGACGGGCCGCGCCTTCCGCGCGCGCGTCCTCGCCGGCCCCGGACCCGCGGCCGAGTTCCGTCCGCTTCGTCCCGTGAAGAACGCGCAAGAGCCCGCGCTCGAGGAGTCCGACCCGGCAGCGGGGCGGAGCCCGTGCGCCGGCGCGCCGTCGCTGGCCGTCAGGAGGGAAGGCGATGTCATCGTCGCCATCCAGGTTACCTGCCGCTGCGGGGAGGTGACCGAGATTCAGTGTGATTACTGAGTGAGTTCGATCACTCGGTGCCTGACTGCTGGCTCGATCCCCGGACGGTCGCTCCGGTGGTGACTTCCTCTTCTTCCTCTCCCCGGCCCGCCCGGATCCGCGGGCCTCTGCCGCGGGCCACACCGGTCCGCCCGGGCTGCGTTCCCGGACGAACCGTTCGTCGTGACCACGGCTTGACCGCCCGATCCGTTTGTCCGCGCAGACGCTCCCCTCGCGAAGGTTTCGGCGGGCTTGCCTGCCGGCAGGAAATGCGCCGTGCGGGGCAGGAATTACCGGTGGCCCTCCGTGAGTCGGGTGATTCGCGGGGACTTTTGTCCGCAGTGGCGATGGCATGGCGTTTGCTCGGTGTCGGGCGCCTGTGAATATCGGACTCTACCACGCCGCTTCCGCGCTGAATGCCACCGAGAGATGGCAGGAGCTCATCTCTGAGAATCTTGCCTCCGGTTCGGTTCCCGGATACCGCAGCCGGGAGATGAGTTTCAGCGCCGTTCAGGCCGGGGTGCTTTCACCCACGGCGGCTGCCCAGGCGCAGGGCCCGCGGGCGTACTCGATGCCCGACGGGACACCGGCGATTTCGTTCGCGACCGGTGAGATGCGCTACACGGGTGTGGCGACGGACCTCGCGGTCGAGGGAAGCGGATTCTTCGAGATCCAGCTGCCGAACGGCACGATCGCGTACACGCGCGACGGTGAGTTTCACGTCAACGCGCAGGGCCAGCTCGTGACCAAGCAGGGTTTCCTGGTGCTTGGCGACGGGGGGCCGGTCCAGCTCGACCTCGACAACCCGGCGCCGATCACCATCGCGCCCTCGGGTGAGATCAGCCAGGGCGCGGACATCGGCGGGCGGCTGCGGATCGTGGAGTTCGAGAACGAGCAGGCGCTCCAACCCGTGAGCGGCTCCTGCTTTGTCGCGTCGGGCACGCCGGCGGGTCCGCGCGCGGCGGTGAACTCGACCGTCCGCCAGGGCTGGCTCGAGGGCTCCAACACGTCCGTTGTCGGCCAGATGGCGAACCTGATCACCGCGATGCGCACGTTCGAGGCGAACCAGCGCGTCGTCCAGCTTCATGACGAACGCATGTCCCGCGCGATCAGCGAGCTCGGGACCCCGGCCTGATCCGTTCCTGATCCCCCATGTTACGCGCCCTCTATTCCTCCGCTGCCGGGATGCAGTCCCAGCAGCTCAACCTCGACGTCATCTCGAACAACCTCGCGAACGTCAACACGACGGGGTTCAAGAAGAGCAAGATCGAGTTCCAGGACCTTCTCTATCAGACGCCGCGCGCCGCGGGCGCCGATCTCGGCGGGGGCAACCAGCTCCCGACCGGCATCCAGATCGGCCACGGCTCCCAGCCGGTCGCGACGGCCAAGGTGTTCACGACGGGCGAGCTCACCCAGACGGGCGAGCGCCTCGACGTCGCGATCCAGGGAGACGGCCTCTTCGAGGTGCAGCTTCCCGACGGCTCGCTCGCCTACACCCGCGCCGGCAGCTTCAAGCTCGCGTCCGACGGCCGCATCACCACGAGCGATGGACTGGTGCTCCAGGGCGGCTTCCAGCCGATCCCGGCCGGGACCACCTCGATCACGATCGCGCCGACCGGCGAGGTCACCACGGAGAGCGCCGACGGCACCCAGTCCTTCCGCGTCCAGCTCGTCCGGTTCACCAACCCGGCGGGGCTCGCGAGCGTCGGCCGCAACCTCTACCGCGAGACGGCCGCCTCGGGCACCCCGGAGATCGGCAACCCCGGCGAGGACGGGTTCGGCGAGCTCCAGCAGGGCTACCTCGAGATGTCGAACGTCAAGATCGTCGAGGAGATGGTCAACATGATCGTCGCGCAGCGCGCCTACGAGGTGAACTCGAAGGCGGTGCAGGCGGCCGACGAGATGATGCAGCTCAGCAACAATCTTCGCCGCTGACCGTCGTGACCGACCTGTTCACCCGATTCATTTCCCGGTGCGGCGCCCTTGTCCGTTCGTCGATGCCCGTGCCGGCGCTCTCGCGTCCCTCCGTGGTCCTCTCGATCGCGGCCGGGCTCCTTGCGGGAGGTGAGGCCCGTGCGGCGGGCCCCGGCCTCGCGCTGTCCCTTGCGCAGGCGGTGGAGGTGAACGCCGACGGCGTGTACCTCGACCAGGTGCTCGCGACCATGCCGCCCTCCGCGGTTCCGCATCTCCGGGTCACCAACGCACCGACCATGGGCCAGCCGATGATCCTCACCCGCGGTGAGGTCGCGGCATGGCTGAAGGTTCATGCCCCCGATCTTGCCTCCACCAACTGGATCGGGGGCGATCGCGTCCGCGTCGGCCGCCGCACCCGCAGCCTTGACGAACTCGAGCTCAAGGACCTGCTGCTGGACGCGCTGCAGGCGGAGGTCGTCAGGGACAGGGGCGAACTCGAACTCCGCTTCTACCGGGCGTGGAATTCCATCACCGTGCCGGATGAACCGCTGGCCCTGCGCATCGTGGACCTTCCCGCGACCGGCCCGAGCGCGAACTTCATCGTGCGATTCGAGCTCTGGGCGGGCGAGGAGCGCCTCGGAGACTACCAGGTGTCGGCCTCCGCGAGGATCTGGCGCGAGATCCCCGTCGCCGAGGCTCCCCTGAAGCGCGGGCAGCCGCTCGCCGGCCTGCCCATCGCGATGGAACGTCGCGATATCCTCTCCCTGCGTGACGCCCCGGGCGCGTTCGAACTCGACGACCACTCCCTCGAACTGGTCGAGAACCTGCGGCCCGGACAGCCGGTGCTCGCGCGCTCCGTGCGCCCGAGACCCGTCGTTCTCCGCGGGCAGCTCGTCGATGCGCTCGTCGCGGACGGCGCGCTCGCCATCTCCCTGAAGGTTGAACTTCTGCAGGACGGACTGCCGGGGCAGCTCGTCCGGATCCGCAATCCCCGGAACCGTCGTGAACTGACGGGCAAGGTTATCGATGAAAGAACAATTCTCATTCCCTGGTAAGGTGGTTGCGATCGCCGCCGTCGTGATCGGTCTGCAGACCGCTCCCGCGCAGTCGCTCTGGAGAGATGACACATCGCACTCCATGTTCGCCGACAAGCGCGCGCGGGCCGTCGGCGACATCCTGACCATCCTCGTCCAGGAATCGACCTCCTCCAGCAAGGAGAACGGCACCAAGACCTCCAAGAGCACGAGCCTCGACGCCGCAATCAACACCTTCCTCTACAGCCCCACCGCAAGCGGGATGCTCACGAAGAACGGCAAGCTCCCGGCCATCAACATGGGATCGAAGAACTCCTTCGACGGCGGCGGGCAGGTGCAAAGCTCGGAGAAGATGACCGCCCGGATCGCCGTCCAGGTCGTGGACGTGCTGCCCAATGGCGGCCTCGTCATCGAGGGCCGCCGCCAGACGAAGATCGGGCAGGAGGTCACCGATGCCATCCTGCGCGGCGTCGTCCGCCAGGAGGACGTCGCCGCCAACAACACCGTGTACAGCTACAACGTGGCCGAGGCGACCATCGAGTATGTCTCCAAGGGCCCCGTCAGCGATTCCGCCCGCAAGGGCTGGTTGACCCGCGTCTGGGACAAGGTCTCGCCCTTCTGACCCCCGGCCTCGCGCAAACCGCAGTCCGGTCACTCCCGAATCTCGATGCGAATATCCAACCACATCGCCCGCGCCGCGCGGCTCCTTCTCTGCCTGCCCCTGGTCACCTCCGCCGCCAGCGCGCGCATCAAGGATCTCGCGATGATCGCGGGCGCCCGCGACAACCAGCTCGTCGGGTACGGTCTTGTCGCCGGCATCGCCAGCGACGGCGACAAGAACACCGTGTACACGCTGCAGTCGATCGCGAACATCCTCCAGCGGCACGGCATCACGGTCCCCGCCAGCACGATCTCGTCCAAGAACGTCGCCGCCGTCGTCGTGACGGCGGACATTCCCGCGTTCAAGAAGCCCGGGAGCCGCATCGACGTCACGGTCTCCTCCCTCGCGGACGCGAAGACGCTCCAGGGCGGAGTTCTTCTTCAGACTCCGCTCATGGGTGCCGATGGAAAGGTTTATGCGGTGGCGCAAGGCAATCTCTCGGTGGGCGGTCTCATGGCCGGCGCGGACGGCGCCGGCGGGGCCACCGTGCAGAAGAACCATCCCACCACCGCCCAGATCATCGGCGGCGCACTCGTCGAGCGGGAGATCCCCACGACGATCGTCCGCAACAACCAGATCGAACTGCTGCTCCGGGAACCGGACTTCACTTCCGCAGCCCGCGTGGCCTCTGCCGTGAACGCGGAGTTTCCCAGCGCCGCCATGGCCCTCGATTCGACGACCGTGCGGGTCCAGATGCCCCACGGCCGCTTCGCCTCTGCCGTCGACTTCATCGCGCGCATCGAGGCGCTCGAGGTCGATGCCGACACCCCCGCCCGCATCATCATCAACGAGCGCACCGGCACCATCGTCGCCAACTCGAGGATTCGCATCTCGAGCTGCGCCGTGTCCCACGGCAATATCACGATCACTGTCGCGTCGAACGTGGGCGTCTCCCAGCCCGCGCCCTTCAGCCAGGGGGAGACCGTCGTCACCCAGAGCACGGAAACCTCCGTGGAGGAGGAGCGGGCGGCCCTCGTCCCGCTGCCGGAGATGCCCACCATCGAGAAGGTCGCAGCCGCGCTCAACTCCCTCGGGGTCACCCCGCGCGACATGATGTCGATCTTCCAGGCCATGAAACAGGCCGGCGCCCTCCAGGCGGAACTCATCATGCGCTGAGCCATGAACGTCGCCGCACTCCGTTCCACCATCCCCGGCCGCGAAACCGAGATCGAACGCATCGCGGAGAACCCCCGGCTTTCCGAACCGGAGAAAGTCGCCGAGGCCGCGCGCCAGTTCGAGGCGATGCTCGTCCGCCAGATCCTCACCGACGCCCGCAAGACGGTGATCCGCGCCGGCGAGGACGACCAGGATTCCGCCACCGACTCGATTTATCAGGACATGATCAACACCCAGCTCGCGGACGCGATCTCGCGCTCCGGAACCCTGGGCCTCGCCAGCGCACTCGCCGCCCAGCTCGCGCCGCGCGCAGGCGCCTCGGGCCCGGCGGATCCCGCCCCCAACCGCTGACCCACTCCACGCCCCGGCCATGGATTCTCTGGACCGACTGATCGCTGCACTCCGTGACGAGCTGCAGCAGTACGGCGAGATGCTCGCCCTCCTTGAACGCGAACAGGACCTCGTGCTCCGCCGCGCCAGCGCCGAACTGCTCGAATCGGTGAACTCCATCCAGGCGCAGGCTGCCGCCATCCAGGGCGCCCGCGCCCACCGTGAGCAGTGCCATGCCGCTCTCGCCGCCGAGATCGGCTGCCCCGCCGGGACGGCCCTCACCGAGCTCCTCACCCGGCTCCCCGGCGATTACCAGCCGCTGGTCGATGCCCTGATCCGCGAGAACAATCACCTTCTCATCCGCGTGCAGCACCGCGCCCGGCAGAACCACCTCCTGCTCAGCCGCTCGCTCGAGCTCATGCAGCGATTCATCGCCACCCTCTTTCCTGCACGCGACACCCAGGTCTATGACGGCCAGGGCCAGCGTCCCTCCCCAACCCACACCCTCCATCCCCTTTACGACGCCATCGGCTGATCCCCGCCATGCTCGGATTGTTCGGCACCCTCAATCTCGCGACTCGCGCCCTGGCCACACAACGACAGGGAACGGAAATCGCCGGTCACAACCTCGCCAACGTCAACAATCCGGCCTACGCGCGGCAACGCCTCGAGATGGCAACCTCGATGACGATCCATTCGCCCGCCGGACCGCAGGGAACCGGCGTGGACGGTGTCGCCATCCGCCAGCTCCGCGACGTGCTTCTGGACCGCCAGATCACCGGCGAGACCAGCATCGAGGCCTCCCTCCGCGCGCAGCAGGACGCACTTCGCCTCGCGCAATCGAGCCTGGGGCAGCTCCTCGATCGACAGGCCTCCGGCACCACCGGAACGGAGGCCACCTCCGGCGTCGGCGGCCAGCACGGCCTCGCCGAGGAGCTTTCCGGCTTCCTCAACGCCTTCCAGAGCCTCTCCACGGACCCGACCTCCGCCTCCGAGCGCCAGATTCTCCTGATGCGCGCCCAGGACCTTGCCACGCAGTTCAACCAGGTGGACGTCCGGATCGCCGACGTCCATTCCACGCTGAACCAGGCCATCGAGTCCGATGTGGATCGGGCCAACACCCTCGTTGCGGACATCGCCCGCCTCAACGAGCAGATCGCCCGGATCGAGATCGGCGGACAGCCCGCCAACGATCTCCGCGACGCGCGCCAGGAGCGTCTCGAACAGCTCGCCAGTCTCGTCCAGGTGTCCAGCGTCGAGCAGCCCACCGGCGCCATCGAGGTCAGCGTCGGCGGCGTGGTCCTGAACTCCGGGGGGATCGTCCACGAGCGTCTTCAGGCCTACGACGTCGGCGACGGCCGCACCGCCGTCCGGGCGCTGAATTCGGGGATTCCTCTCGACCCTGGCGGCGGCTCCATCGGCGGAACGATCGAGGCGCGCGATGGCGCGCTCGCGAGGCTCCGGGCCGATGTCAGGCATCTCGCCTCCACCTTCATTTCGGAGGTCAACGCGGTCCATTCCGCCGGATTCGGCCTCGGCGGAACCACGGGCGCCGCCTTCTTCACCGGCACGGATGCCGCCTCGATCGCGGTGAATGCCGATCTGCTCGAGGATCCCTCCCGGATCCAGGCATCGGGCGCGGCGGGTGCGAGCGGCGACAACACCGTCGCGCTGCGGATCGCGCAGCTTGCGGACCGCCCCGTCGCCGCCCTGAGGAACCAGACCTTCCACGAGGCCTACGGCGGAACCGTTGCGGCGCTCGGACAGTCCATTGCCTCCCTCAACTCCCAAATCGACAACCAGCAGATCGTCGGCTCGATGCTCGCCCGGCAGCGCGACTCGATCAGCGGCGTCTCGATCGACGAGGAGATGACCGATCTCATCCGCTACCAGAAGGCCTTCGAAGCCTCCGCGCGGTTGGTATCCATCGTCGATGAGATGCTGGACACCGTCCTGTCCATGAAACGCTGAGGTCGCCGTCCTGATCGACGTCCCCCGCCGGCCACCCCCTCCTGATGCGCGTTACCAACAACACCTTCACCAACTCGCTGCTGTTCCAGCTGCAGCGCCTGTCCTCCCGTCAGGCGAAGCTCCAGCAACAGGCTGCCACCGGGCAGCGTGTCACGTTTCCCGAGGACGATCCCGCCGCCATGCGCCGCGTCATGGATCTCCAGACCGACGCGCGCTCCGCGGACCAGTACCTGCGGAACATCAGTCGCAACAAGGAAATCGCCACCACCTCGTTCGCGTCGCTGAAGTCGCTGAACTCCGTCCTCGACCGGGCCAGTGAAATCGCCACCCTCGCGGATCCGCTGCGATCCCCGGAGGACCTGAAGATCTACGCCGCGGAGGTCGATCAGCTCATCCAGCAGGCGCTCGAGCTCGTGAACGCCCGGGACCGCGGAAGCTATGTCTTCGGGGGCACGCGTTCGTCCGAGCCGCCATTCGTCGCGACGCGTGACGAGGCCGGAATGATCACCGGCGTGACCTACCAGGGCAGCACCGATGTCCCCGAGAGCGAGATCGGCGCGGGCGTCACCGTGTCCGCCCACGTTCCGGGCGCGAACACGTCCGGGACCGGCGCGAGGGGCCTTGTCACCGACAGCCGCACGGGCGCCGACCTGTTCCATCACCTGATCGCGCTGCGTGACAACCTGAGGGCCGGGGACTCCGACGCGATCGTCGAACGGCGCCGGGAGCTGCTCGCCGACGAGGAGAACCTCACGATTCACCTCGGAACCAATGGCGCCTTCCAGGCCCGCCTCGAGTCCGCATCGTCGGTGCTCGAACGGCGCCGGATGATGCTCGAGTCGCTCGTCTCCAGCGAGGCCGACGCCGACCTCGCGGACACCATCGTGCGCCTCACGGAAGTGCAGACGGCCTACCAGGCCGCGCTTCAGAGCGGCGGTTCCATTCTCACACGCTCCCTGATGGATTACCTCCGCTGATTCGCCGCCGGAACGGGAAGAGGGAGCGAAACGGGCACGACCGGGAGCGCGAGCGCGGCGCTGCCTGAGCGATGTCCCTCGACCGGCCGGATTCGACCCTCGGGAGCCGGCGGCGGTTTCGTGCCGCGCCCTCGCGAGGGCCTGGGCGGGGTTTTCTGTTCCTCCCCGCGATGCGCCATCAGGGATTCGCCGGCTGCCGGGGCTGCGGTGTACCGACAGGGAGGCTCTCCAGCTCGATCGTCGGCTCGTAGGAATGCAGCGCCAGTTCCTCGGCGGTGACGTCGCCCACCTCGTCGGGAAAACGGACCACGATCGCCGTGAACCGGTCCTTCCTCCAGTGGTCCTCGCGCATCAGCCAGTTGCGCACGAACGCGGCGACGCTCTGCCGGCACGCCTCCCGAACGAGTGAGAGGTGCGCCTCGTCCATGGCGCGCTTCTCGAGCGTGGCGGTCATGCCGCGTTCCAGTTCGGCGAGAAGATGAAGCTTGTCGAAGCGGGCCCATCCGCTCTCGGCGTGCTTTTCCATTGCGTCCGTGTGGATCGCCGGGGGCAGGCTCGCGCGGATCGGCGGCGCGATGACAAGGCAGACGTGATCCCGCGCTGCCAGTTGCCATCGGTCCGAGAGGCGGAGGTGGTAGCGGAAGGTGACCGGCACGCGGATCTCGGCGACGGTCGTCCCGAGATAGATCCAGTCCCATGCCGCGCGCTTCTCGTCCGAGCGCGTGAACGTCTCCTCGCTGCGCGAGGTGGCGAGCTCGAGGATGTCGCCGCGGGTCGAGGTGACCTCCGGAATGCTCTCGCGGAAGGTGTGCGTGATCCGGCCGGTGCGAAACTTCTCCGCGATCGTCGATGCATTGGTCGCGAGGTGAAGCGCCGCGTCGGCGCCGCGCGAGGCGACATGGCCCACGTTGCTGAGAGTCCTGAGGTAGGCGACGAGGGCGAATGCGCCGAAGATGACGAGCACCATCGCGAAGATGGCGGCCGTCCAGGGAAAGGTCCGCGCTGCGTGCTTCGGGTCACTCATCGTTTTTCAGGTGCAGATGATACCCCGGATTCGGCCCGCGTCAGGCGCGTCACGCCGCGGGTGCCGGGTGCACGGGTCTCGGCAGTTCGACCGGGCTTGCGCCGGGGCCCGGCGCGAGCATCTGGATGAACTTCTCGATCTGTTTCGGGGTGCCGAGCACGAGGATTCGATCGCCCGCCGAGAACCGGTCCTGGCCCGCCGGGGCGAGCACGCGGGTCGTCCCGCGGTCGATCCCGCCCACCTGGACGGCCGCCTTCCGGATCAGGTCGAGCTCGATCAGGGGCTTGTCCGCGAGGGGGCTGCCCTCGGGAACCGCGAGGGTCTCCATCGTGAGCTCGTCGAAGCCCGAGGGTGTTCCGTTCGCGGACGCCACGATCAGCGTCTTGGAAATGCGTGCAAGCTGCTCGGTTCCGCCAAGAAGAAGCAGTTTGTCGCGCGGGTACAGGATGGTCCGCGCGTCCGGGTTCAGGATGGCGTGCCCCTGACGGTCGATCCCGACCACGGAACACCCGAAACGCTCCCGCAGCGCGAGCTGGCCGAGCGTCCTGCCGGCCAGCGCCGAGTCGCGGGGCAGGGTGACCTCGTCGATCCCGAGGTCCCAGCCGTCGGAGGGGGCGATCTCGGCGGACCATGCCGACGCCGACGTTGCCTGGCTTGCGCGCCGCAATTGTTCCATCAGGTCGATCTCGAGCCGGCTCTGCAGCCGGGTCAGGCGCCGGCGGAATGCGATCGCCACGATCGCAAGCACCACCACCGTGGTGGCGGCGGCCCCGAGGAAGATCTGCCCCGTGGGCAGCAGTGCCAGCAGCCACAGCGCGAGCACCGCGAGCGCGACCATCCGGATCGCGAAGGCGAGAACCGGCCGGGAACGGCGCTCGCGCGGGCCGCCCTGCGTGGCGCCCTCGGCGATGGTCAGCGCGAGCGCCGACACGATCCGCCAGATGGCGATCAGGGGCGCCAGAATGACCAGCCCGAAGAGCGTCCAGAAGATCGCCGTGGGCTGCCCCGGCACGATCTTCTCGAGACCGAGGACGGACGTCGCCCACGAGGACGCCGGCTTCGCCAGCACGATCAGTGAGGAGACGATGAACATCATGGCGAACACCTGCAGCACCCGGCGTCCCGTCAGTTTCCACAGGACACTGCCGCTCTGCCGCGCCCGAAGACGAAGGAGCCAGTCGTGATAAAACGAGGACCAGTTCCGCACGATCGGCGGCGCGATCGCCGCGGCTCGCGCCGCAAGGGCCTCGGAGTGCTTCGTCAGCAGCGGGGATCCAAGACACGTCAGCAGCGACGCTCCCACGGCCATCGGGAAGAAGCCCGGCGGCATCACCCCCGCCTCCACGCCGAGCTGGGCGATGATGAATGAAAACTCACCGAGGGGCGTGAGGATCAGCGCGGCCTGGAACGCGTTCCTCGTTTCGTTGCCCACCGCGAGGATTCCGAAACCCGTCGCGATGGGACGAAGCACGAAGGCGAGGAAGGTCAGGCCCAGCATCGCGGGCCACACCGTCGCGAGGAGCCGGAAGTCCACGAGCATCCCCATCGCCACGAAGAACATCGCGCCGAAAATGTGCTGCACCCCCTCAAAGACGTCCTCGATGTCGGCCTTGTACCGGGTGCTCCCGATGATGGCGCCGAGGACGAAGGCGCCGAGGGCGAGGGAGTAACCCATCCGCACGGCCAGCCACGCAAGGCCAAGGATGAGACCCGTGACCACGAGGGTCCGGGTCTCCGGAGACGCGGCGACACTCAGGCGTCGCAACAGTCGCGGCACGACCAGCAGCGAGAGCATGGCCGCCACCACGACGAAGGCCGCCAGCCCGCCGAGCACCGGGAGCAGGGGCGGCGATTCGGCGCTTCCGAACTGGATCATGGAGGTCAGGAGCGTCAGCATCGCGATCGCCACCACGTCCTCGAGCACCGTGATCGCCAGGGCCATCTGCCCCGGGCGCTCGTGGGTCAGGTTTAGTTCCCCCAGCACCTTGCTGATGATCGCCGAGCTGGAGACCACCATGGTGCCTGCCAGGAACAGGCTCTGAATCACGCTCAGTCCGAGCATGAAGCCGATCGCCCTGCACGCGATCAGGACCAGGATCGCCCCGATGAATGTCGCCAGCGCCACGGACAGACCCAGCCGCCGCAGCCGGTTGATGCTGAGGTTCAGGCCGATGGAGAAGACGAGAAACACCAGGCCCACCTGGGCGAGCAGTTGCACGCGCTCCGTCTCCGCCACCAGGGAGAATGGCGGGGTGAAGGGCCCGGCCAGCGCTCCGGCGACAAGGTAGCCGACCACGACCGACAGGCCGACTCGCTGGCAGATCCATGCGGCCACCCCCGCCGCCGTCATGACAACTGCCAGATCACGGATGAAGAGGATTCCCGCCACGCCGCCCAATTAAGGGACTTCGCCTCGAGATGGGAAGTGAGAGTAGCCACCGATCCGACCCCGACCCGTCCATGTCCCGGATCATGAACGCGCGGCCGCGTTCATGATCGGGGCGACTGGATGATTGCATCCTACGGCGGCGGGCGAGCCTGTCGTGCGCTTTGCAGGCTTGCGGGGGGACGCAGCCGCCCCGGAGTCCGGGGGCGGCGCCGTGAAAAGAAAGCCATCCCACGCCGTTTCAGCGGCTTCCCCGAGGGCGTCACCGTCCGTTCTTCCCGAGGCACAAGGCGTGCTCCGTGGTGGATGCCGAAACCGACTCAAAGGCAGACATCCGGAATTTCCGGGCAGTCGGCCAAGGAAGGAAAACTTTATGATCGAAGAACAAGGAATCCATGGGAGCGGCGGGGTCTCCGCCTCGGATGTGAAACGTCACGTTCGGGAAACGGCCCAGGAGGCGAAGGAGAAGACCCTGCGCGCCGCGGCGGACCTCCGGGATCGCTACACGCGCGCCGCGGCCGAGTGCAAGGACGGCCTGGCAAGCCGGGTTTCGCGTTGCGGCGAGGCCCTGCACAACGCGGCGGAGAAGCTCCGCGCCGAGGGTGATCACAACATCGCGGATGGAATCGACGCGGCAGCCCAGCGGCTGGAGGGGCTTTCGGAGTACATGCACAACGCCGACCTCACGGACCTGAAACATGAAGTGGAATCGTTCACCCGCCGGCATCCGGAGTGGGTCTACGGCGCCATGTTCGTCGCCGGTCTTTCCGTCGCGCGCCTGCTGAAGGCGGCGCCTTCCCGGCGGTACGAGCCGGATTACGACTACGAGTACGAGAGCGACTCGGAGTACGAGTCCACGAGCGCCGTCGCCACTGGCTCCAGCGACCCGACGGGTTCCGCCTATGGAACGGGCACGGGTACCACGGGAACGTATGGGTCCACGGGAACAACCGGAAGCGGCACGACCGGTTCCTACGGGAGTTCCAGCACGGGGACGACGTCCCCCGCATGGGGAACGGGAACGACCGGCACCTCGCAGTCCGGAACGGGCACCGGTTCCGCGGCCGCCTATCCGTACAGCAAGCCCTCAACGGGCACCGACACGCCTTCCGGCCCGGTGCCGCCCGCCTCGCCATGATTGCGAACGACCCGAGGCAGACCCGCAGCACGCCGGTGTCCAACGGCAAGTCGCTGGTGGACCTGGTGAAGGAGCTTCGGGATGAAGGCGTCCTCCTGCTCCGGCAGGAAGTGGAGCTGGCAAAGACCGAGGCGACCGAGAAGGCGACCGAAGTCGGGGGACACGTAGCGAAGCTCGCGGTCGGCGGAGTGATTGCCTGCGCGGGAATGCTCGTGCTCCTGGCGGCGGTGAGCATCCTCGCAATGCTCGGGCTTCAGGCGGCGGGGGTGGGGCAGAACACGTCAATGTGGCTGGGGCCCGCACTGGTCGGCCTGATTGTCTCAGGAATCGGCGCGGCGCTCCTGATGAAGGCCAAACGCAACCTGGCGCAGACCTCCATGGTTCCCCGTGAGACCGTCGCGTCACTGAAGGAGAACAAGGAATGGACCCAAACGAAACTCAGTCGGAAGTAACCTTGCCGCGCGAGGGTTCGGAGGCTGCCCATTCCATCCGCGAGGACATCGCGCGCACACGCGACCGAATGGATGGAACACTCGATGAGATCGCCGCCAGGCTTCAACCGCGGCACCTGCTGGATGAACTCTTCGGTTGGGTCCGCTCCGCCCGAAGCCGCAGGAGCGGGAGACGGACGGGCCCGGGAATCGGCGCCCGCGTTGGAAAAGGGGCGGGGAAAACAGCTAAACACATGGGTAACAATATGATGAATTGGATCCGACAGCATCCGGTGCCGTCGCTGCTCCTTGGCGGGGCCGTGGCGGCCTACATTTACGAGTCACGCTCGCGCAAGTCCTACGGTGACATCTATGCGGAGGAATGGATGGAGGAGGAGGAGTACGGGCCCGAATTCGGCGCGACGGGCGCGCCCTCGACCGGCTGGGCGTCCGAGCCTGCCATGGAAAGCTACGGGCCCGCCCCCGCGAAGGGTGAGGGAAGGTCCCGACTGAGGGATCTCAAGGAACGCGCACGCGCGCATGCGAGCGACCTCCGCGCCCGGGCGGGCGAAGCCATTTCCCGGGTTCGCCATGAAACGGGATCGGCGGGGGATCGCCTGAAGAGGCGCAGCGCCGAGCAGGCCGCCCGGGTGCGGCAGCGCGCCCGCGACATGTGGTCGCATCAGCGGCACCAGATCGGTGACGCCGTGGAGGATCATCCGATCACCGTGGGTCTCGGGTGCATGGCGCTTGGCCTGCTCGCCGGCATGCTGATCCCGGAGACGCGTGTCGAGGAGCAATTGCTCGGAGAGACCTCTCGTCGCGTCCGCGAGACCGCGAAGGAGGCTGCCAGCGAGATGATGCACCGCGGACGTGAGGCGGCATCCGCCGCCGCATCCGCCGTCGCGACTGAGGCGAAGGAGCGAGGGTTGACTCCGGACCGGCTCAAGGAGGAGGCCAGGGCCGTCGCCCGCAGTGCCGCGGAAGCCGGTAAAGAGAAGCTCCGTGAGGGGACAGACGAGGGAACCACGAGTATCGCCGGAAGCGTGCCGCAGACAGGAATGTGAGCGCGCGCAGCGCATCAATGGGGGTGGCCGGATCGGCCGCCCCCTTTTCGTGAAAGGATCCAGGCATGAGTCGCTGTGATGAAAGCCGCCACGGCACCCCCCCCTCCTCACCGCAGGCCCACGATCGGGATCCGGAACGCGGACGGCACGCCGAGTCGCCCACGGAGATTCCGAGGCGTGGCTGGCGTGACATCCTGCTGAGGGTCAAGAGCGAGGTCGCCAGAGACAACCTCTCCATGATCGCCGCGGGCGTCTCGTTCTACCTTCTCTTCGCCCTTGTGCCGGGGCTCGCCGCGGCTCTGTCAATTTACGCGCTCGTGGCGGACCCGGCGCAGATTCAGGAGCAGTTCGAGGCCGTCAGTGGCGTGCTTCCCAGGGAGGTCCACGACACGATCGCCACCGAGATGACCCGGATCGCCGAGAACTCGGGAAAGGCCGGCTTTGGAGCCCTGCTGGGCCTGGCGGTGGTGCTCTGGAGCGGTTCGCGCGGAATGATCGCGATGATGACCGCCATGAACATCGTGTACGAGGAGGAGGAACGCCGGAACTGGTTTGTTCAACAGGCGCTCGCGATTGGTTTCACCCTCGGCGCCATCCTGGTTCTCGCCATCTCGGTGGTCGCCATCGCCGCGGCTCCGGGAATTCTGGAGGCGATTGGTCTGGGCACCGTCGCGACGATGGCCATCTCGATTGGCCGCTGGGTGATCCTGCTGGGCATCG
The DNA here is from genome assembly GCA_964389135.1 of uncultured Verrucomicrobiota bacterium. Classification (GTDB taxonomy): domain Bacteria; phylum Verrucomicrobiota; class Verrucomicrobiia; order Limisphaerales; family CAIMTB01; genus CAIMTB01. Next base: position 19,654 of record CAYMDA010000037.1, on the reverse strand, counting down.
CCCTGTTCGGCCTGAGTGTCATGTACCGCTGGGGGCCGTGTCGGAAAACCGCGCAGTGGCGCTGGGCGAGCGCCGGTGCCGTGGCCGCCACGGTGGCATGGCTCCTTGTCTCATGGCTGTTCTCCTTCTACGTGTCCAACTTCGGAAACTACGACAAGACGTACGGATCCATGGGTGTCATTGTCGTGCTCATGATGTGGCTCTATCTCTCGACGTTCGTCATCCTCGTCGGGGGCGAGCTGAACGCGGAGATGGAGCACCAGACGGGCAAGGACACGACGACCGGTCCCCCGAAGGAAATGGGGCAGCGCGGCGCGGAGATGGCGGACACGGTCGGTGAAGTGCCCTGAGCTGGTTTCCATCCGGGCGCCGGGATGGGAGCCGGACCACGCGCTAGGCTGGCTCCGGCTCCATGCGCGGCGCGGACCCGGAGACGTCGCCGCGCCGAGGCGAATCACTGATGGCCACGCCCAGGTTCGCGATACAGTCGATCTGCCAGCCCTGCTGCCGGATCGCTTCACCCAGGAGCACATCGTCGGCCATCTGGACGAGGCGGGGATCGGGCCAGTCGATCGCCTTGAGCGCGCTCAGCCTCGCCCACCAGCACCCGCCCGTCAGGAACCACCATGCGTCCGGGCCGTCAGGAAGGCCGGGCACGGGAAGTCCCCGAAACCACGGCGCGCGACGAACCCATTCCATGGCCTCGGCAGGATTCGGAAATGGCTCGAGGAACGGGCAGACGGCCGTGAGCCCCCAGGCGACGACGGCGGGCGAGCTGTCCTGGATCTGATCCCACCAGCGCCGGCATGCCTCGGGATCGGTCACATGCGAATCATCGTCGAACCACCAGAGGTGATCGCCGCGCGCGGCGCGAATCACATGGCGCATCATCGGGCACTTGTAGAGGTTGGTGTCCGCCGTGATGAGCTGGTGGATGCGCCCGGAGCGCAGCATCGACTCCAGCCACTCCTTCACGGGCGCGGACGGCGCGTTGGCCGCAACGATGTACTCCGTGCGCGCCGCGGGCGCGCAGGCGAGCACGGACTCGAGCGAGCGCCGCACGAGATGGAGGTGGTCCCCCCATGTGAGAATGGCGATGGAAAGCTCGGGACGCGGCATCGGCTCGCGCATGGAACTCACGCCCGCGGCCGGACCGGGCTGGTTGTCAGCGTCGATTCTCATGGCTCTCGACAGGCTGATACATGTCCGGGACTCGGGTCCGAAGATGGGGGCGCGCCTTCATGGACTCCTCACGGGTGAGGAATCGTGCGGCGCCGCCATCGAAGTAGAGTTCGATGCGCCGGCAGACGTCCGCGGCGGTGATCAGGTCCATGCAGCGGGGCAGGTCGCCGCGGCTGTCGGTGCAGATCCGCTCGGGGGCGTCGTTGTCCGTTCCGTCGCCGAGCGGCCGGGTGCGCGCCCGCCAGCAACCGCCCGTCGCGCAGCAGGGCAGGGCGCCGATCGTGTGCAGGTACTGGTGCCCGGGGTACGCTTCCCAGTGTGCCGGTTCCCTTCCGCCGGCAACGACGACGCATGGCCGCAGTCCGGGGCGATCCGGGCGCGTCTCGACCGCCGCGGCGAGATGCATCAGCGAGGTCACGCCGCAGAGAACGCCTTGCGCGTGGTACACGAGGCGGATCAGGTCGCGAAGACTCGTGCTTCCGCGCAGGTCCAGCACCCCGCGCAGGGGTGGATGGTAGTTGCCCCATTCCCCCACCTGGACGAAGAGGATCCGGTCGCGAAAGTGATCAACCACCTGCTGGTACCGGCGGTAGGACCACCACTTCACGGTGAGGTCGAATTTTCCGCCTGCGGCGATGATCCAGTAGGGAATGTCACCGCCCACCCTCGCCGCGACCGGACCGCACAGGGCGCGTTCCACGGGCGTGAGATGGATGTCCCCCCGGAATTCAGTCAGCCGAAACTCACGACCCAGGACGAGACCGAGATAATGCCCGAAACCCTCGAGAAAGTGGTAGGGCACCTGGTTGCTCCAGTTGATCAGGGGGCAATCGATCTCGACGGTTTCCACCGCCCCCTGCCGGGACGACAGCGGCACCAGGTGCGGGTTGTTGAGCCAGATGTCGGGACACGGCGAGCGAACATCGATCGCGAACTCACCGGGGTACAGCCGGTGCAGGTCCCGGACGGCAGCGGTCAGGGCCACGTTGTCGCCGGGCGCGAGATGGTTCCGCAGAATGAAGGCGCGCATGGTCATCCGGCGGGGGGCCGCCGTGCCTCGGAAGGGGACGTGGATCGACGGCGGGCCTTGCGAACCCGGTGCCGCCGGCGACGTTCCGCAGTCAGCCCGCGCGGATCGCGATGAGGATCATCGCGAGGATCCCCACGATGGCGACAAGGGCCGCAAGGATGACCGCGAGCGCCGCAAGCTGCACCAGCTGATCGTTGCCGCCGCGAAAGGCGGAGAACGGAGGCCAACGAAAGGTCGTCGTCGTGGGCAGGGACGTGGCCGCCTTGTGCAGAAGAAACTCTCCGGCGGGCGGCACAAGGAACGTCTGCGTCGTGACCGGGGGCCGTGCGGGCCCCGCCGCCTGAACCGGGTTTGGGTTCTCGAGATTCATGACTGACAGACCGCTGCGGGACCCCGGCACGGTGCAGGGACGGCGCATGGGGGTCAATGTCAATCGCGGGGCCGGACCCCGGGGAGTTCCCGGAACACGCGTCGGATCGCCCCGTCCCGCCTCGAGCCTCGCGCGTGAACAGGTTGGCGTGGCGTCATGCGGCGTTTGACGCCATCGTTCGACATCCTTGAACGAGGAAAGGGAAATGGAGTGAGTCACCGGAACCGGAGGGACGGGGCCGCCTTTGTCACGGCACCGCTCGAGGCCATGGTCGCAATCGGGCGGCTTGCGCCGGATCGCGCCCGGATCTGGTTCAGGGCTCATGCCCCGGGCGAAGTCCGGGTGCTTTGGCGTCCCGAACGGTCGGCATCACCGTGGGAAGAGGCGCGCGGGACGTTCCCGTCCGGCGCCGACGGTGATCTCACCGGAATCGCGGATCTTGGGGATGGCGCCGCGCTGGCGCCGGGGACGCGCTATGAGTACCGGGTCCTCCATGAGAGCGGCCGCGAACTGGGATCGGGGGCTTTCGAGACGCCCCCGGATCATCGCGGCCCGATGAGGATCCGGGTGGGGCTGCTGAGCTGCCACCAGCCCTTCGACGGCCGCGGACGTCTGCGTGCCGACGCCGTTGCCATGCTCACCGCGATGCTGCGCCATTTCGAAGCACAGCGGCCCGACATGGTGTTCACGGTCGGAGACCAGATGTACACCGACGCTCCATCGGCGCTCTCGATCTTCCGGCGGAAACACTTCCGGACGATCGCCCCCCCGGGCCGTCATCAGATCACGGATTGTTCCCCGGAGGAGGTCCGGAGATTGCTCGGCGAACGCTACCGGATCTTCTGGAACGTGCCCGGCTGGCAGGAGTTGCATGCGCGTTACCCCTGTTACCCCATGCTCGACGACCACGAGATGGTCGACAACTGGGGCTCGCTTCCGGCGCACCAGCAGCCTGAATGGCGAGCCTTCGAGCTCGGAGCTCGACGGGCCTACATGGACTACCAGGGATCGCGGGTCCTGGACTGTTCCGGCTCACTGCCAGGCAACTTCAGTTACATCATCGACCACGGACCCCTCTCGGCCTTCGTGACCGACCTGCGCTCCGAACGCCGTGCCGGACCGAACGGCCGCCTGATCTCGGACGAACAGGAGGAGGCACTCCGGAATTTTCTTGAGACTCGCTCCGACCGCGGGGTCGCGCTGATCGTGTTCACCGTGCCGATCGTCCACCTGCCCCGGGCGATCGCGCAGGGCGCGACCCGGCTCGCGCCGTTTTTCGGGGATTTCGCCGATCGGTGGTCCACAGGCGCCCATCGCCTGAATCGGGACCGGGTGCTTCGCATCCTGTACGAGCACCACCTGAGGCACCCGCGCCAGCGCGTGGTCCTTCTCAGCGGCGACATCCACATCGCGTGCGCCCACGCCATCGAGTGGGGGAAGGAGCGTCCGTGGCCCCTTTACCAGTTCGTCTCCAGCGGAGTGACGCATCGCAGCACGCGCGTGGTCTATCTCGCATCGGAGGGACTGATTCGAATGAACCGGCACGTGACGCTCTGCGACGGGATGCGGCTGCCCGTGAAACTCGTGAGCGGCTCCGTCTCGGCTCACCGCAATCCCTGCGGCGGGCTCAACATGGGAACGCTCGAGGTCGACGCCACGGAGGACCCTTCCTCCCCCCGGATCCGTTTCCTGATTCACGGACATCGGGGGGAGCACACGGTCTGTCGGTTCGAGTCTCCGTGGCTCTGAAGCAGGAGCGAGCGGGAGACCGGTGAACCCGGCACGCGCGCGGGGTCCGCGTACCGTCCCGCACCGTCCTATTCCAGGAGCCGTTTCGCGCCCTCGGGGATGTCCACCCGGGTTGTGCCCACATCCCGGATCTCCGTGGTCGTCGTCCGATCCTGATCCCACGTGGTGTTGTTGAATTCCATCGACCCTTCGAGCTTGTACTCGATCCGGACGAGGACTCCGTCGCGCACCTCGAGCTTCGCGGTCCCGCGCGGATCCTTGATGGCCGGACCATCCTGCGGCTGCCCGCGTCTGCGGAATAGGAGCAGATGATTCACCGCCTCGGGAGACAGCGTTCCCGAGTAGTGATCTCCGTCCCTGGAAAGATCCTTGATCTCCGGAAGGATCTCGAGCAGTTGCGAGGCGGGATCCTGCAGGTTGCGCACGAACCGCGCGAGGAACTGGCCGGGGCCTTCCGCCCGTTCCAGATCGCTCACGGACTGCCAGCCACCTTGCGGTGAGTTCGCCGCGCCGCGGTCGCCCTTGCGCACGGCTTCGAAGTCGGTGTCGCCGAAACTCCATTCCACATGAATGACGTCCCCGGCGATCCGCCCATCCGTCGGACCTGGCCTGAAACGATTTCCCTCAGGAACCGTGACGCGGGTTGTCCAGGAGTAGTTTTCCTTCAGCTTCTTCGCCGCCGCCGCGATTTCCTCCGCGGGAGTGGCGGCCGCCGTCGAGATGGTGCTGGTCACAAGGATCAGGGCGAGTGCGGTGCGAATGTTCATGGGGCGTTCCTTTCTCTCCCCGAATGCACGTGCCACACGACTTGATCATTCGGGGGAGTCCGGACCATGTGTCCCATGAAACCTGCCGGCAAGGGAAATGCCGGGGTGGGCGCATGCCGCCCGCGCACTTTGCGGAACGCGGCGGAAGGCCGGTGGCGGGCGATCCGAAGGTGAGCCGGCATGTCACCCCGCGCGGGCGGGGGAACTCAGTCCGGCGGCGGAACCGCGCGCGGAGGGGGCGACGACTCCCGGTTCGTCGAGGGACCGTCCGTCGGCCCTTCGTCCTGCACGGCTGGATTGTCCTCCTCCTTCCTGGAGGATTCCTTTCCCGGACTCACGTGTCGCAGGAGCATCTGCGCGCCTTTCGCCGGTTCGGTGCGCGTATCCTCGGGCTCCATCACGGAGGCCCGGCGGTCTTCGGATGCGTCCCGGTTCGAATCCCGGGTTCGTTCCGAATCGGTCTCGCCCCCCCGGGCCTTTGCGCTTTCCGCATCCTCGCGCCGGCCATCGACCTCCTCGAGGTTCACACGTTCGTCGAGCTTCGGCACCAGGGCGCGGATGAACGCGTTCCTGAGGAGGGTCGATAGGGCGCTCCAGATGCCCACATCGGTCCCCTCATAGGAGCCGGCGATGGGAATGCGGGTCGCGAGCCGGTCCTTGGGCTGATTCTTGAGCAGGGTCGTGACCGTGCCGACGATCGCCTCCCAGAATACCCCGAGGCCGTCCTCGCGCTGGTCCTTCTTCCACTGGAGAATATCGAGGTTCTCGAAGAGAACCTTCAGGTAACCTTCGTACTGCCCCTCCCTGCCGGCGACCGATGTATAGAGGTGGAACGTTCCCTTCTCGACATCGAATTCGCCGTAGGCCTGCATGAAATCGTTCAGGGCGGTGAGATTGAGGTTGGTCAACTGTGCAATGACCTCGAACGTGGGATGGCGGGCCATCGGGTCGAGCCGCACATCGAGCTCGAGCAGTCCGTCCCCGGTGGTGACCGCCCGTCCGATGACTGACGCCGGGAGCGGGTCCGACACCTCGCGGCTGTTCGTGAGGTTGGTCGCCGTGGCGGTGATGTCCCGCGCGAGCAGGTCCACCCGGGGCGTGCGGGTGGGATCGATGAAGCGCACCCGGCCCTCGTGCACGTCGAATCGATCGATCCGGAAGGGCGCAAGTTTGTCGAGGGCCTCGCCCCAGTCGCGGTCGGCGCCGGTCTGCGACTGTTCCGGGGTGGGACCCGCGATGAAGTGGACCTGTGGCCTGAACACGTCGATGTCGCTGACGATCTTTCCTCGAACGAGCTCCTTCCAGTCCACGGACAGATCCACGCGGGACACGGTGAACAGCGGATGCTCGGGGTCGCCCTCGCGTCTTCGGACCACGACGTCGTGGATCGAGTACGCTCCGCGCCAGAGGTGAATGTCCACGTCGGCGACGTTGCCGGTGTACTCCGGATGTTCTGCGAGGGTCCTGTTGACGAAGTTGCGCACGAGCGTCGGCAGGGCGAGTCGCAGCGCGATCAACCCCGCGACCGCCACCAGCAGGAGGATCCATGGCCAGCGCCAATGCCGTCCGCGGGTTCGCTCACGGCCGTCCTGCTCGAGGTCGATGTGCCCGTTCGGGGCGGGGCGCAGGCGCCGTCGGTGACGGATGAACTTCATGCGGTGGCGGCGTCTGCCGGCCGGGCATGTCCGCCCGCCGGTGCGCCGCCATCCTCTCAGCTACGGGCGTGCCATGCTCCACGCGGTGGGCATTCCCATGAGGAAGGCGCGTGCGGCGAACCTTCGAGGCTGCCTGCGGCGGCAGATTGCAGCGAGAGGGAGACAGACGGCGGCGTTTTGCAACGGGGCGGACCGCTCGCGCCGCTCATTCGGCGCTCAGATGCAGGCCCGGCGGGAGGGATTCCCCAAACACCTGCTGTTCCTCCGCGGCCTCGAGTTCGCCAACTTCGCGAACGAGCTGAATCTGGGCGGCCGGCGTGTCGTGCGCCTCGAGCCATGCCAGCACGCGCGCCCGGAGCGCCTCATCGATGTCGCGGTACCGGTCTCCGGTCCGCCGGGACATCTGCACCGCCGCGAAGAGGGCTTCGGGATGGTTCGGCGGTGCGCTGATGATCTGCTCGAGCCATGTCTCCACCGTTTCGGTGGGCACCAGGGTGTTGAGCGGTCCGTAAACCGGGACGCGGGCCCCGAGGCGTCCGAACGCCCACCAGCCCGCCTTGAGGAGCGATGGCTCCAGCCGGCGCGCGAGCTGGGCGGTCAGGTGCGCCGCGATCTCGAGTTTGAAGGAGAGCGGCAGGAGTTCGAGGCCGCCGAGCAGGCGCCAGATCTCGGCGGTTTCATGCGGACCTCGCTGTCCTTTCCTGCCTCGGAACACACTCGCGAAGGGTTCGGCCAGCGCGCGCTGGTGACCGGCGCTGAGACCGCCCGCGATGCGGCGCCAGAGAATGCACCATTCGGCGCGGCACATCTCATTGCGGGGAAAGACGGTTCCCACGAAGAAGAGCTTCCATGTCTGCTGCACGCGCCAGTCGTCCACGGTGTAGCCGTAGCCCGGCCGCAGGCTGAAGCCGACGAGGTTCAGCCAGCGGGCCTCATGCAGGACGGAGCGTCGGCGCCCCGCCTCGACGGCGATGGCTTCCTCCCAGAGCGCCCGCAGAAACGGCAGCGTCCATGCATCCCGGCGCGCGCCCGCGTCCTGCTCGAGGCCGCGGATCAGGCCGGCGGGATCCCCCGTCGTGGGGTCCGTGGGCGCGAAGACGCTCCGGATGCGCCGGGCGCATGCTTCGAGCACCGACATCTCCATGGATTCACCGGTGCCCGAACCGATGCCCGGCGCGGCGCGTTGCCCGCGGCGGGCATTGCCGCGGACGTCGAACTCGAGCTTCCAGGATCGGTTGCCGGACCCGGCCTCCACGCAGCGGACGTCGAGGGTTCCGATCTCGGTGAGACGCGAGTGGATCTGGACCGTGGCGGTGGCGGCCTTGCTCGAGCGGCCGGAGCTGACCACGGTTCGCACCGGCGGAAGCGCGCTGAGCTGTTCCGGGTCCACGTCCACGATCGTTCCGGTCTCGTCGTGCAGGCGGGTGCTCGATGTGAACAGCGCGAACTCGACAGGCTGGCGGATTCGCAGGGTGAACTGCTGGGGAAGGACGACGGTCTTTCCTTCGTCAAGGCCTGCCGGCGCCAGACACACCGCCCTGGGCGGGCCCTCGGACGCCGCATCGCCCACCTGGACGTAATACGCGCGGGAGAGTCCTGCCGCGATGCGGCGTTCGGGCTGGCGCCGAAGCCACACGGCGTACGCGGCGCCCCGGGCCACCGCGAGGTCGAGCCGCTGGTTCGGCAGGATCTGGACCGCGCCTTCCGCGCCTGCCTGACCCCGCCATTCGTTCAGGATGCCGAGCAGCCGTTCCTGGAGAATCGCCGATTCGAACACGCCGCCGTTGAAGAGCACCTGGTCGGGAAACAGCGAGGCGCCGGCCCCGTCCGCCGATCCGGACCTGCCCTCGGCGGCGCGGGAGTGGCGCGCAAGGAACCACGAAAGATGCCGCGTCACCGCCGCGTCGGCGGCGTAGGGAAGACCGAACTCCTGAAAACCGGAACGTGCCGCCGACGGTCGTTCCCCCAGCGGAATGCGCGGGAAGAAGCCGTCCAGCAGCAGGGAATGCACCTCTTCGCGGGTGACCTCCGCCTGCAGCGCGCCGCCAATCAGTCGCGCGCCCCCGGCGACGCTCAGCGTCAGGCGCTCCGGGGGATTCGGGCCGAGCAGCGCTTCCTTGGCGCTCCGGCACGCCTGCACGAGCAGTCCCCATCGGCGCGGGTCGAGCCGTGCGCCGCCCGCCAGCCGCGCTTCCACATGGTGCGCGAGCGCGAGATCCATGTTGTCGCCTCCAAGGATGAGGTGATCCCCGACCGAGACGCGATGGAAGCGGACGCGTCCCCGATCCGCGGGACGCGCCTCGATCAGCGTGAAGTCGCTCGTGCCGCCGCCCACGTCGCAGATCAGCGTCAGCTGGCCGGGACGAACGCCTGTCTCCGCGCGTTCACCCTGGGAAGCCATCCATGCGTAGAACGCCGCCTGCGGTTCCTCAATCAGCGTGACGTTCGGAATCCCCGCCTTTTCCGCCGCCCGCAACGTGAGCTCGCGCGCCACCTCATCGAATGACGCGGGCACCGTGATCGCCACCTCCTGTTCCGCGAGCGGGTGCTCCGGAAAGGCGGCGTCCCACGCGGCGCGCAGGTGCGCGAGGTAGCGTGCGCTGGCCTCCACCGGCGAGATCCGCGTCACGTCGGGTGCGCCGTGCCACGGAAGCAGGGCGGCGGTGCGGTCCACACCGGGATGCGAGAGCCACGACTTGGCCGATGAAATGAGTCTTCCCGGCGTCTGCGCGCCATGCCGCCGCGCGAAAACCCCGACGACATGCTCGCCCCCCGGAACGGCGGGCGAGGCAAGGGCGCCCGGCGGGAATTCGTCAGGGACCGGCTCGTAACTGAACGACGGCAGCACGGGCAGCGTGCCGTTCTCCGAAGGAGCGATGACCTGCGGGACCGCGAAATCCCGGACCCGCGCGTCGCCGATGCGCGAGTCCACGTAGGCGAGGGCGCAGTTCGTCGTCCCGAGATCGATCCCGACGAGAAAGCGGGCGGAGGTCGGTTCGGCGACGTGTTCCTGCTTCATGTCCCAGGATGGCGGAAATCCGGCTCAGCCCGCGTCGCGAATGCTGAACTCGAGTTTCCACCGGTCGTCGGTGCGCGTGCTGACACACCACAGCTCCAGCATCCCGAGTTCGGTCAGGCGCGCATGAAACCGCACCGGCACGTAGTCGCCCGTGTCCCCGCTCGCGGCGGGCAGGGTGGCCACCAGCGGCGCGGTTTCCTCGAACTCGTCGTCCGACCAGCGATCCACGAACGTTCCCGGCGCGTCACTTCTCGAGGCCGAGCTGAAGAATCGAAAGGTGGTCTGTTCCCCGGTGATCAGGCCGACTTCGGGTCCGGGCACGTCGAGATCCGTGCCCTCCTCCATCCCGCGGGGCACCACGCAGAACTGGCGCAGTGGGCGCGGAGCACCCGGGATCGCCGGTCCGGCCGTCTCGATCCCGACGTAGTACGCGCGCGGCGCGCCCCCGCGAATGCGGATGCCCCGGCCGAGCTTGGCGCGGCCGTAATACGCGCCGCCGAGCGCCACGGCCACGTCGAACTCCGCGTTGTTCCGGAGGGTGAGGGCGGAAGCCGTCGTGCCGTACCAGCCCGCGACGATCTCGAGCAGGCGCTCGCGGAAGAACACCGACTTGAACACGCCGCCGTTGAACAGCACGCGGGTGGGTCGCACGTCACCGTGCTGCGAGAGGAAGTGCGCGAGGTGGCGCGTGACGGCGGGGTCGGACTCGAACGGCAGTCCCAGCTCCCGGAACCCGGAAGCCGCCCGGCGCGCGGGCTTCGCGTCCAGCCCGCACGCGGGGAAGAATCCCTCCGCCAGCGCGTCGATGACTTCGCGCCGCGTCAGCTCGATGGACATCGTGCCGCCGACAAGCCTGCGGCCCCGCCCGAGCACCGTGACCGGCGCGGAGTCGGGGCCGTCCGGCGCAAGCAGGCGTTCCTTCGCCTCCCGGCACGCGTGCCAGAGGGCGACCGACTGCCATGGGTCGAGCTCGACTCCCTTCTCGGCGAAACGCGCATGGGCCATGTGCGCGAGGGCGAGATCCATGTTGTCGCCGCCCACCAGCACGTGGCTGCCGACCGCCAGTCGCTGCAGGACGAGTTCGCCCGCCTCCTGCGTCACGCCCACGAGGCTGAGGTCCGTCGTTCCGCCTCCGACGTCGCAGATCAGGATCACGTCGCCCTCGCGAACCTGCTGGCGCCACGATTCCTCCTGGTCCGCGATCCACGCGTAGAATGCCGCCTGCGGTTCCTCGAGCAGGAGGAAGTTCCCGGGCAGGCCCGCGGCCAGCGCGGCCTCGCGCGTGAGTTCCCGGGCGACGGCATCGAACGATGCCGGCACCGTGAGGACCACCTGCTGCTCGGCGATGGGCGCGTTCGGGTGCGCCTCGGCCCATGCCGCGAGCAGGTGCTCGAGGTAGAGCCGCGAGGCTTCCACCGGTGAGATCCGTGACACTTCCGGGGGCGCGTTCCACGGCAGGATCGCCGCCCGCCGATCGGCCCCCCCGTACGCCAGCCATGACTTCGCGGCGGAGATGCTGCGTGTCGGGACCTCCGCCGCGCGCCGCCGCGCCCATTCGCCGGTCGCCGAGGATGGGTTGCCCCAGGGAAGTCGGAACGCCTCCCGTTCCACTTCGTCCGGCGTTCCGAGGTAGACAAACGAGGGCAGGAGCGGGAGCCGCTCGATCGTGCCCGGCGCCGTGAGCTGCGCCACCGGGAGCACCTCCGGACGGGAGGCCTCGCCTCCGACCGGCGTGCGGGCAAGGACGCTGTTCGTGGTTCCGAGATCGATTCCGACAGAGTACGTCGCGGGCATGGCGGGCGGTCGCGGCCGGTCAGCGGATTTCGACCTCGGCGGGGGCGATGATGCGCGCCGAGGCGGAGTCGCCGGTCCATTCCGGGAGATCGCAGCGGGTCGCTTCCCAGCCGGGGTGGGCGAGGGTTCCGGTGTAGGGCGCCGTCCCGCTCACATTCCCCGTGAGCCGGACCCGGTTCGGATCGTAACCCTTCTCGATGCGCACGGTCGCGCCCTCCGGCTGCTTCATCGCGGGCTGGAGGCCGAACATCCGTTCGATCGCGGCGCCACACGCCCGGTGGACCTCGCGCACGGCGGCGCCGATCTGGGCATCGGAGTAGCCGTCCACGGGTTCACGCAGGAAATCCACGAGCCGTCCCTCGCGCTGAAGGACCGCCAGCAGTGTCAGCGCCTCGCTGCGTGCCGGGGAAGCGGGTTCGGCTGGAGCCTCGGGCGCGGGCAGGGCGCCGGGCGGCGCGGATTCCGCCTTCGCGACGCGCTCCGCGAATTCGCCGTCCTGCAGGATGCGAAAGAAAACACGAAAGGCCTGTCCGAGTCTCATGGTGGAATGCCGCCCGGTTCGAGGCGGGGGGCGATTGTCGGCGTGCACCGACGCACGACAAGCTCATTCGGCACGGCGGGCCCGCGGCGACAGGACGCCGCAGACCCGGCGGGATGAGCCCTGGGAAGGCCGGGACGCGGTGCGCGGTGCGCGTCGCCGCGGACGCGCGGAGGCCGCCGGGTTCGAGGATACGGCGAGAACCATGTGAGTCCGGACTTTCCGAAAGGCGATTCCCGAGTTAAAACTGCACGTGCCATTCAGCAGTCTTGGCCTTAGCGCGCCGATCATGGAGGCGGTTCGGAAACTGGGTTACAAGGAGCCCACTCCGATCCAGGCGCAGGCGATTCCCCGAATTCTCGAGGGGCGCGACGTCATTGGATCCGCCCAGACCGGTACGGGGAAGACAGCCGCATTCGGACTTCCAATCCTGCACCTTCTCGGAAAGCACGCGCCCGGTCCGCGAATGCTCGTTCTGGAGCCGACCCGCGAGCTCGCCGTCCAGACTTCCGAGATGCTGGAGTCGCTCGCGCAGTTCACCGACCTGCGCGTGTGCGTCGTCTATGGCGGAGTCGGTTATGAGCGCCAGCGCGAGGCGTTCCGCAAGGGTGTGGACGTCATCGTCGCGACCCCGGGGCGGCTCATCGATCATCTGCGCCAGAAGGCGCTCACGCTTCAGAAGGTGACTCACCTGGTCCTCGACGAGGCGGATCGCATGCTCGACATGGGATTCCTGCCGGATGTCCGCCGCATTGTCGGCGAGTGTCCCCGCAAGAGGCATACGTCGCTCTTCTCGGCCACGATCCCCCCGGAAATCGAGGGGCTCATCCGGTGGGCCATGCACAATCCGGTCACCATCGAGATCGGCCAGAGACGATCCCCCGCGGAGACGGTCAAGCATGTCCTCTATCCGGTGGCCGCCGCCCAGAAGAACGAACTCCTGCTGGCCCTGCTCGAGGCGCTTCACTGGGAGAGCGTCATCATCTTCTGCCGCACGCGCCGCGGCGCCGACAAGGTCGTCCGCCAGCTCAAACAGAGCCAGCACAAGGCCGTCGTCATCCACTCGGACCGCACCCAGAAGGAGAGACAGCAGGCGCTCGACGGGTTCCGCGAGGGCCGATACGAGGTGCTGGTCGCCACGGACATCGCCGCGCGCGGCCTCGACATCGCGGATGTCACGCACGTGATCAATTACGACGTGCCGGAACATCCCGAGGACTACGTGCATCGCATCGGCCGGACCGGCCGTGCCAAGGCCACCGGGGATGCCCTCACCCTGATGCTCACCGAGGATGCCCCGCGTGTGGAGGCCATCGAACGGTACATCGGCAAGCGCATCGAGCGGGTGAAACTCCCGGGCTTCCCCTACCAGTACTCCATCGTCCTGGACGAGGGGCGGCGCACCGCGCTTCCCACCGGCAGAGTGCGGGGCGGACCCGTGGGACGCGGAGGTTACTTCGCCGCGCCCGCCCGCCGGAGGCGGCGCTGATTGGCGCAGGCGTCCCGCGGTTCATGCCGCGGCGCGGCAGGGCGCCCCCAGCTCAGTCCCGTTCCCTGGACGCGATCTCGATTTCGTACCAGAGCGTCGCGTCCTCGGAACGCGTCGTGAGCACGGCCCCGCCGTTCGCATCCGTCCGAATGTCCGCTTCCTTCCGGCGCGCCCCTCGTTCATCCAGCACCCACGCGCGCACCCGGGATCGCTCCACGGGAAGCGTGAGCCGCAGGGGCACCGTCTCGACGACGGTCGGCGCCCGCCCCCAGCTCGCCAGCGTGGTGTGCTCCGGGTCCTTCCAGCGCTGATCCGTGTTCTCGCAGAGGCCCGTCGCGATCAGCACCGCCGTGCCGCCCCCCGCGAAGGAGTCGCCGTGCGCCAGTGTCAGGCCCACCGTCGCCCAGCCGAGCTCCGTCCCGCCGATGTCGAATTCGACCTCGCCGAGCGCAAGACGGCGGCCCGCGACGAAACCCAGCGCGGCCACCGTGCGGGCTGTCCGGATCGTCAGGGAGCGTTCCTCGTGCGACCAGCGCAGCTCGCCGGTGTCCGACATAAGGTCCTGCCCCGCGTGCGAGGACGGACCCCCGTCTGATGTCCGGGGGTCCGTCCCGAGCCGGACGGCAAGGCGCCGGAGCATCGAAAGCTCGCCCGGAACCCCGAGATGCCGCGACGTGAATACCGACCACTGGCTCGAATCGCGGAGCAGCATGTCCAGCTCCGCGTCGGGAGCGAGTGCGACGACGTGTTCGCCGGCGGCAGGGCCCACGTCGCCCCTCCGAAAGAGGTGTGCCGCCAGAAGGAGGTTCACCATCTTCGCGGGGTGCTGCGCCATGTCGAAGAAGCCGCGGTACCGGCCCATCGGTTCGGCGTCCCCGCCGTGGGGTGATGCGTTGCCCCACCCGTAGTCGAAGAACCAGATGCCGTCCCAGTCCTGCAGCGACGCGTACGCCGCAAGGATCAGCGGGCCTTCCGCGCCGTACGCGTTGGGAGACGCATGCTGGTATTCGGTGACCATGAACGGCTTCCCGGCGATCCGCTGGCGCGCCAGCGTGGAAATCGTCGTCTCCGCGGGTGGAGCCTCGAACATCGATCGGTTGCGGATCCGCCAGTTGCTCATGTCCCAGGATCCGCCCGGAAACTGCGGGTGATCCCAGTAGGCGTGCCCGTCGATGACATCGAGCCGTGACTGCACCGCGGCCGGGCTGTTCGCCATGATGGTTCCGAACAGGATCCCCGCGTACCCGAGCTGCCCTCGGAGATGCTCCCGGAGCGCGTCGTAGTACGCGGTCTCGAGGTCGATCGCGAAACGGATCCAGTCGCGGCGAGCGTGCTCGGAGCCGGTGAAGCCGGGGCGCCGCCGGCGTACGCACGGGATCGTTGCCGCGTCCAGCGAGGCGCCCGTCGGCATCCGCCCCTGTTCATCGATGGCCCGCGGATCGGACATTCCCCATGCCTTGAGGAGCGCGGCGTGAGTCCCGTGCTTTTCGCGGAGCCAGTCGTTCCAGCGCGCGGTGAGTCGTGAGGAGTAGACCTCGGGAAGTCGGTCGAGGTTTCCTTCGTACCATTTCTGGAGAAGGCCGTTCTCATTGAGGATCTCGATGAACGCGACGGCCGGGTCGGCGGCGAGTGACTTGCCCCTGAAGGGATTCACGGGGGCGAGCAGCTTCGACGCGAATTCCTTCTGAAGTTCCAGCGCCCGCGGGTCGAACATGGCGAGGACATGCTGGTCCTTCCAGTCCACCTGCGTGATCTCCGGTCCGAGGCCGTCGTCCGGGCGGAATTCGCGGGCCGTGAGCAGGTTGAAGTTCGCGTAGATTCCGTGTGCGCTGAGTCGGGACACGAGGAAGTGGATCCGCTCGAGCTGGGCGGGGTTGAAGTCGCGGCTGCTCCGGGGCGTGTACGCAAGGAGGCCTCCGCCCGTCGCCCAGGGAGGATCGAGGTGGTGAAATCGAACGGCGTTCACGCCGAAACGCGCAAGGCGGGCCGCCACGGCATCCGCCCGGTTGGTTGGCATGAACGGCGAATCGGTCGCGAAGTTCATCCCGAGAAACCGCACGCGCTGGCCCCGCACCCGGAAGTGTCCGGAGGGATCCACGGTCACGCGCGCGTCCGCGTCGATCGGACGGTTGAGATGCGACGCGTCCGTCACCCCGGGCGTCGAGTCGTCCCAGGGGAGCACGAAGGGCGAGGGCGCCCCCGCCACGCGCAGTGTCCCACCTGCCGCAAACAGAACGAGAGCCGGAACGAGAACTCGAGCGCGCATGCCGGATCGTACGCTGGCAGGTCGATCGGCGCGCAACCTCTGTGTGGCGGGGAAAGGGGCCGTCGGAGGGGGCGGAGTGCGGGGGGAATGCAGCCGGCAGCCGGGGCGGTGCCGTCCAGGGCCGGGCCCGGCGGCCGGGCGCGATGACTCCTCGCTTGAACTCGCGGCCCCGCTGGCGTGTGATCGCACCCACGCTCCTTCCATGAAACGTTCTGTGCTTCTAGGCGTCGCGACCGCATCCGTCGCGCTCGCATTCTCCATCCGTCTCATGGCGCACTCGGCCGACGAGCCGGTGCCGCGGAATGACGAGTGGTGGCGCAATCGTCACCAGTCCATCAACGAAAACGTCGCGCGGGTCGGCAAGCGCGCCGAGATCATCTTCATCGGCGATTCCATCACGCAGGGGTGGGAGGGCGCGGGCCGCCAGGTCTGGGAGGAATTCTACGCCCCGCGGAACGCGTTGAACCTCGGCATCGGCGGCGACCGCACGCAGCACGTTCTCTGGCGCCTCGACAACGGCAACCTCGAAGGAATCGAGCCCAAGGTCGCCGTGGTGATGATCGGGACGAACAACTCCAATGGAGAGGACAACAGTGTCAGCCAGATCGCTGATGGCGTCACCGCCATCGTCCGCAAGCTGCGCGAAAAGCTGCCCTCCACCAGGATCCTCCTCCTGGGAATCTTTCCGCGGAGCGAGAACCCGTCCCCCCAGCGCGGCAAGATCCTCCAGGTCAACCAGATCCTCCGCAGACTCGCCGACGGCGAGCACGTCTTCTGGATGGATTTCGGTCACAAGTTCGTTCGCGCCGACGGAACGATCCCGGCCGACCTGATGCCTGACTTCCTGCATCTCTCGCCCGCCGGCTATCGCGTCTGGGCGGAGTCGATTGAACCGCGGCTCGTCCGTCTGCTCGGAGGCTCCGCCTCGAATGCCGGCGCGCGGACGGCGTCGCGCCTGGCCGGCCGGTGGGTTGCCTCGATCCCGGGACCCGAGGGCGAGCCGGTCGAAATGCAGTTCGAGATCCGGCGCGAGGGTGGCGAGTTCATCGGGGCCTTCCTGCGCCCGGGAGAATCGAACCTGCCCATCCGCAACATCCGCGTGGACGGCAGTCGCTTCTCATGGACCGTCGATCGCGCCCGGCCGGACGGGTCCGTGATGACGTATGAAATGTCCGGCGTGGTGGAGAACGACCGGATCGAAGGTCGCGCCAGGGCCAGCGAGGTCGAGGGCGTCACCATCGACTGGACCGCCCGGCGTCGCTGACGTCCCTTTCCCAACGCGCAACGCCCCATGTCCCCGCGCCCGTTCCTCGTCGCCCTGGCCGCCATCTTCGCCCTCGCGGACGCTTCCGCCTCCGAGCCCGCCATGGCGGTGCCCCTCTGGCCGGACCGACCGCCTGGCGAAACCGCCGAACTCGAGCCCGAGCGCGACATGACCCGCGACTCGGACCAGCAGATCGCCGGACGCAGGGTCATCCGCCTCGGGAACGTCTCCAACCCGGTTCTCCAGGTGTTCCGTCCCGCGGCAAATGACACCGGGACATCCGTCCTCGTCTGCCCCGGCGGCGGGTATCACATCCTCGCCCTCGACCTCGAGGGAACGGAAGTGTGCGAATGGCTGAACTCCATTGGCGTGACCGGGATCCTGCTGAAGTACCGCGTCCCGCGCCGTTCCGGCGTGGAGAAGCACGTCCCCGCGCTTCAGGACGCGCAGCGCGCCATGAGCCTGCTTCGAAGCGATCCGCGGCGGTTCGGCGTCAATCCGGATCGCATCGGCGCGCTCGGGTTCTCCGCCGGAGCCCACCTCGTGGCCGCCCTCTCCACGGTGACCGAACGTTCCTACCCCGCGGTGGATGAAGCCGACAAGGCCCCCACCGTGCCGAACTTCGCGGTCCTGGTGTACCCGGGATACCTCGTGAACGGCGACGACCATGCGGTCTCGCCTGAACTCAGCGTGACCTCCAGTACGCCGCCCACGTTCCTCGTCATGTCCCAGGACGATCCCGTCCGCCCCGAGAACGCGCTCTACTATGCGGCGGAACTCATGAGAAAGCGCGTTCCCATGGAACTGCACATCTATCCGAGCGGTGGACATGGCTTCGGGCTCCGGCGCACGGAGAATCCCGTGACCGCGTGGCCGGATCGCGCTGCCGACTGGCTGCGTGCGGGAGGTTGGCTGGCGCGTTCGGACGTGGCCGGCCGGTCACCATGAAGCCGCGCGATCGCAGCGGCGGTCCGCGTCAGCGAAGTGCCTCCGGGTCCGGGCGTGGTGGCGGCGCGCGGATCGGCGGCGGCAAGACCTCGCCCGGCAAACCGTCCGGGCGCGCGCGCCTCCCGGGAAGGGAGGTGCGAAGGAACGCGCAAGAGCGTCCGCCGCCTGTCCCGCGGGTCGGCGCTGCGCCCGCGCGGCTCGCGGCTTCGCGGACGCCCGGGTCCGCCCCCGGTTCGGTCTCGGCGGAATCCATCGCCATCCGCGTGATCGGGATGGCTGCCGGACAGACGCCGGCAGACGCGGCCCTTCGCGAAGCCGTCCGTGGGAAAGTGGGGGTCAGCCGTGCCGTTTCCGGGGAGGCGGCGCGACTGGTTTTCACCTATTTTCGCTGGCGCGGCTGGCTCGATCGAAACGCAAGGATGACCGATCAGCTTGCCGTTGCTCGGGAGCTGGCGCGCCGGTTCTCGAGCGAGCCGGCCAGTTTCTCGAACGACGAACTTCGACGCGCCGTTCCGGATTGGGTGTGGGATCATGTGGATCTCGGGACGGACTGGCTGCGTTCCCTCCAGACGGAGCCGCCGCTTTGGTTGCGCGCGCGTCCGGGCCAGGCTGAGAGGCTTGCCGCCGAGCTCGGGGATGCCAGCGTGCCTCACTCACGGGTGCCGGAGGGCGTGCTCTATCGGGGGTCTGCCGATCTCTTTCGCACCGCCGCGTTTCACGAAGGACGCTTTGAGGTGCAGGACCTCTCCTCGCAGATCATTTCGCTGATTGCGGATCCGAAGCCCGGTGAATCCTGGTGGGACGCGTGTGCGGGCGAGGGTGGCAAGACGCTGCACCTTGCGGATCTGATGCAGAACAAGGGTCTGGTTTGGGCCACCGACCGGGCCGAATGGCGACTTCAGCGTCTGCGGCGAAGGGCTGCGAGATCGGGGCTCTTCAACATTCGCTGGGCCTGCTGGGATGCGGAGGCTGCGGACGCGCACCCGCCTGGGCGCGGGGCCTTCGACGGGGTGCTTGTCGATGCGCCGTGTTCGGGTCTTGGCACATGGCAACGGAATCCCCATGCGCGTTGGACGGTGATGCCTTCGGACGTCGAGGAGCTTGCGCGTCTTCAGGGAGTGCTGTTGCGAAGGGCGGCGCGCGGGGTGAAGTCGGGAGGCAGGTTGTATTACGCCGTCTGCACGCTCACGGACGCGGAGACCCGGGGAGTCGTGCGCGAGTTCGCGGCTGCGTCGCCTGAGTTCGAGCCGCTGGCGGTACCGGAGGTGTTTCGCGGGGGTGGATCCGACACGAATCAGGCGTGGATCCATCCGCACGCCTGGAACTCGAACGGGATGTTCCTTGCCGCCTTTCGCCGGACGGCTGGTTGATCGTCCTTTCGTGTTTCGAGGCCGCGCGGGCCGGGCCTCCACCGTGGAGTACGCGAACGGTGACGCAGCCGCGGGAGGTGATTGGCTCCTCGCTATGGGTGAACCCGAGGGACCGGGCTCACCCGACGCTGGTTTCATTCGTTCTGAACGCCCACAGTCAGACAATCCATCCCCGCGGTCCGGGACGGTGCCAGACAATGCATTCGCGGCGCT
>CAYMDA010000036.1:0-40514 GCA_964389135.1 uncultured Verrucomicrobiota bacterium | reverse complement strand
GCCCCGCGCGGAGGATGGCCCACCCGGGGGCGGTGGAACCCGGCACCGCTGGACGCCGCGGAACGCGATGGCTGCCAGCGACTAGGATGCGAAGTCAGCGGCGGGCGAATGCCGGGCGCACGGAATCGTGCATCGGCGCCATGAACGAAAATCATCCACCCGCGTGCGGCCGGACTTCCCCCGGTCACGCGTGAGTCGCGGCGGGCAGCAGCCAGAATACCCCGATCACCATGGCCGCCACGGAGGAACCCACCATCAGGCCCCGAGCCCACCGTGTCCCCGCGGCGCCGGCATAGGCGGCGAGGTGCCCGAGGATCGAGGCGAAGACCACCATGGCCAGGATCGTGCCCGCCGCGTACGCGGCAAGGTACATCACCGCATGGGAGGCCTGCAGGGCGAGCGCGGGCAGTACGCCGACGAGGTGCGAGCCTCCCGCGAGGCCGTGCAGGGTTCCCACCGCCATCGCGGCATGGCTGTGATCGTGGCGGGCGGACGCCGCCGGGTCGTGCGCGTCCTCCGAGTCGTGGAGGTGGACATGCACGTGACGGTGGCCGTCGTGCTCGTGCACGTGCGCGTGGAGGCGCCGGGAGAGTGCCCGGCGCAGGCCCCAGAGCCCGATGCCGATCAGGACCACGCCCACCAGGCGCTCCGACCACGCCGACAGGCCGTCGATGGAGAAGGGGAGAGCCTCCCGAAACGCCAGCGCCAGCAGCGCAATGATGCCGACGCCGCCCGCATGGCCGATCGCCCATGCGAACCCGCCGCGCCACGCGGAGCGTCGGTCGTTCACGGCGAGCGGCGCGACCGCGCCGAGATGATCGGGGCCGGCGATCACGTGATGCATTCCGGCGAGGAAACCCGCGAGTGGGATCAGCATGGGATGCCAGATTGTCGGGCAACGATGGCCGAGGGAGGCGGGTGCGTCGACGAATTTCCCCGCGGACTCCGGCGGGTCACGCCTCCTCGGGCCGCGGTTCGGGTTCGATCGGGGCGGCGGCGCCCTCGGGCTCCTCGGCCGGGGCGTTCTCCGTCTCGGGTTCGGACGTGAAGCGGATGGCCGCCACGAACACGCCCGTGAAGAGGCCCCCGCTCAGCAGCGTGTTGCGGAAGAACTCCCACGTGGGCGGATGCCCCGCCGTGCCCCGCGTCATCGCGATCAGCCAGCCGGCGAGATCCCGCGTGTACTCCGGATTGCGGAACGGGTTGAACAGCCATGCCGCCGTGTTCGTGATCACGTAGAAGAGGCACGCCCCGAGCACTCCCCCCGTCAGCAGGGTGAGCCACCCGCGGTTCGGGCCGAAGACCCGGCCGAGCGCGATGAGCGCCGCGAAGGCGGCGTAGTTGATGATCTGAAACCACTGGAACGCCGGCACGCCCAGGACGAACTGGTAGTAGCAGTTCAGAAGGAGGTCCGTGGCGAGGAGTGTCCCCAGCGGAACCCACCACGCCACGCGCCCCGGGAAGAAGGCCCCGGCACAGAAGGCGAGCGCGTAGAACGCGCTGAAGTTGAGAGGAAACAGGCCGGGCCATCGCGTCATCGCCGCAATGAGGATGAAAACGACGGGAAGCAGGACCTGCCATTTCCCTTTCACGCCCGCCAGCATAGGACGCAGGCCGGCTCGTGACGAGGCTGGAGTGCGGCGCCCGGCGCCGGCCGGCCTCCCTTTCCTCACTTTCCGATGCAGAACTGGCTGAAGATGGCGTCGAGCAGGTCCTCCGTCGCGGTTCGTCCCACGATCTCGCCGACCGCATGGACGGCGATGCGAAGGTCGGAGGCGGCCAGCTCGAGCGGGTGCCCGCCGGACAGGCCTTCCACGGTCCGGATCACGGCGCCGCGGGCGCGGCGGAGCGCGTCCTCGTGGCGCGCATTGATCAGGACCTGCTCGGTGCCCGCCCCCACGAGGCCGCCGGCGACCCGTTCGAAGAGCGCGTCCTTCAGGCGCTCGATGCCGTCGCCGGTCGCGCAGCTCACGGCGATCGACTCGAGCCCGGCCTCAAGGTCGAGGCGCGCGGGCAGGTCCGACTTGTTGCGGACGAGGATGCGCGGCCGCGCCCGGAACTGCTCGAGGTACTCGCGGTCGAGGGGCGTGAGGGGCTCGGATCCGTCCAGCACGTGAAGGAGGAGTTCCGCGGCCGCCGCGGCGCCGCGGGTGCGGCGGATTCCCTCCTCCTCGATCACGTCCCCGGGATCGCGAAGGCCCGCGGTGTCCACGAACACGACCGGGATGCCGCGGACGTTCGCGGTTTCCTCGATCGTGTCGCGCGTCGTCCCGGCGATCGGTGACACGATCGCGCGGTCCCGCGACAGGAGCTGGTTGAGCAGGCTCGATTTTCCCGAGTTCGGCCGTCCGATGATGGCGACACGCACGCCGCGGCGGAGGACCTGTCCCTCGCGCGCGGTGGCGAGGAGTTCCTCGATGCGCGCCCGGGCGAGGTCGAGTTTCCGGACGATGGTGTCCCGGGTGTCGGGGGCGATGTCCTCGTCCGGGAAGTCGATGTGCGCCTCGACATGGGCGAGGACGTTCATGAGTTCGTCGCGAACGGCATGGACGCGACGCGAGAGCGCGCCCGCGAGCTGTTCGTTGGCGGCGGCGAGCGCGAGTTCCGTCCGGGCGCCGATGAGGTCGGCGACGGCCTCGGCCTGGGTGAGGTCGATGCGTCCGCTGAGGAACGCGCGCCGGGTGAACTCACCGGGCAGGGCGGGGCGGGCGCCGGCGGCGAGGATGGCGTCGAGGATCTGCCGGGCGACGAAGACGCCGCCGTGGCATGAGATCTCCACGGTGTCCTGGCGGGTGAAGGTGCGCGGGGCGCGCAGGACCGCGAGCAGCACCTCGTCGATGACGCGCCCCTCGCGATGGATCCTGCCGTAGAGGATGGAGTGCGAAGGCGCGCGCGAGGGCGCGGCCTGCGAGCCGGCGGCGCGGAAGACCCTGTCCGCGACGGACAGCGCCTCGGGCCCGGAGACGCGCACGACCGCGAGCCCGCCTTCCCCCAGGGGGGTGGCGATGGCGGCGATGGTGTCGTCGGTGGAGACTGCGGGGTGTTGGATGGCGGGGAGTCGGGTTGGTTGGCGGACCATGCCGCGCTGCGGCGCGACGTCGTGCGTCAGCGCCCGAACACGCGGAACACGTCGTGACTCAACTGGGACGGGGCGAGGAATCGCTCCCAGCCGCCCTCGAGCAGGAAATCATACTGGAGGATGATGCCGAGCATGTGACCGCCGCGGTCGCCGTCACGGATCGCGTCGAAACCGTAGCCGTAGAAGGCGCTGATGATCCAGTCCCTCCGGGGCGAGCGCCATGTGACGCCGCCGCCGATGCCGGAATTGGAGCGTTCCGAGGTCTCGAGTCCCGAGACATGGGAGACGCTGGAGGTCGCGCCGAAAAGCGTGCCGCGCCACGGCGAGTTGCGCGCGAACGCGAAGGAATAGGTTCCACTCAGGAGGATGAAGTTCCGGGCGGAAAGTTCCTGGTAGAAGAAGCCGGGGATCGAGAGCGGGAACTCATCGGCGAAGGGCAGGACCCCGCCCATGCGGTAGGCATTGAGGCGGTCCATGTTCATGCCGAGGCCGCCGGTGAGACTGATGTTGATGTCGTGCCGGGAATCGGGCGTGGTGTAGCGGCCGAGGAGCCGCGCCCACGCGCGGTGAGTGAATTCCTCGAGGGTGCGGTCGTTGTCGAACCCGTAGTCGCCGTGGGAGGGACGCCACCGGCCCTCGTACCAGAGGGAGGCCTCGAGCGCGAGGGGCGAGCGGAGATCGGGTTCCTGTCCGCCGAGGCGCAGGCCCGCGCGCACCACCGGGGAGAGGTGGTCCGGGGGGAGCTCGAAATCGTCGTGGGTTTCGTCATCGCGGACGTAGAAGCTCCCCTCCGCGGTGAGCTTCAGGACGCCGCTGAGGGGGACCTGCTGGTCGGGGTTGAAGCGGTGGTAGAGGGCGCCGCCGAGGGTGAAGCCATGGCCCGTGAAGGTTTCCTCCCGCTCCCATTTCCCGAGACGAATCTCGTTGTAGGTGCGGGCGAAGCCTCCGCCGGCGACGATGATGCCGACATCGGTCTGCGGGCCGAGGAGGCGGAGCCACCCGAGCTCGCTCTCGAGCCAGACGGGCGCGACCGCGGCGCGCAGCGTCCAGTCCGGGCGAAGGAAGTTGGTCTGGTTGTGAAGATAGAAGGCGTAGAGGGACAGCGGGCTCTTGCCTTCCAGGGGCTGGTTGTAGCCGGCGTGCAGGAGACGCCGGGGCACCGGGTCGATCTGCGCGATCGCGATCGGGCTTGTGAGCAGGACGACGGCGGCCGCCGCCGCAAGACTGCACCCTGGGCCGGTGCGGCGTGGAGTTGCGAGGCGCACGGGCCAAGGGTGGTGTCGGGTCGGGGATCAGGCAAGTGCCCGGGAGCGCAGGTGCTGGAGGGTCCAGTCGTACTCGCTGGTCAGTTGATCGACGACCGCGCGTGTCTTCATCGACGGGGGGAGCACGTCCCACGTGTAGGTCTCCATCTCCAGATGGGATGCGATGCCGGGGTGCCGCTGAAGCCAGTCGAGTGTCTCCGTCACGTGGTCGGCCGTCGTGTGAAAGATGCCGTCGGGCTGGTGATGGAGCGGGATGTGGAAGTGGACGCGCCACTGCGCCTCCGTGGGTTCCGGGCGCCCGGGATGCTCGGCGAGCGCGTGGGGCAGGTCGAGCCAGCGTCGCAGCGAGCCGTCGAGGCGTCGTTCGACGACCTGGTGGAAGTAGGTGTCGTCCGCGAATTCGCGGAGCGCCGCGCGGGCCTGCGCCGTGGGCACGACGCTGAGCGCGCTGCTCAGGTGCACCTTGCTGAGCCGGATCCGGTGCTGGAACAGGCGTGTGAGCGCCTCGGGGGCGGACTCGAACTCGACCGCGATGTGACAGCAGTCGTAGTTCACGCCGAGATGCTCGTCGAGGCGGAGGTCGCCGGGGCGGTCGGCGCGGAGTTCCTCGAAGAAATCGACCGTTTCGCGGGTGGTCTCGAGCGTGCACATGGGTTCCGGCTCGAGGCCGAGGTGCAGGCGGCGCCCGGTGCGTCGGGCGACCTGTTCGATATGCTCCACGCAGGCCCAGAGGTTCCCGCGCGCGGCGCGCAGCGCGCGCGCGTCCGGGTGGAATCCCTTGAACGAGACCGGGACCGTGCTGACGCTGCCCTCGACGCCTTCGGGGACGATTTGCGCGAGCAGGTCGAAGAGAAGCCGCGTGTAGTCGAGCCGTTCCGTGGTGGTCCAGTCCGGGGCGTACACCTGTTCCTTGACGCGGGTGCCATGGAACTGGCCGAAGGGAAATCCGTTGATCGTGAAGACGTAGCAGCGCTCGCGGTCGAGCCATCGCCTGAAGTCGAGAAGCCTCGCGGGATCCGCGAGCTCGCGGGCGGCGCGGGCCGACAGGCGCAGTCCGATCGCGAAGGGGCCGTCGGGAAGGACGCGGTCGCGCACGGCCAGCGTGTGGCGTTTCAGGGCGTCGTGGATCTCGTCCCATGATTCGCCGCGATGGATGTTCGTGCAGTAGGCGAGGTGGCGGCCGTTCGCGAGTCTCATGAGCGCTCGAGTCAAGCGCAGGCGCGGTGTGAGGGCAACCGCGGGACACGCGCGGCGCCCGCGGGGGCGGGCTGCGCCGTGCGGAACCCGGAGGAGTGCGCGCTTGCAGGGGGACGCGAACATCCGGTAGCCACTGCGCGTCCCGGAAACTCATGCATGTGATCTTTGCCGCCAGCGAGGTGTCCGTGAGCAAGTGGCCGTTGATGGTGCTGCTGGTGACGGTGTCGTTCGTCATCCTCGCGATCACGAGGCTGCGCCTCCATGCCTTCATCGCGCTGGTGTTCGCGGCGTTCCTCGCCGGGTTCCTCGCGGGGCCGTTCGCGCCGGAGGTGCTGCAGAAGCTTCCCGCGGGCGCGCGTGCGGCGGCCGAGCGGAATCACTGGCTCGCGACGGTCGAACTCACGATGGTCGAGCTGGGCAACACCACGGGCGCGATCGCCGTGTCGATCGGGCTCGCCGCGGTGATCGGCATGGCGCTGATGGAGAGCGGCGCGGCGGACAAGGTCGTGCGGCGGTTCCTTGCCTTCTTCGGCGAGGCGCGCGCGGGCGCGGCGCTGCTGTGGAGCACCTACTTCCTGTCGATCCCCATCTTCTTCGACACGATGTTCATGCTCATGGTGCCGCTCGCGCGCGCGCTCCGGCTGAGAACGGGACGTGACTACACGCTCTACATTCTCTGCATCTGCTGCGGCGGCGTGGTGACCCACTCACTCACCGTGCCGCATCCGGGACCGCTCGCGATGGTCCAGAACCTCGGGATCGACCCGGGCATGTCCCTGATCTGGGGAATCCTCTGCGGGATCGTGCCGGTCGCGGGCGGGTACTACGTCGCACGCTGGATCAACGCGCGCGTGGACATTCCGCTGCGCGAGACCGTGGGAACCGCGCTGTCGGAGATCGAGGGCATCTCACGGAAGCCCGAGAGCGAGCTCCCGAGCTTCACGTGGTCGATCCTGCCGGTCATCGTCCCGATTCTGCTCATCAGCTTCGCCTCCGTGTTCACGCTGATCGCGTCGAGTTACCCGGGCGCCGCGGCGGCCTTCGGCGGCCCCGAGGTCTTCGAGCGGGCACACCGCGTGATCGAGGTCATCGGCAACAAGAATGTCGCGCTGTTCATCGGCGCCGGACTGGCGCTGTGGGTGCTCGCGCGCCAGCGTGGTCAGGATCTTCAGGGGATCGGCCGCCTCGTCGGCCCGCCGATCGAGACCGCCGGCGTGATCATCCTCATCACGGCGGCCGGCGGAGCCTACGGACTCATGCTCCGGAACGCGGGCGTGGGCGCCGCCATCCAGTCGATCGCGGAGGGCTACGGACTGAACGTGGTGATCCTCTCGTGGGCGGTTGCCGCCGTGATCCGGATCGCCCAGGGCTCCGCCACCGTCGCGATGCTGACCACCTCGGCGATGGTGCTGCCCATGATCGATCCCGCGGCGGGCGGTTCGATCCCGTTCCACCCAATCTATGTCTTCCTTGCGGTGGGATTCGGCGCGTTCGCCTCATCCTGGATGAACGACAGCGGGTTCTGGGTGGTGAACCGGCTGAGCGGCATGACCGAGACCGAGACGCTGCGCACATGGACCGTGATGCTCAGCGCCGTGTCAGTGTTCGGCCTCATCCTGACCTTCCTCGCCTCGAAGCTACTTCCGTTCGCCTGACTTCCTGAAGATCACAAGGTGCTGCCACGGAAGCTCGCGTCGGGTCGCGACCCACTCGAGCGCGTGGACTTCCGCCTCCTTCCGAATCTGTTCCTCGGTCATCTTGTGAAGGGGCTTGATCGGCACGGAGGCCTGTTCACCCCGGAACTCGACGAAGGCGACGCGACCGTCGGGCTTCAGGGAGTCGACGATCGCCGCGAGCATCTCGAAGGGGTGATCGAACTCGTGATACACGTCGACGAGCAGGACGAGATCGACGGCGCCGGACGGCAGGCGCGGGTCCGTGACGGTCCCGAGCACCGGCTCGACATTGGTGACGCCGCGGTGGGTCATCTGTCTCTCGAGCAGTTCGAGCATCTCCGGCTGGATGTCCACCGCGAGCACGCGCCCGCCCGGGAGCACCTTCCTCGCGATCCGCCACGAGTGGTATCCGGTGCCCGCCCCGATGTCGGCCACGACCATGCCCGGGCGCAGATCGAGGAGGGAGAGGAGAACCTCGGGCTGTTCCTCGTCCACGCGCTCCGGGCGCTCGAGCCACGCGGCACCCTGGTGGCCCATGACCCGGGCGATCTCGCGGCCCATGTAGAAGCGGCCCGTCCCGTCGAACGACGGTTCCCGCTGCACGTAGGGAGGCCGCTGAGGCGACGACCTCGCGGCGACGGACTCGGCGGCGTGCGCGCCGGGGGGGACGAGCAGGACGGCCACGGCGAGAGGCCCGAGGGCGGGCGCGAATCGGCGGCGGGAGGGCATGCCCCGGAGAATAGGCGCGCCCGGCGCTCCGAGAAACCCGCAAACTTCGGTCCGATTTGCGGGGAGGGTTGACATGGGACCCGGGTTCGCGTAGAGGGAGCGGCGGTGAATCGGTTTCGGAACAACCTGCTGCTTAGCGAGGCGCTGCTGTCGGGCAGCGCGGCGGCGGGTTCGTGACCGGTTCTGAAGTTTGATTTCGACCGCCCGCCGCCGCCGCTCCGGCGGCGGTTTTGTTTTCCGCTGCTGGTTCCGACGCCGGCTGGCATAACCAACGCCAGCGATGCTCAGCGATCCATCCACGAAATACCGACCGTTCCCACCGGTCCACCTCCCCGATCGGCAGTGGCCGAATCGGGTGCTCACGAAACCCCCCGTGTGGTGCAGTGTGGACCTGCGCGACGGGAACCAGGCGCTCGCCGTGCCGATGAACGTCTCGCAGAAGCTGGAGATGTTCGACGCGCTCGTGCGCTGCGGTTTCAAGGAGATCGAGGTCGGGTTCCCGGCCGCGTCGAACACGGAGTTCGCCTTCATCCGGCGGCTGATCGAGGACGGCAGGGTGCCGGAGGACGTCACGCTCCAGGTGCTCGTGCAGGCGCGCGAGGATCTCATTGAACGGACGGTCGAGTCGCTCGTGGGCGCGCGCCGGGCGATCATTCACCTGTACAACTCCACCTCTCCCGCGCAGCGCCGCGTCGTCTTCGGCCTCGACAAGCCCGACATCCTTCGCATCGCGACCCGCGGCACCCAGTGGATCCGGGAACGCCTTCCGCGGCTCGCCGGGACGGATGTTCGGTTCGAGTACTCACCGGAGAGCTTCTCGGCCACCGAGGTCGAGTTCGCGCTCGAGGTCTGCGAGGCGGTGAGCGAGGTGTGGCAGCCCGAGCCCGGGCGCCCGATCATCTTCAACCTCCCCGACACGGTCGAGGTGGCGATGCCCAACGTTTACGCGGACCAGGTGGAATGGTTCACGCGCAACCTCCGCCGCAGGGATCTCGCCATCATCAGCGTGCACACGCACAACGACCGGGGCACCGGAACCGCCGCGACGGAGCTCGCGATGCTCGCGGGCGCCGAGCGCGTCGAGGGGACGCTCTTCGGCAACGGCGAGCGGACCGGCAATCTGGACATCGTGACGGTCGCGCTCAACCTCTACATGAACGGGATCCATCCCGGCCTCGATTTCTCGGACCTGAACCGGGTGCGCGAGGTGTACGAGCGGTGCACCGGCATGACGGTCCCGCCGCGCCAGCCCTATGCGGGCGAGCTCGTCTTCACCGCGTTCAGCGGGTCGCACCAGGACGCCATCCGGAAGGGGCTCCGCGCGTGGGAGGCCGCGCAGGCCAAGGGCAACGGCAACGGTCACTGGGACATTCCCTATCTCACGATCGATCCCCGCGACATCGGCCGCGAGTACCGCGAGGTGATCCGGGTGAACAGCCAGTCCGGAAAGGGCGGCGTCGCCTACCTGCTCGAGACCGAGTACGGCATCGAGCTCCCCAAGGAGCTGCAGCGCGAATTCGGTCCCATCGCGAACGACGAGGTGGACCGCCTCGGCCGCGAGGTCACCGGCGCCGAGCTGAAGGCCATGTTCTGGCGGGAGTACATCGAGCGCGCGAGTCCGTGGCAGCTCGTCGAGTTCCACACGGAATCGCGCAACGGCGAGGTCTGCTGCCGTGCCCGCCTGGTCCACGACGGCAAGCCCAGGGAGGTCACCGGCCGCGGCAACGGACCCATCGCCGCCTTCGTGCACGCGCTGGCCGCCGACGGCGCTCCGCGATTCGAGGTGGCCGAGTACGTCGAGCGCGCCCTGAGCGCGGGCGAGGAGGCGTCCGCCATCGCGTACATCCGGATCCGCCTGCCGGACGGCCGCTCGCGCTGGGGGGCCGGCGTGGACACCAACATCGAGCTCGCGCCGATCAAGGCGGTCCTGAGCGCACTGAACCGGCTCTGAACCCGGAGGGGAGGCGGCGCAATGGAACGCCGCCTCCCCACCCCGCCGGGTCCGCGTCGGGCGCGGGGGTCATGAGCTCGCGGACGCGTAGTGGCGGACCGACCAGCGCCAGAACACCTCCGAGATCCCGAACATCACCGCGCTGAGCACCAGCAGCCACAGGATCTCCAGCGGCGAGCTGAGCTTCTCGATCAGCACCTTCACGGGCACGTTCGTCACGAGCAGCACCGGCACCACGAAGCTGAAGACCGCGCGGAAGACGCCGTGGAACGCGGCGTCGGGCAGACGCGCGAGCTGGAAGAGATTGTAGTAGCCCCAGACGATCCCCTGGGCGCGCACCGTCCAGAAGCTCACGCACGCCAGCATGAACATCACGGCGTAGTGCACGGTGAGCCCCACCAGCAGGAGCACGACGAAACCGGCGAGCTGGAGGGCCGTCGGCTCGAGCTGAAGCTGCCTCGCGGCGTACACGATCACGGCGACGGCCGAGGCGGCGTTGAAGAAGCCGCCGAAATCCACGTGCCGGAGCGAGATCAGTAAACGCGCGTTGACCGGCATCAGCAGGAGGAAGTCGAGCGCCCCGGTGCGGACGTTCTCGGACAGGCGCACGCAGTTGTTGAAGAAGAGGGCGGTGAAGAGCTGCTGGACGAGATGATTCGCGCCCACGAGCAGGACGACCTGCCACTTCGTCCATGTCGCGATCTCGCTGGTGTGATTGTAGATCACCGCCATGAACACGAGCTGGAGCGCGAACCAGAGCAGCTCGACGATGATCCACAGGATGAAGTTCACCTTGAACCCCATCTCCCGGACCAGCGAGTTGCGCCAGAAGGCGAGGTAGATCGCGGCGTAGCGGCGCAGCCCGGGCCGGCCGGCCCGGGCCGCGCCCCCCGCGGCGCCCTCGGCCGGTGCGGGAGCGGTCGGGATGGTGCCGGTGCTCATCCTCCCACGGCGGAATAGCGCCGGAGCCCGCGGCGCCAGATGAACCGGGCGAGCAGGAACGCGGCGCACGCCCAGAATGTCTGGATCGCGATTCCCCGCCACAGCTCCGGTCCCTCCACGCGACCGAGGTAGATCTGGATGGGGAAGTAGAGCATGTACGGGAACGGCGTGTACGACAGGGCGGCCGCGATCGGCGCCGGAAGCAGGTCGAGGGGGAAGAGATGCCCGCCCGCCACATGCTCGAACGCGAACAGGATGAAGATGAAGGTGGCCACCTCGAGAACCCAGAAGGCGAGCAGGGCCATCGTGAACGAGATGAGGAATTGCAGCGCGGCGGTCAGCGCGAGCGACAGCGCGAACACGCCGAGGTGCATCGACGAGGCCGGGGCGAGAAGATACTCGCGCTGGGTCCACAGGAAGACCACCGTCGGCGGCAATGCCGCGAGGGTGTACACGAGCCGGCCCGCGAGGAACAGGGAGAAGCGATAGCTCAGGTAATCGACCGGCTTGAGCAGGAACTGGCTGATGCGGCCGTCACGGATGTCGGCGGCGATCTGCCAGTCGTCCTCGGTGACGGCGGTGAGCGCCACCACCACGTTTACCATGAGGTAGTACGTGATCAGCTCGGGCAGGTTGAACCCGGCGATCTCCCCGGAGGGCGACCCCGCGTAGATGGCGCGCCAGAGCAGGATCAGCGCGATCAGCGGCACGAGGCCGAAGAGGGCGCGGACGACGAAGTTCACCCGGTAAACGAGGGTGCTCTGGATTCCGAGCGCGAGGACGTGCCAGTACTTGGCCATGCGGACGAAGGTGTCGAAACCGATCCGCGCGGGCGCGGGCGGCCGTCGCGCGGAGGCCGGCCGCCCCGGCGCGGGGAGGACGGGGATCAGTTGAGCATCGTGGCGAGGTAGCGTTCGCAGTCGATGGCCGCGGCGCAGCCTTCGCCCGCGGCGGTGATCGCCTGGCGATAGACCTGGTCGCGGCAGTCGCCCGCGACGAACACGCCGGGGATGTTCGTCTGGGTGCCCTGGCGCGTGCGGATGTAGCCGTTGTCCTCCATCTCGATCTGGCCGACGAAGAGCTGCGTGTTGGGCACGTGACCGATCGCGATGAACACCCCCGCGCACGGGAGGTCGGACGTTTCGCCGGTCACCACGTTGCGCAGGCGGACTCCCGTGACGCGGCCCTGCTTCACGTCGAAGATCTCGGTCACGACCGAGTTCCAGATGGGCTGGATCTTCGGATTCGCGAGCGTGCGGTCGGCCATGATGCGTGAGGCGCGGAGCTGGTCGCGGCGATGGACGAGGTGAACGACCGACGCGAAGCGGGTGAGGTAGGTGGCCTCCTCGCAGGCGGAGTCGCCGCCCCCGACCACCACGAGGGGCTGGTTCCGGAACATCGGCAGCGCGCCGTCGCACGTCGCGCAGTAGGTCACGCCGCGGGTCTCGAGCTTGTGTTCGCTGTCGAGCCCGAGGTGCCGGTGCGTGGCGCCGCTCGCGATGATCAGGCTGCGGGTCTCGATCGGTTCGCCATCCACCGTGAGACGGAGCGGGGAGCCCGTGAGCTCGGCCTTCTCGACGGTGCCGTAGCGGATGCGCGCCCCGAAGCGTTCCGCCTGCTTCTGCATGCGCGTCATCAGTTCGTAGCCGTCGATCCCCTCGGGGAAGCCGGGGAAGTTCTCCACGATGCTGGTGGTCGTGAGGAGGCCGCCGGGCATCGGCCCGCCAAGCACAAGGGGGGCGAGGTTTGCGCGGGCCGTGTAAATGGCCGCGGTGAGTCCGGCGCAACCGGAGCCGATGATGACGACCTTCTCCATAGGGGCGGGCAAGCTAACGCGACGGGCGCTCGAGGCAAGCCCGGCCGCCGGTCCCGACACGATCGCGCCGCCCGGCGGCGCCCGCGCGGATTTCGGAAAGGGCAGGGGCGACGATGCTTGAGCCGCCCGCTCGCCACGCGGTACGGTCGCCCCCGTGTCGGTCAGGTTCACGATCCTGGGCAGTGGAAGCGGGGGAAACTGCGCGTATCTGGAGACGCCCGGTGTGCGGCTCCTGATCGACGCGGGGTTCAGCGCGCGCCAGATCCGGCAGCGCCTCGCCGCGATCGGCCGGTCGCCCGAGACGCTGAACGCGATCCTGCTCACGCACGAGCACGGGGATCACATGCTCGGCCTCGGGGTCCTCACCTCGAGGCTGGAGGTGCCGGTGTACTGCAACCGGCTCACGCGCGAGGCCGTCGAGTCGTCGATCGGCGCGCGCCTGAACGCGGCGATGTTCCAGACCGGCGCGACGTTCGAGCTCGGGGACGTGGTCGTGGACACGTTCACGGTTCCCCACGACGCCTATGATCCGGTCGGGTACCTGTTCCGCACGCCGTGGGGCAACATCGGTTTCCTGACGGACCTCGGCCATGCGACGCGGCTGGTGGTGGAGCGCGTGCGACCGGCCGACGTGCTGGTGCTCGAGGCGAACCATGATCTGCGGCTGCTCCAGGAGGACCATCGCCGGCCATGGTCCACCAAGCAGCGAATCATGAGCCGGCACGGGCACCTGTCCAACGCCGCGGCCGCGGACGTGGCCCAGCAGGTCGCCTCCGAACGGCTCCAGAGGATCTACCTCGGGCATCTCAGCCGCGATTGCAACCGCCCCGAACTGGCGTACGAGGCCGTGGCCGGAAGGCTGGACGCGATCGGTGCGACCCACATCCGGGTGGAGAACACGTCCCAGGACGCGCCGTGTCAGACCCTCGTGCTCGATGGGCGTTCGCCGATGAGCGCCCCCGGCCCCGCCTGCGACGGTCGCGCGCCCGGCGCGGAGCGTGTCCTGCGGGAAACGCCCCCGAATCGCGCCATGGCAGGCTGCACCGGAAACCACGACGCGGCGCAGGCCGACCTGGCGGACGGCTGGTCGGTGATCCGCTCGCTCGTGTGAGCCCGCGGGAGTCCCGGCGACGAGGGGACCACGCGGCCTGACCCCGCGGCATGACGGCCCCGGCCGGGGTGCCGTGTCGTCGCTTTGCATCGCCGCATCCTGCCGTCATCATGCGGGGGATCATGACATGATCAGCCTTGCCGAAGACGCGGGTGGCTCCTCCCGGGCGAGCCTCGAGGAAGAGGTGGCGAGATTCTTCTCGCCCGCCGGTCCGCTTTCCCGTTCGAGGAACTTCGAGTACCGCCCCCAGCAGCAGGAGATGGCCGTGGCCGTGGCGCGGGCGCTCGAGGGCGGTGAGCATCTCGTGGTCGAGGCCGGCACCGGGGTGGGCAAGAGCATGGCCTACCTGGTCCCGGCGATCCTGTACGCGGTCTCGCGCCAGAAGAAGGCGATCGTCTCGACCCACACGATCAATCTGCAGGAGCAGCTGATCGAGAAGGATCTCCCCATGCTCCGGCAGGTGCTTCCCTCGCCGTTCACCTTCCAGATGCTGAAGGGGCGCGCGAACTACCTCTGCAGCCGGCGGCTGCGGAAGGCCATGCAGAACGCGGAGGGCCTCTTCGCGTCGTCCGAGCAGGCGGAACTCAGGCGGATCTACGAATGGTCGCAGCGCACCACGGATGGAACCCTCTCGGACTTCGACGTTGAGCCCGACCACAACGTCTGGTCGCACGTGTGTTCCGAGCGCGGGCTGTGCACGCCGAAGCTCTGCGGACCGGGCAGCGACTTCGCGAAGGAAAACCTCGGACCGTGCTTCTTCCAGCGCGCGCGCCAGCGGATCGTCTCGGCCGATGTCCTCGTCCTGAATCACACGCTGTTCTTCAGCCTGCTGGGCGGGGTGGACGAGGATCTCGAGGGCGGAATCATGTTCCGCAACGACTTTCTCATCTTCGATGAGGCCCACACGGTCGAGCAGGTGGCCTCGCGTCACATCGGGATCCGGGTCTCGAGCGGACAGTACCGGTTCGCGCTGAACCGGCTCCTGAACCTGCGCACGGGCAAGGGGCTGCTGACCACCGTGCCCGGGGGGGGCGCCCATGCGGGCCTCGTGGAGGATGCCCTCAGGGAGGGGGAGGCGTTCTTCGCCGCCGTGGAGGCTTGGTGCGACGCGACCACGGCGGGGCAGCGGGGCTTCCCGGACCCGGAAACCGACGGCGGACGTGCCTGGGGAGAGGTCCGGATCCGCCGGCCGGACTTCGTCGAGGATCACGTGACACTCCCGCTGCAACGCCTGCGCGAGGCGCTCGCGGAACTGGTGAAGGCCACCCAGGACGCCGACACGGGCGCGGAACTGCTCGACTGCAGCCGGCGCATCAACGAGCTGCGCGAACAGATCGCGGTCTTTCTCTCCCAGTCCGCGCGGGACCACGTCTACTGGGCCGAACGCTCCGGAAGGGCGCAGCGCGTCGTCAGCCTGTGCGCCGCGCCCGTGGACGTCGCCGCTTTCCTCCGACGCCGCCTCTTCCAGAGCGACACGTCCGTGATCATGACGAGCGCGACGCTCGGCATCATGGACCGCCGCGCGCGATCGGTCCCCGCGGAAACCCCGGCAGGGGATGCGCCCGCCGCGGAATCCGCCGATCCGCGGCAGGACGCGCGCGCCAGCCGCGGGATGCCGGGGGACCACGCGGCCCGGCTCGACGGCGCGGATGACGCGCAGGCGCTCGCCTATTTCACCCGCCGCGTCGGGGCGGAATCCGCCCGCGCGCTCCAGGTGGGATCCCCGTACGACTACACCCGGCAGATGAAGCTCTTCGTGCCGAAGCGCATGCCGGATCCCCGGGACCCCACCTATCGCGAGGCGCTGACCCACTGGATCGGGCATTTCATCCGGCAGACCCACGGCAAGGCGTTCGTGCTCTTCACCAACGCCCGGCTGATGCATGACATCGCCGGGCGCATGAGGCCCCTCTTCGACGAGCTCGGCCTCGAATGCTTCGTGCAGGGGACCGGGATGCCGCGTTCGACCATGCTCGAGCGGTTCAAGGAGGACGTGGACTCGGTGCTGTTCGGCACCGACAGCTTCTGGCAGGGGGTCGATGTCCCGGGGCCGAGCCTCAGCAACGTGATCATCACGCGCCTGCCGTTCGCCGTCCCGGATCATCCGCTGATCGAGGCGCGCATCGAATCGATCGAGGCGAGCGGCGGCAACGCCTTCATGGATTTCTCCCTGCCCGAGGCCATCCTCAAGTTCCGGCAGGGAGTCGGGCGCCTGATCCGGACGCGGACCGACAGCGGGATCGTGGTGGTCCTCGACAACCGGATCCTCGTGAAGCGCTACGGCGAGGCCTTTCTCAAGGCGATGCCGAAATGCCCGGTGGAGATCGTCTGATCGCCGCGGATGTCCCGGTCGATCGCGGCCGGTCCGTCAGCCGTTCGCCTCGTTCCCGAGCGCCGCGCGCCATCGGTCCAGCTCGGCCCGCACCGGGGCCTCGCCCGGCGCCCCGACCGCCGTGCGGCGGCGTATCGCCGCGCGCAGGTCGAAGACGGACGCCACGTCGGAGTCGAAGGCGTCTGACACCGATCGAAAGTGCTCGAGGGTGAGGCGGTCGAGCGGTGTGCCGAGGCGTTCCGAGAGGGCGACGACCTCGCCGACGACGTGGTGCGCGTGGCGGAAGGGCATTCCCTTGCGGACGAGGTAATCCGCGAGATCGGTGGCGAGGAGTTGCGGGTCGGCCGCGGCGTGTGCGCACGCCTCGGGAACGGCGCGGGTGTGGTCGATCATCCCGGCCATGAGCCGCACGCACGCGCGCGTGGTGTCCGCCGTGTCGAAGGCGCGTTCCTTGTCCTCCTGGAGGTCGCGGTTGTAGGTCATGGGCAGTCCCTTCAGGAGGGTGAGCAGCCCGACAAGGTTGCCGATCACCCGTCCGCTCTTGCCGCGCGTGAGTTCGGCAACGTCCGGATTCTTCTTCTGGGGCATCAGCGACGAGCCGGTGGTGTAGGCGTCGTCGATGCGGATGAAGCCGAACTCGGCGGTCGCCCAGAGGATGACGTCCTCCGCGAGCCGGCTGAGATGCACGGCGGCGATCGCGCAGGCGGCGTTGAACTCCACGAGAAAATCGCGATCGGCGACGGCGTCCATGGAGTTCCGCGTGACGCGCGGCTCGCCGCGGGCGTCGGTGAAGCCGAGTTCCCGGGCGACGGCGAGGCGGTCGATGGGAAGCGTCGTCGAGGCGAGCGCGCCCGCGCCGAGCGGGCACTCGTTCGCGCGCTCGCGGCAATCTGCGAGGCGTCCACGATCGCGATCGAACATTTCGACATAGGCGAGCAGGTGATGGGCAAGGAGGACCGGCTGGCCCCGCTGCAGGTGGGTGTAGCCCGGGATGAGGAGGTCGGGATGGCGCCCGGCGAGCCCGACGAGGCTCGCCTGGAGGCGCCGGAGGTCGGCGCGGAGCAGATCGATCTCGTCGCGCAGCCACAGGCGCAGGTCGAGGGCGACCTGGTCGTTGCGCGAGCGTGCGGTGTGAAGCTTCGCCCCCGCCGGGACACGGCGCGTGAGTTCCGCCTCGATGTTCATGTGAACGTCCTCGAGTTCGGTCCGCCACTGGAAGCGTCCCTCGCGGATCTCGGCGGCGATCTGCTCGAGCCCGCCGATGATGGCGTCACGTTCCTCCGTCGTGAGGATCCCCGCGGACGCGAGCATCCGGGCGTGGGCGATGGAGCCGCGGATGTCCTGCGGGGCAAGGCGGCAGTCGAAGTGGACGGACTGCGAGAACGCGGCGACCTCGTCGGCCGGGCCGCCGGCGAATCGGCCGGAGCGCGAGACGACGTTCGAGACGGGATCGGTGGAGCCGGAGGCCGGGGAGTTGCCTTTCATCAATGCGCGATGACTGTGGCCCGGCCGCGTGCCGCGGCCAAGTCCCGCGAGACGTGCGCGGGCGCGGCGCGGATTTTGGATTGAATCGGGGAACCGCCCGGCGCATGGGTGGGGCATGGACTCCCCTCGCGGCGCCACGCGACGCGCATTTCTCCAATCGGCGGGACGCGCCGCCGCCGTGTCCGCCCTCGCGGGCATCGCCCTCCCCCCGGTGCACGCATCCGACAGCCAGACCGTGCAGGTGGCCCTGATCGGCTGCGGCGGACGGGGCTCCGGTGCGGCCGCGAACGCCCTCGCGACCGAACAGGGCCCCGTGAAACTCGTGAGCATGGCGGACGTGTTTGACCGCCGACTCGAGCGCAGCCTGCGCGGGCTGCAGCGCGAGCATGCCGAGCGCGTGGATGTCCCGGCGGACCGCCAGTTCATCGGTTTCGACGCCTACCGGCACGCCATCGACTGTCTCCGCCCGGGCGACGTCGCGATCTTCGCAACGCCGCCCGCCTTCCGCTGGGCACACTTCCAGTACGCCATCGAAAAGGGCGTCAACGTGTTCATGGAGAAGCCCGTCACGGTGGACGGCCCGAGCACCCGCCGGATGCTCGCGCTCGCGGAGGAGGCCGATCGCAAGAACCTCAAGGTGGGCGTCGGCCTGATGATCCGTCACTGCAGGGGACGCCAGGAGCTGCACCAGCGCCTGCGCGACGGCGAGATCGGCGACCTCGTGATGATGCGCGCCTACCGCATGGGCGCCGGCGGCGGCGCGACGGGCCCCAGGCCCGAGGGCATGAACGAGCTGCTGTTCCAGATCCGCAGGTTCCACAGCTTCCTGTGGGCGAGCGGCGGCGTCTTCAGCGATTACAACATCCACCAGATCGACGAGGTCTGCTGGATGAAGAACGACTGGCCGATCAAGGCCCACGCCGTCGGCGGCCGGCACTATCGCGGCCAGGCGGTGGACCAGAACTTCGATCATTACTCCGTCGAGTACACCTTCGCGGACGGGACGAAGTTCTTCTTCAACGGGCGAACGATGCCAGGGTGCAAGGATGAGTTCGCCAGCTATGTGCACGGCACGAAGGGATCCGCGATCGTCTCCACCTCGGCGCACACGCCGGGGCGGGTGCGGACGTTCAGGGGACACACGCTCACGCGGGAGGAGATGCTGTGGGCCTATCCCCAGCCCGAGGCGAACCCGTACCAGCTCGAGTGGGAGGACCTGATGCGCGCGATCCGCGACGATCGCCCATACAACGAGGTGCGACGGGGCGCCATCGCGAGTCTCGTCACCTCGATGGGCCGCATGGCCGCCCACACGGGTCAGGAGATCACGTACGAACAGATGCTCCAGTGCGAGCACGAGTTCGCGCCGGACGTGGACAAGCTGGAGCCCGGCTCGCCCGCGCCGCTGCAGCCCCAGGCCGACGGCACCTATCCGCAGCCGCAGCCCGGCATCAAGAGGGACCGGGAATACTAGCGCCAGCCGGCAACGCCGGCAGGACTCATTCCGGCGGCAGATCGGCGCGCTCCCGGATTTCCGCGAGCATCCGCTCGACGTGCGGTTTCAGGAAGGGCGGATCATGGAGGCTGTCGATCGCGTAGCCGCGCGTGGCGCGCTCAATGTCCAGCACGGCGGTGATCATCTCCTCGTGGTACCACCCCGCCTCGGCGAGCGGCATGCCGGAGGGCTCCCGGATGAAGGATTGTCCGCTCGAGGTCTGCCTGCCGTCGGGCGACTGCCCGATCGTGTTCGCGACGCAGTGGAAGATCTGCGTGGTCGGGCCGGCGGGGAGCTGGGCGCGACCGGCGGTGCGCTTCCAGACGACGGCCTCCACCTCATCGGAGCTGCACGACGGATGAAACAGGATGCGCGCGCCGAGCATCGCGGGCAGGCGATAGAGCTCGGGATGCCGTCCGTCCCGGCAGATCGCCAGCGTGCAGGGGATGCCGTCGATGTGGAAGAACGAGAGCTTGTTGCCGCCGCGGCAGTAGCGCTTCTCGTCGGCGCCGGCGAGATGGACCTTGGCGTACTCGTGAACGATGCGGCCCTCCGGGGAGATCACGTGGGCGATGTTCAGGAGGCGGTCGGCGGTGGGGCGCAGCGCCCCGGCGATGACCCAGATGCCCGCCTCGGCCGCCGCGGCGCAGGTGCGATCGAGCGCCGCGCGGATCTCCTCGGCCGGGAGACGGAGGACCTCCGGGAAGTAGTACCCGGTCAGGTTCGCCTCCGGAAAGAGGACAACCCGGCTTCCCTCGCGGGCGGCGCGCTCGATCCAGCGGAGCGTCTGCTCGAGGTTTCGCTCGAGGGGCTTCGCCCAGTGCATCTGGACACACGAGACCTGGAGAGTGGCGGGTGTCATCGGGTCGGGGCGCGGACGGCCGGGGGGCGCGTCCGCGCGTCGTGAAGCGTTTTCGGGTGCGGGCGGGAAGCCTCGTCCCGTCAGGATTCCACGCCCATGAGGTGTTCGAGGACCATCTGGTCGAGGTCCTGGTAATTGCGTTCCGCGATGAGCTTCTGGGCCGCGGCCTCGTCGAAGCTTCGCGCCTTCTCGACGAGGATCTCGAACGTGCGGCGGCTGTTGATGAGATGGCGCATCCAGTGTTCCTCCCGCGTCGTGCGGAACGGATGGACATCGAAGGCGACGTACTCGCCCTTGCGGCCGTACTGGTTGCGCTCGAGCGCGCGGACCTGGTTGAAGGCGACGCGGAGATTGGCGCTGCCGAACGGCTTGTCCTGGTCGAACTTCAGGCCGTTCTGGTCGTTCAGGTGGACGGACCAGAGCTTGCCGAAGGCGCAGGCGAAGTCGATTTCGTCGGCGGGGTCGAGTCCCGCAAGGATGGCGTGCGCGCTCTCGATGAGACAGCCGACACGCTTCGGGTCGCGGGTGAGCTGGGCGAGCGCGAGCGCATGGCCGATCGTCGGCACGTACGCCACGTCCATGGGCTCGTTCGGCTTGGGTTCGATGGCGATGCGCACCTTCTTGTCGTGGGCGAGCAGGGCATCGACGGCGTCCACGAGCAGGTCCACGCAGCGGCGTGCGTTCTTGGATTCGCGGATGTACGAGCCTTCGCGGGCGAGCCACAGCACGAGGAGGTTGCAGCCGAGGGTCCGGCCGATGTCGATGCAGCGGCGGGAGCGGTCGATCGCGTACTGGCGGCACTTCCTGTCGTTGCTCGTGAAGGCGCCGTCGATCGTCATGGGGCTGAACCAGAGCCGGGGCGCGACGATCTCGGCGACCACGCCGGCGTCCTTCAGGCGCCGCGCCATCTCGCGGGATTCCTTCAGGATCTGGATCTCGGACTTGGAGTCGATGTCCGGCACGACGTCGTCGTCGTGGAACATCATGGCATCGAAGCCGGCGTCCTTCAGTTGCTGGAGCTTCCACCCGAAGGTCTGGACGGAGCGGGTGGGAGGGCCATAGGGGTCCTGGCCCTCACTGAGATTCCACGGGCCGAAGCAGAAGCGGTACGAGGCTTTCGCAGCAGGCATATCTGGGCGCGAAGCCTAGGAAATGCGGAGGATGCGAGGGAGCAAATTCTGCCGAACGCGCGATTCCGGCGCGCCGCGGGCGCCGCGTGAGGACACGCCGCCCGCAGAATCATCGCGTCCGCCGGCCTCTGGCGAGGTGCCGCCGCGCGGGGCGGGGAAGGGTTCCCCTTTCGGGGGGGCGCGTGGGATTTGACGTTGGCGGGGGCCGATGTCTACGTGCTCGACGATGCGACAGAAGCCTGCCTTGTCGTTCGGAAGGCGGTGGAGCACCGCCGTACTCTTCGCAAGTCTCATCCTGACCGCCCGGGCCGCCGCGCCGGAGCTATCGGTTGAGCGGGGGGCGGACGGCAGACCGCGCCTCTCCGCAGCCGCGGGTGAGGACGAAGTGGTCACCCTCGAGAGGTCGTCCGACCTCGGCTCGTGGGAGCCATGGCGCGTCGGCCATGGCCCGCTCCGCGGCGTGGCTGACCTGACGGCGGGTCCGCCCGGCCGCTTCTACCGCGGGAGCGTGCGTCCCATCGGGGAGGAGGACGACTGGAAGAATCTCGTCCGGAGTGACTTCAGCGAGCCGTTCCTGTCGGAGATGCCGTCGATGGAGCAGCCGCGCTGGATCAAGTTCCTGATCCTCCTCGACGACCCGGAACGCGTGGTGTTCCAGGACAGCATGCAGTACCGCTTCCACTACGATTTCGCGCGCGTCCGGGTGGAGCGGTTCCGGAACATGACCCGGGATGAATTCGACGCCGTCACGCTGCACACGAATGCGCAGCAGGCCGTCCTCGGCGCCGTGCTTTTCTCGCCATCCGGCCGGGGGGAGGAGGCCGCCATCCAGTTCGTCGGCGCCGACCCGTACCCGCGCGAGGCCGTCGCCGAATGGTTCCGCACGGTGCGCGCGTCGATCCTGTCCGAGGGACCGATGGAGGTGTTCTACCTGCCGACGTTCGAACAGGCCGACGTCGCCCGGCAGCACCGGGACTGGTTCGAGGAGCAGGGGATCTCGGTCGGCTCCGCCGGGCGCTGGGTGGTCGGCGACGAATGTTATTCGCCGGGCTGGGCCGTCGGACGCATGGTCTTTGTCCCCGCGGACCAGATCGAGCCGGCCTACGCGGAGGGACGCCTCGGACCGGATGACGTGCTGCTGACGGACGCGGTGCCCGCCGAGGTTCCGCCCCTCGCCGGGATCATCGCCATGACGCCCGCAACGCCCAACTCGCACGTCGCGCTGCTCGCGCGTTCCTTCGGCATTCCCTTTGTCCACATGCCCGAGCTGGACGAGGACACGCTCCGTTCGTGGGACGGCCGCCACGTCCTCCTGCGCGCCGTCGAGCAGCTCGGGACCTGCAAGGCGATGCTGGCCCCGCTCGCGGGCACGCCGGACGAGGAGATCCTCGAGGGGATCCTCGAGGAGAAGCGCCCGCCGCAGCTCGACATTCCCCCGAAGCAGGCCCACGGCAGCCTGAGCGTGGGCGTCGAGGACCTCGGCCCGGATGACATCGTGATCGTCGGCGGGAAGGCCGCCAACATGGGCGTGCTCCGCCGCTCGATCCCGACGAACTCCCCTTCGCCGGTGATCGCGTTCACCTTCGATCTCTGGGACGAATACGTCTCCCAGACGCTCGACGACGGTCGTACGCTCGCTGAAACCGTCGAGGACAGGCTCGGGGGGTTCACCTGGCCGCCGGACATGGCCGGGCTGACCGCCGCCCTCGACGACATCCGCGATCTCTTCCGCAACGGGAGTGATTTCAACCCGGCGCAGCGCGAGGCGATCCTCACGATCCTGCAGGACGCCGGCTTCGATCCCATGCGCAAGATCCGGTTCCGCAGCTCGACCAATGTCGAGGACAGCGAGCAGTTCTCCGGAGCCGGCCTCTATGACAGCTACAGCGGGTGCCTTGCGGACGATCTCGACGAGGACTCCGCCGGCCCGAGCCACTGCGATCCGACCGAGGAGAATGAGCGCGGCGTCTTCCGCGCGCTGCGCCGCGTGTTCGCGAGCTTCTACAACGACAACGCCTTCCTCGAGCGCCTGCGCCACGGAGTGGACGAATCGCGCGTGGGCATGGCCGTCCTCGTGCATCACTCCACGCCGGATGAAATCGAGCTCGCCAACGGCGTCGCCACGCTCGAGGTGCGGCGCGAAGGCGCCCAGCGCGTCGTCGAGGGAACGCTTGTGACCCAGCTCGGCGCGGAGTCCGTCGCGAATCCCGACCTGTCCGTGAGCCCCGAGATCGTCCAGGTGCGCCAGTTCGACGTGAACGCCCAGCCGCTCCTCGACGTGGACCAGCATTCCAGCCTCGTCCAGCTCGGCGCCACCGTCCTCGAGTGGCCGGACGAGTACGCGGAGCTCTTCCGCCTGCTGAACCTCGCCGCGAGGCAGTGGGAGTCCGAGCTCCCGCCGAAGGACGAATGGCTGCTCGACTTCGAGTACAAGAAGGTGGCGCCCGAGGGCGTGCTGCGGATCAAGCAGATCCGGGCCCTCCCGCTGCCCGCCTTCGAGATCCCGGAAACGCGGTGGCTGCTCGGCAGCACCAACCGCTGGGTCGTGGACCAGGGCGAGCACGGCGAGCTGCTGAGCTATCACCGCCTCAAGTCCTCCTGGTTCCTCGAGACGCGCCACGCCGCGCTCGATCCGGAGGCGCTCGGCTCGACCCTCTTCACCGGTTTCGACGGGCGGTGGCTCGAGGGCACCAACGTCGTCGCCCACTCGGAGGCGATCACCGCGCTGCCCGGCTATGAGTTCGAGTTCGACGCGGAGAACTCCATGACGATCGACCGCTGGACCGACGCCGACGGCACGCATGAGCTCCGGGTGGATCTCGTGCGGTTCCCCATGCCGCACGATGGCCCGGCCGCGGTGCTCGGCGACTTCAAGGTGGCCTACCGGGTCCGCCACACGGAACCGCAACCCACCCTCGAGCGGGGCGACCTCGGCGGGATCCAGGGCGGCACCACCCACGAGGACGTGGTGTCGCTGGTGCCGGCCCGGCCCGTCACGAGCCAGAGCCTGCTGCAGGAACGCGTGATCTCCCGCGGTTCGCGGGAGGTGCGCACGCGGTTCTACTGGCCGCCGCCGCCGCGCGGGATCGTCGTCGGTTACACCGCGCCCCTCCAGGAATGGGTCGAGACGACCGTCGAGGGCTTCACCTCGCGGCCGCTCGTGCTGCGCGGGGAGTATTCCCAGACGTATCATCCCGGCCATCACAACTTCTGGGAGGACTTCCTCTTCGATCCGTGGCTCGAGCCCGGCATCGACGCGGATCTGCTGGAGGAATGCCGCGAGGCGAACATCCGCGCCGTCATCGTGGGCACCGGCGAGAGCGGCATGGTCACCATGGCCATCCTCGGGCTCGACGGCGTCATCCGCCCGGTGGAGGACTAGGTCCCCGCGGCGGAACCGGATCTCCGGCAAACTGCCGGTTGCGGGCCGGCGGTGCCCGGCGGGCAAGTCCCCCGGGCACCGTCTTTCGCCGCCCCGCGTTCCGAATTGTTCCCCGCCGGTAGCCAACCGGCATGTCAGCCCGTACAATCCCACCCATGACGATGGCCGGCCCTCCGGGCCCACAGAAAATCAACCTGCGCCGCCCCGACATCATGGAGGCGGTGCAGGCGCAGGTCCTCTCGCACTACCGCAGCCAGCTGGTCGAGCGCATCCGGTTCAGCGGCAACATCATCTCGGCGCCCGGGGTGCTGACCGTCCGGCTCGCGAAGGAGTTCGGCTTCTGCTACGGGGTCGAGCGCGCCATCGATCTGGCCTACGCCGCGCGCCGGGCTTTCCCGGACCGCCGGATCTTCCTCCTCGGCGAGATCATCCACAATCCGGAGGTCAACGATCAGATCCGGCGGATGGGGATCGTCACCATCGCGAGCCGGCCCAACGACGAGCAGATCGCCGAGATCACCCCCCA
The DNA here is from genome assembly GCA_964389135.1 of uncultured Verrucomicrobiota bacterium. GTDB lineage: Bacteria > Verrucomicrobiota > Verrucomicrobiia > Limisphaerales > CAIMTB01 > CAIMTB01. The sequence continues at coordinate 15,536 of CAYMDA010000036.1, read as the reverse complement.
GGACATCGTCATCATCCCCGCGTTCGGCACCGAGGTCGCCACCCGCAAGAAGCTCGAGGCGCGCGGCTGCACCTTCGTGGACACCACGTGCGGGGACGTGATGAGCGTCTGGAAACGCGTCCGGCAGTACTCGCGCGACTCCGTCACCAGCATCATCCATGGCAAGGCCTGGCACGAGGAGACCCTCGCCACGAGCTCCCAGGCGCGCGCCCACGGCAACGGCCATTACCTCGTCGTGTTCAACCTCGCCGAGACGGACTACGTCTGTAACTACATCCTGCACGGCGGCGACAAGGCGGAGTTCCTCGAGAAATTCAAGGGCGCGTACTCGGCCGGCTTCGATCCGGACCTGCACCTGCACGCGATCGGCGTCGCCAACCAGACGACCATGCTCCGCGGTGAGACCGAGGAGGTGCAGCGCCGGCTCCGCGCCGCCATGGAGGCCAAGCACGGCCCCGAGCGTGTGAACGAGCACTTCCGGTTCTTCGACACGATCTGCGGCGCGACCCAGGATCGCCAGGACGCGCTCGAGAAGCTTCTCAAGACTCCGCTCGACCTGCTCCTCGTGATCGGCGGCTACAACTCCTCCAACACGTCCCACCTCGCGGAGATGGGCGAGAGCGTGCTCCCGACCTACTTCATCAAGAACGGGGGAAAGATGGTGTCGCCCTCGCTGATCCAGCACTGGGACCAGCATCGGCGCGAGGAGATCGAGACGCGCGACTGGCTGCCGGCCGGCCCCGTCACCGTCGGGGTCACCGCCGGCGCGAGCTGCCCCAACAACCTCATCGAGGAGGTCATCGAGCGGCTGTTCGAGCTCAAGCAGGTGCCGTTGCCGGAACTCCCCCCGCTGTCCGGCCCCGCCGTGACGCCGGCCTGACGGGCAGACGCGCCCGGGCGCCGCCCCCGAAGGGACCCACGATGCCGGTCTCGCGAGTCGAACTGGAAGCCCGCGAGCGGCTCTGGCTCGCGCCATGGGCCCAGCTCAGCGCCGATACCTTCGGCCGCGTCCATGCCGAGGACCCGCCCGAGTGGAGGACGCATTATCAGCGCGACCGCGACCGCGTGATCCACAGCCGGGCGTTCCGCCGCCTGGAGTACAAGACGCAGGTTTTCCTCAACGGCACCGGCGATCATCTGCGCACCCGCCTCACGCACACCATGGAGGTGGCGGGCGTGACCCGGAACATCGCGCGCGCCCTGCGCCTCAACGAGGACCTCGCCGAGACGATCGCGCTGGCGCATGACCTCGGGCATTCCCCGTTCGGTCACTCGGGCGAGCGCGTGCTGAACGCGCTCATGCGCGAGCACGGCGGCTTCGAGCACAACAGGCAGAGCCTGCGCGTCGTGGACCAGCTCGAGCGCAAGTACCCGCGCTTCCCGGGTCTGAACCTCTCGTGGGAGGTTCGCGAGGGACTGATGAAGCACGGCGGCGCGCGGGACATCGACGGCCCGCGGCCGCCCGTCGAACTGAACTCACCATCGCTCGAGGCGCAGGTCGCCAACCTCGCGGACGAGATCACCTACTACAGTCATGACCTCGATGACGGACTGGACAGCGGACTCCTGAACGAAGCCAGTCTCTATCGCGATGTTCCGGTCTGGCGCGATGCCGCGGACCTCGTCCGCGCGGAGCACGGCGAGCTTCCCGATGAGACCCGCCGGTTCTTCATCATCCGCGTGATCATCGACGAACAGGTGAAGGACGTCGTGCGCACGACGGAGGAACGAATCCGCCGCTCGGGCGTGCGCACCGCCAATGACGCGCGCAGGCTCACCCGCCCGCTGATCGGGTACAACCCGGTGCGGCGGCGCCTGAACGCGCAGCTCCGGCGCTATCTCTACCGCCATCTTTACTACAACCCGGCGGTGCACACGCCCAACCAGCGCGCGGTGAAGATGCTCGAGGACCTGTTCCGTCACTACCTTCGCCACCCGGATGAAATGGGGCCCGGCGCGCAGGGCAGACTGTCCCGCGACGGCCTCCACCGCGCCGTGTGCGACTACCTCGCGGGCATGACCGACCGCTACGCCATGCTCGAGCACCGGAGGCTCTTCGGGTGAAATCGGGATCGCACGCGGTTGTAAACACGCGCCCAAGTCTTCCGATGCACGGCGCGGAGGATGGATGGCGCGCCGGATCCCGCTCTCACCCGTTAACCGCTTGACCCCTGTTTCACACGGCCCGTAGCCTGCAAGGCATCGGCTAACTTCATGTTTGCGCAGCTTAAAGGCCTGTTTTCCAACGACATTGGAATAGACCTCGGAACCGCGAATTCGCTCGTGTACGTGCGTGACCGCGGGATCGTGCTGCGTGAACCTTCCGTCGTTGCCATCCAGGCGGGCACCACGAACGTGCTCGCCGTCGGCGAGGAGGCCAAGCGGATGCTCGGGCGCACCCCCGGAAACATCATCGCCATCCGGCCGATGAAGGACGGGGTGATCGCCGACTTCGAGGTGACGGAGTCGATGCTCCGGCACTTCATCCAGCGCGTTCACCATCGCAAGCTGATCGCGCCGCGCGTCGTGGTCGCGGTGCCCTCGGGGATCACGGAGGTCGAGAAGCGGGCGGTGAAGGACTCCGCGACGCACGCGGGCGCGCGCGAGGTGTACCTGATCGAGCAGCCCATGGCTTCCGCCATCGGGGTGGGACTGCCGGTCCACGAGCCGGCGGGCAACATGATCGTGGACATCGGCGGCGGCACCTGCGAGATCGCGATCATTTCGCTGGCCGGCATCGTTTTCAGCCGCTCGCTCCGGGTCGGCGGCGACGAGTTCGACGAGACGGTGATCGCCCACATGAAGCGGGCGTACAACCTCATGATCGGCGAGCGCACGGCGGAGGAGATCAAGATGCGGATCGGCTCCGCGTTCCCGCTCGAGCAGGAGCTGACGATGGAGGTGAAGGGCCGCGATCTTGGAAGCGGGCTTCCCAAGACCCTCACCATACGTTCCGAGGAGATCCGCGAGGCCCTGACAGAGCCGCTGTCGAGCATCCTCGAGAACATCCGGCTCACCCTGGAGCGGTGTCCGCCCGAGCTGGCGGCCGACCTCGTGGACCGCGGCATCGTGATGGCCGGGGGCGGCGCGCTGGTCCGCGGAATCGACCGGCTCGTCGCGCAGGAGACCGGACTGCCGGTTCACATCGCCTCGGATCCGCTCAGCGCGGTCGCCGAGGGCACGGGCCGGGTTCTGCAGGAGCTTTCGTTCCTGAAGCGGGTGGCCTCCTCCAGCACCGGCTAGCGGGCTGGCATGCTGCGCAAACGCCACCTCGTTCTGTTCCTCGTCGTCGCCTGCGCGGCGCTGGTGCTGCTCGCGCTGCCCGAGAGCACCCGGTCCCGGCTGCGCGTGGCGGTGGGCAGCCTCTTCCAGCCGCTGTTCGGCCTCACCCGCGCCGCCCATTCCGGCGCGGAACGCGCCGCCCGCCTCGTCACCCCGCGCTCGGCGCTGATCTCCGAAATCGAGAGCCTCACCCGGGAGAACGAGCGCCTCCGGCTGGCGCTCGCCGAGGCCGAGGCGGCGGCCCTCGAGAACGACCGGCTTCGGCGGATGGTGGGCTACGCGGAGCGCACCCGGTGGCGGCTCCAGCCCGCGCGCGTCATCGGAAGGAGCCCGGCGAACTGGTGGCAGATCATCCACCTCGACGTCGGCTATCGGCACGGCGTGACGAACAACCTCCCGGTCCTCACCCCCGACGGACTCGTCGGTCGCGTGGTGGAGACGTCCGCGTGGACCTCGAGGGTCGTGCTCGTCGGGGATCCCAACTGCCCGGTCTCCGCCTCCCTGGTCGGCACCGGCGAATCCGGAATCATTCGTGGCGCTTCGGGAAACGACCTGCATCATCGGCTGGTGGAGCTTTCGTACCTTCCTCTGAGCACGCGCGCGCAGCCGGGGCAGCGCGTCGTGACGAGCGGCCAGGGCGGCGTCTATCCGCGGGGCATCGCCGTCGGTGAGATCGTGGACACGCGGGAGGTCGGCGACGGCATCTTCCTCGAGGCCCGCGTCCGCCTGGCCGTGGAGGCCGGATCGCTGCACGAAGTCTGGGTCAAGCTTCCATGAACTGGGTGCATCCGACGGCGCTGGTGCTGACAACGCTGGTGGTCGTCTTCGCACAGTGTACGATCGGCGTCGTGCGCAACGCCCTGGCCGTCCAGCCGGACCTGGTGCCCTCGATCATCGTGTACGCCTCCCTGTACGCGAGTCTTCCGACCACCCTGCTGACGGCCGTCCTCGCGGGGCTCTCCATGGACGCACTCTCCGCCGGACCGCTCGGCCTCAGCGTCCTGCCGCTCGCCGCCGTGGGCATGTTCCTGCACTGGCGGCGCGAGCTGCTCCTGCGCGAGTCGGTGTGGGCGCAGGCCTTCCTCGGCGGCGCCGCGGCGCTCGTCGTCCCGATGCTCCACGTGGCGCTCCTGCTGATCCTCTGGCCGCTCTTCGCGCCCGGGGCGCCGGAATTCCCCCATTTCCCGGAGCGCAGGCAGGGGACGGCCGCGCTGCCCCCCGTGGGACCGAGGGTGATCTGGGACCTCCTGGTCATGGCCGTGTGCGGAGCGCTGGCGACGCCGCTGGTCTTCAGGTATTTCCGGTGGGTGGAGGCGACGTTCCACTACCAGCGCATTGCCCCGCCGGTCCGGAGGCTGGACCGGGAGATGAAGCGTGGCAGATGGTGAGACACTGACCAACCCGCCGTGATACTCGAGCAGGTCCAGAGACACGACGCGCGGATGCGCTCGCTGGCCATCGTGATCCTGGCCGCGATGCTGGTGCTCGCGGGCGCCCTCTGGCGCCTGCAGGTCATGGCCGTCCAGCGGTACACCCGCAGCGAGGAGGCGCAGTCGGTCCGCCTGGTCCGCGTCCCGGCCGTGCGCGGCAGGATCCTCGACCGCAACGGAATCCCCCTCGCGGACAACCGCCCCAGCTTCGACGTGAACCTCTACCTCGAGGAACTGCGGCCCGCCTTCCGGTTCGCCTACACGAACCATTCCCTGCCCGCCTACAGGGCGGCGCACGGAGGGGCCCGGCCGCGCGGGCAGGACAGCATCGAGCTCCAGGAGCACACGCGCCGGATGGTGTACAGCAACATCGTCGCCGCCGTGTCGGCGGGCCTGGGGATTCCCCTGAACCCGAGCGGCGACCGGTTCAGCCGTCACTACCGGCAGGCGCTGGCCCTGCCTCTTCCGGTCGCGGAGAACCTCACGCCGGAGCAGATGGCGCTCTTCTTCGAGCGGTGCCGCGGCGTGCCGGGCACGGACCTGGAGGTGCAGGCCGTCCGCCATTATCCCGGCGGCCAGCTCGCCGCGCACGTGCTCGGGCACCTGCGCCGCTCGGACGAGGCGGAGAACGACCCGGAACCCCTGGTGTTCCGGTACCGTCTTCCCGACTACGCGGGCGTCGCCGGCATCGAGGGCAGTTTCGACGAGTACCTCCGCGGCCGCGCGGGCGTGAAGGCGATCCGTGTCAACAGCCAGGGCTACCGGCACGAGGAGAGCATCCTCCAGCCCACGGAGGCGGGGAGGGATGTCCGGCTCACCCTCGACGCCGGAATCCAGGCCGCGGCGGAGCGTGCCATCCGGCGCGTCGCGGGCGAAACCACGCGCGGCGCGGTCATCGTGATGGACGTGCGCAACGGGGACCTGCTCGCGGTGGTTTCCTCCCCGGCGTTCGATCCCGGTGATTTCCTCGGCGGCATGACCCACGAGCAGTACGCCAGACTCAACGACGAGAAGCTGCGCCCGCAGATGAACCGGGCGATCTCGGGAGCCTACGCCCCCGGATCGATCTTCAAGATCGTCGTCGGTCTCGCGGCGATGGAGGCCGGCGTGCTGGACCCGAACGCCCGCCACGATTATCTCGGCTACTGGCCGATGCCCGGCCGCCGCCCGATCAACGACACCGCGCCCGCCGGATCGTACGACTTCAAGCGCGCCTTCAAGCGCTCCAGCAACGCCTACTTCATCGACCACGGCCTCAAGACGGGCCGCGCGCGGATCGTCGCGATGTCGCGCCGCCTCGGGCTCGGGGAGCGCACGGGCATCGAGCTGGGGCCGGAGGCTCCCGGGCTCCTGCCGGACGACGAGTTCGTCGCGCGCCAGCGACGCCGGCGCGACGCGTGGACCGACGGCGACACGGCGAACCTGAGCATCGGCCAGGGGGCCCTCACCACGTCGCCCCTCCAGATCGCCGTGCTCACCGCCGCCATCGCCAACGGGGGGTATGTGCTGAAACCCCGGCTCGTCATGGGCGTCGAGTCCGGGAACGGCGGGTTCATCCAGGAGATTCCGCCCGAGGTCCGCATGGATTCCGGCATCAACCCCCGGCATCTCGCCGTGGTGCGGGCGGCCATGCTGGCCGATGTCGAGGAGTCCGAGGGCACGGGCCGCGCGGCCGCGGTCCCGGGTTTCCGCGTGGGCGGCAAGACCGGCACCGCGGAGGTGAAGCGGGGCAACGTCCTGGTGGACCAGATCACGTGGTTCGCGGCCTTCGGGCCGTACGAATCCCCGCGCTACGCCGTCGTCGTGGTGGTCGAGAGCGGCACGTCGGGAGGCGGAACCGCCGCCCCCGTGGCGCGCGATGTCTTCACCGCGCTGCGTGATCGCGAACGGGCCGGCACGCGGCTCGAGACGCGCGCCGCGCAGCCGGCGGACGCCGGGGCGGTCCTGCTCGAGGGCGCGCAGGGGGGACCGGGCGCGGCCCTGGTGGATCGAACCGGGTGGCGCGGGATGCACGGAGGAGGCGGGTGAGCGCCATCGGCCGCGAGCTGAATCCGCGTTCCGGCAGGATCGCGTGGGGCCTGCTCGGCGCAACCTTCGCGCTGATGGTGATCAGCCTGCTCTTCGTGCACAGCTCCACGCTCGGCGACACCTCCGCGACCCTGAAGCAGGCGCTGTGGTTCTTCGTCGGGCTCTGCGCGGCGGTGGTGCTCTGCCTCGTGGACTACCACATCCTCGCCCGGTGGGCGGGGGTGGGGTACGGAATCGCCCTCCTGTTCCTGGTCGGAATCCTCTTCTTCGGCGCCAAGGTCAACGGCGCGCGCCGTTGGATCGATTTCGGCCCGTTCTCGCTTCAGCCTTCCGAGTTCGCGAAGCTCGCCATCATCCTTGCGGTCGCGCAGTTCCTGAGCCGGCCGATCGAGGAACTGCGCCTGATGAACGTGGTGTTCAAGACGCTCGGCCTGGTGCTGCTGCCCTTCGGGCTGATCCTGCTCGAGCCGGACCTCGGTTCGGCGATCGTCCTTCTCCCCACGGCGCTCGCGATGATGTGGATCGCCGGGGTGCCGAAGCGGATCCTCGGGCAGATGGTGGGAGGGGCGGTGCTGCTCGCCGCGCTGGTCGTCGTGGACGTGGTGTTCTCGCCGAAGGGATGGCAGATCATCCAGCTGCGCGAGTACCAGCGTCATCGCCTGATGGTCTATTTCGGGCGCGATTTCGCCCCGAAGAACGCCACGCCCGAACAGCGGGCCTATTACCGGGACCTTCAGCGGCAGAAGGGCTGGAACGTGCAGCAGGCCCTGATCTCGGTGGGATCGGGCGGCCTCACGGGCAAGGGCTGGCGCCAGGGAACGCAGAACGCCCTCGGCTACCTGCCGCGGCTCGGCGCGCACAACGATTTCATCTTCTCCGTGATCGCGGAGGAGACCGGGTTCGTCGGGAGCATCCTCGTCGTGGGACTGCACACGGTGGTGCTCGTGAGCGGGCTGCGGATCGCGAGTCAGTCGCGGGACCGGCTCGGCCGGCTGCTCGCGACCGGCGTCGTCGCGCTCTGGTTTTCACACGTCTTCATCAACATCGGAATGAATATCGGATTGATGCCGGTCACGGGCATACCCTTGCCTCTGCTGAGCTATGGAGGTTCGGCGGCAGTGATGGCGCTGCTCGCGATCGGACTGCTTCAGAATGTCCACCTTCATCGCAGATCTTACTGAACATGAGAGACAGGAGATTTCAGGGCCGCCGGCGTGGCGGCCGCTACCGCTCGGAGAGCGGATCCCATTCGCCCTCGGTCTCACCCGAGGCGGAACGCGGCGCGCACGAGGCGCGGACCGCGGCTGAGACGGGAGCCTTCGAATCCGTGTTCCAGACGGAGCACCAGGACGAGATCGAGGAGGCGGAGGCGCGCGCCGCCGCCGCGCTCGAGAGCAATTCCGTCGGGCCCGAGGCGGCCGCCCCGTCCCGGAACAAGGCGCCCGATCCCGCGGCCGCCGCCGCCCGGCCCCCGGCGCCCGCGCCCGGCGGCCCCGAACCCGCCAAGAGCGAACCCGCCGAGGGCGAACCCGCGCCCGCCCCGGGGCCGCAGAACCTCGTGGACTCGCTGCGCGACGCCGCGCGGCGCGTGGTTGCCCGCGTGACGCGGCTGCTCCGCCCGAAGAAGCCGAGCGGCAAGGAGATCATCATCAACGCCGAATCCCTCGAGACGCGCGTCGCCGTGATGCACGAGGGGCGCCTCGACGAGTTCACGATCGAACGCACCAACGAGGAACGGCTGGTCGGCAGCATCTTCAAGGGACGCGTGCGCAACCTCGAGGACGGCCTGAAGGCCGCCTTCGTGGACATCGGCTTCGAGCGGAACGCGTTCCTGCACTACTGGGACATCGTTCCGAGCCAGTTCGACAGCAACGTCGAGGTGGTGGAGCGCAACGGCCGCAAGCGCGATCGCCCCAAGATCACGCAGAAGGACGTCCCACGGCTGTACCCGGCCGGGAGCGAGATCATCGTCCAGGTCACGAAGGGCCCGATCGGAACCAAGGGACCCCGGATCACGACCAACCTCTCCCTCCCCGGACGCTACCTCGTGCTCCTGCCGAACTCCGACCAGTCGGGCATCTCCCGCAAGATCGAGAGCCCGGAGGAACGCGCGCGCCTCAAGCGGATCCTGAGGGACCTCTCCATCCCGGAGGGGATGGGCGTGGTGATGCGCACGGCGGGCGAGGGGAAGCAGGCCCGCTACTTCGTTCGCGACCTCGCCCTGCTCCTCGAGGAGTGGCGGACCATCCAGGAGCGCATCCAGAAGCAGCCGCCCGCCACCCCGGTCTTCGAGGAACCCGACCTCGTCGCCCGCACCGTGCGCGACTTCCTCACCGAGGACGTGGACCGCATCTGGGTGGACGACTTCCGCCAGTTCGAGCGCATCAAGGAAATGATCGGGCGGATCTCGAGGAGGTCCGTCGGCAAGGTGAAGTTCTACAACGAGCCGGTCCCGATCTTCGACCGCTTCAACGTCACCCGGCAGCTCGATTCGGCCTTCCAGCGCACCGTCCACCTGAAGAGCGGCGGCTACATCGTCATCGACGAGACCGAGGCGCTGGTCGCGATCGACGTGAACACCGGAAAGCACAAGTCCGGCAAGGACCTCGACTCGACGATCCTCCAGGTGAACCTCGAGGCCGCCGACGAGATCGCGCGCCAGCTCCGCCTGCGCAACATCGGCGGGCTGATCATCCTCGACTTCATCGACATGCGGCACCCGAAGGACCAGCGGGCGGTGTTCAACCGCCTGCGCGACGGGCTGCGGCGGGACAAGGCCAAGACGCACCTGCTCCCGATCTCGCCGCTCGGCCTGCTCGAGATGACCCGGCAGCGCCAGACCGAGAGCGTGCAGTCCTCCGTGTACGATCACTGCCCGTACTGCCGCGGGCGCGGCAGGGTGAAGAGCGCCGAGACGATGAGCGTCGAGATCCAGCGCAAGCTCGTCGAGATCCTCCGGCGGCGCGCGCGCGACGAGTCCGACTTCCAGCTCCGGATCGTCGTGCACCCCTCGGTGTACGAACGCATGCGGCGCGACGACGAGCGCTTCATCATCGAGCTGGAGAAGAAGTTCTTCGGGCGCATCTCGTTCCGCCCCGACCCGGCCATTCACGCGGAGCACTTCAAGATCATCAACGCCGTGACGAACGAGGAGATGGCGAGCGTCGGCGGCACCTGATCGGCTGCGATGGCGGAAGTCGTGTTGAGTGAGAAGCTCCTCGCCGGGCTCGCCGGCTGGGAGGTGATCAAGCAGGCGCGCGCCATCGTCGCCGAGAACCGCGTCGTGAGCTCCTCGTGGAGGCCGCCGCTGCTCAACGGCGTCGTGCAGGCCGGCACCATGAGCTTCCGGTCGGGGCTCGTGATCCGCCGCGAGAACGACGCGGAGAACCTCTGCACGTGCCGGCCCTCGCGCGAGTGGGGGACCATCTGCGCGCACTCCGTCGCGGTGGGGATCCACGCGATTCGTCGCGAGACGGCCCCGGCCGCGCCGGGAGCCGGCGGGCAGCCGGGGCCGGCCTCCCGGCCGTCCCCGCCGGCCGGCGCGCGACCGGTCCGGAACCGGGACGGGCGAAGGCTCCGTCGCGCAGATGCTCCCGCCGAGGGCGAGGCGCTGGAGATCCACGTGATCTTCCCGCCGAACCTCGCCGAGGGCCTCGCGCGCGGGCGCGCCACCATGTTCTTCGAGGGCCGGTGGAAGCGCGGCCAGTCGCCGCTCAACGCGCTGCCGATGGACCAGCCGTTTCGCCTCGAGGAAATCGACGGCCGCCTGCTCGACGCGATCGAGCTGATCGCCGGCGGGGACACGCCCGCCATGGTCCAGGTGTCCGAAATCGAGTTCGCGTCGCTGCTCCGGCATCTCGTGGACCATCCCCGGGTGACCTTCGGCCGGAGCACCCCCGTCCAGGTCCGGCCCGAACCATGGCGCGTGCCCGTGCAGGCGCGCCTCGAGCCGTCCGGGGAGATCGTGCTCCAGCTCGCGCCCGGACGGAAACCGGCGCTGGTCGCCGGCGAGACGTTCTGGGCAATCGAGGGGAGCACGATCCGCCCGGTGGCCGTGCCGAAGCCGTACCGCGCCGTCTTCGGGGGCCCCGTGCGCCTCCGGCGGGGGGAGGTTCCCGCCTTCGTCAGCAGCGGACTGCCCGCACTTCAGGCGGCGACGGATCTCGACGCGAACTTCACCGCGGCCGACTTCGAGCTGGCGACCCGGCCCCCGAAGTTCCACCTCCATCTCGCCGGGGGGATGGCCGGCCTCACGGCCCAGCTCCAGGCAAGCTACGGTGCACGCGTGCTGACGCCGGGCCCGTCGAGCTCCGGGGAGGAGCTCTGGCTTCCCGACGAGCGGCATCCGCGCAGGTATGGCACGCGCGATCTGCCCGCGGAAAAGGCCGCGATCGACCGGCTCCGGCGCAGCGGGTTCCAGGGACCCGACGCGCAGGGCCGCTGGACCCTCAGCGGCCAGAACCAGGTCCTCACGTTCTTCGCGCGCGAGTTCGGCCGACTCGAGAGGGAATGGGAGGTGACCCTCGAGGAGCGGCTCGAGCGCAGCGCCGAGAAGCACCTCGAGCGGATCGAGCCGCGGTTCGCGGTGCAGCCTTCCGGTGAGCAGTGGTTCGACCTCCAGGTCACGTTCGCCAGCAGCGGGGGCGTTTCGCTGCCCGCCACCGAGGTGCAGCGCCTGCTCCGCGGCGGCCAGAACCACACCCGCCTTCGGAACGGGAAGTTCGCGATCATCGACACCGGCGCCGTGGAGGAACTCGAGGAGATCCTTGTGGACTGCTCCCCGGAACAGGTCGGCGGCGCCTACCGCATCTCCGCGGCGCAGGCCGGCTTCGTCCATGCCACCCTCAGGGATCGCGGATGGGAAGCCTCGGCGCCGCAGGCATGGCGCCAGCGGGCGCTCGAGCAGTCGGGCGAGGTCACCCTCGAGTGCCCGCCCCTCGGGCCGCTCGAGGAGGTGCTCCGGCCGTACCAGAAGCACGGCGTCGCGTGGCTCCAGTTCCTCCGGCGCAATCAGTTCGGGGGCGTCCTGGCGGATGACATGGGCCTCGGGAAAACCCTCCAGACCCTCGCCCACCTCGCCGTGGTGAACCGTGAGCTTCGCCAGCGTGGCACGGACTCGCTGCCGCACCTCGTCATCTGCCCGACCTCGCTCGTCTCGAACTGGATCGAGGAGGCGCGACGGTTCGTCCCCGGGCTGCGCGCCCTCGCGCTGCACGGGCCCGGCCGCGAGGGGCTCTTCCCGCGCATCGCCGAGTCGGACCTCGTCGTGACGAGCTACGCGCTCGTGCGCCGTGACCTCGAACGCTACCGCGGGCTCGAGTTCGACACCGTCGTCCTCGACGAGGCCCAGCACATCAAGAATCGGCAGACGCAGAACGCGCAGGCCGTCAAGGCCATCCGCTCGCGCCACCGGCTGGTCCTCACCGGCACCCCCCTCGAGAACTCGGTGCTCGACCTGTGGAGCATTTTCGACTTCCTGATGCCCGGATACCTTGGCGCCGCGCGGGATTTCAAGGATCGCTACGAGATCCCGATCGTGCGGGAGAAGAGCGAGGCCGCCCAATCGCGCCTCGCGCGGCGCGTGAGACCGTTCCTCCTGCGGCGCATGAAGCGCGAAGTCGCCCCGGAACTCCCGCCGCGGATCGACCAGGTGATCTGGTGCGAGCTGAGCGAGGAACAGGCCGCCGTGTACGAGCAGCTGCTCTCCGCGACCCGCCGCGAGGTGCTCGAGCGCAGCGTCGGCACCGAATCCGGCAGGGATCGGATGCTGGTGCTCACGGCGCTGCTGCGGCTGCGGCAGGTCTGCTGCGATCTCCGCCTCCTCGGGGTGACTCCCGCCTCGCTCGGCGTCGCGGACGAGGGCGGCCCGCCCGCCCCGGACCTCCCGGAGATCCCCCGGGCGGAGCCCGCACGGGCCTCCTCCCGCGACGCGGCCCCCGCGAGCGGGAAGGTGGATGCCTTCGCGGAGCTGCTCGAGGAGGTCCTCGACGGCGGGCATCGCGTGCTCGTCTTCAGCCAGTTCACGACGATGCTCGGGCTGCTGCGCGAGCGCCTGCAGGCGGCGGACATCCGCTTCAGCTACCTCGACGGCGCCACGCGCAACCGCGGGGAGGTCGTCGCGCAGTTCCAGAACTCCCCGGACATCCCCGTGTTCCTCGTGAGCCTCAAGGCGGGCGGGGTCGGCCTCAACCTGACGGGCGCCGACACCGTCATTCACTTCGACCCCTGGTGGAACCCGGCGGTCGAGGAGCAGGCGACCGATCGCGCCCATCGCATCGGCCAGACCCGCGTCGTCACGAGCTACAAGCTCATCACGCGCGGCACCGTCGAGGAAAAGATCCTCAACCTGCAGCAGCGCAAGCGCGAAGTGCTCCGCGGCGTGCTGGCCGGCGAGGAGGAACTCGCGCAGAGCCTGAGCTGGGAGGAGATTCGCGAACTTCTCGAGTGAACGGCGTTCGCCCCCGCGGAAGGCGGTTCCGTGCGGCGCCTCGGAGGCGTGCGGCAGGCGGGGCGGGGATCGCCCGACCCGCCGTCAGCGCGCCTTGACCCGGGTCCAGATCTGGTCGAACAGCCGGTTCCTCGGGCCGAGATCCTCCAGGAACTCGAGCCGGTCCAGCACCTCGGGGGGAGGATGGATCGTCGGGTCGTCGCGCAGCTCCGCGTCGAGGAGGGGCAGCGCCTCCCGGTTCGCCGTGGCAAATCGCGTGTACGTCGCGTTGCGCGCGGCCACCTTCGGTTCCATCAGGAAGTTGATGAACTTCTCGGCGAGCGCGGCGCCGGGCGCGCCGGCCGGGATGGCGAGATTGTCCAGCCAGATCTGGCCGCCCTCCCGCGGGATCACGTAGCCGGTGCCGGCGTCCTGCCGGATCCCGCGGGCGGCCTCGCCGCTGTACACGATGGCCGCCTGCGCGCTGCCTGCGAGCACGCGGTTCAGGCCCCCGACGCTTCCCTCGATCGCGAGGCAGCGATCCTTGGTCGCGAGCAGGAGATCGCGCGCCTTCCGGAGCGCCACGGCGTCGGTCGTGTTGAACCCGTACCCGAGGTGCGTGAGCGCGGCGCCGATCGTGTCCCGCATGGAATCGATCAGAACAAACGGCCCGATCGCCTTCGCGGGGTCGAACAGGACGCCCCACGTATCGGGCGCGGGCTGTCCGGGAGTCTTTCGATAGTAGATGCCCACCGTGCCCCACTGGTACGGGACGGTGTGCTCGTTCCGCGGGTCGAAGGACTGCCGGAGAAAGCGGGGATCAAGGTGACGAAGGTTCGGCAGGCGCTCGTGGTCCAGTTTGCGGAGCAGGCCGAGCTTCACCATGGGCACCACCATGTGATCGGGGGGGACGACAATGTCGTACAGGCGGGAACCGCCGGCCTGCAGCTTGGCCAGCATGCTCTCGGCGTCCTCGTACAGGTCCACGGTCACGCGCGCGTCGAACTCCCGCTCGAAGTCGCGGACGACCTCCGGGTCCAGATACTCGCTCCAGATGAACACGTTGAGGCGCGCCGCCGCGTGAAGCGCGGAAGCAGTCGCGAGCAGGGCGCCCGCGACCAGCAGGCGGGCAAACATGCGCATGATCACGGTGAGGAGTTAACAGGAACCCGCGCGCCGGGAAAGGCGCGAACGATTCCGGGGCTTCCCCCGATCGAGGCACCGGGCGAAGCCGCGCGCCTCCCCGCGGGCCATGGCGGCGGCCGTCGCCGGGCGGGTTGCGCCAAAGGGGGGTGTCACCCTGGGGGCGCGATTGGAGAGGTCTCTGGCCGCGGAGCGGCGCCTTGACCCCGCCGGGGGTGGGGGCCAGACTTCGCAGCGCCGGGGAGCCGTTCTGTCACGGCTGAGAGTTCCGCCGCAGCGGAAGACCCGAGGAACCTGATCCGGGTCATGCCGGCGTAGGGAGAGCGTGATGGCGCCAATCCTTCGCGCGGTCCGGTCGGTTCCCGCGCCCCTGCAAATCCGAGATCCAGCGCATCACGTCTCATGATCGCCCGACCTGATTCCCTCGCCGCGCAGCACACCCTGCCCAACAGTCGCCGCATCTATGTCCGCGGCCGCCTGCATCCCGATGTGGCCGTTCCGATGCGGGAGATCACGCTCTCGCCGACGCGCCTGCCGGACGGCGGCACGGAGCCGAACGAGCCCGTGATCGTGTACGACACGAGCGGGCCGTGGGGCGACCCGGAGTTCCACGGTGATGTCCGCAAGGGGCTCCCGCCCCTGAGGCTTCCGTGGATCCTCGCGCGTGGGGACACCGAGGAATGCGAGGGAAGAACCCCCAACCCGCGCGACGACGGGTATCTCTCGGAGGCCCACGCGAGGGGCGCCGCCCTGAAGCGCGGCGACGGGTTCGCCATGGAAACCGAGGCCATCCGGCGCCGGCCGCGGCGCGCCTCCGGGGGGCATCCCGTCACGCAGCTCTGGTACGCGCCCCAGGGCCTCATACCCCCGCAGAAGGAGATCATCGCGAGCCGCGAGAACCAGGGTCTCGAGCGTCTCGCCGAGGCCCGCGGCGGGGAGTCCCGGCAAGGCGCGCCGGCCGATGTGGACCCCTGCGCGCCCTCGGTGTTCCGCCGGTTCCCCCAGCGCATGCCGGCGCGGATCACGCCCGAGTTCGTGCGGGACGAGGTGGCCGCGGGCCGCGCCATCATCCCCGCGAACATCAACCACCCGGAGTCGGAGCCGATGATCATCGGCCGCAACTTCCTCGTGAAGATCAACGCGAACATCGGCAACTCGGCCGTCACGTCATCGATGGCGGAAGAGGTCGAGAAGATGGTCTGGGCGATCCGCTGGGGCGCGGATAC
>CAYMDA010000035.1:0-41479 GCA_964389135.1 uncultured Verrucomicrobiota bacterium | reverse complement strand
GGGTGCGCGAAAAATTTGTATTCACAGGGTTGACGTCCCCCGGTGGATCCGCATACTTCGGGGCCCGTTGTTGAGCGGGGGTGTAGCTCAATTGGTTAGAGCGCTGCCCTGTCACGGCAGAGGTTACGGGTTCGAGCCCCGCCACTCCCGCCATCTTCTCTTTCGGGATTCCGCCGGCCCCTTGCGGGGGGCATGGTGACGAGCCCACTCCGCAGCGGGTTCCACGCTGCTCCCGGCGTGTCGTGCCGTTGCACGCCCTGCCCGGGCGGTGCACGCAGTCCCGACGATCGGCCTCAGCCGCGGAAATGCCCGCACCCGGAGGGCTTGCTCACACCCAGCACGGATCGCAGGCGCAGGAGGATCGGATTGCTGGGACTCGCCTCATCCTTCAACTCCCGGAACGGTCGGATGACTCCGTTTCGTTCGGCGTCCGCGCGATCCAGGATGCCGCCGGCGGCACGGTTCTCGGAGCTGTCGAGCGCCCAGAGATTGATGAGTTCGTCCGGTCCGCCCATCTGGCGTTCAATCACGTGGTCCCCGTCGAGATTCTCGGCCTGTGGACTGAAGCCGAACTTTTTCATCGGAGAGTTGAACTTCCCGCCGCCGATGGTCTTGTGGGATTCGGTCATGACCCAGATCATCCCCTGGGCGGTCTGGTGGTCCGGTGTCACACCCAGGACCGATCCCTCGCGCGGCAATGTCACGGAGCCGGTGGGCGTGATCTGCAGGATCGGGTATCCGTCTCCCCTCCATTCGTCCTGGTCGGCGGCGGAGAGCTGGTTGAACACGGCGCGATGCAGCGGCGGAAGATCGGCCGGATCGGTGTCGCGGCCCGGTTTGGGTGATTCACCGAACGCCTCGCAGAGGGACTTCTGAGTCACGCGGCGGCGTCTGCTGCGCGGGCCGACGAAGAGATCCGGGTAGTTGGCGAGGGCGCGCTTGGGGAAGTCGATGTTCCACGGGTCCTGCGTTCCGGGGGCCGGGCCTGGTGGTTCGTCGCCCGGTCCGCAGAGGCGATTGATGAAGCCGATGATCCTGTCGATCACTCCCGGGTCGCCGTCTCCGCCTTCCTCCTCGGTCGTGGACATGTTGAACAGGAAGCGGAGCACCGATTCGGCGACGGATCCCGCGGGTTCGATGCTGTCGATGAGCGGCTGGACGTTGGGCAGGGTGGGCGGGGCGCCGCCCACGGGGATGCGGCCCCTCGCGCTTCCGAGTTTCAGCTTCCAGTCACCGACGGGGATCTCGCGTTCCGCGAGGTTCCATCGCTTCGAGAACACCTTGAACCGGCTCAGGTAGGCGCGGATGGCGGCCTCCAGCGAGAGGCGGATCTTCGCCGCGACCTGGATGAAGGCGTCGAGGTCGAGCCACAGCTCGCCGTTTCGGCAGCGCAGGACGGCCTTTGCGATGGCGTCGACCGGCAATTGGAACTGGCCGTTCGCGAGCAGGTCACCCTCGCCGCGGAAGAGATCGAGCAGGCAGAAGGTCGAACAGCTTGCGCGCAGGTGACCGGAGATGGAGGCGTTCAGGGTGGCGCGTCCCTTCACGTGGAGGCTTCCCTCGCCCTGGTAGAGGCCGTTCGCGGGATCCATCACGAGGCACACGTCCTCCAGGGTCACCGGACCGAAGATCGTGTAGAGGCCGAGGCCGACATTCGCCGCGACGTCGGCGCGGAGGTGCAGGTGGACCACCTCGAAGACGAGCAGGTTCTTCGCGAAGACATTGATCCAGCCCGTGCCGTGCGCCCAGTTCCACGGCGGGAGCGCCCGGCCGTGCCACAGCGTGACGGGTTCGAGGCAATGACGGTAACCGGTGAGCTTTCCTTCGTCGTCGCGGACCTCGGTCGGGCACGGACCCCAGCAGGAACCGATCACGTATGGGCGCTCCGAGAAGCGCATGGTGCGGTCGTGTGGCTTGCCGCCGCGGATCCAGTCGACGCATTGCTTCAGGTTGTAGTCGCAGGGGCATTCGAAGTCGCAGAGCCGGTGGCACGGTCCGATGATCGAGCGTTCGCCGTTCGCCGCGCACCAGTCGTAGCAGGCGTCGTGATTGCGGCAGCCGCGATGCGTTCCGCAGCGTTCGAAGCGGTCGTAGGCCCAGAGCCGGTGGCGGCCGTCACGGAGCTTCTCGCATTCGACGACCCGGCCGACGTGGTGACAGGTGTCGCAATCCGGTCCGCAGGCCCCGCGGCACTTGGCTCCGCTCGGGATGCGGGGATCTCGCGGGTACACGTTCCTGAGTGGCCCGGGCCATGGGGGCGCGGGATGTCCGGTCCACGTGCCGCCCATCTGTGACGGCATCAGACCGGCTGCGTAGAGCGTGCGGCAGAGCGGGCAGTCGTCGCGCAGCCGGGTCGAGTCCCATGCGTCCTGAAGCGCGGCGAAGGGGAAGTCGCGCTGGGTGGGACGCTGCACGTCGAACCACGCATCGACGCCGGAGGTGTCGATGCTCAATCCGGCGGAGACCCCCATGGTCACTCCGAGGTCGAAGGCGCCGTGCCAGAACGGCCAGCCGAGATTGCAGAGCTGATTCCCCAGCAGATCGATGCGGACGAACGGCCCGAGACCGATTTCGCCCGCGACGCCCATGTCCACGGTCGTTCCCAGTCTCCCGCTGATCCCGGACAGGCTCGCGCTGAGCGAGCCGCTCAGGGTCACGCTGGCTCCGCCCATGGCGCTCGCCTCTCCCGTGATGCCGGCCTCCACTCCGAGCGCCGGGAACGGGATGTGTATGGACCCTGGCATCCCGCCGCCGGAAGTGATGATCGCGCCGAGCCTTGCCGCCACGGACGCCGACAGGCGGGCACTCACTCCTGCGGCCAGTCCGACCGTGACGCTTCCCGAGGCGGAGAACCCGCTGAGCAACCCGAAGTGCACGCGCAATCCGTGCAGTTCCAGGCAGGGATTGAAGTGCACCTTCAAGTCCGGCCGGAACGGCATCGGGACGTACACGACCCCGTACACCGAAAGCCGCGGGTTCACCTGGAGGATGCCCGGGATGGGCATGAACAGGACGGGAATCGACGGCAGTTGGAACATCGGGATCGACAGGGACGGACAGACCTTGAAGCTGGGAACGCGGAGCGTCACCCCGGAGAGCCCGACGTCCACGACGCCGTCGAGGATCTCCGCGAGGCGGCGGAAGAAGTCGATCGCATCCTGCAGTGCGCCGGCGACGACGTCGTAGGCCGCCTCGGCCTTGTCGGCCACCCATCCGCCCACGTCGCTCGCGGCGTCGCCGATCGCTTCCCCGACATCCCCGAGGAAGTCAATCACGCCGCGCTGGATCATGGAGGGTTGCGGCGCTCCCGTTCCGGTGCCCGCGCGCGCCGCCTGCCCGTTCACCACGCGTTCCGCGACGGCATCGGCCTCCCGCTCCCAGCGATCGCCCGGCCGGTTCACGCGCGTGGCGCTCGAGCTGGCGCGCACGACGCCGGAGGTCTGCTGAAGGACGTGGGTCAGCTCGTGGGCCAGCAACCGGCGTCCCCGGCGGGTCTGGAGATCGTACCGGCCGGCCCCGAAGTAGATGTGTCGGCCAAAGGTGAACGCCTCGGCGTTCAGGTCTCGCGCGGCGGCGGCGGCATCGGAGTCCGTGTGGATGCGGACTTCGCTCAGGTCGGCGCCGAAGCGGGCCTGCATCACGCGCAGCGTGGCGCGATCGAGGGGCGATCCCGGTCCGCTTTGGCGCATCGTCCGTGCCGCGCGCTCCGGCATGCCCGAGACGGGGATGTCGCTCTGGCGTTGGATCGATTCCCCGCCCGGGCAGCACTTCCTGAGGACCATCGAGGGCGCATTGCCGGGCGGGTCCCGGGCATCCTCGTGCCGGCACGCCTCACAGGTGCCGCCGCAGGCGCATTTCCGCTGGATCAACGAGGGCGCCTCCGTGTGCCCGGGGCTGAGGCTTGGCTGCGGGGTGGCGCCGCCACCGGCGGCGCACGGGGAGGGGATGTCGCGATCGAGCGTGATCGACGTGGCATCGATCGTTTCCCGGCGGTTCGTTTCCGGATCGAAACACCCGAACACCATGTGGACACGCCGCGCGAAGTGCGCGAGGTCACCGGACGTGCCGGCGCGTTCGCCGCTCACCTCGTAGAAGAGGATCTCGTTGCGGTCATGGACCCGGCCGATGCAGTGCCTCTCGGCGAAGCTGTTCATCCGGCCGTTCATGGACTTGCTCATGACGAGCAGGTTCTCGCAGGTGCCGGGGCCGTTCAGGTGCCGGACGGGATGCCTTTCGGTGGGCCCGTGGAGGAGGTGACCGCGCACCCAGGAGGTGCGTTCGGACTCCGGCATGCACAGCGGGAAGATGTCCGTGCCACCGAACCTGCATGTCGGCCGGCTCGGGGGCGGGTTGCCCGGGCGCTTCGTCAACGGCTCCGCGAGGGCGTGCTTGTGCGTGGTGTTCTGCGACAGGCTGATCCGCGTCGCGGGGGGGGCATCGCGCCGCGGGCAGTCCCTCTCGCGGTCGGGTTCGACATCGCAGACCGCGTTGATCATTCGCTCGATGAGCGACGGGAGGGAGGCGCCGGTGGAGACGATCGTCTCGATCTTCTCGGCCATCTCGAGGAAATCGAGGGTGGTCTGGAGCGCGCTGAGGTCGGACGGGTTGATATCGGGCTGCACGGCGGCGAGCGCACCCGGACCTCCGCGCGCACCCGCGCCGACCGGGATTCGTCCCCTTGTGCTGCCGAGAAGCCAGCGCCAACGGCCGCCCCACTCGGTGGTGGCGAGTTCCCAGGTGTGTTCGTAAATCTCGAAGAACAGGATCGTGCAGCGGAAGAAGGCGTCGAGTCGCGCGGCCAGTTTCGCGAACACCTCCGCGTACGCGGCCGCGTCGAGGACGAGCGCGCCGTTCTGGCAGGTGAGACTGGCCTGGCCGACGCCCTGCGCGCCGACCGTGATCTCCCCGCTCCCGCGCAATCCCGCCTCCACGCTGGCGAGGTTGATCACGCAGGGGATGCGCGCGCGCCCGACGATGCTGCCCTCGAGGCTGGTGAAGACCGTCAGGTTCGCATCGACCGCGAGCTCCGCCGTGCCGGAGTAGTGGCCGATCACCGGATCGACATCGATGCAGATGTTCCGCAGTTGCATCCGGCCGATCAGCGCCGAGTAGCCGAGCTCGATGGCTCCGCGAACGCCCACGGACAGCGTCACCGGGATGAAGACCTTCGGGATGAGGACGGTCTTCTGGAACAGGCGGTGTTCCGGTGACTCGCGCCGGAACGGATGCGGAGGAATGCGGACCCCCTCGAAGAGGGTGATCGGCGGCAGGCAGTAGTGGAACCGCGCCGCGCGACCCTGATCATCGCGTACCGCTTCCGGACACTGCCCGTAGCACGAGGTGACCTGCACCGGCGGGTCCGCGAACTCCAGTTCGCCATCGTGGGGCGGCAGTCCCGCGACCCACCCCGCGCAGAGGTGGGCGGGGTAGTTGCACATGCATTCGAGGGCGCACCACGGCGGCGAGAGGAATCCGTAGGCGGAGCGGCACGCCCAGTACTGACGGCAGCCGGCATGCGTGGGGCACCGCTGGTAGTTCGGGTAACGGAGAATCCGGTGCCCGTCGGCGCCGTCCGGTTCGCACTCGTAGCGATCCGCCGGATCCGAGCAGAAGAAGCATCCGATTCCGCAGCTGCCCGGGCAGACCGCGCCTCCGCCTCCGGACGGGTCGCGCGGGTAAACGGAGCTCAACGGGCCGGGCAGCGGGCCACCCGGCGGGCTTCCCGGCCAGACGATTCCCTGGTCTGCCGGCAGGAGGCCCAGCGCGTGGAGGACAAGGCACAGCGCCTCCAGTACGGGGCACTCGTCGGTCAGCAGGTCGCGCTGCAGGGCGATCGGGAGGTCATTGTAGGGCAGGGCCCCTGCCAGCCCGGCCGCGCTCGCCGATGCCGTGAGACTCGGGCCGGAAGTGTCGAGGGTGATGCCGTAGGAGAACGCGAGCCGGGCGCCGAATTCCTTCGACCAGTTCCAGAACGGCCAGTAGAGGCGGCAGAGGGTGAACCCGAGGGCGTCCAGCTGGCCGTACCCGGCGAGGGCGAGGTCCAGCGCCACCCGGATGTCGTGGGACGTCGATTCCGACGCGGAGAAGACGCCGCCGGAGTATCCGATGCTCTGCGAGCGGGAGTACTCGTCGCCGCCGGTCAGGAGGGCGGCGCCGGCGATGCCGGCCTCCACTCCGAGCAGGGTGATCGGGATGATCAGCGGCGGTTCGGGCCATGCGACGATGGCGCCCACCTCGCCCCGCAGCCCGATGCGAGCCTCCGCCCCGGCCTGGACTCCGATGAGGATCGTGTATGACCCGGACGCGGTGTACACGCCCGAGATCGGATCGATGACGATCCGCAGGCCGTTCAGGCTCGCCGGTCCGAGCTGGATGCCGAGGATTGGATCCAGGGAGAGGTTCAGCCCCACGGCGCCCGTGATCAGGATGTTGGACGAGATCGGGGAGGCACCGTGGATGAACGGCAGGAAGGCGCTGAGCCCGGGCAGCGGAAGGTCGATCGCGAGGGACAGATCGGTCGCGATGCGCGGGACACTGATCGTGAGCCGCGTGCCGGAGAGGGAGAAGGTGCCGCCCAGGGCCCTCGCGAGCGATCGTCCCCAGTCGAGCGCTTCGCTGGCCGCCTCGGACACCCGGTCGGCGGCGCTTTCCAGACCCCCGATGACGTCGTCCAGCAAGTCGCGCTGGACCATGGACGGCTGGGACGGCGGTCCCCGCGTGGGCGTCGCGACGGCCTCGCCTTTGGCCACCCGATCCGCGACCGCATCCGCCTCCTGTTCCCATGTGTCCCCCGGTTGGTTGACCACGAGGTCGTCCGTCTGGCGCCGAACCTCGCCGGTGCGCTGCTGGACAACGTGGGTCAGTTCATGCGCGAGAAGCCGCCGGCCCGAGGGCGTGCCGGGGACGAACCTGTCCTGTCCGAAGTAGATGTGGTTGCCGATGGTGAACGCCTCGGCCGCGAGCGCCTCCGCCGCCTCCGCGGCCGGTCGATCCGTGTGGACCTCGACATGACGAAAATCGTGCCCCATCCGGTCTTCCATGTACCGGCGGGTTCGTGGATCGAGCCGCTTCCCGGCGCCGCTGCGGCGCATCGCGCGCGCGGCCCTTCCGGGGTCTTCCCGTCGCGGGGCGGTCCCCTGGCGTTGAACGAGGCTCTCGCTCTCCCTTCCGTGGCAGGCACAGCGCCGCTGGATCATCGAGGGCTGCGCTTCCCTTCGGCATTTCTCGCATGTTCCACCGCAAGAGCACTTGCGCCGTGCCACGGGCGGGGGGCGTGCCCGCTGGACGACCGGCGTACGCCGCGGAAACCGGACGGAGCGCAGGGCCGTGTTCCTCCCGGTGGCACCCGCGGGGGATCGCTGGAGGCCGGGCGCCGATTCGCGTCGCATGACGCCACACCCGGCGCACCGGCGCTGCATGGCGGGAAGGACCCTCGGGCCCGGCCGGCGAAACGCGGGCACGGCCCTCGCCTGCGCCGGCGCGGGGGACGATCCCCGATCGCGATTCGCCCGTTGAATCATCTCGGTCAGCCGCGCGGAGGGCGCCCTTGCCGGCCGTGAGGCGGACGCCGCGTTCGCGCCCCGCCCCGACGCCGTCGCGCGGGCGGGCGCGGGAATCGGCTTCAGCTGGACGGGCGCGACCTGCATGCGTTGCCGGGGTGGGAGGTTGTTGCTTCGTCGCCTCCGCGAGTCGACTCAGAGCGTTCTTCCCTCCTTCTGGAGTTCCCGCCGGATGCCGTCCTCGAGATCCCGCAACCGGACCTGGCGGTTCGGACGCTGAATGGCGCGCAGCGAGCAGAGCCGCACGACGTTCATGATGGCGCCGCCGGAGAGCCGGTGCCGCCGGCTGAGTTCGCGCAGGTCCACATCCTCGGCGAAGGCGCACTGGTGGCTGAATCCCTTCTTCCAGAGAGCGTGGATCTCCTCCGGGCCGGGCATGGGGAAGGTTACCACGCATTCGAAGCGGCGCAGGAACGCCTCGTCGAGGTTGTCCTTCAGGTTCGTTGCCAGGACGACCAGGCCGTCGAACTCCTCGATGCGCTGGAGCAGGTACGAGACTTCCTGGTTCGCGAACCGGTCGTGGGCGTCCTTCACCTGGGTTCTCTTCCCGAAGAGGGCGTCCGCCTCGTCGAAGAAGAGGATCCAGTCGCGGTCCTCGGCCTGGCTGAAGATGGCCTCGAGGTTCTTCTCCGTTTCTCCGATGTACTTCGAGACCACCATGGACAGGTCCACTCGATAGACATCGCGCTGGGTCACTTTCCCCAGCAGGGTCGCCGTGAGGGTCTTGCCCGTCCCCGGCGGGCCGACGAACAGCGCCCGGTACCCGGGGCGCAGCTTGCGGCCGAGTCCCCAGTCCCGCATCAGCGTTCGTCCGTGACGGACCCATGCGAGAAGCTCGCGGACCTGGTCCATGGTTTCATGGGTCAGGACAAGGTCCTCCCATTCCATCTCCGTGGTGAGTCGCCGCGCCGGGAACTGCATGCCGAAACGCGGGCGCCAGGGTTCCCCGGTGAGCAGGTGATGCAGTGTGGCCGGCGCGGGCCGGAGCGGCCGCTGGGAGGGAGTGAGACTCGGATCCGGGGGACCGAGGTCGAGGATGCCCTGTCGTTGGAACGGATGTTCCGCGGCGAACAGGTGATTCGCCGCGAGCCGCTCCTGGATGGAATCGCCCGCGAGCAGAAAGAGGGCGGTCTCGATGCTTGGCGCGAACCCGCCCGCCGCCGCGAGCCCTCCGAACTCGGAGAAGGGCCGGTCGTAGGTGCTGTTGCGCGTGAAGAGAGGATCCAGGAGCGCCGGGCGCAGATACGGAGTAAGGGCCAGGCTCAGCACGAGGCGCTCGCGCCGCCGGAACTGGTGAGTTCGCACGAGATCCGCGTAGGGGCCGTGTGCGCGGTCGAGGCACGGCGGGCCGAGGTTCGCCTTGGTCGAGCCCTGCTTTCCCTGCGAGAAGTGATCCTCCAGCCGGCCTTCGAGCACCTGGAAGAACCAGCGCAACTCGCGCTCGAGCACGTCACCGGGTCCTGCGTCACGCATAGGCCTGCCAGTCCACGAGGAGCGGTTTGTTCATCCACGGGAGCAGCACGGTTCGGAAGGTCCACGGGACCCTGTCGAGGAGGACGTCCCAGCCATGGTTCTCCACCCGGAGCTCCCACTGCTCGAGCTCCTCACGGAGCAGTCCGTGCCGCTGAAGGAATGCCTGGCGCAATCCCGCGGGCGTGGTGGAGCGGAGCGCGGTCCAGTGCGCGATGACCGCCCGCAGGAGGCGTTCGCCCTCCTCCCGTTGCGTGTCGGTGATCGGCCAGTCGCATGGGACGGCCATGTCCGGCGGAAGGCCGCACAGCAACTTGGGAATGACGAGATCCGACTCCGCCGCGCGCGCCTCGCCCGTCGCGGTCTGATGCAGCAGGAGCGGTCCCAGCTCCGCGTCGGCGCGTTCCTCCTCACGGCGGGATAATCGGATTCCGAGCGTGCTGAAGTATCTCGGCAGAAACGGGGCGAGGAGAACCAGCCCGGCGTTGGGCACGGGCAGCGGCTGCGCGCCCGCGTCTGGGGCGATGCGCGCCGGTGATTCGGCCGGCTTCACCGCCGGAACCTTCCCGGGTGTCAGACGACCGGGGCGCCCGGTCGCGGCGACCGAATGCCGCCCGACGCGGGGCGACGGGGTCGCCGGCGCGACATCCGGGGATGTCAGCCACCGCGCCACCACGGGGGACATGAGCCTCCGCCATGCCTCGAACCCCGAAGGCCTGATCGTGACCTCGGCGAGGACGTCCCGCGCGTGCCGTTCGGCCTCGGCGCACGGCGGGAGGAGAATCAGCCGTCGCGCCCATGCGCGCCAGAAGCCCTCGAGCAGGAGGATCCGCACCGCCGACACGACGGGACCGTGCTCCCGGGAGAACACCGTCTCCATCCAGATCTCCCATTCCGACCAGCGCGCGGCCATCCCGGGGTCGATGCGGCCCATGATCTCGCGCTGCAGGACGACCGGGAAGCCCAGCGCGATTCGTGCGGCGACCGCTTCGTTTCCTCGGATGCACCCGGCGAACCACGCCTGTCCCTCGGCGCCGGAACTGACTTCCTCAACCAGAGCCTGCTCGATTTCCTCCCGTTGCCGCACGGGGGCCCACCAGGGCAGGGAACCCTTCTCCAGGAACCAGGCCAGCCACTGCCGTCGATGGACCGGCGGAGGGACACGTTCCGGTTTGCCGGCGTCCGGCCGCGAGACCGTGTTGCCGGCGAGTTGATCCCTCACCTGCGCGGCAAAGGATTCCGCCAGTTCGCGGCTGTCCAGCACGGGGCCGACCCGCAGCTCCACGGTCACGCGCGGGATTCGCAGCGTCTCCTCCGGCCCGCAGGCATCGTTCAGCACCTCCTCGAGCGCCGGCAGCAGGGATTCCTCCCAAAGGGCGCGCGCCTCACGGCGCCACTTTTCCCCGAGGGCGCGGCTGGGGACGCACACCTCCAGGGTGCGGCGCAGCATGCGGTGCGTGGTGCTCACGACTTCGGTCCGCGGGCTCGTTTGGCGGACTTGCGCCTCGGTTCGGATGTGGAGGGCTCGGCGCGGCGGCGCGTGGCGGGAAGCGCCGCGTTCAGGGCCTTGGCGGCCTCCTGGAGAACCGGTGCCGAACGGTCGGCCTCCGCCCTCTGGAGGAACGAGCGGATCGTCGGGTTGAAGGAAAGCCGCCGTTCCGTCAGCACCTGTCGGAGCTCGCGGATCTGTTCGCTGAACCTGAGGAGTGCCTGGCTCAGCGGGCCGCCCTGCGTCAGATCGCGCCGTCGCAGCGCCACGGCCGACAGCCCGGCGACGAGCGCGATCTCGGCGGTTTGCCAGATGAGCGAAGCATCCTGCTCCTGGAGGTTCGGCGCGGCGCGCAATCGTTCCGCGGCCTGCTCGAGGGCCTGGGAGACGTCGCGACCGAGTCGCGCCTCGCCCTCTTCGGTGCCCAGAGCCTCGGCGGCGGCCGGATCATTGACCGCGTCCCTGAGCGTGGAATCAACCCGGGACGTGAGCTCCGCGAGCGCGTCGCCGACCGCCACGGTGAACCGGTCGCTGCCCCGCAGCCGGTCGAACGCGCCAGGGTCGAAGACGACGCCGCCCGTGATGAAGATCTCCCGCTGCACCCGGACGGGCGGACACGGGTCGCGTGTCGCCTCGAGCTGCACGAGGATGCTCCGCGTGTTGGGGGTGATCGGAACCTCTCGCTGGAATGAATCCCCGCCCGGGTCTTCCACCGGGCCCTCGCCGAAGTCCCACTGATACTTCACGCCCTCCCGCGTGCTGGTGATGCGGAAGTCGATGATCGCGGTTCGCGATGTGAGGTCGCGGACCACGGCCTCGAACGCCGGTTCCGGCGCGCGGATCAGTCGGAGTTCCTCCGACGCGACCTGTCCGTCGGGCGCGCGGTACTGAATGCGGACGGTGCGGCTCTCCGCCTCGCCCATCTGGACGAGGGCGGGAATGAATACCGTCTGGCCACTCACCACGCCCAATCCCTCGCCCTCGAATTCCCCGCCGGTGGGGCTGACCTCGATGCGGTAGTTCCTGCGATCGCGTGCGCAGTACAAGCCCTCGCCTTCCACATCGATGGAGGGCGCCGGGGGACGCGCGAGCGTGATGGTCTGTTCTATTCGCGAGCGGCATTCGCCTCGCCGCACCTCGAGCGTGACCGTGTATTCGCCCGGCTCGGCGTACACGTAGGCTGGATTTCGCGTCTGCGCGGTGCCGTTCCGTGGATCCCCGAACGTCCATGCATACCCCTCCACGTCGATCGGGGAGGTGTTCTCGAAGGCGACCACGATTCCATCGTCGCGGAACGCGATCCGCGCCACCTGGAACGAGGCGTCGGGCGGTTCCTGCAGGGTGACGGTCACCTCGGCCGTGCGTCCGTCGGGGGCGGTGTAGACCAATTGAATGTCGCCCGCGGTTCCTGCCGCACCGGGCACGAACTCCCATCCGCCCTCGACCGCCCGTACGCTTTCGCCCGGTCCGGCGGCCGTGCCGCCGGGCGGCGTCACGATCAACGGATAGGCCTCCGGATCGTTCGAGCAGAAGCGATACCGCGGCAGACGAATCGTGGGCGGCGGCTCCGGCGGTCCCTGGACGATCACGGTGGTGGAACACGTGCACTCGGAACAGCAGAGGTATGGCAGGCAGAAGTCCGCGAGCACCACCTCGGTTCTTGCCGTCGGCGACTGCGGATCGAAGCGGTCCCGCAGGCGTTCGTAGAGATCCCGCCAGAACTCCTCGGTGAGGCGCGGGGGTTCGGCTGTGGTCACCTGCAGGTCGCCCAGGAGGACCTTCTGGTCGTCCGGCAGTCGCCCGCCCTGCACGAGTCCCTGCGCGAGCGTGTACATGCCGGAGGAGATCCCGCCGAGGCGGGAACTCGACGCCGTGCCGCGCGAGGCCGCGGCGTCCACGAGCACGTCGCGGATCCCGCCCACATTCCCTCCGACCACGGTCCCGCCGGGGCGCGGGTCACGGACGGTTCCCACCACGAGGACGAAGGTCCCGCCCTTCGGCACGCCGCCGATATGCTCGAGGCCGGGATGCTTGCGCAGGAAGCTGGCGAGCGTCGGTGTCGCGTCCGCCATGCCCACGATCTCGGCGTAGGCGGAAGCGATCGAGAGCAGCCTGCGCGGGACACAGTTCGCGAGGAAGATCACCAGTTCGTCCACGAGCGGCGCCTCCTCTCCCGTAGGCTCGTAGTTCGCGACATCACCGCTCCGCAGCCGGTTGAGGACATCCTTCAGGCTCGCCGCACGGCTCCTCGCGGCGGCGACCGACTTCTCGAACGCCGCGGCATCGAACTCGGGCAATGCCACCGAGAGCAGTTCCTCGGTATCCGTGAGGCGTCCCACCAGTTCCTGCGCGATCTGGTTCGCGCGATCGACGGGGTTCAGCAGGGAGAGAACGTTCGACGCGAGCTCCGCATACTGCACGACGAAGGGCGCATTCAGCTTCGCCCGCTGGAGCCGGGTGGCTTCCCTCGCGGACGTTGACGCGGCGGACGTTCGGGACGGCGCGTTCGCGGAGCCCGCCGCGGTGGACGGCGATCCGGAACCGGCGTCGGGCGCCGTCGCCCCGTGGAACAGGACAAGTTTCGTGACGTCGATCGCCACCTGCTTCGGCTGATTCGCGAGCGAGACGGTCGCGACGATCGGAAGATCGTTGCGGGCGGGCTTGAGAAGCCGGGAAAGGAAGCTCAGCAGCCGTTCGAGGTGGCACCGCATCTCCGCGGCGCCCGCCGCGTAGGCCGTTTCCAGCTCCTTCAGCATGCAGAGGCATGCCTCGCGCTCCGCCTCGCTCCGTCCGAAGGTGACTGTGACCACGTCGAACGCGAGGTTGTACTGCTCGCGCAACTCGGCCAGGCGCCGCTCCACCTCCACCCGGGGGCGGCCCTGGTGGCCCTCGATCCGGTAGAAATCCGCGTGCTCGTCGTGATAGCGGAGCGGGTCCTGAACGTGCGGCGCCGGATCGAGCGCCTCGCGGTGGTAGCACGGCAGCCGGCGTTCGTGGCCCCGCGCGGCGGCCGCGGCGCTCCATGCGGGAAGCACGGCATCGACCGCGTAATAGAACGGCACGGCATGCGCATCGAGCGGCTGGCCGCGGTGCCGCCCGGGCGTGATGCGCACCTCGGAGGCCGCGGGTATGCCGAAGTTGCCGGCCATCGAGAGCAATCGCTCGAAACGCTGCTGGCACAGGGTTCGGTCCGTTCCGCCGATCGTCAGCGCCGGGCTGGGAACGAATACGTGCCGCAGGTCACTCGGGCGGCCGCGGAGCCGGGTGGGTATCTCGCCGAGCAGTACATGCAGCGGGAACGCCTCGCGCAGCGGTGCGGGTTCCGAGCGCCACGCGAAGGCGGATTCGATGAAGGCATCCCACGCGAGGTGGAGGTGGCGCAGGTGATCGTACAGGTACTGCCAGCCGCTGAGGGTCCCGTTGCGAAGTCGCGCGAGCGTGTCATCGAACTCCGAACCGATCCCCGCCTGGACACGGTTCACGAGCGTCGGGCTGGTTTCGAGCAGGATCGAGTAGAGATGGATGGCGTTCTCGAGCGGGGGGCGGAGGGAGTCGCGCATCGACTGAATCACGCTCGTGCCCCGCGCGAGGAGCGCGGCGTGGCTCAGGACGTCGGCACTGGTGAGAAGCAGGCGCTCCGGGCGCCTCTCGGCGAGTTCCCATGCGGGGTACAGGGTCGCCCCCGACAGGGCGGCGGACCGGATCGCGGCGAGGTCCTCCCGACGCCCCAGCAGCAGCCGCCATGTGAACCGGAGTTCCTGGCCCTGGTTGATGCAGTGATTGCCGATGCACCGGTCGAGGTCCGCGGTGACCGCCTCGAGGTAGAGAAGCGCGGCCTTGTCGTTCAGGAATGCGGCGGCTCCGGGGCCGGTCAGGGATTGCACGCCCTCATCGTCCGGGTCCGTGGCGCGAACCGCCTCCCACAGGTCGATCTGTGCCGGCCCTGAGCCGGTGTCCCGGAGGAACGGGGAGTAACTGGCGGGGTCGGTGTACGCCCTTGCGAACGCGAAGGACTCATCCGCCTCGACATGGCACAGGTGTCCGTCGGTCGTCAGGGCGGCGCCGCGGGAGAGCCGCAGACCGCTGGCGACACGCGTCACGTTGAGGCCGTGGACGACGCCCGCCCCGATCAGGACGCGGCGCGTCTGAAGGTCGGCTTCGCGGAGAAAGGCGCTGAGCCGGTTCAGGTGCTCGGCCGAGAGCACCTGGTTCTCCTCAAACACCGGCAGGGGGGGATGCGGTCTCATGGTGGTGGATCCTGTTGAAGCGTTCCGAGGGTGGTCATGCCCAGCACCACGGGGTTGTCATCGTTGCCGTCCACGCAGTCATGCAGAGTGGCCACCGGAAACTCGCTGCGAAGTTCGTTCAGCACCCGGATCAGCTCATCGAGCGCGGCCGCGAGGTCTGAGTCCTCTCCGCGGATGGAGGCGGCCATGGCCTCCCGCCAGGCGGTCCATGCCTCCGCCAGTTCCTCAAGCGCCTCGTCGTTCACCCAGCAGAGTTTCACGAAGATGTGCGCCGGGACTTCCTCCCGGATCACCCGCTCCACCTCCGCGCGCAGGAACGGATTCCGAAACCGCTCCGCCCGGCTGGGGAGCACCACCGTGATTCGAAAGGAGTACGGGTCGTCGCAGCAGCAGCGCTCGCCCGATTCCGGATCCGCGTCGCACACGGGCAGGAACCGGGTCGAACCCTCCACCGGCCGGAGGAGGATGTGCTCGATGACGAAGCTGCGAATCTCCACGGGCAGCCCCGCGACGAACGACATCGCGGCGTCGATCGCGGCGTCCCGCCCGGCTTCCGTCGTGAAACTCTCGGGCGGCCCGGCGATCGCCTCCCCCGACTCGTCGCGCAGTTCGAACGTGTGTCGTTCGCCGTCCGTGGCCGAAAAGTAGCGCGTCCGGTCGTGCGCATTGCGGGTGACCGCGTCGAAGTCGGCGCGGGCCGCCGCTTGCGTCGGGTAGGATCGAAGCGAACGGAGCAGCACTTCATCGGCGGCATTCCGGAGTTCGAATCTCCAGGTCGGGGTGCCGCCATCCGTTTCCGCGAGGATCCGCATGGAAGGCGGCGGCACCACCCGTCCGGCGCCGAAGAGGTTGTCCAGCTTGCGCTGCAGGCCCGAGATCTGGGTCGGGTCGGCGGGGTCCGACAGCAGATTCACCGCGGCCGCCCGGTCATGGGCCAGCGACGGCAGGGCGGCGAGGAGACGCGTCTTGTCCGCGAGCAGCTTCGACGGATCCGGCGTGGTCGCGCGTCCGGCGGAGATCAGGGTGTAACCGCGGTAGGACTCGGCGAACCGCGCGAGCAGATGATCGACGATGCGCAGCCGCCGCGCGACGCGGTCGGATTCCGGTTCCGCGATCTGCTGAAGGACGGCCTGGAGTTCGGATTCCGGGCGGCCTCCGCTCAGGTCCTCGAACTCGCGGATGCCGTGGGGGAGCATGGCGCTGAGCACCGGCTGGTTGCGCAGGAGTCCGAGCCTTGTCGGGAGCGTGGCGACCTGTCCGCGCTGTCCCGAGAGGAACTGCTCGAGCAGCAGCATGAAGGCCTTGAACTGCTTCGCCTGGGCCTGGCGCTCGGCGGATGCGCTGGCCGGAAGACCGGCCTTGCCCACTCCGTAGTTGTTCGGGAAGAGGTTCAGAAGCGTCTCGAAGCGCTCGAGATTGCGTGGACGGCCCGCGGGTGTCTCGAGCGCGAAGGGGCCGGCGGCGTAGCGCTGTCCGCCAGCCGTCGCGCGGAGCTCCTCGAGCCGCCGCTGAACCTCCGTCTCGGAGACGAGGAAGGGCAGGCCGCGCTTGAAGAACAGAAGGCGCGTGGCGTCGACGTCGAGCCGGGCGGCGCGGGACGGATCCAGCGGCAGCAGCCACGGTTCGCCCGTGATCACCGGCACGCCGTCCTGGAAACTGGTCATGGTCAGCCGCTGCACGGCCTGCACTCCGTCCACGTCCATCAGCACCTGGACAAGGTCGGATGCGCGAACCTCCGTCGGCCGCTGGGCGCGCTCGAGTTCCTCCGGGTCGATGAACCCGTGCCGGAGGAGCGGGCCGTCGAACATCTCCTCGGGTTCCCATCCGGCGGCCAGACATTCCTGCAGGGAACGGAAGCGGACGGCCGGCGCGAGGAACTGCTCCAGCGCGAACAGCGCCTGCGCCGCGACCTCCTCCAGCGAGGCGTCCTCCGCGACGTTCAGGTCGGCACAGATCGCCACGTCCTCGTGCCGGACCTGCTCGATGGAATGAAAGACTTCGCAGAGGTTCCGCTGCGCCTCGAGAACCTCGCGCAGGGCGAGCAGCCGCTCCCCCAGCTCGGGGTCTCGCAGCTCGGTGTCGAACTCGACCAGGACGCGGTAAAACCCGCGCAACTCGATCTCCGTGGTGTCCGCGGTGGGAGTCAGGGAGAGGGTGCCCTCCTCACAGTCGAGATGCACCTTCGGTTCCGGCCCGACGACCTCCTCCAGCCACGCGTTTCGCACGCCGGGCTGGTCGATGAGGACCTTTCGGTAGTCTGCGATCGTCAACGGCCGGCACGGCAGGACCTGGTGCGCCGGGTGGTTCGGGCCGGGGATCGGCGGATCCGTCGGGAAGAGAAGGTCCGCCATCGGCAGCCCGGCGACGTAGGCCGCCTCGGTCGTTCCGAAGCAGTAGTGTTCGCCCGTGGTGATCCCCGGGTCGTGGACGTTGTAATCCGTCCACACGGCGCTCGAGAATCCCTCGATCGCCGAGACCAGTTCGGATCGCAGCGCCGCGTACTCGGGCGAGGAACGCGGAGGGATGTCGGTGGGAGGAACACTCATGCGATCGTCAGTTCATGCCTGCGCGCGGGGACGAGCAGTGATTGGGGACGCGTGGGCTTGAGCACCGTCGGATCCGGCGAGATGGGCGTTCCGTTCACCCACTGCCGCACGCGAAAGTCCGTCAGGTAATCCACATACTCGCGTTCCTCGATGAAGTTCAGGACGGTGGAAGGGAACAGTCTGCTCTCGAAGGTCAGCGCGGCCTCGCCGTCGAAGGCCCATGGCGCAAGGAAGCGTGTGAGATCCTCCTGTATCTGCCTTTCATGGAATCCCCGGTCGTAGCCGGCCCGCAGGACGACCTTCGCGACGACCTGCACCTCCTCGTAGCTTGGATTCACCACGTGCAGGGATCGGCGCCCGTTCCTCGTGGGGTTCTGCACCAGCCCCGACATTCGCGGCAGCAGGAACTCCTCGATGGCATCGCGGAGGTCCTGGCTGACGGCCGGGCGCAACGGATCGTAGGCGTCGGCGCTGAGACGGGGCACGACGACCACCATCACGCACCCCGGGGCGAGGGATGATTCGGGCGTGGAATGGGGCACGCACTTCACCCGGTGCAGCTCGGGAAACTCCTGCAGCACGAGGCGTTCATAGTCCCACAGGGCAATCGCGCGGTTGCGATGGCGCAGGCGCTCGCTGACCCGGCGCCGGAACGCGCCCGCGGTCTCCCCGGTGCGCCCCCCGAAGGAGGGAAGCGGCTGGAGGGCCTTCTTGATCTCGGGCTGCCCGGTCACCAGCCGGGAAACACTCCCGGCGGGCAGCGGGGTCGCGAGGCGGCTGAGGTTGTTGCCCTGATCGATGAACTCCGCCTCCACGGCCTGGGCATACACATCGACGAATCGATTGATGGCCGTGGTGTCGCCCCTTGCCACCGCGCGAAGCCACACGAGGCCGGCGGGCATCCGGCCATGCCGGGTCGTCGCGGCTTCCGGCACGCTGAAGAGGATGATTCCCGTGCGACGCAGCTCGTTCGTCGCGTCGGCGACCACCTCCACGCTCTCGAAGGCCCTCCACTCGTTTCCGGCGAGGTACTGCCACTCGACTTCGGGGTACGCCACGAAGGGGTTGCCGCTTCCATCCGCCAGATGGAACAGGAGACCGAGCTGGCGCCCGCCGGTGAAGTCGCCCACCCCGATCAGCAGGGCGCCGTCGAAGTTGGCCGACGGCACCAGCGCGGGGACCGCCGCCGCGTCGGCCCGCCATTCCCCGTGCGGTTCCACGTGAAAGAACTCCAGCGTGGCCGCCTGGCCGAACGTCGCTGATTCCACCGCCGTGTAATCCGCCGAGATGCGGGAGATCCAGGGACTGAAGGGCGGGTTCGGCAGATTCGGGACCGTATCGGGATCGCTGCTCTTGACCGCGAGAATCACGGCCTCGGTGTACAGCCGGCCGTAGTCGGCATGCCCGAACGCGAAGTCGGGACTGACGAGGGTGAATTTCAGGAACCCCCGCGACAGGCCGAGGTCCAGGCCGGAGAACTCGGGCAGGTCCGGATCCGGCCCGATCGCGCTGAGCTCCGCGGCGTTCAGGGCAAGGGGCGACTCGAACAGGTGCAGGGTCTCGTTCGCGCCGAGCGGATGCCATTCGGTGTCCCGGAGGTAGGAGGCGCGCACCTTGAAGGTCGGCGTCGTCGCCGATCGTTCGATCGCGACGAGGCTTTCCTTCGAAATGCGCGAGCCGCGGATCCTGGGCGTGAAGCTGTAGTAGTCATGGAAGTACTCCGCGAGATCCGCCGGGAGATCCTTCCACTCGATGTTCAGCGCGAGGGACTCGAGCCGTTTCGAGAGGATCTCCGCGCTGCCCACGTAGAAGCTCGATCCGTCGGAGCCGCCCGCCGTGACGGTCGGCACCGGACCCAGCGGCTGGAACGGCTTTGCGGGGTCCAGCGCGCCAAGGTCGTTCGCGACCAGCAGATGCAGGTCGTCCACGACCGCGCACCGCACGGTGACGGACTCGACGGCGAGGTCGTCGAGCATGCTGCCGGGGTATGTCTCGCTCGCCGGCGCCAGCGTGATCTCGAGGACGGGCCACCGGGTCTCGAAGCCGCGCGCGTGAACCTCGGGGTCATGCGCCACCACGGACGTGTCCGGGGGAAGGGGGCCTGCCACGATGCTGAGCTTGCGCAGGCCGGGCTGGAAGCGGGCCGTGACGGACTCGAGCGTGATCCACCCGTCCGGGCCGGTCACCGCCGCGGTGAACAGTCCCGTCAGCGCGAAGGCGCCTCCGGACGCTGCGGGCGCACCGCGTTCCACGGCGGAAACGCAGCGTTCCTCCAGGGCGGCGCCGGCCTCGACGGAGAGAAACAGTTCCGTCGTGATCGTTTTCTGTCCCCCGGTCATGCGCAGCACCGGCGCGGCGATCGCGAATCCACGGCGTCCCGCCGGGAGTTCCGGGTGCCCGAACGCCGCCCATGTCGGGGCGTCCTTGGGAAGCTCCCTGCCGAGGCCGTCGGCGGACCTGGCGACCGCCGCGTGGCGCCACTGCCCGTGCGCGCGGGAATCCACATGGAGCGAGCGGAGTTCCGCGATCCTCCCCTGGTTGACGACCAGCTCGCGGACCAGCCCGAAGTGCAGGTCCACCTTCGCGTCGTCCTTCCCGGCGAAAACCCGCGTCCCGCCGGGAAGCCGCACCGCGTCCACGCCGCGCGCGGGTTCGAACACCGCGTGCACGCGGTCCATTCGCGCCGGGCGCGGCCTGAGCTGGAGGATGGCGCGGTAGTAGAATTCCAGATGGCGGCGGACGAGGTCGTTCGCCGCGGCCTGGGCGTGGCGGAAAACACGCAGGCATGCGAGGACGAGCCCGAGGTGCGCCGGCTGGCTGCCGGTTTCCAGGGCGCCGGAATCGATCGCGCGGCTCGCGCGGTCGGCGACGAAGGCGACTGCCTGGACGATGGCCTCGGACAGCGCGGTCAGGCGCTCCTTCAGTCCTGCCAGCTGATCGGGCCGGGACAGGCCCGCCACGCCGGGCGCCGGCGGCTCCGCGCGCGGATCCGGATCCCATGAAGCCCGCGTGAGCAGGTTCTCCAGCGGATTCAGCCAGTCCGCGGCGTCGGCCCCGAGCACCGGCTGGATCCATGAGACCGTTTCCGCGAGCGGCGCGCGCAGATGGGATGCGATGGCCCGGTCCGGTGCCTCCGCGAACCCGGCCGTCCCGGCGAACATCTTCCCCCATGAGTCGAAGCGGCCGGCCCACGAGGAAAGGAGGTCGAACAGTTCCCGGGCGGTCGGAAGGAAGGACGCCTCGTCGGCGGGATCGAGGTCGTTCACCCGGGCGGACAGTCCGGCGGCGAGATCCGTCGCCGAAAGCGATCCCACGCCGGCCAGCTGCACGGCCGGATACCGGTCGAAGAACGGGGCCCACGAACCCAGGACCTGGTTCTGCAGTCCCCAATAGGTCAATTCACCGGCCGACCTGCTCAACTGCACGAGCAGATCCGCCAGGGACCGATCGTCGAGCAGGTGTCGATCCGGCGGGAGGTCCGGCAGGTCGCGGCCCGACTGGCTCGTGCCGTCTCGCGGGAGGGGATGATGGCTGGGCGTGGGGATCATGGGCCGTTCCGGCTAGCAACCCGTCAGCGGTCCGGTCGGCCCGCCCCGCGATCGACCGTGTTCAAGGGTATCCGTGATCCTCATGGGTCGTTTCACGGACGCCATGCCTCCGCCTTGTAGAACGGGAAGACGAAGTTGTGACGGGAGTTCGTGGAGCGAATCACGTACTCCACGTGGATCAGGAGGAGACCCTCCGTCGTGCGATCCTCGAGCGTCACGCACTCGGGGCGGATTCGCGGCTCGTGGTACAGGATCGCCGTCTCCACCAGGTCCCGGATCCGCGTGGCGAGGGTGGTGTCCACCGGCTCGAACAGGTATCGGCGCAGGTCGCAGCCGTAGGTCGGGTGCATCAGCCGTTCCCCGAGCGACGTCGTCAGGAGGATTCCGAGGCTCTCCCGGATGTCTTCCACATCACTGACCAGTCGGACCGTGTGGCTTCCCGGAAGGAACGTGGGCGGGAATCCCCAGCCGGTTCCAAGGAATGGAGCGGGGGCAGGCATGGCAGGGTCAGTTGATCAGAACCGTTGGCGCGCCCACGGCCGCCGTCGCCCCGCAGATGCACACGTCCCCCACTCGAAGGGCCGGGCGCCCGCCGATCAGGACCGTGAAGCTTCCCACGGGGAACGGGCTCACGGTGGGAAGATGCGGCGGCGGGATCGAGCAGACATGGCTGTCGCCGACCACGGCGGCGGGCAATCCACCGATCAGCACGGTGGGAACACCCGGTCCGGCGATGACGCCGCCATGGGTGGAAACATCTCCGACTCTCGCTGCGGCTGGCATGGTGGATTCCGTGAATGCTTTCGGGTGTCGGTTTCAGGCTGCGCCGGGGCCGCGTGAGGACACGCCGCCCGCCGGATCGGGCGCGGCATGTTCTGACCTCGGCGGGGATGGGGAGCGTTTCATGTCACTGTGTCCGGTCTCAGTTGATCTGCACGATCGACCCCTTCACGGACATCTGTCCGCTGCTCGAAACGGTCGTGCTCGCGCTTCCCTCCAGTTTCGCCGAGGCGGATGCCTTCATCCCCACGTTCATGCCTTCCGCCTTCAGGTCGGTCCCCGCCTTGATCTGGATCTTCCTTGGGCTCTCGATGGTGATGCCGGCCGGCGCGAGCACGATGCTGTTGCCGTTCTGATCCTTGAGCGTGATGCC
This sequence comes from uncultured Verrucomicrobiota bacterium, assembly GCA_964389135.1. GTDB lineage: Bacteria > Verrucomicrobiota > Verrucomicrobiia > Limisphaerales > CAIMTB01 > CAIMTB01. The sequence continues at coordinate 19,467 of CAYMDA010000035.1, read as the reverse complement.
CTTGTCCTTCTCGCTGAGGACGAGCTGGTTCCCCGCCCTGGTGGCCAGCGTCACCACCTTGCCAGCGTCGTCGAAGTACAGCTTCAGGCCGGCCCGGCTGAGGTAGCCCTTCTGGTCATTCGCATCCGCCGCCTGCAGGTGCGCCGCCTTCGGGCCGCTGTGGAGCGCGCCGAGGACGACCGGGTGTCGGGGGTCATCGCCGAAGAAGCCCACCACCACCTCGTCCCCGATGTCCGGCCGGAACACGAATCCGCGGCCGTTCCCCGCCTCGAGCGTCGCGAGCCGCGCCCACAGGCCCTCGCCCCCGGGAAGGCTCACGGGCAACTGGACCAGCACCCGTTCCCCGCGCGCGGGGTCATTCTCCAGCTGACGAACCACTCCGATGTGCAACCCCTCGGGGGAGGGGAGCAGGCCGGCCGCCGTGCGGACTTCGTCCGCGCCCCATGTGAACCATTCGGGGTCGATCCCGATCTGGAGATGGGTCTTCCACACCCCGAGCGCGTACTCATGCCGGACGCCGCCGACGAAGGCGCGTCCATTGAAGCGCATGCCCAGCCCCTGAAGCTCCACCATGTCGCCCGGCCAGATCTCCGCGAAACCCTGGCAGGTGGCGCTGCCGCGGACCTTCGCCAGGCGCGCACCCGCGAGGCGGGCCTCGGCCCATGCCTGGATTTCGTCGGTGGCCGCCGCGCCGGCGTGCCAGTCGGCGTCGTCGAAGTTGCCGGCCGTGCCGGCGAGATCCGCTGCGTTGGGATTGCCGGCCTCGGATTCGGCGGCCGATTCCGCGGTGAACTCGATCGCCTCCTGCGCGCCGTGATTCCATGCGCGCGAAGTGGCGGTGGCGGCCTGATTTCGGGCCTCCAGCTCCGCCTCGAACGCTTCGAGGCAGGTCCCGTATGCCAGTTCCAGCGCGGGGTCCCCCTCGAGGTTCGGCGCGGCCCAGCGGACCTCCTCCAGGAGGGGGATCACCAGCCGTCCGTTCGCCCGCGCGCGCAGGAGGAGGAAGTCCCAGTCGGTGCATCGGAACTGCACCATCTGCGGATGGGTGACGCTCGAGTCCTCCACGTCTCCGGTCACCCCGTGTTCCTGGAGAAGCAGCGAGGCGATGTCCGAATCCGTCTGGTCGGTGAACTGCCGGGACTTCCGTCCGAGCGTCATCATGAAAACCGGGTGGCGGCACTCCACCTCGAGCTGGTGCGGGCGCCCGGACCGGGCGCGGATGGCGTGACGCGTGACCACCCCGCGGAAGACGGGGCTTTCCTCCTCGTGGTACCCGAGCCTGAGCTCGATCTCCGCGCCGGGGGTGAAATGGTCGGACTCACTCGCGGGAAAGGTCTGATCCGGGACGCTGCCGTCGCGGAAGACGAATCGCGCGAATGGCACCTTGTTCACCGCGAAGGTGACCGTCGCGTTCAGGAGATGGAAGGTCGCGGGAACCCTCTCCCCCCCGGAGAGCAGGGTGAAGGTCGCGAGGTCCGGCGCGCGCGGCGTCGGTACGATTACCGCCTCAGCCATCGTCGGTTTCCAGCTCGGGAAGTTGGTCGAGGGGCGGGTACTTCAGCGGCGCACCCGCATGCAGCGCCCTGAAATCGTGAAGGTCGTTGAATCGCGCGACGCGCGCGTAGAGGTTCTCATCGCCCAGATGCCTCCATGCCAGCAGGGGAAGCGTCTCGCCCTCGATCACCTCGCGGTATCGGGTCAGATCCGGTGACTGCCGGTCCTCCTTCGCGACCCGGAGCTTCTCGTCGAGTGACTCGGAGAACACCGCCGTGACCTTCGCCCGGAGGGGCTTTCCGTCCGGGCGGAACAGGGTGAAGTTCACCGACGCCGACTTCAGGACGCAGCGCAGGGCCATGTCACCCCAGACGAGGCGGAGGTACCTTGGCCGATGCAGGTCGCCGTCCATCTCATAGGTCACCGCGAGGAAGGCGTCGACCGTCTCGGTCACGTCCAGCCTGTCCCCGCCAGTGGCCCCGGTCCCGTCGACGATGAAGTCGATCGTGTAATCCTGCGGCTTGAACCGCTTGAACTGGGCGGAGCCGGTCGAGTTCCCGGATCCGTTCTCCTGCTCGAACTCGATCTCGAACGCCCGCGTGAACGACGCCGGGTTGAACTGCACGGAGAAGGTTGCGATCGGTTCGCCGCCCTGCTCGCGATCCTCGCTGGCGTACGCCTCGATCTGGAGCTTCTTCAGCTCGCCGGTCATCGCTCCTCCTTCTGGCGAAGGATGTCCAGGACCTGTTCGACGACCTGGTCCACGAGATCATCGCGAACCTGGCCGGGGTCGCGGGCGCCGCGGCCTCCCCGGCCGCCTCCCGCGCCCGCCTCCGAATCCACCACGATCCGCACCACCATCTCTTCGATTTCAACCGGCATGGCGGGAAGGGGTCAGATCAGGATCGCCGACTGGCGCTGATACGCCAGCTCGAGGGTCTCGATCAGCACGCTGTTTTCCGTGGCGTTCAGGTTGCCCAGATTCCATTTCACCGGGTACGCGTGGGTGAAACTCCATGCGGCGAGCGGCGCGTGCTCCTCGTTGAGCAGGGTCACGATGACCTCGGCCGGCGCGAACTCGAAGGCTTCGATGGCGTCGCGAACCCACTCCACCACCCTGGATCCGGTCAGGAGCCCGCGCTTGAGCACCAGGTTGCCGTGCCGGGTTCCGACGGGCAGCTGGTAGGCGAAGGCGTTCTGCCCGCCCTCCACGAGTTCCTCCGTGTTCAGGTCCTGCCCGAGACCGCTGACCTCCTGGAACCGGGTGTCGGCGTCCCCGGCGCCCTCGAGGAGGAACTGGACCTGGAAATGGAACCCGGGTGGCGGATAGTAACTCGCCATGAAATCCTCCGGCGGCTCACGCGAGATCGATCACGAGCCCCTCGTGCGCGATCACGAGCGTTTCGATGGCCACCTCGTTGCCGGTTGATTTCAGCGACGGCCCCTCGATCGTCACGGGGAATGCGTTCTGCGCCTTCCACACCATGACCGGCTCGTGGTTCTCGTTCAGGAGGCTGATCGTCACCGTGCGGCGCTCCACCTTGTTCAGACTGATCGTGTCCAGCCACTCCTGGAACTGGTTGTCGCCCGCGACGATGCCGCGCTTGCACGTGATGTTGTCGTACTTCGGAATGCCCGGCATCTTCAGCACGGAGTAGACGGGGCTCACTCCCTCGCGGTACTCGATGGCCTGAACCTCCACCTTGAGGCCCGAGACCTCCGTGAATCCGAACCGGGTGCCGCCCCAGTCGACCTGGAAGTGAAAGGCGGGAAGCGGGTAGTCTGGCATGGGGTTTCTCCTTGGATGGGTTGCTGTCGGGACGGGTCAGTAAGCTCGAGGTCAGTCGGGCGTTCCGTTCACACCGGGCGGTCAGGAGGTCTGCATCTTGTGCGAGAACCGCAGGACGATGAACTCGGCCGGGCGCACCACCGCCATCCCCACCTCGACGATGAGGCGGCCCTCGAGAATGTCCTGGGAGGTCATCGTCTCCCCGAGTCCGACATTCACGAAGAACGCGTCCTCGGCCTTGGCTCCGGCAAGGGCCCCGTCACGCCACTTCTCGGTCAGGTAGTTCTCGATCATGGACTTGACCTTGACCCAGAGGTTCGCGTCGTTCGGCTCGAACACGGCCCATAGCGTGGCCTTCTTCAGCGATTCCTCGACCATGATGAAGAAGCGCCGCACGGACACGTAGCGCCACTCGTTGTCGTTGCCCGCGAGGGTACGCGCCCCCCACACGAGGATTCCGCGACCGGTGAACGGACGGATCGCGTTGATGCTCTTCCCGAAGTTCGGATCGACGTTGAGGTCCTCCTGGTCGTCGTTGTCGAGGATCTGGGTCAGGCCCGTCACGGACACGAGGCTCACGTTGGCCGGCGCCTTCCAGACCCCGCGGCTCTCGTCCACCGCCGCGTAGACGCCCGCCACGGCGCCGCTGGGGGGGACCGCGTGCGGGTAGGTGCCGACGTCGCGCGCGATGTTCGCGTAGAGCGGGTACTGGTCGCGGAGGGTGGTTTCGTACTCCATCTCCAGGGCGTCCACATGCGCCAGCACCGAGTTCACCACGTCGAGGTACTGCTGGAAGAGGTTGGAGATGAAGGGCTCCGCCGAGCGCATGTTCAGGAGGCGCTCGGAGTCGTCCGTCGGCGCGGCGATCGGGTAGATCGAGTTGTCCGGCGTGAGATTCGCGTTCGTGGGATCGAAGACGCTCGTGTCGCTCTCGTCGTTCCACGCGTCCGGGTGGGTGGCCTGCCGGCCCGCCTGCCCGAACAGGTCGTTCAGGTTCGTCGCCCCGGTGCGGACCTCCACCTCCCGGATGTAGCGGTTCAGGGTGAAGAAGACGTTCCGCAGCACGCTGGTGATGGCGCCGCGCGCGAACGTCGGCACATCGACGTCCCCGGTCGGGACTCCGCCGAGCTGGTAGGCTGGCGTGAGGTCCTCGTCCGGATTGCGGGCCCACCGGTCGATCTGGTTGAAGTTGCTTTCGTAGATGAAGTCGATCAGGTCGCGAAACGCGCCCTGCACGGTCGCGATCACGGGCGTCTCGGCCTCGGCGGCGGCCCGGAACGCCTTCCGTAGCTCGTTGTAGTCGCGCGCGAGGTTTCGCGTTCCGTTCTGCGACACCTCGTCCACGTCCGACAGGATGCTGTCCAGGAGGTCCACGGTGTCCTGAATCTCCGGTTCCGCCGCGGGAAAGATGGTGGGCAGGTGGTCGCGGAGCTCCCGATACGTGACGAGGCGGGTCAGCGTCGTCTTGATGTGGGGCGTGTACGCGGCCCCGTACGACAGGTGATTCACCCCGATGTGGTTCCGGAACTCGGTCACGCCGTTCTCCCATCCCAGCGACTCGAGGAGGTCGAGGATGGCGAAGCGGTCCTTCAGCTTGCCGCACTGGGCGAGTGCCGCCTGCTGGATCTGGTAGAGTGCCGGCGCGCCGAGGCGCACGGCGTCCGGCATCACGATCAGAGTGACTTCATCCTGCCGCGCGACCGCGTCCAGGCCGTCCCGCAGGTCCGGGTCCGTGACCGGCGAGTTGTAGTTGCCCACCGAGACGATGTAACAGCGCCCGCCGCCGTTGTCGAAGAAGAGCCGGACGGCGTCGTGGAGATAGTAGGTCGGAACGAAGCGAACGGACTGGAGATTGCTGCTGCTGTCGAGCACGAGTGAGTTGTTCTCGATCACAACCGGCGGCTCGCCTCCGAACAGCGATTCGAATTCCACCAGGGAATCGACCGGGGTCGGCACCAGGGTCAGATCGTCCCGTCCATCGGACGCCTTCTCCGTATAGCCGATGAACGCGGGGATGGCCGATTCGACCTCGGCCACCGAACGCGGGAGAAGGGAGATCTCCTCCACGTAGACGTCTGGGGTCTTGTAGGTAGGCATGGATTTGGTGGGTTGACGTTCCGATCAGAGATAGGTGAAGACCTCGGAAACCGGCCGCGCGGGCGTCGAGGTGAGGCTCAGCGCCCCGGGAGCCGGGTTGGGCAGGTCCGGGATCGCCGTCACGAACGGCGCGTCCTCCTCCGCCCGCGTTCGCAGCCGAATGCCCCGGTACGGCAGCGCCCGGAACTCGATGGCGTCGGTGGACTCGAACACCACGGCGGGCGTGCCGTCCGCCAGGGGCGCCTTCGGACCCGTCACGGCGAAATGAAACCGCGCGCTTCCTCCCGGCCCCCCCTCGTCGCGCACCTCGATCCGGTTCTCGTCGAGGCTCGTGTCGGTGCGCGGCACCACCACGTATCTCCAGACCGTGGCCGCCGCCGCGTACGCCATGACATACTGGGGCGGCGCGGCCACCGGCAACCCGTCGGCCCCGAGGAAGCTCATCTCCGGCGCCAGGGTCCGCGCGGAGACGACCGCGACGGCCGCCGGGGGGTCCGCCGCGAACGAGGGATCCATGTACACCCTCTCCCTCGGCGCGCCATCCAGCACGAGGTCGTACGCGCCCGGCGGCGCGTGAGTCAGCTGCAGCCGTCCGCTGACCGCCCCCGCCTCCGCGCGCAGGACGGTTCGGTGCACGGTCCGCCCCGAGAGCGACCGCACCTCGAACACCGGTTCCGGCGCGGGAGTCGCCAGCCGGAAATCAAACGCCTCGGCAACCCAGCGGACCTGCTCGCCCGGCCCGGCGAAGGGATCCGGGTGCAGGAACTTCGTCCCGTCCTCCTCATGGCCCGCCCGGTTCGAGAAGAACAGGGTCGTGCCGGACCGCGGCGGCAGGCTGGAGTAACTCAGAAAGTGCCGGTTCCGCGCATGACCGACGAAGGTCAGCTCGAGCTCCGGCGTGAGGGAGACGACCGGGATCGATCCCTCGAGCCGCGTGTCCACCTCGTGCAGGACCACCGCGCCGTTCAGGACGGGACGAAACAGGAGGCGGAAGTGCGCGAGGGTCTCCCGTGTCTCCGCCGAAGGCTGCCACGTGATGAAATCACCCGGCGCGCCCTCGAAGTAGGCATGCTGCGAAGTGAGTTCGAACAGCCTGGCCGCGCGGTAGAGCATGATCCCTTGAAACTCACCCTCCGCCCTGGGTGCGCAGGTCGATCTCCATGACGGGAACCTGCTCGCTCTCGACCTGGGCCTCCTGGATGACGACCGGGCGCACCTGATAGGCCACCGACGGCAGGTAGCGTATGCCGAGCATGCTCCAGAGGTAGTTCTGCTGCTCCAGGGTCATCGCGTACATGTCCACAGCCATCTCGGAAACCGTCGGCGGAAGCGTGGGTGTGTTGCGGTGGTTGAACACGCGGCGGCTCTGAAAGAAGGCCACGGTCCACCCGATGAATCGAAGCGCCTCGGAGTACTGTCGGAAGTTTGCGGCGAACAGCAGGTAGAGATTCAATCTCACTTCCGGCTGCTGAAAGGCGACCCGATCCCCGTTGCGACGCACCTGGAGTCCCGGCGTCTTGAGGATCCTTTCCTCGTCCAGGTTGAAGAGGCACATGCCGATCGTGTCGTTTGGAATGGCGATCGTGTCCCGTGTCTCGGCGAAGTGCGTCAGGCGCACGATCTCCGCCGACGTTCCCAAGCCAGCCTTCCTCCGGATGAATGACTCGAGTTCCGATCGAAAGACCTCTGCGACCTCCTGGAGCACACTGCCGGGTACTCCCAAGCGTTCCCGGCAGTCAAGTGGCAAATGGACGGGCGCGGCGACCCGCCCTCGCTCAGGGTGGCCCCGGAAAGGCTGCCCGCACGAGCGCCGGCAGGATTTCTCCCGATCGACCCGCGAGCGCCGCCGTGACCCGGTCCGAGTAGGCCGTGCGCGAGGGATTGATCTCGATGACCGTGGCGCCTGCGGCCAGGGCTGCATCGATCAGGCCCGCGGCCGGATACACCACCGCGGCGGTCCCCACCGTGAGGAAGACATCGCACGAGGACGCGGCATCCCGGGCTGCTTCCAGCGCGTCGACCGGGAGCGCCTCTCCGAACCACACGACGTCGGGCCTCAGGCGTCCGCCGCACCGGGGGCAGCGGGGCGGGACCTCTCCCGTGGCCGGCCAGTCCGTGACGATGACATCCTCCTCGAAGCACCTGGTCCGAAGAAGGTTCCCGTGAAGCTCGATCACGTTGCGGCTGCCCGCACGCTGATGAAGACCGTCCACGTTCTGCGTCGCGAGCGTGAACCGGGGAACGCGCCGTTCGAGTCGCGCGAGCGCATCGTGGCCAGGGTTGGGCCGGGCCTCCGCGACCCTGGCGCGCCGCCATTCGTACCACTCCCACACGCGACGAGGGTCACGCCGAAAGCCCTCCGGGCTGGCGAGTTCTTCCGGTCGGAACCGCGCCCAGAGGCCGGTCTGCGCGTCCCGGAACGTGGGGACCCCGCTCTCCGCCGAGGTTCCCGCCCCGGTGAGAACAGCCACGTGACGCGCCGTCCGCAGGCGTGCGATCCACGGGAGCGAGGGATCGAGCTCCATGAGGCGGGAGACTTCGTGGCGAGGCGGATGGCCGTCAATGCCGTGCCGGGCCGCCGGCGCTCTTCGCGCGGTCCGCGTTGCAGATGAACACCGTCCGCTAGGCCTTCGAACGGGCCGGTCCGAGGCTGATGTACGCCTCCCGACGAAAGCCCGGAATGCACACGCACAGGAATGTGAGATCCCCGGAACCGGTGTTCGTGATCCGCTGCGGGACATCGGGAGGAATATGGACGACGTCGAGCCTGTTCACGCGGGTCGGCGGTCCGTCTCCGATCTCCACGACGCCTTCACCGTCCAGCATGATGTAGCGTTCCGTGATCCCGCGCAGCGCGTGGAGTTCCGTCGTCACACCGGGTGGGACGCGGGCGCGGGCGATGGAGCAGCCATGCTCGCCCGGGTGATTGAGCATCTCGACGATGTAGCACTGCTCTGAAGTGGGGAACTCGGTGCTCTCGATGAAGGGATGGATGGGATTCATGCCGTGGAGGTTCTCTCGCGGGGGTTTGATGCCGATGCCGGGGCCAGACGTTCCGTTCGACGGGAGGCTTGTCAACCGCCGGTTCGAGGCGCCCCCGGCGATCTCGGCGGATCCCTGGATCGGCCGTCGCCCTGCGGCGTCCCTTCCCCTGGACCACCGGGACTTTCCAGCATCTCTGGCCCGGGGGCGGGGTCGGGTACCCACGTCACAACGGATCGCCCGCTCGCGGAGCGCGTTTCAGCACCGAACCGCGCGTCATCCATCCCGCGTCCGGGAGCGCGGATGCCGATGGGAACGCGCTTCGGGAGCGGGGGTTGACGCCGGTGGAGCTTTGGACCACACCTGACCTGCCTGGCGTCGTGAAGCAAGACCCCTGCAATTCGATCTGACTTCCAATGCGCTCGATCACGAAACGGATCTCGCGGGCTGCCGGTGCCCGTCTCTCGTCGCGTCTGCATTGGCCGCTCGTGTTCGCGGCATCGATCCTGATGGCCACGGGGCACTCTGGATCGTCCGTCTTCGCCGCGGAGGTCTCGGAGGCGACGACGAACAGCTTCCAGAAGCAGGCCTACCGCAAGCCCGACCCCGACGAACTGAAGAGCAGGCTGGATCCCCTCCAGTTCGCGGTCACGCAGGAGTGCGGCACCGAGCCTCCATTTCAAAATGCGTACTGGAACCACAAGGAACCCGGGATTTACGTGGACGTCGTTTCAGGCGAGCCGCTGTTCAGTTCGCTGGACAAGTACGACTCCGGTTCCGGCTGGCCGAGTTTCACGCGGCCGATCGGGGAGGTCGTGAAGAAGCTCGACAAGAGCCATGGCATGACGCGCGTCGAGGTGCGGTCCGCGTGGGCCGACTCACACCTCGGCCACGTCTTCCCCGACGGGCCCAGGGACCGCGGCGGCCTGCGGTACTGCATCAACTCCGCTGCGCTGAAGTTCATTCCCGTCGCGGAAATGGAGCAGGCCGGGTACGGCCACCTGCTCGGACCGTTCATCGAGGCAGGTCTTCATCCGCCGGTCGAAGCCGCCGCCTCCAGGGCGGATGATGCCGGACGTGAGACCGCCACGATCGTGTCCGCGTGTGCCGAGGCCATCGAGTCGATGATCAGGGGCGTCGACGGTGTTCACTCGACCCGCATCGTTCCATGGCGCCGGCAGACACCGCCGTCGGGGACGGGGGCGGAACCGTCCCTCTCCGCGCCAGCCGGCAACGCCCTGGAGGTCCGCTTCGATCCGTCCCGCATCAGCTACGAGAAGCTGCTGGACGAGGTGATCCGGACGCACTCCCGGTTGCGGGTCGCCAGTGGAGATCAAACCTCCACGCCGCCCGAGGCACCGCGGGGATTCTTCGTTCTCTGCCATTCCGACGAACAGCACGCGATCGCCCGATCCGTGAAGGATCGCCCCGAAAACTCGATCGTGGAGGGCATCGCCTACGCCCCGGGATTCAGGGCGGCGCAATGAGGGCGGGCCGGGACCGGCGGTCTGGGCCGGCCTTGCGTTGAGTGTCATTCTTGTCGGCGCATGGCTGCTGCCTGTGTTCTGGAGGGAGGCCGTGCGATGAATCGGCCCGGCGACGAAGTTCCCGATCGGAGACGCGCCTCCACGGTCGCATACACTTCCCTCGAAGGAGTTCACTGACGCCGACAGGAAGGCCGTGCCGTGGCGGTCCGGCGCGCGATGCACTGCGCGGTCCGGATTCCGCAGTCCGCCTTCTTCAACTTGAAGACGCTCTTCGCGCGGCTACGGTTCCCGGCGAAGCGCGACTTCCATCGGGTCGGCACACCGCGTCCGTGGGAACTCTCGCTGCCGTGAGCGTCCCCGGGGCTTGGCGGCCTTCATTCTCCGGCAGGCTGCCCGACGGATTGCCCCGGTCATTCCTGAACCCTGATCGGTGCTCACCAGCCGAGAAAGGAGCTGAGGTCCATGAGAAATTCCATAGCGCTGGTCCTGTTGAATCTGTCTCTGGCCGGAGGGGCCGTTCGGGCGGAAACCGTTGCCTTCATGAATGTTTCGGTCCTTCCCATGGATTCCGAGCGCGTCCTTTCCGAACAGATCGTCCTGGTGAAGGATGACCGAATCGCGGAAATGGGCGCTGCCGGAACGGTGACCGTGCCCGCCGACGCGCGAAAGGTCGACGGAAGGGGCAGGTTCCTGATCCCCGGCCTCGCGGAAATGCACGGCCACAATCCGGCGCTCGGTTCGCCCGACGAGCTGTTCGAGACCGTCTTCTTCCTGTTTGTCGCCAACGGCGTGACCACGGTGCGCAGCATGCAGGGATTTCCAGGTCAGCTCGCATGGCGGGACAAGGCCAGCCGGGGTGAGATCATCGCCCCGGCCCTCCACCTTGCCGGACCGAGCTTCACCGGCAACGGTCCGACCGCGACAAGGTCTCCACAGCAGGCGATCGAGCGCGTGCGCGCCCAGAAACAGGAGGGCTGGGATCTCCTCAAGGTGCATCCGGGCCTGGGGCTGGACGTTTACGAAGCCATGGCGAGGACGGCGAAGGAAGTTGGGATCGAGTTCTCCGGTCACATACCTGCGGACGTCGGACTGGTGCGCGCCATCGACCTGGGGCAGCGCACGGTCGATCACCTGGATGGCTACATCGAGCACCTGAACGCGCAGGACGCACCCATCGATCGCGCCAGGCTCGAGGAGATCGTGGAAAAGACGCGGGAAACAGGCACATGGGTCGTCCCCACCATGGCGCTGTGGGAAGTCATTGTGGGCGCCGCGCCCCTGACAGAGGTGGAGGCGTTGCCCGAGCTGAAGTATCTGCCGGGGCGAATGGTGGAGAGCTGGAGGAACTCCTACAGCAATCGTGTTCATGCCCCGAACTTCGATGCGGCGCGAGCCCGGCGAATCGCGGAAAACCGGAAGATCCTGCTGAAGGCCCTTGCGGATGGCGGCGTCCGGATTCTGTTCGGGACCGATGCCCCGCAGGTATTCAGTGTTCCCGGCTTCTCGATCCATCGGGAGATGAAGGCGATGGCGGACGCGGGGCTCTCCAACTACACGATCCTCGCATCGGCGACGCGCAATGTCGGCGAGTACTACAAGGACGTGGACACCTTCGGCCAGGTCGCTCCCGGGCATCGTGCCGATCTCGTTCTGCTTGCGGGCAATCCGCTCGAGGACCTCGGAAACGTCGCGAGACGCGTCGGAGTGATGGCGCGCGGCAGGTGGATCCCGGAGGAGGAGATTCAGGCGCGCCTTGCCGAAATCGCCGAGCCGAGCGCGCGGTGACCAGGTCGCAGCTCTGGAGCCGATGCGCCTGGTCCGAACGGAATCCTTGAGGAGTCGCGGGATGCAGTGGACAGCTCGTCCGCAAGATTGAGGCTGATTCCCGGCGCAGCTCGCGCAAATGACTCTACTGTTTCGGTACCAGGGCTGGCGGAACGGCAGAACTCTTTGGAGCGGGTTGGTGTGGAGGATACTTGAAGGCAACGATGAATGCCGTCAGAGGCATTTTTACCCTTCGCTGACTCGTGGAACTTCGACGAGAGCGATCCATGGCCGGGCGCCGGAGAGTTCCTCCATGAGGTCAGTAGTCGGGTTCACGGTCGCTGAAATGGTGAAGAACAGGCCCGGACGCGGCATGGCAGCCGATTGGAATTCCGTGGGGTTTCCGACCGAAGCAGCGGTTGGAGAGATGGTGCGCGCTTAAGGATTCGAACCTTAGACCCCTTCCGTGTGAAGGAAGTGCTCTACCACTGAGCTAAGCGCGCTCGAAGGGCATCGCGCCTCGACGAGGATCGCCGTCGGCACAGCGGCGTAACCGTACGCACGTTCCGGCTCGGCGGCAATGGTTTTCCGACCCTTTCCCGCTTCGCCCTCGCTTCAGGGGCAGGGGCATCGGCGGCCCGCGGCTTCGCAGGGGGGATCTTTCGCTCCTGGCGCCCAAGCCCCGGGGCGCGTGCCGGGCCAGGTGAACGTTGTCAGCCTGCGCGCAGCCCATTCGGGACGATGGCTCCTGGCAGCGCGGCACGCGCGGGCGCTGCGTGGGTACGGGCGACGCGATCCCGGAACGGCATGGTCGAGCGCCGGAAAATTGGTTGCAGGGCAGGGGAGGTGATGGCGAGGGGACCACGGCGTGGGAGTCGTCCGGGGCAATCGCGCGATTCCGGGACACACCGGGCCGCCGAAGCCGGCGAAACGGGGGATCGAATGTCCTGACGAGGCGGGGTTGTTCGTCGTTTGGGGGAAGGCCCGGGCGTGTCCCGCAGTTGCGGAGTACGCGCGAACCGGGCGGCAACATGATCGGAGAATGAAATGAGCAACCAGGCGAACAAGGTCCAGGCCGTCCCGGAGGGAATGCATACCGTCACCCCGCACCTCGTGTGCGACGGCGCGGCAAAGGCCATCGACTTCTACAAGGAGGCATTCGGCGCCATCGAGGTGATGCGGGTGCCCGCACCGGACGGAAGACTGATGCATGGCGCGGTCCGGATCGGCGACTCCCTCGTGATGCTGGCCGACAACATGATGGGGAGCAGGGATCCGAAGTCGCTCAAAGGCACGCCCGTGGTCCTTCATCTGCAGGTCGGGAACGCGGACGCGTTCTTCGATCGCGCCGTCAAGGCCGGCGCCCGTGTGGAGATTCCCCTGCAGGACATGTTCTGGGGGGATCGTTACGGGGTGGTCTCGGACCCGTTCGGTCATCACTGGTCCATCGCCACCCATGTCCGCGATGTGGACATGGAGACTCTCACGAAGGCCGCGGCCGAGACGTGTTCCGGCTGCGGCCCCGGTTGAAGCGACGGGCGTGAGGACGCCGGGGACCGCCGCCGTGGCGATTCATCTGGATTTGTGTTGGCGGCGGTCCCCCTTCCCAACGCGCTGCGGCGTCCCTCGCGCTCGGGCGCGGCTGATGGGGCGTGGCCAGGCCCTGAAGGCGGAGGCCCATGGCATCGCGCGCGGCGCAGGGGAGCGCCGGACCTGGTGGACGGTGAGGGTGAGGCGGAGGGATCAGCCGCGATCGATCGAAGACGTTCGGGCTTGCGGGCGTCTGATCTCCTTGCCGGTGCCCGTGCGTGTTCATGCCCCTTCACCCGCCAGGCGAAAGGTCCGATGCATTGCCGGAGGGCCGGGGAATGCCTGGCCCCGTCCGAAAATGCGCTTGAATCGAAATGAGCTTTCCGGATCGGCGGGATCTGCAAAATTTGCGCGCGTGAACGTGCGCCGGGCACTTCTGCTGGCTGGGTTCGTTGCGGCCGTCGTTTTCCAGGTTCGCGACGTTCGCGCGGCCGGGCCGAACATTGTCCTGATCATGGCGGATGATCTCGGTTGGTCGGACACGGGATTCGCCGGGTCCCGTTTCTACGAGACGCCTCATCTGGATGCGCTTGCCGCCGGCGGCATGCGTTTCACGAGTTTCTACACAGCGCCCAATGGCGTGCCGACCCGTGCCAGCGTACTGACCGGCCAGTATGCGGCCCGGACCGGCATCCTCACGTCGCCGCATTCGGATGAGCATGGCGGGCAGCGCGAACTCATGCCGCCTTCGAGCCGCGGTTCGCTGCCGCGGGGGGTCGTGACGATCGCGCGGTTGCTGAAGAATTGCGGCTACGCGACCGCCTTCTTCGGGAGGTGGAAACTCGGGACGGAAGGGGAGGACCATCCGTCGCGGCATGGTTTCGACGAGACGCTGCTGACGGCTGGAAAGCACTTCGGGTTTGAAACGGACCCGCCCATCGAGGTGCCGGAGGAGACCTACGTCGCGGATTTCGTCACGGACCGTGCGATCGAGTTCATCGAGCGTCGTCACAAGGCCGGTCCATTTTTCGTGCAGCTTTCCCACATGGCGGTGCATCCGCCGTACGAGGCGAAGCCTGGATGGGTTTCCCGGTTCGCCAGGAAACCGCCGGCGGGCGGGCATCGCGATGCGGTGTACGCCGCCATGATCGCGAGTCTCGACGAGAATGTAGGACGGCTGCTGGCCCGGCTCGAGGAGCTCTCGCTCGCGGCCGACACGGCGGTGTTCTTCCTGTCGGACAACGGGGGCGAGGGAGGGTTCGCGGTTCCGGGAGGCGGCAGCCGGCGGGTGGGCATCACGGACAACGCGCCGCTGCGTGGCGGCAAGGGCACGCTGTACGAGGGTGGAATTCGTGTTCCCATGCTGGTTCGCTGGCCGGGCGTGACTCAGCCCGGATCCCGCACGGCGCAACCGGCGCATTGCGTGGACCTGTTCCCCACACTGGCGCAACTCGCGGGCGCGCGCCTTCCGGAGGATCACCCCATCGATGGCACGAGTCTTGTCCCATTGCTTCGCAACCCGAACGCGCACCTCGGCCGCGACGCGATCTACTGGCATTTTCCGGTGTACGTGAGCGGATCGGAAGGCGCCCTGCGATCGAGCCCGGCGGGCGCGATCCGCGCCGGGAACTTCAAGCTGATCGAGTCGTTCGAGGACAATCGTCTCGAGCTGTACAACCTCGTCGAGGACCTCGGCGAACGAAACAACCTCGTGCGCAGTCTCCCGGACAAGGCGGCGGAACTCCGTGCAAAGCTGGCGGCATGGCGCAGAGCCTTGAACGCGCCGATGCCCGTTCGGCAGGAGGGCGGGGCTTCGACTTCAGCGGGCGAGAGCCCTGCGGGTCCCTGAGGGATGTCCGGAGCTGTCATGTCCAGCCGGGCGCGCCTGCGCCTTCACGTAGGCGCCGCGGCGGAGCGGGCGATTCGACGCGGGCATCCGTGGGTGTTCGCGGAGGCGATCCGCTCCGTCAGCCGGGAGGGTGACCTGGGCGAGATCGCCGCGCTGTACGATCGACGGGATCGTTTTCTTGGCCTTGGATTGCACGATCCGGCGTCGCCGCTGCGCGTCCGGATGCTCCACGTCGGTCCACCCGTTGCCGTGGACGGCGACTGGTGGTGCGCCCGGCTCGAGGCTTCCATCGCGCGGCGGACCGGCCTGTTCTCCGACGACACCACCGGATGGCGGTGGATCCACGGCGAGAGCGATGGCTGGCCCGGACTGGTCCTGGATCGCTACGGCGACGTGCTCGTCCTGAAGCTCTACACGGCGGCGTGGCTCCCCCGGCTGCGCGAGGTCACCGACCTGATCCTGCACCGGCTCGCGCCGCGTTCACTCATCCTCCGGCTCAGCCGAAACATCGCTGCCCTCGCCGCGACCCGGTTCGAATGCCGGGACGGAATGCGCCTTCATGGACCTCCCGTGGAGGCGCCCGTGGTGTTTCTCGAGAACGGATTGCGGTTTGAGGCGGAGGTGGTGCGCGGCCAGAAGACCGGGTTCTTCCTTGATCAGCGCGAGAACCGCGCGTTCGCGGGAGGGCTCGCAGCGAATGGCGACGCCCTGAACGCCTTCAGTTTCTCGGGAGCGTTCTCGGTGTACGCGGCGCGGGGAGGGGCGCGTTGCGTGGTTGATCTCGACATCAGCCGCCATGCCCTTGCCAGCGCGCAACGGAACTTCGCGCTCAACGCCGCGTTGCCCGGCGTGCGCGACGCCCGCCATGAACGGGTGCAGGCGGACGTCTTCGAGTGGCTGTCGTCGGGCGCCGGCCGGCGATCGTTCGACCTGGTCATTCTGGATCCTCCCTCCATGGCGAGGCGCCAGTCCGAACGTGCCGGCGCGCTCGCGGCATACTCCACGCTGGCGCGCCTCGGGGCCGCGAGGGTGCGCCCCGGCGGGGTGCTCCTGGCGGCGTCCTGTTCGGCGCAGGTCGGCGCCGAGGATTTCTTCGCGGCCGTGCGCGGCGCGGTCCCGGGCGGGGCGGCAGCATGGGAGGAGTTTCGAACGGCCCATCACCCGCCCGACCACCCGGCGGGCTTTCCGGAGGCGCATTATCTCAAGGCCATCTACCTGCGCCGCCGGTCGTCCCGCGGCCGCGGATGAACGAGAGGACGGGAGCGGAGAGGCGGGGGCACCTTCGCCCCGTCCCGCGACTCCGCCCCGGTCCCCGGTTCTGCCGGGGAGGCGGTCCTGCGTCCCGCGGTGCGTTTCAATGCAAACCATCAGGGACCTTTGACAGCGCGGCTCGGGTTGCCCCAGCATCCCCGGCTGAACTGGGCTGGAAACGTTCGTTACTGAATATGAAGCATCTGTGGACTGTGATTCTCGCCGCGGCCGCCGTGAGCGCCGTCGCCGGCGCCAAGGTCGATATCAGCAAGTTGCCGCCGCCCGCCGACAAGAAGGACGTCACCTTCGAGAAGGACATCAAACCGCTGTTCGTGAAGGCGTGCGTGGATTGCCACGGCGAAGTTCGTCCCAAGGCCAAGCTCCGCCTCGACACGCTCGAGGGCGTGGAGAAGGGCGCCTACGGCGAGCCCATCCTGACCAAGGGCAAGAGCGCGGAGAGCACCCTCGTGCATGTCATTGCGCGCCTCGACGAGGACACCGCCATGCCCCCCGAGGGCAAGGGCGACCCGCTGACGAAGGAAGAGATCGCCCTCGTCCGCGCGTGGATCGATCAGGGGGCGAAATAGCATCCCTCCGCATGGACCGGCGCCCGGCGGTGCCATGAGTGCCATGAGGGCGTCGCTCCGGCTCGCGGGCTCCGTTTCCTGAACTTCCCGATGAACCTCCGGGCAATCCCGGAGGTTCGTTGTTCCCGCACCTCGCCCGATCGCGGCATTCTCCCCCCGGTTTGAAGCCCTACCTCGATCTGCTCCGCCTCGTGGTGGACACCGGCCGGTTCAAGCCCGACCGGACCGGCACCGGCACGTACTCCGTCTTCGGCGCACAGGCCCGGTACCCGCTCCGGACCGAGTTTCCCCTGCTCACGACCAAGAAGATCCACCTCAAGAGCGTCATCTGGGAGCTCTTGTGGTTTCTCTCCGGGCAAACCAATGTCCGCTGGCTCCAGGAACGCGGGGTGACGATCTGGGACGAGTGGGCCGATCCCGAAACGGGCGACCTCGGCCGGATCTATGGCGCGCAATGGTGCGACTGGCGCACGCCGGACGGACGCTCCATCCACCAGCTCGACCGCGTGATCGACGACATCCGCCGAAACCCCGACAGCCGGCGGCTCGTCGTCACGGCATGGAACCCCGGTGAGCTCGATCGCATGGCGCTGCCCCCATGCCATGCGCTGTTCCAGTTCTATGTCGCGGACGGTGAGTTGAGCTGCCACCTGTACCAGCGCAGCGCGGACCTGTTCCTCGGCGTGCCCTTCAACATCGCAAGCTACGCGCTCCTGACGCTCATGGTCGCGCAGGTCTGCGGGCTGAAACCCGGCGAGTTCATCCACTCGTTTGGCGACCTGCACCTCTATGCGAACCACCTCGAGCAGGCGAAACTGCAGCTCTCGCGCGAGCCGCGACCGCTTCCGCGCATGCGCCTGAACCCGGATGTCCGGAATATTCACGCCTTCAGCTACGAGGATTTCACGCTCGAAGGGTACGACCCGCACCCGGCGATCAAGGCGCCGATCGCCGTCTGATCGATGAACGGCTGGAAGGCCATCGTCGCGATGGCGGAGAACCGGGTCATCGGCGCGGGAAACCGCATCCCGTGGCGCCTTCCGGACGAGCTGCGATGGTTCAAGGCCGCCACGATGGGCGGCACACTCGTCATGGGGAGGAAGACCTATGAATCCATCGGCCGGCCGTTGCCCGGGAGGCGGACCGTGGTGCTGAGCCGGAGCGGGCGTGCCTTCCCCGGTACAACCCTTGTCTTGAGCCTTGACGATCTCGCCCGCATGCAGGGAGACCTGCCGAAGCCCGTCTTCATTACGGGGGGGGCCGAGGTGTTCGCGGAAGCGCTTCCTCTCTGCGACGAGCTTCTGCTCACGCGCGTGCGCCTGAACGTGGAGGGGGACACGCGCCTCCCGCCGTTCGAGCACCTGTTCGAGTTCGCGGAAGTCCTCCGGGAAACGCCGGAATTCGTGGTCGAGCGGTGGCGCAGGCGGCCGGCCCCGGCCTTGTCCTGAGCCCTGCCCCAAGGACCTCGCGGGCGGTGAGTTTTCATCACCGCCCGCGAGCGATTTCCCGGGGAGTCCGGCCCCGCGGGGTCCTCAGTAGTGGACGATCTCGGGGAAGATCTTGTCCGGGTTCACCCCGAGGTCCCTGATCGCCTTGGCGACGGTCTTGTGCGGGATCTCGCCGCGTTCGGCCATGGCGTAGAGCGTGGCAACGGCGGTGAGCTCGGCGTCGATCTCGAAGTAACGGCGCAGGTTCTCGCGGGTTTCGCTGCGGCCGAAGCCGTCCGTTCCCAGGGTGAAGAGACCGCCCGGCACCCATGGCGCGATCTGGTCGGGAACCAGCTTCACGTGGTCGGACACGGCGACGAAGGGGCCCTTCTCGTTGGCGAGGACGGTCTCCACGTACGACTTGCGCGGGGCCTCCGTGGGATGAAGCAGATTCCAGCGGCGGCAGAGCAGGGCGTCGTTGCGCAGCAGCTTGTAGCTGGTCGCGCTCCAGACATCGGCGGAGACATCGTACCTGGCGAGAATCTCCTGCGCCCCGAGGGCCGAGCGGATGATGGGTCCGCTCCCGAGGATGTGCGCCTTGTGCCCGGTCCCGGGGCCCTGCCTGAAGCGGTAGAGCCCCTTGAGGATGCCCTCGCTCACGTCGCCCGGCATGGGCGGCTGGACGTAGTTCTCGTTGTAGAGCGTGATGTAGTAGAAGACGTCCTGCCCCTTGCGGTACATGCGCTCGAGGCCGTCGGCGACGATCACCGCGATCTCGTAGGCGAAGGCCGGGTCGTAGGCCATGATGTTGGGCACCGCGGCCGCCGCGAGGTGGCTGTGGCCGTCCTGGTGCTGGAGACCTTCCCCGTTGAGGCTCGTGCGGCCGGCCGTGGCGCCGAGCATGAACCCGCGCGCGCGACTGTCGCCGGCGAGCCAGATCATGTCGCCCACGCGCTGGAAGCCGAACATCGAGTAGTAGATGAAGAAGGGCACCATCGGAACGCCAAGGTTGGCGTGGGAGGTTCCCGCGGCGACGAACGACGCCATGGAACCCGCCTCGGTGATGCCTTCCTCGAGGATCTGGCCGTCCTTCGCCTCGTGGTAGTAGCTGAGGGACTTCCGGTCCACCGGCTCGTAGAGCTGGCCCTTGGAGGAGTAGATGCCGAACTCCGGGAACATCGCCTCCATGCCGAAGGTGCGCGCCTCGTCC
>CAYMDA010000034.1:0-41513 GCA_964389135.1 uncultured Verrucomicrobiota bacterium | reverse complement strand
TGTCGGCATGGTCGAGCGCCACCAGTTCCACCACGGCGGCATGCAGCTGGTTTTCGTCGCGCATCGGCGCGGTGCAGCCCTCGAGGTAGCTCACCTGGGCGCCCTCCTCCGCGACGATGAGCGTCCGTTCGAACTGCCCCGTCTGTCGCGCGTTGATGCGGAAGTACGTGCTGAGCTCCATCGGGCAGCGGACGCCCCTCGGCACGAAGCAGAAGGACCCGTCGCTGAACACCGCCGAATTGAGGGCGGCGAAGAAGTTGTCGGTGTAGGGAACCACCGTCCCGAGGTACTTGCGCACGAGCTCGGGATGCTCCCGGACCGCCTCACTGAAGGGGCAGAAGATCACTCCCGCCTTGGCGAGGGTCTCCTTGAAGGTGGTCGCGACGGAGACGCTGTCGAACACGGCGTCGACGGCCACGCCCGCGAGGCGGCTTCGCTCATGCAGGGGGATGCCCAGCTTCTCGTAGGTCTCGAGGAGCCTTGGATCGACCTCGTCGAGGCTCCGCGGGCCGTCCTTCTTCTGGCGCGGCGCCGAGTAATAGACGATGGCGTCGTAGTCGATCGGCTTGAACCTGGGGTACTGCCATGTCGGCTCGCGCAGGGTTTTCCAGTGGCGATAGGCCTTGAGCCGCCAGTCGAGCAGCCAGTCCGGCTCCTTCTTGCGCTCCGAGATGAACCGGATGATGTCCTCGTTCAGGCCGGGCGGCGCCGACTCCGTCTCGATGTCGGTGACGAAGCCGTAGGCGTAGCCCTGCTTGACGAAGGTTTCGATGGTCTCAGTGCTGGATGACATGGATGAAACGTCTCCGGGAAAGGGGTTGGGTTCAGGCGCCGCCCGGGCGGCCGCGGCCGCAGCGTTCGCAGACGCCGCGGACGACCACCTCGAAGCGCTGGGCCTGGAAACCGGGGGGAAGGTCGAGCGGCGGCAGCGTCGTCGCCGCGGGTTCCTCGATGTCGAAGGCCGCCCCGCACACGTCGCAGTGGAAATGGTGATGCGGCCGCATGTTCGCGCAGTACCGCGCCGCACCGCGGTCATGGTTCACCACGCGCACGAGGTGCGCCTGCACGAGTGCGTCGAGCGTGTTGTACACGGTGGCCATCGAGATTTCGGGCATGCCCTTGCGGGCGCGCATGAACACCTCGTCCGCGGTCGGGTGATCCGGTTTGGACAGGAGCACGCGGTACACGTGCTCACGCTGGGGGGTGCGCCGGAACCCGGCCCTCTCGAGGAGGACGGCGAATTCAGCGGAACGAGCGTCGCGCGTCCGGCTCATGCGACCGAAAAGGTGGGGTGAATCCGGTGGAAGTCAAATTAGAACAATTCTAAGTCGCGCCGCGCCGCCCGTTCCCCCCGCCCCCACGCGCCCAGGAACCACACGATTCCACTCCGGATTTCCGCCCTGGGGTTCTTCGGCACGCGAGGGGAGCGTACGCCTCGGGCCTCCGGTTCCAGCGGGGCTTCCATGCTGGCGCATGCCACGCCGGGAACACGGTCCCGCGGCGCCGGAGGACCATGCGGGCGTCCGGCGCGCGAGACCTTTTCGACAAAGCCGGTGTCCGCAGCGCGCCCGTCCCGACCCGGCGTTGACCTGTCCCTCCCGCGCGCAACAGGCGCCACGTGAGGGCAGATGCCGGGAGGTCGGCGGGTCTTCGCGCCCCTCCGGGCCGTTCTTCCCGGCGGACGGGAGCCGCGCGGGGACGCGGTCGGCGGGAAGGGCGATCCGATGCGCCCCTCAGACCGCCACGTACACGTTCTTCAATTCGGTGTACCCCTCCATCGCGGCCATGCCGAGATCGCGCCCCAACCCGCTCATCTTGAAGCCGCCGAACGGCGCCTCGACATGCACGCTGCTGTGGGAGTTGACGCTGAGCACTCCGCTGCGGATGGCGCGGCTCACGCGGATCGCGCGCTCGAGGCTGGAGGTCCACAGCGAACCGCTCAGGCCGTAGGGGGAGTCGTTCACCTCGTCCAGCATCCGGGACTCGTCGTCGAACGGCGTGATGGCCACCACCGGGCCGAAGATCTCCTCGCGCCAGCACCGGGTCTCCCTGCCGACGTCGAGCAGCACCGTCGGCTCGAGGAAGTACCCCTTCCCCCGGGGACGTCCCCCGCCGCACGCGATCCGGGCGCCGCTGGAGCGGGCGTCAGCGAGGTATTCCTCCACCGTGCCGCGCTGGGAGGCGCTCACCATGGGGCCGATCTGCGTGCGCGGGTCCTTCGGATCGCCCACGACGAGGCCGCGGGTTGCCTCGATGAAGCGCTCGACGAACCGGTCGAACACCGGCCGTTCGACGAACACGCGGCTGCGGGCGCAGCAGTCCTGTCCCGTGTTCGCGAAGACCGCCATGGGGGAGGAGTCGGCGGCCCGCTGCCAGTCGGCGTCGGCGAAGACGATGTTGGGCGACTTTCCGCCGAGCTCGAGGGACACGCGCTTCAGGCCGCGTGACGCGAGTCCCATGATGCGCTGGCCGACGTCCGTGGAGCCGGTGAAGGAAACCTTGGCGATCAGCGGATGGGTGACGAGCGTCTCGCCGACGGCCGAGCCGCTGCCCGGCAGCACCTGGAGCACTCCCGGGGGCAGGCCCGCCTCGTGGGCGAGTTCGCCGAGGCGCAGCGCCGTGAGCGGGGAGAGCGACGCGGGCTTGAGCACGACGCAGTTGCCCGCCGCGAGCGCGGGGGCCGCCTTCCAGCACGCGATCGGGAACGGGAAGTTCCACGGAACGATCGCGGCGACGACGCCCATGGGCTCGCGCAGGGTGAAGTCGAATCCGCCGCGGCTCACGGGGATCGTCTCGCCGCAGAACCGTGTGATCGCGCCGGCGTAGTACTCGAAGACGCGCGCGCCCAGGGCGGTTTCGTCGCGGGCGTCGGAGATGGGTTTCCCGATCTGGGCGGTCTCGAGGGCGGCGATTTCCTCGGCATGCTCGCGGAGGACGGCCGCGACCCGGAACAGGATCTCGGTGCGCCTGCCGGGCGCGAGGTCGCGCCAGCCGGACCGCCATGCGTGGTGGGCATCCTGCACCGCGCTTGCGACATCGCCGGCGTCCGCCGCGCAAACTTCAGCGAACGGCTCTTCCGTCGCCGGGTTGACCAGGGTGGTGCGCCGTCCCGAGCCCGCGGGGCGAAACTCGCCATTGACGAAGAGCTGCGTCGGAATTGTCATGCCGGCGGGAGTGAACCAGACGGGATCGCCGCTGACAAACGGCGCGGGGTTCACGATTCGGCACCAGGCGAGCGAAATTCGAAACAATCACCGGTCCCGGCGCGTCTTCTCCGCGTAATGGCGCCGGAACCTCCCCGCGGGGAGGGACGTCGTCCTTCAGAATCCGCATGGGCCATGAAATCGAACCAACGCATCGGCGGAACGGGGCGGCCGGCCTTCACCCTGGTGGAACTGCTCGTGGTGATCGGGATCATCGGGATTCTGGCCTCGATGCTCCTCCCCGCCCTCGGGAGGGCCAAGGGGAAGGCGAACGCGATCAAGTGCCTCAACCACGAGCGACAGCTCGGGCTTGCGGCGGGGTTGTACGCGGACGACCACGAGGACTACTACCCGCCGCGGCGTGAGCCCCCCGGCGCATGGCCGTGGTCCCTGCTGGGCTACTACCAGGAACCGGCGGTGGTCACCTGCCCCTCGGACCGGTTCCCTCTGATCACGGGCTGGCTCAACCCGACGCAGCAGCTCATGTTTCGCCGCAGCTTCGTCATCAACGGGTTCAATGATTACTTCCGCACGGCACTGAGCGAGGAGGAGTACCAGGAGCACAAGTCGTGGAAATGGCCGGTGGGCATGCGGCGCTCCGAGATTCCCCTGCCCTCCGACACCATCCTCTTCGGCGAGAAACGCCAGGGATCGCCCCACGTCCACATGGACTTCGACCAGGGCCAGCACGGGAACGACGTGGAGGAGATCGCCCAGAACCGGCACAGCAGCCAGGAAGGCTCGCGGGCGGGCGGATCCAATTTCGCCTTCGCGGACGGCAGCGTGCGGTTCCTGAAGTTCGGCCGGTCGGTGAGCCCGTTGAATCTCTGGGCCATCACGGAGGAATGGCGAAACGCGGGAGTGAAACCCGACGACCTCAATCCATGAGCCTGTTGCGCGCCACCCTTGCCCTTGCCGCCGCCGGATGGCTCGGCCTTTCCGCCGGAGCGGCGGAGGGAGGAACACCGGGCGTCGTCATCAACGAACTGATGTACCACCCGCCCGATGACCGCGACGACCTCCAGTGGATCGAGCTTCACAATCCCGGGGAACAGCCGGTGGACCTCGGCGGCTGGACCCTGCGCGGCGTCCGGCACACTTTCCCGGCGGGCACCGGCATTCCGCCCGGAGGGTACCTCGTGCTTGCGCGCGACGCCGGCGCGTTCCGGATTCGCTATGGACGCGACATCCCGGTCGGGGGCGAGTTCCAGGGCCGCCTCAAGCACGGCGGCGAGCGGATCGAGCTTCTTGATGCATCGAAGCGTCGCGTGGACACGGTCGAGTACGACGACCGCGAACCATGGCCCCTCTCGCCGGACGGCCTCGGCGCCTCGCTCGAGCGGATCACGGCCTCGGGCGCGGGCGACGATCCGCGCAACTGGGCGCCTTCCCCCCTCCCTCCAGAGCGCGTTGCCGCCGGCACGCCAGGCAGGGCCAACGCGTCCGCCGCGGCGAATCCGCCGCCGGTGATCGAGGCGCCGGGCGTGGTCGGGACGGAACCGAACCGGTCGATGCCGGTCCGCGTTCGGGTCCGGGATTCGGATGGCGTGGCGACGGTTCGACTCCGGTACCGCGTGCTGAGCGCATCCGACGCGGGGAACCGGGCGCGGAATCCGGTCGGCTGGGAATCCATCACGATGCCCCTGCGGCAGGGCGATGCGCTCGACGGCCTGTACGAGGCGGAGATTCCGCCGCAACCCGAGGGACACCTTGTCCGCTGGAGGATCGAGGCGACCGACGCGACGGGCGTTTCCCGCACGCTGCCGCATCCGGATGATGCGCGTCCGAGCTGGTCGTACTACGTCGGGCCGAACACGAACACGGCGCAGGTGCCTGTCGCCGCGATCCTCGAGTTCGGTCCGCCGGAGGCGCCCGGATCCTCGATCCGGACGATGCACGGCCGCCCCGGGAGGAACAGCCGGGCGCAGGCCGAACCATCGCGGGGCGATTCCGCCCTGATCCTGATGCGGCCGGGCGTGTCCCACGTCGAGCTCTTCGATCACATCCGCGTCACGCCACGCAACGGGGGCTGGAAGGTTCGCCTGCACAAGGACCGGCTGCTGGACGAGATGTCCACGGTGAACGTGATCTTCGAGGGTGTGCCAAGGTTCGTCCTCGCGGAACACCTCGCGTACGAGCTCTACCGCGCCGCGGGTGTTCCCGCGCCGCTCAGCGGCCACTGGCGGATCCTCCACAACGGCGTGACGAGGGGATACCACCTCTTCGTGGAACAGCCGAACAGCGCGTTTCTCCGGCGCAACGGCCGCGACGACGAAGGCGACCTGTTCAAGCTCCTCTGGTACGGCGGCGACGTGGTCGGGCAGCACGAGAAGAAGAACAACCCGGAGAGCGGGCACGCCGGGCTCGTGTCGATCATTGACGCGCTGAATCAGACGTCCGGCGCGGAGCAGTGGTCACTCATCGAGAAGCACTTCAACGTCCCGATCTTCGCGAGCTACTACGCCGTCAACATGTGCATCCAGAACTGGGACGGCTTCTTCAACAACTACTTTCTCTACCGTCCGCCGGGCGAGGATGGCCGCTGGGAGATCTTCCCGTGGGACGAGGACAAGACATGGGGCTACCACGACGGCGTGTCACCGTCCATGGACTGGTACTCGATGCCTCTCACGATGGGCATGGCCGGCGATCGTCCTCCCCGATCCATTTCCGCCTTCTTCAACCGCGGTCCGTTCGGAGGAACGGCATGGTGGCGTCCGCCCGGATGGTTCTCGGGGCCGCTGCTCGCCAATCCCGAATTCCGGCGGAGGTTCCTCGAGCGGACGCGGGAGCTGTGCGAGACCGCCTTCACTCCCGAGGCGATGGAGCCCGCCTTCGCGCGGCTCGAGCGGCAGCTCGTGGAAGAGGTGCGGCATCGCGCCGCCGTGAATGGCGCCAGCGAGTCGGCCGCGGTCGATCAGTTCCGGAAGGAAATGGAATCGTTCCGGCGGCAGGTGGTGGAGCGCCGCAGGTTCGTCCTGCGCGAACTCGCGAAGCGGAGAGGCCGCGCGTCCGGACCGCCAACGCGGGAGCGAAGCGCCTCGGCGAGGGCCCCCGCACCGGCCCGGAAAGGGATTGTCCCCACGGACGGCGCGGCCCTGGATGGGATTGAGCATCCGGGCGCGAGGCACCGGGCCCGCGGACAGACTTCCCCGGCCGGGGAGACCGCGGCCGGGCGCAATGCTTCCTCCCGCCGCGCGTACCGCGCGGTTCGAACGGAACCGTGTCAGGCGAGGATCTCGCTGACCACGCGCCCTGCCACGTCCGTGAGACGGAAATCACGGCCCTGAAACCGGAAGGTCAGGCGTTCGTGATCGATCCCGAGGCAGTGAAGAATCGTGGCGTGGAGGTCGTGGATGTGGACTCCGCCGCTGACGATGTTGTAGGCGAACTCATCGGTGACGCCGTGCACGTGGCCACTCTTGATTCCGCCCCCGGCCATCCACAGGGAGTAGCAGCGCGGGTGATGATCCCGCCCGAAGTTGTCCTTGCGCAGTTCGCCCTGGCAGTAGCTTGTGCGGCCGAACTCACCACCCCAGATGACGAGCGTGTCGTCGAGCAGTCCGCGACGCTTGAGGTCGGTGATGAGGGCGGCGCTCGCCTGGTCGGTCTGCCGGGCCTGATGCCGGATGCCGTCGGGCAGTCCCCCGTGATGATCCCAGTCGCGATGGATCAGCTTGACGAAGCGCACCCCGCGCTCGACGAGCCGGCGTGCGAGGAGGCAGTTGTTGGCGTAGGAGGCCTCGCCCGGCTTCGCGCCGTACATCTCGAGGGTTTCGGCGGGCTCCTTCGAGAGGTCCATCAGGTCCGGCACGCTGGTCTGCATCCGGAAGGCCATCTCGTACGCCTGGATGCGCGTGTCGATCTCGGGATCGGCGAGCTCGCCGAGCTGCATGCGGTTGAGCGCCTGGAGGTCGTCGAGCATCGCGCGACGCGTCCTTGCGCTGAGCCCGGGCGGATTGGAGAAGAACAGGACCGGATCCCCCGCCCCGCGGAACTGGACACCCTGGTGACGGCTCGGAAGGAAGCCTGATCCCCAGTAGCGGGTCTGCAGGGATTGGCCGCCGCGACCGGACAACAGGACGATGAAGGCGGGCAGATCCTGGTTTTCGCTGCCGAGGCCGTAGCTCACCCATGCGCCGAGCGTCGCGCGCCCGGGCTGCTGATGGCCCGTGAAGAGATAGGTGACCGCCGGGTCATGATTGATCGGGTCGGTGTGCACCGCCCGCAGGAGGCAGATGTCGTCGACGACCTTGTGGAGGTGCGGAAGGGCGTCGGAGATTTCCATGCCGCACTTGCCGCGCGGCGCGAACTCGAAGGCGGACCCCACGCAGAACAGGTTTTTCTGCCCGCTCGTCATGCCCGTGATCCGCTGTCCCATCCGGACCGAGTCAGGGAGGTCGATCCCCGTCATCTCGGTCAGTTTCGGCTTCGGATCGAACAGGTCGATGTGCGAGGGCGCGCCGGACTGGAAGAGATAGATGACCCGCTTCGCGCGCGGCGCGAGGTGCAGCGGGTTGACGATGCCATGGCTGGCGGCCGAGGCGCCGCCGGTGGAGGCGACGGTGTCCTGCCGAAGCAGGGACGCGAGCGCCATGGAGCCGAGGCTGACGCCGGTGCGCCGGAAGAAGGCGCGCCGCGTGAGGGTCTGGGAGATGACGTTCTCGAACAGCATGATGGATGCGGAAAGGACAGGATCAGCCGCGCGTGATTGCTTCGTCGAGGTTGAGGAGCGTGTTGGCGACGATGGTCCATGCCGCAAGCTCGGCGATGTCCACGTCGACGGGCGGCGCCGAGGCGCCCACATGGATGAGCTGGTTGGCCGCTTCGCGCTCGCCCGCGTAGCTCTCGAATTCGCGTTCCCACGCGCGCCGGAGGATGCCGAGCTCGGCGTCGTTGGCGCGCCGGCCCAGCACCAGCCTGAACGCGTATTGAATCCGATCGTCGAGGCTGTCGCCCCCGTGCTTGAGGACGCGATAGCCGAGGGCGCGCGCGGCCTCGACGTAAACCGGATCGTTCATGAGGGCGAGGGCCTGCAGCGGCGTGTTCGTCCTCGGCCGGCGGACGGTGCAGACCTCGCGGCTCGGGGCGTCGAAGATCGTGAACGAGGCGTACGGGATCGACCGGCGCCAGTAGGTGTAGAGACCGCGCCGGTAGTTGTCCGCGCCGCGGCTCTGTTCCCAGTCGCCCGTTCCCTCGAAGGCGACCTGGGCCCAGAGGCCCGGCGGCTGGTACGGAAAGACGCTGGGGCCCCCGATCTTCGGGTTGAGCAGGCCGCTGGCGGCCATCGCGAGGTCACGGATGTTTTCGGCGTCGAGCCGGAACCGGGGCGCGCGGGCCAGCAGGCGGTTCTCAGGATCCAGCTCCATGTGTTCCGGACGCGTGACCGCGTCCTGGCGATAGGTCGCCGAGGTCACGATGAGGCGCTGCATGGCCTTGATGTCCCACCCGGAGCGGATGAACTCGCGGGCGAGCCAGTCCAGAAGCGCGGGGTGCGTCGGCCATTCACCCTGCGCGCCGAAGTCTTCGGAGGTCCTCACGAGGCCCGCGCCGAAGTAGCGCTGCCAGTACCGGTTGACGACGACGCGCGCGGTCAGCGGGTTGTCCGGGTGGACCAGCCATTTCGCGAGCCCGAGCCGGTTGGTCGGCAGGCCGGGCTGCCACGGGAAGAGGCTCTCCGGCACGCCCGGGTCCACCTTCTCCCCGGGGTTGTTGTACTGGCCGCGGATCAGGAAGTACGTCTCACGAGGCGGGTTCGCCTCGCTCATGACCATGGCGGTCGGCCACGAATTGCGGAACTCGTCCCGCTCACGGGTGCGCGCGGCGAGCAGGCGCTGCGTCTCCTGCACCTCGGGCACATACCGCTGACGGTAGAAATCCCGCATCTCGGCGCGGGCGCTCTCGTCGAGCGAGTCGGGCTCGCGCAGGAGCAGGGATCGGATCGGGGCGGGAAGATCGACGAACTCCGCGAGCGTGGAGGATGCGCGGCCGGAGATCCGAAGGCTGTCGATGGGGAGCCGTTCCGCACCCGGCCCGAAGGCAAGGCGCACGGTGATCTCCGTTCCGTCCCGGAAGCCGAACCGTTCGCGCGCGCGCACGAACGCGGAGATCGACGCGGACGCGTCGCCTGCCGGCGACCAGCCGGTTTCCTCCGAGGCATCGAGCGCGCCCCTGAACGGATGCTCCTTCGCCTCGGCCGTGGCGGCCCCGGCGGCAAACTCCAGGGACGCTCGCGAAACCGGTTCCGGAAGCAGCGTGAACCTCCATTCCCGGTCCTCGCCGGAGGACACCATTTTCAGCAGGAACCGGTTGTCACCGGGGCGCAGCCAGAGGCGGACACGATGCGATCCGGAACCGTCGGCCGCGGCGAGAACGGGATGTCCGTTGAGCCATGCGCGGACGGGTCCGGGAGCGACGACCTCCGCATCCACGATCCTCCGTTCGTCAACGGTGATCGTGCGCTCGGCGTAGGTGACGCCGGCGGCGTTCTTCAGGACGTCCGCCCACTCGCCACGCTCCTTCCACGCGAGCCGGTCCCTGTCGAACCTCGCGTGCGGGTCCGCATTCTTCTCCGGACCGAACTCCGTGTTGAAGGCCTCCGCCCCGGACTTGCCGGTGAAGGGACCGACCGACCTCCATGGGGAGGCCACGGGTGCGGCCGCCGCCCCGGCCGACGCGGGATTCGCCGCGCGGATCTCGGCGGAGAGACCGGTGAGCCGCCATTCGGGGTTTGCCTCCGGGGCGGTGAAATCGAGACGCAGCCCATCCAGGTCTGGAAGCTCGGTCCTGAGGGTGACTTCGACGACGGGGCCGCGCCCGGCGTCGGCCGCGAGCCGCAGGGTGCCGTCCTCGGTCTGCGTGGCGGATTCAGGCGAGATGACGCGCGCGGCGACGAGCTCGAGGGGCTTCCAGCCGCCGACGCTTTCCGCGCGGTGCGCCTGTTCCCATTGCGCCTGGGCGTCGTCCCACTCCTTGCGGGGAGCGGTTCGCACCAGATGCTCGGCGGTCTTGAGCGCCTCGATCTCGCGGTCCATCTGGCGGGCGCGCTCACGCTGTTCAGGCGTCTCGAGGGTGATCCGCGGCACGGGATTCAGCTCCTCGCGGTCGAGACCGTGCTCGGGCGTGTTGAAGAAGAAGGCGAAGAACCGGTAGTAATCCTTCTGGGAGATCGGGTCGTACTTGTGGTCGTGACACTCGGCGCAGGCCATGGAGGTGCCGAGCCAGACGCGCGCGGTCGTGTCCACCCTGCCGACGGCATACTTGACGATGTACTCCTCGGGGAGCGCGCCGCCCTCGGAGGTGGTCATCTCGTTGCGATGAAAACCCGTGGCGATGAGCTGGTCGCGGGTCGGATTCGGCAGGAGATCGCCCGCGAGCTGTTCAATGGTGAACTCGTCGAAGGGCTTGTTGTCGTTGAAGGCGCGGATGACCCAGTCGCGCCAGTGCCACATGTCCCGGTGCCGGTCGTGATGGTAGCCCTGGGTTTCCCCGTACCGGGCGAGGTCGAGCCACTGCTGGGCCATGCGTTCCCCGTAATGAGGGGAGGCGAGGAGGCGATCGACGACCTTCTCGTACGCCATGGGGTCCTCGTCGGCGAGGAATGCGTCGATCTCCTCGACGGTGGGCGGCAGCCCGGTCAGGTCGAGCGTGACGCGCCGGAGGAGCTTTTCGCGGGGCGCCTCGGGCGACGGCTTGAGACCGGCCTGGGACAGGCTCTGCAGGATGAACCGGTCGATGTCATTCCTCACCCATGAGGAATCCTCGACGGCCGGGGGAGTGACTTCCGAGGGGGGGATGTAGGCCCAGTGGCCCTCGTACTCGGCGCCCTGGGCGACCCAGCGCTTGAGCAGCTCGATCTCCTCCGGCGTGAGCGGCTTCTTCGTCTCGGGAGGCGGCATCACCTCGTCCGGATGCGGCGAGGTGATGCGCGCAATGAGGGAGCTGGCCTCGAGGTCGCCGGGCACGATGGCGGCATTGCCCGAGCGCAGGACGCGGCGCGACTCCTCCTGGATGTCGAGGCGCAGGCGGGCCTTGCGGGTGTTCTCATCGGGCCCGTGGCACGCAAAGCAGTGGTCCGAGAGGATCGCGCGGATGTCGCGATTGAAGCGGACCTTGGAGGAGTCGCTCAGCGGGACGGCCGGTTGCTCGGCGGTGGCCGAGAGGAAGGGGATCGCCAACGCCGCGACGGCCAGCAGCGCGGCCGTGAGCGGGCGGGGGCGCCGGCTGCGATGGAATCCGCGGGCTCGGAGCAGCGACGTCGCGCGCTGGATATCCGGGCGGCAGGCGATCCCGTGGGGCGCGGCGTCCGTCGCGGGTTGGACAGCGTCGGTCACGGCACGGGCTTCCAGTTGAGGTGCTTGTACCGTTCGTAAACCCAGCGGAAGTCGCGGTTGTTCAGGTTGCCTCCGGACCAGTAGAAGCTCTGACGGCCGTTGGCCGAGTCGGTGGCCGCCTTGATGGTGGAGGCCTCGAGCCAGCGCTTGAGTTCGGCGTGGCCGTCGGCGAACGCGAAGGTGCTGACCTTCCCGTGGAACACGGCGAACGGATCGACCCAGCCGGGGGGATTCACGTCGATGACCCACGTCCCGTTGTTGTAGCTGCGGGGATCGGCCTCCTCGACGAAGACCATGGCCTGGGAGGCCTCGTGGATCTGGGAGCGTTTGGTATACAGTCCGATGCCGCCCCACCCGATGCCGTTCATGCCGTCCGCCTTCGAGTAGCTGTCATAGGCCCAGCCGGCGCCGGGGCGAAGGCGTTTCGTGCGCAGGTCGCCCGGGCAGTGGTAGGTGCCGTAGGCCGCGTATTTGGTGAGGGGTGAGTTGCTCAGGCCGTTGACGACACGCCGCATCGCCTCGTCGAGGGTGATCCCGGCGCTGATGTCGGGGCGGGGGCCGCGCCAGAAGCCGCCGGCGTAGAGCTCCACCTGGGCGGTGCCGTCGTTGTAGCGCGTGGGAAGGATGCGGTCGTCGTTGTCATCGGCGTACAGCGTCCACGCAAGGATGAGCTGCTTCTGGTTGTTGAGGCACGCCGCGCCCGTGGCCTTGCCCTTGGCCTGGGCGAGCGCGGGCAGAAGCATGCTGGCGAGGATGGCGATGATGGCGATGACGACGAGAAGCTCAATCAAGGTGAAGGCCTCGTGCTTCACGACCCTGGGGGAACTTTGGTGCGGTCGCATGGGAGTGGCAGACATGTCATGGCGCAGCCCTGTCCGGGATCCAACGGAGACGGGCGTGCTATCTGACGGAGTCGTTTAGCGATTCTTTTCGCGATTGGAAACGTTCATTTGATTGCACACCGCGAAATCGGGCGGGGACTTCGCGGAGACGGGGCGGAAGCATAGCGCAGGGCTCGCGGAGGGGATTCACCCCCGTTCGGGGGCGGTGCGATCCGGCCTCCGTGTCCGCAGGGTGCGGGATCCCGCGCGCGTGCAGGGCGCGAGCCCCCCCTTCCGCGAACGCGCGGCGAAGCGGGTCGCGCGGAAGCGGGTCGCGGACTCCGCGATGGAACACGGATTGGTTGCGCCCCGCGCCGTTCGACCGGAAGATCCTCGTCCGAGTGACGGTCTCTCGCATGGTCAACAGCCGACTGCTGGTGCTGCTGGTAGGCGCGGAACGGACCTTCGAGTCCCGGGTGCACCGGGCGATCGCGCTGCAGGGATCGGAGTGCCGCCTGCTCTCTGTCGCGAGCCTCGAGGAGGCGTTCCGGCACCCCGCGGGCGAGGTGGTTGAGGTCCTCGTGATGCAGGGGGCGGATCGGCCGGAGGTGGAGCGCGCCGCGCAGGCGCTCGACGCGCTGGAGCTTCCGCGCTGGGCGGTACTGGCCGTGGGGGGGCCCGCGGGAGTGTCGGGCGTCGAGGTGGTGGATCCCGGCGCCGACGGTCCCCTGCTCTCCCACATCCTCTTCGCGGCGGCGCATCGGCATCAGCTCACCCGCGAACTCGCTTCGTGCCGTGGCGACCTGCTGACCCTCGGGCGACGGATTCATCACGACCTGCGCTCGCCGCTTGGCGCGATCCTGTCCACGGCCGAGGCGCTGCGGGACACGGCGGCGGCCGGCGTGGCGGAGCGGGAGATGGCGCGGATGATATCCGCGTCCGCGGAACAGATCGCCTCCCTGACGGACCGGGTGGTATCCGTGGCGAAGGCGCTCGCACGACCGCCGCCGCGCGAGCGGCTCAACATGGAATGGGTGGTGGTGGCGGCGCGGGAGCGCCTTGAACGGCGGCTGCTTGATGCGGGCGGGTTCGTGGAACAGCCGGCGGCATGGCCGGAGGTCGAGGGGGTCGGGCCGTGGCTCGAGACGGTCTGGTTCAACCTGCTCGACAACGCGCTGCGCCACGGGGGAGTGCCGCCGCGGATTCACCTCGGATGGGAAAGGCTCGAGGGCGAGTACCGGTTCTGGATCTCGGATGAGGGCCCCGGGGTTCCGGAGGAGCGCCGGGCGGAGCTGTTCCAGCCCTTTCACCTGCTGCACCGGCCCGACGCGACGAACGGACTCGGGCTCTCGATCACGCGGCGGCTGGTCGAGATGCACGGCGGCCGGTGCGGCTGCATGAACGGCCCGCGCGGGGATTTCCGGTTTTACTTCACCCTGCCCCTCGAGCCTGCCGTGGCGCATGCGCCGCGGCCGGGACCGACGCCATGCGGCGCCCTGCCGGACGCTCCCGGCCCGCCGGCGGCATCCGGGAGCATCGCGGCGGCGGAGGAGTCGGCGGCCGGTGTGGAGGGCAACGGCTCGTCGGGGCTCAGCCCGGCGGCGAGGCTTGCGGCGATCGTGGAGGGATCCGAGGACGCGATCATCTCCAAGGATCTCGACGGCATCATCATGTCATGGAACCACGGGGCCGAGATGCTGTTCGGATACAAGGCGGAGGAAGTCATCGGGCTGCCGGTGCGGATCCTCATTCCGAATGACCGGCCGGACGAAGGCCCCGGGCTGCTGGACC
The DNA here is from genome assembly GCA_964389135.1 of uncultured Verrucomicrobiota bacterium. GTDB lineage: Bacteria > Verrucomicrobiota > Verrucomicrobiia > Limisphaerales > CAIMTB01 > CAIMTB01. Next base: position 27,365 of record CAYMDA010000034.1, on the reverse strand, counting down.
GCATCCGGCGCGGCGAACGGATCCAGCATTACGAGACCCTGCGCCGCCGCAAGGACGGCTCCCTCGTGGAGGTGTCGATCTCGATCTCCCCGGTGCGAGACGGCCAGGGCCGGATCATCGGCGCGTCCAAGATCGCCCGGAACATCACGACCTGGAAGGCGACACAGGAGAGTCTTCGGCAGCGCACGCGCGCGGTGGAGGTGGTGAGCCGGATCAGTTCCGCGCTGGTGGCCGAGCTCGACGTGGAGAAGCTGCTGCAGCGCGTGACGGAAGCGGCCCGGGAACTGAGCGGAGCGGCGTTCGGGGTGTTCTATCACCGGTCGCGAGGGCCCTCCGGGGAGCCGCGAACGCTGTGCACGGTTTCCGGCGCGTCGCCCGACGCGCTCGCCCTCCTGCCGAAGCCCGGGCCCGCGGACCTCCACCCCGGCAGCGGGCGCGGCCATGCGATCCTGCGATCAGACGACGTGCTGCGGGACCCGCGGTTCCAGGCGAGCGGAAGCGCGGCGTGTTCGGGCGCGGGCAGCGCGCCGATCCGCAGCTACCTGGCCGTGCCGATCGTCGGCAGGGTCGGCGAGGCCGCGGGCACGCTGTGTTTCGCGCATCCGGAGCCGAACGTCTTCACGAAGCAGACCGAGGAGGTGGTGGCGGCGCTTGCGGCGCAGGCGGCGATCGCGCTGGACAACGCGACCCTGTACGCCGCGCTGCACCGGGAGCTCGAGTACCAGAAGCTGGTGCAGTCCGCGCTGCGGACGAGCGAGGCCCGGCTCTCGGCGGTCTTTGAGCAGGCGGGCGTCGGCATCGCGCAGACCGACCTCACGGGGCGGTTCCTGATGGTCAACGAGCGCTACTGCGAGATCGCGGGCCGCCCGCGCACCGAGCTCCTCGGGATGCGGATGGCCGAGATCACCGACCCGGAGGATCAGTCGCGCAGCCGCCCGCTGTTCGACGCGCTCGGCCGGGGTGGCGCGCCCTTCGTGCTGGAGAAGCGCTATGTCCGTCCCGACGGGCAGGTTGTCTGGGTGCGCAACAGCCTTGGTCTCATCCGGAACCCGCAGGGGCAGCCGGAATCCATTCTCTCGGTGGCGGAGGACATCACGACGCGCAAGCAGGCGGAATGGGCGCTCGCGGCGCACGCGCGCCGGGCGGAGCTGTTGTCCGAGGCGGCGGCCCAGCTCATCACCGCCGACGCGCCGCAGGACCTGCTCGGGGATATCTTCGCGCGATTCGCGCGGGAGCTCGAGGCGGAGGTTTACCTGTACCACGCGGTGTCGCCGGACGGCTCACGCCTGGTGCTGCAGCATCACGGGGGCCTCGAGGAGCACGACACCGCGGCGCTGCGCGAGATCGACCTGGGCCAGGCGCTGTGCGGTTCCGTGGCGATCGGCCGGCACCCGGTCGTCGTGGAGGACGTCCAGCAGTGCGAGCGGCCCGAGGCCGGACTGGTCCGCTCGCTCGGGGTGACCGCCTACGCGTGCCATCCCCTGCTCGCGGGCAGCAGTCTCCTCGGAACGTTCTCGTTCGCTTCGCGCGTGCGCGCGCGGTTCACCCCCGAGCAGCTCCGCTTCATGCACACCATGTGCGACATGGTGGCGGCCACGCTCGAGCGGGCGCGCCTGGTGCGGGAGCTCCGCCAGGCCCGGGACGCCGCGGAGAACGCGAGCCGGGCGAAGGACGAGTTCCTTGCGCGCCTTTCCCACGAGCTGCGCACCCCCCTCAATCCGGTGCTGCTCGTCGCGAGCGAGGCGCTGGAGAACCCGGATCTGCCGCCGGCCGTCCGGGCCGATTTCGCGATCATCGCCAAGAACATCTCGCTCGAGGCGCGGCTGATCGATGACCTGCTGGACCTGACGCGCATCACCCGGGGCAAGCTCTCGATCGATTTTCGGCCGCAGGACCTGCACTCGATCCTGCACGACGCCATCGCCACCCTGCAGCAGGCGCTCGACGAGTCCGGCGTGTCGCTCGACCTGCGCCTCACCTCGGGCACGCCGACGATCCGGGGCGATGCCGTCCGCCTCCAGCAGATCCTGTGGAACCTCCTCCAGAACGCGCTGAAGTTCACCCCCGAGGGCGGCCGCATCACGGTGCAGACGCGATGCGACGCCTCGCGGCGGACGGTCGCCGTGGACGTGATCGACACCGGCATCGGGATGACACCGGAGGAGCTCGCGCGCGTGTTCGACGCCTTCGCCCAGGGCGACCACGCGGCGGTCGGAAGCTCGAGCCGCTATGGCGGGGTCGGGCTCGGCCTTTCCATCTGCCGGATGCTCGTCGAGCTGCATTCCGGCGTGATCCGCGCCACGAGTGACGGACTCGGGCGGGGGTCCACGTTCACGGTGGAATTTCCCCTGTGCGCGGAGCCCGCGCCCTCGCCCGTGCGCGGCGACGGACCGGGCGCCCCCGCGCCATCCCCTTCCCAGCCGGAGAAGCTCCGGGTGCTTCTGGTCGATGATCACGAGCCCACGCGGGACGCGCTCGTGCGCCTGCTGCAGAGGCGGCGCTACCAGGTGTTCACGGCCGGCAGCGTGGCGGAAGCCCGGCGGCGCGCGGCGGAACAGCCGGTGGACGTGCTGATCTCGGACATCGGGCTGCCGGATGGCGACGGGTACACCCTGATGGCGGAGTTCCGGGAGCGCCTCGGCCTCTCGGGGATCGCCCTTACCGGGTACGGGACCGACCAGGACATCGCGCGCAGCCAGTCGGCGGGGTTCGTGGCGCACCTCACCAAGCCGGTCCGGGTGCAGGCGCTGGACGCGGCGCTCGCGGCCGTGGTGGGTTCACGATCCTTCGGCGCGCCGGCGGATGGGTGAGCCGGCGGTCTGACGGAGACGTCCGGCCCGCCAAGGCCCGGCATCGGGGCGGGGAAACAGGCAGCGGGGATGCCTCTCCGTGAACCGGCAGCGTTCTCGCGCGGGCGGGACGGCCACGCCGCAGGCCTGCGGCGGTGGGGGGCGGCCGCCCGTTTCGGGCCCGTGAAAAGGGAGAGGGCCGGGCTTTCGCCCGGCCCTGGGTGGGTGTCCGGAAAGGAAGCGGGGATCACGCCCCTGCGGGGGCGGCTTTCGCCACGTTCCACTCGAAGATCAGCTTCACATCGTCGCCGGTCTTGATGGCCCCGAGCAGGACCTTCGGAGCCGGCGGCTGGATGCCGAAATCTGTCATCTTGACGTTGGTGGAACCGGAAATCTTCAAACTTTCTTCATTGGGCTGCTGAATCGTGACGGGCATGGCGATTTCCTTCGTCTGGCCATGCACGGTGAGGTCGCCGGTGGCGTCGAAGAGCATTCCCTCGTCGGTGAATTCCTTGAAGACGAGCTCCTTCAGCTTGAACTCGATGCGGGGGTACTTCTTGGCGTCCCAGGTGTTCTGCATGACGGCGTCCATGGCGGCGCCGCTGCTGGACTTGAAGCTGCGCGAGAGGATGACGACGCTGGCCTCACACTCGATCTTTCCGGGTTCGAGCTGGCGGCTGGCCGCCCTGGCGCTGAAGTCGGCGGGCAGGGTCACCGTGCCGCTGAGCAGAACGCTTTCGGCATGCCAGTCATGGATCGTGGAGGTGCCCTCGATGCGCATCTTGCTGCCGGGCTGGCCGCGGTAGGTGACGGTCTCCGCGGCGGTGGCGCTGGCAGCGACCGCGACGGCGGCGCAGAGGGTTGCGATTCGAGCGATGATGGTCATGGGATTTCAGGGGTTGCGGATTCTGGGTCTCGGTCGGAGCGCCCCCGCGGTTCGTTGTGTACTTAGACCGCGCCGGAGACGCGCTTTCTTCAAAAAAACAGCGCAGGCCGCGCCATCGCGAGCCTGCGCTGTACAGGGAGAGTCAAGTGCCGGGGTTGGGGGGCCGCGGTCAGATCTGGAACAGCTCTTCCGGGATCTCGATGCGCTGGCGCTTCCATGCGGCCTCCGAGCCCTTCAGGGCCAGGACGGTGGCCTCGTAGCCGTCGCGCCACGTGGCGGCGGCCTTGTTGTTCACGGTCGCCTGCGCGAGGGCATCGGCGAGCGCCGACGGGTCCGAGTCACCGAAGAGGTCGATGAAGTCCCGGACGGCGGTCTTCACGATGTCCGAGTTGTAGATGAAGGCCTCGAGCGCGTAGTAGAGGGGCGTGTTGCTGTAGGGCGCCTCCTCGACGGGCTTGTCGCCCTGGGCCTTGAGCTTGGTGGCGTTGGCGACGAGGGCGATGCCCGTCTCCTGGTAGAAGGTGTCCTTGCGCGCGTACACCTCCCATCCGAGGAGCGGCGCGTCCACCTCCTTGAACATCCACGCCTTGTTGCCGCGGAGCATGACGGTGGCGTCGCTGCCGTAGATCATCTCGTACTCCGAGTCGAAGGAGTTGCAGAGGGTGACCTCGGCGTTGAGGACCGCGCCATTGGGGAACTCGTAAACGGCCTGCACCGTGTCGGGAACATCGCGGCCGTCGTTCCAGAGGATCGTGCCGGCGAAGCCGGTGACGGCGATCGGGCGCCGGTTGAAGTACCAGGCGATGTTGTCGATCTGGTGAATGGCGAGCTCAGGCAGGAGGCCCGGCGAGGTTTCTCTGCTCAGCCGCCAGTTCTGCTCGCGCTCGCGTTCCGGGCTCGGGGAGGTGCGGCGAAGACTCTGCTTCTTGCTCCACTGGGTGCGTGCCTTGACGGGGTGCCCGGCGGCGCCGGCGCGGATGAACGGAAGGAGGAAGAGGCGCTGGGGATCCGAGCGCAGGCCGAGGCCGGGCTGGAAATACTGTCGCTTGGCGTCGCGAGCCGCCTGGGCGATGGCGCGGGCGTCCTCGATGGTGTGCGCGAGGGGGGCCTCGCAGTACACGTGCTTTCCGGCCTTGAGGGCGTTGATGACGATTTCCTTATGGAGGTGCGTCGGGGTGGCGACGATGACCGCGTCGATGGACTTGTCCGAAAGCACCTTGGTGTAGTCCTCCACGAGGGCGGCGTCGGGAACCATGCGCTGGGCGCGGCGCAGCATGGCAGGGTACGTGTCGCAGATCGCCGCCACCGTGGCGGACTCGATGCGCGCGAGGGTGTTGAGGATTTCGCGGCCCCACGCGCCCGCCCCGATGAGCGCGACGCGGACCGGCTCGCCCGACTGGGTCTCGGAGATCTCCTCGTCCTCCTGCGCCAGAACGCGCGGGCCCGCGGAGAGCATCGCCATCATCGTGGCGAACGAGGAGCCCTTGAGGAAGTCACGGCGGTTGAAGTCAGGCTTTGCGTCGGGGGACTTTGGCGCGGCGGCGCGGGGGGGGGATTTCATCAGCGGATTGATAAGTTCAGTTGCGGAAAAAACTGGAGTTTCAACAGATGAAGTCAAGAACGCAGGGCTGGCCGCGGACTACGCGTGTCGGCCGGAGGGGGGCGTCCGGCGGCCGTTGAAACTGGCGAGCAGCTCATCGCGGGTGACCGTTGCGGTTCCGACCTTTCCGACGACGACGCCCGCCGCGTGATTCGAAAAGATCGCGGCCTCGAGGGGCGACGCTCCGGCGACGATGGCGAGGGTGCAGGAGGCGATCACGGTGTCGCCCGCGCCGGACACGTCGTACACCTCCTGGGCGGCAGTGGGGATCACCAGGGGGCGCTCCCCGCGCCGGCACAGGAGCATGCCCTGGGGACCGAGCGTGACAAGGAGGAGGGCGGGCCGCAGGCGCTGCAGGAGCGTGTCCGCGGCGGCGAGGAGCGGGGCGTCGTCCATGGGATCCTCGACGGACGGCGCGTCCTCGAGGCCGGCCAGCTCGAGGGCCTCCTTGCGGTTGGGCGTGAGGAGGGACAGGCGGGAGAGGTCCATGCGGTTCAGCGGCTTGGGATCGACGCTGAGCCAGATCGCGCGGGCGCGGCACTCCCGCTTGAGGACATCGAGCAGGTTCTGCGTGACGACGCCCTTGGCGTAGTCGCACACGAGCACGGCGTCGGCTTCGGGGAGCGCGTCCACCACGGCGTCGAGAAGCCGGCGCGCGGCGGTCGGATCGAGCGCCGCGCGCCGCTCGCGGTCGATCCGGACCACGTGCTGCTGGTGCGCGATGACCCGGGTTTTCAGGCCCGTCGGGCGGTCCGGGAGGCGGAGCAGACCCTCGTGGCGGACGCCGTCGCGCCGAAGGATCTCGAGCAGGTGCTCGGAGGCATGGTCCGTTCCGAGGGCGCCGAAGATCCGCGCGGAGGCGCCGAGCGCGGTGAGATTCCGGGCTACGTTCGCGGCGCCGCCCGCCATGTAGCTTTCGCTCTGGAACTCGACGACGGGGACCGGGGCTTCCGGCGAGATCCGGCGGACGCTGCCCCAGATGAACTGGTCGAGCATGACGTCGCCGACGACGAGCAGGCGGCAGTGGCGCGCGGAGCGGAGCAGTTCCCGAACGCGATCGGGGCCCAGAGCCGAATCCTGCGCGCCCGCGGGGGCGGCGCGTTGAGCCTTGGCGCGCTTCACCCGAGGAACGCGGTGAGGGGGCTTGTGGGCCGGGCGGAATCGACCGGTTCCGCGAGGCCGACGCGGCGCGCGATGCGCCCGGCCTCCACGGCCATGGCGAAGGCGCGCGCCATGGCATTCGGATCCTCGGCGACCGCGATGGCGGTGTTCACGAGCACGGCGTCGGCGCCGAGTTCCATGGCCTCGGCCGCGTGACTGGGCGCGCCGAGCCCGGCGTCCACGACGACGGGGACCGTCGCCTGCTCGATGATGATGCGGATCTGGTCGCGGGTCTGGATGCCGCGATTGGAACCGATGGGCGAGCCCAGGGGCATCACGGTGGCGGTGCCGACCTCCTGGAGGCGCTTCGCGAGGACCGGATCCGCGTTGATGTACGGCAGCACGACGAATCCCTCCTTCACGAGGATCTCGGCGGCGCGAAGCGTCTCGATGGGGTCCGGCAGCAGGTAGCGCGGATCAGGATGGATCTCGAGCTTGACCCAGTTCGGGAGGCCCGCGGCGCGGGCGAGGCGGGCGAGGCGCACCGCCTCGTCGGCGTTCATGGCGCCGCTCGTGTTGGGGAGGATCAGGTAGCGCCGCGAATCGATGTACTCGAGGATGTTCGCGAACGGATCGCGCTCGCCCGAGAGGTTGGCGCGGCGGAGGGCGACGGTGACCATCTCGCAGCCGCTGGCCTCCAGCGCATCGCGCATGGCCTCCGGCGAGGAGAACTTCCCCGTGCCGACGATGAGGCGGGACTGAAATTCGCGGTCTGCGATGACCAGCGGTTGCGGCGTCATGCGGCGGGAATCGTAGGGTCGCTGCGGGTGCAAGTCGAACGTTCGCGGAATCCGGCGCCGGCCCCGGGGGAGGGAAACTAGGGCGCGGCGAGGGGGAGCGCGTGCCGGACCCCCTCGGCGATTTCGCGGACGATGTCCGCGACGGGCCGGCCGGTCGTGTCGATGCGCACCGCTCCGAGGCCCATCATGAGCGGGGCGCTGGCGCGCTGGCTGTCCTGGCGGTCCCGCCGGGAGAGGTCATCCTCCCTGCCCTGCGATTTGCGGCGGCGCGCGCGCTCGTCGGCGGTGGCGTCGAGCCAGAACTTGAATGCCGTCTCCGGGAACACGGCCGTGCCGATGTCGCGGCCTTCCATCACGAGATTGCCGAAGCGCAGGCATTCGCGCTGGGTGCGGCGCATCCACTGCCGGACGGCGGGCACGAGGGCGACATCGGAGGCGGCGCTCGTGACGCGGCGCGTGACGAGCTCGCGCGTGGGATGGTAGCCGTCGAGCAGGAGGACGATTTCGGAGGGATCGTTCTCGAGGAGGTGGAGCCTCGTCCTCCAGCGGCGGCATGCGCCCGCCACGGCGCGGGGATCGCGGACATCGGCGCCGATCTGCAGGCAATGCCACGCGAGCGTGCGATACATGGCTCCGGTGTTCACGTAGGCGAAACCGAGTTCGCGGGCGACCGCGCTGGCGACCGTGCTCTTTCCGGAGGCGCCGGGTCCGTCGATGGCGACGACCACGTTCACAGTCCGAGCTCCTCGCGCCGCCTGAGAAAGCTCGCGAGCATGAATTCCGCCGTCACGGTGGCGCTTTCGTGGGAGTTGTCGACGACCTGGGCGTCGCGCGCGGGCTCGAGGGGGGCGACCGAACGGGCCGCGTCGCGGCGGTCGCGTTCGGCGGTGTCCTCACCCGAGCCCTCGGCGCGGCGGCGGCGTGCGCGGACCTCGTCGCTCGCGGTGAGGAAAAACTTGAAGGGCGTCTCCGGAAAGACGTGCGTGCCGATGTCGCGGCCGTCCATGACCAGGCTTCCGAATCGGAGGCAGTCGCGCTGGGTGCGGACCATCCAGATGCGCACGGCGACGATGGGAGAGATGGTGGCGACGGTGCGGGACACGTCGTCGCCGCGGATCTCGGTGGCGGGACGATAGCCATCGATCGAGAGGAAGACCTCGTTGTTCGCGGCGGAGAGGGCGGCGGGCCACGCGCGCAGCGCCGCGACGACCGCCCTGGGATCGGTGGTGTCCACGCCGGTTCGAAGGCAGTGCCACGTGAGCGTGCGGTACATGGCTCCGGTATCCACGAAGTGAAAGCCCAGCTTGCCCGCGAGATAGCGCCCGCAGGTGCCCTTCCCGCTCGCACTGGGTCCGTCGATGGCGATGACGATGGCGTCCTTCATTGAATCGGGATGCGTGCCGCCGAGCCGTGCCGGATGGTTCACCCGGCCACGAGTTCCTCCGACCCGAGCGGGCGCATGGTGCGCCCGTCCCGGATCACCGCCCCCAGTCCCCCGGGAGGGGGGGCGGCCAGCTTGGCAAAGAAATTCGGGAATGTCTTGTCCACGCATCGCGGATTCCGGATCCGGATGCCCGTGACCCGGAGGCCGAGCATGCCGAAGGCCATCGCCATCCGATGATCGCCGTAGGTCTCGATCTCCGCGCCGTGGAGGGCGGGGCCCGGCGTGACGACGAGCGAGTCGCCCGATTCCTCGACGTCGGCGCCGCAGCGCGTCAGCTCCGTCCTCAGGGCCGCGACCCGCTCGCACTCCTGGACGCGGAGCCTCCCGAGATCCGTGAACCGCACCGGGTGGCGCGAGAAGGGCGCAAGGACGATCGCGGTCATGATGCTGTCGGCGAGGTCGGTGGCCCGGGACACCACGGCCGGGGGCGGCAGATACCGCGGAAAGGCCGCGTCCGCCTGCCAGCCGGACGCGGGCCATTGCTCGACGCGGATCCGGCCGGCGGGCCGCAGGTCCGGACCGAGCAATGCGTCCGCGCCCCAAAAATAGCTTCCGCTGGACGCGTCCGGCTCGATGGGGAAGACGCCGCCGGGGCGGAATGTCCTCACCAGTTGCCGGGTCATCTCCACGTACGGCAGCTCCTCGGCGTCCGAGCCGGCGACCTCGACCTGCCACCGGCCGGCATCGGCGGCGAGGATGAGGGCCGAGGCGAACTGCGAGCTGCCTTCGACGCCGATGACGCAGCGGCCGGGCCGGGGGCCCCCTCCGTGGATGATCGCGGGCAGACGGTCGTTCGGCGCGTCAATGCGATAGCCCAGGGCGCGCAGTGCGCGGATCAGCCCGGCCTGGGGACGCTCGTGCATCCGCGGCACGCCCTCGAGCCGGTACACGCCGCGGCCGAGACACAGGAACGCCATGAGGAAGCGCGCCGCGGTCCCGGCGTTGCCCACGTGCAGCGTGAGGGGTGATTCCGGCGAACCGCCGCCGGGCACCACGCCCCCGCGGCCGCCGATGCGGATGGTGCGGTTGGCGGGTTCCCGCGGGTCGGGCGTGACCTCCGTGTGGAAGCCGAGGCGCTCGAGGGCGGCGAGCATGACGCGGGTGTCATCGCTCCAGAGGGCGCCCTCGAGCGTGGTGATCCCCTGCCCCAGCGCGGCGAGGATCATCGCGCGGTTGGTGATGCTCTTGGATCCGGGAACCCGGATCCGCGCCTCCGTCGCGAGGGACAGGGGCTCGATCTCGATGACGTCCGGGAGGGGCACGATGGATCCTGTCATTCGCCGGAAGCGGAGTCGCCCCGCCATGCCTCGCGGCGGTCCCGCGCGACACGCAGGTATTCCTCGATGCGGTCGGGGTCGCCCTGCTCGAGCGCCTCGCGGAGGTCATCCAGCGAACGGTCCAGGCCCCGGATCGCCTCGAGGATCGCATGGCGATTGGCCATGGCGATGTCGCGCCACATGCCGGGTGAGCCGGACGCGACGCGGGTCGTGTCGCGGAACCCGGCGGCGCACAGGGCGCCCTGCTCCGGCGGGTGTTCGGGTGACAGGATCCAGTGGGCAAGCGCGGCGGCGACCAGGTGGGGCAGGTGGCTGCTGCGCGCGACGAGCTCGTCGTGCTTGCGGGCGGGCATCGTCACCACGCGCGAGCCCACGGATTCCCAGAGGCGGCAGACGCGGCCGAGCGCCTCCGCATCGGTGCGCACGCTCGGCGTGACGATGCACACGGCGCCCTCGAAAAGGTCATGGCGCGCCGCGCCCACGCCGGACTTCTCGGAGCCGGCCATGGGATGGCTCCCCACGAAGGCGCCACCCGCGCCGGCGACCGCCTGCTCGAGGTCCTCGATCACGGATTCCTTGACGGAGCCGACATCGGTAACGACGGCTCCCTTCTCGAGGCGCCCGGCGAGCCCCTCGGCAAGGGGGCGCATCTGGGAGAGGGGCGTGCAGAACACGACGAGATCGGCCCCCTCCAGCACGGAGTCGAGACGATCGCTCGCGTGATCCACGGCCCCCGCGGAGCGGGCGCGGTCGCGTGTTTCCGCCGATCGAACAAGCCCGGACACCTCGGCGGCGATCCCCCGGCGGCGCATCGCCAGTCCGAGGGAACCACCAAGCAACCCGACCCCGAGAATCGCCGCCTTCCGCCAGCGCACGGGACGATTAACCGCAATGACATGGGATGAGGCAAGGCGGTGTGCGGGAGGCCGCCCGCGGGCGCACGGAGGCGCGAGCCGTTCAGTCACGCCCCCGGTGCAGCAGGTAATCCATTCCGCGGACACGGAGCCAGCGGTAGCCAAGGGCCGGCAGGGCGATCTGGTGCGTCCCGTCGCCGCCGGCGCGGCTGCTCAGGCGAAACTGGAGATCGTCGAGGACCTCGTCGTGCTCGACGCCGACCTTGAACGCGGCCTCGGCGGGCGCGTCGCCGAAGTTGTGGAGCACGACCAGCGTCGCGTTGCGCCATGTGTACCGGATCGCGAGCACGGTCGGCGCCCGGCACGGGAGAATCCTCCAATCCCCCCACCCGATCTCGGGGCATTCCTTCCGCAGGCGGATCAGTGAGGCGACCCGGTTGAGAAGCGACTCCGGATCGCGCCGCTGGTTCTCGACATTCACCTCCCGGAAGGAGTAGGGACCGTCCGAGATGACCGGGTGGACGGTCCTGGGGTTGAGGCTGAACCCGCCCTGGGCGGCCTCGGACCACTGCATCGGCGTGCGGATCGCGTCGCGCTCCGGCAGCTCGAGGAGATCGCCCATGCCGAGTTCATCGCCGTAGCGGAGGACGGGCGCGCCCGGCAGGGAGAAGAGCGCGCTGTAGGCGAGCTCCATACGCGCGCGATCGCCCAGCATCGGGGCGAGGCGCCGACGGATGCCACGATCATAGAGCTGCATCTCCGGTTCCGGGCCGAACCTCCGGAAGACACGCTCGCGCTCCTCGTCCGTGAGGCGGCCAAGGTCGAGCTCATCGTGATTGCGGAGGAACTGCGCCCACTGCGCGGTCGCGGGCACGTGGCGCGTGTCCTCCAGCGCGCGGGCCAGCGAGGCGGGGTCGCCGACCGCGAGGGCGTGGAAGAGGCGCTGGTTCACGTGGAAGTTGAACATCATCTGAAGGCCGTTGCCTCCCTCGCCGAAGTAGCGCTCGACCTCGGCGGGTTCGACATTGGCCTCGCCGAGCATCATGCCGTCGCCCCGGCGCCACTTCAGGAAGCGGCTCATCTCGTCGAGACACTCGAAGCGCATGGAGGCCTTCTTCCGTCCGGGCACGGGCGTCTCGATCATGAAGGGGACGGCGTCCACGCGAAACCCCGAAACCCCGAGCTCAAGCCAGTAACCCATGATGCGGCGGATCTCGGCGCGGACCTCGGGATTCTCCATGTTGAGGTCGGGCTGGAACTTGTAGAAGCGGTGGAAGTAGTAGGCTCCGGCCTCCCTGTCATGGGTCCATGTCGCGCGCTGGACCCCGGGAAAGACCATCCCGTCGTCCCAGCCCTTCGGCCGCCTCTTCGACCACACGTACCAGTCACGATACCTCGACGACGGATCCCGGCGCGCCTGCTGAAACCATGGGTGCTGGTCCGAGGTGTGATTGGCGACGAGATCGATGATGACGCGGATGCCCCGGTGCGTCGCGTGATGCATGAACTCGACGAAGTCACCCGACGTGCCATGGCGCGCGTCAACGCCGTAGAAGTCCGTGACGTCGTACCCGTTGTCGCGATTGGGAGTGGACTGGAACGGAGCGAGCCAGATGGCGTCCACTCCGAGGGAGTGCAGGTAATCCAGGCGACGCACCAGGCCCTCGAAGTCCCCGACGCCGTCGCCGTTCGCGTCCATGAAGGTCTCGACATCGAGACTGTAGAAGACGGCGTTCTTGTACCAGAGATCGTCGATCATGCCGCAATGGCGCCCGGATCGGGATGGGGATCGCGGGCGGCGCGCGTCGGGGAGCGATCCGCGTGCCACCAGGCCGCCGGCGGAAATCGCGCTTCCGTCGGCGCGCGGCGGCGGGGGCGTCCCCGCAGTTTGCATCGCCTCCCCCGCGCGTGAACCGCGTTCTGCAAGACACCGTTTCGCCGGCGGCGCGCGTCCGGCGTGAAGAGTGAAGGGTGAAGGGCCGCGGGGGACCGAACGGCGCGCGGGGCGAGATGGGAATCCTTGATCGGGATCAAGGCACTCCGACTGCTGCCGAGCATGCTTCACCCCGCATCCGCGACCTCGCGATCGCGAACGGAGAACCCATGAATCCAGAGAAAGCCCGCTCCTTCACCCTGCTTTGGTCCACCCTGGCGGCCGTCATCCTTCTGTCGTTCGGCACGCTGGGTTACTACGGATGGGAGATCTACCGGATGATGCCTCCCCTGCCCGAGCGCGTGGTCTCCACGGACGGCCGCGTGCTTTTCACGGGACAGGACATCCGGGACGGCCAGAACGTCTGGCAGTCGATGGGCGGGCAGCAGGTCGGCAGCATCTGGGGCCACGGCGCGTACGTCGCTCCGGACTGGTCGGCCGACTGGCTGCACCGGGAGTGCGTCTGGCTGCTCGACCACTGGGCCGCGGAGGAGGGCGCGGCGTCCTTTGAAGACCTCGACCCCGAGCGGCAGGGGGCGCTCCGGCAGCGCCTGCGACGGGAACTGCGCACGAACACGCACGACCCGGCAACGGGGGACCTTGTCATCTCCCCCGCGCGGGCGGCGGCGTTCGACGCGGTCGCCGCGCATTACACCGCCCTGTTCGGCGACGCGCCGGAGATGCGCGAGCTGCGCAGCGCCTACGCGATCCCGGAGCGAACCATCAAGGACCCCGAGCGCCAGCGGAAGATGAACGCCTTCTTCTTCTGGACGTCGTGGGCGTGCGTGACCGAGCGCCCCGGCAGCGCGATCTCCTACACGCAGAACTGGCCGCCCGAGCCGCTGGTGGGCAACCACCCGACCAGCTCGACGATCGTCTGGTCGGTCATCAGCTTCGTGCTGCTGCTCGCGGGTGTCGGGGCGATGGTCTGGTACTTCGCGGTCCAGCGGCATCGGGAGGCCGGCGAGAAGAGCGAGGTGCCCGCCCAGGATCCGCTGCTCGCGCTGAAGCCGACGCCGTCGATGGCGGCCACGCTGAAGTACTTCTGGGTGGTCGCCGCGCTGGTGGTGGTGCAGGTCGGTCTGGGCGCGGTGACCGCGCACTACGGCGTGGAGGGCGACGGCTTCTACGGACTGCCGCTGAGCGCGTGGCTTCCCTACTCCGTCGCCCGCACATGGCACACGCAGCTTGGAATCTTCTGGATCGCGACGGCATGGCTCGCCACCGGCCTGTTCATGGCGCCGGCCGTCTCCGGGTATGAACCACCCGGGCAGCGGTTCGGCGTGAACCTGCTGTTCGTCTGCCTGCTGGTCATCGTGGGCGGATCGCTCTTCGGACAGTGGCTCGGGGTGCAGCAGAAGCTGGGTTTCACCGCGAACTTCTGGTTCGGCCACCAGGGTTACGAGTACGTGGACCTCGGGCGCTTCTGGCAGTTGTTCCTGTTCGTCGGGCTCTTCCTCTGGCTCTTCCTGATGGGACGCGCGCTGTGGCCGGCGTTTCGCAAGCCGGGCCCGAACCGGCACCTGCTCGCCCTGTTCCTGATCGCGTCGGCGGCCATCGCGCTGTTCTACGGCGCCGGCCTGATGTGGGGGCGGCAGACGCACCTCGCGATGGCGGAGTACTGGCGATGGTGGGTGGTGCACCTGTGGGTGGAGGGTTTCTTCGAGGTGTTCGCGACGGTGGTGATCGCGTTCCTGTTCACGCGGATGGGACTGCTGCGACCCGTGAGCGCCACGGCGGCCGTGATCTTCGCGACGGTCATCTTCCTGTTCGGCGGGATCCTCGGCACGTTCCACCATCTCTACTTCAGCGGCACGCCGACCGCCGTCCTCGCGCTGGGGGCGACGTTCAGCGCGTTCGAGGTGGTACCCCTGGTGCTCATCGGGTTCGAGGGGTACGAGAACCTCACGCTGGCGCGCGCGAGGCCATGGGTCTCGGCGTATCGCTGGCCGATCTACTTCTTCGTGGCGGTGGCCTTCTGGAATCTCGTCGGAGCGGGACTGTTCGGGTTCCTGATCAACCCGCCGATCGCGCTGTACTACATGCAGGGCCTCAACACGACGCCGGTCCACGGGCACACGGCGCTCTTCGGGGTGTACGGAATGCTCGGCATCGGGCTGATGCTGTTCTGCCTGCGCGGACTGACCCGGCAGGTGGACTGGAAGACGCGCCCGATCGCGATCAGCTTCTGGTCGATCAACGTCGGGCTGGCGCTGATGGTGCTCATCAGCGTGCTGCCGGTGGGCCTGCTGCAGACGTGGGCGAGTGTCGAGCACGGGATGTGGTACGCCCGTTCCGCGGAGTTCCTGCAGACCGGGCTGATGAACGTCCTGCGCTGGCTGCGGGTGGTGGGTGACACCATCTTCGCCGCCGGCGTCGTGGTCCTTGGCTGGTTCGTGCTCGGGCTCAAGACGGGCTGGTCCCACACGGGCAGGACGGCCCACAGCACGCCGCCGCCGGCGGAGGTGGCCACCGAGGGTGCGGTGTAGCGGGCCGCGCGGGCTTTGCGCAGGGAAAGAGATCGGGGGTGGACCGTCGCCTGTGCGGCAGTCCACCCCCGGAATGCCCCCCCCGGACCCAGCGGTCCGGGGGATGGATCGTTCAGCCGATCAGTTGCGGCCGCGGTAGAACCGCGCGCCGCCGGCGGCCGCGGGATTCACCGTGACCGAGGTTTCGGGCAGGTCCTCCCACGGTCCGGTGACCGACTCCGCGTGCTGCAGGGCTGCGCCATCGGTGGAGATGGTGATCGTGCCGTCATTCCCGACCGTGAGCGTCAGCGACGGCTCCTCGTCGCTGATGACGCGTTCGGGCAGGTCGTCGGGGCTCGTGCCGCCCGCGAGCAGCTGGATCTCCTCGGGGGTGAGCGCCGAAGCGAACAGGGCGAAGTCATCGATGATTCCGTTGATGCTGCTCGCGCCATCGCCGGCGGCGCCGACGGTGAACCGGGTGAAGTCCGTAGGCAGGGGCGCCGCGCCGGTTCCCGAGTGGAACAGTTCGCCGTCGACGAAGATCTGCTTGGTCCCTCCGTTCTTCACGAAGACGAAGTGATGCCACGTCAGCCAGTCGAAGGCAGGGTCCAGATCACCGATGTTCCGGCTGATGCGCTGGGGTCCGTCGCAGCATCCGGCGGTGTCGAAGTAGATCGTGCCGTCGCCCCACGGCACGTGGGCCTGGAAGCCGCGCTCCGTGCCGGTCGAGGACGGGGACACCAGCCAGAAGGCGGACGAGTTGGCGGGCGACCACAGCATCTGCCAGAAGGAGACGCTGAGCTGATCATAGGCCGCGGCCGCGTTGAGCCACGCGGCGTCGTCAACGTACATCACGCCGGGAATGTCCCAGCCGAAGTCCACGGCGTAGTCACCCGACTGCCCCGATCTTCCGCCCTGGTCCGGGGTGTAGTAGGCGCCGTTCTCGATCGAGCCCTCGAAGCCGTGGAGGGCGTCGCGCGCCAGCTCGGCATTCGCGGGATCGTTGAAATCCCAGAAGGCGAGCAGGTTCAGCGCGCCGGGCTTCACGGGCGAATCCGACTTGTCGTTCGGGTCGGTGCCGAAGGCGACTTCGACCGAGTCGGGGACCGTGTCACCGTCGGTGTCCGGCTTGTTGGGATCCGTGCCGGTGTCCTGGGCGTTGACGAAGGTGCCGGTGTTGGTTTCCACGCCGTCCGGGAGGCCGTCGCCGTCGGAGTCAACGTTGCGCGGATCGGTCCCGGTGTCATCGGCGCTGACCCAGATGCCGGTGTTGGTTTCCACGCCATCCTTGAGCCCGTCGCCGTCGGTGTCCGGATTGTTGGGCAGCGTGCCGAGCTGGTACTCCCGGAGGTTGGTCAGACCGTCATTGTCGGCATCCCCTTCCGCGTCGGAGGGGTCATCGGGATTGAGCGAGTAGGCTTCCTCCCAGATATCAGGCATCCCGTCCGAATCGCTGTCGACGGCGAGTTCGCTGGGATGAGCGCCGTCGGCGAGCGCGGCGATCTGCACACCGTTGAGCGCGCTGGCGAACACCGCGAAATTGTCGACGAGGCCCCAGATGCTCGTGGAGTCGGGCGGGTCGTTGCCGATGAAGAGCTGGGCGAAGTCATCGGGCAGCGGGCTCGTGCTGGTGCCCTCGAGGAACAGCTCGCCATCGATCCAGACCTGCTTGCGCTCGCCATCCTTCACGAACGCGAAGTGATGCCACGAGTTCCAGAAGCCGATGTCGCCGGTGTAGCCCGGGAACGTGTTGATGTGGGCGTTGATGCGCTGGGTGTTCAGGTCGCAGCATCCGGCCGAGTCGAAGTAGATGTTCTCGTTCGACCACGGGAACGCGGCGAAACCGCGGGCGCCGCCGCTGCTCGATGGCGAGGTGGCGAAGAAGAGCGCCCCGTTGTGCAGGTCGTAGAGCTGCATGAACGCGGTGATCGTCAGCTGGTCGGCGGGAGAGGCCGCGTTGAGGAAGTAGCCGCTGGCGACGCGCATCGCGGCGTGCGGTCCCTCGGAGAAGCCGAGGTCGAGTGCGCGATCGGAGGCCTGTCCGGAGACGCCGAAGCCGCCATCGCTGATGACCGCGCCGTTCTCGAGGTGTCCGACGATGCCGTTGACGGTGTCCGCCACGGTCTCCGTGGAGGCCTGGTCGAAGGTCCAGTAGGCGAGGAGATTCAGGCCGCCCTCCTCGACGGGCACCTCTTCCTCGTCGAGCGGGTTGGAGCCGAGAAGCGCCTCGACGCCGTCCGGGAAGCCATCCCCGTCGGTATCCGGGTTGAAGGGGCTGGTGCCCGTCCGGGAGAGGTCGACGAACGTGCCGGAGTTGTTCTCGACGCTGTCGAGGAGGCCGTCCCCGTCGGTGTCCGCGCGCACCGGGTCCGTTCCGGTGTCCGACTCGTCCACATAGATGCCGGTGTTGGTTTCCACGCCGTCCTTGAGACCGTCCCCGTCGGTGTCCGCCACCTGCGGGTTGGTGGCGCGGTCGAACTCCTCCGCGTTGGTGAGTCCATCGCCGTCCGGGTCGCTGTCGGGATTCGGGATGGGCGCCGGAATGGAGAGGGGCGTGGCGGACTGGCTGGCGAGATTCGCGATCTGGTCGGGCGTCAGCGCGATGGACCAGACGGCGAAATCATCGATGACGCCCCGCATGTTGTTGCCGATGACGTCGTTGCCGCCGATGACGAAGTGCTCGAAGTCCGTGGGGAGCGGGTCGCCGAGTCCCTCGTGGAAGAGCATCCCGTCGATGTAGATCTGCTTCGTCTGGCCGTCCTTCACGAAGGCGAAGTGGTGCCACTGGGTCCAGTCGAACGCGGGGTCGAGGTCCGCGATGTTCCGGCTGATGCGCTGCGTGTCGGCCCCGCAGCATCCGGAGGTGTCGTAGTAGATCGTCTGGTCACCCCACGGAACGTGGGCCTGCGCGCCGCGCTGCCCGTCGTTGGAGGAGGGAGAAGTGGCCCAGAAGGCCGAGCTGGACGTGACGGAGTGCAGCTTCTGCCAGAAGGAGATGGTGAAGCTGTCGGCGTAACCCGCCATGCGCATGAACCGCCCGTCCTCCACGTACACGGCGGTGGCGCCGGACGTCCCGAAGTCAACGGCCCGGTCCCCGGCCTGGCCGGTAAACCCTCCCTGGTCCGGCGTGTACGCCGTGGCGCCCCGGAACTCTCCGACTCTTCCCCGGACGACATCCTCCGCGGAGGACGGATCGGAGTCGTCATTGAAATCCCAGTAGGCGACCAGCGTGCTGTCCGCGCCCTTTCCGAGAAAGGGAGCGGCCAAAATAACGGCAAGCGCCGAACGACAGAATACTCGTCGGATACTCATCGATAGGTGTTGGTTAGGGCTGTTAAGCGCCCGCACGCTGCGGCCCCGCGCCCGGACGCGTCAAGTCGATCCATATTGTGGAGCGCGAGTTTTCCGGATTTTTCAGGGGCACCCGGCTTCCCGAGCGGTATACCGTCCGCCGGACGGGACCACGCCCGCGCCGGCGGAGGGCGCGCCGCCCGAGGACGCGCGGCCGCCAAGCATGAGCGAAATCGATCGTTCCGCGGGCATGCCGCGACCCGACGGGCGCCCTCCGTCGCGGACAAACATCAACGCGGGGATTGTCATGTCCGATTCTCCACGATTTCATCCCGCCGCCCCATGACGAACGCAGCCGGCATCCACCCCCTTCGCCGCGCCCGAATCGCGCGACGCGAAGGCTTCACGCTGATCGAACTCCTCGTTGTCATCGCGATCATCGCGATCCTCGCCAGCATGCTCCTGCCCGCCCTCGCCAAGGCGAAGGGCAAGGCAAAGGGCATCAAGTGCATCAGCAACCTTCGCCAGATGGGGATCGCAATGATCTCCTTCTCGGACGATCACGGTCATTACCCGGTGGGCATCGATCCGCGGCGCGACGCCGCGTGGATCTGGCCCTCACAGCTTCGCGAGCACATCTCCGGCGGCCGCAACGTCGAGCTCTTCAAGTGCCCGTCGGCGCCGGAGCAGGCCCAGTGGAAGGTTCAGTTCGGAAGCGGTCTGCCCGCGGAGGACGGTTACCTCGCGGATGAGGTCCGCCTCGTTCCCGGCGGGTCGAGCTTCATGAGTTACGGATACAACGTGTGGGGAGCCTACGACGGGCTGGTCCCCAACCAGGGGCTCGGCGTGTACAAGGGCGACCCGCTCTACGGCGAAACCAAGCCGTCGGAAGTCCGCAATCCGACGGAGATGATCGCGATCGGGGACAGCAACTGGGACCTCAAGCGCAACGGCGACCGCAACTGGAGCGGGTTCATCGGCATGTACGAGGAGCGACAGTGGCCCCTCGACATCCACAATCGCCGGGCAAGCATCCTCTTCTGCGACGGCCACGTGAGCTCCGAGCGCCGCGTGGATCTCGCCGCGCAGCTTCAGCAGAACCGCGCCGACAAGGAACGCGTCGCGCGGCGCTGGAACCGCGACAACACACCGCACCTGCGCTAGCGCCGCGTGCCTTGGCCCCGGGCACGCCCCACGAGAGGCGGATGCCCGGGATGAAGCCGGGTGCGGAATACCCGCCTGCGGACGCGTGCTCGTCACCAGTCCTGCGAGATGCAGTCGAGGAACCGCGCCTCATCGAGGAGCGCGGCCGCGCGGGCCCGGGATTCGCTTTCCGCCGCATGGTGGAGGCAGGGCCGGAAAGTGCCGTCACCCCCGCGGACCCGCGCCTGCGAAGGCGACCCCGATGCAAGAACCCTTTCCAGCGCCGCGCGGATGCGCTCCGCATGGAGCCTGCGGAAGCGCCGAATCTCCGGCGCGCCGGGTAGTTTGTCGCCGAACCGCTGCCGAAGCGCCGGATTCTCGCGAACCCGATGCTCGATCTGATCGGAGGCGAGGGTGCCCTCCGCGTAGCAGTAAACCACGAGCCCGAGCATCATTTCCGTGCTCAGGCCGGATTCCGTCACGGAGCGCGAGTCGAGGCCGTTCGGCGCCGCGCCTCGCACGGCATCCGTGACCCGCGCCGCGAGGGCCTCGGTGTCCGCGGCCGGGCGGAACTCCCGGCGCATGGTCGGAGCGAGCGAACTCATTCGCCCCACCCATCGGGGGATTCCGGAGAACGGTCAAAGCTCCGCGGGCGTTCGTCACCGGAGTTTCACAGGGCCGTCATTCGCGCGTGACACACGCGGCGGTTCAAAGGTGCCGGAAGCTGTCCCGGGGGCAGTGCGTTGACCCGGCGCGCGTCCTGAGCCACGGCGAGGCCGGGCGCCCGGGCGGGCGCGCCGGCCGTGAAGGCCAGGTTGTTTCGGACGATCCCCCCGACGACTACTCGACGCGGACGCGGTAGAACCGCGCGCCGTCGGCCGATGCCTCGGGATCCTCGAGGACGAGCGGTGCGCCGTCGCTGATCGCGCTGGTCAGGTCGCGCCATGTCTTCATGTCCGTGGACACCTGGAGCACATGCCTCCTGCCTGCGGGCCCGGCCACTTCGACGCGGCAGCCGTGTCCGTTGCGCCATGCCGTGATGCGCGGCGACGCCGGGCCGGCGCCAGGCTCCGGCAGATCGAGGTTGTCAATCCACACGGCATCGATCCCTCCACCGAAGGTCGGATCGCGCGAGAAGATCCACTCGAAGACATTCTCGCCGGCGGGCACGTTGAACTGGAACGTCCGCCAGCCGAGGTCTCCCGACCAACGATCCACCAGCTCCCCGTTGAGCCGGAACTCGAGGAAATCCCAGCCTCGCTCGGAGGACGTCCGGAGATCGAAGCTTCCGCCGCCGCTCCCGGTCACATGTCGCAGGCGCAGCACGGACTTGCCGCGCGGCGGGATGTTCCCTGACCTCGCGGAGAACTGTCCGCCGGAGGCCGTCTCGTCCGTGACGTGCCATGGCGCGTCGCCCGACGTCTCCCAGGGGAGCGCCGACAGGTCGCCCGATTCGAACGTGTCGAGATAATCACGGGGGCGGAAGCGCGCCACGAGCACATGGTCGCGGTCCATCGTGAGGAGGAGCGGGTTCTCCACGGACGTGACCGTCCCCTCCCAGCGCGCGAACTCGAAACCCGACTCGGAGATCGCGTGGAGCGTCTGGACGGAGCCCACGGGGAATTCCCCTCCGGCGGGAACCACCGTGCCGCCCGGGCTCGGTTCGACCGTGAGCCGGTGATGCGTCGGCAGGCGGTCATCGTCGACGATCGTGACCGTGACCATGGACTGGGAACCCAGCGCCAGCCCGCCCTCGGGCATCGACAGATCGATGCGGAAGGTCTCGGGGCCCTCGATCGCGTCGTCATCCACGATGTCCACGCGGATCGACTGCCGCCTCGCACCCGGCGCGAACTCCAGCACACCGCCGCCCGCGATGTAATCGGCGCCGGGCTGGGCCGAGCCCGCGACGATCGCGTAGCTCACCCGGGCGGGGCTGTTCGTGACGCCGGAGCGATACACGCTCACGGACAGCGTCCCGTCGGCCTCACCGATCTCCACGACGGAGGTCTCGAACGCGACGGCGTCCTCGTCGTCGAGGATGAGGAGTTCGGCAGACGCCAGCCTTCCCAGGAGCGCACCCGTCGCGTTGGTCAGGATGAGCCGCACGCTTTCCGGACCTTCCGGGAGCGCATCGTCGAGCACCTGGACATGGAACACCTGCTCGAGCACCCCCGGAGGGAACACGAGCTCGCCCGTCGCGGCCGCGTAGTCCGCGCCCGCCGAGGCCGAGCCGTCGCCCGTCTCGTATCGAACGCGGGTTTCGCCCTTGGCCGCGCCGGTGCGGCGCGCGCGGATTTCGACGGTTCCCTGCCCCTCGTCGGCGGTGAACTGTCCGGCGGCGAACTCGACGAAGCCCTCGGAGAACTTCTCGTCCGCATGGATGCGTGCGATGCGCATGCGCGGCCGGCCGTCGATCTCCGTGAAGTCCCCGCCGAGGATGAACGCGCCGTCGTTCTGGACGGCGATCGCCCACACGATGTCATCCGCCCCCGATCCCTCGGCATAGGACGGATCGGATTCGCCGCCGGCCGCGAGGATCCGGAACCGTCCCGCCGGCGCATCCGCGAAAGACGTGAACGCGCCGCCAAGGACAACCGGCGACGCCGGCAGCGCCGCGATGGCGAAGGCGGGCGCATCCGGTCCCGCGGCCGGATCGAAGGAGGGATCGAGGCCGCCGTCCGGGAGGAGACGCGCCACCCCCCGGCGCGGGAGCTGGGAGACCGAGGTGAATGCCCCGGCGATGTACAGCGAGCCGTCCGGCGCCCGCGCGATGGCATGCACGGGACCGTCCGGGCCGTTGGACGCCCGGAAAGTCACGTCCGGCGCGCCGTCGGCGGTCAGCCGGGCGAGGAAGCGGGCGGTGGAACCTCCCCAGGAGGTGAAGGTGCCGCCCACGAGCACCCTCCCGTCCGCGAGCGCGGCCACCGCGCGAACGCCGGCGCGGCCGTGTGTCCCCGAGGTGAATGCGGTGTCCGGCGAGCCGTCCGCCTGGAGGCGCGCGACGCCGGGGGAGGCATGACCGCCGATGCGGGTGAAGTCACCCCCGACGAGGACGGCGGGGCCCACGTCGATCGCGTGGACCGCGGCGTCGGGGGCGGGCAGCGGGGAATCGACGGGTGTGCCGTCCGGCTCGAGCAGCGCGAGGTTCGGACGGTCCAACCCGTCGATGCCGGCGAACGATCCGCCCGCGAGGATGCGGCCGCCGGCGAGTTCCGCGACCGCGCGCACGGTGCCGTCGAATCCGCGGCCGGGGTTGAAGCTGCGGTCCAGGAAGCCGTCGGCGTGCAGGCGTCCGAGGCGCGGCAGGACCACGCCGTCGAGCGTCGTGAAATCACCGCCCACAAGGAGTTTTCCGTCGCGCTGGATGGCGAGCGCCCGCACGGTGGCGTCGGCCCCGAGTCCCGGCTGGAACTGCTCGTCGACCCAGCCGGGGGATTCATTGTCCCGGATGGTGACGATGGCATTGGTCTGCGCGGCAAAACGGGCGTAGGGCACGTCCGGATCGCCGCCCTCCAGCTCGATGCCCGTCAGGCGCACCTCGAATGTCTCGTCGCGTTCCCCGTCCGTGTCGTTGAGGATCCGCACGCGGATCGTGGCGTTCGAATCGCCCGGCAGGAACACCGTTTCGCCCGCCCCGTTGGTGAGCGTTTCGAAACGATTGCCGCGAAACTCGAGGAGACCATCCACGGCCTCGAAGTCGGATCCCGCGACGGCCGAGCCGTCGAAAGCGCGGTACGCGACGCGGAGGGGCCGGAGGGGCGAACCGTGGCGCACGACGAGGAGTTCGGCGAACCCGGCGTCCTCGTCCACGGTCACCCCGGGGGCGAGCATCTCGATGGCGCAGTCGTCATCAACGATGGTCGCGATGATCTCACCGACGGGCGCATCGTCCCGGAAGAACTCGACGGCGAAGGTCTCGTCGCCTTCGACGACGCCGTCGTCGATCACAAGGACCGGGATGCTCGCCGTGGACGCCCCCGCCTCGAAATGGATCTCCCCTTCGACGGGCTCGAAGTCCTCGCCCGCGAGCGCGGAACCGTTGCGGGAGGCGAAGCGCAGGGTTTCCGGCTGCGCCGTGGGGCCGGTCCGCTCGACCACCACGACGAGGATCCCCTCCCCTTCAGCCCCGACCGGCGCATTCGTGCCGCTGGAGAGATAGGCGTCGTCATCGAGGATGATGAGCGTGGCGGCATTCTGGCCGCCCATCGGGAAGAGATCCGTGGCTCGCGCGAGGGTGAGCGCGACGGTCTCGGGACCTTCCGTGATGTCATCGGCGACGATGGCGACCTGGACCTCGCGGGTGACCTCGCCCGGCATGAACGTGACCGTCTCCTCGACCTCCTCGAAATCGTCGGGGGCCGAGGCGGTGCCCGGCCGCGCGGCGAAGACGGCGGACGCGGTGACGTTGGTGTCGCCGGTTCGCCGGAGCATGATGCGCGCCGCCGGCTCGTCCTCCGAAACGGTCCACCGGGCGGCGGCGAACTCGATCACGCCGTCGTTGTCGTCGATCGTGACGGTGGCGGAGCGCGGCTCGACAATGCGCGCGCCATTCACGTGCACGAGCGTGAGCACCACGTCCTCGCGGTACTCCGCCACGGGATCATCGACCGGCTGGACGAGGACATCCACGGAGGCGGCGCCGGCCGGGATCGTGATCACCGGGCTCAGCTCGATGTAATCGTTGCCGGGCGTGGCCCGGCCCGAGTAATGGGCGAGCACGCTCACGGGTCCGTTCGTGGGTCCCGTTCTCGAGACCGTAAACCGACCCGGAATCGCGCCACCCTCCACCGTGGAGGGCGCGGTCGCCGCGACGCTCAACGCCGCGAGATCGTCATCGCGGATCGTGTACGTGTGCACCGTGAACACGTCCATGATGCCGTTCGTCACGAGCGTGGGCGGTGTTTCGGGATCGTCCGGGGCGATCTCCGTGGCGGCGATGCGCAGCCGGACCAGCAGGGTCTCGTCGCCCTCGGCGAGGTCATCGTCGATGACCTGCAGCGGGATGATCGCGACGCGATTGCTGAGCGGATCCTCCCCGGCCGGATCGACCCACGGGAACGTGATCGTCCCCTCCTCGAGGATGTAATCGACACCGTTCCCGGCGGATCCGCCGAGAACCTCCCACGCGACGGTCACGGCCTGTTCCGCTCCCTCGTCCGGGTTGGCGGAGATCCGCACTGCGAGGTGGGGTTCCGTCATGGACTCCGGGCCCTCGGACTGCAGCATGGCGAATCCGACCGCGACGGCGCTGTCTCCGTTGTCGAGCAGTTCGATGGCCGCCCATGCCGGGGCGCCGAGGGAGTATTCCGGGCTCGGCAGCAGCTCGATGGTGATCGTTTCGGGGTCCTCGCGGATGGCGTCATCGAGCGGGATCACTTCCAGCACGGCCTGGGAGGACCACGCGGGGATGGTGATCTGATCGCCGGTGGCGGCGTAGTCGGCCTGATGCAGGGCGCTGCCTCCGAGGCGGTAGTGAACGGTGAGCGGGCCGGTGATGGGGCCGCGGCGGCGGACGACGAAGGTGCCGGGCTCGCCTCCCTCGGTGGTCTCGGCGACGAGCGCCTCCACCGTCACGACGGGGTACTCGTCGTCCTGGAGCAGGATCGTGGCGGCGGCGGGGGCGGCGAGGTTGTAGGTGGGGTTGTCGCCAAGTTGAATCACGATGGTCTCGTCCCCCTCCTGGAGTCCGTCGTCGATGGGGATGATCTCGAATTGCGCGGAGGTCTGTCCCGCCGGGATGGTGACCCGTCCGGGCGCCGGCGCGTAATCCTGGCCGGCCGTGGCCGTGCCCGAGAGCAGGTAGTCCACGTCCAGGGCGTGCTCGAGGTCGCCGGACCGCTGGACGGAGATCCGGCCCGGGCCGCCGCTTTCCGACAGGACCGGATCGAGGGCGGCGATGGAGACCTGCGGGAGGTCATCATCCACCAGCCGCACCGTCGCGGAACCGACGCCGATGGAATAGCCGGCTCCCGGCTCGATCCGGGCCACGATCTCCTCGTCACCCTCGACGAACCGGTCGTCAAGCGCGGCGACCCGCCATTCCACCGAGGTCTCGCCCGGGAGGAAGCGCACGGAGTACGTCGAGGCCGCGTAGTCCTCACCGGGAGTCGCGGTCCCGCTCAACCCGATCGGCACGACCAGTTCGTCGTCCGGCGCGCGTCCCGCGAGTGTCACGAGGAATGACGCGGAGTCGCCTCCGTTCTCCGACAGCTCCGCGTCGAGCGCGACGATGGACACTGTCGGATCTCCGGCCGGCGACGCGTCGAGGATGCGAACCGCGGCCTCGGCGCGGGATCCGAGGTGGTATCCGGGCCGGGTCTGGAACCATGTCTCCTGGCCGTTGTCGAGGGCCACCTCCCAGCCGGGAATCGGGAAGTGGTTGGTCTCCGTCTCGCTGATGACCGTGCGCATCACCGGATACGACAGGCTCAGCACGATGGTCTCGTCCCCCTCCGGCGTCGTGTCCGCCACCACCGGGAAGAAGATGTTCGTCGATCCCGCCCCCGGTTCGAAATCCACGTAGTGCATCGTGATCACCTGCACCGCCGGTTCGAGCACCGTCGGGATCGTGTTGGTCTGCACGTCGGTCAGCGGCCACGGCAGGTAGTCCTCCGTCGGCATCGCCGAGCCCGAGACACGGAAATACACGCGCATCGGCGACTGAGGATTCCCGGTGCGCGCGATCCGGAAGCCGGCCGCACCGCCGCTGGTCTCGGAACCGTCGGCGATCGCCTCCACGGTCACCTCGGGCAGCGCCTCGGAAATGAAGTCCACGTTCACCCCGGTGAATGCGTTGAGCACGAGCGGACGGTTGAAATTCAGCGGCCGCGTGACATAGCCGTCGAGGTGCGCGCCCATCGGGTACTCGCCGGCCTGCAATCCCACGAGGGTGTATTCGCCGGCGCTGTCCGTGATGGCCCACCGATACTCCTCCGCGCGCGGGGAGTTCGTGCCGGCCAATCCGTTGTGAACCCGCACGCCCGCGAGGGGGCGCCCGGCCTGGTCGATCACGCGCCCGGAGATTCGCAGCGCGTTCAGGTTGCCGACCCGGACCACCATGTGACGCGACGCCGTCCCGCCCTTGAGATCCGTGGTCTCGCAGCGGATGACATAGTCACCGGGGGCATCCCATCGATGGCTCACGGTAGGAGCATTCGGGCCGGGCATGCCGCCCCCGAGATCCCAGTGGTAGGAGAGCGCATCGCCGTCGATGTCGGACGTGTGCGCGGTGAAGGTCACCGTCTCACCGGGGGCCGCCTGGACCGGTCCCTCGAGCGTGAGCGTCGGGGGATGGTTGTCGGGAAAGGGACCGAGCGCGACGGAGACATCGACCCAGGGCACACTCACCGAGCCGGCGAGCGCGGTCCCCTGCCGGAGATGATGTGCACGCCCGCCGCGGCGTCGGAGTAGGTGCGACCGATCACGAGCGCGGCGTCCTCGAGCCCGTGAATCGATCCGGGGGTGGTGTCCAGAAGCTGGGACGTCCCGATCGCCTGGTGCCAGCTGTTCCAGCGCAGCTCCACCCCGTTCGCGGTCCAGGCATTCCCTTCATGACGCGAGCGGAGGTCGATCCAGTAGTAGCGCTCGACGTCCTTCCGCACCCGGAGCACATGGGCCGTTTCTTCAAGAAGCACCCCGGCGTCATGGGCCGCGAGCCGGTACACGCCGGTGGAAGTCACCGTCCGCACCCCGCCCGCCGGGATCCACGCGAGCAGGTGCTTGTGCCCGTTGCCTCAAAAATAGATGACACCGGGAGGGGTCCGGAGAGGTGGGGTC
>CAYMDA010000033.1:0-42693 GCA_964389135.1 uncultured Verrucomicrobiota bacterium | reverse complement strand
CCCCACCTCTCCGGACCCCTCCCGGTGTCATCTATTTTTGAGGCAACGGGTCCCCGGCATCCCTCCCGGGGGCCGGCCGCCCCCTGTCCGTCCGCGGGGCGGGGATCGCCGCGCCGGGTTGCATTGACTGCCGCGCGCGCGCGGTTAGCGTCCCGATCCTCCTTCATTCATGCACATGCACCTGAAACCAGCGGGCAGGACCTGCCTTGCCGTCGTGGTCCTCACTGTCGCGTTCGCCGCGCCGGCGCGCGCCGGGGATTGGCCGCAGTGGCGCGGACCGGAGCGGAACGGGATCTCGCGCGAGACCGCGTGGCGCGCCGAGTTTCCGCCGCAGGGACCGAAGCGCCTCTGGCAGGCGAACGTGGGACTGGGACATGCCGCCGTCTCCGTCGCCGAGGGCCGCGCATACACCACCGGGAACGAAAACGATCGCGACACACTGTACTGCCTCGATGCGGTGAGCGGCGAGGTTCAGTGGGAGCACTCCTATCCGGAGCCGCTCCTGCCCAGGTCCTATCAGGGCGGCACGACCTCCACGCCCACGATCCACGACGGGCGCGTCTATGTCATCAGCAAGAGCGGCCATCTCCGATGCCTCGAGGCGAAGTCGGGCTCCGTGCTGTGGGAAAAGAACCTCGCGGCGGAGATTCGGGCCGAACAGCCCACATGGGGCTTCGCGAGTTCCGTCCTGATCGATGGCGACCGCGCCGTGGTGAACGTCGGCACGCACGGGGCCGCCGTGGACAGGCGCACCGGCAGGCTGCTCTGGAGCACCGGCCGGGCCGCGTCGGGCTACGCGACGCCGGTCCCGTTCGAGTCGGACGGGCAGGCCCAGTACCTCATCTTCGCGGCGAAGGAACTCGTCGCCGTCCGCGCGGACAACGGGCGGGTCGCATGGAAGTTTCCCTGGAAGACCAGCTACGACGTGAACGCCGCGGATCCGATCGTCGCGGGCCCCGGACGGATCTTCATCACCTCCGGATACAACCATGGCTGCGCGCTCCTCGAGGTGCGCGATGGCAGGCCCGCGGCCGTCTGGGAGAACAGGAACCTGCGAGGCCAGCTCAACGCCCCGGTCCTGATTGACGGCCATTTGTACGGGTTCGACGGCGACACCGGCCGTGCACAGCTCGTCTGCATGGAACTGGCATCGGGCGCGGTGAAGTGGACGTTCCGCGATCCCCGCCACGGCGCCCTCACGGCCGCGGCCGGCAAACTCATTGTGATCGGGGAGACGGGCGAGCTGCTCATCGCGGAGGCGAACCCGCACCAGTTCATGCCCGTCTCGCGCGCGCAGATTGCCGGCGGCACGTACTGGACGACGCCCGTGCTGGCCAACGGCCTCCTGTACCTCCGCAGCGCGCAGGGGAGGCTGACCTGCCTGGACCTCCGCGAACCGACCGTGGCGCCGGCTCGCTGAGTCGGCATCCTCCCGAACGGCGCCCGGCGTGAACGTGGTGGATTCACCGGTCCTGTGGCCCGTGTTCTTCGGGGCCGGCGTCGCCGCGGGGTTCGTCGATGCCGTCGCGGGCGGGGGCGGGCTCGTCACCGTCCCCGTGCTGCTGGGCGCGGGTTATCCGCCCGCCGAGGCGCTCGCCACCAACAAGCTGCAGGCGACCTTCGGGTCGGGGGCGGCGGCATGGTACTACGGCAGGGCGGGACTCGTGCGTCTTCGCGAGGCGTGGCGCGGGATCCTGTGCACGGCGGTCGGCGCGGCGGCGGGGGTGCTCGCGGTGAAGGTCACCGACCCGGAAGTGCTCCGGCGGATGATCCCGTTTCTCCTGCTGGGGGTGGCGTGGGTCGTCTGGAAGCGCCCGAGCCTGGGCGACCAGGCGCGTCCCGCACGCTGGAACCTGCGCCTGTTCCAGGTCGTCGCGGGCCTGGCGCTGGGGTTCTACGACGGCTTCTTCGGGCCGGGCACGGGCACGTTCTGGGTCCTCGCGATCATGGCGGTCCTCGGTTTCGAGTGGCTGCGCGCCACCGCGTGGACCAAGGCGATGAACTTCACGAGCAACGTGGTCGCGCTGGGCGCGTTCGCGCTGACCACGCGCATCGACGTCGTGGCGGGGCTGCTGATGGGCGCGGGGCAGTGGATCGGGGCGCGTCTCGGCGCACGCGTCGCGATGCGCGGCGGGTCGAGGGTGATCCGGCCGGTGTTTCTCGTGATGGTCTGCCTGGCGGCGGGCAGGCTGCTGTACGACGCATGGTGGCCGGCTCGCTGAGGGCACGGATGTCCGCGCCAGCCTCCGTCCCCTGCCGCTCCACGGAGCTTCGCGAATCACGAGAAGGAACGGGGAATCTGCGCGTCCCGCGGGCGGGTGAGCCTTGCGGGGGGCGTCGTGGCGGACCGGGCATGCTCAGGGCGAGGGCAGCCAGAGGCGCAGGACCGGCGCGAGGGCGAGCGCGGGAAGGTAGTTGGCAAGGGGGACCTTGCGGACATCGAGGATCACGAGGGAGGTCATCGCGATCAGCAGGCCGCAGACGGAGTTGAAGCCGTGCAGCGCCGCGGGATGCTCGAGAAGCGGCCGCGTGGCGCCCGCCAGGAGGGTGAGGCTCCCCTGCAGGGCGAGCACGGGAAGGGCCGAGAGCAGGCTGCCGAATCCGAACATGCGGGCGAGTCCCAGCATCGAGAGGCCGTCGATGGCGGCCTTGAGCAGGAGCGGTCGGGGATCGGCCTCGAGCCCTTCGCGAAAGGCGCCGAGCAGCGCGAGCGGCGAGGCGCAGAAGACGATCGTGCCGGTGACGAACCCCGCGCTGAAATCCGGCCCGCCCCTGCGCGCGCGGTTCATGTGTTCGCCGGCGTAGCGGCCCAGGCGGTTCAGCTCGCGCTGGAGCGCGAGGGCGCGGCCGATCAGGTTCCCGAGGACCAGGGCGAGCAGGGCGACCGCGGCCTGGAGGGCCATGCGCCCCGGGGATCCGCGGAGGCTCTGCCACGCGAGGGAGAAGCCAAGGACGACGGCGACGGCGGCGAGGGCGACGCGGAGCCAGTGCTGCTGCCGCGCGGAGGGGCCGCGTCTGAGGGAGAGCCCGAGGATTCCGCCCGCGAGGATCGCGCCTGCATTGACCATGGTGCCGGTCACGGGCGCAGGGAAGCTGCGCGTCCGGGGCCAAGCCAAGGCAATTTCGGGTGCAGTTCGCACTTCGTTTCCGGCGGGTGCCCTGTCATAGTTGGGGGCCTGTGCATGATTTTCGTTACTCGGGCGGGCGACTGCACTGCGAGCAGGTTCCGGTGGAGACGCTCGTGGGGAAGTTCGGCACGCCTCTGTACGTCTATTCGGGGCGGACGCTGAGGGATCACTTCCGCAAGCTGGACAGCGCACTCGCGCCGCTGGACCGGCTGATCTGCTTCGCGGTCAAGGCGAACTCGAACCTCGCGGTCCTCCGCGTGCTCGCGA
Source organism: uncultured Verrucomicrobiota bacterium (assembly GCA_964389135.1). Classification (GTDB taxonomy): domain Bacteria; phylum Verrucomicrobiota; class Verrucomicrobiia; order Limisphaerales; family CAIMTB01; genus CAIMTB01. The sequence continues at coordinate 39,298 of CAYMDA010000033.1, read as the reverse complement.
ACCTCGGCAGCGGCTTCGACATCGTCAGCGAGGGGGAACTCCGCCGCGTGGTCGCCGCGGGCGGCGATCCACGGAAGTGCGTGTTTGCCGGCGTCGGCAAGACCGAGCAGGAGATCGAGTACGCGCTGGAGCAGGAGATCTACTCGTTCAACGTCGAGAGCGAGCCCGAGCTGAAGCGCATCGCGCGTGTCGCGGAGCGCATGGGCCGCCGGGCGCCCGTCGCGATCCGCGTGAACCCGAACGTGGACGCCGGGACGCATGCCAAGATCACGACGGGCACGTACGAGAACAAGTTCGGCATCGCCTACGAGGAGATCGAGGCCCTCTACGCGCGGGCGGCGCGGATGAAGCATCTGCACCTCCGCGGGCTCCAGATGCACATCGGGTCGCAGTTGACGGATGTGAATCCGTTCTGGCGCGCGGTGGAGAAGGTGGTGCCCCTCGCCCGCCGGCTGAACGACCGCCATGGCCTCGAGTTCCTGAGCCTCGGGGGCGGCATCGGCATCGTGTACGATCCCGCCCTGGCGAGCGGCGACCCCGAGTGGTGGGAGGAGACGGCGAGCGCCAGCAAGATCCTGACGCCGGCCGTGTACGCCTCCACGTTGAAGCCGTTCCTCGAGCCCCTCGGGCTCCGGATCCTCGTGGAGCCGGGCCGTTTCATCGTCGGCAACGCAGGGGCGCTGGTCACGCGGGTCGAGTTCGTGAAGCGCACCGGCCGCAAGAACTTCGTCATCGTGGACGCGGCGATGAACGACCTGATCCGCCCGGCGTTCTATGACGCGTACCACGAGATTGTTCCGGTGCGGCGCAAGCGCGGTCCGCGGGTGGCTTCGGACGTCGTCGGGCCGATCTGCGAAAGCGGCGACACCTTCGCGAAGGACCGTCCCCTTCCCAAGGTCGGCGAGGGTGATTACCTCGCGCTGCTGAGCGCGGGCGCGTACGGATCGGTGATGAGCTCGAACTATAATTCGCGGCCGCTGGTCGCGGAGGTGCTCGTCGATGGCGACCAGTTCGCGCTCGTTCGCGAACGGCAGCGGCTCGAGGAGATGTGGAGCCACGAGCGGGTGCCGGACTGGCTGCTGTCCAACGGGCAGCGAACGGTTTCCAGGTCGGTCGGACGGCGTCGCTCCTAGACCCGGGCCATGCCTGCGGTCGCTCTTCGGCAGATCACGAAGGTGTACCGCGACCGCGGCGGACCGGTCACCGCGCTCCACCAGGTGGACCTCGAGGTCCGGCGGGGGGAGTGCCTCGCGCTGGTCGGGCCGTCGGGCTCGGGAAAGACGACCGCGCTCCGGCTGATCGCGGGCCTGGAGGAGCCGACCTCCGGCGCCGTTCTTCTCGACGGCCGGGATGCGCGCGCCACGCCTCCCCACGCGCGGAACCTCGGGCTCGTGTTCCAGGATCATCCGCTGTTCCCGCACCTCGATGTGGCGGCGAATCTCGCCTTCGGTCTGCGGCGCACGCCGCTCTCCCCCCCGGAGCGCGACGCGCGCGTGCGCGAGGTGGCCGCGCTGCTCGGCATCGACCGGCTGTTGCACCGGCTTCCCGCCTCGCTCTCTGGCGGGGAACGTCAGCGCGTCGGACTCGGGACGGCGCTGGTCCGGCGTCCCGCCCTGCTGTTGCTCGATGAACCGCTGGCCCGGCTGGATGAGCCGCTCCGCCTGCGCATGGCCGCGGAGATCCGCCGGATCCAGCGCGAGCTCGGCCCCACGCTGATCCTCGTGACCCATGATCAGGCGGAGGCCATGGCGATCGGCGACCGCGTCGCGGTGCTTCACAAGGGCGAGGTCCAGCAGGTGGACCCGCCCGCCGCCGTGTATGACCAGCCCGCCAACCTGTTCGTGGCGGGGTTCGTGGGTTCGCCCGCGATGAACCTCATCCGTGCGCGCCGGGATCCCGCGGGGGGATGGGTGACGGACGATGAGGCATTTCGCATGACCGGATCGCGGGGTCCGGACGAGGGGACGGCGGAACCGCTCGTCATCGGAGTGCGCCCGGAGCACCTGAAGATCGCCGCGAACGGGGCGGGCGTTCCCCGCGCCGGGGTGTGGCAGGGCGCGGGCCGCGTGGAGCAGGTGTCGTATCTCGGATCCGAATCGCGGATCCTGGTGCGCGTCGGGGGCTCCCTGTTCATGGCGCGCCGCGCGGAGGGGCCGCAGCCGGAAGTGGGCACACGGGTCACCCTGTGGTTCGAGGCGGAACGGACGCACTGGTTTCGCGCGGGCGACGGACGGCGGCTGTCCCCGGGGTTTGAGGTTTGCACCGGACCCGAACGCTGGTTGGGTTGATCGTCGCAATGGACGAGATCGAGGCGATCGTGGGCGGATGGGGAGAGGACGTGCTTCGCGTGCGCACGCGCGCGCCCGGCCCCGCGGGGCGTCTGCCGCTCACGCCTGAAATGCTCCTGGAACGGCCCAGCGGCGATCTCTTCGGCCTCACCCAGGATGCCGCCATGGGCTGGAACCCCGGGGAACTCGGGCGGCGCGAGTTCCTGATCCTGAGCACGCAGGGAGGGCTCCGGGGCGAGGACGGTCGTGCCATCGCGCTGGGCTTTCACACGGGCCACTGGGAAATCAGCCTGCAGGTGCGCGCCGCCGCCCTCGAGCTGCGGCGCCTCGGCGCGATCCCGTTCGCCGCGCACTGCTCGGATCCGTGCGACGGCCGGACGCAGGGCACCGTGGGCATGTTCGACAGCCTGCCCTACCGCAATGATGCCGCGCAGGTCTTCCGAAGGCTGATCCGGTCGCTGCCCACGCGGGCCGGCGTGATCGGCGTGGCCACGTGCGACAAGGGCCTGCCCGCGATGATGATGGCGCTCGCCGCCATGCGTGAGCTGCCGTGCGTGCTGGTGCCGGGGGGCGTCACGCTGCCGCCGGAACACGGCGAGGATGCCGCCGCCATCCAGACGATCGGCGCGCGGTTCGCGCATGGCACCATCACGCTCGAGCAGGCGGCGGATCTCGGCTGCCGCGCGTGCGCCTCGCCCGGCGGCGGCTGCCAGTTCCTCGGCACGGCCGCGACATCGCAGGTCGTCGCCGAGGCGCTCGGGCTCGCCCCGCTGCACAGCGCGCTCGCGCCCTCGGGAGAACCCGTGTGGACGGAGATCGCCGCACGGGCGGCACGCGCGGTCATCGAGATGGAACGCCGCGGAATCCGCGGGCGCGACATCCTGACCGACGCGAGTCTCCGCAACGCCATGGCGGTGCACGCGGCCTTCGGGGGGTCGACGAACCTCCTCCTGCACATTCCGGCGATCGCGCACGCGGCCGGATTGCGCCGGCCGACCGTCGAGGACTGGATCGAGGTGAACCGGCGGGTGCCGCGCCTCGTGAGCGTGCTGCCGAACGGTCCGGTGCATCATCCCACGGTCCGTGTCTTCATGGCGGGCGGCGTGCCGGAGGTGATGCTGCACCTTCACCGGGAGGGACTGCTGGAGGGGGACGCGCTGACGGTGTCCGGCAGGACGCTGGCCGAATCGCTCGCGGCATGGGAGTCGAGCGAGCGGCGCCGCCGGTTCCGGGAACGCCTCCGCGAACTCGACGGAGTGAACCCGGATGACGTGATCCTCCCGCCGGCCAGGGCCGCGGCCGCCGGTCTCACGAGCACGGTCATGTTCCCGCGGGGCAACCTCGCGCCGGAGGGATCGGTGGTGAAGGCGACGGCGATCGACCCATCGGTGGTCGACCACGACGGCGTATACCGGATGGAGGGGCCCGCGCGCGTGTTCACGGCCGAGGACGATGCGATCCGCGCGATCAAGCGGGGCGAGATCCGCGGCGGCCAGGTGTTGATCCTCGCGGGCTGCGGCCCGCTCGGGACGGGGATGGAGGAAACCTACCAGCTCACGAGCGCGCTGAAATACCTGCCGTTCGGGAAGCACGTCGCGCTCGTGACGGATGCCCGCTTCTCGGGGGTGAGCACGGGCGCGTGCATCGGGCACGTGGGCCCGGAGGCGCTCGCCGGCGGGCCCATCGGCAAGGTGCAGGACGGGGACCTCGTGCGGATCGAACTCGACCGCGGGCGTCTTGCGGGTTCGGTGGACCTGGTGGGCGCCGGCGGCCGGCGCTTCTCCCCGGGGGAAGGCGCGCGGGTGCTCGCGGAACGCCGGTCCCGCGGGGATCTCAGGCCGCACCCGTTGCTTCCCGATGACACCCGGCTGTGGGCGGCGCTGCAGGCGATCAGCGGGGGAACCTGGGGAGGATGCGTCTTCGACGCGGAGGCGATCCTTGAGCGGCTCGGACGGATCTAGGATTCCCTAGTCGCCCCTCGCCGCGGAACGAGGCCGGGAGGGACGGATCGGACGGAACCGGCTCTCGAACACGTCCACCCGCGCCGGCGGGATGTTGGGCCAGACGACCGTGGAGCGGACCCGGACGAAACCGGGCGGGACCTCGAGACTCGCGAGCGCATACGTGTACTGCGTCCATGTTCCCCCCCGGCGCAGGACCGCGGAGATGGCCCCGAGGATCGCGCGAACCTTGGACGCGGGAAGGCTGCGCAGGGGCAGGCTCGAAACGATGTGGACCACCTTTCCGCGCGGCGCCATGCAGCGGACCCATTGCCGAAGGTCCGCGGCGTCGCCGCAGGCGATGTTCACACTCGGGAACCGCGCCCGCAGCAGTTCGGCGAGCGGTTCGGAACATTCCACGGCGAGCAGGCGGCGCGGAGGTATTCCGCGTTCGAGCAGCGCCTCCGTGACCGCGCCGGTGCCCGCGCCCAGTTCGACCACGAACGCTCCGCGCTCCGCGCTCGCGGACTCCGCCATCCGATGGGCGAGCGCGGACGAGCTCGGGAGGATCGCCCCGATCGCCCGCGGGTTCGAAACGGCCTCCTTCAGGAAAAGTCCCCAGTGCCGGGCTGCCGTGAGGCACTCGGCGAACGGTGCGGGGCGCGTGTTGCGCGCGGTGATGGCGGAAGAGCCGTTCACGCAGGTGGACCACAGTGAGCACCGAGTCACTGTTTGTAAACCCAGACGTGGCCCCGACTCCACGCCATTCGCCGGCCGCGCCGGCGGCGCGGCGGAATGTGCCGGGCTAGCTTCGGCCCCGGACGGCGGCGAGCACCGCGTCGATCGTCGTGCGGAACCGGAAGATCTCCCGGCCCTCGAGCACGCCGACCGGGATGTGATGGCGATAGCGCGCGTACAGCTCCGGGTCGGAGAGGATGCTGACCTCGCGGATCTCCAACGGCGTGCGGCGCGCCGCCTGCTCGAGGACTTCGAGGGCCTCGTCGCACAGGGGGCAGTTCGGCTTCGAATAGAGGAAGACGACGGGGGCCGCGCGCGGCGGGACGGAAGGATTCACCAGACCTGGACCGAGTCCGCCTCGAAGATGCGCTGCACGAGGGCGTCGTAGTCCGGGGCGTCCGCCGTCAGGTCGAACACCTCGGCCTGCGCGTCCGGCAGTTCCTGCTGCGCGCGCGTGACGATGTCGTTCAGGGGGTCGAGGGAGCGGGTGATGATGAGCAGGACGCGACGCATGCGTGCGGGGGTCAGAAGCGGAGGACGAAATCGCTCCCGGCGGCCATCGCCGCGAGCTGGGAGATGGTGACCCGTTCCCATGGAACGGGCGATTCGCCGAGCTGCTCGAGCAGCGGGGCGCCGGTCTCGACGTACACCGGCCGGCCGAACTCGCGGATGATGGGCAGGTAGCGGACGAAGTTGTCCTCGTCCACCAGTTCGTCGGGGAACTCGCTCAGGGCGAGGACGGCGGCCTCACACAGGGCGATGCTGACGTCGATCTTCTTCCATGTGCCGACGCCCGCGGCGATGCGGATCGCCTCGGCCGGGCGCGCGCTGGTTCGCGGGTCGCTGTTGACGATGAAGAGGGCCTTGCGCCGCATGGATCACCTCAGTTGAAGCTGACGAAGCGGTCGGTGCCGGACATGAGATCGTTCACGACCGTCAGGCCCGCGAAGGTGGCGAGGTCGTTCACGGGAAGGTTGCGGCGCTGCGCTCCGTACGCGCAGGCGTAGAGCTTGAGCCCGTCCCGGCGGAGTCCCTGGAGTTCCTCGTTCGCGAGCCCCCGGACCGCCTCGTCGATGCAGTACAGGTACACGTCCACGCCCGCGCGAAGGGCCGCGGCGGCGAGCCGCAGCCCGTGCCGGAAGCCGCTTTCGCCGGGCGGCGCCGAGATGAGGATGCCGAGCTTGCGCCCGCGCACGGGGGGCGGACCGGAGGGTTTGGCGGGATGATCCGGATTCACGGCTTCACGATCGGCCATCCGGCGGCGGTCATGGCCTTGTACCCGCCGGCGAGGGAATAGACGTTCCGGTAGCCCATCCGCTGCGCCACGTCGGCGGCCAGGGCGGACCGATACCCTCCGCCGCAGTAGAGGATCAGCTCGGTGTCGGGATCGAAGGTCTTTTCGATGTCACGCTCGAGGATCCCCCGCGCGAGATGACGGGCTTCCGGAGGGTGACCCGCATTCCATTCATGGTCCTCGCGCACGTCCACGAGCACCGCACCGGGATTCTCCGCGAGCCGCGCGCGCGCCTGTTCGACGGTGATTTCGCGAATGCGCGGCCGGACTTCTTCGACCAGCTTCAGGAAACCGGGCGCGTGTTGCATGGCGGCATCATAGGGGCGGCCGTCCGGATGGCGAAAGAGAATCGGCGGGTGCCGCCGTCACGGGCGGGGCAGGGGGGATGGGCAGCGCCGGCTCAGAAGCGGTACGTCAGCTTCACGCGGAACGTTCGTCCGTCCTGCGGGATGGTCTCCTGGCGGTGATCGCTCGAGCCGGGGTAGGCGAACCGCGTGTCGAAGAGATTGTAGATGCTCGCGGAGGCTTCGAGGCCCTTCAGGAGTTCGCGGCTGTAGAGGGTGAAGTCCACGAGGAGGAAGTCATCCACGCGCCCGCCCTGGATGGTTCCGACCTCTCCCTGGTAGCGGAGATCGAGGCTCGCGAAGATCCTGTCGCGGTAAACCGGCACGCTGAGGTTCAGCTTGGCGAGGTGTTCGGGGGAGTTGCTGATCTCGCGTCCGGTGGATTCATCCTCGGCGCGCTGGAGGGCGTAGCTCGCGCGCGCGACGATTCCATGGTCGAACCGGCCCTCCCAAGACAGCTCCACGCCCCTGCCCGTGACCTGTTCCAGGTTGTCGTAGGTGAGCAGGCCGGTCTGGCTGATGAGACCGTCGATCTCATAGAGATAGGCGGACAGCCGGACGCGGTGGCGCCGGCCGAGGTTCTGGTCCCACGAGAGTTCGTACGTGTCGATCGTCTCCGGCTCGACGGCGGGGTTGAACGCGTAGCCGTTGGGGCCCCAGGCGTGCATCTCGAGCGAGTTCGGGGCGCGGAAGGCGCGGCCGTAGAGCGCCTTGAACGTGGTGCCCTCCCACGGCTGATGGATGAGACCCGCGCGCGGGTTCCATGTGTCGCCCACGGCGCTGTAGTGGTCATAGCGCACGCCCGCGTTGAGATGGAGCGCGGGCAGGAGCTGGATGTCCGCCTGGGCGTAGAGGCCGAACTCGCGGCTGGAATCGTCCGTGCGGGTGATCTCGCTGTACGGCTCCGTCTGGTGGGTGCTCCGGAACTGGCGGAGGTTCTCGCGGAATTCCGCCCCGGCGAGGATCGTGTGCCGGTCGAGGAGCGTCTGGTTGACCTGGATCTCGGCGCCGACGCGGTCGCCCCTCGCCTCGTCCACGACCGCGGAGCGCGGACCCGGTGCGCGGGCCTGCGGATAGTGTCCCTCCCGCATGGAGTGATCGTGGTAGGCGCGCGCGAGGACGCGCGTGGAGTCGCCGATGTCCGCCTCGTAGCGGAGGTCCGCGTAGGCGGTGAGTTCGCGGCTGTATTCCCGGCCGGAGTTGAAGGCGGACCCGTAGGACGCGGTGGGAATGTCCTTCTCGCGCAGACGGAATCCGCCCGAGAGCGTGAGGCCGTTCAGGGCGACGCTGCCGGCGAGGCGGTACACCCGCTCGGCGTCGGAATCGTGCGCGACACCGTCGCTGTACGGAGGCTGATCGAACTCGCGGTAGTACAGGCGATCATCGCCGGCGCTGTCGTAGAGCGAGCCGGAGATGAGGACCTCCATCCCGTTGCGGTAACGCTCTCCGTACGTGAGGCGGGCCGACCGGGTGTCGAAGCTGCCGGCCTCCACCGAGGCCTCGAGCCCTCCGATGTCCTCCGGACGCCGGGTGCGGACGTTCACGACTCCGAGGAAGGCGCTGTTTCCGTAGATCGAGGAACTCGGGCCGGGGATGAACTCGATCCGGTCCACGAGATCGAGATCGACGATGCTGTCGGTGCCGACATGCGTGCCGCCGAAGACGTTGTCGTTCATGCGGTGGCCGTCCACGAGGAACAACAGGCGCGTCAGGGTGTCCCCGGGCCGCAGAAAGCCGCGGATCCCGAGATAGTGGTAGTTCCGATCGTTCGACAGGAAGACCCCCGGAAGGCTGTTGAGCGCTTCGGCCACCGTCCGGTAGCCGTGCCTCCGGATCTCGTCCGCGGTGATCAGGGTGACGGAGGACGGAGCCAGGGTGGCCTTCTGATCGTAGCGAGACGCGCCGTACACGATCGGGACCTCGATTTCGAGCAACTGCTCGAGGCTGAGGCTGCCAAGGTCGAGGCGCCGTTCCGCCGGTGTCGCGGCGGGGGATTCAGCGGCGGTCCCCGCCGCCATCATGGCCAGCAGCACGGATGCCGTGGCCGCCCGGAGCATGACGGCTCCGGATCGGAGAACGCACGCGCCGGCGCGGCCGCCCGCTCGGGCATGGCGCATCGGGCGGGCGATGGAATCCGCCCGCTGCACTCGTTCTGCACCGTACACAATCCATTGAACGGCATCCGCGGATAAAAACCCAAGTGCCCGGTTGGGGATCCCGCTGCGAAAGTCCCGTTTCGCGCGCTTCAGGGAAGGCCCCCGGGCGGCGGATCCTCCGCGGCGCATGCGCCGGCTCGTTCCGCGTGGCCCGTCGCGACCCGCCCCGATCCTTCATGGCGGGCGTGATGGGTTCCGACCGGATCCACCGCCCCCGACAGCCATTCCACGACCGCGGGCCCGTGCTGCTCGAACAGGAACGGAAGGGCCTCGTGCGAGATGGGGCCGACGATCAGCAGGTCGCTGCCCTCGTCGAGAAGTTCCCGGATCGCCGCGCTATCGGAAGGGGGCGTGATGCGGTCGCCGTCGCCGGCGATGAGCAGGGCCTTCACCCCGCTTCCCCGGATGGCATGCGTCGTGTCCAGCGCCGGTGGAGGGACATGAAGCAGGTTCGGGAGCCGGCGAAGCGCCCCGCGAAGCCACGCGCGCGGAACCCAGGAGGCGTATTCATCCCGGAGCCGGTGCGCCGCCGGCCCGAATTCCGACAGCGCACCGAGGGCGATGCTTGCCTCGATCGCGGGATCCGCGGCCTGCCATCGGAGGGCGATCGCGCCCCCGAGGGAGTGGCCGAGGGCGACATGGGGACCGTGGATCCGTCCTTCCTCCTCGAGCTGCCGGAGCAGGTCGCGGAGATCCTCCGTCTCGAGCAGGCCGAACGAGACGCGGCGTCCGCCGGAGTGGCCATGGCCGCGCAAGTCCACAAGCACGCTGCGCCAGCCGGCCTCGGCAAGGTACAGGCCCCACGGCAGCATCATGCCGAGATCCACGCCGTACCCGTGGAGAATGAACACCGTGCCCAGCGCGGACGGCGGCGGCCCGTCCCGGTCCGGCAGGCGGAACTGGATGCGAAACTCGCCGAACTTCCTGCCGCGGTCCTCCCTCAACGTGAGCTCGACGTGGAGGTTGTAGTCGCCGGGCTCGATCAGGACCCACCGCAGGGGGACGCGCGGGTCTCCGACCTCATTGGTGCCCTGCGTGAAGCTCTCCATCACCGCGTCCGGCCAGTGGATGGTCATTCTTGCCTTCGGCTTCACGAACTCCGGGGCGCGGTTCGGCGCCTGGATCATCTTGCGGGCGAGAAAGGAGGACGGGCTGCACCCCGGGAGGAGGATCGCGAGGGCGAGGGCGGAGCCGGCCCGGATCAGGCGCGCGATCACTCGCGAGGGGGTTGCGCGGGCGCCGGCCAGCATGAGGTCAACCCATCTCCCATCGCCTGCCGGGGTGCAAGCGCCGGCGTTGTGAGTTTTGTGAACAACTCTGTGAACAACCCGGCGATTCCGGGGAATAGATGGCAACATCTCCGGTTCGCGTGGCTCCGCGGATTCTGATTCGCTCCCCGGCGTGCTGGATTCCGTAGATCCTTCCGGTGGACATGGCGCGGCGCCCGACCTGCATGCCGGACGCCGGGTTCGTCCGGACGCGAAAGGCGCGCGCCTTGATCGCCTGCCGCCGCACGCCGCGGACGCCGAGCGGGGGGTGCTGGGGTGCGTGCTGCTCTCGCCGAACGAGGCGATGGGCGAGTGCCTGCGGAGCCTTCGGCCGGGCGCGGAGGCGTTCTATGACCTGCGCCATCAGACGATCTACACGCTGTTCGTCTCGATGTACGACGCGCGGGAGCCGATCGACCTCATCACGGTGCAGCAGCGGCTTCGCGATGCGGGGCAGCTCGAGGCCGTGGGCGGGCTCGCGTACCTGAACGAGCTGGCGGACGCCGTGCCGTCGGCCGCGAACCTCGGGTATTACATCGAGATCGTGCTCGAGAAGCATCTGCTGCGGCGGATGCTCCAGACCTGCACCGAGGTCATTTCGCGCGTGTACGAGTGCGAGAGCGATGTGCCGTCCCTGCTCGACGAGGTCGAGCGCGACATTCTCCGGATCAACGAGGAGCGGGAGCGCGCGGAGACCAGGCCCATCAAGGAGCTCGTCAATTCGGCGATCAACACGATCGAGGAGCTGCACGCCCGCCAGGGCATGCTGAGCGGCATCGGGACCGGTTTCCCGGATCTCGACAAGATGACCAGCGGCCTGCACAAGGGCGAGATGGTGGTCATCGCGGCGCGCCCCAGCATGGGCAAGACGTCGCTGGCGATGAACATCGTGGAGCACATCGCGATCGACCTCCGGCTCCCGGTGGCGGTGTTCAGCCTCGAGATGACCGCCGAATCGCTGGTCCTCCGCATGATGTGCTCGCGCGCGGAGGTGAACCTGCGCGACGTGCGCGACGGGTTTCTCGCCGAACGCGATTTCCCGCGCCTGACCCAGGCGGCCGGGGAGATCGCAGGCGCGCCGCTGTTCATCGACGACACCTCCGGGCTCTCCATCCTTCAGCTGCGCGCGCGCGCCCGCCGCATGTGGCAGCAGCACGGCATCCGGGTCATGGTGATCGACTATCTCCAGCTCCTCCATTCCGAGACGCGGCGCGCCAAGGACAACCGCCAGCAGGAGATCGCGGAGATCTCCTCGGGCATCAAGGCCCTCGCGAAGGAGCTGCAGATCCCGATCATCATCCTCAGCCAGCTCAACCGCGAACTGGAGAAGGACAAGGCGCGCAAGCCCAAGCTTTCCGACCTGCGCGAATCGGGCGCGATCGAGCAGGACGCGGACCTCGTGGGCCTGCTGTACAAGGCCAACATGGAGGACGAGGAGAGCGTTCCGCGCGACGAACCCGGCGGTGTGCCGGTCAACCTGCTGATCGCGAAGCAGCGCAATGGACCCACGGGCGACGTTCCGCTGACGTTCCTTAAAAGGTTTACTCGCTTCCGGCCCGCTGCCAAAGTCGACCCCGACGATGTTCCGTCTTAACCGGGTGGCGCATGGCTGCATCCGTCCTCGCCTGCCGCTGTGCCTCGCAGCGGCGATGCTTGCTTTCCCCGCGGACGTTTCACGCGCCGCCGCGGCGGCGGAGGAGGGAGTCCAGGCGGCCCCGGACATGCCGCGGATCGCCTCGATCGAGGTGCGTCACGCGGGCCCGCGCGCGGTCAGCGACGACCTCGTGCGCGCCAACATCCGGGTGAAGGTCGGCGACCCGTACACCAAGCTCAACGTCGATGACGACGTCCTGAACCTCTACGCGACGGGTTACTTCTACAACATCCGGGTCACGCAGTCGGTGGACGAGGCCGGCGTGCACCTCGTGTACTACGTGCAGGCGAACCCGATCCTCAGTGAGATCCGGTTCAACGGCAATCAGCGCCTCAGCACGCGCCGCCTGTCGCGCAAGGTGACCTCCCGCGTCGGCGACCACCTGGATCCGGCGCAGATCTTCCGCGACGCCAAGGCGATCCAGGAGAGTTACGAGAAGTCCGGGTATCAGAAGACCACCGTCGATTACACGCTGAACATCGACGAGAATGCCGGGCGCGCCACGGTGACCTTCGAGATCAACGAGGCCCCGAAACAGCGCATCGCACGGGTCGGGTTTCCCGGGCACGAGGCCTTCTCCGAACGCCGCCTGCGCAAGGTCGTCAAGACCCGCAAGCGCTGGATGTTCTCATGGCTGACGGGCAGCGGAAGGCTCAAGGACGACGTCCTCCAGGAGGACCGCTACCGCCTCGCGGACTTCTACCGGAACGAGGGCTACATCGACTTCGAGCTGAAGGACATCGACGTCGAGGAACTCGACGAGGAGCGGCTCAAGGTCGATTTTGCCATCGATGAGGGCGATCCCTACCAGGTCGGCAGCGTCACCTTCACCGGGAACGAGATCTTCTCCACCAACGACATCATCGGGGGCATGCGCCGCCGCGAGGGCACGCGCGTGCACGAGGGCCTCAACCTCAGGCCGGGGGACACGTTCAAGCCGCGGCTGCACGCGCGCGACATCGAGCAGATCGAGGACTTCTACGGCGCCCGCGGCTACATCGACGTCCAGTTCCCGCGCACGCTCGACGCGGTGCGCATCCCGAACACGGAGTCGAACACGATCGACCTCGTTTACAACATCGAGGAAGGCAACCAGTCGTACATCGAGAAGATCGAGATCCGCGGCAACACGAAGACCAAGGACCGCGTGATCCGCCGCGAGCTGGCCGTCGCACCCGGCGAGGTCTTCAACATGGTGCGGGTGAAGATCAGCACCAACCGGCTCTACCAGCTCCAGTACTTCGACAAGGTGGACGCGCGGGCGGAGGACACCGAGGTCAACCCGACGCGCCGCAACCTCGTCATCAGCGTCGAGGAACGCAACACCGGCAACTTCAGCATGGGCGCCGGCTTCAGCTCGGTGGACAACCTCGTCGGGTTCGTCGAGATGAGCCAGGGCAACTTCGACATCGGGCGGCCGCCCTTCTTCACGGGCGGCGGCCAGAAGCTGCGCCTGCGCGCACAGGTCGGCACCCGGCGCCAGGACTACCTGATCACCTTCATCGAGCCATGGTTCCTCGAGCAGCGGCTCGCCCTGCAGGTGGACCTGTACCACCGCGACTTCCGCTTCCTCAGCTCGCTCTACGACGAGACGCGGACCGGCGCGCGCATCGGCCTGACCAAGGGGCTCAACGACTTCTTCCGCGGCGGCGAGTTCTTCCGCGTCGGCCTCGCGTACACGATCGAGAGCGTCGATCTTGGGTTCGACGACGACGACCTGCGCGCGCCCGTCATCCGCCAGGAGGGTCCCGGCCACGGCAGTTCGATCTCGACGGGACGTCCCGAGATCTCCGAGGAAATCGCCCGCGAGGAGGGGCGCCGGCTCGTCTCGAAGGTCACCGGATCCATCGTCTATGACACGCGCAACAGCGCGCTGCTCCCGAACCGCGGCCAGCGCCTCGAGCTGATCGCCGAGGTGGCGGGCGGACCGTTCGGCGGTGACACCGACTTCTACGCGCTCGAGCTGCGCGGCGCGCAGTACTTCCCCGGGTTCGCCCCGGGCCACGTGATCGAGCTGATCGGGCGCATCGGCGTGTCGGAGGGCTTCGGGGACACCGAGCGCGTGCCCCTGTTCGACCGCTTCTTCCTTGGAGGCCTTTACACCCTGCGCGGGTTCCACTACCGCGAGGTCGGTCCCGTCGACGAGTTCGACGAGCCGGTGGGCGGCAGCACGTACTGGTTCGGCTCCTTCGAGTATTCCGTGCCGATCGTTGAACGCGTCCGGTTCGCGGTGTTCTATGACATCGGCATGGTGTACCAGGACCCGTACAGCTTCGACCTGCGCGACACGCAGGAACACTTCTACAATGACAACTGGGGCATCGGCCTGCGGCTGAACCTGCCCATCGGGCCGCTCCGGCTCGACTACGCCTTCCCGATCACCGCCGAGGAGTACAACGACAGCAGCGGCCGGTTTCAGTTTGGCGTTGGCTACACCCGCGAGTTCTGAGCCCAATACCTCACATGAAGACACCCGCTCTGAAGACCCTCCTCGCCCTTGCCATTCTCGGCGCCGGCATCATCACCTCCCAGGCGCAGCAGGTCCGCATCGGCCTGGTTGACCTCCGCAAGGTCTTCGAAGGCTATTACAAGACCAAGGACGCCGACGCGAAGATCAAGGAGGAGGCGGCCCAGTACGAGTCCCAGGCGAAGGCCATGCTCGAGGACTACAAGGCCGCCAACGAGGAGTACAAGCAGCTCATGGAGGCGGCGCAGGACACCGCGATCTCCGCCGAGGAGAAGCAGCGCCGCCGCAAGACCGCCGAGGACAAGCTGCTCGACATCCGGCAGCTCGAACAGCGCGTGCAGCAGTACCAGCGCCAGTCCGAGGCCACGCTGCTCGAACGCCGCCGCCGCATGCGCGACCAGATCCTGCGCGAGATCCGCGAGACGGTCGTGACCAAGGCGAAACAGGCAGGGTACACGCTGGTGATCGACACCGCGGCCGACAGCGTCAACCAGACCCCGATCTTCCTCTACACCAGCGCGGAGAACGACATGACCGATGAACTTCTCCGCCAGCTCAACGCGAACGCGCCCGCCGGCTCGGTGACCCCGGCCCCCGCGCGCCCGCAGTAACCGCGCCGCGCGAAAGCGGTCGCGGACCGGAACCCGGCGCCCGCGGCCCCGTTTCTTCCGCTCCGGCGTGCCGCGGTTCCCCGGCGTTTCGGGGATCCCGGCTCATTTGCGTTGATTCGCGGACGGGGTTTCGCGGATAGGTCGTCGGGACCTCCCAACGACATGAACAAGATGATTCCCCGTCGGACCGCGCTGCGAACCGTCGCCGCGGGCGCCACCGTGGCCGCCCTCGCCAGCGACCTCTCCCGTCGAGTCATGGCTGCCGAAAAAGGCGAATTGAAGGGGCGGATCAACCACTCGGTCTGCCGCTGGTGCTACAACCAGATCCCACTCGAGGACCTGTGCCGCGCCGCACGCGATCTCGGCCTGGGCTCCGTCGAGCTGCTGCGCCTCGACGAAATCCCCGTCGCGCGAAAATACGACCTGACCTGCGCGATGGTCAGCGGCATTCCGGGCGGGATCGAACGCGGCCTGAACCGGCAGGCGAATCACGCCCGCATCCGGGAATGGTTCGAGGAGGCGGCGCCCAGGGTGGCCGGGCTGGGTTGCACGAACGTCATCTGTTTCTCGGGCAACCGCGCGGGAATGTCCGACGAGGAGGGGCTCGAGCATTGCGCGGAGGGATTGCGGCAGCTGCTGCCGATCGCGGAACGCCACAAGATCGTGCTGGTGATGGAGCTGCTGAACTCCAGGGTCGATCATGCGGACTACATGTGCGACCACACCGCCTGGGGCGTCGAACTCTGCAAGCGCGTCGGTTCCGAGCACTTCAAGCTGCTGTACGACATCTATCACATGCAGATCATGGAGGGTGACCTCATCCGCACCATCCGCGAAAGCGCGCCCTACATCGCCCACTACCACACCGGCGGCGTTCCGGGCCGCAACGAGATCGATGATTCGCAGGAGATATTTTACCCGGCCGTGATGCGCGCCATTGTGGAGACGGGCTTCAAGGGTTTCGTCGCGCAGGAGTTCATCCCGAAGCGGCCCGATGCCCTGGCGTCCCTCGAGCAGGGGGTGCGCATCTGCGATGTCTGATGGACGGATCGAGAATCTGAGTCCGACACGGGCGGACAAGCCCGCGTACGTGGCGGCGTCCGTGTCCGCCCCTCCGCCCGAGACAGCCTCGGGGCCGCCACGGTCCGAACCGGATGACCCCGGCCTTCCGCTGTGGCTCCCCGCGCTGGCCCTGCTGTTCTGGGGCTGGAGCAGCGGCACGCCGTGGATCGCGGCCCCGCTCGCCGCGATCGTTCTCGCCCCGAGATTCCTCGAAGGCCGGCTCGCATTCGGCCGCCACGAGTTCTTCCGGGTGCTCGAAGTCTGCTGGGTTCTGGGGCTCGGGGCCGTCCTGCTCATCTACAGCCGGGAGTCGGTGGGGAATGTCTTCCGGGAGTTCGTCAAATGGCTGCCGGTGGTCGTGCTCCCGGCGTGGCTGGCCCAGATATGGTCCGAGGCCGGGCGCGTGCCCGTGGCCGCGTTGATCCCGTTGCCGCGCTGGCGGTCGCGGGAGCACGAGGGCAGCGTGGATCTTGGCCCCGGCCTCGTTGCCGCCTGCGTTCTCTCGGGCAGCGTCGCGGGTGGCGCGCGCCCCTGGTTTTACGCCGGACTGCTCGTGGTCATCGGCGGGTTGTTGTGGGCAAGACGCTCGAGGAGCTCCCGTTCGTGGATCGCGGCACTGGCGCTGCTCCTGACGGCGGGCGGCGGATGGGTGGTCGCGCAGGGCCTCGCCGGCTTCCAGCAGTGGGTCGAGGACGGCGTGCTCATGTGGACGACGCAGTGGCAGCGCGAGGGCGCACCCGGCCGGGCGTCCCGCACGTCGATCGGGCGCACCGGCCGCGTCGGCGGCACCGAGCAGGTGGTCCTGAAGCTCCGCAACGAGGCGCCCTTCCCGCTCCCCCGGCTCCTGCGCACGGCCACGTTCACCGTCTGGAGGGCCGACGGCGAGAGCTGGTACGCGCCCGCAAGCCGGTTCGAGAAGGTCGAGGGTTCCACCGATGAATGGGTGCTGGATCCGGAGTCTTCGGGCCTCGCCGGGGCTGTTCAGGTGGAATGGGTCCGCGGCGCGACCCGCAATCTCCTGCCGCTGCCGGCAAACACGCGGGTGCTGCGCGATCTCGTCGCGGAATCGGTGCAGTCCACGGTCCTCGGCACCGTGCGCGCCGACGCGCGGCCCGGCGTGATCACCTTCCGCGCCGAGCAGTCCATGGGCGGCATGGGCGAGGCGGAGCCCGGCCATGAAGACACGCATGGCATTCCCAAGATCGAGTGGGACGTCATCCGAGTGGTCGCCGAGGAGCTCGGGATCGTCGGACTCCCCGCGGAACAGGCCGCGCAGCGGATCGCCTCCTTCTTCCGCCGTGAGTTCGAGTACACGCTGGACCTCGTCGATGCAGGCGGCGATCCCGCCGTTCCGACGCCCCTGGGTCGATTCCTTCTCCACCATCGACGCGGGCACTGCGAGTACTTCGCGACCGCCGGCGTGCTCCTCCTGCGCGCCGCGGGCGTCCCCGCACGCTACGCCACGGGTTACCTCGTGCGTCCGCAGGGCCCGGCAGGCGAAACCGCCACGGTCCGTGCCTCGCAGGCCCACGCCTGGGTGCGCATGTGGTCAGACGGCGCGTGGCGGGACTTCGACCCGACCCCTCCAGGCGAGGAGATCATCGCCGAGGAATCGCGCACCTGGTGGGGGCGTCTGAGCCGGCGCACGCATGAGCTTCGATACGAACTCCTGCGGTGGTGGTGGCTCGGCGAGAAACCGCTGCTCCGCCAGGCGTACTGGCTTGCGCTCCCGCTCCTGGTGGGGCTGTTCTGGCGAATGGGGCGCCTGCGGGCCGCGGCGCGGGGCCGGCAGGACTCGCCCCTCGAACGGACATGGCCCGGCAGCGATTCGGAATGGTACCCGATCGATCTCGAACTCGCCCGCCGCGGCCTTGCGCCCGGCGATCGCGAGCCGCCGCGCACATGGCGCCAGCGCCTCGCCGCTGCCGGCTGGAACGGCGAGGACGCGGAAACCATGGTCGCGGCCCACGATCTGCACGAGCGCCTGCGCTTTGATCCCACGGGCTTGACACCGGAGGATCGCGAGCGCCTTCGCCATCTCGCGCGCACCCTGTCCCGGGCTTTCCAGGAGTCACCGGGCGGCGCCCGCTGAAGGGCGCGGTCGCAAGGTTCTGGGACCCAGCAGCTACGGAAAGAGCTGCTGACGATTTTACCGCAGCGGAACACGCGGACAACCACGTCCGTAGCCAAGGCATCTAGTAAAATTTCTTAGATTGCTTCGGAAGGGTGCACCGGGTACAACACGCGCATCCCGGATCCCCCCGGAACAATCACCATGTCAAAAGGCCACCCAGCGAGTCTTCGCTCCTTTTGGTTGATGGCACTTTCAGCGGCAGGATCGCTGTCGCTGCAGGTCGCTGCCGCCGAACCGGTTTATTTCAACGACTTCGAGGACGGCGCCGGTCCCGAATGGTCGAGCTCCGTCACGGACGTCACGCACAGGGCCGTGTTCACGCGGTTCCTCGGGCGGTTCGGGAACGGCGGCACCACCCTGACACTGAACGGGCTCACGCCGGCGGCCGAGTACACACTCGTCTTTGATCTGTACGCGATGGATTCCTGGGACGGTGGTGCGCTGCCCAATGGCGATCGATTCACAGTCTCCGCAGACGGCACGCCCATCCTGCAGCACACGATCGGCGGCGCGAATCCGACCTTCCCGCGCCTGCCGGATGAGCGTGGTGCGTTCGGCTTCTCCAGTTGGGACGATTCGATTTTCCGGGGGGTGACGGCGCGGTTCGTCGCGGCCGGGGAGACAGTCGCCATCGCGTTCGAGGGAGCGAATCTTCAGTCGCTCAGCGATGAGTCATGGGGACTGGACAATGTGGTCGTGCTTCCGGGCGGCGCGGGAGCGCCCACGTCCGTGGCCTTCACCAGCCTGCCCGCGCAGGGTGCGGGCGCGGCGATGGCGATCGATCGGTTCTTCGTAACCTTCACGGACGCGCTGGATCCGGAAATGGCGGTGGACTCCGACCTGTTCGAGCTGCGCAGCGCG
This sequence comes from uncultured Verrucomicrobiota bacterium, assembly GCA_964389135.1. Lineage (GTDB taxonomy): Bacteria > Verrucomicrobiota > Verrucomicrobiia > Limisphaerales > CAIMTB01 > CAIMTB01. The sequence goes on along the minus strand of CAYMDA010000033.1, from coordinate 20,481 downwards.
GGCCCGGACGAGTCCTTCGGGACCGCGGATGATCTTACCTACGCGCTGACGGCGACGTACGCGGAGGGAGCGGGGGCGATCAGCTTCAGCACCTCGCCCGGCCCGCTGCAACCCGGGCAACACCGCTTTCGCGTCCTGGACGGACTTCTCGATGCGGCGGGTGAGCCGGTGGAACCCTTTGAACGCAGCTTCGCGATCGTCCGGCCGGTCCATGGTGAGATCGAGGGGCTGGACAACGGGGTGCTGCCCAATGCGACGACCTTGCCGCTGGAGGAGTCACCCGCGGGATCGGGACTCCTGACCGCGTATGCGATCGGGACCTTCCAGGCGGCCGGCGATGTCGATTACTGGCGATTCGAGGCCGAGGCGGGCGACCGGGTCACCATCCGGCTCGAGGCGAGTGAAGTCACCGGGGTGAATCCGCGGGTTCAGCTTCGCGACGCGGCGGATCAGACGCTCGCGAATGTGCAGGGTGGTTCCTCCACCGGCATCGCGCAGATTCAAAGCTTCCAGATCCCGGCCTCGGGCTCCTACTACGTCCGGGTCTGGAGTGACAGCAGGCGGTCCGCGTACGCGATGCGGGTGGACCGCTCGCGGGGAATCCTTCTCGAGGTGGAGGCGAATGACACCCAGGCGACATCGAATCCGCTCCCGATCCGGCTGACCGGGGTGGAGACCAGCGGTCGCGGCGCGGGTGCGCTGACTTCGGAGGATGAAGGCGGTGACTACTTCCGTCTCGGGCACCTGAACGCCGGGAACGCGATCACGGCGAGCGTGGCGGTCCCCGAGGGATCCAGCCTTGTCCCGGCCGACGTGACACTCGCGGTGGAGTTCGAGGGAAATGCGACGCCGCTCGCGTCCGGCGCGGCCACGGTCGCGCACACGGCCGCGGAGACCGGCGTTCACTACGTTCGCGTGACCGGGGCCAACCGCGGGCTGCGCGCCCAGTATGTGCTCACGGTCCAGGTGACGGACAGCGTTGCGCCCGCGGTGACCGGGACAAGCCTCCCCGCGGATGGATCCACCACCACGGACGTCGTCTCCCGCTTCACGCTCACGTTCAGCGAGGACATGGATCCCGCGGCCGTGAACGACGCCGGGGCGTACGAGCTCCGCGGCGCAGGCGCGGACAACGATTTCGGGACGCCCGATGACCTGACCTACTCCGTGGCTCCCGACGCCTACTCGGGCGGGCTCAGCGCGAGTTACTGGATCACGGACGGACCGCTCCAGCCGGGCATCGTTCGTTTCACCGCCGGGAGCGGCGTCGTCGATCGCGCCGGCAACGCGCTCACGCCGTTCATGACCACCTTCACCGTGGAGCCACTGCCCGGCTTCGTGCTCGAGAACCGGCGCAACGACATCGAGGCGGCCGCGACGTCGCTCAGCCCCTCGCCCTCCATCACCGCCGACGGATCCTTCCACTACGCCGGCATTCACTCCGCCGGCGGGTTGAATCCGTATGACATCGCGGCGGGTGACCTGAACGGCGACGGGTTCGAGGACCTCGTCTCGGCGAACTACTCGGGTCACAGCGTCGGCGTTCTGCTGGGCCGGGGAGACGGAACCTTCGAGCCCGTCGTGACGTTCCCCGCGGGCCCATATCCCATCGCCGTCACCATCGGTGACGTCAATGACGACGGCGATCCGGACGTGGTGGTCGCGAACTACCAGGACAACCGCGTCACCATTCTTGCAGGAGACGGCGCGGGTTCCCTCGCGGAACCCGTCTCCGTCGCGGTGGGGGCGAACCCGCGCGACGTCGAGCTCGCGGACCTCGATGCGGACGGCGTGGTCGAGATCGTGACGGCAAACTCCGGGGACAACGACGTCACCGTGCTCCGGCGTCAGGCCGGAGGTGAGTACGCCCGGACGGATTTCACGACGGCGAGCGGCGTCTGGGGTGTGGCCGTGGGCGACCTCAACGGGGACGGCAGCCTCGACCTCGTGACCGCCAATGGCGGCTCGGGGAACATCAGCGTGCTCCTCGGTGATGGGGAGGGTGGATTCGCGCCCGCGGTCTCGTATCCGGTCCAGAGTCAGCCGCGGCATCTCGCCCTCGCCGACATGGACGGTGACGGCGCGCTCGACGCCGTCGTGCTCAACGCGAGCACGCGCAGCGTCAGTGTCCTCCTGAATCAGGGCGACGGCACGTTCGGCGAGGCGATCCACCGGGACGGCCTCGGATCCGATTCCTACCATCTCGCAGTGGGTCTCGTGGATGCCGATGACGCTCCGGACGTGATCGTGGCCAGCTACGGCAGCCGCCTGATCGAGGTGCTCCGGAACGAGGGCGAGGGAGTCCTCGCGCCGGCAGTTCCGCATCAGGAACCGGACCGCCCGATAGGCATCGTGACCGGTGACTGGAACCGGGATGGCGTGCTCGACATCGCGACGGCTGACTACCAGGACGGGAACGTCACGATCCGGCTGGGCGGCACGTCCCATCCCCTGACGGAGGATCCTGCCGGCCTCTGGACCGGCGCCGGTCGCGGCAGCATGGCGGACGGCCTCGATATCTGGACCTTCAGCGCCAGCGCGAACGATCTCCTGACGCTCGCCGTGGAAACGCCGGGCAGTCCGGCATCGAGCCAGCTCCAGTACGTCGTGATCGGGCCGGACGGGGAAAGTGTCTTCAGCCTTGTCCCGTCGAGCAACAACGGCTGGGGACAGCACGGGCCGGTGACCCTCGGCGCCAGCGGCACGTACCACATCCGCGTGAATCCGTGGGATGACTACAGGGGGGAGTACCGCCTTCGCGTCTCCCTGGCGCGCCAGGGACTCCAGGCGGAGGCGGAGGGCAACGACTCGCCCGGTGCCGCGAACGTCCTCTCATGGTCACAGGCGCCCGGCGTAGAGACCGCCCGGATCGCAGGGTACATCGGAGTCGGCGACACGGCGGGTGACTACTACAATCTCGGGAACCTCGCCGCCGGAACGACGATCCGCCTGCGGACCGAACTGCCCGCATCCAGCGCGCTTGTTCCCCTCCTGCGCATCCTCAGGGCCGACGGCACCGAGGTCGCCGCGGGGACCAACGAACTGGAGCATGTGATCGTCGCAGGTGAGTCCGCGGTCTATCATGCCCGTGTGCTGGGCGGCGGCGGCGCGGGTGTGCTCGGGCAGTATGTCCTGGAGGCTGAACTGGCGGACAGCGCGCCACCCGTCGTGACCATCCTCGAGCTTCCGGATGAAGGCACGACGTCCTCCGCGGTCATCGACCGATTCGTGCTCGGGTTCAGCGAGGACATGCTCCCCGAGAGCGTGAACAACCCGGCCCACTACGAAGTCCGCGGCGCGGGCGGGGACGGCGACTTCGACACTCCGGACGACGTGCTCTATTCGGTGGCGCCTCACGCCTACACGACGGGGCTGAGTGCCCGGTTCCTCCTCAGCGATGGTCCCCTCCAGCCCGGCCTGCACCGGCTGACCGTCGGCACGGGGCTGCGGGATCGCGCGGGCAACCCCCTTTCGGCCGCCGTTCTCCGGACCTTCGCCGTCGAGGGCGTGCCCGGATTCGTGCTCGAGAACCGCAACAACGGCCTCGAGGGAGGCGCGACCTCGCTCGGCGCGCCGGGTGGAGAACCGACGGGCCGCCTCGCGTTCGGAGGCTCCCTTCCGGCGGGTGGAACCAACCCGTACGACATCGCGAAGGGCGACCTCGACGGGGACGGGATCGAGGACCTCGTCGTGCCGCACTATCAGAGTCGCACCGTCGGGATCCTCCGTGGCAACGGCGACGGCACGTTCCGCACCGCCGTGGCTTTCGACGCGAACGACGAACCCATGGCGGTCGCGGTCGCGGATCTCGATGACGACGGCAACCTCGACGTCGTGGTCGCGAATTATCAGTCGGGACGCGTGAGCATCCTTCTCGGGGATGGAAATGGCGCCCTCGGTGAACCTGCGCCGCACGCGGTCGGATCGAACCCGCGCGATGTCGAGGCCGCGGATCTCGACGGGGACGGAGTTCCCGAAATCATCACGGCCAACTCGGGTCAGAACACGTTCACGGTGCTGGCAAGGGCATCGGACGGAAGCTACACGCGGACCAATTACACCGCGGCCAGCGGTGTCTGGGCGGTGGCGGTCGGTGACGTCAACGGCGACGGCCACCCGGACGTCGCGACGGCGAACGCCAATGCCGGCAGCGTCAGTGTCTTCCTCGGAAACGGTGACGGCTCCTTCGGTTCCCCCGCCCACTATCCGGTGCAGAACCAGCCGCGCCACCTCGTGCTGGGCGATCTCAACGGCGACGGCGACCCTGACCTGATCGTGCTGAACGCGAGCAGCCGCAGCGTGAGCGTGCTGACCGGGAACGGCGATGGAACCTTCGCCGAGGCCGTTCATCACGGCGGCCTCGGATCCGATCCCTACCACCTCACCCTGGCGCGCCTCGATGGCGATGACCTTCCCGACGTCGCCGTCGCGATCTACGGCCAGCGGCGCGTGGACATCCTGCTGAATCGCGGCGAGGGCAACCTCGAGGTCGCGGCGCCGTGGACCGAGTCCGGGTACCCCCTCGGAATTGTCGCCGGGGACTGGAACGGCGACGGATTGGACGACCTCGCGACCGCCAATCATGGCAACAGCACCGTCAGCGTCTGGCTCGGCGCCGTCGAGGAATCCCTCACCGAGGATCCGCCCGGCGTGTGGACCGGCATCGGCCGCGGAAACCTTTCCGGCACGGACGATCTCGACTTCTGGAGTTTCAGCGCCCGCGCGGGCGACTGGCTGACCGTTGCCGCGGAAGTGCCCGGCAGTCCCTCCTCGAGTCAGCTGCAGTATGTGATCGAGCGGCCGGACGGCACCCAGCTCGCCTCATTCAACTCAAGCGGCTCCGGATGGGGGCAGTCCCAGCCCGTGGAGATCCCCGAGGACGGAACCTACTTCGTCCGCGTGAGGTACGGCCACCAGTACTTCGGGGAGTACCGGCTGCGCGTCAGCCTCGCGCGCGACGGGGTCCAGATGGAGAGCGAGGGCAACGATTCCGTCGGGGCAGCCAACACCGTCGCCTTCGACCCGGCGGAGGATGGCCTGACGGCGCGCGTGCTCGGCTATGCGAGCCTCGGCGACGCCGCCGGCGACTACTTCCGGCTCGGCAACCTGACCGCCGGCACGACGATCCGCCTCGGGTACAGCCGCCCGGCCACGAGCGGGCTCGCGGCGGTGCTCGAGATCCACAACGCGTCCGGCACGGCCGTGGCCTCGAGCGACAGCCCGGATCAGACTTCGCTCGAGCACGAGGTGGCGGACGGAGCCGACGGCGCCTATTACGCCCGGATCGTTCCGCAGGGCGGCTCCGGCCTTCTGGGACAGTATCTGCTCTCCATTCAGCTCTCGGACGCGCAGGCGCCCGCCGTCACCTCCATGAGCCTGCCGGACGAGGGAACGACGACCAGCGCGATCATTGACCAGTTCTCCCTGACGTTCAGTGAGGACATGAGTCCGGCCACGATCAATGACCCCGCGAACTACACGCTCGTCTCGGCGGGTGCCGACGGGCAGTTCGGCAACGGGGATGACATTCCCTACACGGTGTCGCCGCAGGCGTACGCGAGCGGACTGACCGCGGCCTATCTCATCGCGGACGGCCCCCTTCAGCCGGGTCTCTACCGGTTGACGATCGGCACGGGTATCCGGGACAGCGGTGGCAATCCGCTCGCCGCGGAGGTCGTGCGGACCTTCACCGTGGAGGGCGTGCCCGGATTCGTCCTCGAGAACCGGTCGAACGACGTCGAATCCACCGCCACGCCGCTGAGCGTGGTCACCTCCGGGGAGCCGGATGGTTCCGTCGCGTTTCATCAGCGTCTGGCCGCGGGAGGATCCAACCCCTACGACATCGCGAAGGGTGACCTCAACGGCGACGGGATCGAGGATCTCGTCATTCCGAATTACTCGAGCCACGACGTGTCGGTCTTCCTTGGCCGAGGCGACGGGAGTTTCGAGCCCGCCGTCCGGTATCCCGCCAACAGCAATCCCATCGCCGTGGCGGTGGGTGACCTCAACGAGGACGGCCATGACGACGTGGTCGTGGCGAACCACGGGCCGAACCAGGTGAGCATCCTGTACGGTGACGGGACGGGCGCCCTGGGCGAGCCTGTTTCCCGGGCCGTGGGAAGCAGCCCGCGCGACGTCGTGCTCGCCGACCTCGATGGCGACGGCGTGCCCGAGATCCTCGTGGCCAACTCGGGCGGGAACAACTTCAGCCTGCTCACGCGCCAGGACGATGGAAGCTACGCGCGCGCGGATCATGTTTCCGGGAGCGGAGTCTGGGCGGTCGCGGCCGGTGACCTGAACGATGACGGCCGCATCGACGTCGTGGCGGCCAACAGCGGCGCCGGCAATGTGAGTGTCTTTCTCGGGCACGGAGACGGTACCTTCGCCGCGCCCCTCAGCTACGCCGTCCAGTCGCAGCCGCGGGATGTCGCGGTGGGCGATCTCGATGGCGATGGCGTGCCGGACCTCGTGGTGCTGAATGCCAACTCGCGCAGCGTCAGTGTGCTTGCCGGCGCGGGAGACGGGACGTTCGCGGCGGCGATCCACCGTTCCGGCCTCGGCTCCGAGCCGTATCACCTCGCGCTCGGGGACCTGGATGGAGACGGCCGGCCGGATGTCGCCGTCGCGACGTACTCCTCGTCGCGGCTCGAGTTTCTCCACACGGACACGGACGGAGCTCCCGGTCCCGTCGTGAGCTACTCCGCCGCGGAGAATCCGATCGGCGTCGTCATCGGTGACTGGAACGCGGACGGCATCCCGGATGCCGCCACCGCGAACTACGGCGGGGACAGTCTGACCGTATGGCTCGGCAACACGCTGAAGCCCCTCCACGAGGATCCACCCGGACTCTGGACGGGCACCGGCCGGGGCAAGCTGGCCAACGCGGACGACTTGGATGTGTGGAGCTTCAGCGGCCGCGCGGGAGACCTGCTCAGCGTGGCGGCGGAAGTTCCCGGCAACCCCTCCTCCAGCTCCCTGCGCTACGTCATCGAGCGGCCGGACGGCTCCGCCTGGGTGACGGTCACGGGGAGCTCCAGCGGCTCGGGCGAGTCCGGACCGCTTCGTCTCCCCGCAAGCGGCACCTACTATGTTCGCGTCCGCACCTCCCAGTCATACTTCGGCGAGTACCGGTTCCGGGTGACCCTCGCCCGCGGCCTGCAGCTCGAGAGCGAGGATAACAATGCCATCGCGCAGGCGGATGTATGGAACCTGCCGCTCGCGGAGACCGGCCGGCGCACCGGGGCCATCGCGGGATACATCCGCACGGGTGACGCCGCGGGCGATTTGTTCCAGCTGGGCAACCTCACGGCGGGCACCGGAATCCGGGTCGACTTCGCCCGGCCGGCATCCAGCCCGCTGCTGGCGGTGCTGGAGATCCTTGATCAGGCCGGGAGCGTCGTCGCGCAGAGCGCCGAACCCGGGGACACGAGTCTCTCCTTCGAAATCCCCGAGGGCGGGGATGGCGCCTACCATGTCCGGATCGGCGCGGCCGAGGCGACGACCGGCCTGCTCTCGCAGTATGTTCTCAGCGCGGAGCTCACTGATTCCAGCGCGCCCCTCATCGTGTCCGACACGTTTCCCGCCGAAGGTTCGATCGCGAACCTGCTGGTCGATCGCTTCAGGCTCGGGTTCAACGAGGACATGCTCGCCGCGTCGGTCGTCGATCCGGCGAATTATGAGCTCCGCGCCAGCGGTCCGGATGGTGATTTCGACACCTCCGACGACGTTCTCTACACCGTCTCGCCTGACGCCTACTCCAGCGGCCTGTCCGCCGCCTTCGTGGTCACGGACGGCCCGCTCCAGCCAGGCGCGTACCGCTTCACCGCGGGAACCGGCCTTCGAGATCCCGCCGGCAACGCCCTCGCGGCACCCTACGTCCGCCTGTTCGGCCTGGCGCCGGCCGCCGGGCACATCGTGGAGTCGCGTTCCAACGACACCCCGCTGGACGCGACTCCTCTCGGAGGCGAACCCACGGAGGACTTCGACGGCTCATGGACCTTGTTCCGAGGGTACGCGACGGGCGCCGGCTCGTACGACATCGCGGCGGGCGATCTCAACGGGGATGAGATCCCGGACCTTGTCGTGCCCAACTATGGCGCGTCCACGGTCAGCGTCCTGCTCGGGAACGGCGACGGAACCTTCCGCACGGCGGTGAACCATGCAACCCCCTCGGGGCCGATTGCGGTCGCCATCGGTGATGCCGACGGAGACGGCAACGCGGACATCGCCATCGCAAACCATTCCGCCCACAACGTCTCAGTCCTGCCCGGGGCGGGGGACGGGACCTTCGGATCCCCCGTGACCGTCGCCGTCGGCAGCAGCCCGCGCGACATCGGGTTCGCGTACCTCGATTCCGACGACATTCCCGAGATCGTCGTCGCCAGTTCGGGCCAGGATTACGTCACCGTCCTGCGCCGGCAGGCGAACGGCACCTACGCGCGTACCGACCACTCCGCGGCGGGAGGCGTCTGGGGCATCGCGATCGGCGACATCGACGGCGACGGGCGCGACGACATCGTCACCGCGAACGCGAACGCGGACAGCGTCAGCGTGCTCCGGACTGCGCCGGATGGCACGCCGGGCTCCCCCGTCCACTATCCCGTGGGGGATCAACCGCGCCATCTCGCCCTCGGTGACGTCGATGGTGACGGTGTGGCGGACCTTGTCGTGCTGAACGCCGGGAGCCGGACCCTGAGCGTGCTCGCCGGGACCGGTGACGGCGAGTTCGCGGAGGCCGTCACCCATGGCGGCATCGGTTCGGACCCGTACCACATCGTGCTCGAGGACCTCGACCAGGACGGAGACCTCGATGTCGCCATCCCCGTTTACGGCAGCAATCGCCTCGAGGTGTGGTTCAACCAGGGAGGGGCATCCTTCTCGCCGCAGGTCCACTATCCGGGTGACTCCAATCCCATCGCCGCCGCCGCGGCGGATTTCAACGGGGACGGCCTGACGGATCTCGCGACGGCCAACTACGGGAACGGGCGCGTGAGCGTGTACCTCGCGAACCGGGTGCGGGATCTGCCGGAGGATTCCGTCGGCCAGGGCATCCGCGCCATCGCGGCCCAGGGCAACATCGCCCATGACGCGGACGTGGATTACTGGAGCTTCAGCGGACGCGGCGGGGATCGCGTGGTGGTCGGGATCGACACGCTGAACCGCCCCTCCTCGAGCGGTCTTCGCGTTCAGCTCGAGAGCGCGGTGGGAACGGTGCTGGCCTCGTTCAACGCGCCGAGCGCCGGGTTCCAGCAGACCCCCGCCGTGACGCTTCCATGGGACGGCACCTACCGCGTGCGCGTGAGCCAGAACTACGATTACCGGGGTGAGTACCGAATCCGCATCGTGACCGCGCCTCCGGCCGTCACGCTCGAATCCGACGCCAGCGGATCCAACGGCAGCATCCAGTCCGCGAACACGGTCACCCTCGCGAGCACCGGGGAGACCGCCACGGGAACCGCCGTCGGATATATCCGCACCGCGGGGGACGTGGACTACTTCGACCTCGGCACGATCGCCTCCGGGAACACGGTCTTCCTCAATGTGCGCCCGCTCGAGGGCAGCGGACTCACGCCCACCGTGAGCCTGCACGACGCCAACGACGGATACCTCGTGGAAGCCCCCGGCGGACGCGCCTTCGACGGTGTCGCGGAGGTTCGCATCCAGCAGACGGGCCGGTACTACGCCGTTGTGCGCGGCGCCGCCGGCGAAGGCGGTCTGATGGACTGGTACGCGCTCGAGGCGCAGGTCCTGCCCACCGCGAGCGTTGCCTTCCCCAACCTTCAGATCACCGCCCTCGAGGCCACTTCCACCGGTCCGCTCCAGAGCGGCGGGCCGCTCACGGTCACTTTCACGGTGCGCAACGTCGGCGCCCTGCCCACGCCCACCGGCAACTGGACCGACCGCCTCGTTCTCTCGGTCAATGACTCCTACGGCGACGCGGACGACATCCAGCTCGGCGTCTTCCCGCACTCCGGCGTGCTCCAGCCCGGCCAGGAGTACACGGTGACCGAGGTGGTCACCCTGCCGAACGGCATCGACGGGGAATACTTCCTCATCGGCCAGACCGATTCCGGCAACGCCATTCCCGAATTCGTGCTGGAGGCGGACAACGTGACGGTCTCCGCCCTGACGCTCGAGATCGAGCGCGTGGACTACGCCGATCTCGTGCCCGAGGCCCTCGAGGCGACCCTCGAGGGCAACCAGGTCGCGGTCGAATGGACCACGGCCAACCGCGGCGCGGCCCCGTCGCCTGCCGGCGTCCTGGAGGTGGTGACGCTCCGTAACCTCGCATCGAACTCCATCGAGGGACGCTTCGAGCGAACGCTCGACACATCGCTCGCGCCCGGCGCGACCGCCCCCGGCACGGCGACGCTGCCGGTGCCGGTGCCCGGGCCCTACAGCGTTCAGGTCCTGACCGACGCCGCCGACGACGTCTTCGAGTTCGACGACGCGAGTCACGCCAGCGCCGAGCAGAACAACCTCGCCCAGGTCGGCCTCGACGTGACCGTCGATCTCCAGGTCGCCAACCTCCGGATCGAGCCGGACGGCGAACTGACCTCCGGCGCCGCGATCGTCGTCCACTGGGAAGACCTCAACGCCGGCAACCGGGCGACGGCCGGCTCGTGGATGGACCGCATCGTCATCTCCAATCGCACCAGCGGAGCGGTCCTGCTCACCGACACCCTGCCGTACGACGCGGCCTCGGCGGGGCCGCTGGCCCCGGGCGCAAGCGTCGCGCGCGCGCGCGCCTTCACCCTGCCCGACGGACCGGGCGGCGCGGGCACGATCGAGTTCCGGGTCACCACCGACTTCTCCGCGCAGGTGGCCGAATACATTCCCGGCGCCAATGCCGAGGCGAACAACACGTCGGTCCTGTCGAGAACGTCCACGCTCGGGCAGTACGCGGATCTGGTCGTCACGGTGGTCGAGGGTCCGGCCGCGGGCGACGCCGGCCAGCCGATCGAGGTGCGCTGGACCGTGCGCAACCAGGGCAACCTGCCTGCCTCGGGGCCGTGGGTGGATCGGATCCTTCTCTCGTCCTCGCCGGATGGCGCGAGTCCCCAGCAGATCGGTTCCCTCGAGTTCACCGGCGCCCTTCCGCCGGGCGAGACGGAGGAACGAGTCGCCACCGTCACGCTGCCCGGCAACGCGGGCGGCAACCGCTACCTCGTGGTCGTGACCGACGCGACCGGCGTGGTTCCCGAGACGAATGATTCCAACAACCAGACCGTCGCGCTCGAGCCGACCGCCGTGCGACGCCCGAACCTCGTTGTCACGGAACTCTCGATCCCCGAGGTGGCCGAGGTGGGCCAGTCGATCCAGGTCGAGTGGACGGTCGAGAACGATGGCGACGGCGCGACCTTCGCCACGTCATGGCGCGACAGCATCCTGATCAGCGCCTCGGCCGATGGCGCATCCGCGCAGCTACTCCGCAACGTGGCGTTCACAAACACGCTCGCCGCCGGCGAGTCCGTGGTTCGCTCGGCGGACGTCGTGATCCCCTCCGGAACGCCCGGGCCGCGCTACATCGTGGTGCGGACGGATTCCGGATCCCACATCCCGGAGTCCGACGAATCCGACAACTCGGTGGTCAGCGAAACGTCGCTGCTGCTCGCGTCGCCCGATCTGGCCATCGCGCGGGCGGAGGCTCCCGCCGCGGCACAGTTCGGGAGCGTGATCACCGTGGGCTTCACGGTCACGAACGCGGGCACGGCGGCCGTGCGCAGCCCGTGGCAGGATCGAGTCTATCTCTCCGCGGATGACGTGGTCGGCGGGGATCTCGCACTGGAGGCAAGATCGTCGAGCGACGTGCTCCCGGCCGGCGCGTCCGCCGAGTTCACCCTTCAGGTGACCCTCCCCGCGACGGGCTTCTCGGAGGGAGTGCACCATCTCTTCGTTCGGACCGACGCCTTCGGCGCCGTCGGCGAGGCGGACGAGAACAACAACTGGAGCCAGCCCGTTCCGATCACGCTCACGTACCCGGCCCGGCCGGATCTCGTGGTCGAGGAGGTTGTGGTCCCGCCCGAGGCCGTGCCCGGAGCGTCGTTCGTCGTCCAGTGGACGGTGCGCAATGCGGGGACGGCGCCTGCCGCGGGACCATGGCGGGACACGCTGTACGTGTCCGCGGACGCCGTGCCCGGCGGGGACGTGGCGCTGGGCACCTTCGAGTTCGCCGAAGACATCGCGCCCGGCGAATCCAGCGTTCGCTCGCGCGAGGTGCAGCTTCCGGTGACGGCGCCATCCGGCAACGTCCACGTCATCGTGGTGACGGACTCGGGCGGCGCGGTGAACGAGGTCAGCGAGGCGAACAACGCGGGTGTGGCGGGCGGCACGATCGCGGTGCCGGCCCTGCTCACGATCCAGCCGGCGACGGCCGAGGTTCGCGAGGGACAGTCGCGTTCGCTCACGATCTCGCGCACCGGCGACCGCGCGGCGGCGCTCCCGGTCTCCCTGACCTCCACCGACAGCACGGAGCTGACCGTTCCTTCCTCGGTCATCATCCCGGCCGGCCAGGGTTCCGCCACCTTCACGGTGCAGGCGGTTGCCGACGGCATCGTGGACGGCACGCAGGCCGTCACCGTCACGGCGAGCGCCACCGGCTTCGGCGACGCGACCGCTCGCATCGACGTGACCGACGCGCAGGTCCCGCAGCTCGTGCTCGAGAAACAGTCCGATTCCGTGAGGGAGGGCGAAACGCTGAATGTCACGGTCCGCGTGCCGGTGGCGCCATCCGCGGACCTTCCGATCACCCTCTCGAGTTCCCGCATCAACCAGGTCCTCGTGCCGACCGGTGTCATCATCCCGGCGGGGGCGACCTCCGTGGACTTCATGGTCATGGCGGTCGAGGACACGGCCGTCGAGGGTGACCTCGCCTACACGATCACGGCTTCCGCCGCGGGACATCAGTCCGGGTCGACCGACGTGCTCGTGGTGGACAACGATGTTCCGTCGCTCGCGCTCACCCTGGCCAGTGCAAGCGTGCGCGAGGGCGATGGTCCGCGCGCGACCACCGCGACGATCACGCGCGACGTGGCGAGCGATCGCGCGCTCACCGTCCACCTGGCGACGGACGGGGCCGGACTCACGGTTCCTTCGCAGGTCGTCATTCCCGCGAACGAAACCTCGGCAAGCTTCACGATCGGGGTGCAGGACAATGACGTCGTGGACCCGGAGCGCACGATCCGCATCACCGGCCGCGTGCGCGACGCGTCCGGTGCGGTGCTTGCCTCCAGCAACACGGCGGAACTCACGATCACGGACGATGACGGTCCCACCCTGACTCTGGAGTTCGCCCGCAGCCTCGTGCAGGAGGGCCTCGAGCCGGCCACGTCCGCGACGCTGAGCCGGAATACGGACACGGCGGAGGCGCTCGAGGTGCAGCTCGAGTCGAGCAACACCGCCGAGCTGGTCGTGCCCGCCACGGTCACCATTCCCGCCGGCGAGGCGGCCGTCGTCTTCGACGTGGTCTCCGTGAGCGACGGGGTCACGGACGGCAATCAGTCGGTCACCGTCACCGCCCGGGCCGAGGGCTTCACCTCCGGCACGGCCACGATCGTGGTCTCGGACGTGAATCTCCCGGATCTCGTGGTGACGAAGGTCACCGGCCCGGCCGTGGCGGAAACCGACACGTACATCACGATCGATTACCGCGTGGAGAACCAGGGCGCCGAGGTCGCGGGCCCGCGCTGGACGACCCGCGTGTTTCTCTCCACGGACCCGGTGCCCGGCGGCGACACGCTCCTCGGCAACTATCCGCTCACCGTGGAAATGCCGCCCGGCCTCTACTTCGAGCAGAGCGTGACGATCCGCGCGCCGGCCCTCGCCGGGAACTACTGGATCATCGTCCAGACCGATGTCGCCGATGAGATCGCGGAAACCCTCGAGGACAACAACACGCTCGTCTCCGTCCAGCCCGTGCAGGTGCGTCCCGCCTACGCGGCGGAGGTGAGCACGACCCTGACCATCGGCACGCCCGGGACCCCGGTGCCGATGAGCGGCCGCGCCTTCAAGCCGGACGGCTCGCCCGCGCCCGAGGGTTCCCTGGTCAACATCCACATCCGCGTGCGCGACACGCTGCGGGTGATCTCCGCCCTCGTGGATCGGTTTGGACGCTTCGCCACGGTCTGGCAGCCCCTCCCGAACGAGGCCGGCGCCTACGAGATCGGGGCGGCCCATCCCGGCGAGCAGGAGGCTCCCGTGCAGGATTCGTTCGTGCTGCTCGGGATGAAGTTCGAGCCGGCCCAGCGCTCGATCCGGGTCATCGAGGAATCCACGGTGGAAGGGACGTTCCGCCTCGTGAACCTGAGCCCCGAGCCGCTGACCGGTCTCACGCTCGAGGTGCTCGAGCAGCCCTCGAATGTCACGCTCGAGGCGGATCTCTCGGCCACCGAGCTGCCCGGAATGGGCGAGGTGATTCTCACCTACCGCGTGACGGCAAACGACGCGTCGAGCCTCGGGGGCGGCATCCATTTCTGGGTGGAGAGCGCGGAGGGCATCCCGGCGGAGGCATTCCTCGGCGTGGGCATCGAGCCGCTTCGCCCGCAGCTCGTCGCGAGCCCTGTGTCGCTGTCCGCCGCCATGCTGCGCGGGGAGACGCGCATGGTCCGCTTCACCGTGTCGAACACGGGCGGACGCCCGACCGGTCCGCTCGACCTCGTTCTTCCGTCGGCGTCATGGCTGTCGTCGGTCTCGTCGGGGCGCCTTGCCTCCCTCGAGCCGGGCGAATCCCATGAGATCACCCTTGCGCTCCATCCGCCGCCCGACCTCGCGCTCGGGCCGTACCAGGGAACGCTCTACGTCGGCAACGACACCGTCGGACGCACGATTCCGTTCAACTTCCGCGCGGTCTCGGATGCCGTGGGTGATCTGCGGGTCGTCGTGGTGGACGAGTACACCTATTACGCCGAGGGTTCGCCCAAGGTCGCCGGCGCGAGGGTCAGCGTGCGCGATCCGTTCACCCACGCCACGATCGCGACCGGCGTCACCGACGAGGAGGGCGTGTTCCTCGCGTCGGACCTTCCCGAGAGCTACTACGACATCGACGTCATCGCCGAGAAGCACACCAGCTATCGGCAGACCTTCTTCGTCGAGCCGGGCATCACGAACGAACTCGTGGCGTTCGTCTCGAGGGAAACCGTCCGCTACGTGTGGAAGGTGGAACCCGTCGAGATCGAGGATCACTACAAGATCACGATCGAGACCGAGTTCGAGACGGTCGTCCCGACCCCGGTCATCACCGTCGAACCCTCCGTGATCGACCTCGGGGAGATCACCGCGGCGGTCACGCAGGTGGACATCAAGATCACGAACCACGGTCTGATCCAGGCGGAGAACTTCCGCCTGCACTTCCCGACCCATCCCCAGTGGGAGTTCACCCCGCTCATCGAGGAGATCGGGGTCATGCCCGCGCGCAGTTCGCTGGTGGTGCCGCTGACCATCCGGAAACTCGCCGCGGGCGGTCCGGCGCTCATGGCGCGATCGGGTCCGAGCCTGCAGAGCGGCGGCGCGTGTCACACCTCCGCGACCGCGACATGGGAACTGCAGTGCGGTCCGTTCAACGCCAGCTACTCCACGACCATCTCCATGCCGAACGCGAGCGCGGGCTGCGGCGGCCGGGGGCCCACCGGGCCGAGCCGCGGCTACGGCTGGACGGGTGGCGGCGGCGGAGGCGGTGGCGGCGGCGGCCCCGGCGGAGCGTCCGTCTCCGGACCGTCCGTCGGCATCAAGATCGTTTGCGATCCGAAGTGCTGGCTCCTCGCGGGCCTGAGCTGCGTGCCGGGTCCGGTCGGTTGCTTCTTCAGCGGGTTCTCCTGCGGCATGGGCCTCGGGGACGGCGTGGACGCCATCGACGTCGCCGACTGCGCCATGGGCGCGGCGGGCTGCCTCATCCCCGGCGCGTCGGTGCCGGCGTGCATCTACTCGTTCGCGCGCTGCTTCATTCAGCCGGCGGGCGGTGCGCCCGCGCTGGCCAGCCGCGAGTTCCACATCTACGAGTACATCCAGGAGCGCCGGCGCAGCCTGCGGCTCATGGCCCAGGGAGCGCCGGTCACCGCCGATCCGATCGATCGGTTCATCCCGGGCGTGGAGGCCATGCTCGCGGTCGTCGGCGAGATCTTCGGCACCGACGTCGGCATCTGGATCAACAGCTCCGCCGGCCCGGAAACCGGCGAGTGGTACCAGCGGTTCCTTGCCGCCGCCGCGGAGGCCTCGGCCGGCGGTCGCATGATTGTCGACGTCGAACGCGAGGACCTGACCTCCGGCGTGCAGCCGCCGGGAGTCCATCCCTCGGAGGTGCTCCGTGTCCTCTCGCGGTGGAACCGCACGGTGGAGAACTGGGCGCGGGGCATCCACGAGCACGACCAGGTTCCCGCCGGCGAGAGCACCGATTTCATCGCGCTCTCCTCGCTCCGCGCGCGCCTCGACGAGGCGGCGGATGCGAACGCGGCGGCCCAGGCCGCGGGATTCAACGATCCCATCAACGCGATCATCGAGACCATCCGCGCGCAGGAGGAGGAGGGCGAGGGCGGCGGCGTCTGCGCGAGAATCCGTCTGCGCCTCGAGCAGGAGGCGGTCATCACGCGCGATGCCTTCCGGGCCACCCTCGAGATCGACAACCAGGACGCGGCGGACCTGTCCGACATCGAGGTGAAGGTGTACGCCGTCGATTCGCAGGGCCTGCCCGCCAGCGACATGTTCGGCATCCATCCGCCCGAGCTCTCCGGCATCACCGCCGTGGACGGCTCCGGCGTCGTGCGCGCCGGCAACACGGGAAGCGCCAAGTGGCTCATCGTGCCCACGGTGGACGCCGCCCCGGAGGAGCCGGTCGTGTACTACATCGCCGGTGAGTTCAGCTACACGCTCGGCGACACGCGCGTCCGGATTCCGCTCGAACCGGTGAGCATCACGGTGCTCCCCACGCCGCGCCTCTGGATCAAGTACTTCCACCAGCGCGACGTGTTCTCGGACGATCCGTTCACCGACGAGATCGAGCCGAGCATTCCGTTCAACCTCGCGGTCATGGTCGAGAACCGCGGCAAGGGCGCCGCGCGCAACATGCGCATCACCTCGGCCCAGCCGGAGATCATCGAGAACGAGAAGGGGCTGCTGATCGACTTCAGGATCATCGCCGCCGAGGTGGCGGGCCGGAACCTCACGCCCTCGCTGACGGTCAACCTCGGCGACATCCCGCCCGGGGCGACGACCGTCGGCCGCTGGCTCATGACCTCCACGCTGCAGGGCCTGTTCACCAGCTACCAGGCGTCCTTCGAGCACATCGACGGCCTCGGCAACCCGCGCCTGTCGCTCATCGAGGACCTCAGCATCCACGAGATGATCCGCCTCGTGCATGCCGGAGGTCCCTTCGAGGACGGCATGCCGGACTTCTTCGTCAACCAGGTGCCCGATCCCCTCGACCTCGGTGACACCCTGTACCTGAGTTCGGGCGAAACCAACGAGGTCGCCCTCGTCGAGAACGCCGTCATCAACGGGACCCTCTCGCCCGGCCAGCTCACGGTCGAGCTGGTGGCGGACATGCCGTCCGGCTGGGGCTACATCCGCATTCCCGACCCGGGCAACGGCCAGTACCTGCTCCGCCGCGTCGTCCGCGAGGACGGCGAGGAGATCCCGGTGGATGTCAATGTGTGGACCACCGATCGCACGTTTGTCGGCCTCGGCAAGCGCCCGAAGCGTGAGCATCTCCTGCACCTGCTCGATCACGGCGGCCCGGGCGTTTACACGCTGCACTACGACGAGGCGCCGGCGCCGGACACCATCCCGCCCGAGAGCCAGGTCCTGCCCCTGGCGGCCACCACGCCCGCCACCTTCCCGGTCACATGGACCGGATCCGACAACGACGGCGGCTCCGGCGTCGCCTACTACGACATCTTCGTCTCCGTGGACGGCGCGCCTCCGGTGCTCTGGCTCCAGCGCACCACCGAGTCCGGCGCGCTTTACACGGGCGAGGTCGGCCGCCAGTACGCCTTCTTCAGCCGGGCGACCGACGCCGCGGGCAACCAGGAGGAACCTCCGGGCGGGTTCGACAGCGCGACCACGGTGACCGTCGCGAGCGCCGCGCCCGTGCTCGACGAGATCGGCCCCCAGACCACGCCGGAGGACGTGCCGCTCTCCGTGGCGATCACGCTCCATGACCCCGACACGCCGCTGGACCAGCTCTCCATCACGGTGGACTCGTCCAACCGGACACTCCTCCCGCCCGGGCGCGTGCAGGTCACCGGCTCGGGCGGTGAACGAGCCCTGCAGATCCTGCCGGAACCGAACCGTTCCGGTTCCACGGACGTGACGGTCACCGTCAGCGACGGAGCGCAGAGCGTCAGCCGGACGTTCCAGCTGACGGTCACCCCGGTGAACGACGCGCCCATCGCGGGAGACGACGTCCTTCCATGGCCGGAGCGGGGCAGGACCAAGATCTCCGTCGCGGCGCTCCTCGCGAACGACGTGGATGTGGAGGGCGAGGCCCTTCGGGTCACCGCCGTCGATCCCGCCAGCGCGCAGGGCGGCGTCGTTTCCCTCGAGGAGGGATGGGTGTTCTACACGCCCCCGACCGGCAATCCGCGGGCGGACTCCTTCCGGTACTTCGTCAGCGACGCGTCCGGCGCGGTCGGCGAAGGCACCGTCCATGTCGTCGTCCCCGATTCGGATGGCGGCCCGACCCGCAATATCCTCCGCGTCGTCCGCCGCGGCGACGGCTCCATCGGCCTGCGGATGTTCGGCATCCCCGGCCGCACCTATCACATCCAGGTGAAGAACGATCTCACAGCGCCCGAATGGACCACGCTCCAGACGGTCGTCGCCGGTCCCGACGGACTCATGGAAATCGAGGACGCAGGCGCCGTCGGCGAAGTCTCGCGTTTCTACCGCGCGTATTCACCCTGATGGTCATCCAACCGTCACAAGCCACCAACCGCCCAGGCAACCCATGAAACACGCTGTCATGCGACTGCGCGCGTTACTTACCTCCATCGGACTGGCCGCGGGCGGGTTCTCCGCCTGCGGGCAGAACTTCCTGTTCAACAACCTTGACCTGACGATCCCGGATGGTGATCCCGCCGGCGTCGTCGATGTGCAGGTCATCGACACGGAGTCGTTCCCGATCCTGGACATCAGCGTCACCCTGGAGATCAGCGGCGTGGATGCCGGTGGCTACAACGGCGACCTCTATGTCGCCCTCCAGCACGACTCCGGCTTCAGCGTGCTCCTCAACCGCGTCGGCCGCCGCGAGGAGAACCTCTCCGGCTACGCCGACAACGGCTTCAGCATCACCCTCGATGACTCGGCCCCGTCCGGGGACATCCATTCCTACCGGATGACGCTCGAAGGATCCCACACGACGCCGATCCCCGGGCCGCTCACCGGCGTCTGGCAGCCCGACGCGCGCAACGTGGATCCCGACTCCGTGCTCGACACCTCCCCCCGCACCGCGGGCCTCTCCGCGTTCGAGGGCCTCGATCCCCGGGGCGAATGGACCCTCTTCATCGCGGACATGGAGGAGGGCGGCCAGATGCGACTGGAATCATGGGGCCTCATCATCACGGTGCCGGAGCCGGGCACCGGTGTCCTCACCGCGATGGGTCTGCTTGCCCTGACCCTGCTCGGCCGCCGTTCCGGGCGCACGCGGCCCGCACGCATTCCCTGACCCGGCGCAGGCGAGTCACGAACGATAGTCGCCCCCCTGGCGCCCCCGCGGCCGGGCGTCAGGGAGTCCCCGCGCGCGCTTCCCGGTCCGCTTGCGCGCGCCGCCACCACAACATCAGTTCCAGCCCGGCGCGGTTCGGATAGGATCGCGGCACCCAGCCTCGCACCAGGGTCAGGTGGGGCGAGAAACGGCGCATCAGCTCCTCCTGGGTGCACCCGAACGGCGGGCCCTCCCGATCGTCGATCATGTAGTGGACGGCAAGGAAGTTGCCGTCCGGCCTGAGCGCGCGCAGCACCGCGGCCACGTACCGATCGCGTTCGGCCGGATCGATCGCGCAGTACAGGGTGTGCTCGAAGACCCAATCGAACCGGCCCGCGGGCGCCTCGCGCAGGAAATCGCCCTCGATGACCTCCCCTGCGAGACCTGCCGCCGCAAGCCGCTCGCGCGTCTGCCGGACGGCGGACGGGGCGAGATCCATGCCCGTGACGCGGGCGCCCGCCCGCGCCCATGCGCAGACATCGTGACCCGTGCCGCAGCCGGGCACGAGCACGGCCCCGGGCCTGAGCTCCGGGTTCGACGCGAGAAAGTCAACGAGACCAGGGGAGGGTTCCCCCTTCTCCCATGGCATGTCGCCGGACTGATACCGGCCCTCCCAATCGGCGCGCGTGAGCATCTTGCCAGTGACGGAACTTCCGCCCCTGTGTCGCCGCGCGTTCGCCACGAAGCAATGCCATTTCGAGCCACAGCGCCGTTCGCGCCCGCGCGGACGCCTCGCGGCAAGGTTGCGCGGGACGCCGCAACGGTGGAAGGTGCGGTGCCTGTGAAGTCCG
>CAYMDA010000032.1:0-45224 GCA_964389135.1 uncultured Verrucomicrobiota bacterium | reverse complement strand
CACGGCCGCGGCGATCCCCGTGCCGAGCGTCGCGCCCAGCGCCAGCTTGAGGGCGGCCGTGGGCTCCCCGGTCGCGGCGCTGCGCGCCACCTTGGGGAACAGCACGAGCGCGAGCGGGGTCGTCAGCGCGAACAGGCCGCGGCCGACCCTTCCCGCGGCCGCGTAGAATGCCTTTCGCTCGTCGTCGAACACATGCTGCACCACGAGCGTGTCCACGCTCAGCATGAGCGTGCCGGCCGCGAGTCCGAGCGTCAGCGCGATCCACGGCCTGACCCATGGCCAGCCGCTGCCTTCGACGCCGCGGCCCATCCAGAGGTCGCGGCTCGCCCATGCCGCGAGCCCCACCGCGGCCATCGACCCTGCGAGCACGCCGCCCATGGCGCCCGCCGCAAGGCCCCCCAGCAGCACGACGGCCACCATCACCGCGACGAGCCGGCCGGCGCCGGAAAGGATCGACGCCCATCCAAGCCAGAGAAACCGCTGCGCCCCCTGCAGGAGTCCCGAGAAGACCGGGATGCACAGCCCGGCAAGCCCCACGAGCAGCGTGAGCCACAATCCCGCCGGCTCGCGGATCTTCAGGGAGGCCATGACGTCGTCGCGCACCAGCCAGATGATCCCCGCCGCGACGAGCCACACCGCGCCGACCGTGAGAAGCACCCGTCGCGCGGCGGTCCGGAGTTCGGCGCGTCGCCGTTCGTCCACGGCCGAGGCCGCCATCTTGGCGAAGACGAGCTGGAGTCCGCCCGAGGGG
Source organism: uncultured Verrucomicrobiota bacterium (assembly GCA_964389135.1). Lineage (GTDB taxonomy): Bacteria > Verrucomicrobiota > Verrucomicrobiia > Limisphaerales > CAIMTB01 > CAIMTB01. The sequence goes on along the minus strand of CAYMDA010000032.1, from coordinate 44,473 downwards.
ATCGTGAGCAGGTAGGTGGAGTCGAGGAGCGCGGCGAAGAGCGCGTACTCCGAGGCGCTCGCCGGATCGTCCGCCATGCGTCCCGCGAACGTGTGCGTGAAGGTGAAGCACGCGCCTGCCACTCCCGTGGCCAGCACCATCCATCCGCCCTGTCGAAAGAAGGAGACGTGTTCGCGGCGCGCCTCCACCATGGATGAGGTCACGGAAGCGTCCCGAGAAATCGGCGCAGCAACGCCGCCCCGCGCTCCAGCGACGGGATCGCGATCCATTCCCGGGCCGTGTGCGCCTGCGCGATGTCGCCCGGCCCGAACACGAGACATGGCGTGCCGCCCGCGGCGAGGATCGCCGCATCGCAGAAGTAATCGACGCCCTCCACGCGGCGGCGCCCGGTCGCCCTCAGGAACTGCCGGACGAGCGGCAGATCGGGGTCCGTTTCCATGGGCGGCTCCGGCACGCCTTTCACGTCCTCCAGCCGCACGCGGATGCCGTGTTTCGCGAGGAAGCCGACGATCTCGCGTTTGACCGAGGCCTCCTTCTCTCCGGGGAGCGTGCGGCGATCCACGTCGATCACGCATCGGTCGGGGACGATGTTCGCCTGCGTCCCGCCGCGGATGGTGCCCACGTTGATGGTGGGGTGTCCGAGCAGCGGGTGCCGGCGCGCCCGGATCTGCCCGGCGTACTCGCCCTCGAGGAGGACGACCGCGCGGGCCATCGTCCGGATCGCGCTGCGTCCGCGGTCGGGACACGCCCCGTGGGCCGCCTGGCCGCGCACCTCGAGCCGCGCCCAGATGTCACCCTTGTGCGCCGAGACGACCGCCAGCCGCGTGGGTTCCCCCACGATGCCGAGATCGGCCTTGAGCCCGGAGCGCACCAGGGCGCGCGAACCGCGCTGACAGGTCTCCTCGTCCACGAGCCCGGCGAAGATGATCTCGGTCTCCGAGGGCCGCCCCCGGCGGGGCGAGCGCGCGAGATCCAGCAGCGCCCAGAACATCGCCGCGACGCTTCCCTTGGTGTCGCATGCGCCGCGCCCCCAGACACGGCCGTCCGTGATCACCGGCGTGAAGATCGCGTCCGAGCCGTCGAGGCTTCCGACCGTGTCGAGATGCGGCGCGAGCAGGATGCGCTGGCGGACCGCCCCCGTGGGCGTGCAACGCACCAGCACGTTCCGGCGGCCGGGAAGAACGTCCTGAAACTCGACCTCGAGCCCCGCCCTTCGCGCGTGCGCGGCAAGGCATTCCGCGACCCGCGCCTCACCCGCCCGCGGATCCCCGGCCGGGACGAAGGCGGGGTTCACGCTCGGCAAGGCGATCAGCTCACCCAGCAGACGGACGACGGCCGAGGATTTCGACGTGCTCAACGCGGCGGACCCTAGCCGCGCGTTCTCGCCTGTGTCGAGCGTACCCCGGAAACGCCCGGGCGCGGCGCGGCCGGAAGCGCGGACGCCGCCCGTCCGGTTCGTCAGTTCATCCGGGGGCTTTCACCGATCCACATCACGCGTTCCGCAAGGTCGTTCAGGGCACGGCGCACTTCCCGGAACGCCTCCGAGAGATCCGCGAGCAGACGTCCGAGGTCATACCGCGCCGCGAGCCGATGATCGCTCGCCGCCCGGTAGCTCGATCTGCCCATCCCCTCGTAGTACGCGATTCCGGGAGCCCCGCGGCGTTCCCGCTGGCGTTCGATCCGCGCCGGGAAGAGGCCGGTCATGAACAGGCTGTGATTGCCGAGGTGCGCCTGGATCTCGAAGCGCGTCCGGTCGTCGGCGTTCTGCAGGGCCGCGAGCATCTCGAACACGTACTCCATGGGGCGCCCCTCGCTGTCCCGCGGATGAACCGCATCCTGACGCATGAAGCCGGCCAGCAGTTCCGCCACGTAATCCGCGAGGCGCCGGTCCTCGATCCCGGCGCGGCGCAGCACGTGGCGCACGAGCACGTAGAAGTAGCAGTGCTCGGAAACCTCGGTGCACCCCGGCCGGTCCTGGAGGGCCTGGAAGAGCTTTTCCTCGTCGAGGATCTGATCGCGGGACTCCTCGTCGGACAACAGCTTGAGGATCGCCTCACCCTGCCCCTCCGTCTTCGCGAGCGTGCGGGTGATGAACTGGAAATCGAGCGGCGTGAATTGCTCACGGCAGTTCGGAAGGATCACCTTCATAGCCTTTGAACTTCTCTGCTCCGACCGGCCCATGCAGAGCACGTTCCGAGCCAGTCTGGGTTGCCCAGACCATCGCACCGACCGTCCGGCTTGCAAGTCCTCAACCTCCATCGGCTCCCCTTCGCGCGACGGCTGTCTCTTTTCGACCGCGCTGGCCATCCCGCGGCGGCGTGCGCAGTCCCCGGGCGGCGGGCGACTCGGCAGGCGTGCGGTCCGCCGCCGGCCGAATCCGGAGCGCAACTCGACATCGCCGGAAACCACTGGCAAGGTGAGCCCGTGGCACCAAACCGGCTCGACGCATTGCGGTCGCTGATCCGTTCGTTCGGGTCATGCCTCACCGCGTACTCGGGCGGCGTGGACTCCGCGTTCCTTGCCGTCGTGGCCCACCAGGTGCTCGGCAGGTCCGCGCTGGCCGCGATCGCGGATTCGCCGAGCCTCCCCCGCGCGGAGCTGGCCGAGGCCGTCGACCTCGCGAAGCGCTTCGGATTCCCCCTCGAGATCGTGCGCACGCGCGAGTTCGAGAACGCCAGTTACCTCTCGAATCCGCAGAATCGATGCTACTTCTGCAAGCACTCCCTTTTCGAGGAGCTGGTGCCGCTGGCGCGGTCGCGGGGCCTGGCGGTCATCGCTTACGGCGAGAACGCGAGTGACATCGGCGACCACCGGCCGGGGGCCCGGGCGGCCGCCGAGTTCCAGGTGAGGGCGCCGCTCAAGGAGGTCGGCATGACGAAGGAGGAGATCCGCGAGTTCTCCGCCGCGCTCGGCCTGCCGACCGCCGAGAAGCCGCAGATGGCGTGCCTCAGTTCGCGGATCCCCTACGGGGAGGCGGTCTCCCCCGCCAAGCTCGCGATGATCGAGGCGGCCGAGATGTTCCTGCGGGAGCTCGGGTTCCGCGACCTCCGGGTGCGCCACCATGAGCTCAGGATGGGCGCGCTCGCCCGCCTGGAGATCGCGCCGGCGGAACTCCCGCGGGCGGTCGAACCCGGGATCGCGCGCCGGATCGCGGCACAGCTCCGTGAGATCGGGTATGCCCACGTGACGCTGGATCTCGAAGGGTACCGCCGTGGAAGTCTCAATCAGCCCATACGGCTCGTTCGTGAAGACGCTGCGGCACCGCACGTGGGCGCCGGGCCGTAGCTTCGGGAGCCGCGGCGCCGCCGGACCGCGTTTCCCGTCCGGGTCGGGGGTCAGGGCCCTTTCGAAAGGCGCAACTTTGCGCTGGGATCGGTTTTCAACTTCAGACAGACAACGCTCGGATGCCGCAGTTTTCCTACAAGGCCAGACGACGATCGGGTGAGGTGGTGCAGGGAGTGCTCGAGGTGGCGGATCGCGCGACGGCCCTCGCCCAGCTCGAGCGCCTCGGACTCTTCCCGGTTGCCGTGCAGACCGCGTCCGCCCCGGAGGCTGCGCGGCGCGCGGGGCGGGCTTCGACCGGGGGCGACGGCGCGACGTGGATGCCGGCGGTCCTGCGGAACGCCGTCCGGCGCCAGCGCAAGCCCAAGCTGCAGGAGCTCGCGACCTTCACGCAGCAGCTCGCGAACCTTCTGTCGTCGGGCATGCCCCTGACGGTGGCGCTGAACAGCATGACCCACCTCGAGACGAAGGGGATCGACTCCGAGGTCAGCCGCCAGCTCCGCCAGGACGTCATGGAGGGCAAGTCTCTCTCGGACTCGATGGCCCGGCAGCCGCGCGTCTTCACGGATCTCTACGTGAACATGGTCCGCGCGGGCGAGCAGAGCGGCGCGCTCGTCGATGTGCTCCGCCGGCTGGGCTCGCACTACGAACGTTTCGCCGAGGTCCAGTCCAAGTTCGTGTCCGCGCTGATCTATCCGGCGATCGTCGCGCTGGTCGGCGTCGGCGTGATCGTGTTCTTCATGGCGGTGATGCTCCCGAAGTTCATGACGATCTTCGAGGGGATGGAATCGAGGCTGCCGACCTCGACGCTGATGGTGATCTCGGTGAGCAACTTCTTCAGCGAATACTGGTGGCTGCTGATCCTGCTCGTCGTCGCCGGCTGGGTTCTGCTCAACCGTTATCGGGCCACCCCGGCCGGACGGCGCGCCCTCGACAAATGGAAGCTCAACGCGCCCGTGTTCGGCCGCGTGGTGCGGCTCAATCTCTTCGGCCAGTTCTGCCGGACGCTTTCGACGCTGCTGTCGAACGGCGTTCCCGTGCTCACGGCGCTGAAGATCTGCGAGTCGATCATTCCGAACGTCGTGCTGAAGGAGGCGATCGCGCGCACGCGGGAGGAGGTCACCGACGGCAAGACGATCGCCCAGCCGCTGGCGCGCTCGAAGGTCTTCCCGCAGCTCATGATCGACCTGATCCGCATCGGCGAGGACACCGGTGACGTGCCCGGCGCGCTCGAGAACCTCGCGGGAACGTACGAGAACGACCTCGCGCTCCAGTTGCGGGTGCTCACCAATCTGATCGAGCCGGCCATGATCATCACCATGGCGGTGGGCGTCGGTTTCCTGCTGTTCAGCGTCGTCTCCGCGATGTTCTCGATCACGCAGAACCTGAATCTCTGATGGATCGACCGGCGCGCCAGCCCTGCCGCTCCGGCTTCACCATGCTCGAGGTCATGATCGTGGTCGGCATGGCGGCCCTTGTCATGGCCATCAGCATTCCGTTCGTGAAACAGACGATCCACCGCGACGCTGTCTATCAGGCGGTCCACGTCGTGGAGGACGCGTGCCGGAACGCCCGCGCCACCGCCATCTTCAACAACGCCACCGCCGAGCTGATCATCCGGCCGCGCGACGGCGAGTTCAGCGTCCGCCCCGGCCGCTCCGGGGTGCCGGCCTCCGCGGATGAATCCGGCTTCGCGGGGGATCCCGAGGAGCAGCGACCGCGGGGATTCGCGAAGCTCGCGCCCAAGCCGTACCACGGGCGGCTCGGCGAGGAGGTCGTGATCGAGTTGCTCGACGTGAACTTCACGGAGTTCCGCGACGAGGAGGAGGCGCGCGTGCGCTTCCATCCGAACGGGACCAGTGACGAGTTCACGGTCGTCCTGCGTGTCGGCGCCACGGACTGGCGCAAGATCAGTCTGGAGACGGTCACGGGCATCCCCATGATCGAGGTGATCCGCTGAATGAGATTCCTGCGCACATCAGGCCGGGGTTCCGGCGCCGCCCGCCGCGCGGGCGGGGACGCGTTCACGCTCATCGAGGTCGCGCTCGCGATGAGCCTGCTGTTCGCGATCATCTTCGTCCTGCTCCAGATCACGTCCACGAACCTCAAGGTCGCCCGCGCGATCCAGCGAACGACGGTGGACGCGAGCAGCCTCGCCGCGGAGTTCTCGCTCACGAACGAACTGGTCGAGGGCCTCGAGCACGGCGATTTCGGTGACATCTTCCCGGATCACGAGTGGAGGCGCGAAGTCACGATGGTGGGCACCAACGGGCTGTTCGAGGTCCGGTTCGAAGTTTTCAAGTCCCGCAGCCGCGAACCCGAGTCCGAGCTCGTGATTCTTCTTTTCCGTCCTGATTCCGCCACGCGTGCCGGTGGCGGCTCGACCGGCTTCGGCGGGTCGCGAGGCCGATGAGAAAGGAGTTCTCCATCCCCATGGCGCCGGGAATCGGACGCTCACCGCGGGAACGCATGTCCCGCGGGCGGCGGGCGGCGTTCACCCTGCTCGAGATCATGCTCGCCCTGACCATCCTGATGATGGTCCTCGGCGTCATCTACGCGACATGGATGGCGATACTCCGGTCCAAGATCGCGGCGGACAGGGCGGCCCTGAACGCCCAGCGCGCCCGGATCACCGTCCGCGCCCTCGAGGACGCGCTGCAGGGCGTCCAGCTCTTCCAGCAGAATCGCGATTACTACGCCTTCCTCGCGGACACCAGCGGTGACTACGCCTACCTCAGCGTCGTCTCGCGTCTGCCCGCCTCCTTCCCCGGCAGCGGCCTGTTCGGGGACCAGACGCTTCGCCGCGTCACCTTCCAGGTCGAGAACGGCACCAACGGTGTTCCGCAGCTCGTCCTGCGCCAGTATCCGCTGCTCCTCGCGACCAATGCCGTCGATGAGGCGTACCCCATCGTCCTCGCCACGGACGTGACCGATTTCCTGCTCGAGTTCTGGGACGCGCGCCGCGGCGAGTGGCTTGCCGAATGGCTTTCCTCAAACGACCTGCCGCCCGTGGTGCGGTTCCTCGTCGGGATCGGGCGGAACCCGTCGGATCCATCCACCCCGCAGACACTCCAGGTCCAGTCCGTCGCGCTCTCGGCCGTTCCCGTCCCGATGGAACTGCAGGGGCGGCCCGGTCCGCGCATGCCCGCCCAGCCGGGCCCGACCAATCCGCCTCCGCAGAACCCGCCGGGCGGCGACCCTCCCGGCCCGGGCAACTGAGCCGTCCTCATGACGCTTCCGAATCCCAGACACGCGCGCCAGTCCGGCATCGCCCTGATCCTCGTGATGGGCGTCATCATCGTGCTCACGGCGCTCGTCGCGGGTTTCACCTACTCGATGCAGGTCGAGGCGCGCCTCGCGCAGAACTTCCGCAATGACGCGGAGATGGAATGGATGGCGCGCTCGGGGGTGGAACTCGCCCGCTTCATCCTCGCCGAGGAACTCCGCAGTCCCGAGGGACGGATGTACGATGCGCTGAACCAGCTGTGGGCCGGCGGCGTGGGCAGCATCACCAACGAGACGCTCGCAGGCATCTCGCTGACGGACAACGTGATCGGCCGCGGCCGCTTCTCCATCTCGATCACCGACCAGGAACGGAGGTTCAACATCAACAGCGCCGACCGCTTCGTCCTCATGCAGGCGCTCATGATGATGAACGTCGACTCCGGCCAGCACGGCACGATCATTGACTCCATCCTCGACTGGCGCGACCCGGACGACGATCCCGCCATCAACGGCGCCGAGAGCGACGACTTCTATCTGCGACTGGACCCTCCCTACTTCGCGAAGAACGGACCCATCGACGACATGAGCGAGCTCCTTCTGATCCGCGGCATGACGGCCGAGATCTTCTGGGGCTCCGGCTCCACCAACGTCCTCCGCGCCCCCGTGGAACCGGGCCGGTTCGACCGGGATCCCTACATCAGCTACGGCTTCAACGACCTCTTCACCGCGATCTCCGCGCCGCAGGTCAACATCAACACCTGTTCGTCCGAGACCCTCCAGCTCGCGGGCCTCGACCCGGTGATCGCCGATTTCGTCCTCGAGGCGCGCCGCGGACCCGACGGCGTGGACGGAACCGAGGACGACATGCCCTTCCGCAGCCCGGCCCAGATCCCGATTCCCGCAGACGACCCGCAGCTGCGCCAGCAGATCCTGCAGTACTTCACCGTCCGCAGCCGCACCTTCGAGGTCATCGTCACGTGCGAGATCGGCGGCTACGTGCGCCAGTATCGCGCTCTCCTCGACCGCCGCAGTCCCCGCGAGATCCAGGTCCTCTTCCTGCACGGACTCTGAGGGGTTCGCGCGCCGGCCGCATCCCCGGGTTGAGCGGCCGCCCGCCCGGCCCCATCCTCCGCCACCATGAATGATGAGCGCCGCCGGACCACCGGGAGCGTCCTTCTCGCCGTCGCGCTCGCCGCCTTTTTCACCCTGTTCCTCGTCTATCCGGTGGCATACATGCTCCGCGAGGCGTTCTTCGAGGACGGCGCGCTCACGTTCCGGCACATGGCGCTGCTCTTCACGAGCCCGATGGCGGCCCAGGCGCTCACCAACAGCCTGCTGCTCGCCGTCCTCACGACGGTTCTCACCACGGTCCTCACGCTGCCCCTTGCGCACGTCTTCACCCGCTTCGCATTCACGGGAAGGACGCTCCTCAATTCGCTGCTGCTTGCTCCCCTGATCATGCCACCGTTCGTGGGCGCGATCGGCCTCAAGCAGCTCATGGCCCGCTATGGCTCCCTGAATCTCTTCCTGATGGAACTCGGCCTCGTCGATCCGTCCCGCCCGATCGACTGGCTGGGCGCGGGAGGGTTCTGGGGCGTCGTGATCCTCCAGGTGCTCCACCTGTACCCGATCATGTTCCTCAACCTGTCCACGGCCCTCGGCGGCGTGGACCCGTCCCTTCGCGAGGCCGCGCAGAACCTCGGAGCCTCCCCGTGGCGCCTCTTTCGCACCGTGACGGTGCCTCTCATCGCGCCGGGCTGGTTCGCGGGCGCCATCATCGTGTTCATCTGGGCGTTCACCGATCTCGGCACCCCGCTCATCCTCGGCTACTCCGCGGTCGTCCCGGTCCAGATCTTCGACGCCCTCACGGAGATCAACACCAACCCGACCGGCTACGCGATGGTCGTGTTCGTCATCTTCCTGACGCTGGTGATGTTCGCTCTCTCCAAGCGCCTCCTGACCTCGCGTTCGATCGCCAGCGCCCCGCGCGGCCACACCGCCGGGGCCAGTTCCCCCGCCGGCGGGGGCCGCACCCTCCTCATCTGGATCACCGCCGCCGGTCTCGCCGGCATCGCCCTCCTTCCCCACGCCGCCGTGGTCGTCCAGTCCGTCGCGGGACCATGGTTCTTCTCGATCCTTCCCTCCGAACTCACATGGGATCATTACGCGGACATCGCGGGACAGCCCGCCGTCGCGCGCAGCATCCGCAACAGTCTCGTCTATTCGTCCCTCAGCGCGCTGCTCGACCTCGGCCTCGGGGTGGCCATCGCATGGCTTCTCACCCGCCGCCGCGTTCCCTTCAGCTCCGTCCTCGACATGCTCGCGATGCTGCCGCTCGCCCTGCCCGGACTCGTCATCGCCTTCGGCTACGTCGCGGCCTTCGATTTCGAGATCCCGTGGCTCAACCCGCGCCAGGACCCGACCCTCCTCCTCGTGGTCAGTTATGCCGTGCGCCGCCTTCCGTACATCGTGCGGTCCGCGTACGCCGGCTTTCAGCAGACGAGCGTCACGCTCGAGGAGGCCTCCGCCAACCTCGGCGCCACGCCGGTGCGGACCCTCGCGCGGGTCACCCTGCCGCTCATCGCCGCCCACCTCGTCGCCGGAACCATCCTCACCTTCTCCCTGGCCATGCTCGAGGTCAGCGACGGCCTCATCCTCGCGATGAACGAGGCGGATTATCCGATCACCAAGATGATCTGGCTGCTCCTCGGTCGCATCGAGCCGAATGCCGCGGGCGTGGCCTGCGCCCTTGGCGTCGTCGGCATGATCATCCTCGCGGCAAGCCTCCTCGCCGCCAGTCGCATCCTCGGGCGCCGCATCGGCCAGCTCTTCCGCGCCTGAAGCCCGTCATGAGACCTGCCGCGCTCGTCGCGCTCACCTACATCGGCTTCATCAGCCTCGGCCTGCCCGATGGAATGCTCGGCGTCGCGTGGCCCTCCATGCGCCGCGAGTTTGCCCTCAGCCTGGACGCGATCGGGGCGGTCCTGATCGTGTTCACCGCCGGCTACCTGCTTTCGAGCTCCACCAGCGGCTACGTCCTCGGCCGGCTCGGTGTCGGCAACCTGCTCGCCGTCAGCACGCTCATCTCGGGACTCGCCCTTCTCGGTTACGCCGCGTCGCCGCTGTGGACCCTCGTGGTCGGGCTCTCGCTGTTCGGCGGCATTGGCGCGGGCGCCATCGACACGGGCCTCAACACGCACGCCGCCCTGTTCTACAGCCCGCGCACCGTGACGTGGCTGCACGCCTCGTACGGGCTCGGCGCCGCCGCGGGTCCATGGATCCTCAGCGCCATCCTTCAGGCCGGCGCAACATGGCGCGCCGGATACCTCACGATCGGTGTCGCCGTGACCGCCCTCGGGATCGGATTCGCGGCCACGCGTCGTCAATGGCCCGCCGCCTCCCGTCCGAACGATCCGTCCGCGCGCGCGAGCGTCCCCCCGTGGCAGACCCTCCGCATGCCCGCGGTGTGGACCGGCATCCTGACCTTCTTTCTCTACACGGGTCTCGAGGCCGCCGTGGGGACATGGACGTTCACCTACCTCACCGGACATCATCGCCTCGACACGGCGCCCGCCGGCGCCGCCGCCGGCGCCTACTGGATGGCACTCGCCCTTGGACGCGTTCTCGCCGGTGTCGCCGCCGCACATATGTCCGTCAACCGCCTGCTGGGTCTTGCCGCCTTCCTGGTGCTCGCCGGAGCCTGCCTCGTTCCGGTCGCCTCCGCGCCACCGCTCGCGATCTGCGGAATCCTCGTCGTGGGCTTCGGCCTCGCGCCGATCTTCCCCCTGCTGATCTCGCGAACGCCCGGGCGCGTCGGCACGCGTCACGTCGCCAACACGGTCGGATTCCAGATCTCCGCGGCGATCATCGGGCTCTCCGCAATACCGGCAATCGTGGGGATCCTCGGACGCATGTACGGCCTTGAGTCCATCCCGCGCGCATGGTTGCTTGCCGCCATTCTTCTTGCCGTCCTCATGTGGATGGGGACCCGTCCCCGCGCGACATCACCCGCGGCCGGCCCCCCATCGCCGGCTGAAAACCCGCGGCATCCCTGAGGGCCGCGACGCACGCCCTCCGCGTCCGCTCCCGGGCGCGGAGCGCCGCCTGGGCTCGTGATCCAGCCCGCCACGGCAGGCGGCAGGACCGTGAAAGAATCCTCATGCAGACCATTGACTACCCTTCAGGGGCATTTGCATCGGGCGGCCCGTCGCGTAGAACCCCCCGGTCTCAATGCAAACCAGGGGCGATCTCAAGCCGGCCGGACCGGACCTCGTGTCCGTGAATCCGATTCACCATGGCGCGGCAGGGCGGATGCAGCGAGGCCGCTCGCCGAGCACTCGGGCGCGCGTCTTCATGGTGGCCGCCGTCGTGGCCCTCGCCTGCGCGATTCCATGCATCGCGGCGGACTCCCCGCAGGCGCGCTTCCGCCGTCTTCGAGAGGTCATCCGCGACGGAAACACTCATGAACTGGCCGATCTCACGAGCAACAGGGAGAACATCGATGCGCGCGACGAGGATGGCCAGACACCCCTGATGCTCGCGGCCCAGGTGGGCGGAACCGAGAGCGTCCGCCTCCTGCTCGAACGTGGCGCGGATCCCAACATCACGAACAAGGCCGGCGTCACCCCCTTGCTGCGGGCCGCCACGGAACCCGCGAAGGTCCGGCTCCTGCTCGAGCACGGCGCGCGTCCCGATGTGCCCTCCGCCCTCGGGCACACGCCGCTCATGCTCGCCGCGCGCAGCCCGGGCGCGACCGAGAGTGTTCGATTGCTGCTCCAGCACGGCACCCGCGTGAATGCGCGCAGTGTGTTCGGATCGAGCGCCCTCATGGCGGCGGCGGCGGCCGACAATCTCGACGCCGTCCGCCTGCTCGTGGAGCACGGGGCCGAGGTCCATCTCGAGCCGACCCCCCAGGGACCGGTTCCAGACCCGATCTGGGGAGGCCTCCGCACCCCGCTCATGTGGGCCGCATTTCGCGGCAACCGCGCGATGGTCGAGTATCTCCTTGGTCGCGGCGCGGATCCCAATCATGTGGCGTTCTTCGGCACCGCGCTCACCCAGACGGCGTGGAGGGGACACACCGAGATCGCCCGGCTCCTCATCCGACGTGGCGCGCGAATCAACCAGGCCGAACCGCTCTCCGGTTTCACCCCCCTGCACTGGGCCGCCGCAACGGACGCCGCGAGACCCGAATTCATCCGTCTGCTGATCGAACACGGCGGAGATCCGGCGGCGCCGGGCGGACAGCCCGTGGACGCCTTCCTCGGCGAGATTCAGACGCCGCTGTCGCTCGCGACCCAGCGGGGAGAAACCGAGGTCACGAAGCTCCTGCGGGCCGCGATCGCCGGGGATCCCGACGCTCCCCGCCCGGAGGCGTCCCGCATGGCGCCTCCCGTCATGACGCCCGCGTCCACCACCCCGCGCGCCATCTGGCTCGCCATTCGAAGCGCCATCGAGCCGCTCCAGCAAACCGCGGAGGTCTCACATCAGAACTTCCTTCGGCACGCCTCGAAGCAGGACTGCACGTCCTGTCACCAGCAGTACTTCCCCATGGCCGCGGTGGGCGCGGCCGCGGCATTGAAGGTACCCACCGACACCGCGGCCTCCCGGCGCCTTACCGAACTGGTGCTGCGCACGCATCGCGGAACGGAACTCGACGCTCAGGCGCTCTTTCATCCCGAAGCCTCCCATGACTACGGATATCTTCTCCTGGGGTTGCGCCTCGAGAACAGCGTCGCCCCCGAGGTGACCGATCCGCTCGTCGCGCACCTCGCCGCGATCCAGCACGAGGACGGCCGCTGGTCCCTGAATCTCTACCGCGCACCCCTGCAATCCTCCGACATCACGGCCACGGCGCTCGCGATCCATGCGCTCCGCCACTTCGGCTGGCCGGCGCGCTCCGAGGAGTTCGCTTCGAGGATCGCGCGCGCGCGCCAGTGGCTCAAGCAGGCGCAAGCGGGGACCACGGAGGAAATCGCCTACAGACTTCTGGGTCTCGCGTGGGCCGGCGCATCGGCGCCGGAGATCGCGGCGGAAACCTCGAGGCTGCTCGAGCGCCAGCGCGAGGACGGCGGCTGGAGTCAGTTGCCCGGTCTCGCAAGCGACGCCTACGCGACCGGCCAGTGCGTCTTTGCCCTTCGCCACGCGGCAGACCTCGACCGCACCCATCCGGCGCTCGTCCGGGCCGGGGCATTCCTCGCGGACACGCAGCGGCCCGACGGCACATGGCACGTCGCCCGGCGCGCGTTCCCCTACCAGCCCACCATGGAAAGCGGGTTCCCGCACGGACGCGATTCGTGGATCTCGGCGACAGGATCGTCCTGGGCTGTTCTCGCGCTGTGCGCGCTGCTCGACCCGTCATCCGCGGAGTCTCTTCGCCCGACGGCGGACGAGCCGGTGAAGCGCGCGATCGTCACCAATCCCGCGCCTGATGTTCGCCGGGGGGCACCGTCCGACCCCGAAGCGGCCGATCATGTGGACTTCACCCGCGAGATCCGGCCGGTGCTCGAACGTTCCTGCGCATCCTGCCATTCGGGCGAACGCGCCCGGAGCAACTTCCGCGTCACGGAACGGACGGCCCTGCTTTCGCCGGGCAACATGGGGGTGCCCGCGGTCATCCCCGGGCGCGCCCTCGAAAGCCCGGTTCTCCATTACGTGACAAGCGTCGATTCGGACCTCGCGATGCCTCCTCTGAAGCAGCGCGACCATTTCCCTGCCCTCACGCACGCGGAAATCCAGCGCCTGCGCCGGTGGATTGACCAGGGTGCGGAATGGCCGGAGGGAATCACGGTTTCACCGCCCGTGAGCACGGCTGCCCGCTGATCGTCCCGGAAGGGCTCTGATGCAATCGGTGCGGCGCCGCGTCAGGGTCCACGGGCGCCCGGGCCGGGCGGTCTCCAGGGAAGTCAAACGCCTCCGCGCGGCGGCCGTCCCACCCCGGCGAGCGCTGATCCGAGCTTCAGCCGGTATTCCGTTGGTGACTCGTTCACGAGCCGCCGGAACATCCTGTTGAAGTGTGTCAGTGACTGAAAGCCCACCTCGAAGGCGATTTCACTCACCCGAAGGTTCGGGTTCAGAAGCAGGTTCTTCGCCTTCTCGATCCGCACGCGCGCAAGGTACTCCGTGAAGTTCAGGCCGGTGACCTTCTTGAACATCTTGCAGAAGTAGTAGGTGCTGCAGTTCACGGCGCGGGCGACGTCGGCCAGCCCCAGGTCATCGGCATGGTGCTCGCGGATGAACTCCCGCGCGCGCGTGATCATCTGCGGCTCGGCGTGGTCCTGCTGCACGACGAGCTGGTTGCTGACCATGGAAAGGTGTTCGGCGAAGATCGTGAGCAGCCGGACGGTGGATTCATACTGCCGGGGGCTGATCACGCGGGTGTGAAAATACGCCTCCTCGGCGCGGCGGAGATCCACCTTCAGCCCCCAGGCGACGAGTTGCCGGGCCGCCCTCCCGAACTGCGCCGAGGTGGGCTTGTTCTGAAGGACCTGCCCGGTCTGCAGATGCCCGATGACCTCGTTGCCGAGGCGCACGGGAACCGCCGTGTCCGTCAGTCCCGCGAAACACTGCAGCGTCGCCGGCGCGCTCTGTCCCTCACGCCGCAGACGATCCTGCATCTCAAGGCAGGCCGCACAGCTCCGGCTGTGCTCGGTCATCAGCGCGCAGAAGGGACTCTCGTGGGGGGAGCCGCGGTGGGGAAGCTTCCACGCCTCGGGCGGCTGCAGCGAAAGCGGAAGCTCGGTCGCCTCGCTGAACGCCCTCGCGTAATCCTGATAGATACGCGAACGGCTCAGGCGTTCGACAAGGTTCCTGCTCGTCTCCATCTCGCAATGCCCACCATGCGGCCGATGCGCGCAGCGTGCAATCGTTCCATCGGCATGCCGGGCAAAATGTGAACGATCTTCGCCAATTCCCGCGGGGCCGCGGCGCTGCGTTTCCCCGTTCCATCGCGAAACGTGTCCGATCCGACGCCCAGCACCCATCACCCTGAAGGCCAAGTCCCTGGGTCACATGCGCCGTCTCCCGTCTCATGCCCGCAGGCGCAGGGCGGCGGGCGGATTGTCCTTCCGGACGCGAGGCGCGTGTACGGCATCACGTCCTCGCGCCTCCGCGGTCTCGCCGTCGGGGTGGACCTGACACCAAACCGGTGCTGCAACTTCGACTGCCTCTACTGCGAGGCCGCACCGCTCCACGCCGCGCGCGGTCCCGCCCCGGAACCGGTCGATCCCCCCGCGCTCGCCGCTGAACTCGAATCCGTCCTTCGTGCCCTGAATGACGCCCGCCTGGACGTCGGCGGCCGTCCGTCGGCTCCCATCGCGCAGGTCGCCATCAGCGGCGACGGCGAACCCACCCTCTGCCCGAACTTCCTCGACGCGGTCGAGGCGATCGTCCACCTCCGGGCCGTCGGCCGCGTGCCGTTCTTCAAGCTGGTTCTCCTGACGAACGCCACCCGGCTCACGGATCCTGACGTGCGTGCGGGACTGCGGCTCTTCACGTCCGCCGATGAGATCTGGGCGAAGCTCGACGCGGGCACGGACGCGGCCATGCAGCGCATCAACCGCCCGTTGCTCCCCATGGTCCATGTGCTCGACGGCATCCTGGACCTCGCGCGACGCCGTCCCGTCGTGATTCAGAGCATGTTCGTGGACCTCGACGGCCTTCCGCCGTCCGATGAGGAGGTCAGTCAGTATGCCTGCCGGCTTGCGGAGCTGAAGGATGCGGGAGCCAGGATCTCGCTGGTTCAGGTGTACTCGGCGACGCGGCCTCCCAAGGATGCGCGCTGCCGTCACCTGTCCCTGCGCGCCCTCGCCGCGATCGCCGGCAGACTCCGGCACCTCACGGGCCTGCCGATCGAGGTCTTCTGAGCTGAGCCGTTGCGATCCGCCGCGTGCCGCGGCGGCAGGACCCATGGCCTGTGAGGCTACCGTCCGGTCGAGGTCTGCACCGCGTGCGGGCCGGAATGGCAGGCCCCGCATGCGGCCCCGGTCTCTCCGTGTGCCCCGATCGCCGGGCTGATCATCGGAATTCCTAGCCCGAGGCCGCGGAGGATCAGCAGGCAGCCCAGCGCCGCCACCGAGGCCGGCATCAGCCGCATCAGCCGGATCCGCACGCCCGGACGGATCAGGCGTCCCATGAAGCTGATCGCGAGGAGTGTCGGCACCGTTCCGAGCCCAAAGGTGGCCATGAACGCGACGGACTCCACCATGCCGCCGGAGGCAACCGCGCCTGCTCCCGCCGCGTACACCAGTCCGCAGGGCAGCAGTCCGTTCAACGCTCCAAGGGCAGCGAGCGAGACGAAGGTGCGCCGCCGAATGAGGGCCGACATCCATCGTCGAACGCGATCGGCTCCGGGGACCTGCTGCAACCCGGAGGCCCATCGTGTCCCCGCCGCGACGGCCGCGATCAGCAGCACACCCGCGGCGATGGAGGTCCAGCGCTGCAGGCCCGCGATCCGCAGGCCCTCCCCCGCGACGCCCAGCAGCGCGCCCAGCGCGGAATAGGTCAGAACGCGGCCCGCCTGATAGACCAGGCGGCCCGCGACGAACCTCCACCCCGCGACGCCCCCGGGAGGAAGCGCCAGCACGAGCGGCCCGCACATTCCGGCGCAGTGCAGGCCACCGAACAATCCCAGCGCGAGCGCGGCCCAGGAGAAGGTCATGCGGGCATCCGCAGGTTCAATTTCATCGCTCGTGATCGACGCCATCGATCACGAGCGGTTCCTCGAAGTAGTAATCCTCGTTCTCCGCGCTCCAGTGGAGCTGCGCCTTCCAGAGGCCGGCCGCGAGTCCCTCCGCCGGGATCCGCTGTTCTCCGTTCGCGTCGGGCGCCAGCGGCCACTCCACGTCCTGCGCGGCAGCGGACGGACGATACAGCACGAGCCTCCCGCGAACACCGGCCGCGGCGTGCTCCGCGGGAATCGCCACGCGCAGCTCACCGGGCTCCCACCGGACGCGAATGTGATCCATCCACGGGGCGGTGCGTCGGAGCTGATCCAGGCGCTCCTGGTACCGGAGTTCCTGCTCGTAGTAGTCCCGGGTCACGAGGTCCGTCCGACTTGACACCGCCGACTTCACGAAGAACGCCGTGAGCACGATGAACACCGCGAACGCGGCGACGATTCCGATCGGCCACGGCTCGAAGCGGCGTGGAGTGTCAAGAGCCTTGTCACTCATGGTCTGTCGCATCGGTTTGCCGGCCGGAGCCTGATTTCGCGGAGATGACGCGCGGGCCCATGAACACGGTCTGCAGCGTCTCGATCCGCCGTCCGTCGGCATAGACGCCCACGCGCAGCGGCGTGTTGCCCGGCCGGAGGACGTCCGCGTCCACCGCGATCAGCACGGAGGCCTCGATGAGCTGTTCGGGGGGCACGCGCAGCGTTCGCCCCATCACCTTCAGCTCCCCGGGGATCCCCTCGAGCCTGAGTTCGACCTCGATCTCACGGCGCGTCTTGTTCACCAGCTTGGCGACGTAGAGATTCGAAATGCGGCCGTCCGGCATCTGCATGTACAGGGCGCCCGGCGCGCGCAGCAGCGTCGTCTCGACATCCGAGCGGGTGAACAGCAGGTGGAAGAAGACACCGCTGAGCGCGAGGAGAACCGCGGTGTACGCAGCGATCCTTGGAGTCACCCTGAGGCGCTCGCCTCGTTCGATGCCGTTCAGGGACGCGTACCGGATCAGCCCGCGGCTGCGGCCGATCCTGTCCATGACACTGTCGCAGGCATCGATGCACGCGGTGCAGTTGACGCACTCCATCTGCGTGCCGTCGCGGATGTCGATCCCGGTCGGGCACACCGAAACGCACTGGCGGCAGTCGATGCAGTCGCCGAGTCCGGCCTCCCGCCGTGACGCGGCATCCGCCCTGTCCCTGCGCAGGGGCCCCCGCTTCTCGCCGCGCCTGTAGTCGTAGGCCACGACGATGCTGTTCTCATCCAGGAGGGCCGACTGAAACCGGCCGTACGGACAGATGAACGTGCATGCCTGTTCCCGGAACCTCGCGAAGATCCCGTAGAACAGCAGCGTGAAGAGCACCATGAAGGTGAGTCCCTTCACGTGTTCCGAGGGCGGATCCGTGATGATCGTCAGCAGCGCATCGCTTCCGATGATGTAGGCCAGGAGCGTGTTGCCTATGACGAACGAGACTCCGAGGAAGATTCCGTGCTTCGCGACCCGCCGCAGGATCTTTGCGCGGTTCCATGGCGCCCGAGCGAGCGCCCTCTGCTGATGCGCATCCCCGTCGATCCAGTATTCGATCCTCCGGAAGACCATCTCCATCAGCACCGTCTGCGGGCACGCCCACCCACACCACAGGCGTCCGAACGCCGCGGTGAACACACCGATGCCCGTCAGGAAGATCAGCATGGCGAGCGCGAACAGCGGAAAGTCCTGGGGCCAGAACACCTGGCCAAGGATCACGAACTTCCGGTCCACGACGTTCATCATCAGCAGGGGGTTCCCGTTGATGCGGATGAACGGCCCGACGAACATCAGCGTCAGGAGGAAGGCGCTGACCCATGAGCGGGCGCGCGTGAACCTGCCGCGCGGCCTGCGCGGATAGATCCACAGCCTCCGGCCCTCGCGGTCCGCGGTCGCGAGATGATCCCGGTAGTCCTTCCAGTCCACCTGCTTCAGGACCGAGGGCGCCGGCGCCTGCCGTTCCGGTTCTTGAAGGGTCGCGTTCACTCGAATTCACTCGGTCCGGTTTCAACCGGGGCGAGGTTCTCCGGCGGTTTGGGGTTGGGCGGGTTCGAGCCGCGCAGCGTCTCGACATAGCTGGCGACCTGGTGCACCTCCCGCGGCTGCAGCACACCCTTCCAGGCGACCATTCCCTTTTCCGGAACCCCGTTCCAGATGACCCGGAGCTTCTGCTCGAAGGTGTCGCCGTGAATCCAGTAGTCATCCGTCAGGTTCGGTCCGACGAGCCCGCCGCCGTCCTCGCGATGGCATGGCGCGCACAGGGTCTTGAACGTGCTGGCGCCCTGCGCAAGCGCGACCGGGTCCTCGATCGGCGTCAGTGAGGCGAGGCTTCCCTCGAAACGGTTCATGACCTCCGCCTTCAGCCGTTCCCCGCGCTCCATCTCGATGGCGTAAGCTTCGGCCTGGAGAGGGCCGAGGCCGAACACATGATAGTAGGCGAGGTAGGCAGCCGAGAACGCGATCGTCAGGTAGAAGAGCCAGACCCACCAGCGGGGCAGCTTGTTGTCCAGCTCGCGGATGCCGTCCGCCTCGTGTTCCATCAGCAGTGGGGTCTCATTCATCTGCGGTGTCACGGTTGAGGTTCGTTTCAGAACCGGAGGGCGCCTCGTGATCGGGCTCGAGGGGTAGCCTTCCCATGGCCTCGAGATGGCCCCGCCCGAGTCGGAACGCCCATACCAGCATGCCCGTGAAGAACAGGAAGAAGAGCAGGATCGAGACGATCCCGTACACCTCGACTCCCCCGATGTGACTGAGGACGTTGCGGATCATGGTTCCTTTCAGCGGGTCACCTGGGAGCTCGCGCCGGCCGGCACCGGCGCCTTGATGTCCGTGCCGAGCCTCTGGAGGTACGCGATCAGTGCGATGATCTCACGGTCCGGCGTCGTCTCGATCATGCCTGCCTTGAGTCCTTCCACGATCTCGAGCGCCTGGCGTTCCAGGTCCTGAAGGGCGAGCTGCTCGTACCCGTCCTCATACGGCACACCCACCCGCCGCAGCGCCCTCAGCCGCGCCGGGAGCGAATTGGTCTCCAGCTTCTGCGTGAGCAGCCACGGGTAGGATGGCATCACGGACCCCGGTGACGTGGACTCCGGATCCTCCATGTGCCGGTAATGCCACGCGTGGGGATACTTTCCTCCGACGCGGTGCAGATCGGGCCCCGTCCGCTTGGAGCCCCACAGGAACGGGTGGTCGAACACGAACTCACCCGCCTTGGAGTACTCTCCGTACCGCTCGGTCTCGGAACGGAAGGGTCGGACCATCTGCGAGTGGCACGCCACGCAGCCCTCCCGGATGTAGATGTCGCGCCCCAGGACCTCGAGCGGCGTGTAGGGAGCCACGGAGGCGATCGTCGGGACGTTCCGCTTGATCAGGTAGAGCGGGACAATCTCGATCAGGCCACCCACCAGGATCGCGAGTGTCGTCAGCACCGTGAACAGGATGGGCTTGGCCTCCAGCCACCGGTGGCGGTGCCACCGCCTGCCATGGGCCACGGCGGCCGTCCTCTCGAGCGGCGGCGCCTGCACCTCCTCCTCGGCCGCGAACTTCCCTGCCTTCGCGGTCCGGTAGAGATTCCATGCCATCATCAGGACGCCGGTGATGTACAGTGTCCCGCCGACGGCCCGCAGACGGTGCATCGGCAGCAGCCGGATCACCGTCTCGAGGAAGTTCGGGTACTGGAGGAAGCCGTCCGGCGTGAATTGCTTCCACATCAGGCCCTGGGTCACGCCGCTCCAGTACATCGGAACGACGTAGAACATCATTCCCAGCAGGCCGATCCAGAAGTGGTAGTTCGCGAGCTTCACGGAGTACAGCGGCGTGCGGTACAGCCTGGGGAAGAGCCAGTACAGCATGCTGAACGTGAGGAATCCGTTCCATCCGAGCGCGCCCGTGTGCACGTGGGCGATCGTCCAGTCCGTGTAGTGGGAGAGCGCGTTGACCCCCTTGATGGCGAGCAGCGGGCCCTCGAGCGTCGCCATGCCGTACGCGGTCACCGCGACGACCATGAACTTGAGCATCGGCTCCCTGCGCACCCGGTCCCAGGCCCCGCGGAGGGTCAGAAGGCCGTTCAGCATGCCGCCCCAGGAGGGGGCGATCAGCATGATCGAGAACACCATGCCGAGGGACTGCGCCCAGTCCGGCAGCGCCGTGTACAGCAGGTGGTGCGGACCCGCCCAGATGTAGATGAAGATCAGCGCCCAGAAGTGGATGATCGAAAGCCGGTACGAGAACACCGGCCGCTCCGCGGCCTTCGGAAGGAAGTAGTACATCAGGCCGAGGTAGGGAGTGGTCAGGAAGAACGCGACCGCGTTGTGGCCGTACCACCACTGAACGAGCGCGTCCTGGACGCCCGCGTAGATCGAGTAGCTCTTGAAGCCGGTCGCCGGCACCTCCAGCGAGTTGAAGATGTGCAGCACCGCCACCGTGATCGCCGTGGCGATGTAGAACCAGATCGCCACGTACATGTGGCGTTCGCGGCGGCGCAGGATCGTTCCCAGCAGATTGATGGTGAAGGCCACCCAGACCACGGCGATCGCGATGTCGATCGGCCACTCGAGCTCCGCGTACTCCTTGCTGCTCGTGAGCCCGAGGGGCAGCGTGATCGCCGCCGCCACGATGATCAGGTTCCATCCCCAGAAGTTCAGCCAGCTCAGCGTGTCGCTGAACATCCGGGCCTTGCACAGCCTCTGGAGCGAATAGTAGATGCCCGTGAACATTCCGTTGCCCACGAATGCGAAGATCACGGCGTTCGTGTGCAGCGGTCGCAGCCGGCCGAATGTCACGTACTGCAGGTTCAGGTTGGCCGCCGGGAAGAAGAGCTGGATCGCCGCGAGCAGCCCGGCACCCATGCCGACCACGGCCCACACCACCGTCGCGATCGCGAAGGCGCGGACAATGCGGTTGTCGTATCTGAAGGTCTCAGCGTTCATTGTTGATCTTCCGGGAGAGCATCAGGGTCGCGGCGCGGGGCGGGCGGGGGGTCGGCGAGCATTCGCAGAGCCGGTGTCGAGGTGTCCTCGAACTGACCGGACCGCGACGCCCACACGAACACGGCGAGAAACGTCCCCGCCAGCGCCAGACTCACAAGGATCAGAAGGATCAGCACTTCCATGGCTTCTCGGTCTTGGATTCCAGGGGATCGTGGCGGCCGAGTCCCGCGCGTCGCGCCGCGAGATGGCTCGCGCCCACGGCGAAGATCACGACACTCACGGAACTCACGGGCATCAGCACCGCGCAGATCACCGGAGACAGCACGCCCGCCGCGGCGATGCTCACGCCCACCACGTTGTACAGGGCGGACAGCGCGATCCCGGCGCAGACCACGCGCGCCGCAAGCCGGGAGCATCGCAGGACGGCCCCGAGGCACGCGACCCGCTCCGCGTCCAGGATCACATCGCTCGCCGGCGTGAACCGGCCCGATCCCTCCGTCACCGCGACACCCACGTCCCCGCAGCGCAGCGCGCCCGCGTCATTCAATCCATCCCCCACCATCATCACGCGCCGGCCCTCCTCGCGGAGCGCCCGCACGAACGCGAGCTTGTCGTGCGGACTCTGGTTGAAGCGCACCCGGTCGGCGGAGCCGAACAGCGCGGCGTAGCGATCCCTTTCGCGCGGGCTGTCCCCGCTCAGCAGCGCGAGTTCATGGCGTTCCTTCAGTTCCGCCAGCAGCGGCTCCATCGCCGGGCGCATCGGGTCCGCAAGCTCGAACCTCCCCACGTGGCGACCGTCCACCGCCACCTCGACCGTGCCCCCCGCGGCCGTCGAACCCGCCACCGGCTCGATCCCGTGAATCGAGAGCCACTCCGCGGATCCGATGACAAGGTGGCGCCCCTCCACCCACGCCTCCATCCCCAGGCCGGGCACCTCCGAGAACGCGCGCACGCGCCGGCTTCCCGCCGCCTGGAGGTGCCGGGCGATCCGGCGCGCGTAGGGATGCAGTGACTCACGGCACACCGCGGCGATCGCCGCCTCGTCCCATTCCCCGGCGGGCTCCGCGTCGAAGCGGGTGAAACGCGTCCCCTCGGCGTTCGCGCCCGCGCGGGTGAGCGTTCCCGTCTTGTCGAAGACGATTGTGTCGATCCCCGCCAGGGCCTCGACCACGTCCGCGTTCCTCAGAAACACCCCTCGGCGGGCGAGCAGGCGATGGACCGTCCCCAGGGTGAACGGCGCCGCGAGGGCGAGCGCGCACGGACACGCCACGATCAGCACCGAGGTGAACGCCTTCAGCCCGCGGACCGGCTGCCGACTCGCGATCCAGAACGCCGCCGACCCGAGGGCGATGGCGAGCACCACCACCGTGAATCGGCGGCTGTAGCGGTTCGTGAGGGTGTGCAGGGCGTTGTGGCGGGATTTCCGAAAGGCGTCGTCGTTCCAGAGGCTCGTCAGATAGCTCTCGGAGACGGGCTTCACGATCTCCACCTCGATCGCGCCCCCCGACTGGCGGCCGCCCGCGTAGAGATGGTCCCCGGGCATTCGAGTGACCGTCTCGGATTCCCCGGTGACGAAGCTGTAATCCACCTCCGCCTCCCCCGCGATCAGTGTGCAGTCCGCGGGGATGAGTTCGCCGTTCCGCACGATCAGCCGGTCGCCCACGCCGACACTGGAGATCGAGACCGGCTCCTCCTCCCCAGCCGGGGTCTTGCGCAGCACCGCGAGCGGGAAGAACCCGCGGTAGTCGCGATCGAATCCCAGCCGCTCGTGCGTCCGCTGCTGAAAGGCGCGCCCGCAGAGAAGGAAGAAGATGAGTCCGGAAAGTGAGTCGAGGTAGCCGTCGCCGCGCCCGGAAGCGATTTCCCAGAGGCTCTGGAGATAGAGGGCCGCAAGACCCGCCGCGATCGGGACCTCCAGCGTGAGTGTCCTCTGCCGGACGCTAGCCCATGCGGAACGCCAGTAATCGGACGCGCTGTAGATCACCGCCGGCAGCGCAAGGACGAGATTCACCGCCCCGAAAAACGTCCGCAGGGCCGAGCCGTGGCCGCTGTCATACCCGAGGTATGCCGGCAGGCTCAGCAGCATGATGTTCCCGAACGCGAACCCCGCGACGCCGACCTGCAGCCCGAAGCGCCGCCCCGGTGTCTGCCCCGGCCGCTCGAGATCCGCCAGCGTGAGCGCGGGCTCATACCCGATCCCGGCCAGCAGCGCGGCAAGCTCACTGAGCCGCACCTTGTCCGGGGAGAACGCAATGGCGACCTCGCGCCGCGCGAAGTTCACCTGGCTGCGGCCCACGCCCGGATGCAACCGGAAGAGGTTCTCGAGGAGCCACACGCACGCAACGCAGTGGATCGCCGGCACATGGAAGGTCACACGCGCGATCCGGTCGTTCTGGAAATCCAGCAGCCGCCTGCGCACCTCCGGGGCGTCGAGGAACGCCCAGCGACCCGGCCCCGCGTCACCGTCAACCCGCGTTCCGGCCGATTCCGCAAGGCGGTAGAACTCGTCCAGCCCGCTCTCGCGGAGCAGCAGGTACACGGACCGGCAGCCCGCGCAGCAGAACGCGTGATCGTCCGCCTCGTGAATGCCGCGGTCGCAAGGCAACCCGCAGTGATGGCAGGAAGGCGCCCGCCCCGGCACGGCGGCCCCCTCCTCCCGGCCAGCCGGAAGGACCGCCTCCCGGGCGGACCCCGCAAGGTCGATCGCTTCGAGTGCTGTGGGCATGTCGTGTCGTCCGCGAGGGGGCGTGCCTCATGACGGACCGGATTGCTCGTCATGTGGTTCCGCAGGCGCATCCATCCGCGCGGATGGAGTGCCGATCCCTGAACCGCTCCCGTGAGCGGACAGAAGGATTAACGGCCGGGACGGGGCGCCCGGGCTAAACGCCTTTTGTCGAGGTCCGACCCTTTCTTGCCATCGCCGCCCACGCCGACCGGATCCCGGAAACAGAATCGCGGAAAGTCGGGGCTCGCTCCGGCATGGCAGGTCTGGCGCCGGCCTCCGCGGAGTGAAACGATCCGCGCCCGATGAAGATCACCCGCATAGCCGCCTTTCGCGTCGAGCTGCCGCTGCACGAGGGGACGTACCGCTGGAGCGGCGGGAAGTCCGTTTCCGTCTTCGACAGCACGATCGTGCGCGTCGAGACGGATGCCGGCATCACCGGCCACGGAGAGGTTTGTCCGCTCGGACCCTTCTATCTGCCCGCGTATGCGGAGGGCGTGCGCGCCGGCCTGCGGGAACTCGGCCCGCACCTCCTCGGAACGGACCCGAGGGAGCTCGCCGCCCTCAACGATCGCATGGACGCCGCCCTCAAGGGCCATCCCTACGTGAAGTCCGGGATCGACATCGCCTGCTGGGACATCCTCGGCCAGTCCTGCAACCTTCCCGTCTGCACCCTCCTCGGCGGACGCTTCGGTGAGACCATCCGCCTCTACCGGGCCATCTCACAGGAGGAACCCGAAGCCATGGCCCGCAAGGTCGCCCAGTACCGCGACGAGGGGTACACCCGGTTCCAGCTCAAGGTCGGCGGCGACCCCGACACGGACATCGCCCGCATCCGCGCGGTCCGCGAGCTCCTGTCCCCCGCCGATCGCCTCGTGGCCGATGCCAACACCGGCTGGACACAGCACGATGCCGTGCGGGTCGCCCGCGCCGTGCGCGATCTCGACGTTTACATCGAACAACCCTGCAGGACCTACGACGAGTGCCTCGCCGTCCGCCGCCGGACAGACCACCCCTTCGTCCTCGACGAGACCGTGGACAGCCTCGAAATGCTGCTGCGCGCACGCGCGGACATGGCGATGGACGTGGTCAACCTGAAGATCAGCAAGCTCGGCGGCCTGACCAGGACCCGTCAGCTGCGCGACCTCTGCGTCCACATGGGCATCGCCATGACGCTCGAGGACAGCTGGGGCGGTGACATCACCACCGCCGCCATCGCACACCTCGCGCACAGCACTCCCGAGGAGCTCCGCTTCACGAGCACCGATTTCAACAGCTACGTGACCGTGAGCACCGCCGAGGGCGCCCCCCGCCGTGTCCGCGGCTGCATGTCCGCAGGCCACGCCCCCGGGCTCGGCGTCCGGCCACGCCCGGATGTGCTCGGGAAGCCGGAGGTCGAGATCTTCTGACAGGGAACACGCAAAGGGGAGCCGGCCCGACCAGGGCTCCCGGAGGATCCACGCCCGCTGGACGGCAGGGCCGGAGGTGAGGGAGTGGTACTCCCACCAGGAATCGAACCTGGATCAACGGTTTAGGAAACCGCCGCTCTATCCATTTGAGCTATGGGAGCACGTGGGGTGGGCCCCTGCCGCCACCGCCCGCGGCCCGGCATTATGCTTCGACGAGGCAACCCGGCAAGCAGCATCACCGCCCCGTCCGGGCCGCCGCACCGCCCCCTTCGTCGCTTCCCCGGGCGCGCTGCCCCGTGGCGACAGCCTGACTCGCTCGAACGACCGCCGACGAAGGGGCGGCTGCACGCCGGCTCCCGGGGATGCAACGCACTCCGTCGCGCCCCCGCCGGGCTCGGGGCGCGCCCCCCGCGGCTTCCGGCTTCCGTCCGCGCGTCACTCACCCGGCGGCAATCACGCGGCCCCTCGAAGGCAACGGCCTGATGATCGTCGGCGACTGGTGCCAGTTCGAGCATCGGGATCGGGCGCTCGAAACCCGAAAAATGCGCCCGGCGACCTTGCCCTCTGCAAAGCGGGCCAGCTCCACGCAATGTTCAACCTGGAGGACAAGCCCGCCCTCCTCTTCATGTTCGGCGGGTACGACTGATCCCCCTGCGGTTCGCGGATCGCCGCGGTCGATCGAACACTCTGGCGTGCAAGCGACGCAGGGTTCAGCCCGCCTTCCGCGCCGGGTTCCTTGTGAAGCCGTCCGCGCTCCAGTCCTCGCTGCCGATCCCGTGATGGACGACGAACATCCCGTCCGGGTCGTATTTTCGTTTCACCGCCCTGAGACGATTGTAGTGAGGCCCCCAGTAGGATTCCCTCCAGTCCGTGTCGAAGTAGTCGCTCTCGGACACGTAGGTCGCCCGCATCTCGATCACCGAGCGCAACGCGTCCATCGCCGCGCGCATCCGATCGGCACGCCGCCGCGCCTCGAGAACATCGGGTTCACGCCCCGACAGTCCGGGGTACGCCCTCGGACCGGTTCCTGCGATGATGGCCAGCGCGAAGGCGTCCAGCACGGCCGGGTGAATGGCCGTGGCGCGGGCCGCCTCGATCTCTTCGGGAGGTGCGCCCGCAAGTCCCTTGTTGAAATGCAGCGAGACACTCCAGACCCTCGCGGCGGATATCAGTGTCTCGACAAGGGCCGGGATGCGCCCCGGCCGCAGGAGCGCCGCGGGCAGCCATGCGGAATGATATCCGTGGAGCCACTGGCCCGCCTGTTCCGCATCGCCCTCCCACACGAAGTGCGCCCGCGGAGCGCCCGGCCGGTTGTCGATCACGATGGCGGTTGGAGCCTCCTTCAGGAGCACAGCCGGATCCCAGAGGTGACGCGCCGGCACCCCGAGAAAGACGGGTTCCTGCGCCAACACGAACTCCGTCGGGGAACGTGCGAGCCAGTCGAGGAACGGACGCCAGGTTTCCCGCGCGGTGTCGGAGTCAAATCCCTGGAACACCATCGACACCTCCACCCGGAGATCGGGATGGAACCGGATTTGTTCGCCCCAGCCCGGGTTGAAGAGGGATTCGCGGTAGAAGGTCATGATCCGCTCCACGAGGCGGCGGAAGGCGGCTTCAGAAGCGGCACGAATCGTCAAGAACACGCCGCCGAAGTGAGTCGGGAGTTCGCGAGTCCGAAGCGTCATCCGTGTGACGACGCCCATGGTCCCTCCACCCCCGCCCTTCAGGGCCCAGTACAGGTCCGGGTGTGTGTTCTCGTTCGCGATTCGCACGTGGCCATCCGCAGTGACGATCTCGGCTTCCAGGAGGGCGGCGGCCGCCAGCCCGTACCTCTTGGAGAAGCTTCCGAACCCACCGCCCTGCACCAGGCCTGCCACGCCCACGGTCGTGCAGCCACCACCCTGCACATAGCGGCCGCCGCGCGTCGTGACCGTCTCGTAGGCCTCAGCCCAGATGGCCCCGGCGCCAATGCTCACGGCGGGCACCGGCTTCGCCATGGAGCCGCGCGGAACAAACGCGTCGTGCATGACGATGTCGTTCATGTGGCGAGTCCAGATCAGCAGCGAGTCCGGCGCGCAGCTCGCTCCCTTGTAACTGTGCCCGCCGCCTTTCACCACAATGCGCACGCGATGCTCGCGGGCGAAGTTGACCGCGGCCGCCACATCCTCCGTACTGACAGCCTCCACGGCGTACTCACTGGGCGCGGAAATCCAAGCGTCCACCCACCCGAGGGACTGCGTCAGCGCCGGATCATCCCGGATGAAGTAGGGATTCTGAAGGTTCCGGAACAACCGCTCGCACTCCATTCCGCCGGCATCACGGCGGCACGCTTCGAACGGTGACGAAAGCTTGCGGAGGCGTCCGCCCACCTTGCGGTTCAGATCGGCCCACTGCTCCGGAGTCGGCCAGCCCGGATCGCAGGGACGCACGCGGCCCGGCGACGGATCGGAGGCGCGAGCCGGACGCGGTGCGCGGACGCAACTCGCCGGGAGCAGAGTCAGCGCGGCCGTTCCCCTGAGAAATTCCCTCCGGTTCATCCGTGCGACACTGACCCCGCCCGGGGCGTGGGGCAATCCCAAGCCGGCAGTCCGTATTCCTTGGGATACCAACCTCCTGCACGTGCTCCGGGCAAGCCCTCCTGGCCGGGCACACCGTGACGCCGCGTGGTCACACACGGTCCGGATCGCCGGCACCTGCCGGCCGGCGGCGTGGGATGGACAGGAAACCCGCCTGTGGGATGCCCGGAAATCCGCGCCACCCCTTCAATCAGCTCGGGGGAGCGCCCTCCGTTTCCTCTGGTCATGGGTGCCATGCCATGCGCCAATGCATCCGCATGAAGCCCTGCGTTCAAACCTATCTCCTCTTCGGCGGCCGTTGTGAGGAGGCCCTCGAGTTCTACAAGAAGGCGATCGGCGCCGAGGTCGTGATGCTGGCCCGCTTCAAGGACAGTCCCGAGCCGCCGCCCCCGGACGCCCTCCCTGCGGGCTTCGAGAACAAGGTCATGCATTCCGAGTTCCGCATCGGCGAGACGCAGATCATGGCATCGGACGGCTGTGAAACGAACCAGAACCTCAGCGGTTTCTCCCTGGCGTTGATGGTGCACTCCGAAAGCGAGGCGGACCGCTACTTCGATGCACTGGCGGAGGGGGGCACCGTGCAGATGCCGTTGTCGAAGACCTTCTGGTCTCCGCGCTACGGCATGCTCACCGATCGCTTCGGCGTCTCGTGGATGGTCAATGTGGTCGCGCCGCCACGGGGCGCATGAGGCGTGACAGTCGGGAAGCGGGGCATCCCCGCCGCTGGAACCGCACGCTCGCGTCGGGCTCGCGCGCGATTGCGGCCACGGTCAACTCACGCGCCACTTCAGTCAGAACGCTCGTCCAGTCCGCCTCCCTGGTCTGTCTGAACAGGCGCATCGTCGGATACCACGGGGAGTCCTCCCGATGATCCATCCAGCGCCAGTCGCAATTCTTCTTCAGCAGCAGCCAGACAGGCACGCCGAGCGCACCGCCAAGGTGCGCAGGCATGGAATCCACGGAAATCAGAAGGTCCAGCCCGGCGATTCTTCGCGCCGCCTCGACCGTGTCATCGGCGCCTGAGTTGCGGCCGAATGGGGGGCGGTGTTCCTGTCTCTCAGGACCGCGTTGAAGCAAGTGCCAGTCCACCTGACGCACCTCCCCGAGAATCCCAAGTTCGTGCATGGAAAGACTGCGGGCCGGGTTCCACGTTCCGGCTCGCCAGACAAGGCCCACCGCAAGTCTGCCCGGGCGGAGACGGAGCGGTGCCGGGCTCACCGCAATGTACGGCACGGGGCCCGGAATGCTTTCGAGTGTGGTGCGAAACGCGTGCGGAAGCTCCATCACCTCGGTGTCCACCTCGAAGTCGGCATCGCACACACCGTCATGCAGCGGGAGCCAGCGATTCACCCCGGGGAGATCGCGCACGAGGGGGATGAGTGGCGGCTGAATCCACACTGAGACGGTGGACGCAACCCTTGCGCGGGGTCGGACATATCGGATGAACTGAATCGTGCCCCGAGCCCGTGGTAACAGCGCACCAGCACCCTGCGCCCGGCAAGGGGTGTACCGTCCCAGACCCACTGCCGGTGCCGGGGGGCATCCGCGCATGAGACTCCCGCCCGCCCGGCGAGGAATGCATCGCTGATTTTCCATGCGCCCTCGAGGTCCCCCACGCGCATGCGCTGCATCCATGCATCCATCGCCAGGCTCTTTGCATCCTGCAACTCGGCTCACCGCCGGGGCCGGCTTCCTGTTGCCCCTTACAGGTTCTCCTGCTTCGGCGAACGTTCCCGGGGGCGTTCGGCTGTCAGCGGCTCGCCCTGGCGCGCCCGTTTCGTGGCTTCCACGGATTCAGAAGCCTTTCCGGCGCCGGAATCCTGTCTCCCCGAGTCGCGCTTCCGCTCATTCTCCTTTGTGTCTCGCTTCATGGTCCGGTCTTCAGCACCAACGATGCCGGAGGCGTGCGGACGCGTTTCCCTTCCGTCGCCAGCCCGCGGAAACGGCCCGGGACGGCGCCGCCCGGCCGCGGCACCCATCTTGCCGCCGAGCTTGCCCTGATCCACACTGATGCCGTGGCTCGGACGGACTGCATTCCCGCTTTGAAGGCACTCGGCGAGGAAACACGACTGCGCATCCTCCGCCTGCTCTCCCAGAAGCCGCTCGGGGTCAACGAGATCTCGGAGCGCCTTCGCGTCTCGCAGTACAACGTTTCGAAGCACCTGCGGATCCTGCGGGAGGCCGGCCTGCTCGAGGCCCGGCAGCAGGGAAAGCAGCGGGTTCACTCCGTGGCCAGCCGCCTCACGTGCGGTGAGTCCTCCCGAGGCAAGATCCTCGACCTCGGCTGCTGCACCTTCCGTCTCGACCGACTCCCGCGTTAGGGGGGCGGACCCGCTGTCGATTCGAGCGACGGGGCGAGGCAACCGGGGATCGTCTTGCTGCTTGCCCCGCCCGGGGGACATATGCACGTTCTCGCATTCATGCAGTCACGACGTTCTCGAGCACGCGTCGCAGGCGCCGTTCTTGCCCTTGCCGTCCTGACCCCCTCATTTCTCCCCGCGGCCACGCTTCGCATCAACGGGTCCACGACCGTCCAACCCCCGGTCGCCGAGGCGGCCGAGGCGCTGCGCGGCGAACTCGGAATCGAGATCCACATGGACACGTTCGGCGGAAGCGCCGGCGGAATCGCGGCGGTCGCCGACGGCAGGGCCGAGATCGGCCTGTCCTCCCGTCCTCTCACCCCGGAAGACCGGCAGAAGTTCCCGGATGTCGATTTTCATCTCACCCGGATCGGAGTGGATGCCGTGGCCCTGATCGTCTCGCGCGACGTGTGGGAGGCGGGCGTGCGCGGCCTCTCGCGGGAAGAGATGCAGTCGATCTACGAGAAGCGCGTGACCCGCTGGGACCAGATTGGCGGACCGGCGAGGCGCATCGCGTTCTTCAACAAGGAGCCCGGGCGCGGCACGTGGGAGGTGTTCGCCCATTGGCTGTACGGCGACGGAAGCAAGGCGCCCGCGGCAAACTTCCCCGAGGTCGGCGGCAACGAGGAGACACGGAACAAGGTCGGCTCCACGCGGGGCGCGCTGTCCCAGCTTTCCGCAACGTGGGCCGATGGAAAACGCGTGTTCGCGGTGGGCATCCGCATGGAGGACGGCTCCGTCGTCGAGCCCACGGCCGAGAATGTCGCCAGCGGCCGCTACCCGATGAGCCGGCCCCTCTACCTGATCACCCGGGGTGAGCCGACCGGCGCGGCCCGGTCGCTGATCGACTACATGCTCGGGCCTCGCGGACAATCGCTCGTGCGCAAGCACGGCTATCTCGCACTTGAGGATCTTGCGGTCGAACCCGCGGGGCGGGATTCCGCCGGACAGCAGTGACGCGAGTGCCCGGAATGCCATCCCAATCTCCGGCGCCGCGCCGGAAGCCGTGGCCGCTCCTTCGCTGGACCAGCATCACCTTCTCCGGCCTGGCCCTCGCGACCGGCATCGGCTTGTTCGTGCTGCTCGCGTGGGAGAGCGCCCCGGTCTGGCGTCATGCCGGGGCCGGCTGGATCACGGGGACGACGTGGTCCTACCGGCACCGGCAGTTCGGAGCCCTCCCCATGATCTACGGGACGATGGCGGTCGCGGCCGTGGCGGTGCTGTTCGCCGCTCCCCTCGGGATCGGCGCGGCGATCTGCTCCGCGGAGATCGTGCCTCCGCGGCTCAGGCTCGGCGTGAAGATCGTTGTCGAACTGCTGGCCGGGATTCCCTCCGTCGTGTACGGGCTGCTCGGCATCCTCTTTCTCCGGAACTGGGTCTATCACGCACTGGAACCCTTCGATCCGCTCACGGGCGACTCGCTTCTGACGGCGGGCCTCCTGCTCGGCATCATGGTCCTGCCCACGGTGATGACCCTGTGCGACGATTCGCTGCGCGCGGTGCCGCAATCGCAGCGTCTCGCGGCACGCGGGCTCGGCCTGACCCGGTCGGAAACGATCGTCTCGGTGGTCATCCCCCGGGCGGCGCGCGGGATTGCCGCCGCGGTCCTGCTCGGGCTCGGACGCGCGGTGGGCGAAACCATCGCGGTCTTCCTCGTCGTTGGCCGTCAGGACAACCAGTGGCCCCCCTTCCTTCCGTCGCCACGTCCGCTGATCGAGCCCGGGCAGACCCTGACGAGCAAGATCGGCAGCGCCGAAACGCACATCGCGTACGGCGACCCCCTGCACTGGGGGGCGATCTGCGGACTCGCGCTGCTCGTCCTCCTGATCGTGACAGGCATCGTGGCCGCGGCATCACGCATGCTCACGAGGGACCGCAATGCGTAAGGTGTTCGACGCATCGTTCAGGCTGGCGGCATGCTCCTGCGCCGCGATCGCGTGCGGCCTGCTTCTCCTGATGATCGCGAGCATGGCCGTGCGGGGGCTCCCGGCCCTGTCATGGAACTTCCTGGTGCGGGACATCGAAGAGGCCGGCGCCGGCGGCGGCATCCGCCATAACATCCTCGGAACGCTCATCCTCATCGGCACCGGAGTGTGCATCGGCGCGCCGATCGCGCTCGGCGCCGCGCTGACGCACGAGGTTTACCTGCGGGCCTCGCGACACCGCCGCAAGCTCACAATCCTTCTTCACCTGCTGAACGGGGTGCCGTCGATCGTCCTCGGGATCGCTGGAATGATCGTGTTCGCGGGCTGGCTGAGACTCGGGAAGTCGTGGCTCACGGGCGGGGTGCTTCTCGGGCTCATCATGGTCCCGACCGTCGCGGTTGCCGTGATCGATCGCATCGCGGCGATGCCTGCGAAGTACGTCGAGGCCGCGGCGGGGCTCGGGTTGTCGCATGCGCAGATCGTCCGCGCGGTCGTTCTCCCGCAGAGCGTCGGCGCGCTGGCGACGGGCTGCATGCTGGGCCTTGCCCGTGTCGCGGGGGAAACGGCGCCGATCATGTTCACCGCCACCGTCTTTGCCGGGGCGGGCGTGCCGCGGGGCATCCGGGAGGAGCCGGTCCTGTCCCTTCCGTACCACATCTTCGTACTCGCGCAGGATTCCTTCGACGTGGAGACGGCGCCCCGCCTCTGGGGGGCGGCGCTCACGCTGCTCGGCATCGTGATGTGCCTGAGTCTGATGGCCCTTCCCTTCCGACTGCGCGCCCACGAGGAGGCTCGTCATGGCTGAAGCCGGGTTGGCCCTCAGACTTCCGTGCGGGGAGCCGCCGGGTGCGCCGGCGTTCGAGATCCGCGCCCTGAGCGTGTTTCACGGCGAGCGGGCGATTCTCCGCGACGTTGAACTCGACATCGCGCCGCGGAGCGTCTTCGGCCTGATCGGCCCCTCGGGCGTCGGCAAGTCCACCCTGCTGAAGTGCCTCAATCGCCTGATCGACCTCCAACCCGGGCTGAGCACCTCGGGAATGATTGCGTTCCAGGGGCGCTCCATCCGCGATCGCACCGTGGACCCGGACGCGCTCCGGTGTCGGATCGGGATTCTCTTTCAGCAACCGGTGGTCTTTCCCGGGAGCATCCTGAGGAACGTCCTGTTCGGCCTGCGCCACGTGCGCACCGTTCCGAAGCGCATGTGGACGCAATCCGCGGAGCAGGCGCTCCGTCAGGCCAATCTGTGGGACGAGGTGAGGAATCGCCTCCATGAACCGGCGGCACGCCTCTCGGTGGGACAACAGCAGCGACTCTGTCTGGCCCGAACGCTTGCGGTGGAACCGGAAGCGATCCTCATGGATGAACCGACGAGCGCCCTCGACCCCGCCTCGACGGAGATGATCGAGGACCTGATCCTGCGCCTGAAGGAAACGCGAACCGTGGTCGTGGTGACCCACAACCTGCGGCAGGCGCGGCGCGTGGCGGACCGGCTCGCGCGCCTCGCTCTGGTCGAGGGAGTCGGCCGCGTCGTCGCCTGCGGAAGGCCCGACGAAGTCCTCGATCCCGTCGACGGCTGATCGGCCAGCGGCGGGCGGCGGGCGCAACCACGGCGAAACACCGCCGGGGACACGAAAAGGCCCGGGCGACATGGGCTGCCCGGGCCTCGCGATTCCAGGGGTGCCCGCGGCGTCAGCGCGCCAACCGGAAGAACATGGCGCCCTCCGCCGATCCCGCATCGACCGTGTGTGATCCGCCGGTCGGCTGGGGAGTGACATCGGTCCAATCGGCCTCGGGGCCGAGCGACGTGCTCTGCTGGAGCGTGCCCTCGCCGGTCCACGAGATCACGATCTGGGCGCCGTCGCGCGCCACCGTGAGCTCGGTCGGCGGGTTGGTGTCCTCGCCGCCCAGCACGCGCACATTGTCGAACCGGCCGATCGCGACATTGCCGGTGTCGTCGGAATAGGTTCCGAACCCGACCCGGAGGCCTTCGCTGAAGGGGAAGTCGAGTTCGACCCCGAGGACGTCATCGAGGTAGAGGCGGACGGTGGAGCCGTTCGCGACCATCTTCATGCGGTGAAGACCGCGGTCGGCGAACGCGGGCCCACTGAACGCCGGAATCGTGATGCCGTCGTCGAGCGGATTGTCGTTCACCCCGCCGATCATGCGATTGTAGGTCCAGCCGAAGTTCCGGCCGTTGTGATCGAGGTGCTCGGCGAACAGGATGAAGCCGCCGTTGGGCTCGCGGATCCAGGCGCCGGTGCGCTGTTCGGCGTCCGTGCCGGTGGTCAGGACGAAGTCAACGGCCACGCGATCCACCTCAAACGTGAGCGGCTCGGTCTCCGCCGCGGAGAACTCGTCGACGGACATGAGCGCGATGCCGGGCCACAGCGGGAACTCGACGGTCACGTCGATCTCCACCATGCCGTTGACGATCCGCGCCTCCGATTCCGCGGTCGCGACCCCGGTGGGGTCGAACGGCGTCGTGTCGATCTCCCACTTCGTGGTGTCGATCGAGTTCCCGGAGAAGTCGTCGGCAAGGAGCACGAGCGGCGTGGCGAACACATCGACCGTGAGGGTCCCCGTCACGCACGTCTCCGGCTCGGTTTCGATCGTGAAGATTGTGGAGCCCTTGCCCACGGCGGTGATGCCGAAGGTGCGCGTGTTCGACTCGCCTGCGGGGAAGGTCAGCTCGAGCACGCCGTTGACGGCACCCGTCGGGATGGCCACATCAGGATCCTCTGACCGGATCGTGACCGTCACTTCCTGCGTATCGTTGAGCAACTGGGGGATGGTCACCGTGCCCTCGCGGCCCGACTCGCCCAGGGTCATCGTCACGTTC
Source organism: uncultured Verrucomicrobiota bacterium (assembly GCA_964389135.1). Lineage (GTDB taxonomy): Bacteria > Verrucomicrobiota > Verrucomicrobiia > Limisphaerales > CAIMTB01 > CAIMTB01. The sequence goes on along the minus strand of CAYMDA010000032.1, from coordinate 9,514 downwards.
GCCGGCGTGAGCACCGCGCACGGGAGCACGTTCTCGATCCGGACATTGTCGAAGATGCCCTGGACGTAGTCGCCCACCGCGCGGGCGTAAGCGCCAATCTCGAAGTGGATGCCGGTGCGTACCGCGAAGGGAAATCGCCCGCCCGAAACGCCATCGACGAAGACCTCTACCGTCTCGCCGTCCGCGACGAGCCGCAGGCGTCGTTCGCCGAGATCCTGGTTCACTTCCTCGCCGAACGACGTCAGCGCCGTTCCGCTGCCGGTCGGGTTGCCGGGGTTCACATTCACCTGCCAGTAGCTCTCGAGGTAGTTCTGACCGAAGAAGACATAGCGGGAGCGGTCGTCGGTGGTGATGTAAACACCGGTGCGCGCGGCCGTGCCGGCCATGTCCATCAGGTCGCGGTCCATCTCGAAGACGAGGTTCAGCTCGGGTGTCGCGATGAAGCTCTGGACCGTCTTGATGGAGGCGCCCGGCCAGTAATCGACGTCGGTGTACCCCGTGATGTCGAGCACGCCGCCGGCCTGGGTCACGGTGAACTGACCGGTGCCGGACTCGAAACCACGCTCTGAGATCTCCCACAGGGAGGTGTCGAGCGAGTCGCCTTCGAAATTCTCCTCGAGCACGACGCCGGGCGCCGAGATGACGGCGACCGAAAGCTCGTTGGCCCCCGGCAGATCGCCGCCAAGCGTGAACACCGTGCCTCCCTGGCCGATGCCCTCCGCGCGGAAGGTCAGCGTGTTGGGCCCGCCCGCGACGAAGTTCAGCGTGAGCGTGCCCTCGGTGCCTCCCTCCGGCTCCGCCACATCGGGATTCTCGCTGGTGACGGTGATCTCGATGTCCTCCTCCGCGTTCCATCCCTCGGGGATGCGCACGGTGATGTCGGGGCTGAACTGTCCCTGCCGAACGGTGACGGCCTCATTCACGAACGAGGCGGAACCCGATCGCTCGATGCGCAGGTTGTCCCAGGTGGTGTCCGCGGTGTCGCCCGTCGCGCGCGCGAACGCGCCGAAGGCGAACACGACGGGTGAGAACGGAAACCGGACCTCGGCACCCTCGATGCCGTCGAGCAGCAGCTTCACGGTTTCACCGTTGGCGACGACGCTCATGCGGTGCTGGCCACCGTCCTCCATCGGGTCAAAGGCGGGGATCACGGTGCCGCCGCCGGTGGGCACGTCGCCGGGCTCGCCGATCTTTCGGTTGTAGCTCCATCCGCCCTCGGCCCGCACGTCCGCGAACAGGACATAGGAGGTGAGCGATTCGTCCATGATCCAGAGGGCGCTGCGCGACGCGGTTCCGACTCCCGCTTCCGCGACGCGGTCAATCGAGAACGTCACCGGCTCCCCCTTCGAAACGTCGAACGCGGGCAGGACGCGCAGAACGGATCCCGACCACCACTGCTGGGTGGTGGTGCCGACAAACCGGATCACGCCGTCGCCGGCCTCCGCGTGGATGTCGCCCTGGCCGCCCTCGAAGAAGGGTGTCTCGGGCTGGTAACGCTCCGGGTCGATGGTGTCTGACGAGAAATCGTCCTCGAAAATGACGATCGAGTTCTCCTGGGCCTGGGCCGGAGCCGGGAGCAGCGCGGCCGCTGTCGCGAAGAGCAGCAATGCCACGCGGCATACGGGAGATTTCATGGGTCTCATTTGAACGAGGGCATCTACCCGCCGCCCTGTCGGTGCGTCAAAGCTATTCCCCCGCGCAACCGTTCCTCACCGGACCCGGTGCATTCTCTTGTCGCGCGGCGTCGGGAGGGTCCAACGTCTCGGGAGATCCCCATGCTCCAGGTCCGTTCCACGCTCGCCGGCGTCTTCCGGATGGCGCGCCCTGCCCTTTTCCTCCTGTGCATCGGGTCGTCCGATCCGGCAACGTCAGCCCGTGGGCCTGGTTCCCACGAACTCACTCCGCTGAACGTCACACCGGGACACGGCGTCGGCTTCGAAACGATCCCCCCAACCGCCGCCGGCATCCACTTCACCAACCGCCTCGCCGAGGAGCGTTCCCTTCTCAACCAGATCCTCCTCAACGGTTCCGGTGTCGCGGCCGGCGACATCGACGGAGACGGACTCTGCGATCTCTACTTCTGCGGGCTCGACAGTCCGAACGCGCTTTTCCGCAACCTCGGCGGATGGCGCTTCGAGGAGATCACGACGCAAGCCGGCGTGGCGTGCGCGGACCAGGCCTCGACAGGCGCGGCGTTCGCCGACATCGATGGTGACGGCGACCTCGATCTCCTCGTGAACGCCGTGGGGCGCGGAACCCGCCTTTTCGTCAACGACGGCCGCGGACGGTTCGCCGAGGCGACGGGCAGCGCCGGCCTCGCCTCCACGGCGGGCGCCGTCTCATTCGCCATCGCCGATATCGATGGCGACGGGCTGCTTGATCTCTATGTCGTCCACTACCGGACCGACACGATGCGTGACATGCCCGGCATCGTGTTCGACATCGGGAACGTGAACGGCCGCCGGGGGATCCTCCGCGTCAACGGTCGTCCCGCGTCCGCACCGGATCTCACGAATCGCTTCATTCTCGACCCGGCCCTCGGCGTGCTCGAGAACGGTGAGGCCGACGCCCTGTTCCGCAATCTCGGGAACGCACGGTTCGAGCGGATCGGAGCCGACGCCTTCCTCGACGAGCAGGGCAACCCCGCCCCGGTCCCGCACGACTGGGGGCTCTCCGCCATGTTCCGCGATCTCAATGGCGATCGCGCGCCCGATCTCTACGTCTGCAATGACTTCCACTCTCCCGATCGTCTCTGGATCAACCTGGGGGACGGCCGTTTCCGCGCGGCGCCTCGAGACGCCCTGCCCGTCACGAGTCTCTTCTCCATGGGCATCGACTTCGCCGACGTGGATCGGGACGGCCATGACGATTTCTTCGTCGCCGACATGCTCAGCCGCGAACACGCCCGCCGACATGTCCAGGTCATGGAATCCGGCGCCTTCGCCCAGGCGCTCCGCGCCGCCACCGGCCGCGTGCAGCTCCCCCGCAACACGCTGTTCCGCTCGCGCGGCGACGGAACATTCGAGGAGATCGCGCGCATGGCCGGAGTGGACGCCTCCGAATGGTCATGGTGTCCCGCATTCCTGGACGTGGACCTTGACGGCTACGAAGACCTCCTTGTCACCACGGGCCACTGGCGCGACGCCATGAACATCGACGCCAGCCGCGAGATCGACTCGATCCTGCTCCGGCGACCGCTGCCACCCCGGGAACAGCTTCGCCTCCGCCGCCGCCTTCCCCGCCTCGACACCCCCAATCTGGCCTTTCGCAACCGTGGCGACCTCGCCTTCGATGAAGTCAGCGAGGCGTGGAACTTCGATTCCCGCCGCATCTCCCACGGCATGGCCCTCGCCGATCTCGACAACGACGGCGACCTCGACGTGGTGATCAACTGCCTCAACGAGGCTCCCCTGATTCATCGCAATGTTTCCGCCCGGCCGAGGCTGGCGGTCCGGCTGAGGGGACGCCCGCCCAACACACGGGGCATCGGCGCGCGCGTGAGCGTCCGTCTCCCCTGCCTTCCCATGCAGTCCCAGGAAATGACGGCGGGCGGGCGCTATCTCTCGTCGGACGAGTCCGTGCGGTGCTTCGCCGCGGGCACCGCGACCAATCGCGCCACCATCACGGTGGCGTGGAGGAGCGGGGCCACCACGGTCCTTCATGACATTCCCGCGAACCACCGTGTGGATATCCATGAGCCAACGAGGATCCACACGCTCTCCGGCGCCGGCGCCTCCCCCGCCACCCCGGCGCCTGTCCCATCCGGATCCTCCCCGCTCTTCGACGATGTTTCACACCTCGTGAACCACTCCGACTCCAGCGAGCCATTCGATGATTTCGAGCGCCAGCCGCTGCTCCCCGCGAAGCTCAGCGATGCCGGACCGCCCATCGCATGGTTCGACTTCAATGCCGATGGCCGGGATGACCTCTTCATCGGCCCGGGCGCCGGCGCGCGTCCCGCCGTCTTCCGGAACGCGGAGGGGCGGGCATTCATCCCCCAGCGGTCACGCGTCCTGCAGGATCCGCTGCCGCGCGCCTCCACGGCCATCGCCGTGTGGCACCCCGATGGCCATCCCGCCCTGCTCCTCGCGCTCTCGAACTGGGAGCACCCGGAAGGCGCCGCACCCGCGCTGCGCGCGATCTCGATGCGATCGGGGGAGGTGACGGACTTCACGCCCGCGGTGCCCATCAGTCCCGGCGCCATCGCCGTGGGCGATCCGGACTCCGACGGTGACCTCGACGTCTTTCTCGGCGCCCGCACCGTCGGCGCCCGCTTTCCCGCCCCCGCGCCTTCGTACCTCCTCCTGAACCACGAGGGCGCCCTCGAGCCCCACGAGGAATCCGCCCGCGCCCTGGCCGGGCTGGGGCGGGTCACCGACGCGCTTTTCACCGACCTCGACGATGACCGGCACCCGGAACTCGTCGTCGCCACCCAATGGGGTGCGATCCGGATCTTCTCATGGGGAAACGCTCGGCTCGAGGAGCGTGACCCATACGTCCGGGCGCACACGATGCCGGGCATCGAGCGGCTCTCGGACCTCACGGGTTGGTGGAACAGCATCGCCGCCGGGGACTTCGACAACGACGGCCGCACCGATCTCGTCGCGGGCAACCGCGGCCGCAACACCCGCGCGCACGGCTTTCTGCCTGTCGGCCTCGCATTCACGGTCTCGGAGGACCTCCATCCGCCAGGCCTGCTCGAGCATCATTTCGATTCGTCCCTCCGACGAAGCGTGCCCGTCCGTCCGCTGAGCGACCTGATCACCTCCTTCCCCGCGCTCGCGCACGCCTTCCCGACGCACGCGGCCTTTGGCGCCGCCAGCAGGGACGCGCTTCACCCGCACCTTCCCGAGATGCGCGACCTTGCCGCCGCGTGGGAGGACTCGGTCGTTCTGCTCAACCGCGGGGATTTCTTCGAGGTTCGTTCGCTGCCGCACGAGGCCCAGGTAGCCCCGGTCTTCGGGATCGCCGCGGCCGACTTCGACAACGACGGCAATCACGACCTCGTCCTCGCGCAGAACCAGTCCGGGAACCATCCGATGGAAGGCCCATGGCGGTCGGGCGCGGGCGTGTTCCTCCGGGGTGACGGCAAGGGAGCATTCGAGCCATGGACCCCGACCCGGAGCGGGATTCGGATTTCCGAGGACGCGCGGGCGGTCGCGCCGTGTGATTTCGATCAGGACGGGCGGCTCGACCTCGCGATCACGTCCCACCGCGGCCCGACGCGTCTTTATCGCAACCGGACGGCTGAACCCGGACTCCGGGTGCGCCTGAACGGTCCCACCACGAACCCGCACGCGATCGGTGCGCGTGCCCGCCTGATCTTCAGGGACGGTTCAACCGGTCCGGCGGGTGAGATCCGCATCGGCGGCGGCCACCACGGCCAGGCCGGTCGCGAGATCGTGCTGGGCGGGATCCGGCGCGCCGGGCATGTGGAGATCGTGTGGCCCGGCGGGCGGCGCGAGATGGTTGCCCTCACGGAGGCAGGCGCCGTTCCCGGCCCGGACGGCGACTCGCTGCTCCTCGTCCGGGACATGCCCTGATCCTCGGGCCGCCGACGGGCCGTCCTGCGAGGGGCCGCGCCTCATGACCCCGACCCAGGCCTCCCCGGGGGGAGGGGGGCGCGATGTCCCAAATCGCATGCCGGATGTCCCGAGGGTGGATCGACCGGGATGGCCACCGATCGTATACCATGCATGCGTCGGTGAAATCGAACCAACAGCAACACGGGCCCGCGCGGCCAAATGAAAACATGAAACCAAGGCGATCTCTGAGTCGTATTCTCGCCTGCGTCGCGGCGTCACTCCCGCTTGCCACATGGGGCGCAGTCGTCGTCACTTATACCGCCGTGGACGGCGGTCTTTCCCTGAACCAGCCGACCACGATCGACGGGCACACCGAGGTGGGTGTGGCCGGCGGGATCCGGCTGAATCCGGCGGCCAACAACCCCGCCGGGTACACGAGCTCCTTCATGAGCGTCTGCCTGGACGTCAACGGAGCGCTGTACATCAACACGCCCACCGCCTTCACGCCGGTCACCTTCCCCGACCTGTCCCTGGTCGGACTGAATCCCGCATGGGGCAATGACGGGGCCAACGGCAGCAGCGCGGCCATGGCCGGTCAGGCGCTGAACAACGCCGCCCACCTGATTTACACCGCCGGATCGCTTCTCACCTCGGGATCGCTCGTCGACAAGGTCGCGGTCCAGCTCGCGATCTGGGAAGTCCTCTACGATACCGGACTCGGGACAGGCTTCGATCTGACCTCCGGCCGATTCTCCGGCGGAACGGAGGAGACACGCTCCGCCGCGCAGAGCCTCCTGGACTCGGTCTTCGCGAGCAACGCGGAGACGGCAGGTGTGTCCTACGCCGGCGCGATCCTCGTCCCGGTTCACGCGGACGGCTCATGGGACAAGTCGAAGCAGGAACTCCTGTTCGACCCGTCCACCATCACGCCGGTCCCTGAGGCGTCCACCATCTTCGCCGGCATCGCCGGCCTGGCGATGGCGCTCCTCATCGCCCGGAATCAGCGCGGAAGCGCAAACACCCGCGAAGCGGCGCTTGCCTGATTCCAGCCGATTCGGGTGGTGCCCCACAACACCACCCATCGCGGTAGCTGCCGCCCGTTGCGGCTAAGCCACCCCCAGTAACAAAGGCGCACGGTCACCCGTGCGCCTTTCCACTTTCCTAAAGGCTCCCGCCGGAGGGCGGCAGGACAGACCGCGCCCCGGGCTGGTTCGACGAGGGAGGCACGCGCGATCCTTCAGGCCGGCAGAAGGGGACCACTCGCTCGAACCTTACGGACGGGATGTTCCGGCACCCGGACGCGTCGTCACCACCCTTCCCCTGGCGTCGGCCTCGTCCGGAGCCCAGCGCGCGCCGATGAGCGCCAGCTCCGCCAGTCGGTCCACGTCGGGCTCGCGCGCCGTCCAGCAGATCGAGCGGAACACGAGGATTCGAAACAGCGGATCGTCAAACGTCCACGTGTAGTGACCGGGAATGCACCCGACGATCCGGCTCCTTCCCCGTTCCATGCACCACAGTTCGGGCCGGGGTCCGCCGTCCTCCACCGCGGTCCCGAGCACGTGCAGCCGCGAGGGATCGCCGAGCATGTTCCAGTAGGTCTCGTCCGTGAAACGCAGCGTCGGAAACCCGCGCGTGACGGGGTGGTCGCGGCGGGGAAACACGAGGTCGAATTCCCCGTGCCGGAAGCGCGATCCCAGCGTGAACGCGAGTCCCATTCGTTCGGCGGCCGCGGCAGGCTCCCTTCCTCCGTCCACCGCGTAATGGATGTACACCACGCCACCTCCCAGCTCGTGGTAGCGGTCGAGGACCGCGGCCTTTCCAAGGTCCCACTCCGGGTTCGCGTTGTAGAACACGGCAACGTCGGCGCGCCTGAGCTGATCCTCTTCCGGGAAACCCATCGCGGTCTCTACCGTCACACCCGGGGCAAGCCGAAGCAGCCGCGACCACCGATCCAGCCACAACGGGTAGTCGTGCTCATCGGGCCCGTGATCCTTGGGACCTGCCGAGAGAAGGATGCGCAGGGGACGTGGATCCCGGGGCCCCCGCGGCATTCCCTCCAGCACCGACGTCACCTCCGCGAGCTTCCGGGGCGCGGGCGGAGGCGGATCGACCCTGCTGATCGGTGCGGGCCGAAGCCCCTCCACCAGAAGGAAGGTGAGGAGGTCCTCAATCTGCTCCTCGGTGAGGAGATCGGTGGTTCCCTCCGGCATCAGCGAGACCTGCATCGGCTCCATCTTCGCGAGCTGCGCACGGGGAATCTCGAGTTCGACGCCGGCGGCGAACCCGAGGACCACGCGCTGCGAGTCCATGGATCGCACCATGGCATGATGTTCGACTCCCTCGGTCGTCGTGACCACCGTCCCGGTGTGGTCCGGGTTGATCGTGGCGGAAGGCTTCAGGATGTCCTGCAGCACCGATTCGCGGTCCCGGTGCACGAGATTGGACAGGTCCGGTCCGAACGGGGTTCCCTCGCCGCGGATCGTGTGGCACGTCGCGCATCCGGCGTCCCCGAAGAACACGTCGCGCCCGCGAAGCCAGTTGCCGGCCACATCGGTCCGCACGGCCTCCGCTTCATCGTCCGGCGCCTTCTCGCGCACCCAGGTCACCCAGTTGCGCTGGGGCGTCAACGGATGCTTCAGATCACCGCGCTCGAGGAAGACCCCGTCCGTGACGTCTCTCGCCCGCACCCCCCTGAGCCGGCCGGAGGAAGAGGACGAGCCCTCCACGAACTCGAGGATGCCCGCCCCGTCACCATTCACCGGGCGGATCGCGAAGGGCGCGGTGGCGAAATCGTCCGGGTCCCAGTCCAGTTTCGAGCCCGGCTGCACGGACGGCGTGAACGGGTTCGACACGTCCGCGAGAGTCTCGATCGCGAACCGTGCGCCGGGGGCCCGCGCCTCGCGGAGGAACCGCTCGTGGTCCGCCGACCCGCGCGTGAACCATGCGCTCGCCTCGAGCGAGCTGTGGGGGAGAATCGCGCGCCGGATCGTGCCCTCGCGCTCCAGCGTGGCAACCACGCCATTGAGCGTGAGCGCCACGTCCATTTCCGCGTGCTGCGCGATGCCGCCCGCGGTCTTCCACGACGGCGGGAGCGGGAGCGTGATGGCGTAGTGGACGGGCTCGACCTGCCGGGGGACCCGCACGGCAAGCGTGCGGTGGTCCGGAGTCAGGCTGAGGCCGAGCACGTCCACCCAACGGCGCGGTCGGACCATCTGATCCCGGACCACCTGATATCCGGGCCGGATCACCTCGAATCGGTCTCCGGCGGCAACGAACTCACCGGCCTCGATCCGGATCTTCCCGGGCGCCTCCTTCCAGTCCTCCGGATCGAGAGGGCGGTCGAAGGCGATGCGGAACTCGTCGGGCGCCTCGGCCCACGCCCAGACGGGCTGGGGCAGGTCCCGGTTGGCGTAGCGAATCCGGAAGATGCGTCCTTCCCCGCCCGGCCCGGTGCCCCAGTCGGGTGGACCGCTGTGCGTCGCGAGGATGAGGTCTCCGCGCGGGCTCACGCAGACGTCGATCGCCAGCATTCCGATGGCCGCGATCAGATGGTTCCGGGCGACGTACCCGAGCGGGGTCTTCGCCAGCTGGGTGCGGTACAGCTTTCCACGCGCCGCCCCCGTGACGAGGGCGTCGCCCTGCCAGTGCGCCGGACCGAAGTGCGGACCGCCATGAACGCCCTCGTTGAAGGCGAGGCCCACGGTGCTCTGGTGCTGCGGCCCGTACTCCAGGACCGCGGGCTGATCCACCACGCCGGGGAGATGGCGGGGATGGCGCGGCGGGAAACCGTAGTGGCGCCCCGGCTGGATGTGCAGGAGCTCGTCGAAGGGGTTGCCATTGGGGAGCCATGTCGCTCCCTCCTGGTCCGTGGCGAAGAGGTCACCATGCCGGTTGAACGCGAGCGCGCACGTGTACCGCACGCCGGTGCAGACGATTTCCCGCGTGGAGAAGTCCGGGCTGATGCGCTGGATGGTTCCGCGATGGCTGCC
>CAYMDA010000031.1:0-46762 GCA_964389135.1 uncultured Verrucomicrobiota bacterium | reverse complement strand
CCCTTCGACAACGCCGCGGTCGATGGCTATGCCGTCCGCGCCGCGGATCTCGCCCGCGCCAGCGCATCCACGCCCGTCCGGCTTCGATTGTGCGGAACCAGCGCCGCCGGCGACGCCCCCGAATTCCCGGTGGAGGAAGGCTGCTGCTCTCGGATCTTCACGGGCGCTCCCCTGCCGGCAGGCGCCGACGCCGTCGTCATGCAGGAGGACGTCCGGCCCGGAACCGACCACGTCGAGTTCCTCTCGAGCGCGGCTCCGTGGGAGGGAATTCGCCTCCGCGGGGGCGACCTGCGCCGCGGCGACCTCATGATCCCGGCGGGCGAGCGGCTGCGGCCGGCCCACATCGGTCTGCTCGCCTCCACGGGGATCGCGGAGGTGCCGGTGCACCGCCTGCCTCGCGTCCTCCTTCTGGTCACCGGCAGCGAACTCACCCCTGCCGGTCAGCCCCTCGCCCCCGGGCGCATCTACGACAGCAATCGCCCGCTCCTCACGGCGCTTGCCGCCGCCGAGGGGCTCACCCTCGCCGACACCATGCACGCACCGGACACGCTCGATGGCACGCGGGACGCGATCAGGCGCGCCGCGGCGGCCGCGGAAGTCTTGATCACGACCGGCGGAGTGTCCGTGGGTGACGCCGATTTCGTGAGGACCGCCATGGAGGCGCTCGGAGGCGGCGTTGAGCTCTGGCGCATCGCGATCAAGCCGGGGAAACCCTTCGCATGGGGCCGCCTCGGCGGCGCGGTGTGGTTCGGACTGCCCGGCAATCCCGTGTCCGCCTTTGTCACATGGCACGTGCTTGTCCGCCCCGCCCTCCGTCGCCTCATGGGAATGCGGCAGACACTCGGCCGGCGGATCCGCGCGCGGCTTGGAGAACGGATCTCGAACCCCGGAGACCGCCGGCACTTCCTGAGGGTGCAGCTCGACGGGGACGGGTGCGTCCGACTCGCCGGGGTGCAGGCATCGCACGTGCAATCCGCGATGGCCGCAGCCGATGCGCTCCTGGATTGTCCCCCGGGGACCCGATGGAACGCGGGTCAGGAAGTCGAGATCGAACTGCTTGGCGACTGATCAGAAGTCGCGGATGGGGATCCGGGAGCTGTGCTTCCGCTCCATGATCTGCAGCGGTGTCGCGGCGGGCGCCGCCTCACTCGGACGATCCGAAAGACGCGAGGGCCGCCGTGCCGTGCCGACATCCAGGCTGAAGTCCCGCTGGCGAACCGCCCGCGGCGTTCGCACGCCGACAAGCTCATCGGGCACGGTGGCACGCTCCACGTCCCCGAAGGGCGCGGGGTCGGGGCGGGCAACGGCGGGCGCGCCAGCGCCCGGAACGCGGACCTCCGGCCGGGGGATACCGATCAGTTCGCGGTAGCTGTCCATGCGCTCGGCCCGTTCGCGGGCGACCTCCGCCTCGCGCGGGTTCAGCCGGTTGAAGCCCGGGGTGGCCGGCTCGCGGCCGAACAGCAGGTCATCGCGGGAGGGAAGGTCCACCCCCCCGAGGCCGCGGAGATCGGCCGCCGGCGACATGCCGCGCTCCCATTCGCGCCGCGACGGATCGCGCGAGCTCGGGTCGCGGGAGCCCGGATCCCGGAGGCCCGGTTCCCGGTTCCGCGACGTCCAGGGATCCTCGCCGCGCTGGTCGAGGTCGTAGCGGTTATCCTGCCCGTCGAGCACGCGGCCCCAATCGGGAAGTCGATCCTCGGACCGGCGGCGGCGGATGATCGCGTCGATATCCGAGTCCGAATCCATCAGCCTGCGGTAATCGCCCCCGCGCCCATCAAGGTCACCGCCGCGGATCAGGCTGCTCGCCGAGCTGGTTCGATCGATCAGTGTCTGAAGAGCCCTCGCGGCGGTGGTGTAGTCGGGCGCCGGAACAGCCATCACCGGGGTCGTGTCCGGCTGCGGGGCCTCGCGGCGCTGGAAATTATACTGGCGCTCGGTGAAATCGCGCTCGGTCATCGGGCGGACAGGCAGCCCCCCCTCCGACGGCACGCTGAACTCGATCGGATCTCCTGCCTCCGCCTCGGCGGCCCGCGCGTTCACCGACAAACCGGCGGCCAACGCAAACACCACGGTCAACCATCGGCTGTTCATGCCAGCTTCTTATCGTTCATCCCGCTCCCGGTCAAAGGCCAATGCGAGGCGCCGGGAAACGCCCCAGGACCACACCGGACGGCGGACGACAGGATCACGACCAGAACGCCGTTTTTCCTTGGATTTCGCCGCAGTCGATCTATCTCAGAGGTCGGCTTGTCCGGTGGTGTAACGGTAGCACAACTCCCTTTGGAGGAGTTTGTCATGGTTCGAATCCATGCCGGACAGCCAATCCTCCGCCGCTTCGCCCGACTGAAAGGCACCTCCGTCGGGCGCTCCCAGACCGATTGTGGAATTCCGCATGGAACGGGGATTGCCCGCTTGAGCGTTCTCAAATCGGCATGGCACCGTCGCCCCGAATGGGACCGCTCCCTTCCCTCCGCCGGGCCCTGCCCGCCTGCCTCCGCCGCCTGCTGGGCACCGCATCCGCCCTGTTGGTCTGCGCCAGCGCCGCCGCCCAGGATTCGACGGCCTATTCCGTCGCGGTGATCGAGGACGCACCCGTCCTGTACTGGAACTTCGACCAGCAGGAGGGCATCGCCCGCCAGCTCATGCCCGTCTCCGTCCAGCCGGTGGGCGGGGAGAACGACCTCCAGCCCGCGGGCGACGCCACGCGCGTCGCGCACGCGGAGATCGGCAGCGGCCTCCATCTCGGCGCGACGGCCGAGTTCGGCGGAGCGGGAGCCTTCGTGGGCGAGACGCTCCGCGCGGGGCGCTCGACCCTCCCGGGAGCGTGGGGTGTCGAGTTCTGGGTGCAGTTCCTCGGGGATGTCGGCGGCACCGGCAGGAACGAGTACCTCGTGAACTTCAGCGGCAACGCGCCCGCCGTGATTCACGACTACACGCCGGCCGAGATCGAGCTGTACACCACCGGCGCCGCCATCGGCGGACGCACGGCCGGCGGACCGCTCCTCTTCGACAACGGGTGGCACCATGTTCTCTTCGTCTATTACGGCGACGGCACGGACGGCGTCGCCGATCGGGTGGACGCCTACATCGACGGCGACCTGCTCCCCGACATCGGGAACTTCATCACCCAGCGCCTCACGCTCGCGAACATCATCGTGGGCGCCAGCAGCGCGTCCGGCGGCAACGGCCTGAGGGGCCGGCTCGACGAGCTCGTGATCTACGACTGGAGCGAACTGCCGGACGAACCCGCGGTCACGTCGCGGGCGCTCGAAATCGTTCAGCAGCATCGCTCCGCGGCGAACAACAGCGAGTCCGACTACTCCGCCACCGTCCTTGCGCACGAACCCGCCCTCTACTGGAGCTTCAACGAGAACGAGGGCCCGGCCATTCAGCAGGCGGCCATCGTCTTTCCGCCGGTCACCACCGAGAACGACCTGCTGCCCCAGGGGAACGCGATGATCAGCAGCCACGGGGACCTCGGCAGCGGGCTGGACCTGGGACAGGCCGCCGACCTCGACGGCGCGAGTCACTTCGAGGTGGAACAGCTCCGTGCTCCATTCGCGAGCCTTCCGCCGCCGTGGGCCCTCGAGTTCTGGATGCAGGTCCAGGGCGAGAACAGCGGAGAACGCCAGAACTATCTCGTGGCCTTCGGACCCACCGGGAATGACCCCGCCTTCATCTACGACTACAAGCCGGACCAGCTCGAGATCTTCAGCGGCGTCCGCACCGACAACGGTCCCATCGTTGACGACGAGGAATGGCACCATGTGGTCTGGGTGTACTACGGCAGCGCGAGCGACGGCGTGGCCGACCGGGTCGATGCCTATCTCGACGGCATCCCGATCCCGGACATCCGCAACGACTTCGCCCGCGCGCTGCGCATGGACAGCACGCTGCGTGTCGGGGCGTCCCTCCCCGGCGGAATGAACGGGTTCCTGGGCCGGCTGGACGAGGTCGCCATCTATGACCTGCGCGACATCGGGGAGGAAGCCGATGTGCAGGCGCACGTGGAGGGGATGATCGCGCGTCATCGCGCCGCGGCCTTCGGCATCCCCGCGGAAGTCACGCTGGAGATCACGCAGCAGCCGGTGTCGGTCACCGGTGTCCTCGGCGGCACCGCGACGTTTTCCGTCCAGGCCACCCTCTCGGGGGCGCCCACCGGCGCGGAGATCGAGTACCAGTGGATGCGCAACGGCGTGGAAATCCCGGGCGCCACCGAGGCCACCTACACGACCCCCGCGCTCAGCCTCGCTGACGTCGGCGAGAACGCCTACCGCGTGCGCCTCGCGTACGGGGTGGCCGTCATGCTGAGCGAGCCCGCGATCCTCGCGGTCGAGGCGCCGCCCGCGCCCGCGCCGACGGCCTATTCCGCGGAAGTGCTCCGCGACGAACCCATCGCCTACTGGAACTTCGACGAACCGACCGGCAGCGCGATCCAGCGCGCTCCCCTTCCGGACCCCGCGCCCATCACGATCGAGAACGATCTGGTCCCGATGCCCGGCGCCTTCCGCAGCGCGCACGCCGACATCGGCAGCGGCCTGGACCTCGGCGCCACGGCCGATCTCGACGGGACGGGCTACTTCGAGGCCGGACCTCTCCGCGCCGGACGCCGCAGCCTGTCCCCGCCATGGGCCGTCGAGTTCTGGATCCAGGCCCTCGGCGACAACTCCGCCGAACGCCAGGATTACCTTGTCGCGTTCGGCCCGAGCGGCAATGACCCCGCCTTCATCTACGACTACAAGCCCGATCAGCTCGAGATCTTCCACGGTCCGCGCACCGACGGCGGACCCGTCATCTCGGACGAGGAATGGCACCACGTCTTCTGGGTGTTCTACGGCACCGAATCGACCGGCGTCGCCGATCGCGCGGACGCCTTCCTCGACGGCATCCGGATCCCGGATGTCCGCAACGATTTCGGACGCGACATCCTCCTCGACAGCACCGTCCGCGTCGGGGCCGCGCTTCCGGGCGGAATCGGCGGCTTCGAGGGCAGGATCGACGAGGTCGCCATCTACGATCTCGCGCCGGCCGGCGACCTCGCCGCCGTCGAGAGCAGGGTCGAGTCGATGGTCCAGGCGCGGATCCAGCGCGCCCGCGGTTCCTCGGGCGTTCCTTACAGCGAACTCATCCTCGCGGATGATCCGGTTCTCTACTGGAACTTCGATGAACCCGACGGCAACGCGCTCCAGCTCGCGCCCGTCGTCCCCGCGCCGCCGGACAACTCCCTCAACGCCCTCGCCCCGGCGGGCGGCACGCGCGTGGATCACGCCGTGATCGGCAGCGGCCTGAAGCTCGGATACGCCGCGGATTTCGACGGCTCCGGCCGTTTTCAGACACCCCTCCTCGAGCTGGGAGTCGGCACGCTGCCCGGCCCGTACGCCCTCGAGATCTGGTTCCAGGCCCTCGGCCCGAATGACGGCGAGCGCCAGGATTACCTCGCCAACGTCGGGCCGAACGCCCCGGGGATCATCTACGATTACAACCCGGATGAACTCGAGCTCTACGGCGGCGAGGGCGGCCGCACCGCCGGCGGCCCCCTCATCGCCGACACCGACTGGCATCACCTCCTGTGGGTGTATTACGGCGACGGAACCAGCGGCGTCGCCGCGCGCGTCGATGCGTGGCTCGACGGAGAAGCCCATCCGCACATCGGCAACTTCATGAGTCGCGCGCTCACGCCCAGCTCGCTCGTCGTCGGTGCCGCGACACTCCAGGGCGCCAACGGATTCCAGGGCAGGATCGACGAGTTCGCCATCTACGATCTCAGCCACCTGACCGACGAGGCGGCCGTCGAGGCCGCGATGACGGACATGGTCGAACGCCATCTGGGCGCATCCACCGTCGAAGCGCCCTCGAGGCCCGCCCTTGCCGCCGCGCTTTCCGGCAACGAACTCACCCTCTCATGGGAAGGCACGGGCTGGCGCCTCGAGCAGACCGACGACCTCGCCAGTGATCAATGGGCCCCCGTTGCCGGCGGCGACAGCAGCCCCGTGGTCGTGACCCTCGAGCCCGAGGGCGCCCGCTTCTATCGCCTGCGAGACCTGTAGTCGTTCCGAATCCGCACTTCCATGTCGTCCACGAACCCCATCCGATCGGTCGCCGCGGCTTCCCTCCGCCGCCCGCCTCGCGCCCGCGCGGCCCGCGCGCCGGGCCGCGGCGGATTCACCCTCATCGAGCTTCTGGTGGTCATCGCGATCATCGCGATCCTCGCCAGCATGCTTCTGCCCGCGCTTGGCAAGGCGAAGGCCAAGGCTCGCCAGATCAATTGTGTGAGCAACCTCCGCCAGATGGGCATCGCGTTCCAGTTGTACACCTCGGACAACAACGACACCTACCCGATGTACCGGGCCGGCGAGTTCCCCGACGCGCCGCCACTCGGCCGCTATCGCGAGTTCTTCTGGTTCGAGGCAATCCGCAAGTCGATCGTGCAGTCGGGCATCGAGGTCACCAACTTCCAGACGTGGCAATGCCCGGCGTCGCGCAATCCCAGGTACGATCCGAACTTTCTGACGTACGGCTACAACTACTCGCACCTCGGTGACTACCCCATCGACATCCGCGTCAAGACCAGCGAGATCGAGTCACCGTCACAGACGATCGTCGTCGCCGACAGCGAGGAGGGCGACGACCTCTTCGCGGACGGTTCATGGGGATGCGTGATCACGCCCAAGGACTGCTCCTACGTCTATCCCGTCGGCGGCGTGCACAACCAGAACGCCAACATCCTCTTCGCCGACACGAGCGTCTCCAGCCACAAGGAGAAGAAGATCAATTCGCAGACCAGGCGCGAATCCGGTTCGGATTACTGGTGGGACGTCAACTCCCGCCCGCGCACCGATCCGAACTACAGGCACCTCGGCGAACGCTGAACTGCCGGAGTTCTCCCCCGGGCGCGCGGCGTCCGCAAAGGCGGCATGCAGGGCGGCGAAGTCCGCGCGACCCGGGCGCGACAGGCCGCGTGCGACCCCGGGCGCCTTCCTCTTCCCTCCCGATCCCAGTGCACCCGCGTTCGCGTTTCCGGCGAACGCAGGGTCCGCCGGGTTCTTTTGAGCCGCTTTTTGCTGGATTTGCGCCGACTTCGGCCTAACACAGGGATACGTCATCGTAGCCATTCGTATGGATTTCACTTTCAACTGCCCCCACTGCCAGCAGGAACTCGAGGTGGACTCCTCGGCCGCCGGATCCGAGGTCGATTGTCCGGCCTGCGACCGGCGAATCACCGTTCCCGCACCCACCCCCGAGCAGCTTCAGGCGGCGCCCGCGCCGGCACCGGCGCCGGCCGCCACCGGCGCGGCGCGCTCGGAGAAGCACTTCGTCGTCCCCATTCGCGACGGTCCGACGGAGGCGCTGATCCAGAAACCCCGCCCGACGCTCGAACTGGCCGCCAGCGAGCCGGAGAAGCGCGTTCGCATCAAGACGTTCCGGCGCATCGATACGCTGTCGGTCAACAAGGACAACTTCGACGAGGTCGTCTCCGAGTTCCTGCAGAAGGTCGGTCAGGAGTACATCATCGGAATCCATCCGATCACGTACTCGTACAAGGATCTCGCGACAGAACACTACCTGACCGACTACGGCGTGATGGTCGTCTTCCGCGGGTGACACCCTGACCCGCTCCAACCGCTCTCTTCCTTCCCGGGCGGCGTTGTCCCACCCCGCGCCGCCCGACCAAACCTCCATGGCGCCGCGCCACTCGCGGCTCCGCTCTCCCGCTCATGAAATCCCGGTGGGTCCGCTTCAGGTCGTGCATTCTCCTGTTCTCCGTCCTCGTGCGCGCAGTCCATGCACAGCCGGCCGAGCCGAGCGATCGCTGGCTGCTGCATTACGGAATCCCGCGCTGGCAGATCCTCTTCGATCACGACGATGACGGATACGCCACGGTACAGGAGTTCGCGGCGGGCACCGATCCCATGGATCCGCAATCGCGCCCGTTCCGCCACGCGTCGACGGACACCGGCGTGAGCCTCGAGATCGCGTTCACACCGGGCATCGTGTCCGAACTGCTCACCAGCGTGGATCTCGTCACGTGGGAACCCGTGACCGAACGCCCGGCCTCCGGCACATGGCTCCACGTTGCGATCGATCCCGCGGAACACCAGCGCTACTTCACGCTGGCGCCCCTCCGGCACCTCAACTCCGACGAGGACTGCCTGCTCGACTTCGAGGAGATCACCCTCTACGGCACGGACCCCTTCAACGCCGACACGGACGGCGACGGCCTCGATGACTGCGCCGAGGTCACCCTTCACTTCACCGATCCCACCTTCCGCTCCCCCTCCGGCAGGGGCGCCATCCACGGCCGCGTGGTCCTCGACGAGGACGGCGACCCCGACACGCGCGAACATCCTCCCGCGCGGAACTGGACCGTCTTCATCGACCTCAACTTCGATGGACGGCTCGATCCCGGCGAACCCCGCAGGATCACCGGCTCCGACGGCAGCTTCGAGTTCAACGAACTCGATCCGGGCTGGTACCGGGTCCGCCTCGAGCAACAACCCGGATGGACCCAGGTGTTCCCATCGACCTCCCCGCCCGCCACACCCGACGGCTACGCCGACCGCGTCGTTCACTTTCATGACTCGGGAACCGGCCCCATCCCGGGTCCCTACGGCAAGAAGGCGGATCCACTCCCCGGCGTGCGCGTGGTTCTCGGTCTCGAGCCCGAACCCGTGGACACCTCGATCGTTCTCGGCGCACCTCCGCCCGCGCCCATCACCGCCCCGATCTCCGCGTTCTCTCATGTGGACTGGCTCAGCCTTCCACTCGACAGCGAGATCACCGTCGCCTTCGACGGCGAGGAAATCTTCGACGGCCCCGGCCCCGACCTCGTCATCCACACCGAAGGCCGCCTCGAGGAGACCGCCGAGCTTCACCTCGGTCCGACCGAGTCGAACCTCGTGTTCACCACGGTGTTCGCGTCGGACAGCAACATCCTCATCGACCTGGCGGAGTTCGCCATCACCGAGCCGGTCCGCTTCGTTCGCATCAAGGCGCTCGACCTGCTGGGCTCATTCCCCGGAATCGAAATCGTCGGGTACGAGGCCCTCCATTACCGGCCGCTGCCGCGCGGCCATCACGACGTGGCGGTCGTGGGCGGGATGACCAGCACCGGGGCCGATTTCGGCGTCGCCGGTGACGACCGCCCCCCGCGCGCCTTCATCTCGCTCGACCATGAGTCCCCCCGCGCGGGTGAACCCACGCGCGTGACGCTGACGGCGTCTGACGATGTCGGCATCACCACCGCGAGCCTTTTCCGGGACGGCGGCGGCGTCCCGCTCGACGCCGATTCCTCCGCGATTCTCACGCCGGCCTCGGGCGGCCTGCTCCAGCTCGCGGCCACCGTCACCGACACGGCGGGGCAGACCGCGGAAACCTCCCTCAGCGTCGTCGTACGCAATCCGGACGGGTCTAGGCCCGACCTCTCCGGCCACAGTCTCACCGAACCCGCCCCGGCGGATGCCCCCGTGATCCGGGTGAACTCACCCGTGGCGGGCGAGATTCTCGAGGCGGAACACACGCTGGTCGCGTCGATCACGGGCTCCGGCCAGGCCGCCGTCGCCGGGTGGCGCGTCGATTACGCGCGCGCGGGCCTCGTCGATCCCGAAAATCTCGCGGCGGACGATCCCGACTACGTCCCGCTCGCCGCGGGAACGGGCCCCGTGACGAACGGCGCCCTTGCGATCATCCCGGCGGACGCGCTTCCCGCCGGCGACTACCTCCTCCGACTGACCGCCTCCAGCCCCAACGGAACGACCGCATGGCACGGCTTTGTCATCGGCGTCCGCGTCGATCCCCTGGATATCCGCCCCGGGATCCAACTCACCTCCCCCGCGGGCGAATCGATCGTCACGTTCATCGCAGAGATCCGCGGCACCATCGCAACCCGCCAGACGCTCAGGAACTGGTACGTCGAGTATGCGCCCCTCAGCGAACTCGAGCTCGCGAACCTCACGGATCCTTCGGTGGAATGGACCCGCATCGCCGACGGCACCGAACCCGTCGAGGACGATGTCATCGCGCGTTTCGACCCCACGCTCATTCCCAACGACACGTATGTCCTTCGGATCAGCGCATGGAACAGGAACGGCCTCGGCTGGGCGGAGCCGCTCATCCTGCACGTCGCCGGCAACGCGAAGCCCGGCAGCTTCACGCTCGAGCGAACGGACCTGCTCCTTCCCCTCGCGGGCATTCCGATCGAGATCCGCCGGATCTATGAATCCATCGACGCGCCCCGCCGCCGTGACTTCGGCCACGGCTGGCGTCTCGCCTTCGCGGAGGCCGACATCCGGGAGACCGTGCCCCAGACAGGTTCCGGCTTCCGCTCCACGCCCTTTCGAGTCGGCACACGAATCTACCTGAACGCGCCCGACGGTTCCCGAGCCGCCTTCACATTCAACCCGGTGATCGGCGCCAACTCCCTCATCGGCGCGGCGTGGCGCGCCGTCTTCACCCCGGATCCCGGGGTGCGCCACACGCTGACGACCCCGGAGGGCGACTCCCCGTTTCTCACCATCGACGAAGCGGGGCGCGCCGCCCTCTTCTTCATCGGCCAGCCATGGAACCCGGACGTCTATCTCCTCACGACGCCCGAGGGTGTCACCTACACGTATCACCAGGACGACGGTCTCCGCGAAATCACCGATCGCAACGGGAATCGGGTCACGTTCTCCCCGAACACGATCGAGCACAGCTCCGGCCCGCGGATCGATCTCCTCCGGGACGACTCCGGGCGCATCACCGGGATCCGCGCACCGGACGACGTCTCCGTTTCCTATTCCTACGACGAGAACGGTGACCTCACCGAAGTTACGCGCCCGGGGGACATCACGACTCGCTACGGCTACTCCTCGGAGCCGCCTCACCTCCTCGAGCGAATCGAGGATCCCGAGAATCCCGGCCTCCGCCGGATCGAGTACGACGAGGCCGGCCGCGTCGCCGCCTTCACCGACGCCGCGGGCCATCACGTCGAGCAGCACTGGGACCCGGAGACCTTCACCGGCACGCGCACGGACGCGCGCGGGAACGTGACCCGCCTCACCTACGACCAGCGCGGAAACCTTGTTCGCACGGAGGACCCGCTCGGCGGCGTCACCACGTGGGAATACGCCAACCCCGCCTTCCCCGACCTGGAGACCGCCATCACCGATCCGCGGGGAAACCGCACCACGTTCAGCCACGACGCCCGCGGCAACCTGCTCTCCATCTCACGCCCGGTCCGCGGAACCGGGATGAGTTACACCTACGACGACGAGGATCGTGTCACCGTCTTCGGCTATGGCACGGGCGGCCGGGAGTTCGCCACGTATGACGACCGCGGAAATCTCACCGGGTTCCGAAGCTCCCGCGGCGACTGGACGTTCACCTACACGTCGGACGGCCTTCTCGCCTCCGCCATCAGCGAGGATGGCGGCCTCACGCGCCTCGAGTACACCGGCGCATCGCCGATCCCGAGCCGCATCATCGATCCCAACGGCGCCGTCAGGGAGTTCATGCACGATGCGTACGGCCGCGTCATCGAGGTCATCGACCCCCTCGGTCATTCCACCCGTTTCGAGTACGACGCCGCCGGACGCGTCACGCGCCAGGTCCTCCCGTCGGGCGACGCCATCGCCTTCACCTACGACACGCGCTTCACCCTCCAGCCCGCCGCGATCACCGATCCCGCCGGACGGGTCACCCGCTACGAATACGACAGCGCCGGACGCATCTCGGCCATCACCGACAACAACGACGCAACCACCCGCTACGAGTACGATCCGGATGGCAATCCCACCGCGGTCGTCGATCCCCTCGGATTCCGCACCGAGTTCCAGTACGACGCGCTCGGGCGTCTCACCCGTGAAACCGATCCCGCGGGCAACTCGCGTTCGTTCCAGTGGGACGCGGCCGGCAACCTCGTCGAGTTCATCGACCGGAACGGACGCAAACGCACGTTCGCCCACGACACCATCAACCGACGCACCGCCGAGTTCTGGCACGATCCGGACTCGGACGAGGTCATCCGCACGATCGACTACGAATACAGCGGCCTGAACCAGCTCACCCGCGCGGCCGACCCCGACGCCGACGTCCGCCTCGCGTACCTGCCCACGCCGGACAGGAGCCCCGGCACGGTGCGCATCGACTATCCCGGCCGCCCGCAGATGATCCAGGGATACGACCACGACGCAGCCGGGCGCCTCACGTCGTTCAACATTCTCGGCACGCTCACGTTCCGCGCCACGCGCGACCTCGCAGGCCACCTGCGCATCCTCACCGCCGACGCCGGCGGGACCAACCGCTGGCGCCTCGAGCTGTGGCGAAACGCGCGCGGCGATGTCACCGAGCTCCGCCGCTTCTCCGACCAGAACGGGGTGAACCCCGCCGGGAGCACCACCTTCCAGCGCGACGCCTGTGCGTGCTGGATCACGGGCATCCAGCACCACGACCGGCAGGGCCAGCCCATCACGGGAGCCGCGATGTCATTCGCCCGCGAACCCGACGGCGCCATCACGGAGATCACGGACGGTTCCGACACCCTCACCTACGCGCAGGACGACGTCGCGCAGCTCGCCGCCGTCGCCCGCAACGGCGCACCCGTGGAGTCGTACGTCCACGACGCCAACGGCAACCGTGTGTCCACGCACCTCGACGCGTCCCACACGCACGGCCCGGGCAATCGCCTCACCCGCACCTCCCGCCTCGAGCTCGGGTACGATCCGGAAGGCAACGTCGTCTCCAGACTCAACCCGCTCACGGGTGACCTGCTCACCTACTCATGGGACCACCGCAATCGCCTCACGCGCGTCGTGGCGGCGATCGGCGACGCGGTTCCCGTCACCACGGAGTACCGCTACGACGGCCTCGACCGCCGCATCGCGATCATCCGTGCGGGCCACACGAACTGGGTCTATCACGACGGCGAGCACCCGGTGGCGGAGTATCTCGACGACGAAGCCACGCCGGCCGCCGTTTACTTCCACGGGGAGGGCATCGACGATCTTCACGTCGTCCAGATTCGCGACCTCGGCTTCTTCTGGATTCAGACGGACCACCTGAAGAGCGTCCGCCGCGTGCTCGACGCGGGCGGAAGCGAGGTCGCCGCATTCCGATACGACAGCTACGGGAATCTCCTGGCCGCGTCCGGCGGCATGCCGGAGGCCGCCGGGCCCTTCCGTTTCGCCGGGCGCGAGTGGGATCCCGCCACCCGCCTCTACTACAACCGCGCGCGCTACTACGATCCCGAGATCGGCCGCTTCATCAGCGCCGATCCCATCGGCTTCTGGAGCGGTGAAATCAACCTCTACCGCTACGCCATGAATCAGCCCCATCGCTTCACCGATCCGACCGGCCTGGGACCGGCCATCGAGTACCGGCCCCTTCTCACGCCCGTCGTCGGGTTCCATGTCGGTTTCGGACTCCAGATCGCCTGCAACGCGTGGATGGGGAACCCGCTGCTGGACGGCGCCGTCGGCGCCGGCGCGTTCGGCGCGGCGCTGGGATCCGCCGCGCACTTCGGACTGGTCCGGGTCCTCGGGGGCTATCAGCCGGTCGCCGCGGCTCTTCCGCTGCCGATCGCGACCACCCTGCTCAAGCTGAAGGGCGGCGGCTGCGACCTGCCATCCGCGATCTCGGGAGGACAGTCCCTCGGACGATCGGCCGCCGATGCGCTCGGCGATGCGCTCGGGAGCCCCTGAGATCCGCCGGGAGAACCCGTCAAACGCCGGCGCCGGGGGGCGGGAACGAGGGATCCACGCGTCGCCCGCCTCATTCCCCCCTCGCCTCGCGATGAGCGGGCTCGCGACACGCCGAGGCGCTTGCGCGCTTCCCCCGCGCGCGCTAGACAGGGCGAGTTCCCCGCCCAGCCATGAATGCCCTTCCCATGAGTCGCGGCCGTCGGCCCGCGGCGGCTTCCAACGGCTTCACCCTGATCGAGCTCCTCGTGGTCATCGCCATCATCGCGATCCTCGCGAGCATGCTCCTGCCCGCGCTCGCGAGTTCCAAGGCCAAGGCGCACGGCATCTCCTGCCTGAACAACCTGAAGCAGCTCAACCTCGCATGGATCATGTACGCCCAGGATCACGAGGAGAAGATCGTTCCCAACGGCACCGGCGCCCAGATCGGCTGGGTCGAGGGCTGGCTCATGACCCCGCAGGACGCCACCAACGTCAACCTGCTGAAGGCCCCGCGAGGCATGCTCTGGAACTACAACCAGTCCCTCGGCATCTACAAATGCCCGGCCGACAGGAGCACCGTTCGCATCGGCGGACAGATTCATCCCCGCGTCCGAAGCATCTCGATGAACGGCAACATGAACGGGGACAGTTGGTACACCCAGGAGATCCGGAGCACCCACTTCACGTTCCGCAAGCTCACCGAAATCGTCCGTCCCTCCCCCTCCGAGGCGTTCGTCTTCCTGGACGAGCATCCCGACGGCATCGACGACGGCTACTTCCTCGTGTTCCTCAACCGCCGGCACCTCTGGGGCAATCTTCCCGCCAACTATCATAACGGCGCCTGCGGCTTCTCGTTCGCCGACGGCCACGCCGAGATCCGGAAGTGGCGGGATCCGGACACGCTGTCGAAGAAGATCCTCCCCGCCCCGATGGGACCCAGGGACGTGCCATGGATCCAGGTTCGCGCCTCCGCGCCCATCAACCCGGCCGCGCCATGGCCGCCCTGACGGCGCGACGACCCGTCCGCCCGCGCCGTGGGCGCGGGGCGGCTCGACGCATGGACAAAAAAAGGGCAGGCCCCGGGAGGGCCTGCCCGCGAAGCGACGGGAGGTGATTCGCGAGGACGGGATCAGTCCGTCTTCTCGCGCGCGGCGCGCGCCTCGTCCGCGGCGTCGAACGCCGACGCGAGCGCGACGAGGTCCTCGCCCGGCTTGAGGGCGTCGAGGATCTTCTGTTCCTCGCGGAGTTGTTCCGGCGTGTAGTTGGCCGCCTTGATCGAGAGGCCGATGCGCCGTTCCGCGCGGTCGATCTTCACGACGCGGGCGGTCACCTCCTGGCCGACGTTGAGCACGTTCTTGATCTTCTCCACGCGCTCCTCGCTGACCTGCGAGATGTGCACGAGGCCGTCGATCTCGTTCTGCAGGCCGACGAACGCGCCGAAGCTCGCCAGCTTGGTGACCTTGCCCGTGACGAGGTCGCCCACCTTGTAGTGCTGGTCGATGTGCTCCCAGGGATCCTCCGTGAGCTGCTTCACGCCGAGCGCGATGCGCTGGTTCGGACGATCCACCTCGAGCACCACCGCCTCCACCTCGTCGCCCTTCTTGAGGACCTCCGAGGGGTGATTGATCTTCCGCGTCCAGGAGATGTCCGAGACGTGCACCATGCCGTCGATGCCCTCCTCGAGCTCGACGAAGGCGCCGTAGCTCGTGAGGTTGCGGACCTTGCCCTTGACCCGGGTGCCCGGCGGGTACTTCTCGGACGCCGTGTCCCAGGGGTTGGCCTCGAGCTGGCGGATGCCAAGGCTGATCTTTTGTTCGTCGCGGTTGATGCCGAGGACGACCGCCTCGATCTCCTGGCCCTGCTTGAGCACGTCGGAGGGCTTGGCGATGCGCTTGGTCCAGGACAGCTCCGTGACGTGCACGAGGCCCTCGACGCCCGGCTCGATCTCCACGAACGCGCCGTACGGCACGAGGTTGACGACCTTGCCCTTGACCTTCTGGCCGACCTGGTACTTCTCCTCGATGTTCTCCCAGGGGTTCTGGAGCTTCTGCTTCAGCCCGAGGCTGACGCGCTCCTTCTCCTTGTTCACGTCGAGCACGACCACGTCGATCTCCTGCCCGACCTTCAGCATCTCGGACGGATGGCCGACGCGGCCCCACGACATGTCCGTGATGTGGAGCAGGCCATCGAGCCCGTTGAGATCGATGAACGCGCCGAAATCCGTGATGTTCTTGACGGTGCCCTTGCGGATGTCGCCCGGCGTCATCTCCTGGAGCAGGCGCGCCCTGCGCTCCGCGCGCTCGGCTTCGATCAGCTCACGCCGGGAGAGAACGATGTTCTGCCGGTCCTGGTTGATCTTGACGATCTTGAAATCGTAGGTGTTGCCGACGTAGCTCTGCAGGTTCTTCGGCGGAATGATGTCCACCTGGGAGGCGGGCAGGAACGCCTCCACCCCCACGTTCACCAGCAGGCCGCCCTTCACCACCGCCTTCACCTTTCCGCTGATCGTCCCGCCCTCGGTCGCGGCGCTCAGGATCTTCTCCCAGTTCTGCTTGAACTCGGCCTTCTCCTTGGAGACGACGACCATCCCGTCCTTGTCCTCGAGCTTCTCGATGTAGATCGGGACCTCGTCACCGACCTTCACCGTCGAAACGTCCTCGAACTCCGATGCGGAGATGACGCCTTCGCTCTTGTATCCGATATCCACGAGGACTTCGCGCGGGCGAACCTCGATGATCCTTCCTGTGACTATCTGGCCTGGTGCAAAGCGCAGATCGCTCTGCCTCATGGCCTCTTCCATTGTGAGCATGCGGACTCTTGACCTCTCTTGCGTGAAAACCTGGGCGGGCAATTCCTCCCCACGAAGGCTCCGCTGCCACGGAAAACAGGCCGCGATGGCGGCGACAGCGAAGGCTGACAGTTAGGTTCCAGGTTGACTTCTCGTTTCTCAGCCTTGGCGGGTCCCCCGCACTCGCGGGGCCCAGGCAGGTGGATCACGCTACCCTCGGCCCGGCCACTTGCAAGAGCCATCTGCCCGCACGGCGCCCCGTTTCCTTTTTTGTCAACGGGCCGCTATACGCCGGGCCCCCGGGGCTCTACCCTCCCCGCAGGTCGATGAACGTCACGCCCCACGCCGTCGCTCATCTCTATCAGGCCGCCGAATTCGACGAAGCCGCCCTCCGGGACCGGGTCGAAGCCGGCCGCGCCGCCCTGCCCGACGGCCGGGCCGACCTCGCGATCGTCTTCATCTCGCCCCAGTTCCTCCCGAACGCGGCGGAGATCCTTGAAGTCGTCCAGGTTCACGCCCACGCCCGGCTGCTCGTCGGCTGTTCGGGGAGCGGCGTCATCGCGAACGACCGGGAGGTGGAGGACGCGCCGGCCGTCGCGTGGTCCCTGCTCCACCTGCCGGGCGCCGTGATCACTCCCGTCCGCTTCACCGCCGCCGAGGTCGAGGAAATGTCCGATCCCGACGCGTGGCACGAGCGGACCGGGGTCGGCGCCACCGCGTCGCGCGGCTGGCTCGCGCTCGCGGATCCCTTCAGCTTCGACGTCGAGGGCTGGCTCGACCAGTGGAACGAAGCCTACCCCGGTGTGCCCGCGGTCGGCGGCCTCGCCAGTTCCTCCGCCGACGCCGGCCGAACCCACCTGTTCCTCAACCAGGAGACCTTCGGCGACGGCGGGATCGCCCTTTCCATCGCGGGCTCGCACCGCCTCGAGCCGCTCGTCTCCCAGGGCTGCCGGCCCATCGGCCGGCCATGGACGGTCACCTCCGCCGAACGGAACATCATCCAGAAGATCGGCAATCTGCCCGCGCTCGCCGTGCTGCAGGACACGTTCGAGGAGCTTCCCGAGGCGGACAAGGCGCGGGCCGGCGGCAACATTTTCGTCGGGCTCGCCGTCAACGAGTACCAGGAGGAACATCGCCGGGGTGACTTCCTCGTCCGCAACCTGATCGCGGCGGACCCGCGCAGCGGGGTCGTCGCCGTGGGCGCGCGCGTGCGCGTCGGCCAGACGCTGCAGTTCCAGTTCCGCGACGGCGACGCCGCCACCGAGGACCTCTCGGAGCTGCTCGCATCCCTCAACAAGCGGCTCGCCGGCGACCGCGTGACCGCCATCGCCCTCTTCAGTTGCACCGGCCGCGGCGCGGGCCTCTTCGGACATCCGCACCACGACGCAAGCCAGGTCCAGTCCGCCCTCGGTTCCTCCATCCCGCTCGCCGGCTTCTTCTGCAACGGCGAGATCGGCCCGATCGGCGGCCGAAACTTCCTCCACGGCTACACCGCCTCCGCGGCCTTCTTCGTTTCGGATGACCCACATTCTTGAAAGCGACGCGCCCGTCACGCGTTCCCCGCAGAACGCCGGGCCGCAGGGTGGCGCGGGTTCGCCCGCGCTCGTTCCCGGCCTGTTCCTGTACCGCCCGCCATCATGGTTCGAGCCGCTCGACCTCGCGGCCGCCTTCGGGAGGTCCGCGCCGCTCGAGGTCGAGCTCGGGAGCGGCGACGGTTCGTTCCTGATCGAGTGGGCTGCGCGGCACCCGGACCGCAACTTCCTCGGGGTCGAACGGCTGCTCGGGCGCATACGCAAGCTCGACCGCAAGGCCCAGCGCGCGGGCCTGCTCAACGTGCGGGGCCTCCGCATCGAGGCCGCCTACTGCGTCGAATACCTCCTTCCCCCGGGCAGCGTGCGCGCCCTCCATGTCTACTTCCCGGATCCTTGGCCGAAGCGGCGGCACCACAAGAACCGCCTGGTCAACGAACACTTCGTCGGGATCACCCGGCGCGCGCTGGAGCCCGGCGGCGTCATTCACCTCCGGACGGACGATCCGGGGTACGCCGAGCGCATGCGCGAGCTGTTCGACGGCGCGCCGGGTTTCCAGCCCGTGGACACCCCGCCCGAGCTCGCCGCCATCCGCACCGACTTCGAGCGCGACTTCAACGCGCGAGGCATCGAAACCCGCCGCATGAGCTATCGGTCCCTCAGCATTCCCTCCGCATGAATCCCAGGGATTCGGACCCTCCGCAGGGCTCACCGGACGGCGACCACCCCCGCGAACCCTCGCCATCCCCTGCGCCGCCCGCGTCTCACCGCGACAGCGCGGGCGCCGCCGCCGCACCCTCCCGGGACGGCGCGCCCGACCCGGATCCGCCGGTCACCCGCCGCGAGATCCTCGGCTGGTGCTTCTATGACGTCGCGGACTCCGCGTTCACGACCGTCATCATCACCACCTTCTACTCCTTCTACTTCTACGACATCGTGGTCGGGGAGACCTCCCGCGCCGACCAGTTCTGGGGACGCGCCAATGCGCTCAGCGCGGTCGTGATCGCCCTCCTCGCGCCGATCGCCGGCGCCATCGCGGACTCCGCCCGCAGCCGCAAGCTCTTCCTCGGCGTCTGCGCGGCGATGATCGCCGTCTTCACCGCGCTGCTCGGCCTCACCGGCCCCGGCACCGTGATGATGGCCGTCACCTTCTACATCCTGGCCAACATCGGGTTCGCGGGCGGCGGGGTGTTCATCGACAGCTTCCTTCCCGGTCTCGCCACCGAGAAGAACGCCGGCCGCATCTCGGGCCTGAAATGGGCGATGGGGTACGCCTCGGCCCTCATCGTGCTGTTCATCTGCCTTGGCTGGGCGTCGAACATCCGGCCGGACGCGACCCCCGAACAGGTCGCCCGGGCACGCCTGATCCCGCTCTTCGTCGCCGGCTGGTACACCGTGATGGTCATTCCCACGTTCCTGTTCGTTCGCGAGCGCGGCGTGGCCCGCCCGCTGCCGCCCGGGAAGAACTACGTCACCGCGGGGTTCGGCCAGATCCTCGCGACCTTCAAGCACCTGCGCCGCTACCGGGACCTCGTGATCCTCTTCCTCGCGTTCATCGCCTACAACGAGGGGATCAGCACGGTCATCCAGTTCGCCGGCCCCTACGCCAAGCGCACGATCGGGTTCACGTCGGGCGAGGTCGGCACCATGTTCATCGTGATGCAGGTCGTGGCCCTGGTCGGCGCCCTCGGTTTCGGATGGCTCGCCGACCGGATCGGGCAGAAGCGCGCCATCCTTCTCTCGCTCGGCGTGTGGATCGCGTCGTCCGTGGTGGCCTATCTCTCGCACACCAAGACGGTCTTCTACCTCGCCGCGGCGCTGGCCGGCATCGGGATCGGCTCCTGCCAGTCAGTCACCCGCAGCCTTGTCGCCCTGTTCTCTCCGAAGGAGAACGCGGCCGAGTTCTACGGCTTTCTCGGGATCGCGGGGAAAGCCCTCGCGTTCATGGGCCCCCTGATGTTCGGCGAGATCTCCGCAGCCGCGGGCAGCCAGCGCCCGGCCATCCTCACCGTGAGCGCGTTCTTCATCGTCGGCGCGATCATCCTCGCCTTCGTGAACGAGGACCGCGGCAAGGCCGCCGCGCGCATCCCGGTGACCGCTCCGTAGCGGCTCGCTTCCACGGCTCGCGCGCCGCTCCGCCGGCGTGCTACCTTGGGCTCGCGCGCGCCATGTTGCATTCCGCGTTCCAGATCGGTTCGCTCCAGCTGGAGTCGAATCTGTTTCTCTCGCCGCTGGCGGGTTACACCAACCTGCCCTTTCGCCTGCTGGTGCGCGAACTCGGGGGCGTGGGCCTCTGCACCACGGATCTCGTCAACGCACGCTCCCTCCTCGAGCGCAACCGGAAGGCGCTCAAGCTCGTCGAGTCCTGCCCGGAGGATCAGCCCCTCGCCGTGCAGCTCTTCGGCGCGGTGCCCGAGGAGATGCGCGACGCGGCGCTCCTCCTGCAGGAGCGCGGCGTCCGTTCCATCGACATCAACATGGGATGTCCGGTCCGCAAGGTCTGCCGCGTCGGCGGCGGTTCCGCCATGATGACGGACCTCAGCCGCACCCAGCACCTCGTCCGCACGGTCGTGGACGCGCTCTCGATCCCGGTCACCGCGAAAATGCGCCTCGGCTGGGACGACGAGAACATCACCGCCCCGGATCTCGCGCGGGCACTCGAGGATGTCGGCGTGGCCGCCGTGTTCATCCATGGCCGCACCCGCGAGCAGGGCTTCGCGGGCTCCGTCAAACTCCACGGAATCCGCAGGGTCGTCGAGGCGGTCCGTCGCATTCCCGTGATCGGCAACGGCGATGTCACGACGCCCGAGGCCGCGAGACAGATGCTCGAGGTCACCGGCTGCGCGGGCGTCAGCATCGGGCGCGGCGCCTTCTACGATCCATGGATCTTCCGGCGCACCCGTCATTACCTTGACTCCGGCGAACTCCCCCCGGAACCGGACTTCAACGAACGCCTCCGCCTCGTGCGCCGGCACCTCCACCTCATGATCCAGGTCTTCGGGGAGGAACACGGCTGCCGCATGTTCCGAAAGGTGGGCCCATGGTACGCGCGCGGCTTCGGACCCGCGACCGAGTTCAACAAGCGGATCGTGCAGATCTCCTCGCGCGCGGAGTTCGAGGACGCCGTCGCGCACTACCTCCGGTGGCGAGCCCGGTTCTGCGACGATTCCGGCGAGCTCCTGCCGCGCTATCGTCCGCAGTTCGCGCCGCCCGCCTTTGAAACCAGCGAGAATGAACCCGCGGTCGCCCGTCGCGACGCGCTCCCCGTGCCGCGGGGTCCGGTGGAGGTGTGGTGACGCCCGGCCCGCACGGTTCATCCCGCTCCGGCCGCCCCCATTCCCGCGGGCGGTCCTCCGAGGCGCCGCGCCCGCGCCCACGCCCGGCGCGCTCCGCACCGCCCGCGCTCACGCCCCCGCCGTCCCCCATTCCCCGGGCTCTTCCGCCGGCGGTTCTCGCCCTGCTCGCCATCCTCGCCGGCGTCTTCTGGGCCGGGCTGTGCGCGTACCATGTTCTGCGCCCGTCCTCCCCGATCGCGACCGAGCCGCTCGATTTCTTCTCCCAGGAGAACCACGCGATGCTCATCGCGCCATTCAACGAGCCGGTCGCCCTGCCCTTCGAGACGGAACCGCTCGGGGACGGCCGCTACCGCCACCGGCTTCCCCTGCGCCTGCCGCGGTACACCGGCCCCATCGGGAGCCTGAACCCCGACGCGTGGGTGTACGACCCCGATCTCCGCACCGCCGACCTCCGCAGCATCGATCTCTTCCTCGAACCCCGGGCGGGCCTCATCGAGCACTGGCACTCCGACAAATCCCTGGGCCTGCTCGAAGGCACCATCCGGCTGCCCGATGGCACGGTCCTGTTCCTCGTCGGCGCCGACAGGGCGCGCCGCGGGCGGCCCGTCGAGTTCCATGCCGGGACCGAATCCGTCGCGCCCGCGGACACCGGCGAGATCCACATCGTGACCCGCGGGACCCCGGCCCTGTACCTGCGCGGGCTCGCGCGCATGCTGGAGCCGAGCGCCTCCGAGGCGGTCACGCCGCCCCTCGGGCGCCTAGTGGTGCCCGTGGCCGCCATGCCCCGTCAGCAGCCCGGCAGCACCAACCTGGTGTACCCCGTCGGCCGCTGCACCTACCCGATCACCTCCCCGCCGCCGCTGCGCCTCGACCTGCTCGCGCGCGCGCACGAGACCCATCGCGACGCGCTCATCGCGATCCTCGCCGCGGCCGCGGTCTGCGTCGGACTCGGCGCCGGGTTCATCCTGCATGGCTGCCATCCCACGGCCCAGGGCGCGCTCCACACCTTCCTGGGCATCGGAACCGCCTGCCTGCTCCTTGGCTTCGCCGCCACCGCCGCCGTCATCGCCCTGCCCTTCCACGGTCCCGACGAGGCGCGCCATGCCATCTCGTATGCCCGGCTGGCTCGCGACCCCGCCACCATGGAGGAGCTCCGGGCGGTCGGTCATCGCACGCACTTCGAACGGATGCGGCGGCGCGCCGACCAGAAGCTGCATGCGCGGATCTTTGACAGGCCCGCGGATTTCTTCATCGCGGGAAGCACGCTCGAACCCGGCGCCATCGAGGACTACTTCCAGGACTACCGCTGGCGCGCCCCGGCCATCGCGCACCTGTGGCGCCTCACGGACCGGCTCCTGCCCGCGCTCCCGGGCGGCGCCATCGCCCTGATCCTCCGGCTGCTGGCCTCCGTCATCGGGTCCGCCGCGGTTGCCGCCGGCATCTCCGCGCTCGCGCGCGCGCTCCCCTCCGGCCCGGGGCGCTGGACCGCCGCCGCCCCCCTGCTGCTCGTGTCGCTGCCCGTGCTGCTCGCCACGATCACGAACTACTCCTACCTCGCCGCCTTCACCATCGCCGCCGCCGCGTGCCTGCTTCGCATCGCGTGGAGATTCGACACGGATCCATGGCTGGCGGGCACCCTTTCGGCCCTCCTCGGCCTGCTCCTTCACACCTCCATCAACGCGGCGCCCTTCATCCTCGCCGCCGCCGCATGGCTCGTTCACCGGCCCGTGATTCGCTGGCTCGGGTGGGGCGACGATGCTCCCGACCGCCGGATCGTCGCATGGTGGTCCGCCATGGCCGGCGGCTTCATCCTGACACGCCTGCTCGGTGCAAGCCTCCACTCCCGACAGTTCGCCGCGCGCATCGTCGAGTTCCTCGGTCAGTCCGAGCTCTCCCGTCTCCTCGGCGAACCCGCCCTCGTCTGGACCGGGTTCTGCCTCCTCATGATGGCCGCGGAATGCGTCACGCGCCGCCTCCGGGGCGATCCCGTTTCGCGGGGCCTCAATTCCGTCCTTCGGATCACCCGCTGGGGCGTCGCGATGCTGGGCGTCGCCGTCGTCCTGAACGCGCTCTGGTTCACCATCGTCGCGCCGCCCGTGCTCGAGGACCTGGAGTACCCGTGGAGACAGTACCCGGGCATTCCCGCCAGCGGCAGCCCGATGCGGACCCTGGACGAGGCGCACATCGAGCTCGAACCCCTGCCTCCGCGCGAACACATCCGCACCGCCCTGGTCACCCTCGCGGCGAACCTCTCCTTCCGGCCGCGCGACGTCATCCTCGTGCGCGAGTTCTGGGCAGGCTTCTTCAGCGGCGAGGTGCGCGTCCCATCGTGGATCGTGCCGCTCCAGTCCTCCCTGCTCGTGCTGGGCATGGGAATGGGCCTCTTCGCGCTCGGCCTTGCGGGATCGCCCCGCCGCAACCTCCTTCTTCTCCTCGGGCTTGCCGCGTTCCTGGCCGCATTCGTCATCCTCGCCATGGGATACTGGCCGCGGAACATGTACGGTCGCTACGCCTTCCCCCTGCTGAGCACGCTCGTGATGGCCGGCATCCTCGGCTGGACGGGCGTGCTGGATTTCCTCGGGCGCCGGTTCCCGCTGGCCATCCACGCCGGCATGCTGGCGCTGGTGTTCGCGCTGCACGCCGCGGCGCTGTCTGCCATCGCGGCGCGGTTCTTCTGAGCTCCGGGTCGCCGCGCGCGGGGGAGCACGCCCGCGCACCGGTGGACGGGAGCGTCGCGTCGCCGCCTGCAACCTCCCGCCCGCGGAGGACTACTTCACCGGATTGGGGTTCCAGGTCACGTCCGGCGTCGCCTTCTCCCCGCTTCGCGGAAGCGTGTTGGTGATGTAGCTGCGCCGGAAGAAGCTCGCGTGGCCATCGATGAACACGATGTTCGCGCCACGGCTGGTGTGGCGCTGCGCGAAATGCGTGCTCCGGCCCGCGGGGAAGATCCCGTTCCGTCCCGGGACGCTCGTGTACGGTTCCAGCGTCGGACTGAACGCCGTGTCCGTGAACAGCACCGTGATCGCAGGGTTCGGGATGCTCGCGAGCCGCGGCATGTTCGGATAGGGATGCACGCGCGGCGGGCCTTCCTCCCCCGGGCGGTTGAGCAGCTTCAGATCGGCGTTCATCACCATGCTGAAGAAGCCGAACGCGCCGCCCTTCAGGAACCGGTCATTGCCGCTGGACCGGGCGGCGGGACAATGCCAGATCGGGCCGCGCTTCCCCGGGAACGGCAGGTCCTCGCGGGGTTCCGTGAGGCGCGCCCAGTAGTTCGACAGCGGCCGGTCACCGACATTGGCCGGCAGCGCGTTGAACCACGCGTAGCCGTCGTTCGGACTGCCCGGACCCCGGATGGCTCCCGTGTCCACGCCGTACTGTCCCTCGGCGTCGGTGCCGTCCCGCGGCATCTGGTCGTCGTGCTCCGTCGCGTACACGTTCATCGCGAAGCTCCACTGCCGAAGATTGCTGAGGCACTGGATGCCCTTCGCGCGCGACTGCGCCTTGGCGAGCCCCGGAATCAGCAGGCTCGCGACGATCCCGATCACGGCGACAATGACCACGAGCTCGACGATCGTGAATCCTTCGCCGGGGCTGTGGAGGGGACGGCGGCTCGTTCTCATCGCATGAATTCCCGTAGCCGTGGCTTTCCACGTTAGGCAGGCCCCGGCCGCCGCGCAAGTGCCTCGAACGAACGTTCTCCGGGGCGAAATCCCCCGCGGCGGCACGCCATGCCGCGCCGGACCGGGGCGCGCGTCCCGGGCGCCCCTTCAGACCGGCGCGCCCGGGCGCCGCGTCAGCCCGAGTCCGGATCGGACGGGCGCCCCGTTCAGCGACAGCCGACCGCCATCGGCCGTCGGCCCGTGAAAGGGGTCATTCGTGATCAGAAGGTTCCCGTCGAGGTCGAGATAGTCGGTGAGTTCCGCGAGGTGCGCCGCCGCGGCGATCAGGATGCTCGTCTCGATCATGCATCCGAGCATCGTCTTCAGGCCCGCATCGCGCGCGGCGCGCAACGCCGCGAGGGCGGGTCCCGCGCCACCCGCCTTCACCAGCTTCACGTTCACCGCATGGAAACAACCCAGCACCTCCGGCAGGTCGCGGAGGGATTCGTACGATTCATCCGCCATCAGCGGGAGCGGCGAGCGCCTGAAAAGCCATTCCCGATCCTCGCGCGGCGTCGAGGCGGGCATCGGCTGCTCCACGAACTCGATCTTTCCGTCCGACGCCAGCCACTCGAGGTTTCGCAGCGCCTCCTCGCGATCGCGCCATGCCTCGTTGGCGTCCACGCGGACGATCTTTCCGGGGGCGACCTCCCGCAGCGCGGCGAGGCTCTCCCGATCGGCGTCGCCGCCCAGCTTCAGCTTCAGCACGGGGTACGGCGCCGCCTCGAGGACCTTCTCCCGAACCACCTCGGGCGCATCCAGGCCGATGCTGAAGGACGTGAGGTGCCGACCCTCGGTGAACGGCAACCCGAGGAAGCGGTGGAGCGGCACGCCCTTCCTCCGCGCCGCGCCGTCCAGCAGCGCGATGTTCAACGCGCAGCGCGCGGCCGGTTCCTTGCCGGCGACCTCGTTCAGATAGCGTTCGCTCGCCTCGAGGTCCTCGAACGAGAGGCGTGACGGATCGATCCTGCGGAGCGCCGCCTCCACGGATTGCGCCGATTCACCGTAGCGCGTCGAGGGAGCGCTCTCGCCGAGCCCCTCGACTCCGTCGGCGTCCCGCAGCCGGACCAGCACCACCGGGAACGTCTCCGTGCCTTCCCCGCCGCCGGGGCCGGTGCGGCTCGCAATCGTCCATCGGCGCGCAAGCCGGAGCACGTACGGCGCTATGCAAAGGTCCATGCCCTTCATCAAACTCGATCGACTCCCCCCAGGACAACGGCGCGTTGGTCAGGGGGCATCCCCCGATCGGGGCCATGAGACATTGAACCGCACATGCTTGATCGAGCTGTGGGCGGGGAGGCCGTCCGCATCCTTCGGCAGCGGCCGTTCCCGGCTCAGGTGATGGCTGTAGGTCACGTGCACCGTGCCGTCCCTCGCCTGGATGACGCTCGGATAGTGATACCTGCCCGCCAGCGGCCCGGGTTCATCCCGCTCGAGGTACCTGCGGCGGGGCCATGTGCGCCCCTCATCCTCGGATACGAGCACGGCGAGCTGGTGTCGCCCCTCCTCCGTGTCATTGCACACGAGCAGCCAGCGCCCGTCCTGCAGCACGACGACGTCCACGCCGGATCCGGGGTTCGGGACATCGGTGTCCTCCACGGGCGACCACGTGCGGCCGCCGTCGCGCGATTCGCTGCGCATGACGCGGGGCGGGGGCGGGCCGTTGTCGCGCATGAACGCGACGAGTGTTCCGTCGCGGCGCCGGGCGATCGCGGGCTGGATGTTTCCCCCCCCGAGGAGCGGCGCCGTCGTGGTCCAGGTCTTCCCGCCATCGTCCGAGAGCGCCATCAGCGAGCACGAGAACCCGTCGTGGTAGAGCGGCATGATGATTCTGCCGTCGTCGAGCGCGACCGGGTGGGCGCGCGTCATCCAGCCGAGGCGCCGGTACAGCCTGTCCGACGCGCGCTCGCGCATGACCCCGAGGTACCTCGCGACCTCCTCGCGCATGGACGGGTGCATCTCCGTTTCCGCCATCCATCGTTCGGCCTTCGGCACCCACTCCTCGATGGCCGAGTCGAACTCGGGCCCGGGCGTCACGTGCAGCACGCCGTCCTGCTGCCACCGCGGCGGACCGTCGCCCTCGTAGTCCGTCGAGATCCGGTACTTCAGCAGGGCGCTCTCCCAGAGGTTCGCGAGGATGGTCGGCCAGACCAGCCACAGTCGCTGGTCGCGATCGAGGAAGAGGGCGCAGTTCGTGTCCGGGTATCCCGGCGTGTCGGCCCAGACCGTGCGTTCGCTCCAGGTCCCGGTCTTCCTCGAGAAGCGCGCGCCCTCCACGCGGACATCGTCGGCCTTGCGCTCCCCCGATCCATGAAACCAGCACGCCAGCAGGTCCCCCCCGGGTGTCTCCACGATGGACGACCCGTGGTTGTGCCAGTGCTCGGCCGGAAAGATCAGCCGGTCATCCCGCCATGCCTCGCCTCCATGCGCCCCAAGGCAAAGCAAGACGGCCGCGAACGCGATCGCGCTTCTCATGGATGCCCGAGGCTCGCGCACGCGCGGCGTCCGCGCGAGTCGATTCGCGCGATCTCGATCCGAGGGAGGCCGAGGCGCGGCGGCATGCGCCCCGTCCCCGGCTGGGTGGGCGGGGATTGCCACCCGGCGCGTTCCACCTATCGTCGTCGCATGGCTCACGGCGCCTCATTCCACGTTCTCGCGAACGCGGCCCTCTGCGTTCTCGCCGCCACCGTCCTCGTTTCCGGGTGCGGGCGCGAATCCGACCCGCCGCCGGCGGACACGGCGGCCGCGATGACGGCGGGCAAGGAGCCCGCCGCGCTCTCCCTCGCTTCCGGGGAAGCGCAGGACGCTCCGGAGGCGCGGGCAACAACCTCCGAAACGCAGGAGATCCCGGATCTCGATCCCGAAGCCGCCGAGCGCTGGCTCGCCCGGAACCCGGATGCCGTCGTGCTGGACGTGCGCACCCCCGAGGAGTTCGCCAGCGGCCACCTCGAGGGCGCCCGCAACATCGATTTCATGGATGCATCGTTCGCCGAGAAGCTTGCGGCGCTCGACCGCTCGGGCCCGTATCTCATCCACTGCGCCTCGGGCGGGCGGAGCAGCCGCGCGCTCAGGACGCTCCAGGAACTCGGGTTTCAGACCGTCGTGCATCTCGATGGCGGCCTGAACGCGTGGCGCGAGGCGGGCAAGCCGGTCACCCGCTGACGGAACGCGGCGCACTGCATCGCCCGAATCCACCCCCACCCTCCGGCGGAAGCGCGCCGCGTCTTCCGCCGCCATCCATCGTCTTGACGTCGCTTCCCATCCACGAACTCGAATCGCGGATCGCCGAGGCGCTGCGCAGCCAGCCGCGGCTTGTCCTCTCGGCGCCCACGGGTTCGGGCAAATCCACGCAGGTGCCCCAGATGCTCCTGCGGAACGGGTTCCTCGAGCACGGCCAGGCCGTCATCCTCCAGCCGCGCAGGCTGCCCACGCGCCTGCTCGCCCGGCGCGTCGCGCAGGAGCTCGGTGTCGAGCTCGGGCGCGAGGTGGGGTACCAGGTCCGCTTCGACAACGTCACGTCCGCGGCCACGAGGATCCGGTTCGTCACGGAAGGCCTGCTCCTCCGCCAGATGCTGCAGGACCCTGCGCTCGACGGCGTTGCCGCGCTGATCTTCGACGAGTTCCACGAACGCCACCTCCACGGCGACCTCTCCCTCGCCCGCGCCGTCCAGCTCCAGCGCGCCCGGCGTCCCGACCTCCTCATCGTGGTCATGTCGGCCACGCTCGATTCCGCGCGCCTGAAGGACTACCTCGATCCCTGCGTCGTCCTCACCGCCTCGGGGCGCACCTTTCCCGTCGAGATCGACTACGCCGACACGCCCGCGTACGCGAACCGGCTGCCCGTGTGGGAACAGGCGGCGGACGCCTTCGCCGCGTGGGCGCGCCGCGGCGAACCCGGCGACGCCCTCGTCTTCATGCCGGGCGCGCACGAAATCCAGCGGACGCTCGAGGCGCTTCGCGCGCGGCCCGAGACCCGCGGGCGCATCCTGCTCCCGCTCCACGGCGAACTCCCGCCGCACCTGCAGGACGCGGCCGTGGCCCCGCACGATCGGCCGAAGGTCGTGGTCGCGACCAACGTCGCCGAGACCTCCCTCACGATCGAGGGCATCCGCCTTGTCATCGACAGCGGCCTGGCGCGCCTGCCGCGTCACGACCCGGCGCGCGGCATCAACACCCTCCTCGTCGAGCGCATCAGCCGCGCGTCGGCCGACCAGCGCGCGGGCCGCGCCGGGCGCACCGCGCCCGGTGTCTGCATGCGCCTCTGGTCCGCCGAGGAACACCACGACCGTCCCGCACACGAGGTTCCCGAGATCCGCCGCCTGGACCTCGCCGAGGCGGTCCTCACCCTGATCGCCTCCGGCACTCCGGACGTCCGGCAGTTCCCATGGTTCGAGCCGCCGGAGGATCGCGCGCTCGACCGCGCCCTCGAGCTCCTCGCCGACCTCGGCGCGATCGCGCCGGTCTCCACCGATCCCGCCGGGGAACCGCCATCCGCCGCCCCGGCGGAAGGGGTCGAGCCGCCTCCGCAGTCATCGGCGTTCACCCTCACGCCGCTCGGGCGGCGCATGCTCGCCTTCCCCCTGCACCCGCGCTATGCGCGCCTGCTTCTCGCCGCCGCCGAACAGGACTGCGTCTACCATGCCGCGCTCCTCGCCGCCCTCACCCAGGGCCGGGACATTCTCCTGCGCAAGGTCGATGCACACACCGCGCGCTTCCGCGAGGACCGCATCGGCGACCGTTCCACCTCGGACTTCTTCCGGCTGATCCGCGCGTGGGAGTTCGCCGCCGCCAACGACTTCCGGCGTGACGCCTGCGAACGCGCCGGCATCCATGCCGCGGCGGCCGCCCAGGTGCCCGCGCTGCTCCACTCCTTCCTCTCGCTCGCCCGCCGCGAGGGCATGGACACCACGCCGCGGGAGCTCCACGAGGATCGCCTGCGCCTCTGCATCCTCCAGGCGTTCTCCGACCACCTCGCCCGCCGCCTCGACAGGGGAACGCTCCGCTGCGAGCTCGTCCATCGCCGCCGGGGCATGCTCAGCCGCGACAGCGCCGTCCAGGATGCGCCCCTCCTCGTCGCGGCCGAGGTTCGCGAGATCGAATCGCGCGGCGACGTCGAGACGATCCTTTCCCTCGCCACGGCGGTCGAACCCGCGTGGATCCGCAGGCTCTTCCCCGACGACATCCGAAGCGACGTTCACGTGACCCTCGACTCGGTGGCGAAAAGGGTGGTCGCGCAGGAACGCGTTCTCTTCCGGGATCTCCCCC
Organism: uncultured Verrucomicrobiota bacterium; assembly: GCA_964389135.1. Lineage (GTDB taxonomy): Bacteria > Verrucomicrobiota > Verrucomicrobiia > Limisphaerales > CAIMTB01 > CAIMTB01. The sequence continues at coordinate 16,570 of CAYMDA010000031.1, read as the reverse complement.
TCGAGACGAAACGCGTCGAGCCGCCCCCCGAGGAACCCGCCGCGCGCCTGCTCGCGGCGGAGGTCATCGCCGGGAGGCTCACGCTCCCCCTGTGGGATCACTCCGTGGAGCAGTGGATCCTGCGGTTGAACCAGCTCGCGCGATGGTGCCCCGAGTTCGGGCTTCCTCCGCTCGGGCCCGAGGATCGGCAGGACCTCATCGCGCAGCTTTGCATGGGCGCATTCAGCCACCGCGACGTGCGCGAACGCCCCGTGCGCCCGCTCGTCACCGGATGGCTCAACGCCGCCCAGCGCGAACTTCTCGACCGCCACGCCCCCGAACGCCTCGAGCTTCCCAACGGCCGCCGTCCGAAGGTCACCTACACCGCCGACGGCCCGCCCTTCATCGCCCTTCGCATCCAGGAACTCTACGGTGTGCGGAAGTCACCGCGCATCGCCCTCGACCGCGTCGCCGTCACCGTCCACATCCTCGCCCCCAGCATGCGTCCGGTGCAGATCACGCAGGACCTCGAGAGCTTCTGGAGCGATCACTATCCCCGCATCAAATCGGAGCTCCAGCGCAAGTATCCGAAGCACGAATGGCGCTGACCCGCCGCTGTGCCAGCGCGCACACCTCCGCGTGGAGCCGGCGCGCCAGTTCCTTGCGATCGCGGATCCCGCTCACCGGCTCGCCGAAGACCACGCGCCCCACGATGCGCCTTCTCGACAGCATGTTCAGGAAGTGCGGCGCGAAGGTCATGTCCCTCCAGTACGCCACGTCCTCCGAGACCACGCCGTCCTCGACCTCGTAGCCGATCCAGACCGGCGTCACCGGCCAGCCGCACCGCGCCGCCGGAGCAAGGAGCGGCGACCGAAACGGCAGCACCGTGTCGCCGCCCGAACTGGTGCCCTCCGGGAAGATGGTCACCACCGTTCCGCCCTCCACCACCGGGGCGATGCGCTCCACCACCTCGGCGACGTGCCCCCGCGCCTCGCGCTTCAGGAAGAGCGTCCCGGCGCACCGTGCCAGGGACCCGACGTAGGGCCACCATCGAACCTCCGCCTTCGACACGAACACCATCGGCCGTGTCGTCGCCAGGAGCGGAATGTCGATGTACCCGAGGTGATTGCTCACGGCCATGCCGTGCTCGGGCGGGGTCCCCTCCCACACGCACTCGATCCCCACCCTCGGCAGGGTGCGCCGGCTCCAGCGGTGCACCCATGCCGCGCACTCCCGGGCATCCCGCGCGCGGCCGCGCAGCCGCAGGCGCAGCGCGTGCTCGAGAAGGCCCGCGCCCGTCACCCCGACGAACGCCGCGAGACGTCTCGCCACGCGCACCGGATGTCGCAGAGCCCCGCCCATGTCGCCGCGAGCCTCAGGTGATCGCGCGCTCCCGCTGCCATCGCCGCCAGTCGTCCAGCGTGTCGATGTCCCGCAGCTTCCTGAGCAGTTTCACGCGCAGCCCCGACTCCTTCGCGCGCTGCATCGTGGCTTCCAGAACCCGCGGCGTGCTCCACGGGATCCCCACGAACAGCTCCGGCATGGGGTGGCGCATCCCCACGAGCCAGTAGCCACCGTCGTACGCCGGGCCGAGCACCACGTCGTGCTCCTCCATCGCGGCGAACGCCGCCTCCAGGTCCTCGGCCACGAGGTCGGGCGTGTCCGTCCCGACAATCACGATCGGACCCGCGCCGTCCTGCCCCGCCGCCGACACGGCACGGGCGAGGCGTTCCCCGAGGTCTCCCACGCCCTGCGGCATGGCGCGCCAGCCCGGCCGCAGCATCGCCGCCGTCTCCTCCCCGGCGTCATCCGGCGCGTACCGGATCTCCACCGAGGGCTCATTCCTCAGGGCCTCCATCGAACGCTCGATCAGCACCCGGCAGATGGCCGCCGCCGACTCCGCATCCAGCTCCGACGCCAGCCGCGTCTTGACCAGCCCCGGCCTCGGCGTTTTCAGGAACACGATCACGCGCCGCATCGCCACAAGGATGCGCCCCGGGTCAAGTCCTGGCAGTCCAAATCACGTTCGACCAGCCGCGCGCCGACCCGTTTGTCCGCGGACCGGGCATCCGGAGATGCGCGCCGCCTCCGCTCACGCGGTGACGCTCCATCCCCACACCTGCCGGTCCAGCGATCGCATCTGGATCGCCTCCAGCACGTGCTCGCCCTGCAGCTCCTCCGCCCCCGCGAGATCCGCGATCGTGCGCGCCACCTTGAGCACCCGCTCGTAGGCGCGCGCGCTCAGGCCGAGATCCGCCATCGCGCCGCGCATCAGTTCGCGGGTCGCCTCGTCGAGACGGCAGAACTGACGCACGTCCCGCGTGCTCATCCGCGCGTTGCAGCGCACCCCGGGGCGGCCCCGGAACCGCTCGAGCTGGATGGCGCGGGCCGCCATGACCCGCTGCCGGATCGCCGCGGACGGCTCGCCCGAGCCTTCCGCCGCAAGGTCATGGAACTTCACCGGCGGCACTTCCACGTGCAGGTCGATCCGGTCCAGCAGCGGGCCGCTCACGCGCCCGAGATAATTCTGGATCTGTCGCGGTGTCGCCCGCGATTCGTGCGGCATCTTGCCGTCAGGCGTCGGATTCATCGCGGCGACGAGCATGAACTCCGCGGGGAACGTCGCGGTGCCGGCCGCACGGCTGATCGTCACGCGGCCTTCCTCCATCGGCTGGCGCAGCGTCTCGAGCACCGAACGCCGGAATTCCGGCAGCTCGTCGAGGAACAGCACCCCGTGATGCGCGAGCGAGATCTCGCCCGGGGTCGGCTGCACGTTCCCGCCGAGAAGGCCCGCATCGCTCGCGGTGTGGTGCGGGGAGCGGAACGGCCGGCGCGTGACCAGCGCCTGCCCCGGCGCAAGCAAACCCGCCACGCTGTGAACCTGCGTCGTCTCGAGCGCCTCCTGCAGCGTGAGTGGCGGAAGAATCGTCCGCAGCCGCCGCGCGAGCATCGATTTGCCCGTGCCGGGTGGCCCCAGCAGCAGCACGTTGTGCCCGCCGGCCGCGGCGATCTCGAGCGCGCGCTTCACCGATTCCTGACCGCGCACGTCCGCGAAATCGACCGGGTCCGACCATGCCTCCGCGAACAGCGCGTCCACGTCCACGACCGTCGGGGGAATCTCGATCTCGCCGTCGAGGAAGGCCGACGCCTCGCGGAGATTGCGCACCGGGATCACCTCCAGCCCCGAGACCACCGCGGCCTCCGCCGCGTTCTCCGCGGGCACAAGCACGCCCACGCGACGCTCCGCGCGCGCCCGCAGCGCCGAGGCGAGCACCCCCTTCACCGGACGGACCGCCCCGTTCAGCGCGAGCTCGCCCACGACGAGGTACTGGCCGAGCCGGTCCATGCTCATCTGCTCGCTCGCGGCGAGGATCCCCAGCGCGATCGGCAGGTCGAAGCTCGGGCCCTCCTTGCGCACGTGCGCCGGCGCGAGATTGATCGTGAGTCGCCCGAACGATCCCCGGAACCCTGAGTTCGACAGCGCCGTGCCCACGCGGTCCCGCGACTCCCTCACGGCGGCATCCGGCAAGCCGACGATCACGACCTGGGTTTCACCCCAGCCGGCGTCCACTTCAACCTCGATGGAGAATGCTTCCACGCCCTGCACGGCGGCAGAGCGGACCTTGGCGAGCACGTCGCGGAACCTAACCGTCCCCGGCTCCGCCGCGCAATATCACCGTGCCCGGGCGGTCCCGCCCGGCGCTCGATGCCGGTCACGCAGGGCGCCCGGCCCCGGACCATCGCCGGAACACCAGCACGGCGTTGAGACCGCCGAACGCGAAGTTGTTCGACAAGGCCACCTCCACCTTCGCGGGCCGCGCCTCGTTCGGAACCACGTCGATCGCGCACTCGGGATCCGGACCGAGAAACCCCGCGGTCGGTGGAAGGAAACCTTCCCGCATCGCGAGCAGCGTCGCCACGGCCTCCACCGCCCCCGTCGCGCCGAGCACATGGCCATGCAGCGACTTCGTCGAGGAGACCGGCACCTCCGCGAGACGGTCGCCAAACACGTTTCGCAGCGCGCGCACCTCCGTCGAATCATTCGCCTTCGTCCCGGTCCCGTGCGCGTTGACGTAGTTCACCTCCTCCGGGGACACCCCCGCGTCCTCGAGCGCGCGCCGGATCGCGTCGGCGGCGCCATTCGCGCAGGGCTGGGTGATGTGCGACGCGTCCGAGCTCGTTCCGAAGCCCGCGATCTCCCCGAGGATCGTCGCGCCGCGCGCCTGCGCATGCTCGAGGGACTCCAGGACGAGCACCGCGGAACCCTCTCCGAGCACGAGCCCGCGGCGCTCCACCGAGAACGGGCGACACGTGTCCGGCGCGAGCACGCGCAGCGCCTCCCATGCCTTCAGATGCCCGAAACTCAGCGGCGCCTCCGCGCCACCCGCGAGCATCACGTCGGACGTCCCCGAGCGGACGAACTGGAACGCAAGGCCGATCGCGTGGTTCGCGGAGGAACACGCCGAAGCCACCGCGAACGAGGGTCCGTGCAGCTTGAACTCGAGCGACACCTGGCTCGCGGGGGCGTTCGCCATCACGCGCGGAACGGTGAACGGGCTCACGCCGGGCCTCCCCTCCCGGTACAGCGCGGCGAATCCCTCGTCCTCCGTGCTCTGGCCGCCCACGCACGATCCCATGACGACGCCCGCCTTCGCCCGCCAGCCCTCGACGGATCCAAGGCCCGACTGCGCCATCGCCTCCCGCGCCGCCACCGTCGCGAACTGCGTGAAGCGATCCATCACGGTCAGCTCCTGACGTTCGAAGCGCGAGGCCGCGTCGAAGTCGTTCACGGCCGCGGCCACCGCCACACGCAGGCGGCCCGGGGAGCCGTTCTTCAACGGGCCGATCCCGCTCCGCCCCTCGCGCAGCGCGCGCGCCGTCGCCTCGCACCCCTCCCCGAGGGCGCTGATCACTCCCATCCCCGTGACCACCACGCGGCGCATGGCTGGAGCCTCAGGCCGCCGCTCCGCCGCGCCCGCCACCGAGCTGGGCCCGCAGGCGCTCGAGCACATCCCCGACCGTGCGCACCGCCAGCACCTCGTCGTCCGGAATGGTGATCCCAAACGCAGCCTCGAGGTCCGCCACCAGCCCCACCGCCGTCAGCGAATCGACTCCAAGATCCGACAACGGCACCTCCGGCTGGATCCGGTCCGCCGAAACCTCCGTGTACGCCCCGAGGGTCTTCCGGACGGTCTCAAGTAGTTCTTCGTTGGTCATGTTCCGGCCGCGGCGCATCGATCACACCCGCCTGCGGTACGTCCGAGTTTCCGCCGTCCCGCCGACAACGCAAGCACCGCTCGCGCCCTTCCTCCGCCCATGCCCGCGACCTCCCGGGCGATTCATCGCCTGTCATGGACGCTCCCCGCGTTCTTTCCTAACCTCCCTCCGCATGAATCCTCGCGTCCTCTGCCTGCTCGCGCCCGGCTTTGAGGAAATCGAGCTCGTCGCGCCGGTGGACCTCCTCCGCCGCGCCGGCGCCGAGGTGGTCCTCGCCTCGCTCGACGGCTCCCGGCTCGTCACCGGCCGCTGCAGCATCACGCTGCAGGCCGACACCTCCCTCGACGCGGTCGCCGGCCGGAAGTTCGATCTCCTCCTCGTCCCAGGCGGACCCGGCGTGCAGGCACTCCGGTCCGACGGCCGCGCGGCCCGGCTTGCCCGCGAGTTCGTCGATTCCGGCGGACACGTCGCCGCCATCTGCGCCGCGCCCACCGTCCTCGCCGACGCCGGTCTCCTGCACGGACGCCGCTTCACCGCCCACTTCTCCGTGCACGATGAGCTGCCCGGAGGCCTCTCCGACCAGCCCGTGGTCGATGACGGACCCATCACCACCTCGCGGGGAGCCGGCACCGCCGTCGAGTTCGGCCTCGCGCTGATCCGCCGACTCATGGGCAAGCAGAAGGCCGACGAGGTCGCCCGCGCCATCATGCATCCCTCGGCGCCCGCGCAGCCCTGACGGCCCGCGCGCATCACGCCGCTGATTTCCCTCCTCCCGCCGCATGGCGATCATCCTCGGGATCTCCGCCTTCTATCATGACAGCGCGGCCGCCCTCGTGGCGGACGGCCGCATCGTCGCGGCCGCCCAGGAGGAGCGATTCACCCGCCGCAGGCACGACGCCGCCTACCCGGCGAATGCCGTCGCCTACTGCCTGCGCGAGGCAGGCCTCACCCAGGCCGATCTCGACTACGTCGCCTTCTACGAGAAGCCCCTCGTCAAGTTCGACCGCCTCGTCGAGACGTGGCTCGCCTTCGCCCCGCGCGGATTTCGCAGCTTCCGGATGGCCGTGCCGGTCTGGCTCCGGGAGAAGCTGCATCTCAAGCGGCTGCTGCGGCGCGAGCTCCCGTCCGCGCGCCGGGCGAAATTCGTCTTCACCGATCACCACGAGAGCCATGCGGCGAGCGCGTTCTTCCCGAGCCCCTTCGAGCGCGCCGCCATCCTCACGCTGGACGGGGTCGGGGAATGGACCACCACCGCATGGGGCGCCGGCGTCGGAAACCGCATCTCCCTCGCGCGCCACATCCGGTTTCCCCACTCGCTCGGCCTGCTCTACTCGGCCTTCACGTACTACTGCGGGTTCAAGGTCAACAGCGGCGAGTACAAGCTCATGGGGCTCGCGCCCTACGGCCGGCCCGTCTTCGAATCAGCCATCCGCGAACACCTCATCGACCTGCGCGACGACGGCAGCTTCCGGCTCGACCTCGACTATTTCGACTACACCCACGGCCTGACCATGACCTCGCGGCGGTTCCACGAGCTGTTCGGCGGACCGCCCCGCACCCCCGAGTCCGAGCTCACCCAGCGCCACATGGATCTCGCCGCGAGCATCCAGAAAGTCACCGAGGACGCCGTGCTGCGCATCGGCCGCACCGTTCACCGTGAGACCGGCCAGGCGAATCTTGTCATGGCGGGGGGCGTCGCGCTCAACTGCGTCGCAAACGGACGGCTGCTGCGCGAAGGCCCCTTCGAGCGCCTCTGGATCCAGCCCGCCGCCGGCGACGCCGGAGGCGCGCTCGGCGCCGCGCTGTTCGTTCACCATCAACTGCTCGAGAATCCGCGCCACCCCGACCCCGCCGACTCGCAGCAGGCCAGCCTGCTCGGCCCCGCATTCTCCGACGGCGAGATCGCCCGCTTCCTCGCCGACGCCGGGTTGAAGTTCCATCATCGCCCTGACGAGGCCGACCTGCTCGCGGACGTGGCGCGCCACCTTGCGGCAGGCCGCATTGTCGGCTGGTTCCACGGCCGCATGGAGTTCGGGCCCCGCGCCCTGGGCGCCCGCAGCATCCTGGGCGATCCCCGTCAGCCCGGAATGCAGGCCGCCATGAACCTCAAGGTGAAGTTCCGCGAGAGCTTTCGCCCCTTCGCCCCGATCGTCCTCGCAGAACGCGCCGCCGAGATCTTCGAGCTCGAACCCGGCGAGGAGAGTCCGTACATGCTGATCGTCGCGCCGGTGCGGCCCCGGTTCCGCCGCCCCCTCTCGGACGCCGAGGCGGCCACGATGCGCGGCGACCCCGACCTCCGCCGCCGGCTCGCCGTCCCGCGCTCCGACTTTCCCGCCGTCACCCACGTGGACCACAGCGCCCGCATCCAGACCGTGGACCCCGGCCGCCATCCGCGCCTGCATCGCCTGATGAAGACGTTCGAGGCGCTTACCTCCTGTCCCGTCCTGGTCAACACCAGCTTCAACATCCGGGGCGAACCCATCGTCTGCACGCCGGCCGAGGCGACGCGCTGCTTCCTCGCCACCGACATCGACGTGCTCGTCCTCGAGAACCACGTCCTGCTCAAATCCGAGATGCCGCCCGAACGCCTCGCCCGCGAGCGTGAAGCGCACCTCCGCTCCACCCCGAGGGACTGAGCCATGACCTGGTCCGACGTCACCCGCGCCCCCAGCCACCGTGTCGTCCGCCAGTTCGCGGCACTCTGTTTCCTGCTGCTCGGCCTGCTCGGCATCCTGCAGGCAGCACGCCACGGGCGCCCCGTCCTCGGCGCGGCCCTGATCCTCGTGGGCGCGACGTGCCTTCTCGCGGGCTGGTGGGCGCCTTCCGTCTTTCGCTGGGTGTTCACCGCGGCCATGCTCCTTGCGTTTCCCATCGGCTTCGTGGTCGCCCAGGTGATCCTCGCGCTGCTGTTCCTCCTCGTCTTCACGCCGCTGGGGCTGCTGTTGCGGCTTCGCGGACGTGATGCGATGATGCGTGCGCGCAAGCCAGCAGGCGCGACCTACTGGGAAGACCGGCCGCCGGCGCCCGAAGCCGCCCGTTACCTGCGCCAGTACTGAACCGCCCACCCACGATGAGCCGCAAGGAATCCGCCTTCGAGAAGGCCGCGCAGGACGAACGCCCCGTAAGCCTGCTCGGCGAAGTGTGGGAGTTCCTGCGCGAGAACAAGAAGTGGTGGCTCCTGCCGATCGTGATCGTGCTCTGCCTCTTCGGCGCGCTCGTCCTCCTCTCCGGGGGCGGCGCCGCGCCGTTTATCTACACCCTCTTCTGACAGCCGGGCCGGGCGCGATTTCGCGGGCTGGCGCCGTTCCGGTCCGCCCTGTACAAGGCGGATGCTTCCGCTTCACACTTCCGCCGGCATTGCGGGCGCGTGGTGGAATGGCAGACACGATGGCCTTAGGAGCCATTGGCGCAAGCCGTGCAGGTTCAAGTCCTGCCGCGCCCACCAGCCGAAAGCGAACCGACCGCGGCCCCTTCCCCTCGAACTGATCGCAACGCGCGCCGATCCACCGTGCCTTTCGTCAACCTGCTCCTCATCGTGACGCTCCTGGTCCTGCCGGTGATCCTGCCTCTCCCCGGCGCCCGACGCACGCGGGCCCGGATCGGCGTCGCCGCCGTGTTCCTGTTCACGGCCGTCGGCCACTTTCTCTTTCCCGAGCCGATGGCCGGACTCATACCCGGCGTCATCCCGTTCCGGCGGGAGATCGTCCTTCTCTCCGGCGTGGCGGAGCTCGCCGCCGCGATCCTGCTGCTCGCGGTGCCCCGCTGGACCCGCCCGCTCGGCATCGGCCTCATCGCCTTCCTCATCCTTGCGCTGCCCCTGAACATCCATGGGGCGCTCGCCCGCATCCCCTTCGGCGGACACGACCTCGGCCCGGTCTACCTTCTGATCCGCGTGCCGGTGCAGTTCCTGCTCATGGGCTGGATCCACTGGTTCCTCGTACGTCCGGACGGACCGGCGTGTCCCCGCATATCCGCTTGAACCGGGGGCATCGGACCCGCCAATCTCAGGCTGCCTCACGGCCCCGCCGCTGCGTCCGTAGCTCAATTGGCCAGAGCTTCTGACTTCGGATCAGAAGGTTGCAGGTTCGAGCCCTGCCGGACGCGCCACGTCATCAATGCTCGTCATTCTTTGACTGCAACAGGCCTGCCGCTCATCCCGCGCCGGGCGGTCACCCGATGAGAATTCGATGGGTGGCGCCTGGCTGGCCATACCCCGCTGAACGCCAGGATTCGTCAGGTGCTCCCTGCGCGCCACGGCCAGCGGCAGTGATTCCAAATGCCAATCGCCCGGAGATGCGATCGTCCATCTTCCGAGCCGAGCCGCATCAGCCCTGAGGTCAGCAGTGGTGTAAACTGCGTTGAATCAGCCGCTTGCCGGACCCTGAAAGATTCCCGCCGAATCCCCCTTGCTCGATCGGGGTGTCACGGTGTACCTGTGCCGGCAAACACAGCCATGATGGCGCTGACTCCCACGGACGGCATAGGTGTTCACGGGTCTGAAGGCGGTCGGTCACGCAATTCTGCAAGAGCCTGAGGGCCGGAGAATTCTCTTCCGGCAAGCGGTCGAACCCGCCGACGACGTACCATTCTCCCATTCTCCACTCCGGGAGTTCACTCCACGCAATTCCATCCGAACGCGGACAAGACGCTCGAGAAACTCAAATCAAACCCCAACATCAGCCATTCAGAAAAAGGATTCGTCAACACACACGTCGTCGGACGAGAAGAAATCCGAGCAAAACCCCGTCGCACAAATAGCCTCCAAGATGGGCTGGGGCGACGGAAAAGCATTCTGGGAAAAACGGAAGAATCTAGTTTTCGGCCAGATCCGCCCGGACCGAAAGAAGGGGGATAAATGAACAAGCCCATCAAGCCCAACAGTCACAAGTACTGTTTGGGCAGCCACGACGACCTCACCGGGCTCAGCTACATCATCGTCGACGGCGACCCGGCGGTCGCCACCCTCTTCACGCAGGATTCGCAGAAGATCAAGGGCCCTCCGGCGGAGAACGCTCCGGAGGCCCTCCGCAAGTTCGCAAAGGTTCTGCAGGCCTACGCGGACAAGATCAAGATGCACGTCCACTTGGCTGAGGGGTGGGAGCAGAGCAAGCAGGAAAGGCGGTTCTTCGGAAAGATTTGATATGCGCCACGTTACGTCTGAACGTCCCCATGGAAAACGCTGTGTCAACCACGAGGGCGACGCGCGGCCACCTCTTCCAGCATCGGGACGCCGACAACGTGGTCACCCTCCATCAGTACAATGCCCTGGGTGAGCTGGAGTTTGAGGCGGTCGATCTTCAGGACCGGCGAATACATCGGTGATGGAGTGATGGAGGACCGACCCTTTATGGCTTCGTGGGGAACGCCCCCCTATCTCGGGTTGATATTCTGGGCTTGATACCGCCTGCCGACGTTCCCTGGTGGCCTCCGAATCGCGATCCGAATCCAGCAGACTGGGCGATGTTCACAGTCGCAGTCTCGTTATGCACGCCTGTGGACGAGGGTGCAGTCGTTGGGTGGGTTGCAGGTAAAGCTATCCAGAGAGTAGGCTCGTGTTGCTGCCGGTGGATCAGCAAAGCGTTTAGTTTCGAAAAGAGGGCTGATCCGAACAAACTTCGTCACATTTTCGATAATCCTCGGCACAACCTGGACGGTCTGGTGAAAGATTTCGCTGGAGACCAAGCAGAAGCATATCGCGCCATTCAAAAAGCAGATGAGGTTCAATCAGACTGATAGAGATCTTCGACGCATGTCATCAGATCTCCAGTCGCGGGCCGCTTTGCTGACAGCCAACGACCCAGTGGACTTCGGCAATCTTCATCCATATAAGGATGAGGAAGAAGATTTTACGTCACTTGGACCAACCAGGTCCGACCGGAGGGAAACAGGCCTTTATCAAGGCGTTCATCGCGCGGGATGATCGGATGACCGGATGACCTTGTGGTGTGGTAATGGGTCATCGTTCATTCGGCGGAAACTACGGAGCGCCCGGGAACCGGGGGTCGAGCGGCACACGGTGTCGCGGTGGCGCCTTGAATCAGCGCAAAGTTCCGCCACGGTGCCCCCCCGGCTCCGCGGACGTCGCGAAGCTGCCGGAATGCCGCCACAGTGACCGCCGCGTCTTGCGGCCCCCAGACGACGTCGGTGGCGGCGACAGCCCGAGTCCGGCCGTCTCAGAGATCCGTTGCGGTGCGTGTGCCGTGCATGCGCGCCGGGTGGAGGCGGCATGGACCTCCGGGCTGACCGCTCAAGGAAGCGATTCCTGTCCCGCGTTCCTCCTCATCCCCCGCAGTGCTGTGGGTCGTCGGGGTGCATGGCGCGCACCGGGCCCGTCGGGGGGCGGGCTCGCGGGGATGGGCGCCGAGGGGGGTTCCGGGCTAATCTGCGCGGGTCATGCCGGATATCGTGCTCGCCACACTGAACGCGCGGTACATCCACGCGTCGCTGGGCCTGCGGTATCTCCTCGCCAACCTTGGGGAGCTCCAGCCGCGCGCCGCCATCGCCGAGTTCGAGATCCACCAGACCGCCCTCGGGATCGTCGAGGCGCTCCTCCGACAGAACCCACGGATTGTGGGTTTCGGCGTGTACATCTGGAACGTCCGGCAGACGTGCGATGTGGTGGCGCTTCTCAAGCGGCTCCGCCCCGAGGTCCGCGTCGTGCTCGGCGGTCCCGAGGTGAGCCACGAGACCGAGGACCAGGAGATCGTACGGCTGGCCGACCACGTGATCACCGGGGAGGCCGACCTCGCCTTCGCCTCCCTCTGCCGCGACCTGCTGGCCGGGAACGGGGACGTGAACCACCCCGCGGGGCGTCGCCCACCAAGGATCATCGCGGCGCCCCTTCCCAACGTCGCGGAGCTCGCCCTGCCCTACGCGTTCTACAGCGAGGCCGACATCGCCGGTCGTGTCCTCTACGTCGAAGCGTCCCGCGGATGCCCCTTCCGGTGCGAATTCTGCCTCTCGTCGCTCGACATCCCGGTGCGCCAGTTCCCGTTGGGCGCCTTCCTTGAAAGCCTTGGCGGCCTCCTCGATCGCGGCGCGCGCCAGTTCAAGTTCGTGGATCGCACGTTCAACCTGAACCTCGAGGTCAGCCGCGCGATCCTCCGCTTCTTCCGGGAGCGGTGGCGGCACGATCTGTTCCTCCACTTCGAGATGATTCCGGACCGCCTCCCCGATCCATTGCGCGAGGAGATCGCATGGTTCCCGCCGGGCTCGGTCCAGCTCGAGGTGGGACTTCAATCGCTGAATCCGGATGTCTGCGCGCGAATCCAGCGGCGTCAGAATCTTCAAAGGGTCGAGGACAACCTCCGGTTTCTCCGCGAGCGGGCGGGCGCCCACATCCATGCGGACCTCATCGCCGGCCTGCCCGGCGAGGACCTCGCCAGTTTCGCCGCCGGGTTTGACCGTCTCCTGCGCATGGGACCGCACGAGATCCAGGTCGGCATTCTCAAACGCCTGCGGGGCACACCCATCGTTCGTCACGACGAGGAATGGGGCATGCGCTACAACCCGCTTCCCCCGTACGACATCCTCGAGAACAGGCTGCTGAGTTTCGCGGACGTGCAGCGCCTGCGCCGCTTCGCGCGCTACTGGGATCTCCTCGCCAACAGCGGACGCTTCGTCACCACGCTCCCTTTCCTCTGGCGGGGGGATCGCTCGCCCTTCTGGAGTTTCATGGAGTTCAGCGACGCGCTGTTCACGGAGACCGGCCAGACCCACGCAATCAATCCCGATCGTCTCGCGCGCCTCCTGCGCGACTGGCTGGTCCATCGCCTAGGCCTTCCTGCGGAGGAAGTCGATGCCGCACTCGCCGCGGACTACCGCCGTCTCGGGCGCGACCTGCCGGCTTCCCTGCATCCATCGAAGCAGGTCCCTCCACGCGCCCGCCGCGCCGCCCTTCCGACCCGACAGGCGCGGCATCACGCGCCCTCCCGCTTTCCCGTCCGGGACCCGGAAAGGCCAGTCCCCAACCCGCGGCGCGAGGCAGCGAAGTCATGAACCGGCGCCCGGTGGCGCGGTGGCGGTTCCCGCCCGTTCTCGAGCGGGAAGGAACCGCGACCCTATTTCACGGGCTCCAGCCTGCGCCAGTTTTCCTGGTTCATGTTGACGTCACGGTTGGGATCGTAGTTCGGATTGTCCGTCCCGAAGTACTCCCCGTCGCGATTCATCCAGTAATGGTTGGAGAACCCCTCCACCTTCCACTTCTCGCCCGTCTCCGTGTCCGCGACTTTCGTCCGTTCGGTGATTGTATCCAAGAATTGTTCATGCGCCCTGTCGCTGGCGGCGTTGCGGTCCCTCCAGCCCTGCATGATGGCATCGTTGCCGGCCCGGCTCCGATTCACGAATGCCCGCTGCGTCGCCTCGAAGAGCGCCTGATTCTGCGCCATGCGGCGGTTGTGCGCCTCCCAGCTCTGTCCGACGCGGCGCGCCTCCTCCTGGTTGTAGGCCATGATCGGCTCGGGCCGGTAGCGGGCGTTCGCCAGTCCGAAAAGGAACTGCTTCCGCGCCGTTTCGAAATGCTCCCTGTCCGCCTGCAGCCCGCTGCTGAAGTAGGACCACGAATGCATGCCGGCCGACACGCTCGAGTTGAGGCGGATGAGCAGGAAGGACGGGTCTCCCGTCTCCCTGTGTTTCCACTCCGTGCCGATCGCGCGCACGATCACCTCGGAAGGGGCTGCCTTGAAGAGCTGGTCGCTGTACCACTGGTCCACGCGGGACACCTCCGGCACTTCATCATGACGCACGAACTCCAGTCCGAGTCCCGCGCACCACGGCACGAGGTCCTGCCGGATCAGGTCCTCGATGGCGGGGAGCGGCCGCATCCGCTGCCCGCTCTGCGCGTACGCCTGCTGCATGAACGGATCCGGAGAGAACACGAAGAAGCGGAGCGGGAAATCGAAGACCTTGATCCCGTTCGGGCCGGTGATGCTGGGTTCGCCCTGCCGCTGTTGCGCCGTCACCTTCCAGTCCGCAGGAAACGGCATCTCGACCACCACCTGTCCCTTCGCATCATGGAAAGGGTGCATCACCAGCTTCTCCCAGTACACGGCCTCCGGCCCGGACGCGGAACGCCCGGCCGTTTGCCCGTCGGAACCTCTGGATTGCTTCCCCTCCTGCCCGGAACAGACCAGGGAAGACGCGATCACCGCCCAGGCAACGGTCAGACAGGACTTTGCAGCACGCATTCGATTCGCCCCCTGTTGTGGTGGGTTGCCCGGCATCATGTCGGGTCGCGCCCGAAATCAAAGGCGCATCTTGGCCGCGCCCGGCGCGGTGACGGGTCGTGATGAACTCCGGGGTCCCTCATCGAGGAGGGCGGGCCGCGTCCGCGAGCAGCTTTCCGCGTGGCCCAGTGCGCGCTTGAGCCTGGGGAACACCATGGAAGACGCGATTGCCAGGGAAAGTTCCACGAGGCCTTCCTCGCCGAAGAACGTCCGGATTCGCTCGCGGCCTTCGGGATCGTCTTGGCCCCTGGCAACGGCCTCGGCAAAGGTGAACGCATCCGCCAGCTCCGGAGGCAAGGTTCCGAGCTCGCGGCGCAGGCCGGCATGAGAATCGCTGCTGGAACCCTCCTGCGCCGCCATGTTCAGGGTGATCCGGACACATGCCCCGCAGTCCGCCGTCAGCGTCGTCGCGAGGCGCGCGAGGTGAAACGCGTCCTTCGGAAGCCGCCGACGGTGATTGCCCAGCGGCGACATCATCGCAACTTTCATGAACCCGCCGGAGTCGCGCGCGCGACGAGGCGCAAGTGATCCATGGAAACGCCGAGGGTGCGCTCCTCCTTTGCGATGCCCCAGTCGATCAGGCGTGAAAGCATGAGATACTTTCGCGGCTCGTTCATGCGCCCGGACCGGTCCGCCATCCATGCCTCCAAAGAATCCCTTCAAATCTACCGCGCCGACTTCCGACATACTTTTCTGACGCAGCAGGCCGTCGGTCCGTAGTCCCATGCGCGGGTCGGGTCGGGGAAAATCCGGCGCGCCTGCCGGATACGTGCGCGCGCTGCGTGAATGAGCGACCGCGCGTCCCTCGGCGCGGTGATCCGGTGACGCCGATTGGCCTCTCCCGCGTCGTGTCCTCACGCGGCGACCCGCGCTTCGGTGAAAGCTCCGCCGGCGCACGCAAGGACCCATGGTTTTTCGCTTCCACGCAGGGGCACGCAGTGATTGGGTGCGGCACACACATGGAAGGGTTCCTGTCCTCGAAGGAAACGTCGCGGCGACAGTTTCTCGCCCGGGTGGGAGCCGCCTCCGCGGTTGCCGCGCTTCCCGCGTACGGCGCCCAGGATCCGCCCCGGATTCGGATTGGCCAGATCGGGACGCGGCATGGCCATGCCGCCGGAAAACTGGCGACGATCCTGAAGTACCCGGACTTGTTCGAATTCGTGGGAATCGTGGAGACGGATCCCGAGCGGCGCGCCGCCGTTGCGGATCAACCTCCCTATCGAGGTCAGCGGTGGATCACCGAGGAGGAGCTGCTGTCCACCCCGGGCCTTCGAGCCGTCGCGGTGGAGACCGCGATCACCGAGCTCGTCCCCACCGCCATACGCTGCCTTCGGGCGGGCATGCACGTGCACGTGGACAAGCCGGCCGGTGAATCCCTCGAGGCCTGCCGCGCCATGCACGCCCTTGCCGCCGAGCGACGCCTGATCGTCCAGATGGGCTACATGCTCCGGTATAATCCCGGGTTTCGGTTTGCCCGGCAGGTCGTGCGGGACGGGTGGCTCGGTGAAATCATGGAGGTCTCCGGCATGATGGGGAAGATGGCCGACGACGCGAGCCGCCGAGAATTCGCCCGCTATCCGGGTGGCGGGATGTTCGAACTGGCGTGCCACCTGATCGACCAGGTGGTGGACCTGCTCGGTCCCCCCGTCAAAGTCTCCTCTTACTCGCGCCAGAGCCGCGACGACGGCTTTGCCGACAACCAGATGGCCGTGCTCGAGTACACGCGGGCGCTTGTCAGCATCCGCTGCAATCACGTCGACCCCTTCGGAGGTGATCGCAGGCAGTTCTCGATCACGGGGACGGAAGGGACGCTGGAGATCCGCCCGCTGGAGCCGCCACGAGTCCGGCTCAGCCTCGCCCGCGCGCGGGGTCCCTTTTCCCGGGGCATTCACGACGTCCCGATGGACAGCGCCGCGGGTCGCTATGACGGGGAATTCCTCGACCTCGCGCGGTGCATCCGGGGGGAAGGCGGCCCCGCGTGGGACGGAACCCATGATGTCACGGTGCACGAGACGGTCCTGCGGGCGGCAGGCATGCTCTGAGGATCATCGCGATCACTCAGGACCGGATCCCCCATGAGAATGAAACGGCACCTCCCGCTGCTGATCAGCGCCGCCCTCTACGGCATCGCCCTTCTGCTGCCCGCGTTC
>CAYMDA010000030.1:0-48266 GCA_964389135.1 uncultured Verrucomicrobiota bacterium | reverse complement strand
AGTGTTCAGGGCCGTTCCAGCTTCCCGATCGCCTCCATGATCCGATCGGCCACCTGCGCGTAGAGTTCCTTCAGCCGCGGCCGGGGCGCCTCGGCCGCCTCGCGGCGCAGCCCGGTGAAATCCAGCACCGGTCCGTAGCGGACGGCCACGGGGCGCGGGCGCGGCAGCCTGCGATCCCTTCCGTACGCCTCGAACGTCCCGAACACCCGCGTCGGCACGACCGGCGCGCTGGACTTCAGCACCACCAGGCCGATCCCCGCCCGCCCGGGCTGCAAGCCGCCATCCCGCGAGCGAGTTCCCTCGGGGAACAACAGCACCGCGTCGCCGCCCCGCAGACGGTCGAGGATCGTCTTGAGACCCTTGCCGCTTGTGCCGTCACGATCCACCGGCACGGAACCCACCCTGCGCAGCACCCATCCGAACGCCGGGTTGGAGAACAGCGATTCGCGCGCGAGATAGCTGAGCGGCCGCGGGCAGCCCGCCCCGATCAGCGGCGGATCCATGAAGCTGGCGTGGTTCGCCGCGATGATGAAACCGCCCTCCGCCGGGATGTTCTCCGCGCCTGCGTAGCGCGCCCGAAAGCAGGCGCCGCTGATCCACCGTGTGAGATGCCACCCACATCGGTAGATCAGCGGCGACCGGTGCGGATCACCACCCGCCGGAAACTGCAGGCGCGTCCGCTCCCTCACGTCCTTCAATCACCACCCCGGCTCAGCTCACCACCGAACGATGGAACGCCGTCCAGTCATCCAGGTTGTTCAGGTCAACCGCCTTCGGGCTGATCGATCCGTCGTCCGGGAGGCCCGCCTCGGCGAGAATCTCCTTCCGCGTCGCGTCGTCATGCACATATCCGAGCACGGCGGCGTTGCTCTTCTCGATCGTCTCGCGATCCAGCTTCACGCCGGGATAGGCCTTCACCCACGCCTCGAACTGCGGATAGGTGGGCTTCTTCTCCCGGAGGAACTCCTTCGCCTTCTCCGGATCGATGCCGATCGCCTCCAGTACCATGTGGTCGTACCCCGGCCCGATCGGCTTGTACCCATCCGCAAGCAGTCCAAGCCCGCCGAGCAGTCCCTTCTGCCAGATGCGCGGGAGATGAACGATGCCCAGCGGACCGGCCACGCCGGAGCTGATCAAGGGGATGATTTTCGTGCTCATGTTTCGTTGCTGCGGAGCCGCAAAGCCTACTGACGACACTCCATCGGTCAATCGCCGAGTGACCGCTCCACGCCCGAAATCGCGCGGGCCGGAGGGCTTCTCTCCCCTTCCCGCCCGTTCCGCGACGGCCTCCCGCGCGGCACCAGGAGGCCCGCCTGATGACCCGATCCGTCTTCGCCACCGCGCAGGCTTCCGCTCCCGGATGAACGCCTCCACCACGCGTGGAACGACGTGTTCCCGTGAGCACGCCGGGAGCCCGCACCGTCGCGCTGCCCGATTATCCTCCAAGAACTGCCCGAAACGACAGGACGCTTTTCGCCGGTCCTGCTCGACTCCACCCCCGGCAACTGGCGGACATGAAACCCTACCTCCCGATCCTCCTGTCGTTCGGCCTGCTCGCGCCCCCGCACGCGCTGCTCCACGCACAGACCCGCGTCGCGTTCGACGACGAATTCTCCAACGACGAACTCCTCGTCAATCCGGGCACCGGCGGCGACTGGATCCGCGCCGACCAGGGCGCCCGGCCGGATCCCGGACTCGCCGACTCCGAGTCCGGCGGCCTCGCCATCCTGGCCTCGTCCGAGGGCGGCTGGAACATTGGCGGAATCAAGACCACCGAATCGTTCCTCGCGGGCTCCACCGTCACCGTCGTGCTGCAGGGCCTCGAGGTGATCGACGGATCCAGCGCGCCCGCCGACCGCGGCAATGGCCTGCCGGCCTTCCTGCAGGGGATCATCTCCATCGCGGACCACAACAACGCCGAGGCGTTTCCCAGCGCCTTCAAGAACGACGGCAGGGCCGCGCTGCACATCGAGATCCAGGAATCCTCCGGGGTCTGGGGATTCGTCATCCACCGCCAGGGAGCCGCCAACAACAGCTCGGTGGTCGATTCCGTGGGCGTTTTCGACCAGGCCGTCACCGATTCCGAACCGCTCGAGGTGACGGTCAGCGTCTCTCCCGCCGGGGAGTACTCGGTTGACTTCAATCTCACCCGCGACGGCGGCGACGACTCACCCGTCACGGGCTCGCTCGAACGCGGGTTCGAGGACGCCCGGTTCATCGTCGCGATCGGCAGCCAGGGCATGAACGATAACACGGGCTACGCGCGGTTCGGCCGGGTGACGGTCCACGAGGTGGAAGCCATCCCGCTCGCCATCACCGCGCATCCGCGGGACCAGCGCGCGGTCCAGGGCGACACCGTGAGCTTCTCCGTCGCGGCGGTCGGCACCGGCGAACTCCGGTACCAGTGGCTGCGCGGCACCACCGAGATCGCGGGCGCGACCGACGCCACCCTCGTCTTGAACGAGGTCACCCCCGGCGACGCCGGCGAGTACTCCGTGCGCGTGTCCGACGACACGACGGCCGTCTCAAGCGACCCGGCGACGCTCGAGATCCGCGCCGTCGTCGCCGCCCTCGACGACGACTTCGCCAACGGCAATCCGGAGACCAACCCGGGCGCGGGTGGCGGATGGCTTCAGGCGAACCAGGCCGACCCATGGTCGCCCCACGAGGAATCCGACTCCCGGCTCACGATCTATTCGGGCCCCTCCGGATGGAACATCGGCGGACTTCAGAGCGCCAACGCCTTCCCGGCGGGAACTCCCTTCGAGGTCGCGATCGACGTCTTCCAGCTCACCGGCGATTTCGGGTTTCGCGCCAATCGCGGCGCGGCCCTGAACGGCGCCGCGCTGGGACACATCACGATCGTGGACGCCCGCAACGCGAACCCGTTCCCCGGCACCTACGCGAACGCGGAGCTCGCCGCCGTGGACGTCGAGATCGTCCTGCGCGATGACGGATCCGCTGGATACGACATCCGCCTGCCCGTCTTCGACGGAAACCCCGGATCCCACGGCGATGCCCCCGCGCAGTCCGGCGACCTCGACTGGGACGGCGTCTCGCCCCTGATCGTGACGGCCGTTCTGAATCCTGACGGCTCGTACCTCGTCCACTTCAACGTCACGCGCGACAACGGGAACGCCGGGGCCCTGGTCGGCTCCGTGGGCCGCGAGGTCGCGGCCGTGGCCCTGGCGATCGGCGCGCAGGGGGTCGGTGAGAACACCTCGCTCCTCATGCTCGGCCACGCGCGGTCGGTGGATCCCGCGAACCTGCCGCTCGCGATCGGTTCCCCTCCCCGTGCGACCCTCGCGATCGCGGGACACCCGGTTTCCTTCTCGGTGGTGGCCGTCGGCGTGCCGCCCCTGTCCTATCAGTGGCGCCGGAACGGCAGCCCCATCGAGGGCGCGACTTCCGACACACTCACCTTCCCCGCGGTGAGCCTCGAGGACGCGGGATCCTACTCCGTGGTCGTGAGCAGCGGATCAAACGAACTCACCAGCGAGGAGGCCACCCTCACGGTCATTCCGCCCGGCGTGCTCTTCGAGGATGAGTTCGACGACTCCGATCCGTTCACCAACGAGGCCGGCGGCGTCACATGGCTCCAGGCGGACCAGGGCGGCGGACCGGACGCCGGCGTCGATTACACCGAATCCGAAGGCGTCGTGCGCCTCCCCTCCTCCGCGGGGGGCTGGAACATCGGCGGCATCAAGACGACCAACATCTTCCCGGCCGGCGCGCGCGTCACCGCGGTTCTCGCCGACATCGAGATCGTGGACGGCTCCGGCGCGCCCGCCGATCGCGGCAACGGGATCCAGGCGCTCGTCCAGGCGCAGGTTTCCGTCACCGACGCCGCGAACGCCGAAGCCTATCCGAGCGCCTACAAGAACGACGGCAGGCCCGCCATGAACATCGAGATCCAGTTCAACGGAGAGCAGTGGGGCTTCGACATCCAGAGCCAGGGACCGGCCAACAACAGCTCGGTGGTGGACAGCGCCGGGATCTTCGACAACCCGATCACTCCCGACAACCCGCTCAGCATCTCGATCCTTGTCCGCCCGGACGGGTCGTACGAGGTCACGTTCGACGCGCCGTACGACGGCGGCAACACCGGGCCGCTCACAGGACACCTCGGCGCCGGGTTCGGCGGCAGCGCGTTCCTCGTCGCCCTCGGCTCGCAGGGAATCAACGAGAACGCCGGCCATGCGGTCTTCGAAAGCATCCGCGTGGTTGCCGAGGCTCCGTCCGCGCCCGTCCCCGGGATCACGATCGCCCGCGACGCCGCGGAGCTCGTCCTCACGTGGGAGGGCTCCGCCGGCCTGCAGAGCGCGCCATCGATCACCGGCCCGTGGACGACCATCCCCGAGGCGGAACCCGGCTTCCGGATATCGCCCGGCGAAGGCGCCCTGTTCTTCCGCCTGCAGATCCCCTGAACCCCGCTCCCATCGGACGCCATGGATGCATCCTCCCCCTCGAATACGGCCGCGCGCAGGCCGGAAGCCGCCCGCCCGGCACCGATCCCCGCGGTCGTCGCGCCGCGCCGCGGACCCGACGCCTTCACGCTCATCGAGCTCCTCGTGGTGATCGCGATCATCGCGATTCTCGCCTCGATGCTGCTTCCGGCGCTGGCCCGGGCGAAGAGCAAGGCGAACAATGTGAAGTGCGTCAGCAACACGCGGCAGATCGGCATCGCGTTCGCGCTGTACGCGGACGACAACCGCGAGTTCTATCCGCGCACATGGGGCTGGAACGCGCACGGCGGCCAGCGCGGGATCACCGCCGACCACCACGGCGGCGCCGTTCCCCCGACGAACCGACCGCTGAACATCTACGCGGGCGCCCTCGAGGTTTTCCGCTGCCCGAGTGACCGCGGAGACACCGAGCAGCCTTCCATCAAGACTTCGTGGGAGGCGTACGGGAGCAGCTACCGGCCGCAGCACGGCATCAACACGTTCCGGGTCCAGCACGTCACCTCCGCCGTGAACGACGCGCAGATCGCGCCGATCCGCACCTCGGAGATCGCCGTCAGCCCCGCCAACAAGATCATCCAGGGCGACAGCTCGTGGCATTCCAATCGCGACGTGAACAATCCCAAGACCGCGTGGCATAACGTCGCCGGACAACGCCGCAACAACATCCTCTTCGGAGATGGCCATGCCGAATTCTTCAAGTTCCCGCGGGAGTTCGAACCGTCCGTCTCTCCCGGAATTGACTGGCCGCCCGTTCCCGACGGCGACAAGACCCATCGGTACGCCCCCGATCCCTCCTACGTGTACTGGTAAGTCCGCACCCGAACGGAGTTCGCCCGACGACCGGCCCGCCGCGGGACCCAGCGGCTCCGACGGCCCGGCATCCCCCGTCCTGTCATGGTCCGCGCCCACACCCGTGCTCTCCACCCGTCCTCGCGACGTCGTCATACCGCCCTGCGGCGTGCTCGTCTTCGAGAGCCATCACGCGCCGGGATTCACGCCGTCCACGCTGTGCGACCCGTTCTCCAAGTTCCTCCTCGTGGTCGCGGGGAACGCGCAGGTGCGGTCCGAGGCGGGGATCGCGCATCTTTCCGCGGAGTCACTGCTGCACGTGGCGTCGAACGCCCCGCATCTCTACACGGAGGACCGGACCTCGCCGGTGACGCTGTTCGCGCTCTGCTATCGCGATGAACTCATTCCCGCTGATGTCCGCGCCCGCCTGCATGCCGTTCCGGTCCGCCACTGGAATCTCGGCAGGGCCGGTCCCGGCGTCAGCCAGCCGTGCCAGTCGGACTTCCGCGAGCTGCTCTACGAGCAGACCCTGCGGCGGATCGGATGGGAGGCGCTCCTCCACAGCATTCTCGTCCAGTTCTGCGTTCGCATCACACGCCTCGAATCGCGCCGCCATCCGGATCCCGACCTCTCCTTCGCGCGCGGCCAGGCCAGCATCGAGCGCGTGGCACAGTACGTCGCGCGCATGGAGGCGAACTTCTTCCAGCCGGGCAGCCTCGACGACGCCGCGGCGAGCACCGGGCTCAGCCGCCGCCGTTTCAGCGCCCTCTTCCGGCAGGTCGCAGGCCAGTCATGGCACCAGCGCCTGGACGAACTGCGCATCCGCCACGCCACGCGTCTCCTGCGCGAGACGAATCGTTCCGTCCTCGCGATCGCGTTCGAGTCCGGGTTCGAGACCCTCACCTGCTTTTACCGGTGTTTCCGGCGGATCATGCGCGAAAGCCCGCAGAGCTTCCGCCGTCGCGTCCGCGAAGGGGCGATCCGCCATCCGGACGGGCCCTGAAGCCCGCGCAATCCCTTTCCCCGAACCGGCGGCGGGCCCCCGATGACCGCCGGCAACTTCCCTCTTCTCCATGACACACAGAATCGACATGCCCCTTTCCCGTCCCGCCTCCCGGCGAAAACGGAACTCCGCCGGCACCGTCACCCCATCGGGTCCCGGACACTCCATCGAATGCGGCGTCGGGCTCGAGTGCAGCCGTTCCACCGGCGAGAGCCTCGAGGCGGCGCTGCGCCACGCGGCGCGCATCGGGTTCCGCTGGGTCGAACCCTTCGTTTACGGGCCGGTGCGATTCGACCTCAACAGCCACGTCGCGCTCGCCTCGTCGTCCGCGTACCATCACATCGACGTGGAACGTTCCCCGCGCCGGCGGATCGCGCAGCTCATGCGCCGCCTGAACCTGCGGTTCTCCGCGTTCGACGCCCACACGTCCCTGCTCCTGCCGCAGGTGGGAGTGTCCCAGGTGAACGCCGCGCTCGAACTCGCGTCGGAACTCGAGTGCCCGTTCGTCGTCTCGGACGAGGGGCCCGTGCCCACGGCATGGATGCCGCTCGAACGCGCCTTCGAGATCATGTGCATGAGCCTCGACGCGATCATCCCCCGCGCGCGCAAGCTGGGGGTCCGGTTCGCGCTCGAACTCCACAACGCCCTGACCGTCGATCCCGCGTTCCTCGAGCGCGTGCTTCGCCGTTACGACCCTGACGACCTCGGCATCAACTTCGACACGGGGAACTTCTTCCTCTCCGGCCGCGACCCCGTCGCGTTCCTGAAACGTTTCGCGCAGCGCGTCGTGCACGTGCACCTGAAGGACATTCCCGCGCGCCAGCTCGCCGTTCGCGGACGGGTCACCAGCACGCGCGTCGGCGTGACCGTCGGCGAGGGCGTCATCGACGTTCCCGGCGTCATCGCGGCGCTCGGTGCCGGCGGCTTTCGCGGCGTGTATTCCATCGAGTGCGACACGTGGGAGCAGGCTGAATCCAGCCGGCTCTACCTCCAGTACATGGATCGGAACGACGCCGCCTCCCCATCCTGACCCACCGTTTCCTCCCGGCCATGAACCTCCCGCGCATTGTTCTCCTCGGCGCCCTGGCGTTCGGCATCCTGCCCGGCCGTTCCGGGGCCGAAATCACGCTCCGCGTCCAGACCCGCGCGCCCGGCGCCACGGCCGCGGTCCACACCAACGCCGTCATCGATCCCTCCCGCACCGCGGTCGTGATCATCGACATGTGGGATCGCCACTGGTGCGAAACCTACACACGGCGCGTCGCCCACCTCATTCCACGGATGAACGCGGCCGTCGCCGCCGCGCGCTCCCTCGGAATGCAGATCGTCTGGGCCCCGTCCGACGTGCTCGAAGCGCACGCGGATTCCCCGCAGCGAGCCGCAATGCTCGACGTGCCCCCGGCGCCCCTCCCTCCCGTCATCGACTTCAATCCGCCACCCGCCCCGGTCGGGGACCTCTGCGAGTGCGGCCCGGAGCCGGCGTGCAAGCCGCGCAAGGCATGGAGCCGCCAGCATCCCGACCTCGAGGTGCATTCGTCCGATGTCTTCGCGGACTGCAACAACGGCCGCGAGCTTCTCAACCTCTGCGCGGACCGAGGCATCGACACGCTCATCTACCTCGGTGTCGCGAGCAACATGTGCATCTGTTACCGGAGCTGCGGCATGGTCAACATGCGCCGGCACGGCCTCCGCACCTTCTTCGTCGCCGATCTCGTCGAGGCCATCACCGCCAACGGCCGCGATCCCGTCACCCGGCAGCCCGATCCCCGCATCACGCCCGCGTACGGCACATGGCGGGTCCAGCAGTTCCTCGAGCAGCACATCTCGCCGTCCTTCGAGAGCGCGCAGCTTCTCGCGGCCGCGGGCGCTCCCCGAAACGCCGCCGCGGACCTTCCCCACGTCGTGTTCGTCATCGCGGACGACGAGTACGATTCCCGCTCCACGCTCGAACGCTTCGCCCGGGAGCGCCTCGAGCCCCATGTCCGCTGCACGTTCCTCGGGCCGGCCCCGGGTGATCCGAACTCCATCCCCGGGCTGGGAGTCCTCGCCGACGCGGATGCGCTCGTGCTCAGTGTCCGCCGCCGATTCCTTCCCGTGCCCGAAATGGACGACCTGGAACGCTTCATCCGGTCGGGCAAGCCGCTGCTTGCGGTGCGCGTGAGCGTGGCGGCCTTCGCGGAGGGATCGGGCCTCACCCGCCCCGGCCCCGGCCGGGTGGTCTGGCAGTCCTTCGACGAGGAAATCCTCGGCTGCCGCTACGATGGCTACGACCCGGCAGCCCGCCGCACGGGGAGCGACGTGTGGGCCACGTCCGCGCGCCATCCGATCCTCAACGGCCTGGAGGACCTGCGTTTCCATTCCTCCGCGTGGATCTACCGCGTGACGCCGCTGGCCCCGGACACGACCGTCCTCCTCGAGGGCAGGTGGTCCGACAATGTTCCGCCCCAGCCCGTCGCATGGACCCGCGAACTGCCCGACGGCCGCCGGATCTTCTACACGAGCCTTGGCCATCCCGATGACTTCCGGAATCCGGCCTTTCTCGACCTTCTCACCGGAGCAGTCCGCTGGATCCTCGACGAACCGATTCCCGTCCGGACGGCGAAGGCCGGCGCAGACGCCGCCCCGCGTTCCTCCGCCCCGGCATCCTTCCCGCCGCCCGCGTCCGAGGATCCCGCTCCATCCGGGTTCGTCCTCGCTCCCGGGCTGCGGATGACGACCGTTCTTTCGGAGCCCGACGTCGCCAAGCCGGTTTACATGACCTTCGACGAACGCGGACGCCTCTGGGTCGTCCAGTACCTCCAGTACCCGTTTCCCGCCGGCCTGAAGGTCGTCGATCACGACGAGTACTGGCGCGTCCGCTACGACAAGTTTCCGCCCCCGCCCCCGCCGCACCACGTGCCCGGCGCCGACAGGGTCACGATTTACCACGACCCCGACGGAGACGGGCGCTTCGAGAAGGTCCGCGACTTCGTGACCGGCCTGAACATCTGCACCGCCGCCCTCCCCGGCGCGGGCGGTGTCTGGGTCATGAATCCTCCGTACCTTCTCTTCTACCCGGATGCCGACGGCGACGACGTTCCCGATGGAGACCCCGAGGTCCGCCTCGAGGGCTTCGGTCTGGAGGACCTCCATGCCGTGGCCAACAGCCTCACGTGGGGTCCCGACGGCTGGCTCTACGGCTGCCAGGGATCGACCTGCACCGCCGCGATCAAGCGCCCCGGACTCGACACCGAGCCGCTGCGATTCCAGGGGCAGTGCATCTGGCGCTATCACCCGGAATCCCGTCGCTTCGAACTGTTCGCCGAGGGCGGCTACAACAACTTCGGCATCGCGTTCGACCGCGAGTTCAATCTCTTCACGGGCAGCAACGGGGGCGTCATCGGCGTCCACTACGTCCAGCACGGCTATTATCGGAAGATCTGGGGCAAGCACGGTCCCCTGACCAATCCCCATGCCCTTGGATGGCTCTCCGAGATGAAGGACTCGAGCAGCCGCGCCAAGCTCTCGCAGGCCATGATCCTCTACGAGGGCGACGCCCTCCCACCCGCCTACCGCGGCAGGATGATCGCCGCCCGCATCCTGCAGCGCCGCATCGACCTCTGCGAACTCACCCCGGACGGCTCGACGTTCGCCGCCCGTGAAGTCGCCCCCATCGTCTCCACGGACAACCCCCTGTTCCGTCCCGTGGACATCAAGATCGGCCCGGACGGCGCCGTCTATATCGCGGACTGGCACGAGGCCAATGTCACATGGAATGTCACCGCCGGCGGCGAGGACATCAACCGCGCCGCGGGCCGGATCTATCGTCTCGCGGCGCCCGACCGCGCTCCCTATCGGCCGTTCAACATGGCCCGACTTTCCCACGCGGAGCTCGTCGATCGACTCGAGTCGACCAACATCTGGGAACGTCACACCGCGCTTCGGCTCCTCCGGGAACGGCGCGATCCCACGCTCGCCCCCGCGCTTCTCAATCGAGCCCTCTCGACGCGGGGCCAGGCGGCCCTCGACGCACTCTGGGCCGCCGCCGCCTCCCGCCCGCTCTCGCCCGGGGACGCCCTGCGGCTCATCGGCCATCCCGATGCGCCTGTCCGGCGCTGGACCATCCGCCTGCTCGGCGACGACCGACTCCGCAGTGACACCCTCGCGGACCGCCTTCGCGAGATCGCCCGAGGCGAACCGGATCCCACCGTCCGCAGCCAGCTGGCCAGCACGGCAAGAACCCTGCCCCCGTCCATCGCCCTCGACGTGGCCGCCGGCCTCTCCGCTCATGCCGAGGACCTCGATGATCCGCACCTGCCCCTGCTCACGTGGTGGATCGTGGAGGCGGCCATCCGATCGGACGCCGAGGCCGTGCTCGAATGGCTGCGGGACGCCGCGCCATGGCAGGCGCCCATCTTCAGCAAGGTCATCACCCCGCGCCTCGGGGAACGCTTCGCGGTCGAAGCCACCGCACAGGCGCTCGAACGCTGCGCATCCCTTCTTCGCGCCGCGCCGGATTCCTCATCGACCATCGCGCTCGTGCACGGAATGGCGCGCGGCCTTGCCGGAAAGGAAATCCCTCCCCTGCCGGACGCCTTCGCCTCCGCGCTCGCCGAACGGGTGGGATCCCTCCAGCACGACCCCGGGTTTCTGCTGCTCGCCCTGCGCCTCGGGTGGGCCGACGCGGCGCCCGCGATGGCCCGGGCGATCGGCGCTTCCACCACGCCGACGCCCGTCCGCCTCCAGTTTCTGCGCGCACTCGCCGAAGCGGGCAGCGAGACCGTCATCGCTCCCGCCATGAGGATGCTGCGGGAGGATGCCGACCCCGAACTGCGCATCGGCGCGATCGAGGCGCTCCAGCGGGTTTGGATCGGAGGCGGTGGGTGCGGCTCTTGTCCAATCCCTGCCCTTGCTGGATGACGCCGCCCGGCGCGTGAGCCTTCCCATCCTTGCGTCGCGCCCCGGGTGGGCCATGCGGCTCCTCGAGTCGCTTGCCGCCGGATCGCTGCCGCCACGGTCGATTCCCGTCGAGATCATTTCCACCCTGCGCGCCTCACGCCACAATGAGGTGCGCGAGGCCGCGGAACGCCTGTGGGGCCGGCCCCCCGTCCGCGAATCGAGCGTCGATGCGCGGGTCGATGCCCTCGCGGAGTCCCTGCAGACCCGGTCCGGCGATCGCGCCGCCGGACGCGCCCTCTTCCAACAGCTCTGCGCCAGTTGCCACACGCTGTTCGACATCGGCGCCCGCGTGGGACCTGACCTCACGGGAATCGATCGCCGGGATCGCAAGGCACTCCTCCGCGCCATCCTCGACCCGAGCGAGGTCGTCCTTCCGGAGTACCAGGGCTGGGAATTCGAGCTCGCCGACGCATCCGACGATTCGGAGGCGCAGTTCATCAGCGGATTCATCGAACGGGAAACGCCGGAGACACTCACCATCCGCAACGCGGCCGGCACGGAACAGACCATCCCGAAGGCGGCGATTCGCCATCGGTCGGCAATGAGCCTGTCCGTGATGCCCGAAGGGCTCATCGACTCACTCACGCCCGACCAGATCGCGGATCTCTTCAGCTTCCTTGAAGGTGACGCCGCTCCCGCCGATGCAGACTGAGCGCTTCACGGATCCCGCCGCGCTCCGCCGGGCCATCCGGCAGGGAGCATGGACACGCCCCACGCGCCTGCAGGCGCCGGGACATGTTCAGTGCAGCGTCGTCATCCTGCCGCGCACCGCCGGGTTCGACTTCCTGCGCTACTGCCAGCGGAACGCCCGGGCCTGTCCCCTCATCGAAGTCACGGAACCGGGCGATCCCGAACCGCGCATGAGCGCTCCGGGCGCGGACATCCGGACGGACGTGGGCCGCTACGCGGTCTATCGCAATGGCGCGCAGATCGATGAACTCAGCGACATCCGACCCCTCTGGCGCGACGATCTGGTCGCCTTCCTGATCGGCTCGAGCCTCAGTTTCGATCCCCTCCTTGAAGCCGCGGGCATCGAGTCCTCCCCGGTGTGGGTGCTCGAGACAAGGCTTCCCACCGTGCCCGCGGGCGGGTTCCATGGGCCCCTCGCCGTAACCATGAGATGGATGACCCCTGCCGACGCCATTTCGGCGATCCAGATCACCGGACGCCTGCCGGGCTTTCATGGCGCGCCCATCCACCTCGGGGATCCGGCGCGGATCGGCGCCAACCTCGCCGCCCCGCTGCATGGTCCCCCGGTCCGCGAGATACCACCGGACAGGACGGCCCTCTACTGGGCATGCGGCGTGACACCGCAGCGCGCGGCGATCGCCTCTGCGACGCCGTTCATGATCACCCACGTGCCCGGGCACGGATTCGTGACCGACCTGAGGATCGAACAGTTCGCCATGCCGTGAACCACCGCGGATCCGGGCCTTGCCCGGACCCGACAAACCAGGACACCCACCAGACCTCCACCGCATTCAACTTCGGCCCGCTGCATGGACCCATCGCACTCCACACCGGAAGTCCTCTCCCCTCCCGCACAACCCGCCGCAACCGAGACCGTCACGTCGGCGCACTGGATGGTTCTGCTCGCCGCCTTTCTCGGCTGGCTCTTCGACGGCTTCGAGATCGGGTTGTTCCCGGTCGTCGCGCGGCCCGCCCTCCTGAACCTGATCCCGGGAGGAACCGACGCGGACGTGGGTCCATGGATGGCGCGCATCACGGCGTGCTTTCTCGTGGGCGCGGCCCTTGGCGGCGTGATCTTCGGCTGGCTCGGCGACCGGATCGGCCGCATCCGCGCACTCTCGCTGAGCATTCTCACCTACTCGCTCTTCACCGGGGTGGGCTACTTCGCGCAGGCCCCATGGCACCTGGGAGTGTTCCGCTTCATCGCGGCGCTCGGAATGGGCGGCGAATGGGCGCTCGGGGTCGCGCTGGTCATGGAATGCTGGCCCAACCGCTGGCGCCCCTGCCTTGCAGGCCTCATCGGTGCCGCGGCCAACTTCGGTTTCCTTCTCACCGGCGTCGTGGCGTGGCGCTGGCCAGTGACCGTGGAGTCATGGCGCTGGATGTTCCTCGTCGGCGCGCTTCCCGCCCTTCTGGTGTTCTTCATCCGCCTTGCCGTCCCCGAATCCGAACGCTGGCGGCAGGCCGTCCGCCACGGACCCACCCGTCCCCTCAGCGAGATCTTCGCGCGCGGCATGTCCCGGCGGACCATCGTGGGACTGCTGCTCGCCTCGGTCGCGCTGATCGGCACCTGGGGGTCCGTCCAGTGGCTTCCGCTCTGGGCCGACCAGCTCGTCGGCGGCCTGGACCCCGACGCCAAGGCGGAGGCCCAGATGATCCAGGGTGTCGGCGCGATCCTCGGCTGCCTCGGCGCCCCGCTCCTCGCCGCGGCCATCGGCCGCCGTCTTGCCTACTTCGCCCTCTGCTTCCTTTCGCTGCTCGCGTGCGGATACCTCTTCCGGTTCATCGACCAGTTCGGCACGGCGTTCCTGACGATGTCATTCATCGTCAGCACGGTCTCGGCATCGTTCTACGGATGGTTTCCGCTCTACCTGCCTGAACTCTTCCCCACGCGCATGCGCGCAACGGGCCAGGGCTTCTGCTACAACGGCGGCCGGATCCTCGCCGCGGGAGGCGCCCTCGCGCAGGGCGGGCTCGTGGCCCACTTCGGCGGCAGCTATGCCCAGGCGGGCGCCGTCATCACTCTCGTGTACCTCGGTGGCATGATCATCATCTGGCTGGCTCCCGAGACGAAGAACAAGCCGCTCCCGGACTGACCGGCGAACTCACGCGCGGAATGGCGAGGCAGTCCGCGGGGCGCTGCCTCGAGATCCCTCACCTCGGGCGTGCCTGCAGCCGCCCCGTTCGCGTTCCACGGAGACGAACCGGCAGGCGCGGGCGCACGCCCGAGCCGTTCCGGGGCCCCGGGGATACTCCTGCACATTGCACACCTCGATCCCGCGAGTTCCTTGCACTTTTCCGAGCCGCGGCGCCGCGGCACCTCGACTCACCCGATTGGCCCGCTCGTGGCGAACTGGCACGCCGCGAGCAATGCAGCAGCCGAACCCATGAAACCGCCAGCCCCCACGGAGGTCGCTCTCCGCTCCCTCGCGCGCGCCGCACTCGCCGCGTCCATCCTTCTCGCCGCCGCCGCGGTCCACGCCCAACGCCCCCAGGCCCAGCCGCGAACCACCCGGGGGGTACTCCCCGATGCCATTCAGGAGGCGCAGACGCCACGCCAGGTGGAACGCCGCCGCCCGGAACAGCAGCTCAACGATCACGATCGTTCCGCCGCCTTTCATCCCACCAACGCCCCCCATTCCTCGCCCGCCCTCAAGAATCAGCCGGAGGACGGTGAGATCCGAGGGTTCGACTTCGCCCGCGATCCCCTGAACGCGAAGGAACCGATGCAGACCTTCGAGGAGATCATGAAGGCGGACGTCGAGGCAAAGGACGAGGTCATGCGCGTGCACCGCGAACTGCTCGAGAAGCGTTACATCCTGGAACCCCGGCTCGATCCCGAGGCGAAAATGACCCGGGGCAAGCCACTCGCCGTCGGTCCCACCGCGCGCCTCGCCGACGGCGTCACATGGGAGCGCCTCGCCCAGATGTCGCCTGACGAGATCCGTCGGCGCGGCATCTTTCCCTACCCCTCCCTGCCGCACCCGAAACACACGCCGGGAGGACAGGTGTTCCCGCAGATCCAGATCGAGATGTTCCCGCGCCTGCAGCGCTTCGACGTGGATCACGACATCCCGGAGGCGTTCCTCCCGGAGTTCCCGCCGGCGATCTTCCTCCAGAACCGCCCTGAACTCGGGGACGTCTCACGCGGCGAGGTGGTGTCGATCAACAACTTTCATCGTCTGTTCAAGGACCTGCTGACGCCGGTCCAGCTCGATGGCCTGCGCATGCTCCTCACGCCGATGCCGCAGGAGGAGTTCAACGCGACCGACGACCGAAAGACCGCCGAACCGAGCCTCGGGGTCACCTGCCTTGACTGCCACGTCAACGGCCATACCACCGCGCAGTTTCATCTGAACCCCGATGATCGGCCCCAGCACCGCCGCTTCCGCCTCGACACCACCAGCCTCCGCGGCGTCTCCCAGCAGCAGATCCACGGGTCCAAGCGCAGCCTGCGTTCCGTCGAGGACTTCACTGAGTTCGAACAGCGCACGGCCTACTTCAATGGCGATCCCATTCACGCCATGAAGAAGGGTGTCGTGATCCTCGATCGCGTCCGGGTGAGTCACATGGCGCAGATGCAGAACATGTTCGACTTCCCGCCGGCCCCGAAGCTGAACGAGTCGGGCCGCCTGGATCACTCGAAGGCCACCGAGAGCGAACGACGCGGCGAGGCCCTGTTTTTCGGCAAGGCCCGGTGCTCGGAGTGCCACGTGCCTCCCGTGTACCTCGACCACCAGATGCACGACCTGCGCGTCGAACGCTTCCTCGATGAACCCCCGCGCGGCCTCATCAAGACCTTCACGCTGCGGGGTATCCGCGAAAGCCCTCCCTACCTGCACGACGGACGCTGCTTCACGCTCGAGGATACCGTCGAGTTCTTCAACCTCGTGCTCGGCCTGAAACTCAACGCCCAGGAGAAGAAGGATCTCGTCGCGTTCATGCGGGTGCTGTAATCCTGAAACCGGGCCGCACGCGCCGTCCCGCCACGCCGGGGCGGCGCCATGGTCTTCTCCCCCGGGCACGGACCACCCTGTCGCGAACCCCTTGCCCGGCACCCGCCCCGCCTCCGAGGGGCGGACGGGCGGGAAGGGCCCCCTCCCGCGCTGGACGCCTGCCGGCCACTTCCGTCTTTGTTCATTCGCGACGCCGGAGCAAACTCGGCGCATGCTCACTCCCGCTCCTTCCGCAACGACCAGGCATGCCGGCTCGGACTCGGGAAACGGCAGCACACGCCGTGAATTCATCCGGACCACCGGCCGGATCGCCGCAGCCTCCGCCCTCGCCGGCGTCGCCCTGCCCCACGTTCACGCCTCATCCGAATCCGCCGTGCGCCTGGCGCTGATCGGCTGCGGCGGACGCGGCAATGGAGCCGTCGCAGATGCCATGACCGCCGCGGGGCTGCGACCGGACGACCCGGACGGCCGTGAGCGCGCCGAGCGTTCCGGCGCCGCCGGTCCCCTCCGGCTTCATGCCATGGCCGACATCCGCCAGGATCGCCTCGACGGCTCCCATGACGCCCTGAAACGCGCCCTCGGCGACCTCGTTGACGTGCCGCCCGAGCGCCGGTTCCTTGGATTCGACGCCTACCGGCATGCCATCGATTCCCTGCGTCCGGGCGACATCGCAATCCTCGCAACGTTCAGCTCCTTCCGCCCGATCCACCTCGAGTACGCGGTGCAGAAGGGCGTCCACGTGTTCATGGAGAAATGCTTCGCTCCGGATCCCGGCGGCATTCACCGCCTGATCCGCGCGGGCGAGGCTGCCGAGGCCAGGAACCTGAAGATCGCGGCGGGCCTCATGTGCAGGCACTCCAAGGCGCGTCAGGCGCTCATCGAGAAGATCCGCAACGGCGAGATGGGGGACATCCCGCTCATCCGGGCCTACCGCATGGATCCGGGCTACTTCATGGCGCCCTTCCCGGGGGATCGCAATGAACTCCTCTGGCAGCTCAGTCCGGGGCATCCCTACCAGTTCCTCTGGGCCTCCGGCGGGATCTTCATCGAGCTGATGATCCATCAGATGGATGAGTGCTTCTGGATCAAGGACTCGTGGCCCGTTTCCGCCCATGGAGTCGGGGGCCGGTTCGCCGGCAGCACCGACGCCAGTCAGAACCTCGACAGCTACTCCGTGGAGTTCGCCTTCGCCGACGGCGCGCGCGCCCTGGTCACCGGACGCTACATTCCCAACTGTCACACGGAATTCGCCACGTTCATCCACGGGACGCGGTGCGCCGCCAAGTTCTCCGGGGACATCCACGCGCCCACCACATGGCTCTACCGCGGCGGCCGGATCGATCCCTCCCAGATCACGTGGCGCGCCCCCCGCGAGACACTCACCCCGTGGCAGG
The DNA here is from genome assembly GCA_964389135.1 of uncultured Verrucomicrobiota bacterium. Taxonomy (GTDB): domain Bacteria; phylum Verrucomicrobiota; class Verrucomicrobiia; order Limisphaerales; family CAIMTB01; genus CAIMTB01. The sequence goes on along the minus strand of CAYMDA010000030.1, from coordinate 31,030 downwards.
CCGAGTGGGAGGTCCTGCTCAGCGCCATCCGCAATGATCGGCCGCACAATGAAACCCGCCGCGCCGGGCTCGCCAACCTCGCCGCCATGATGGGGCGCGCCGCCGTGCACATGGGCCGCGTCGTCACGTGGGAGGAGATGCTCGCCTCCCAGTTCCAGTTCTACCCCGACATCGACAGTCTCAATGAATCGTCGCCGGCCCCGGTCCAGGCCGGTCCCGACGGACGGTACCCCGCGCCCATTCCGGGCAAGGCCGTGGAAGTCTGATCACCGCCCCCGAAGTCAAAGAGCGTTCCATGCCCGGCGGGCATGGAACGCTCCCGATTCGAAGGTCGGGTCGGATCCGTGAGTCTGCCGGGCGGGATGCGGCCTATCGCGCCCTGCGCCGCATCCGGTGCGCGACCACTCCGCAGGCGAGCACCGCCGCCACCGGAAGGGCGTGCACCGGTTCGGGAACCGCCGTGATCTCGAGACTCCAGTCGGTGAGCTGCGCGGTGCCGCCGGAACTCACGTCGGCGACGAACAGGATCCACGTGCCGTTCGGGTTCAGCCCGTTGAACACGTCGAGCATCGCGGTCCGCGGCGTGTCCTCGGCAACCAGGTTCGGATCCACCCTGCGCCCGTCGGGCTGGAAGATGCCGGTCACCTGTTCCTCCGGGGAGGGCTGCACCACGTCACGGTAGAAATGCACGTCCGTGCTCGCCTGGTCGTCCAGCGTGATCGAGAGGCCGTTGTCGAAGTAGCCGGCCGGGAACCCGGCGCTGAGGCCGGGCCGGTTCAGCAGCACGGACGACACCTCCACGTCACCCGACAGATAGGTGAGCGTTGCGTAGAAATCACCGTTGAAGGCTCCGAAGCCTGTGCCCTCGATGTTGAAACGCACATTCACGTCCGTGACTCGATCGAGCGGGATCGAGTCAATGACGCGGCTGTCGGACCTTCCCGACACGCCGTCCGGGATGCTCCTCTGATTCTCCGGCAGTGCGAAGTCAAAGACAAACACCGCGCCCTGAGCTGCCGCCGCCCCTAGTAGCGTGGCAGTAATGAACCCAGCCCTGCTCATTAATGAGAGTCCCTTCTTCATAACCCTTTTGGTGTAGTTGCGACGCACAATGTGGCCATCCCCGGCCCCGGCGTCGAATCATTTCATGCGGGATCATGGATCCACCGAACGGTAGTAGCGCGTCGGATGCTCCGAGGCCTCGAGGTCGATGAACACGAACAGTCCGGAGGCACCCGCCGTCGCGATCCCGAGCGTCGTCCACTCCTCGAGATCGTCGCTGGCCTGCACGGCGTAGGATCGCCCGGCGATCCCGATGAAAGTCACCCGCGCGGACCCGTCCGGCAGCATCTCCACGCGGATCGCGTTCGGGGGAATGGGCTCGGAACTGTCCGCCACCTGGATCCGCACGGCCCCGGTCTCGAGCGCACCCTGCCCGTCCGAGATCGTGTAGGTGAACGAGTCGAGCCCGCTGAACCCGGGCGGCGGCAGATACACCACCCACGTGCCGGCCAGGAACACCTGTCCCCCCTCCGCGCTCAGCGGCGCAACGTCCACCACCGAAAGCGTCCCGCCGTCCGGATCCATGCCGACCGCGATGAGCTTGGCCAGGGGGATCTTGATCGACTGGTCCGGCAGGCGCTCGGCCCCGAGGTCCACCACGAGCGGCGCGCGATTGGAAATGCGTTCCATGACCTGGCTGCCGCCCGTCATCACCTCGACGCTCCCGAACACCGCGCGCCCCCACAGCACGATCTCGTCCGTCTCCACCCGCGATGGCGCCGCCAGCCGGAAGACCAGCTCGCGAGGGGTCGCATCCTCGAACGGCCCCCACTTCAGGAGTCCGTTCACCGCGTCGAGAACCCCGGAGTCACTGACCGATTCCACGGTCCAGCCCTCCGGGACCCGTTCCTCGACCGAGTACACCGTCGTGGACGGGAGCGGCTGGATCCCCAGCCGGATCTCCACGGTCTCGCCGTCCCGGAAGCCCGCGGGCGCGGTGCGCACCACGAGGCTTTCGCCGGACATCTCCCATGGACCGCCCGCGGGCACGATCACGGAGTCGAACACGCCGATCCCGGAGAACTGCGCCGTCGCGCCGGCATCCTCCGGCGGCCGCACGACACAGGTGAGCGAGCGCGAGGCGCCATCCGAGTAAGGCCCCCACTTCACCTTCCCGGTCACCTCGTCGAATCGCCCGCCGTGCGACACGGCAGACGCGGTCCATCCGGACGGCAGCACCTCCTCCACCGCGTATGTCACCACACCCGCGGCAGGCTCGGCCTGCATTCCAAGGGTGAACTCCGCGCCCGGCAGGAACGTCGCCGGGATCGACCGCGTGAGCCGGCTCTTCTCCAGCGCGATGACGCTCGGGCCCGCGATCTCCACCAGATCGGAGTCGAAGACCGCCTCGCCCGTGAACACCGAGGTCTCGGGAGGATCCGAGGGGCTGGTCACGCGATACGCCAGGGTCCGCTCCGCCGCGTCCTGGAAGGGTCCCCATTTCACCTGACGGGTGACGGAATCGAACAGGCCGCCCTCGCTGGCGGACTCGAAGGTCCAGCCGTCCGGGATGCGCTCCGCCACCGCATACACCTGGATCCGGCCCGCGGGAAGGACCGTGAGCAGCACCTCGATCCCCTCGCCTCGACGATGCTCCGGGGGAAGCACACGATAGGCGACGCTCTGCTCGGGCATGAGCTGGCCGACCCCCGCGATGGCAACCTCGACGCTGTCGAACGTCGCCGTGCCCGTGAACACCGCGACCTCCGCGCCCTGATCCGGCGGAGTGAGTTCCGCCTCGAGGATCCGGGGCGTGTCATCATCGTACGGGCCCCACTTGAGCTTGCCCTGCACGAGGTCCACCTGACCGCCATGGCTCGGTTCAGACGCCGTCCACCCCGCCGGAATCGAGTCCTCGATCGCATGGACCCGCACTCCCTCGCGGGGTTCGACATGCCACCGCACCACCACGGGAACACCCGGTTCGAAGGCGTCGGGCAGCTCGCGCGTGACCAGGCTCGGCTTCAGGGTGATCGACGCCGGCCCCTGGATGTCCACCAGACCGCCCGAGAACGAGGCCCGCCCGCTGAAGTCCGCCACGGACCTTGTCTCATCCGCCGGAGGGGTGAGTCGATAGGTCAGCAGGCGCACGCTGTTGTCCGGGAACGGCCCCCACTTCACCCTGCCCGTGGCCGGATCCCAGTGGCCCTGGCGGTTGATCTGACTGACCGTCCATCCCTCCGGGGGTGCATCCTCCACCGCGTAGTTCCAGTCCGCGGCGCCTGGTTCCGCCAGCAGACTTACCGTGAGTGCCTGGCCCGGTACGAAGTGCGCGGGGATCTGTCGCTCCACCGTGCCGCCGAAGGCTGTCAGCACTCCGAGAACCCACAAGGCCGCCAGCCCCGGAAACCTCCATGTCATGATACCCCGCCGCGCATGAGTCATAGCAGACCTTTTCTATCCACCGAATACCGTCAAGCCTGATCTGCGTGGCCAGGCACGGGCCCGGCCACGCACAACTCCTGACCGCGTTCCGGACGGCTGCCGGGGGAGGAGACCTCGTCGCCTCCGGAAACGGGCGGCCATGCAACTCACTCGGCGAGCCGTGCCCTGAAGAAGGCCCGGTCCCCGGTGGCTTCCATGGGAATCTCGAGCACGCCGGCATCGCCGACGTCCACCGTGGTCCAGTCACTCCATGAGACCAGGTCCGTCGAGATCTCGATCCGGTAGCGTCGTCCGGCCGCGGCCGTGACTTGCAGCGCGGGTCCGCTGGCCGTGAATCGTGCCGTGACCTGCGGCGCGTCCGCGTAACCGTGCGGCCAGACGCGGTCCGCGCCTCCGATCGGGTGATCGAGTCCGTCGGCCGACCCGACCCCCGCAAACACGGCGGCCTCCGTGATTCCCGCCGCGGGCACGGCCGTATAGGTGAAGGTGCGATCCTTGCCGTCGAAGAACGGCCCCCACTTCACCTTGCGATTCACGGCATCCCACCTTCCGTCGTGGCTGATCTGCCGGACCGACCAGCCTTCGGGAACCTGTTCCTCGATCGCGTAGGCGCTGGAGCCTTCCGCGGCCGAGACCGCGAGTCGGACCTCGAACGGATCGCTTTCGGGCGTGAGACTGGGCGGGAGCTGGCGCAGGACGGTGAGCACCGCTTCCGCCTCCTCCTGCGTGGCGCTCGCGGAAGCGAGCCGCCGGCCATCCGCCCGCTCCGGGGTGGCGCTCAGCAGGGCCGGAGCGACCGGCGGCGGCACGTTCACCCACCACATCGGCGCGTTCGTCTCCGGATCGTTCCGGAACGCGTAGAACTCGCCCCCCGTCCACAGCGCGGCGGCCCGGGTCACATAGGCGACCGGGATGTTCGTGGGCTCGATCGACCATGCCTCCCCGAGCTGCCACGCGAGGCTGTACCGGGTGACCTCCTGGATCGTGAGGCGATCGTCGGCCTCGGCGATGTCCGCCGGGTGGCGTCCGTCCGGCGTGAGCGGGTCGGTGCCCTGCTCGGCCTCGCGGCGGTTCGGCCGGCCGTCTCCGTCCGGATCCGCGTCGGGATCCCCGCCGGTCGCGCTGCCGAAGTACTGTTCCTCGAAACGGTCCGGCATGCCGTCTCCGTCGGTGTCCACGTCCCCGAAGTCCAGGCGGATGAACTCACCGCGGCGGGTGACCTCCACGGTCTGGCGGGAGCGCTCGCCGGAGGCGTCGAACAGGACGAGATGCACGGTGGCTCCGAAGGCCACGGCGTCGGGGGCGATGATCGGATCACCCGACTCGACGCGCGCGCGCACGGTGTAGAAGTCACCGGCGCCGGGGAGGCTTCCCATGCGATACCGGGACAGCACGGGTCCGTCGGCGCCCCCGCGGGCCTCCACCACCACGTCCGTGTCGTCCGCCGTGACAAAGTCACCGTCCAGCGCGATCCGTCCGTAGATCACAGCGTCGGGTTCGGGTATCTCCGCGCGGACGGGCACGACACATAGAGCCGCGGCGAGCGCCGCTCCAAGGTGTCCGATCCAGGCAAGATTTCGCTTCATGGTCGTCGAAAGCTTGAGGGTTCGAATCAGTTCAGTTTCCCGCATAGGAGTAGGTGAGCAGGGCGATCTTGATGTCACTCACCGTGTTCACGAACGCATCGAGCCCCGCGTCCGGATCGAACTGAAGCGTCCCTCCCGGAATGATCAGGATCCATTCCGTGTTCCAGACCGAACGCCCGACGAGCCGGCTGTTCGAGGTCGTCTCCGAGAACTCGAACCCGCCCGAATCGTGGTATGCGCGGAAGCTGGCGAACCTGCGGATCTCCGCGAAGCTTCCGCTGAGTGAATCCGCCCACGGATGGAACCTCCTGTTGCCGAGATCGGTGCCTCCGATCGGGTACGGTTCGGGCAGGGCCTGGTCCACGACGCGCCATTCGCGGGTGGCGAGGTCGCTGCCCGTCGGGGCACGCAGGATGTCCATTCCCACGGGGATGAGGTACACGCGGGGTGTCGAGGAGAGCCCGGTGGCGTCGTAGTCCTGGAACCACACTCCGACCGAGTGGATCTTGGTCGAGAACAGGCTCGGGTCATAGGAGCTGTCCCCGCCGCCCAGCGGCCAGCCAAAGAAGTTCAGGCCGAAGGTCACCGTCGTCGGGAACCGGAGGACGAGGCCGGGCTGCCGGCCCGCGGTCTCCGGCGCGAACGGCCGGCAGTACCGGCGGAACTCCGGCACGTTCCAGAGATCGTGCACCCGGCTGGACTGCAGCAGCCGCCGCCATGCGTCGTCGGAGTCGTCCGCGATGCGGAACGCCTCCCGCCGCAGGGAGAACTGCGCGGTTTCGTTCACCGGATTGTTCAGGCCGAACTGGCCCTTGAGCACCTCGAAGTTCTGGGTGAGGCGCGCGAGCGGGTCCGCGAGCCCGCGCTGGCCGGCGACCGGCTGGCCATCCACGATCAGGCCGAGGCTTCGCTGCCGGACGATGTCCGTGAGGAACCTCTGGCCGGAACGGGTGTCCACGCCGAGGAAGTTCAGCTCGTAGTCGTACGCCGTGGCCGCCAGATAGACGTACCGCGCGGCAAGGTCGAATGCCGACCGGTACTTCGCGAGCGCGTCGTTGCGGAAGATCCGGAACGTCATGTCCCGGTAGCGATGCTCCGTGACGGACGCTGCCGCGGCCCGGCGGAAGCGGATGAGCTCGTCGAGCACGCGCTCGCCCTCGGCGAGGGCCGCGAGATACCGCCCCGCGGTCTGCTGGACCACCTCCATCTGGGTGAACACCTCGAGCCGCAGGGCCGCCTCGTTGCGCACGAGCTTCTCGACCTCCAGAAGTTTCTGGAAGACCTCGAAGTCCTGCTCCTCCTTCAGCACATACAGGTCGGTGACCGCCTCGGTGATCTCCTTCGCGGCATCCGCGAACTCCACGGTCCATTCGGCGGCATCAGCGATGATCTTGAACGGTCCCGACGAGGACTTGGCCCCGGCCAGGATCGCCCCGCGAATGGAGAACGACGGGTCATTCGCCGTTCCGGCGACCTTCGGGGCCGACTCCTTCGCGGCCTCGGCGGCTTTATCAATCCACTCCGCGGCTCTCTTCGCCGCGAGCTCGGTGGCCTTGGCCGTGAGGCGCAGGGATTCAATTCCGGAGATGGTCCCGATCTTCGCGTGATGGATCTCGACGAGATCGTCCCTGTGGTCGTACTGCGCCTCGAGGAGCTGCAGGGCCGCCTCGATGTCCGCCATCAGTCCGGAGTAGTCCTGCAGGGCTCTCTTCAGTCTCGCCTCCGCCTGGACGAGTTCCGAGAGCGCGAGCTGGATCTCACCCGGGGCCCGACGCTGGCCCCATGAGGCCGGCGCCACGAACCCGAAGTCGGTCGCGGAGAACGGATACTCCACCTCGAGGATGGACGTCTCCAGGGTTTCGAGGTCCCCTATCGACGACTCATCGTCCGTCAGATAAAACTTGTAGCGTCCCGGCGCGTCCTCCATCGGGCTGAAGAAGCCCGTGAACGTGCTGGATGGCGGCGAGTTCTCACCGGTGATCTCCGTCGCGTTGACGTACATGTAGTGGTACAGGTCCGGACCGACATACCCGGACGGGTAGGTCTTGCCGGGCCCGATGTCACCGGCGTACGGATACCCGAAGATCTCGATCAGCCGGTTGTTCAGGTCGCGCTCGGTCCCGCGCACGTTGCTGGTGAACTCGACGATCGAGTCCTGGTTCTCGCGCAGGCGCTGCGTGCTCTTGTTCGCCTCCTGGAAGATCTTCGCGGCGTTGTCGAGCGCCCGGAGCGCCCGCTCCTGGATCTGGACGAAGTGACTCGCGCCGTCGAATCCGTAGCCGCCCGCCAGCATCGCCGGGTTGATGTCGAACGGCACCACGCCCTTGGCGAGGCCCAGGGGGTTGAGCCCGAGGTCCGCCTGGTCGAGGACGGCCTGGATCGAGTTGAACTGCGAGGGCAGGGAGTGCAGCTCCGCCACCGTCTGCCGGTCGATCTTCTGGATGCCGACATGATTCGTGTTCGGGTCCGTGGAGGGAAGGATCGCGTTGCCGACCAGCCAATCGAAGTAGGCCCCCTGTCCGGCGCGGCGCGCCCACTCGGTGACGCCCCACGCGCGGTCGGGATCCGTGTCCTGGTATCCCTGCCACTGACCGTTGGGGTCCTCGACATAGTTCAGGCGGTACGTCAGGTCGACGATCATCCTGCCGGCCTCCGCCTTGGCGGCGGCCGCGGCGGCGAACTTCCGTTCGTCGAGGTAGTCCACCTGCACTGCGGCGCCCGCCACGTTGACGAACTCCGCCCGTGGCGTCCACGTGAAGTTCGGGTGCCGCAGGAGCTCGTAGTACGTCTTGATGGCGGTGAGGTAGTGACCCCACGCGTCCCCGTGTCCCTGCGGGTAGAGGATCCGGGCGTCAAACTCGTCGATGAACCCGTCCGCGTTCTGGTCGCTGATGTTGTAGTTCTGCTGGTAGGCGACCTCGCCCTCTCCCAGGGTGAAGTTCCAGAAGAGCCGGTTGTACACCGGGGGCGCGCCGACGCCGGCCGCGCTGTCGTCGCGCCCGCGGAGGAGCACGAGCTCCTCCTCCAGAACGGAGTCGAGCTGGTTCTGGAAGGCGAACAGCGAGGATCCCGCCGTTCCCGGCTCGGCCGCGACCCCGATCGTCGGGTCCATGGCATCGGCATACGCCTCATTGCCAAGGAGCATGTACAGGTCCGCGATCCTGCTGGCCGCGAGCAGCAGGGCGTTGTTCGCCGGCGCGTAGTCCACCGCCGGCACGCCGTCGATGCTCAGGCGGCGTCCCCTGCGCAGCACGGTTTCATACGCCTCGATGAGACCGACGCTGTTCAGGTTCTGCGCGGACGGGTTGAACGCGATGTCGCCCTCGTAGCGCGGACCCGCCTGGATCAGCATGCTCGAGTAGGTGTTCACCGCCGAGGAATGGAAGTCCGCCACCCTCGCATCGAAGGGGTTCAGCCCGCGGATCACCCGCTTGACCCAGCCCTCCGCCAGCGCGGCGCGTGGCGTTCCTCCGGCCGCCGGATCACCGGCCCAGCCGCTCCATGGCGTCACCCCGTTGACCTCGAATCCCTTGTACCGCGCGATGAACCAGTTGTCGCCCAGGGTGAGAAGACTCGTCTCTCCGCCGTCGCCGATCGTGATGTAATTCACGCCCGTGCCGTCGGCGGGAGTGACCGCGGTGTACTGGATCCACCCGCGCGGATCGATGACGTTCCCGGTGACCGGATCCACGACGGGCAGGTCGGTCGGATCGAAGTCCGGCGAATCGGGTTTGTAGTACCATTCGAAGACCAGCCGCTCCGGTTCCGCCCCGAAGTCACTGCTGTGGCGGATCGGCATCTTCTCGTCGAAGATGTTCGCGGGGGTGATCATCTTGAGGTCGCCCACGAAGGGTCCGTCATCCACACGGATGACGTGGAGGTTCACGATCAGGCCGAGTTCCTCGTCGTTGTTCTCGGCGATCGTGACATATCGCGGGAGAATGCCGGTCGGCGCCGTGGAGTACTCCCGTGTCGCCCCGCCCATCAGGGTGGCGTGGATCCCGACCGCGTCGTCGATCGCGGTCGTGCCGTTCTCCTCGTCGAAGCGGAAGCACCTCAGCAGGCCCTCCTCGCTTCCGAGCAGGCGCTTGCGCATGTCGAGCGCCACGCTGAAGCCCGTGCGCGTCTGGTTCCAGACGCGCACGTCGTCCAGCGCGCCCGCGAAGTAATTCCCCCCGAAGCCGCGTCCGATCGAGAAGGCTCCGGATCCCGTGTAGGGCTGCGCCGCGATGTCGGACGCCACGGCCACGCCGTCCAGATAGATGGCACGCTGACCGGACACGGCGTCGTAGGTGCACGCCCAATGATGCCACTCCTGGGTGTCGGTGAGGGCCTCGGAGGTCACCAGGGGCGAATTCTCCCCGGTCTCGTTGAAGCTGAAGACGAAGCGATCGTCCGCCTGGAAGCCGGCCCTCACGCCGGCGAACGGCCCGGTTCCTCCGTGGCTCACGATGTACTGCTCCCGCCCCGTGTCGTCGCGACGCACCCAGAACTCGAACGCGAAGCTGCCCCCCGCGAGTTCCACGGCGCTGCCGCCGTCGACGTAGTCGTTGCTGCCGTCCAGGACGAGGGCCCTTCCGGGATGGAACTCCGCCGGCGGAGCGGTGCCCACGGCGGCGCTCAGCGCCTTGAGTTCCGGCAGCCGCTCGAGGACGACCTCCCCGTTGACCGTGGTCAGGCCCACGCGCACCGCCTTGTCCGGCTGACCGTCCCGGGGAAGAAGGTCCACGCGGTTCGGATTGCGGGTCAGGTCGAAGAGCGCCTCCACGATCTTGTCCCAGTCGGTGTTGTTGTTGATGCCGTCCAGGTCCTGGATGCGATCACGCTCGCGCACGCTCATCACGTTCAGGAGCAGGAGCGGTTCGCCCACGACCGAATCGTCGATGACGCCGTGGAAGGTGAGCCAGCGGTTCAACGGGTCATAGTAGAGTCGCTGACTGATGTCGTACGGGAGGTCATCGAAGCGCACCTTCCCTTCCACGACGGAGGTCCGGATCTCCGGCGGAAGCTGGAACGAGGCCGGGTTCACCGACAGCCCGATGCCGGTCAGTTCCGGAATCTTCACGGTCCGCTCCCCGAGCGGATCGAAGAGTCGCGCGGAGGAGTTCAGGAGTTCGACCCCGGAGAGGTGGCCTTCCGGATTGGCCGAGTCGAAGATGATTTCCGCGCTCGCGAAGTTCCGGATGTCGGGCAGGCCACGCTTCGCGTTCACCAGCGTCTCGCCGACCTGGAGCACCGGCGCATCGGGCCACCGGATGACGTAGGTCACGTCCACCGGGTCCACCCGGCCCCGGTCGGGGAAGCGATACTCCAGGAGACCGAGCGCCGAGCCCACCGGGGCGTCCGGCTCGCCGTCATCGTCGAGGTCGTAGAAGAAGCTCGGCTGGAGCGGGTACCACCAGCGGGCGACGACCTGCGCGGTGAGATCCGGCCCGGTGCCCGCGGCCCGGGCATACAGCCTGCCATTGTAGTCCTCCCAGTAGGGCCCCGATACGCCGTGGGACTCCTTCATCAGGTTGAGGAGACTCAGCGGATAGGGCGGCGCGATCTCGCGACCCGCGACACCATCGTACTGGAAGGGATACTCCGGCGTCGTGGCGACGACGAGGTACGGCTTGATCCGCCATTCGCCGCTCTGCGGGTCGATGTACTTCAGGAGCGCATACGGTTCCGAGAACCGGTTGAAGCGGTTCAGGTCGTTGCGCAGCGCGAACAGCGCCTGCCCCGAGCCGTCCGAGGCCGGCGCCAGCATGGCGTGCTCCTCGTTCGGGTTGAACCCGGGCAGGTTCCGATTCGGCTGGTTGTACACCCGGAGGGTGGCGCCGTACACGGCGGGATCCAGCGTGCCCGATCCGATCGTGCTCGCGATGACGATGCGATCGGGGTTCGCGGGCCAGTCGGGACTGTATCGAACCGGCTGCACCGCCCACGCGACGTTGATCCGGTTCGTCTGGTACCAGACGACCACGAAATCGTCATCGGCGGCCGGGGTGTCGCGATTGACCGGCAGGATCGGGCCCCTGCGGGTCGCGCGGTCATAGGCCCGCTCGGGACCGGCGCCGTCGTAGTAGGATCGCTCGAAGAGCATCCACCCGTTGCGGCCGGGATGGTCCCTGTGGAACTCCGAAGTCACCGGCGTGCCGATCTCCCACGGAACATGGGCCACCTCCGGTGTCAGCACGGCGGGATCGCTCCACCGGTAGGTCCGCGCCACCTCGAAGTACGGGGGCTGCGACTGGGGATTCGGCGCATCCCCGTTCGTCTCGAGGTAGTAGAGCACCGAGTACCCCGGTGAGCTGGCCGTGAAGACCTTCGTGCCGCCATCCACGTTCGCGCCGGGGCCCGACGTGTAGAGGAGCGCCTGGAACGAATGCCGGAATCCGGGCACCGCGGGCTCCAGCTCCACGGGGGCGTCGGCGATGTGACGCTGCGCGTCACGCGGCCACACGTTCATGGTGATCGCGGTCACCGGTGCGCCGTTCGTGTCCAGGGGGTTGTCCGTGGTGGGCCACTTCAGCCGCGCCGTGACGGGTCGGATCGCGTACAGCTTCCCGGTCGCCTGGCTGAAGTGGAACGAGTTTTCGGGCGTGTCGCCCGGCTGCGCGTCAATCAACTCGATCTGCGGGACGCGGCCGGCCACGGCCCGGGCGGGGCGCACGACGCGCTTGCCGATCACGCTGGCGGGCACGGCGAGGAACGCCCGCGGCACGCCGTTGTGGAACGCGGTGCCGATGATCTCGCCGCGGCTGTTGATTCCCACCGCCTCGACCAGCCTCCAGTCGGACTGGTCCTCGGGGATCAGGTCGTTCAGGTCATACACCTGGCCCGCCGTGTAGAACGTCGCCCTCGGCTCGCCATCGACGATGGACCTGCCGACCACCTGGCCGAAGCTGTTCAGCCCGAGCGCCTCGCCGTGCGCCGCACGCGGCAGCACGCCGAGGTCACGCACCAGGCCGCCCTCCCAGATGACCGGGCGGAAGACCGTGTTGGAGCCGGATCCAACCGTCGCGATGCCCACGATCGTTCCGAAACGGTTGATCGCCCGCGCCTCGCTGTGCTGCCCGCCCGGCAGGAAGCCCAGGGGGGACATCTCGCCATCCCAGAAGAACGCCTGCCCCACGCCCTCCTCGTTGAAGCTCACGCCGACCACGTGGTTGGAGAGATTGATGCCGTACGCGCGGCTGGCCGCGAGGTAGCCATCCAGCACGCCGATGTTCGTCAGCGAGCCGCCGCCGGATGAAACGAACGCACGCTCCTGCCCTTCGGCGTTCAGTGCGTACCCGGCCACCCAGCCCTGATCGTTGATCGCCATTCCGAAGCTCGCGCCGCCCCCGAGCAGGGAGCCCAGCGAGATCACCTCCATGGAGGTCAGCATCCGGAAGGCGCGCTCCATCCCGCCCGTGTCGGTCGCGACGCCGGCGACCTCGTGCAGGTTGTTCAGCCCGAAGCCGCGGCTGCTGACTCCGCCGAGCGTCGCGATCGCGGTGACTCCGCCCCCCGACTCGATTCCGTTGTAGAGGTAGGAGCGCCATGCGGCGCCGTCCACCCGGTCAACCGCGTTGAACACGGCCACGCCCGCGTCGTTGATGGCCGTGCCGCGGCTCACCTGGAGGGGAATGGACGAGCCGATGTCAATGACCCTGTACGCCGGAACCGGCTCGATCCGGACCTGGAACCGGTGTTCCGTCCGCGGGCCGGCACCGTCGGAGGCCCAGACCGTCAGCGCGAGCGTGCCCGCCTCGTCCGGCCGGGGGGTGATCGTGATGGTCCGATTCGTCCCGCTGCCCTCGAGCACGATTCCGCTGCGCGGCACGAGGGTCGGATCCGACGTGATGACATCGACCTGGACCAGACTGATCGGATGATCCGCGTCCGTGACCGTGAAGGGGATGGGTCCCAGGGTCGTGTTCTCCAGCATCACGAGATCGGGGATCGTTGAGATGACCGGCGGATCGTTCGCGTCCTGCACGCGAAGGATCAGGGTGTACTCGTCCGAGAAGGCCCCGTCCGAGACCGTGTACGTCAGGGTCACGTCGCCGGTGAAGTTCTCGGGCGGCGTGTACACGATGGGATTGTGATTTCGATTCGTCACCGTGCCTGTCATCGGCGACACGGTGCCCGCGGAAACTTCCGTGACACTGAAGGTGATGCCCGGTGAATCGACGTCGAAGCCAGGCAGATAGACTTCCGTGCCGGGAGAGTCCTCGGGAACCACCCACACGGCGAAGTTCTCGGGCTCGCGCTCCCGCTCGATCCATGTGGGACCGGTCAGGCTCTGGAACTCGCCGTCCCGGCTGTTCCCCGAGGAGTCCGTGAGCCGGATCCCGGATCCCTCATCCATCCGCAGGTAGGCCAGCAGGTCCGTCTCGTTGCCGAACAGCCAGATGTCGCGGCGCGTTTGAATCTCCTCGGCGGTCAGAACGCGTTTCCAGATGCGCAGCTCATCGAGGGCGCCGTCGAAGAACCCGCGGGTCATGGTCGGCGGTCTCACGCCGATGTACAGTTCGGTCGACGTGCTCGTGTAGGGTCCTCCGGCGGTGTCCTCCGCCACCAGGTTGCCGTCGAGATAGATCTGACGCTTCAGGGTGTCGGCATCGAAAGTCACCGCCCAGTGATGCCATTCCGAGTCGCTGTAGCTGACGGGCGTGTTCAGGTCGTCGCTCCAGAACGCCAGGGTGAACCGGCCGTCCTCCCTGAAGCCGACATGGAGACCCTCACGGAGCGAGTTCCTGCCCTGGCCGAGGATGTAGTCGTCCGAGCCCGAGCCGTCCCTTCTGACCCATGCCTCGATCGTGAAGGATTCACCCGACAGGGGCACGCCGGGAACCACGACCGCGTCATCGACGCCGTCGAACTTCACCGCGTACTTCGGACCCGCGACCGGCGGATCATTGATGCCGGTGACCGTCAGGGTGAATGAATTCGTGGACCGGCTGCCACTGGTGTCCCGCACCTCGAGCGCGATCTCCGTGGAACCCACCGCGTTCGGCACCGGGTTCACGATCAGCGAGCGGTTCCCTCCGGAACCCGTGATCTGCATGTGTTCCGGCCGCGCCACATCCGGCCTGCTCGAGGACACGACGCGCACCTGGAGACTGGAGGCGGGGGTCTGCAGGTCCGAGACCGTGAACGGCACCGTGACCGGCTGATCCTCCTGGGTGGTCCGGTTGGACAGGCCCGAGATCACCGGAGGCGAGGCGCTCACCGTGAAGTTGTACGTTCCGTTGTGGACAAGGCCCCTGTACGAGGTCGGGGAGAACGTCATGACATCATGCGTCACCGACAGCTCCGAGCTGCCCAGATCCACGAACCGTCTGCCGTCCGTGAGCTGGTCGAGAAAGTAGGTCTGGGAGAAGTTGCCGTTGACCTGGAACTCCCTGCGCGCGACCCTGCGCAGGTCGAAGAACTTCAGGTCGAACCCGCCGTCCGGCGCATACACCTGCTTGCTTCCGATCGGCACCCCCGTCGAGTTCGCGAGCACCCTCTCGAGCTTCAGCACCGCATCCTGCCTGGCGTCGAAGTAGCGAACCCAGAGGTGATAGCGTTGGTTCCTTCGCACGGAGACGACCTTCGTCCTCTCCCTGGCGCCGTGCTCCCCGTCATTGTCGGTGATCTCCCCGACCACCTCTCCGCTCTCGGTCGTGATCAGCAGGTCCGAACCGTCGTCGCTCGTGAGATGAAAGTACACGAGGCCGTCGTGCTCGCCCACATAGATGCCGTGCGCCTCCACTCCGAAACCGTCACTGGGCACCCCGGAGAACGGCGCACCGGTGTAATTGAAGTTCAGCGTGCCGACGTTTCGCGTGGCCACGAGGGTTCCATCGAAGCCCGTCACCTGCCGGCTCAGCCGTGGCGGCCGGTTGCTGATGTCGAAGACGTCCGCGACGAAATTGCCTCCGCCCGGGCTGAAGACCGTGTTGGAGAAGTCCGGACCGGACCATCGGAGCCGCAGTTCCGCGTCACCGGTCCACTCGAAGTACCGCACCTCGATGCGATAGGTCGTCCCGGCCTGCAGCGTCGTCGTGAACGTGTTCGTCGTCACGGCCTGCACACCGTCGGCGGCGATGCGGCGGACCGGTGACTGATTCGAGGGATTCAGGTAGAGTTCCGCCCCGTCGTCGCTGATCAGGTAGAAGGTGTAGCTTCCCGTCTGTGACACCGTGAACGTCCTGGACGCGTGGATGCGGAAATGATCCGCGGGGCCGCCCGGGTAGAAGCCCGACTGCGTGGACTCGAAGTTCAGGCTCGGGCCGATCGACCAGTTGGACCGGATCGGCGCCAGGTTCTCGCCGACCAGCGACACGGTGTTCGGGTACCCGAAGACATCGAGCACGGCAGTTGCCGAACCGCCCTGCGTCATCACGTTTCCGTTCAGGGTGAACGATGCCCGGAAGTCGAAATTGTAGGTCGCGGAGACGGGCAAGCCCGTGAACTCGTGGCGGACGGGCGCGGTCGAGAACTCCGCCGGCTGCCGCACGTAAACCGAGTAATCGACGCCGGGCTGGGCGTTGAAGGAGATGTAGTAGTAGCCGCTCGCGTCCGTCTGAGCCGTTACTTCCGGTGTGGGCGCGCTTCTCCTGGAGATCTCCACGGTCACGCCCCGGGCGCCCACCACCCTCCCGTACACCTGCGTGAACGCGGCGTGGGCGCCCTGCCCGCAGAGCAGGCCGAGCATCATGCACCCGGCCGCGGCAGCCCGGGTCCACCTGCCCAGGCGGTCCCGAATTCTTCCAGTTCCCCTCCGCACGGGGTCCAATCCTCCCAGGTCACTCAGGTTCATGGCTTGCAGTGACAAACTTCCTCCTTCGGTTTCGTCCTATGGATTCAA
Organism: uncultured Verrucomicrobiota bacterium; assembly: GCA_964389135.1. Lineage (GTDB taxonomy): Bacteria > Verrucomicrobiota > Verrucomicrobiia > Limisphaerales > CAIMTB01 > CAIMTB01. The sequence continues at coordinate 15,169 of CAYMDA010000030.1, read as the reverse complement.
CACCCCGGTCCGATCCACGCGCTCCAGCCGAAACACGCCGCGGGCCCTGATCGGATGCTTGTGAAGGCCGGACACCGTCTCCTCATAGGTGCCCGTGATGACGTCGTGGCCGTAATCAGCCGACGCGATGCCCGTCATGTTGGTCGGGGAGAACTCGAGCGCGATCTCCCGGAGGACCCGGTACGCCTCCGCGGTGAACACGCGGAAGGTCGGGTCGAGATTGTCATGGTCCGGATGGTACTTGTGCCGGAATGGATTCGTCGGCGCCCCCGGCGCGAGATCGATCACCCCCTCGAGGCGTCCGCCGAAGTCGAAGCTTCCGGTCAGCTCGAGGAAGTTGTTGGTGGGCGTGGACGGAAAGTCGAACCCGGCCGAGCTCAGCCTGCGGCCGACCGGCACCCCGTCACGCAGGCCCACCCCCTGGAACTGGCGGATCCTGGTGGCGTCGGTGATGAGCACGATCCGTCCCGGACTGGACACCCTGAGGAACCCGTTGGCGTCGTTCGTGTAGGTCGGCCCCTCGCGCATCTGGATCACGTCCTTGAGGAACCGCGCCTGGCCGTTGGTCGAGACGTGGATCAGCAGGCGCAGGTTGAAATCGGAACCCGTGGGGGTGGGATCCCCGGCGCTCTCGGAGGTGACCTCCGAAACCTGGTCGATCGAAGCGTACCCCACCCAGAGGCCGGCGAAGGGATTGCCTTCCTGGGGCGATCCCGCCTCGGCCGTGACGGGAATCTCGAACCGCGTCCCCTCCCCGTCGCGGATCGTCAGGATCGTGGCGTACTCGGGGGACGTGAACTCCCTCCGGCGGATGGCGAGGGTGAGCCGGGTCGCGACGTTGGTGACGACGAGGTCAAGCTCCTCCGGGAGGACCTCCCAGAGGACATTCTCGTTGGCATCAGTTGTCTTCCAGGAGAGCAGGCTCGTCCCCGCGGCCTCGTCGGCCACGGTGACCATCCGTGCGCCCGGGCCGCGATTCCAAAGGAGGATCGTGTTCTCCGCCAGCGACCGTCCGAACTCAAGCCCGTCGCGGGAGGCGATGTCCAGGCCCAGCGGGGCGACATAGTCTGATCCTCCACGGCAGTACACCCAGTAGGCCTCGTTGGGCGCCATCTCGTCGTCCGGACTCACAACCTGCCATTGTCCGGAGGGCTGCATGCGGTACATCTTCTCGAGTGATCCGGCGCCGGCGTCGTAGTGCGCCGGCGAAGCCCTGAAGTACTCGATGAACGTCGGAGGATCGTCCCCGTCCACCGGGAAGCCCCGGAGGCTGAACGCGTCCGGCTTCCATGGATCCCATCGAACCACCGGCGTCCCGCTCACCGTCCACTGCGCGGGAGCGGCGCCCTCCAGCTCGATCAGGTACGCCCGGCCGCCGTGGATCGCGAACAGGTTGTTGTTGAGTGACTCCACGCGATCCCTGGGCACATGCACCAGCCAGGTGTCACGGTTCCAGACCGGTTCGTTCGGGTCCTGAATGAAATCCACCTCCGACAGCCTGCCCTGGGGCGTCCACACGCTGGCGATTGGAATCCCGGCGAAGACCGTCTCCGGGTCCCTCTCGGCAGGCGCGACATCGAGCCAGACCGAGTTCCATCCCGGCTGCAGTGTGATCGTGCGGGTCACCGTCTGCGCCTCGGCGCCGCCCGTGAACGCCCCCATCGCCAGGGCGAGCGCCACCCACCATTTCCAATCGCTACCGGATTTCATAAGCACGGTTCCACCGCGTTCCTACAGCGACGATCGAAAAACCTTTCGCGGAACCTTTCGAAAAGTCCGGCGACCACCTCCCGCGCGCCGGATGGCCAGACCCGCTCCACCCACCCATGACCCGCCCCCACGCATGCCCCGACTGCGGCGCCCCCCTCCAGCCCGGTGCGCCCGTCGAACTCTGCCCGCGGTGCGTCTTCGCGCGCATGCTCGCCAGCGCGCCGCCCGCCTATCCCCATGAGGCCATTCCGGAGACTCCGTGCTCACCCGATCCCGCCGTCGCCCGCGTCATCGGCGACTACGAGGTCCTCTCCGAGATCGCGCGGGGCGGCATGGGCATCGTGTACCGCGCGCGCCAGCGGCGCCTGAACCGGATCGTCGCCCTCAAGATCCTGGCGGCCACGATCCCCTCCACCGCCGACTTCCTGCAGCGCTTCCGCCGCGAGGCCGAGGCGGCCGCCAGCCTGGATCACCCGAACATCGTCCCCATCTTCGAGGTCGGTGAGGCGGACGGGCATCCCTACTTCAGCATGCGGCTGATCGACGGCGGCACCCTCGCCGACTGGACAAACCGTCCCGACCCGATCGAACCCCGCCGCGCCGCCACGCTCGTCCTCAAGGTGGCCCGCGCCGTACACTACGCTCACCAGCGCGGCATCCTGCATCGCGACCTGAAGCCCGGGAACATCCTCATCGACGCCCACGGCGAGCCGCACCTCACCGACTTCGGACTCGCGCGCCTCGCCGACGCCGACAGCCGCCTGACACGCACCATGGCCGTGCTGGGCACGCCCAGCTACATGGCGCCGGAACAGGCCCGCGGCGAAACACACCGCCTCACCACCGCCGCCGACGTCCACGGTCTCGGCGCCATTCTCTACGAACTGCTCACGGGTCGGCCGCCGTACCTCGGCGCCAGCTCCATGGAAACCCTGCGCGAGGTGCTCGAGCGCCCGCCGCGCCGCCCCTCCTCCATCCGCCGGGATCTCGATCGCGACCTCGAGACCATCTGCCTCAAGTGCCTCGAGAAGGAGCCGTCGGCCCGCTACGGCTCCGCGGAGGCCCTCGCCGACGACCTCGAGGCATGGCTCGAGAACCGTCCGATCCTCGCCCGGCCTCCCGGGCCCTTCGAGCGGCTCGCCAAGTGGGCTCGCCGCCAGCCCGTGATCGGGGCACTCACCGCGGCCTGTCTCCTCCTGCTCGTCGCCGGGGTCACGGTCGCGACGATCCAGTCGGTCGCCCGCCGGCACGCCTACGTGACCAGCCGTCACGCACTGTACGCCGCCCGGCTGAGCCTGGTTCACCAGGCATGGCGCGACGGGCACGTCCTCAAGGCGCGCCGCCAGCTCGAGGCCCTGAATCCCGGGCCGGGCGAGGAGGACCTGCGTGGCTTCGAATGGCGCTACCTGTGGCGGCTCTGCCGCGATCAGAGTTCCTTCACGCTCACGAACGACCGCAACCAGATCCAGTCCGTCGCCGCCTCTTCCGACGGCCGCTGGATCGCCTTCGCGGGCGGACGCTCGCACATCGGCCTCTGGGAAATCCCGACGCAAAGGCTCCGGACCCATCCCCACCCCGGGCGGGGCCATCGATCCATCGTCTTCTCCCCGGACGACCGGCACGTCGCCTCCGCGGGCTACGACGGAATCATCCGGATCTGGGATGTCCCGTCGGGTGAAATCGTCCAGTCCTTCTCCGTCGGCCCCAACACCATCGAGCGCATCGCCTACTCGCCCGACGGCCGCCGCATCGCCGCGGTCAGCCGTCCCGACGGTCATCTGTCCGTCTGGGATCCCCGGACCGCGACACGGATCTTCGCCGTCGAGGGCCCCCCCAACGAGCGGCCCGCCGTCGCCTACTCCCGCGACGGAGCGCTCCTTGCCTGGAGCGCCGGCGACCACACCGTCCGCCTCGTCGACCCCGAGACCGGCCGCGAGCTCGAACGCCTCAGGGGTCACACCGGCCTTGTCGTCTATCTCGCCTTCTCCCCGGATCACGAGCTCCTCGCATCCGCCGACACCGACGGCGCCGTGAAGCTCTGGACACTCGACGATCCGCGCGAGGTCGCCACGCTCTCGGACCATCGCACCTGGGTCACCTCCGTGGACTTCTCCCCGGACGGCCGGTGGCTCGTCTCCACGTGCGTGGACGGCACCATGATCCTCTGGGACGTCGCCACCCGCCGCCCCATCCGGACCTTCAAAGGTCACGAGATGTGGGTCAACAACGCCGTCTTCCTTCCCGACGGCAAGACCATCGTCTCCGGTTCCGACGACAAGACGATGAAGCTGTGGCTCGTGGACGCCCCGGTCCAGTCCCGCGAACTGGACGAACTGGCGGTCACCAACGTGATCGCCACGCCGCTCCATGCCGAACCCCTCCGTGACGCCCGCCGCGATCCCGAGCTCTCGTGGGACAACGCGAGTCAGGTCGCCTTCTCCGCCGACGCCTCGCGCGTCGTCGCCATCGGACAGGACCGCATCGCCCGGGTCTGGGAGCACGACACCTTCCTCTTCTCCCGATCGCTCCCCCCGTCCTTCACGACCGCCCTCGCGCCGGACGGCGCGCAACTCTTCACCGCCGACGCGGACGGCACCGTCCGCGCATGGCCGCTGGACGCGCCGGGCCATCCCTCCGCGCAGGTCTCCATCGGCTCGCAGGGCACCGTCCTCGCGCTTTCCCCCGACGGGGGGCGCCTCGCCGCCGTCGGCAACAGCGGGAAGCTCTGGCTCATGAAGCTTCCCCTCGGCTCGAGCCTGCGTGAGTTCCCCTTCAAGCCCGGCTTCGGAACCGCCATGACCTTCAGCGCCGACGGCGAAAGCCTGCTCGTCGCCATGAGGAAGCTCCGCGAGGTCCCCAGTGATCCGCCCGCCGATCGAATCCATGTCCTCCATCTCCGCTCCGGCAGCGTGACCACCATGGAACCGGCCCACGCGGAGTGGATCACCGCGATCATCGCCTCCCCGAACGGACGCTGGATCGCGAGCAGTTCCCGCTCAGGTCACGTCCGCCTCTGGCACGCCCGTCCCCTTCGTCTCGCCGCCGAATGGCAGCCCCATGCCGGGTATGTCACCTGCGCCGCCTTCTCCCCCGACAGCCGCACCCTCGCCACCGCCGGAAACGACGGCCGCGTGAAACTCTGGAGCGTGCACAGCCGCGAGGAGCTTCTCACCCTTCCGGGCACGATCGCACCCAACACGAAGCTCGCCTTCTCGCCGGACGGCCTTCGCCTCGCCGCCTGCGGGGAGGACGGCGTGCTCCGCGTCTGGCGCGCCCTGCCGCCGACCGACCCCTGACCCGGACCCCGGACGGCCAGGCTTCAACCCCTCTCGCCCAGCGCCCGGACCAGGTGCCGGATCTCCTCGTCGATCTCCGAAGGATCCGAGACGGTCTGCGCAATCTCCGCCCGGAACAGTTCCCGAAAGCGCACGCGCATCCGGTGAATCGCCGAGGTCACCGCGCTCACGGACAGGTTCAGCCGGCGCGCGACGTCGGCGTAGGATCCCGACTCCGGATCCCGAAAGAGGAACGCCTTCAGCACCTCGAACCGTTCGGCCCGCGGCCCGCTCCCGAGTTCCTCCCGGAGCCGGGCGCTGACCCGGTCCACCACGGCCGCGGCCCAGCCCTGCTCGTAGACCGCCTCCGGCGTGCGATCGTGCGTCAGTTCCAGCCGGTACTTCTCCTCGAGCGAATCGTCGTCCAGCGAGAGCAGGACCGCCCCGCCGCCCCGCTTCTGCCTCCGCGATCGATCCCACTCGTTCGCAAGGAAGTTCTTCAGCGCCGCGATCAGGAACGTCCGGAACCGGCCGCGCGTCGGATCGGCGTCCGAGATCACGCGCCGGCGGATCAGGTGCCCGAAGAACTCCTGGGTCAGGTCCCGCGCCTCCTCCGCCGAGTAGCCACGGCGCCGCACGAAGGCGTACAGCGGATACCAATAGGCGCGACAGAGGTGCTCGAGGGCATCGGCCGATTCGGGCGTATCCTGCCTTCCCGCGATCACGACAACGCTCCAGTGCGTCGTTCGAAAATCGCGCGCACCGCCTGCGATGACACTCTGCCGGCCCAACGGTATTTCCGCCCAACCAATGGTGGCGCCCTTCCGGCCATGCAGGCTAACTCGATCCTTTTCGGGTGCAAGCGGTTAGTCCAGCGCCCGCACTCGCGCGGACGCGCTGGACCCGCGCGGTGTTCCCGGCGGGCGATCCGCGGAAACCGGGACCGGCACCGCGTGCAATGCCTCGGTGTTGGTCACGACCTCGAGCCCCTCACGCATCCGCGCATGGAACGCGAGCGTCGCCTCCTGCCGCTTCCTGCGTGACAGCTCATAGCTCAACGCCTCCCTCACCTCCTTGAGCGGCCTGTAGCCCGCCTCCCGAACCTCGATGAGCTTCACGATGCAGTACCCTCGCGAGGTCCGCAGCAGCGGCCCGAACTCCCCGGGCTCGAGTTCGAAGAGCGCGGCCGCGATCTCCCGGTGGACCTCCGAATCCCGCTCCAGCCATCCCGTGTCCCCTGCCCGGTAGCGCGTGGCGTGATCGTGCGAATGCCGCATCACGACCTGCGCGAAATCCTCGTCCGTCCGGGCCGCGCGCGCCTCCTCGAGCACGGCCTCCGCCCGCGCGCGCCACTCCGCCTGCTTCTCCTCCGTCGCCCTGGACGGAACCTTGAGCAGGATCACCGCCCCGCGCCGCGCCTCCGGATAGCGCCAGCGCTCCCGATGCTCCGCGTAGTAAGCCGCCACCTCGGCATCGGTCGGCGGCGAGTCGTCCAGCACAAGCTCCTCCTCGAGGAACCTGTGTACCACAAGGTCACGGATCGCCCTGCGCACATCCGGCCGCTGATCGAATCCGGATGCCTTCGCCCGCGCATGAACGACCGCACGCCGCACGAGATCCTCCAGCACCTCCTCCCTCAGCGCGCGGTCCTCCCCCGGCCGAGGTTGTCCCCGGAGCCGCTCGGCAAGCGCCTCCTCGAACTCGGCGACGGTGATGGCCTCGCCTCCCACCATGGCCACCACGTCCGGCCCGAGCCCCGGCGGACCCGACGCGGCACCGTTCCCGGCCGGATCGCCGCCGCAGCCCCCCAGCATGAGGCCCGTCGCGAGGGCAAGGCCCGGACGAAAGAGACTGTGCAAGTTCCAGCCCATCACCTCCCTTCCTACAGCAAACGTCGCCATTCCTTTCACGGAAAGTACCGTCACCATTCCCGGACGCGCCCATGCCTGAAACGGCAACCGCGACAAGGAAGCCCGCCAAGGCCCCGGGGGCCGTCACCCACAGGAAGGCCCGGGTAACGGCGGGAAAGGTCCGCCGCCTCCCCAAATAGAGCGGAATCATCCACAGCCGGGTGGCAGGCCTCCGAACTCCCATCACGCCGGAGCGCCGCGCAGGGAGTCCGGATGACAGACGAACGCACCCGGCGGGGCGGAACGTCCGGGAAGAGGCACGGGTCGTTCCGCTACCGCTCCGGCGTGGTGTCGGGCAGCGCGAAGGCCACGATGGCATCCCCGTGGCGGGTGCCCAGCTTTCCTCCCCCGCCGGCGGCGATCACGACATACTGGCGTCCGTCGATCATGTACGTGCTCGGGGTCGCATAGCCGCCCGCGGGCAGCTTGTGTTCCCACAGCACCCTGCCCGTGTACTTGTCGAAGGCGCGGATCTTCTCGTCGGGGGTGGCCGCGATGAAGATCAGGCCGCCGGCGGTGAGCACCGGTCCGCCGAAGTTCTTCGCGCCGGTCCCGAAGATTCCCCGGCGCGCCAGCTCGGGGTACTCGCCGAGGGGCACCCTCCAAAGGATCTCGCCGCGGTTCAGATCGACGGCGTTGAGCGTGCCCCACGGCGGCGCGATGGCGGGGTAACCTTCGTGGTCGACGAAGAACGGCGCGATCTGCGCGTATTTCGGCGCCTTGCCGCCGCGGGATGCCGCAGCCCCCGCGCGGGCACCGGTCCCGGCTGGGGCATCCGCCGGGCCACTCCGAAGGAAGCGGATCAGGTCAGCCACCTGCGCCTCATCGAGCTGGCTGAAGGCGGGCATGATACCCTTCCCGGTGCGGAGCAGGTCCCGGATCTCGGCGTCGGAAAGCGCGAGGTCGCGCAGCGTCGGGTAGAGCGGCGGATTCCCGATGCGATTGGGGCCGTGGCAGAAAATGCACGCGGAATTGTAGATCGCCGCGCCCCGTTGCTCGGGCGTTGCTGTCGCCGGATCGAGGGTCTCGAGCGGCTCGAGGCGATGAATGGTGGGCGCCTCGTTGACATTCACGTAGAGAACACCCGTCTCGGGATCGAAGGCGCCCCCGCCCCACTCGGCCCCGCCCTGATGCCCGGGCAGCGTGACCGTTCCCTCGAGTGACGCCGGCGTGTACAGCGGGCCCGTCCTCAGGCTCCGGAACTGCGCCAGCACGTGGGCGTGCGCCTCCGGACTGATCCGGGTGAGATCCGCCTCGTGCATGGCGAGGCGGACGAGCGGCGGCGGACGCCCCGGGAAGGGCTGGGTCGGCCACGCCTCCTCGCCAGGGACGGTCGACGGCGGCACCGGACGTTCCTCCACCGGGAACACGGGCTCGCCCGTCCGCCGATCCAGCACGAACGTGAGTCCCATCTTCGTCAGTTGAACGGCGACATCGCGCCGTTCGCCATTCACCGTGACGGTCCCGAGGATGGGCGCCGGCGGGTTGTCGTAGTCCCAGATGTCATGATGGACCGTCTGGTAATGCCACTTCAGCTCGCCGGTGAGTGCGTCCAGGGCCAGCACGCAGTTGGCATAGAGATTCTTCCCCTTTCTCGAGCCGCCATAGATGAAGTCGCCGGCGGCCGAGCCGGTGGCGCAGAACACCCAGCCAAGCTCTTCGTCGAGGGAGAACCCGCCCCAGGGGTTTGCGCCGCCGTAGGATTCCCCCTCCTCCCACGACCATGTCTCATGGCCCCGCTGGCCCGGCAGCGGCACCGTGTTGAAGATCCAGCGGAACTCGCCCGTCAACGCGTCGTATGCCCGGATGTCGCCGGGTGTCGAGATGTTGCCTTCCGGCACCCGGGAGCCGACGATCAGCACGTCGCGGTACACGATCCCCGGGGTGGTCACCTCGATGCTGGCCTTGTCCGGCGGAATCGGAAGGTTTTCCCGCAGATCGATCGATCCTCCATTTCCGAAGGACTCGATCAGCTGACCGGTCCTCGCGTCGATCGCGAACACCTCGTCGCGCACGAAGTTGAAGATCCGGCGGTTTCCGCCCTTCTCGTCCTCCCAGTACACGACGCCGCGATTGCGGCCGCGGAACTCGCGTCGGTCGCGCGAATGGCGCGCCGCCTCGAAAACCCAGACTTCGCGCCCGGTCCTCGCGTCGAGCGCGACCGCGTTGACGGTGGGTGTGGTGAAGTAGAGAAGCCCGTTCACGATGAGCGGATTGCTGTACATGGACGGGCCCTCCGGATCGCCATGGTGATACACCCACGCGACCTCGAGCTCCGTCACATTGCCCGCGTGGATCTGGTCGAGCGGCGAATACTGGATGGCGTCGCTGCTCCCCCGGTACACACGCCATTCCACGTCAGCCGGGCCCGCGCGCGCGCCCGCAGGACCGCGGTCCGTTTCCGATGCCACCGCATCCGTCAAAAGCATCGCCACCGCCGCTGCCGTCAGCGGACGAAGTGATCGGTGGAAACTTCCGGGGTGCACGCCCCGGATCGTCGGCCGCCCCCGGCGCGCGCGTCAATCCGGACACCGGCGGCCTCAGGTTCCCCGCCAGGAACCTCGCCCGGCGCCGCCACCGGGCCCTGCGATGTGTGCGACCGCGATGGGTGCCAGGCCTTCCCGCCCGGGCATGGAATCACTCGCCGTCGGTGCGCACCACTCGATAGAAGCGCGCCGCACGTTCGTCCGCGCCGGGGTCCTCGAACACCGCCGTCCCGGTCGCGTTCGTGACATTCCCGAGAACATCCCACGCGGGGTTCGCCGGATTCGTCGCCGCCTCCACCCGATGGACCGATCCGGGCTCGCCGCTGATCTCGAAGCGGAACACGGAGCCGTCGAAGGCCGGATTGAGCAGCAACGCATCCCGCAGGTCCCCGGACATCAGGAGCGTCCCGCCGTCTCCAGCCGCCACGAAGGCTCGCCCGTCGAAGCGCACGCTCCGGAGGTGCTGGCGCGTGCCGGACGGACGGCTCTGCCAGTTCACCCCGTCCCGCGATGTCAGGATGACACCCTCCGCTCCGACCGCCACGAACCAGCCGTTCCCGGCGTCGATGCCTTCCAGCGGACCGGGTGCCTGCCGTTCGGTCCAGGTCACGCCGTCCTCGGAAGTGAAGAGCAGATCCGCCACGCGCGTCGTCGGATCATCCTGCACCGCGAGCTTCGCGCCGACGGCCACGAAACGTCCTCCCTGGAAGGCCACGTCCTGAAGCCAGTTGGTCCCGGTCGAGTGCTCGTTCCACTGCGCGCCGTCCGAGGAGGTGAACACGGCGCCGAACGGGCCGGTCAGGACGAAGCGGTCGTTGCCGTGGGCGAGGCCCCGGGCGCCGCCGCGGTCCCACGCCTGCCGGCTCCAGTCCCGCCCGTCGCCGGATGTGAACACGCCGTCCCCCGCCGCGACGAAGAGCGGTCCGACACGGATGGTTCGAACGGCCAGTTCGGCGAAGCTCGCGTTCGTTTCGTTCCAGTCCGTGCCATTGAGGGAAGTCAGGATTCGGGCGGACGCGGGAGTCGTCTGGCTCCGGCCGAACACGACGAATCGGTCTCCGGCGAAATCGACGCTCGACGCGTTCAGCCCGAGGTGAGCCGGGACCTGCGTCCAACTGAGCCCGTCCGGCGATCGCATGAGGACGCCGTCCCGATTGACGAAGATGTGCCCGTTGCGTGCGGCGACCTGCTGGATGTTTCCGTCGATGCCGTGGTCATGCCGCTCCCAGGTGACCCCGTCGGGTGAGGTCGCCACGAGTCCACTGGCGCCGACCACGACGAACTGGCCGTCCGCGTAGGTGATCCCAAGGACCCGGAGCTGCACGCCGATGTCATGGACTTCCCATGTCCGGCCGTCCGTTGATGTCCACGCGCGGAAGCCCTGGGGCATGGCCACGAACCGGCCGCCGCCGTAGGCCACGACGGAGAATCCGTTCACCGTCCCCGGGAGCTCCACCTGCCGCCAGTCCACCGCGTCGTCCGAGTACAGGGCGTGGCCGTTGGATCCGATCACGACGATCCGTCCGTTTCCCTCGGTGATGCCGCCCATCTGCTGCCGCGACGAGATCGTCTGGCGCGTCCAGATCTCGCCGTCCGGGGAGGTCACGATTTCTCCCGCGTTCCCGGCCGCGATGAATCTGCCCTTGGCGAAGATGACGTTCCAGAGGGTCGGCCCGGGGGCAAGTTCCGACACCTTCCAGTCCGTGCCATTGGTGGAAACCACACTCACCCGGCCTCCGATCGCGACGAAGCGTCCATTCCCGTACGCCACGCTCCACAGGGACGCGTCCGTTCCGGAGTGATGCACCTCCCAGTTTCGCCGGTCCCGGGACGTGAAGATTCGACCCTCCGTGCTCGCGGCGACGTACAGGCCGTCCCCGTGCGTCATGGTGTGGGCATGGAACGGGGTGTCCTCCGCCGCATTCTCGAGCACCGTCCAGTCTCGGCCATCCGCCGACTCGAGCCACGTTCCCTGTCCGCCCATCGCGACGTAGCGACCGTCGAGGAACGTCACGGAAAACAGATGATCCCGCGTGGGATACGGTGAGAGCACGCGCCACTCATCCAGCGCGTCGGCCGCGCGTGCCGGCTGGGCACCCAGTCCGGTTGCCCAGCAGATTCCAGCCATCCAGACCGCAAGTCCTGCAGTTCGCATAGTACGTCGCATTTACCCTCTCCGTTCCTGTCCTGCCCCCGCCTGTGCGCCCCGTGAACGCCTCATCGTGCCGGAACGGAGACAAGGCACGCAGGCGATCCGGGCAACTTCCTCAAACGCGGAGGAAAATTCGCCGTCGATAGAGAAACCGGCAGATCGCGAAGGCGAACAGCAGTCCGAGCAGCGCGACGACGACGCCGCTGAACCCGGGCGTCACCACCCGGTCCAGCCATGCCGCCACCTCGCCCCCGGCCAGCCGCTTCGCGATATCGTCGAAATCGATGATCTCCTTGAGAATGTAGATCGTCAGCGCGTTGGCTCCGATCCATGTGAAGGGCACCGCCCACCGCCGGAAACCGGCCACGTCGATGACGTAATAGAACAAGGCCAGCAGGAGCGCGCTCCATCCGCCGGCGACCAGTACGTACGACGACGTCCACAGCTTCTTCACGACCGGAAACTGCAGGCCCCACGCGTACCCCGCCGCGAGCGACGCGACGCCGGCGGCCGCGAGAAGCCCAGCCTTCGACGCTCCCGGCCGCGACGCGTCCTGCAGCCACAGTCCCGCGAACACTCCGAGCAGGCATGAGACGAACGCCGGCAGATGACTCAGCAGGCCTTCCGGATCATGATCCCCGTTCCACTTGAAGCCGGGCAGATACTGGCTGTCGATCCAGTTCGTCAGGTTGCGGCCCTCCGCGTAATCGCCCGCGCCGAATCCCGGAACCGGGATGAAGGTCAGCATCACCCAATAGCCCACCAGCAGGGAGGCCGCGAGGACGGCCAGTCCCCGCGGCTTCAGGAACACGAAGGCGGTGGCCGTGAATCCGTAACACAACGCGAGCCGCTGCAGCACCCCAACCCAGCGGATCTGGTCGATTCCCTGCGAGATGCCCCCGTAGTAGAGAAGACCAAGCACGTACAGCAGCACCGTCCGCCGCACGATGCGGCGGAGTGCCGCCGCCCTGCCCTCCCGCCGCACGAGCCGGTCCACCGAGAAGGTGATCGCGACACCGATCAGAAAGACAAACAGCGGGAAGATGAGATCGTAGAACCGGAATCCCTCCCACTCGACGTGGTCGAGCTGCGTCGCCACCGCGCTCACCACCGGCCCGGCGTCCAGCCGGGCAAGCGCATGCCCGAGCGCGTCCGCGCCCACGATCCACATCATGTCGAAACCCCGCAGCGCATCGACCGACATCACACGCTCCGAAGGTGCGATGGCATGGTGACTGCCGACCGGTTCCCCGCTTGTTTCGTTTCCCTCGCCACCCATGGGATTTTCGGACGGCGACAATGCACGCCTCCCTCGCCCGCCGCAACCACGCAGGCGCACGTCCGAAATCCCCCGCCGCCGCGCCTAGGTCCGACCGAGTTCCGCCCCGCGCCCGTCCTTCCCCGCCCGGATCGCGCACACCTCGAGCAGATGCCGGTGGCGCTCCGTCATGTCCTCGAGGTCGGACGCGTTCACCGTCACCTTCCGCGCGTCCTCGATCACACGCGATCCATGCCGGCGCAGCGCCTCCAGGTCCGCCTCGCACTCCACGGAATGCGCCACCCTCGCGAAGGTTTCCAGCAGCCGGATCATCACGGCCGGGCTGCGCGAACCATACTGGCGGAGCTGGTCGAACGCCCGGTCCATCATCCCGGCGAACGTCTGAACGTGCAGCGTCAGCCGCACCGTTCCGCTTGCGTCGCGATGGTGCGGCGATGGGGTGGCGCGCCCCGTCATCAGGGTCATCGCCGCCCCCAGCCAGTCGATGCACGCCAGCGCCGTGTACGGGTCGTTGATCCCGGGCGAGAGCGCACGGACGCCGATCTCCACGAGCTGGTGCACGGAGTAGTCGATGTCCTGGGTCGGCGTCCGCTGCCGCCCGAGAATGAACGCCGCCTCGACCCGCTCGGCGATGGCCTCGGGACATCGATCCACCGGGACGATCCGCGCCAGCGGATTGCACTCGGCCACGAAGTTCCCCGGGTGCTGCAGAAGCCGCACGCGCAGATCGTGTTCCGCCGCCAGTTCCATCAGCGTTTCCACCTCGATCCCCTGCACGTACCCACTGCGCCGCGCCCGCACCTCGAGGCACGGTTCGCGCCCGGTCCCCGGGGATTCGTCAGGCCGTTCCGCGTGTCCGTCCTCCTCCGCGCCGCCTGCACGCTTCGGGAACGTCTCCTTGATCGCCGCCTCCAGTTCGCGGCCGACGTGCGCCACCACGTTCTCGGCCTGGATCATGTCGCAGACGTGATGGATGAAGTAGATCAGGACCACGAGGCTCGCCACGGCGAGCGCGAGCCCGCAGGTCACTGACACATGGGGAACCGAGCCTCCGTCCCGGACCTCACTCACGCTGCGCAGGATTAGCAGGCAGTACAGGAACGTGCCCACGAAGGTCCCGAGCACCACCTGATTGCCAAGGTCTCGCATGAAGGTGCGCAGCAGGCGGGGTCCGAACTGCGCCGAAGCCATCGTGAACACGACCAGCGTGATCGAGAACACGACGCCCGCCACGGTGATCATCGAACTCGCCACCGTCGAGAGAACGGCCCGCGCGCCCTCGGCGCTCCCGTTCCAGATCCAGCCGCCCTCCCCCGGGGCGCGCACGTAACGGGCGTCGGCCCATTGCGTCATCATGGCGAGCACGACGGACGCCGCCAGCATCAGCCCGGGAACGAACCAGTAACTGGTCCGCAGGTGATCCCAGTGATTTCGAAGACGGGTCCTCACGTGTCCTGAGGTTTCCCGTCCGCCGCGGTGTGCTGCAGCTTCATCGCGCTCCCGTCGTCGGCAGCATCCTCCCGGACGCCGATGGACTCAAGGTGTCGTTCCGGCTCCCTCGCCGCCGGGGCACGGCGGGCGCGCCCCCCCTGCCCGGGCCGCCACTTGAACCCCTGCGTTCCGGCGGCAACTTGGACCGGCCTTCCCTCCACCCCATGAGCCCACAGCGCACACCCGAGCGGCACCCGGCACCCGGGGTCCGGCCCCATCGTCATGACGCGGCGCCGCCCGGTCGGTTTCGGCCCCCGATGAGCCGCGGCGCCGGCGCGAGCCGCCGCCTCGACCGCCCTGCCCCGGCGCACTTGACAGGCAAGGGCCGCGCCGGGGGATGATGCGCGCCTGTCGGTCTTCGCGCCGCCGTCCCCCGAAGCACTTCATTTCGTGCCCGCGCAGACTCCGCGAACCGACAGGTGTTCCCCGGGCAATGTCCGTGACGAGTACGTGGGCCGACCTCTCCCGTCGCAGCCACACCGAGCCGGGCCCGGGATCACGCAGTTCTGCTGGAAATGAGCAAAATCATCGACGAAAAGCTTGAAGGCCTTTACCGCCACGTGGTGAACCGCAACCCCGGCGAGGTGGAGTTTCACCAGGCCGCCCGCGAAGTCCTCGAGTCCCTCGGCCCCGTCCTCGTCAAGTATCCCGAGTTCGGCGAGCACAAGATCATCGAGCGCATCTGCGAGCCGGAACGCCAGATCATCTTCCGCGTGCCGTGGCAGGACGACAAGGGCCAGGTGCAGATCCATCGAGGCTTCCGCGTCGAGTTCAACAGCGCCCTGGGTCCCTTCAAGGGCGGGCTCCGTTTCCATCCGTCCGTTTACCTCGGCATCATCAAGTTCCTCGGATTCGAGCAACTCTTC